>NZ_JAVXAO010000008.1:0-205834 GCF_036660475.1 Clostridium sp. | reverse complement strand
CCTATAAACTAGACACTTTTTTTATATGTGTCCGGTCTATAGGTACCATTTTAAAGATTATATCTCGATTTCATACCTTTTTATATTTTCACAACTATTACCCTAGCTTAGTGATAATTACTATTTTCTTTCAACCAATCTTAATTTCCATATACCATCCATTATAATTTAATATCCAAAAATTATAATCAGCTTTCTAATAACTTATAAATCTCCTCTTCATTTTCTGTTACATTTTCCTTGATATTAACCATATTCCTATTATCTAAATACCATTTATAGCAATACTTTAGCCCCTCAACCATAGATGTTTCCTCTAAAAAGATTTCATGTATATCACTTACATCTAACACATTATCATAATTAAAGAATGGGAAGAAGTCTCTTTCCCCATACCCTTTATTCTCATAGTAAAAATGCTTCTTAATGGCACTCTTATTTGCGGCTCTTTCACAAAGCTCTATCCATTCATTAAATGTTACAGTTGCACTATTGCCCACGTTATAAACTGATATATTTCCACTTTGTTTCTTTAAAAATACTGATACTATTTTAGCCAAATCTTTAGAATAAATAAATTGAATTTTAGTTTCACCTTCATTTGGAATCAATATAGCTCTTTCATTGATAATATGATGAAAGATAAACCCTTCTCTCGCTGCATAATTATTTTCACCATAAACATATGGAGGTCGAAGTATTACTAACTCTGTATTAGTGTTTTTAAACTTGTCAATTAAGAATTCCTCAGCCTGAATTTTATTTGTTCCATAAGATCCCCAATACCTATTTTCACCCATTTTATCGTCTTCATTAATAGGGATTTTACAGATTCCAATATCATATATAGCACTTGAGCTTATAAATATAAATTTCTCTAACTCCTTATAATTAATAGCTTCATGAAGTATTTCTAACTGAATTTTATCTAACGCGGATACATCTATAACATAATGAAAATTATACTCTCTAAGTGCTTCCTTCATATTTTCTAAATTATTTCTATCACAAACTATATTTGTAATTCTTGTATCTTCTACCTTTCTACTCCCTCTATTTAAGGTATAAATCTTATAATTACTATCCACATTTAATAAATCTTCAACAATTGCTTTTCCTATAAAATAACTTCCACCAAGTATTAAAATATTTTTCATTACTTCCCCTCTACTTTCATAAACTTTATCTAATTCCCAACTCTTCATACTTATTGTACCATTTATTCAAATTTATCCACAAACATTTTCTCTCTATATAAATTATAAACATATACATACTTAATATATTTTTATATGCACGAGCTTAAGATAACACCCTTTAATATAATATTTAGTTTACATAATAAACATAGAAACACCTAAGAACACTGAAATTCTTAGGTGTTTTAAACATAGATTATTATTTTATGGATTTAATTATATAGCAGTCTTTAGGCACATCACAAAAGTTATATCTTCCTCTATAATCTGTATATGTAAACTGTATCGGAAAATATCTCTTTTCACCAATGACCCTATATAAAACTACCACAGCTTTATCAACTGGTTCATTACATTGATTAGTAATATATCCATATACCTTACTATGTTTACAAGGATATAAACATATTTTGCAACTACTATTTTTACATAGGTTGATTACAAATTTTTCTATTTTATATCCTTCCTTATATACTATAACCTTATAGCTGCCTGTTGAAATATTTTTAAATATAGCTCCCCCATCACAATAAGTTAGCTTCTTTATTAAGCACTTTATATTACACGGCTTAATTATTATAATTGCCCCATTAATAGCTTTATTGTGTTCATCGCTTACATTAAATTTTATATTTACTTTCATATTATCTTCATTAAATAATATGAAGATAACTAGAAAAAGAAATATTGCATTATTCATATTTCATACCTTCTACAATTAATTGTATTTATTAAAAGAAAAGCTGATTACTAATCAGCTCTTCTACAGTTTTATGGTATAACCACATCTTCAGTTTGATTAGATTTAACTTTATAACTTCCTTGTGGAACATTTATAAATAGATAAACACCAGATGAATTAGTTTGAGTAAATGCAATTGCAGTAAGTGAAGTATCTAGGTTAACTTTGTATAATACAACATCTGCTGCTACAATAACTTGATTATTATTATCAGTAATTATACCAGAAACAGTACCTCTTGAAGCATTTGGATTTTGATTAAGTGCGATTAATGCAGGAACTATTTGGCCTGAAGTAGTTATACTAACTGTACTAGATGTCCCTATATATCCTAGCGCAGATACCCTTATTGAATAATTCCCTATTGCTAGTCCTCTAAATACGAACTGACCATATTGGTTTGTATAAGTTATTGCTTGAAGAACTTCAGTGGTATCACTATTAACTAGGTATAATGATACTACAGCTCCATTAATTGGTGCAGAATTTGATAAATCTGTTAAATCACCAGCAATTATTCCAAGTTGAGTAGATGGATCACTTGTAAGTGTAAAGTTCTTAGTTATCACTTGCCCTGCTGTAATAGTAAAACTAACACCTTGTTGTAATGCCATTCCTGCCGCAGTCGCAAAAATATTATAACCTGTGCCAGCTGGAAGATTATCTAGGGTATAGGTTCCATCTGCTGCGGTTATAGCGTGAAGAATTGGATTATAATTTGAATCCATGATTTTGATTAAAGCATTAGGAATTGGATTTCCTAATGTGTCTATTACTGTACCTGTAACTTTCCCTGTATTATTTAGCGGTTGAGGAGTTAACTGCAAATCTAACCTAATTTCCTCGCCTACTGTTTGAATTTGTTTTGTTTGAGATTGACCCAATATATAAATATCCTGTTGTATGGTTGACATAATTTTAACCACCTTTATATAGTTTATATCTACATCATATGAATAATAGTATTAAAGTGTTATTCATATTTCACAACTTTAATTTCTTTCTTCTACCCTTATATAAATAATACTAAAGGCCTATCCCAATATAGGTTTTTCTGAATATAATATATTAGAAACTCACTTTATGGAGGTGTAAAATGTATAATCCTTCTAATTTTGTAATCAATCTAAATGCAGGTCAACTAATTAATATTGTAACCGGAGGCACAGCCTCTTTAATATTTAATATAGAAAATAAAGATTTAGTCGATACACTATATAATTTATCCTTTACTTTAACCCTTGGTGATGGAGTTATTTTAATAAATTCTTCAATCCCTTATACTTCAGTTAATGGAAATATTTATTCATTTACTAATATAAAAGATCTTGCTCCAAATGAGATAGATTATAAAGTTACTATAGATATAAAACTAAACACCACAACAAGTAACGGTAATCCGATTCCCTTTGGAACATTAATACCTTGTAGTTTTCAAGCTTCAGCAGATACTATGCCAAGAGGAAATTATGATAATAATAATGAGATAATACAAGCGCTATCCTCATTTTCTTTTAGTGCAAGTAAATATATCATTTATAAAGTAAATCCCCCAGCTCTACTACTCGGCAAATCTTACTCTAGTAAGATAATAATCCAAACTTCTACTACTACCGGTATAACCTTCGATAGTATTAAAGATATATTGGGTAATGGTTTAATCTATTTAGGAAATCTAATTATAACTGGCTACTCTTCATCAGCCCTTAGTAATGTCCAAGTTATAATGCCTAGTGGATCAAATAATAGTTATCAATTGTTATGGAGTAGTATATGGATTCCAGCAAACACCATTGTAACTATTCAGTATGATGTTAAATTTAATGAAAGATATTATATAAACGGTTCTGCTACAGGAGCCTATATAGAAAATGGCTCTTCTATTTCAAACCAATTACTTTGGATTATTGAAGGTATAACTCTATCTTCTAACTACACCTTTATTGCATATGAGATAATATTACAAATAGTATTGTCAAAATATGTTGTTGATATAAATGAGTCATTAATTTACTCTATATATTTTTATGGCAATTTATATCATGATTTATTAAGTCTAAGTGGATATCTAACTACTTCAGATGGACAAATATTAGCTAACAGTAGCACTCCTATGTATGCCTCAAAAAATATTTCTTCGGGTGGAATTACTCAAGTTACTTGGAACGTAGGAAGTGTTGCTGCTGGATCTACTGCTGTTATAACTATAGGCGGTACTATAGCTAGTCAATATCTTAGTAGTGGATTAAATATTTTAGCTGGGGACACCTTAAATATTTCATCAATTTGTAATGCAATAAGTGCCGCAAATAATAAAGTCATAAGTTCTTCTGATTCAGCTATTCTAAGTATAGGAATCCCTTCTGTATCCAAAGTTATTACTGGATATTACTACGCAGATAATACACCTAAATCCTATAATGTTTTAGCTCCAGGAGACCATATAAGTTACAAATCCACTTACAACAGTACTAATGTAAGTGCTCCTGCAAATCAAGTTAAACTTTTCGACTTTTATCCTTATATGACTACTAATATAAATGGAATAAACTATGAATATTCCTCTACCGATTACCCTGGTACAGGCGTTGTTCCCGTTGATCCAAATGGGGTTCTGTGGTTTGTTAATGAAATCCCTGGAAATCAATCCTTTGATATTAATTACAACACCCAAATTGACTATACTAACAACGGTATTGCCTTTCCTTATAATTTATTTAAAATGCAAGTAGTAAATTCAAATGGTATCGCTTATTCCAGTAGAAGTCAGGTTGAATTCACCTTAGGAACTCCAAATTTAATACTAAATAAAACTGTATCACCTAATGATCCCAATAATGTTAGGATAGGTAATATTTACACGCTTTCAGCCACTTTAACTAACGATAACTCAAAAACAAATGTAACCGATGGATTTAATATAACTTTTACTGAATCTCTTCCAAGTGGTGTTACCTTAGATTCACAATCTATTGTAGCTAAGTTAGATGGTATTACAATTCCATCAAGTATCCTTGGAAATTCAATAATAATCAATATTCCTAATTTAGCTCCTGGAAGCATATTTACTCTAACCTATAATATATCTATAAATGACACCTTAGGACCAAATGAAAATTTTATTTTTATAAGTTCTTCAACTGTCCCATACACTCAGGTTTACGATGAAACTAGAACAAACCTTCAATATAATTTAAGTGGCCTAACAGCTCAAGTAATCTTAAGTTCAAAACCTATTTTGCTAACCTTAAGTAGCGATACACCTACAAAAATTGTAGGTGATACTGTTTACTATACCTTAAATATTACAATTCCTATTGGGCAAAAATTGTCATCTTTATACGGTTTAATACTAATACCATCTGCTCAGTCCTATTCTGATAATGCTTGGTTAAATGACACTCCGATAACTGCTACTCTATCAAATAGTAGAGTTATTTTCCCAACGATAAATAATATAGATACTACCACATCTTCAATAACCTACAGCTATAGGATTCAATGTTTAATTTCTAACTCAATTATTTCAACACAAAACCCACTTTACACTTTAGAAACTTATTATGGAAATCTAGGCTATGTAACTATGTTAAATGATTCTAATAATATAGGAGTAAATAATACCTTAGTAATAAATCACCCTCATGTAGATATAAATATCGGATCTTCAAATGTTATGAATGGCTTTGTATCCTCTTATATTATAAATAACACTAATACACTATATACGAAGGTTATGGCATCTAATATAAGTAGTGTTACAGCTAAAAATATTGATTCAACTATTACCCTTCCTAACTATTTAAATTTTAATTCGGTAGTAATTTCTTCAAGTGGAGTTAATTCATCCTACAATAGTCAAACTAAAACATTAACCATGACTGTAAGCACCATTAATTCCTCAGACAGTCAATATTTAATTTTTAAGTCCAACCTTTTATTAGGTGTATACGCAAGTAACACCTTAATTATAAGTGGCAATGTAAATGAATATTTTAATTCCATTTCCACTACAAAAATATACACTTCTGATTTGATTTTTAATAATCAACTATATATAAACAGTCTTCTGAGCTTTTTACCACTAAGTTTTTATGCCTTGGTCGGCAGTAATGCTGCCATTAATTTATCTAGAATTGGGGAACCAACTCAAATCGAATATATCTTAACTAATACGGGTCAAGGTATAGATAGTTATACTATAACACTAACCCCAATAGCTTATGAGTATGATGTTTATATAGGAACGACCTTCATAGAAACCGTTGCCCCTAACTCCTTTACAACTGTAACATCACCTTTACTAACTAATATCAATCCAGGAAACAGTAAATATATAACATTAAAATATACAATTCCTCTAGGTACTCAAGAACCTTTCTACGGAACTACTTTAGTAACAGCAACTTCTCTAAATAATTCGAATACAACTAAATTAATTCCAACAACATTACAAGATCCTTAAATACAAGCCAACTGTATTAAATTAGAGTAAAACCTATGCTAATGGCATTTGTGAAAATCTTACTATACAACTAAAAGCTGATTCTATAAATATAGAATCAGCTTTTTAAATTTATAATTATGATTGATTTGAATTTTCTTATCTATCTATACTAACCTTACGCTAATTTAAACTGCTCTTCATCGTAGCCAGCGAATACTACTAAAACTATAACTTTAATTACCTCAAATACTTTTTTCATAATTTCTACCTACCTTTGTTTATCATATTTAAGTTTAGAACATTTTTGTTTTTACTTATCTCATTGTCCGTTGTTCCAACCCCATGACCTTATTATAAGGCAGATAGTTATATTTACATATTTAAGTTTATTACATTTACATTTCATTTTTGTAATGTAGCTATATTACTTAATAAATATTAGTTGTCCCTTAGAAAGTCCCCATGTCTCATCAGCAAAGCTAGCAACCCTTTTAGAATGAGTTACAATAATTATGCATTTCCCCTCTTTATGGGCCAGCTCCTCTAATATTTTAAGTATTTCATCTTCAGTTTCATTATCTAAATTACCCGTCGGTTCATCAGCTATAATTATATCTGGATTATGGGATAGAGCTCTAGCAATTGCAACTCTTTGCTGTTCTCCCCCTGATAATTTTAGAACCTTTCTTAATGCAGTTTCATGATTTATTCCAACTCTGCTTAATAACTCTAATGCGTAAGTTTTTCTATCAGAGACTTTTACCTCACTAATATCCATTGATAATAATATATTTTCAATGGCTGTTGTATTAGTCAAAAGATTATACCCTTGAAATATAACTCCAATATCCTTTGCTCTATAATTATCCTTGTCTATACTATTTAATGACTTATCATTATATAGTATATCTCCACTTTTATAGTTATCTAGTCCAGAGATTAGTGATAGTAATGTAGTTTTCCCTGCACCTGATTTCCCTACTACTGAATAAATTCTCCCTTTTTCAAAATCTACACTTATATCCTTTAAAATCAACTTTTTGGTGCCTTCATATGAATAGGATACATTTTTTACACTTAGTACTGCCATAATACCCTACCCCCTCTCTGTAAGTATTCTTCTTGGTTCATATTTTGTAATGTAACTTACTCCAACAACACTACTTATTAAAACCATTAATAGTGCAACTCCAGTTACTTGTAATAACGCTTTTTGATTTAATGTTACATCGATTTCAGATATTGTATCTTCCTCTACCTGGCTAGATATAGACCCTACACTAACTGTCATCCCCTGACCTGCCATACCTTGAGTTGTTTTTTGTGCTTCTATTTGTTTTTGTAATAATGAATTTGATACAGGTTGTGATACTGCACTACCAACACCTATTCCAATCACTAAACACATTGTGGTTATTATTAATGACTCTGCTATTAACCCTCTTGCTACTTTACTTTTTTTCATTCCTATAGCACGTAATACTCCAATTTCATATTTTCTTTCTCTTATTGATAATGTATTTAGCAATATCAATATTACTGAACCTAGTCCTAATACCACGAGTACAAACATTAGTGTAGTAGATCCTAATCCTTCTACTGGTGCTACTATTCTGTTATAGCTAAATTCATCAGTAGTCACAGTATATATATCTGGCAATCCCTTAGATCTTATTTCTTTTTCAAAATCCTTAATCATATCAGGATCCTTTAAATAATACTTAGCTTGAACATAAACTTCTCCATTCCCTACTATTCCATCTATGGTTTCAAAGCTAGTTAATATTTCATTTCTTCTGTTCATGAATGCTTGTTTAAACGGCATTCCACCATATTCCTCTGTAGAATCCAAATATATACCTGTTACCTTTAATTTATATGAATCATCCTTTGTTTCCATAACTCTGTTAACTTCTATAAAATCTCCAACTTTAATATTGTTTAGTTCCGAAAATTCTTTACTTACAATGCATTCATCTTTTTCTTTATATATTTCACCATCACTTATTTTTCTCTTACCATTTTTAAATTCTTCTAGTGACTCTAAACTTGAATTGCCGATAACCTTTATTGTTGGTGGAATCATCTCTATTGGTTTTCCATTTTCGCCAATCATTTGACTACTTATCATCATCCCATTATTTCCATTATCAACATCTTCATCAAGTGCTTTTAATGTGTCTGAAATTGCTCCAATATCTGATGAAAATATGCTCTCTTTTAAATATTCAGATTCAGCAAAATCAAAATATTCCTTAGGCTTTATTTGTTCTACAGGACCCATAGACACAAATCCACCTTGCCCTTCTTCTTTATTTTGACTCATTATTTTTTCCATATCTGGTGTTATGGAAACTTCGCTTCCAAACCTATTTTTATAATCTTTTATGATTTCATCTGTTGTTGTATTAATGCTAAAAGCAACTACAGTTGAAGCTATTATCCCTAGTATTATTATTCCTATTAAAGTATTCCTACCTTTGTTTAACCAAATATTTTTCATGGCATTTTTTAAAATATACATTGCAAATCTCCTCCACTTCACTTTCTGTGTCTATAGTATCAAAAGCTATGTTAATCTATTGTTAATGCCTTAAATGCCATATAAAATTTTGCACCTTTCCCACTTTCACTATCTACAAAAGTAATTCCACCACAAAGACTAGTTATTTGATAAACAAGATTAAGACCTATACCATATCCATCTCTCTTTAAATTTTCACCTCTATATTTATAGTTAAATATTTTATCAATAATTTCTTTATCTACCCCATTCCCACTATCTTCAACCCGAATTATAGCACTGCCATTTTTCTTATATGCTTTAACTATAATTTTACTATTATCACCATATTTTATTGCATTTTCTATAAGATTGCATACTGATCTATATATCCAAATTTTTCTTCCTTTTATCATAGGTATTTCATCTTCATCTATTTCAAGTTCTATATTCTCATAAATTTTACGATGCTCATCAACTGCTTCAGCACATACAATTCCCAAATCCACTTCTTCCTCATATTTCACATCTTCTGTTGCATTTAATGCTAAAATATCATCTAAACTCGAACTCATTTTATCAACTAATCCTATTAATTCATCATGTTCTCCAAGTTGTATTTTCGCCCTCATTATTGCTAATATATTCTTCTGCTCATGACTTATATATGAGTTAATACTATTTGCTTCATTCAATAATATTCTTATTTTTTCTGAGGACTTAGCTAGTGAATTTCCTATTCCACTAAGTTCTCCTACAAATATATTTTCATTTATTTCATCTGCATTTCCATTAATTATATTTGGCAGAGATGATGCTATTTTCTCTATAGGGTATATTATTTTTCTACTTATAAATTTAGATATTAATATAGATATAACCATTACAATTGCAAATACCGCTAACATTATTGCAATACCACTCGTAATTATTTTTTCCTTGTAATTTCTTTGCATATCCATACTTGTAATTACCCTTGACGGTAACTCAGATACCTTCGTTGAAACAGCTCCATAAGTTAATCCGAGTCTAATTTCATCTTGACTATATGAAATTAGATAATTACCTACCTTTGTTATCGGTTTATCTAGCTTAGTAATTAAAGCAAATCCTAATATTAGCACTATCATAGTAATAAAAAATGAATATGTTACTAATAATATGTTTAATTTCCCTTTATACGTTAGTCTCTTTCCCATATTTTGTATCCTTTCCCCTTCAATGTTATTAAAACATCTCTTTCAGCTACAATCTTTAGTTTCTTCTTTAAATTAGATATATGTACCCTAAGTACCGAAGAAAAGGGATCAAAAAACTCATCATAAACATGTTCTGCAATATCCTCACTAGAAACAACCTCTGGATGATTATTAGCAATATACTCTAATATATCAAATTCTTTAGCTGACAGCTTCACTTCTTTTGAACCATAATTAACTACTCTAGTTCTCGGATTTATCAGTAGCTCCCCTATCTTTATCTCTGAATTTACTCTTCCATAAAACCTTCTTACAACAGCATGTATTCTTGCTCTTAACTCCATTAAGTCAAAGGGTTTTACAACATAGTCATCAGCACCTAAATCTAAACCCATAGCTCTTTGCTTTATTTCATCTCTAGCTGTAACAATTATCACAGGTATACTTATACGCTTCTCTCTTATCCCCCTTAAAACTTCTAATCCATCCTTATCTGGTAAATTTAAATCTAATAAAATAGTATCATATTCATTAATAAATATTTTTTCTTCGCCTTCTGCTCCTGTATTTGCTATATCAGAACAAAATCCAAATTTCTCTAATCCGCGTTTCACTATGCTAGCTAATTCTTTATCATCTTCTATAATAAGTACCCTCACACTACACCTCTTTACTTCAATCGATTAATTATAATATAATCCATGTTAATCTAATGTTAACCTTATTTCATATATATTATATTGCTGTTGTCTTTATTAAACATATATATTTATTTAAAATATATATGACATCTCGTCTATTCATAAGTTTTTTGTTTATCTATATCTATTTAAGGTATCCATTTACACCTATACCTTTAACTACTAAATTACAAACATATTAGGTGCAATAATAAAAGGTTATCTCAAAATGATAACCCCTTATTACTAATATTGATTTCTATTTGTTTTTTCTTCTCTTTATTAGTGCTACAGCACCCACACCCGATAAAGTTACTCCCCCTAAAATCATAAATCCACTTCCAATCATTACTCCTGCTTGTGGTAGTTTATCTTTATTTCCACCTTCTTTATCTGGATTTATTGTTTCATCTATATTAGGTTCTTCTGGATTTGGTTTTGTTGGTTCCTCTGGATTTGTAGGCTCTTCTGGGTCTGGCTCTACAGTTCCATCCCCTATAGCACTAAAATCTACCCCAAATATTTTTTGTACTTCCTTGTTATAAATAGCTTTAGAATTTCCAAATTTGTCATTAAAAATTACATGACTGATTTGCCAGTCATTACTGTCCACTAAGAATTTTGCATCCCCTACGTATTTACCATCTTCATAGTTTAAAACTACTTGTTGCTTTTCATTATCTTTCCCTACATATTCTACATACGCATTATCTCCATATTGTGTATTTGGAATAATGTATATCTTATCATTTTCTGATTTTATTGCTTTAATTAAATCATTTTGTTGTATTGTGTATTTAGAACCATCATTTCCATTGGCTATATGGACTTTCGCCGTACTTCTATCTCTACTTTCATCTGTTACAAACACTTTCAATCCATAGTTTTTTAATGTTAATCCTGATGGAACTCCTGAGTAATTCCCTGTATAGTCATTACCATCACTAAATATTGGATTCATAAATTGACTATTATCCTTTACAGTATAAGCATCTTCTCCTGAACCACCGTTGATTTCAAGTTTACTTCCAGTTCTCAAGCTAAATGCAGCATCATGCATTTGATAATTCATTTTATCTATACCTGATTTGCCGTTCTTATACTCATATTTTATAGGATTTTGATCTGCATCTACTATCCCTACACAAACTTCCCCTGGATGATTACTTGTATTTTGATCTGGTTTAAATCCATTATACTTTTGATTTATATACCATATTATTAAACCCGGATCATATTCTAAACCCGGCCTTCCAATATTAATATTTTTCAACCCTTGGTCAACTAATGTACCAGCTCCACTGTTTCTCCATTCTAGCATATAATAATGGTCATATACTTCTATTCCATTGCTTTGTTTAAATCCATCTAAATTAAATTTAGTAGTGCCTTCTGCATTGTCTACAAATATTTTTTTATCACTATCTAATATTTTTATTTCATCAAAATATATTCCTTCTTCTGAAGTATTTGAATCTGACTTAAATCTAAATCTTATGTCTATTTTTTTATCTATAAATTCACTTAAATTAAAAGAAGCATTAAGCCACTGGCCTCCTGAAGTACTAGTTATACCCCAACCTGGGTTTCTCTGCTTAATACTATCCGGATCATTTTCAACTATCCATGGATCTACTTTATCTGTAGTTAATCCAGTTTCATCTTGTATTGTTTTCCACTCACTTGTCCCGACTTCTTTTACTTGAATAGATGCAAAATCAAAACCTGGATCTATACTATACCATGTTTTAAATGTTAATTTTGGTGAAATTGTACCTGCTAATTCTATCGATTCTTTTGAAGTCATATAATTTTCTAAGTAATCCCCTTTACTACTAAAATAGCAAATTTCGCCTTCTGATGGAGTTACTATTTTCGCTCCTTCTGCTTGTGGTAATTTTATTTTTATAGCATCATTATTTTGCCCTTTTAATGTAGCTTGGTCTAGAACTATATCAATACCTTTTTCATCAATATTTTGCAAATCAAGAATTTTGGAATTTTGCCAATTAGCTGTTCTTCCCCTTTCTTTAGAATCTTGTTGTAAAAACTCCTTACCCCAAGCTCCATAACTTACTGGTTGAGACCCTCTAGGATTCCCAGTATAACTCCCACCCATAATAGACCAATTCTCTACTGGTGGTTTTGAAGTTCCATCAGTACCATATAAGTCCGGAAGTCCTAGAACATGTCCAAATTCATGGTTGAAAAGATCTACTGGCAAATCCTGTTCAAATATTGTGAAATCTTCCATTTTAAATTTTTTTCCACTTTTATCTATTACTTCTGGATTCTTTTCTACCAGCTTTGCTCTTTGTTCTACTGAAAGTTTAGTCATATCTTCTCCAAAAACATTAAACCCCCATCTAAAAGGCCATATAGCATCCTCACCAAGTGATCCTCCACCCCATTCTTCACCTAATCCTGGATGAAGAACTACTAAACTATCTATAATTCCATCAGGTTCATTATAATTTTTATCACCATCTAAATCCCACTTATCTTCTATATCAAACTCAGATAATTCTAAGTCTTTTGATGCTTTCTCAATGGCTTCTTTCACTAAATTTCTAGCTCGTGGTTGATCACTGCCATCTTTATTAGATCCATATTCAGCTGCATTATTATCTGCTGTGTACCATCCCATAACTTTTCCTTCTAACTCATAAGCTCCACCAGACTCCTCTTTAAAGAACTTGTTTACTGTTATGTGCTCCCCTCCATCAGACGTTTTATAGGTATCATCTCCAAAAAATAATTCCTCATAAAACTCAGCAGTAGTCTCTGCCCCTGAAAAAGCATTAATCCTCCAATCTTCCCTAGCATCCAACTCAGTATACTTATAATCTGGAAAATCGATTAAAATAACTAATGGTTTTGCTGTGAATTTTTCACTACTATACCCCCTTTTCTGAATAGTTGATAGCGGATTATTAAATCCCCCATCTGTATCTGAATAAACAGATACTGCTGAACCAATTACACCCAACATAATAGAACCTGATAACGCTAAGCTTAGAAGTTTTTTGTTTTTCATATTCATCCCTCCCAATATAATAAATGCTCTATTCTAGAAATATCCCCCGGCATACAATTTCAAACAATAGAATTAATTTTAATACCTTCTATCATTTTTCAGAATATTTCACTAAAATAGATTATATACCATATTTGTAATTTTTTGAATACTTTTTATATATTTTGTGAATTTTTTTATAACTTTTTTATTTTGCATATAATTATCAACCAACTATATTCACCTTCATGAAATTTGAGAACTGTAATAAATAATAGCTTTAAAGCATTTATAATTATATAAAAAACCTTGGTGTTAACTTAACTCCAAGGCTTTGATAATTAGATATTATTTACTTCTCTCTCAATTCTTTTAAGGGCATCTGTCAATACTTCTCTACTTGTTGCTATATTCATTCTTTGAAACATGTCACCAGCCTGTCCGAACATGCTACCTTCATTTAACCATACCTTGCACTTTTTAAGAAAGAAATTTTTCAGTTCTTCTTTTGACATGCCTAAGTCTGTACAGTCAAGCCATAATAAATATGTTCCTTCTGGTCTTTGGATCTTTATTTTAGGAATTCTTTTTTCAATAAATTCTATAGTATAATCAATATTACTTTCCACATACTCCATCATCTCTTGATACCATTCTTCTCCCTTTGAATAGGCTGCTTCTTGTGCTATAGCACCGAGAATTGTTGGTCCTTCTACACAATCCCTATCCATCTGAATAACATACTTATCTCTTAATTTCTCATTCTTTATAATTATATTGGCAGTTTTAAACCCTGCAATATTAAAGGTTTTGTTTGGTGCGGTACAGATGAT
This sequence comes from Clostridium sp., assembly GCF_036660475.1. GTDB lineage: Bacteria > Bacillota > Clostridia > Clostridiales > Clostridiaceae > Clostridium_J. The sequence goes on along the minus strand of NZ_JAVXAO010000008.1, from coordinate 191,215 downwards.
TGAATGCTGTGCAAACTCTTCACTAATTTTAGCAAAAACAGTATGTGTATTTGGTTTAAATACTATGTCAGCATGAATTTCATCTACTACTATTAATATATTATTTTTTATACATATTTCCCCAACTTTTATTAACTCTTCTTTTGTCCATACTCTCCCTACCGGATTATGAGGACTACAAATTATCATCATTTTAGATTTTTTAGTTATTACTTTTTCTAAGTTTTCAAAATCCATTTCATATCTACCATCATTACAAATAAGTGGGTTTTCTACAACTTGACACCCTTTATTTTTAATTATTTTGTAGAATGGATGATACACTGGAGTTTGAATTATAACTTCATCTCCAGGTTGTGTAAAAGCTGCAACTAGACTATTTAAACCTGGTACAACTCCCTCTGCAAATTTTATCCAATTCTTCTCTACATTCCAATCAAACCTTTTTTCAAACCAATCCATAGCGGCTTTGTAATATGAAGGTTGTATACGTGAATATCCAAAAACAGGATGCTGTAATCTATTTGTTATTGCCATTGCTATTTCCTCTGGCACTTTAAAATCCATATCAGCAACCCATAAAGGTAAAATTTCACTATCACCATGGGTTCTCTCTATTAGTCCCCATTTTAAAGAATCACTATTTATTCTATTCACCTTTTCATCAAAATTGTATTTCATAAACTTTCCCCCTATTTTTTTAAATCATTTTTCGTAATTTTTCTGCAACTTCTACTGCTAGTAATCTTATAGCTATTTAAAAACAATTTAATCTCTATTAATCTAACTATATATAAGTTCTATTTCCTAATAATATAATTTAACTGAAAACTCCTTTAATCTTCATTAAATTACATACTTATACTAATATTATATATTTTCCATTATCATATATCACTACTTTACAGTAAAAATATAATTATATTTCTAATTTTTTATATAAGTTCTATGTATCAGATTTATCAATAGGTATAACACCATATATAAAATATCACTATAGTTCATAATATTTTCTAAATTCTGTGTATAATCTTATATAGAAAGACTTGATAAAATAATTTGATAGGAGAATTAATATGGATATAAAAAAAGATTTACCTATAATATTTGACGAATTTGCAGAGGCACGAAGAAATTCCTTCATAAAGGTAAAGGAATTAAAGGATAATAACATACCTGTCATTGGAGTATTTTGTACATATATGCCACAAGAACTTCCCCTTGCAATGGGTGCTACTGTTGTATCCCTTTGCTCAACTTCTGATGAGACTATTTCTGAAGCTGAGAAGGACTTGCCACGTAACTTATGTCCTCTTATAAAATCAAGCTATGGTTTTGCTAAAACGGATAAATGCCCATTCTTCTATTTCTCTGATCTAGTAGTTGGTGAGACAACCTGTGATGGGAAAAAGAAAATGTATGAATATTTAAGTGAGTTTAAACCTGTTCACGTTATGGAGCTTCCGAATTCACAAAGTGAAGAAGGCTTAAAACTTTGGAAAAGTGAAGTTATAAAGTTCAAGGGAGTTCTTGAAGAAAAATTTGAAACTACTATAACTGATGATAAAGTTAAAGAAGCTATCAAGATTAAAAATGAAGAAAGAAAGGCCCTTAAAGCTTTCTATGAACTTGGAAAATTAGATCCACCTCCAATGTTGGGACAAGATATGTTTAAAGTACTTTATGGAGCTACTTTTAAATTTGATAAAACTGAAATTCCAAATGAAATTTACTCATTAATAGAAAAAATTAAGGGTGAATATGAAATTGAGAAGAAATACGATAAAAAACCTCGTATACTTATAACTGGATGCCCAATTGGTGGTGCAACTGAAAAAGTTATAAAAGCTATTGAGGATAATGGTGCTAACGTAGTTGCTTTTGAAAACTGCAGTGGTGCAAAAGCTATAGATGAATTAGTTGATGAAAACAATCCTGATATATACGATGCAATTGCTCGTAAATATTTAAACATCGGATGCTCTTGTATGACTCCAAACCCTAATCGTCTTACTCTACTTGATAAAATGATAGATGAATATAAGATTGATGCTGTTGTAGATGTAGTTCTTCAAGCATGTCATACCTATGCAGTGGAGACTCTTCAAATAAAAAGATTTACAAACACTAAAAAAAGCATTCCTTATATTAGTATAGAAACTGACTATTCAACAGCTGATATTGGACAACTTAATACAAGAATGGCTGCTTTTGTAGAGATGCTTTAAGCCACTTGAAAATGGACAACAAATTAAAGGTGCTAACTTATTTATTTTTGGGGGATTCCTAAACTATAATTATTAAATTATATTCATTAACATAATCGGGATGTCTAAAATTAACCATATTCTAAACTGGCATTAAAATTCCGTAATCATTATTTGAATATTTTTAAGCACTATAACTTACAGGAGGAAAACTATGTTTTATATAGGTATAGATATAGGTTCAACTGCAGCTAAGGTTGCAATCTTTCATGATGATAATATTATAGATACTTTTACACTTCCAACTGGGTGGAGTAGTTTAGAAACTGCTAAATCCATTGAAAAAATCTTGGAAGAAAGAAGTATCTGCAAAGAAAATAGAAGAGTAATTGCAACTGGATATGGTAGAGTATCTGTACCCTATGCAGATAAATCTCTTACTGAGATTACTTGCCATGGTAAGGGTGCTGCTTATATATATGAAAATAATTGCACTGTAATTGATATTGGTGGGCAAGATACTAAAGTTATAACCGTAGAAAATGGACAAATAACTAACTTTACTATGAATGATAAATGCTCTGCTGGTACAGGTCGCTTCATGGAAATAATGGCAAATACCTTAGGTGTTGATATAAATGAATTATGCAATTTAGCTACAAATGGTAAAGATGCAACTATTAGTTCAATGTGTACTGTGTTTGCTGAATCAGAGGTTATAAGTTTAATTGGTAGTGGAAGAAAAAAAGATGACATCGCCTTTGCTATTGTAGATTCTATTATTAGTAAAGTTTCTACTATCTGTGGAAAACACTCTGTATCACAAAACTATTTTTTAACAGGTGGCCTTTGTAACTGTAAATATATTATAGATAGTCTATCTGAAAAATTAGGTGCTCCAGTTAAGTCAAAGGATAATGCAAGATTTGCTGGTGCCATCGGAGCTGGGCTTCTAGCTATGAAGCTTAAGTAATTTATATACCTAATTTATTAATAATTGCTTGTAACATATTTATCTCATAAATAATGAGGCTATCTCAGGGTTTTCCTTGTGATAGCCTCATTGAACATATTCAAAAATAAACAAGTCAGTACATTTTAATATTTGACTTGTTATTTATTTTCTCATGCCTTACTTTAATTTTCACGGTTCAGTAAGTTATTACCCATTTCTTGCATTAATTTTAATAGCCTCACAATCTATTCAGTAATTTTCATGCTAGCTTCATCTCCTTTTCATTGTAGGTTCAATTTATACCATTAAAACTTACATTCCCAGTGATAATCCACTGTTTACACTTTAATAACTAGCAATTTTTTTCTAAATAGTGCTATAATACTAATAATATTGAAACACACCATTAGAAATTTTAAGGAGATATTACAATGCATAAACAATATGTTAATTACTCAGCAAATATGCCTGTGTCCATAACCTATGAAACTATTAAGAATTACCCTATTCACTGGCATTATTGTATTGAGATTTTATATGTAATAAAGGGTACTATTAACCTTTATATAAATACTGAAAAATATGTTATAAATGAAAATCAAATTGAGATTATTAATATCGATGAAGTTCACAGTATCGAAAGTGATGATCCTGATAATAAGGTTATTATCTTCCAGATAGACCCCTACTTCTTTCAAAAGTATTATGCCGACATAGAAAATATGTTTTTTTATACTAAATCAATAGCTGAAGATTCCCAATATGGGGAAGAATATGAGGATCTTAGAATATTTCTATCCCAAATACTATGTGAAACCGTTCAGAAGCAAGATAATTATGATGAAGAAATTGAATCAATTTTAGTAAAATTACTTTATCATTTAATAAATAATTTTAATTATTTAATTTATCAAAAGGAAGAGCTTAAAGATAATAAAGATCAACTTCAAAGGTATCACAGCATTTCAAAATATATTTATAATAACTATCAGAGCAATATAACTTTGAAGGATATATCTAGCAATGAATACCTTAGTACCCATTATTTATCCCGTGAAATAAAATATGCTACTGGATATTCATTTACAGATTTTCTAAACTTGATAAGGGTTGAAGAATCGATAAAACTGATTTTAGATACAGATATGACACTATCTGAGATTTCCGAAGAGATTGGGTTTTCTCATACTAGATACTTTAATAAACATTTCAAGATTCACTATAAACTTACACCTCTTCAATTTAGAAAAAAATATAAAGCTACATCTCAGGAATTAGATAGGGCTACAAAGTTTGAAGTTTTCCACCTAAATGATAGTATCGAATCCTTGATATATTATTTGGAGGACTACGATAGATTTAATTATGAAGATAAAATTCACCAGCTTAACTTCGACATGGAGAATTTCATTGGATCCTTCAATAAAGATTTTAAAAAAACTATCACCATTGGAGATGCCTTTGATTTATTAATTGAAGATAACAAAGATACTCTAGAAGAACTTCAAGGAGAAATGGATTATGAATTCGGAAGAATCCTAAATCTTTTCAGCACAGATATGGCAATATTCCCTGGTTCAAAGTTTCACAACTGGAATAGAGCAAAAGATGTTCTTGAATTTATAGAATTTCTTGATATAACACCTATCATTGTTTTAGACTTAAATAATCAAAGCTTAAATAATGATGAAAATATTAATTCTTCAGTGATAAATATTAATAATCCTAACGGTAGCAATAGCTTATTTGAAAATATAAATACTATATACGAAGACTTTAAAAATATTCTTACTTCCTTCATGGAATACTTTAATGCTATTGAAACTCTTAACTATAAAAACTTTAAGTTTCAATTTGCTTCCAACTTTCCAATGGATTTTAAAGAAGATATTATAATTATTCTAGAAAATGATAATCTTGAAGTTCTAGACGATGTCTTTGCCATAAATAATGAAATAAACAACATATATGATACTGCATATATGGTTCCTTACATTATAGATAATGTAGTTAACACCCAAGGTGATTTAAGTTTTATAAGAGCCTTTGACGTTCTCGATAAACAGGTAAATATAACTAATGAACTATTCTTTGGTTATCCTGGATTAATAAATGATAAGGGAATAAAAAAACCCTCCTTCTATGCTTATTCCCTTCTTAATAAATTAGGAGATACCTTGGTAACTAAAGATGATGGCTATGTGGTAACTAAAAGCGATAACCAATATCAAATTTTACTTTATACACACCACGATAATATTAGTGATTTGATATCTACAAGTAGCTTTTCAAAGCTTAGAGGTCTTAAAAATGCTACCTCTAAAAAATTATCCCTAAACATTACTAATATTCATTCTGATATAAATGTAACTACTTATAAAATCAATGAAAAGATAGGTTCTTCCTATAATTATTGGATTGATATGGGTAGACCTACTAGACTTAATAAAGAGGAAAATGGCATCCTTCATAAAGCTTCCTATCCTGAAATTAAATTTAAGTACTCTAAGAAAAGTACTGTAATAAATATTTTAACTACCCTTAAAACCTATGGAGCCATATTAATTTTAATAAATGAGGTACAAAAACCTCGTAAATAGTTATGAAAATTTGTAGGTTCCACTAAAAATGCTTAAAACTAAGTACAAAAACATCTTATTTAAGGTGCTTTTGTGCTTTTTTACTTATTTTTAAAATTGTTAACTTGGTGGATTAGTACTTTTTGCTGGGCACTTAAGTGAATGTCTGACGATGCTTTTTAGCATATAATAATATTATAGAAAAAATTTTATAATACACTTTTAATAAACTTATATCTATTTTAAAAATATAAATTTATAAACTAAAATGTTCCTACTACAGATTAATAGTAAGAACTTTCGAAATATTTAGTCATCAGAGGTGGTACTTATGGGAATTAACCCAAACATTTTTTTAGACAATAAACCTTATAGAATTCTTCTTAAATTTGCAATACCAGCAATATTTTCATTGTTTGTTGCAGAACTTTACAATATGGTAGACACAGTATTCGTTGGAAGATTTATCGGTCCTAACGCAATAGGTGCATTAACTGTAGCATTTCCTATTCAACGTTTTCTTATCGCCATGTCATTTTTAATAGCAATAGGTGCTTCAACCTATGTTTCTAGATTTTCTGGAGAAAAAGAACCTAAGAAAGTTAAAGGAACTATAATAAATTCAATAATAATTATTATACTAATTCAAACTATAATTCCATTTATATTGTTTTTATTTAGAGGAACTATACTTTATAAATTAGGTGCTAGTGATGTTACCTACGGATTAACAAATTCTTACGTGTCTATAATTTTTCTAGGGGCACTTTTCCAAGGTCTTACTATTGTTTGTTCATATATAATGACTGCCCTTGGTAATTCCAAAATTGGACTTTACGCAAACAGTATAGGTGCAGTTTTAAACATTATAATCGACTATTTACTAGTAGCCCATTTTTCAATTGGAATAGCAGGTGCTGCTATAGCAACTGTATTTTCTCAGTTTATAGGCTTACTATTTGTACTTTATAAATTTAAGGATGTAATTAAACACTTTGAAATTAAATTCTCACTTAAACAAATTATATATAGTATAGATATATCATTACTTAAAGGGTTAGTTGCAGTAGGATTTTCAACCTTTGTTATTGAAATTTCAGATGCCGTGGTAGCTGTAGTTTTAAATAATCTATTAATAGTTGAAGGTGGCGATGCTGCGATAATAATTGTAGGAGTAATAACTAAAATATCCATGTTTATGTTTATAGCTATAATAGGTATCAGTTCAGCTATGCAGCCAATCGTTGCCTTTAACTTTGGAGCTGGCAACCATTCTAAAGTGAAGAGTGTAGTTAAAGCCTCAATAAAAACTGTAACTGTAGTATCATTAATGTTCAGCGCAATCTTAATGTACTTTGCTCCTCAAATGATAAGTTTATTCTTAACTGATGTATCCTTATTACCTGAGGCGGTTCGTGCCCTTAGAATATGTATATCACTACTTCCTTTAGTTGGATTCTATTATGTAGGAATTTACTACTACCAAGCTATCGGAGAGGCAAAAAAAGGATTCAGATTATCTTTATTCAGACAGTTGATAGTATTTATACCTTTAGCTGTAGTTTTTGTAAATACATTCGGGATTATGGGTGCATGGATTGCATACCCAGCATCTGACTTAATATCCGCAGTGTCATCTTTCTACCTACTAAATAGCACTTGGAGAAAAGGTGAAAATATAGAAACAATACCAGTATAGAAAAAAGTGGCCGTCTCAGAGTAGCCGGCCACTTTTTTCTAATTATACTTAACTTTTTCATAAACCTAAGTAGTATAAATTTTAGTATCGCGAAGATTTCCCAATAATCAAAGCCGACTTTTTCAAAAATTTATAATTGATGGAAAGCCTTATCTGCACCGATTAATTAATCTTATTAATCTACCGTACTGTTCCAATATATTATTTCTACCTTTGTTTTGTGAGTAAATATATACTTGCCCTCAACCTTTTTAAAGTTTCTTTTCACAAAATCATGTATTACTGATTTTTCCTCTATATTTCCAATTTCAGCTTTTATTCTTCCATATATATCTTCTAAACTTTCAAATTCAATTTCACTTTCAACATCTATATACTGTATATTTGCGCATATGTTTAAAGAATGAAGAATGTTTGGTATATAAATATAATCTAAACAAGTCTTATCGTTAAATCCTAAATTCATATATAAATCATTAAAAAAAGGTTTCTGTATAGTGCGAACTATTATTACCTTTTCTCTAGCCATGTTATTCATTTTAATAAGTGCATCTCTTATATTCCATATTCTATATAATGAATTTACTGATAAAATATAATCAGATTTTTCTATATTTACATCTCCCCATTTCCCCACCACAGTTTCTATATTGGTAACATTTAAGTCTTTCGCTTTACTCTTAAGAATTTCTAACATATCACTTGAAAAATCAATTGCTACTATTTTTCTACACTTACTTGCTAATGGAAGTGTAAACTTTCCCGTTCCCGGTCCAATTTCAATCACCTCTTTATTTTGAAGAATTAAATTACTTGTAAAATTAAATACATCCTTAGAATAGTCATAAAGTGTAGGTCTATTATCATATTTGGGCGCTAATACCTTCCAGAAATCCCTCTCTATATTATCATCGAAAGCCCTCTCCCTAGCATAGCCATCCTTCTCTTCCATATATTTTTTCCAAATTTTTTCATAATCTATTTCCCTATAATTCAAACTCATAATTTACTCCTTACACTTAGTAATTTTATTACACATATACCTTACACTGTAATAATTCTTAAAATTTAGTTCAATATATTCACTCAACCTACTACCTTAAATTATTTTATTACGCACTTTGTTATAACTAAAATTCACTTTGTATACTATTCTTAAAAACTAACAAAATCCTCTATAAGCATCTTTGTATATTCATTTGTAGCATCCTCATACAGTCTATCTGCTTTAATAGTCTCAACTATTTTTCCATTCAACATTATAGCTATATCGTCACTAACCGCCCTTACCAAATCTATATCATGAGATATAAATAAGTACGTTATTCCAAACTCCTTTTGTACTTTTCTTAAAACTTGTATAACCTGTGCCTGTACAGATACATCGAGCATGGATGTTGGTTCATCTAAAATGATAAATTTTGGATTGAGAAGCAATGCTCTAGCAATTACAACTCTCTGTATCTGACCACCACTCACCTGATGCGGATATCTTGATAATATTTCTTCACTAACTCCTACAAATTTTAAGTAATATTTTATTAATTCTTCACTTTCTCCATTTTTATAAGTCCTATATATCTTTAATGGTTCAATTAAACTATTCTTAATAGTCTTCTTCGGGCTTAGTGCTGAATCTGGATGTTGAAATATTATTTGCATATTTCCTCGAAGTTCTCTCATTTGTGAAAAACTATAATTACTTATATCTTTTCCACTAAAAAATATTTTTCCGCTATCAGCCTTTATTAGTTTTAAAATAACTCTAGATAATGTTGATTTACCACATCCACTCTCTCCAACTAATCCCAATGTTTTTCCTTCTTCTATTTCAAAAGAAACATTGTCAATAGCTTTTATTATCCTCTTATGTATTAATCCACTCTTAAATTCCTTACTTAAGTTCTCTACTCTTATCATAAAGAAAGCACCTCACTTTAGAACTATCAACAGAGTACATACCAGGTTCTTCGTTCTTACATCTCTCCCTTGCATACTTACATCTAGGGTTAAATCTACATCCGTTCGGTAATTTTGTTAAGCTAGGTGCCATTCCTTCTAATGGAATTAGTTTTCTGCTTGGTTGCGCATCTATTAACCCTTTAGTATAAGGATGCTTTGGATAATTAAATATTTCATAATTACTTCCCTGTTCTAAAACTTTACCAGCATACATAACTACAACTTCATCACATAGCTTCCTAGCAAGCATTAAATCATGTGTTATAAGAATCATGCTAACTCCACTATCTGTCTTTAGCTCTTTGAATACGCTATATACTTGCTTTCGTATAATTGCATCTAATCCTTTAGTTGGTTCATCTGCAATTATCCAGTTAGGATTTAGTGCCATACCCATAGCTGTTAATGCTCTTTGGCTCATTCCACCACTTAGCTGAAAACTATAAGAGTTATATACACTCTCAACACTTGAAAATGAGAACCGCTTTAAAACATCTAAAGCCTTTTCTTTACAACATTTTTTATTTTCATGATAATAAAACAATTCATTAATGTGCTCTCCCACTTTTAGAATAGGATTAAATGCGGTTGAAGGATTTTGTGGTATAAGCGCTATCTCTTTCCCTCTTATATTGCGTATTTTTTCACTATCCATAGATAATAGGTCTTCATCTTTATAAAAAACACTTCCGCTTCTTTTAGCATTGCTGGCAATAAGATTTAGAATCGAAAGCCCTAAAACTGATTTTCCACTTCCAGTTTCTCCAACTATTCCAGTAATTTTTCCGTGACTGAAAACTAAATCTACTCCATCTACAGCCCTTACCATCCCTTCTTTTGTATAAAAATGAACTACTAAATCTGATATTGTTATATCTTTGTCCATGATTTTTTCCCTTTCAAAGACATTAATTTCTTTATCTTATACTACGTCTTCATTATCTTATGATTAAACTTATATATTTAATTTGAAAATGTTTATACCCTATTTAATTACCATTATAAATGTCTTACTAAATCTATCTCCACATAAATACATCCATAATTATATATATTTTTTCTATATTACCCTCTTATAAATATTGACTAAAAAAATCTCTCTTTTCATCAAAAACATCTCTTAATGCATCCCCTATCAAATTTATGCTAGAACAAAGCATCAATATGCTACATCCAGGGGCTAATAGAAGATGAGGATATGACCTAAAGTAAGTTTTTGCATCATTAATCATAACTCCCCAATCTGCTTGTGGTGGTTGCATTCCTAGCCCTAAAAAGCTTAAAGAAGCCATAGATAATACAACTTTTCCTATTCTAATTGTGAAAAGCACAATAAATGGTGCAAAAATATTAGGAAGTATATAATGTATTATTATATGAATATGGCTAGCTCCCAAAGCCCTAGCTCCTTCTATATATTTTTCTTCCTTCACCTTCAAAACCTCTCCACGTACTATTCTTGAAAATCCCGCCCAAGAAGTTACAACGATTGCAATTAACAAACTTCTGATTCCAGGACCTAATACTCCTGCTATAGCCATCATAAAACTTAACCCTGGCAATCCTTGAAATATAGTTACCACAACCTGAATTATATTATCTACAACTCCTCCACAGTATCCAGAAATAAGGCCTATAACTGTTCCCATTATCATAGTGCACACTGTTGCTATAAATGATAGAAATATAGATACCCTAGCTCCATGTATAATTCTACTTAAAACATCTCTTCCTAGTGCATCTGTTCCAAGTAAATGTGCCTTAGATATTCCCATTAACCTCTTAGTCATATCTACCTTATTTGGATCATATGGTGATAAAAATTCTGCAAAGACTCCTGTAAATACCATTATGATAAGTATTATAAATGATAACTTGTAAATCCATGAAATACGATTAAATTTATCCATTCTACTCCCCTCCAAGTCTCATACGAGGATTAAGAATTAAGTAGCATAAGTCTACAATCAAATTAAAACCCACAAAAATTAATCCTGTAAATACCACATACCCTTGAACTACTGGGTAATCTCTACTCATTATTCCTTTTATAACATAACTCCCCATGCCAGGAATACCAAAGATAACTTCAACTACTGTGGAACCACCTAAAATACCCCCAAAATAATTTCCTAGTAATGTTACTATTGGCATTAATGAGTTTAAAAATGCATATTTAAATGTGATAACTCTTTCTGTTAACCCCTTTGACTTTGCCGTTATTATATAATTTTGACCCAATGCATCTATTAGCGTTGCTCTATGCAACCTCATAATTGTTCCAATAGTTCCTGCTGCCAATACAAACCCTGGCATGATAAGATGTTTAATTGTTCCGTATCCACTTGTCGGTAGCCATCTAAGCTTTTCACAAAATATACTGAGCATAATAATTGCTATCCAAAATCCTGGCATTGATGATAAAATTAGTGATATTATCCTCCCTATCTTATCAGTAGTTGAATCCTTCTTTAATGCCATAATTACGGCTAATGGTATAGAAATAACTATTACAAAAAACATTGCCATTAATGAAACAGAGAAGGTTATTGGAAGCCTTCTCTGTATTTCTGTCCTTATTGGTGTTTTCGTTATATATGACACACCTAAGTCTCCACTCAGTGCTTTTTTAGTCCACTTTCCATATTGCACTAATATATTTTCATTTAATCCTAGTTTTTCTCTAGCCTCATCTATCTCCTCTTGTGAAGGTGCAGATATGCCATCCATGCTTAAATATTCAACTGCTGGATCTCCTGGCGCAATCACCCCTAGCATAAAAGCTAAAAATGTTATTCCTATTAAAACAGGTATAGTCATTATTAATCTTTTAATTAAATACTTGAATGAATTTTTCACTATTTATTCCACTCTAGATTAGATAATGTAGTTCCATAAATTGTAGCTTTATAACCAGTTATTTTCTTGTTGTATGCAATTAAGTTAACATCTTCAAATAGAGGTATGCTTGATGGATTATTCGCTGATATATCTTGAAGTTCATCATATATCTTTCCTCTTTCATCTAAATCCATAGTTACTTTTAATTTTTCTATAAGCTCATCTGCTCTTTCATTTTTATATCCTAAAGAATATGCCTTATTGCTTGAACCTTCACTTCTCATATAGCCATCAAATATAGTAAAAGGCTCTGCATTTGGAAGACCTTGAGTATGAAGTGCCATGTTATAATTCCCAGTCTTTTGCGCTTCCTTGAATGCTGCTCCATCAAGTATAGTAATAGTAGAATTTAACCCAACTTCCCTTAAAACAGATTGAAGGTATTCTGCTACTGATTTATATGGATAACGGTCAACCCCATAAGATGGTATTATAAATTCTAACTCTATAGTTTGTCCATTTAACTCTTCTTTAATAATCTCTTTTGCTTTCTCCGGATTATAAACTGATTTTATTTCTTTAGCAAAAGGTGATGCTTGATTTAAAATATTTATTGTTGGAGTACCATGTCCACCATAAAATTCATCAACTATGGTTTGTCTATCTATTAATAAGCTTAATGCTTCTTTTATTTTAGTATTGTTAAAAGGTTCCTTAAGTCCATTTACAGACATAAATTGAGTAATTGTTGAAATTGATGTAGAAGTCTCAAAGTTTTCATCCTTTAATAGTTCTGTAGCAAGTTCCGGAGTGATAGCTCCTAAATCCATAACACCCATAATCTCTTCAGACTTTAATGCTGTGTAACGAGTTTGAGAATCTGGTATTACCTTTAATCTAATATTTTTAACTTTACTCTTTTCTCCATAATAGTTTTCATTTCTTTCAAGTAATGTGAATTGGTCTTTTTCACGGTCTATTATTTTAAATGGTCCAGTTCCTTGGGCAATTGTAGTAAAATCTCCTGTAACTACATCGAAACACTCTGGACTATACATAGCACTTCCAAATCTAGCCATATTGTATATTAATGTTGATATAGGCTCACTAAACGTAAGTTTAACTTCATAATCTGACACTTTTTCAAAGCTTTCTAAGTTTGGATATGTTTTATCCACATTGAAAGAATAGAACGGTGAACCCTTAGTTTTCATATTTGTATATCTTTCAAAGTTCTTTATAACTGCATCTGCATTTAAATCTACTCCATCATGGAATTTTACACCTTCCTTAATTTTGAAAGTCCATTCCTTATAATCCTCTGTATTTGACCACTTTTCAGCAAGTTCTGGAGTTGGAGCTCCATCATCACCTAACCCTATTAATGGTTCCCAAACATATAATATAGAACTTGTATAATAAGCATCTGTTTCTCCTGGTGCTAAATCTCTAGCAGCTGCTAATACAACTTCATTCTCTTCATTTAATTTACTTGCACCTTCATTTCCATCTTTACTTCCACTTGCACATCCTGTCAATACTAGCGCAAATACAATAATTGCAAGTACAATGATCATTAGTTTGTTTTTGATAATTTTTCTCATAATCTTTATCCCCTTATTTTAAATTAGAGCAATAAAAAAAACTCTAGCAAATTGCTAAAGCTACCCATATCATGCTTATAGTTTTAAAAGATGTAAACTCAGTTGCTCCCCCTGATTCTACAATTACTAATATCTAAGATGGGTATTCTGACTTACACTTCTTCCGCCTTCTACCCTTCCCAGAAAAAAATCCAGTGGTTATGTAGAACTTGTCCATGATTACAGTGATGGGTTCGTGACGGAATTTAACCGTGCTTCCCTTATCCTAAATACGTTTATTTACTTTTACCACACTTATGATATAATGTAAAACGATTTTTGTCAATATTTTAAAAATATATATAATACAAAACATTTGAATAACTATAAATCTAAGTCCCAATACAACATCAAACATTATAGGTATATCCTTGCTAAAACCTTAATTCACGATTTTAATTTTGGAGGAATACATCCCTTATTAGTCCAGATTTATTAGAATATTTCTAACTTAATAAGTGTGAACTATTCCAATTACAAAAGTAGGAGCATAAATTTAAACTTATGACCCTACTTTATAATATTAAAACCTACATATATTTTATATTGCTAAATCCTTCTTATTATAAATAACATAAGTTATTACAATAGATACAACTATTATTCCTAATCCTAAAAGCACAAATTTCATATCAAATCCATCTTTTATAATATTTGCCGGTGCTACATATTCAAATGGAGACAAATATAAAAACCCTTTTAAACTCTCTTTCAACTTTCCAATGACACCTAAAACATAGGTAGTAAAAAATATTCCTAAAGAAATAGATATTGCTTGTTTACCATTTTTCAGCAGCACTGATATTAAAAACCCAACTGCCATAAATATATATCCCAAAAATGCCATTCCTATAAGTATAGTCTTCACATCTACAATTAAAGTCATAATCTCCACATCTTCAGGCTTAACTATAATGGAAACCCCCATGGTAATAGCTCCGACTATAATCATAAATATCATAAATATAGCTGCTGAAGATAATAATTTTGCAGTTACTATCTTACTTCTTGTAATTGGTTTTGAGTATAAAAACTCAATAGTTCCCTCACTTTCTTCCTTAACTAGTGCAGACACACCAAGTATTGCTCCATAAACTCCAGCAGCCATTGCTATATATTGAATTACATACGCCGTATAATCTGCAATCTTACTAAAATCTACAGCACCACTAATATTAAATGCTTCCATCATAGCTGGTGGAAATGCATCTAACTTAGTAGAAATTAATTCTTGGAGTCCGCTATCTTTCATACTTGGATAAAAAGACATAAACATTATTATTAAAAGTCCACAGGCTATACCCCATATAATTGCTGCTTTCAAAAGCCTTCTAAATTCAAATTTAAACACATTCATATTACTTATCCTCCCCACTTATATAATAATCCATAAAGGTATCTTCTAATGTATGCTCACCTATTAATAATTTCTCAACTTTAAACTTAGACATTGATTTAATTAAATCATCAATATTTCCCATATAGCTAAATGTAATCTCACCCTTATTATTTTCTATTACTTCACCTTTATTATCTTTTATAACTTTTTCATCTATGCCATCACCCTTTAGTATAATTTTAAATCCAGACTTTTTAGCAATCTTGCTAACTTCAAGAACATCAATGATTCTTCCAGCCTTAATAACCGCTACTCTATCACATAAATTTTCTACTTCGACCAAGTTATGTGAGGATAAAAACACTGTTGTTCCCTTAGCTTTCTGTTCCTGTAATATATCAAAGAGCTTCTTTTGCATAAGTGGATCTAACCCATTTGCAGGCTCATCTAAAATAAGTAGCTTTGGATTATGAATAAGCGCTTGAACTATTGCAACCTTTTTTTTATTTCCAAGACTAAGTTCACTCATTTTTTTATCTAAATCCACCTCTAGATATTCACATAACTTATCTATTTTTTCCTGACTACAGCCTTGATAGAATGTTGATGAATACTTAATAATATCCTTAACCTTAGCTTCATCGTAAAATTTTATTTCACTTGGTACATATCCAATCTGCTTCTTTATTTCACTGCTTTCCTTAATTATATCCATTCCGAAGATCTTACCTTCACCATCAGTCGGGAATAAAAAATTTAAAATAGTACGTATAGTTGTAGATTTTCCAGCTCCATTAGGACCTACAAACCCAAATATTTCCCCTTCTTTTACTTGTAAGCTTACTTCTTCTATACCCCTACTTTTTCCATAACTCTTTGTAAGTTTCTTTGTTTCAATAATATACATTTCTCTTCCCCCATTTTTATTATTTCACTATATCTTAAGCTACTTTCCATTACTCTTACATTTACTACACCAGCTTTACTTATCAATATTCTCTACCTACCTTTTACATATATTACAATTTGATTTTTAATATACATAGACATAAGTTTCCATCACAATTTTTCCTTTGAACTCTTATATATCTTAAGCTTTTCATTAAACTGTTCTCCCGTAGCCTTATTATATATTGAAATAGACCATGTAAATGCCAAAAACCATGCTGTAAATATTACCAATGAAATGCCTATGTTTTTTATACTTCCTACATCAAACCAATTAAAATACATTGCCCATAAATATCCCATTATCACCAATATTACATAATGAATAAATATCTTTGTACAAGTTTTTGTTTTAAATAAAAAATTTGATGTATATATTAGATATTGTAATCCCGTTAAAATTATAGATATGATTAGCATTTGCCATATTAACCCCAATGATATGTTGTCTATTCCAAAGAATGGAGCCATTAGTGTATATGTTATAATCTCCCCTGCAAAAAAAACGCTTGCTATAAGTTTCATTTCTGTTGAATTTTTAATTAAATCTCTCATAACTCTATCCTCCTTTAAAAGTTTAACTTACTTTTAAGTTTAGGTACGTATTGCCTCGATACAACTAGTTTCTCATTATTCTCTAATAGAACCTCTAACCTTCCACCAAACATATGAGTTATATTCTTAATTTTTGCTAGATTTACTATATTGGATTTTGATCCTCTAAAAAAATCTGTACTCTCAAGCTTCTCTTCTAGTTCATATAATCTAAGATGGGTTTCGTAAATTTCCTTATCCATATAGATAAATGTCTTTTTGTCTACTGATTCAAAATAAAATATTTTATCTATATCTAAAATGAATACTTGTCCATCTCTTATACCCTTTATTTTTTTATCTAAAGCCTTAATTTCAGCTATAATTCTGGATACTTTATCATCCTCCACTCTGCAATTTATAATAATTTCAATATCCTCAAATTCCTCAAATTCATTTACTATAATCCTCATTCAAAGCCTCCCATTCACTACCCACTTTAAGTATATAAGTTGAATTTTAATAAAACAACAAATTTATACTAAGTTGCATAAATATAGCACTAAGTTGCACTTCAAATAAAATTGAAAACCTTGTGGATATTATAAATCAACCAAAGCCTCCGATTCTAACCTTTCCCAAATTATCTATATGATTATTATTGTAATAATGCTACTGCTGTTAGTCATAGAGTAAATATAAACAAACTAAAAACCACACTAACCTATGAACAGCCCCCCGTCTACTTGACAGGGGGCTGTTCACTAAAATGATTAATGTGGTTTTATATCTATTCTACATTACATATATTTTAATAATTTTCACATTTTCTTTCAAAATATGCTTTTGGATGAGCACATACAGGACATGCTACTGGTGCATCTTCACCTTCATATATGTATCCACAATTACGGCATTTCCAACCTAGTGGCGCTTCACCATTAAATGTTTTTCCCTCACGTAGGCTATTTAGTAATTTCAAATAACGTTCTTCATGAGATGCCTCAACTTCTGCAACAAGTTCAAACTTCTTAGCTAGTGCTTCAAAACCTTCTTCTCTAGCTTCCTCTGCCATATGCTTGTACATATCTGTCCATTCATAATTTTCACCAGCAGCTGCTGCCTCAAGATTTTCTTCTGTTGTCCCAATTCCATGAAACTCTTTAAACCACATTTTAGCATGTTCCTTTTCTTGATTAGCTGTTTCTAAAAAAAGTTCTGCTATTTGCTCAAATCCAGCCTTTTTAGCTACTGATGCAAAATAAGTATACTTATTTCTAGCCTGTGACTCACCACTAAATGCCTCCATTAAGTTTTTCTCTGTTTTTGTACCCTTATACTTAGACATATAACTACCTCCAATAATCTATAAATTTTAAGATATCTAATATTTATTATCTTAGTATAAGATTAACACTACGATTAATTACTGTCAAATTTCAATTGTCAGTTACTTTTCTATCACACTTATTCCTTTGTCATTTACTCTTTGTATAAACTCGTCCTTATCTTTATCCTTAAATTTACAATTTTCTAACTCTATAATACTCAAAGTCTCTGACTTTAAAACTTCATCCATATTATCAATATTATCAATGTATATATCTGTTAAATTAAGAGTAGTTAACTTAGGAAATTTATCTATACCTTCGAAGTTAATATTTTTTGCAGAAACAATATCTATAGTCTCTATCTTCTTATGTCCCTGCAATTTATTTATTTCTATATTTCCACCTTCAATATCTAAAACTTTTAAGTTCGGAAAAGCTTCAAGTCCTTGAAATTCACCCTCATTAGGGTATATAATTCCTAAGGTTTCTAGTGAATTCATTGTATCTAACTTTGAAATTTTATTCAAATCTCCATACCACACAACCATCTTATTTAAATTACTTAATTGACTTATGTAAGAATAATCTTCAATTTTTCTAGCATCCCATATATATATACTCTCAATATTTTTCATATTTTCTATACCTTGAAGCGTATTCACATTTCGATCATAAGGTGTTGATAACTCTTTTATATTTAATAAATCCGACTCTTTTATCTTTCCCTTAATTAAATTTTCTTTTTTCACATGTATATATAAACCATTATCCTTTATAATATTGTCCATATAAATATAATAATCTAAAGATAAAAAACCTAATATGAGTATTAGAACACATGCAGTCTTAACTTTTTTACATCCGGACTTACTCTTATAATTATTGAATAATAAGACAACTGTTATTACTATTATTGTAACAATATTTATAGGTATATTAACTCCCATTTCAATTAATATGTAAGAAAAAAAGATCATAGTTGGAATTAAAACTATTGATTTATCCGCAGTATTATTTTTTATACTCCAAATTGCTATCCCGGAAAATAAATAAAGAAGTGAAATATACACAACTTCCATCCATATCTTCGTATGAATCCCTATAATCTCAGCTATCATTAATCCAATTATAGTTACCAGCAAAAATATTTCATTAATCATAGTATATTTTTCATTTTTATTTTTTGTATTATTATTGCAATTACTGTATTGTCTTGGATTCATGTATTTTAATTCCTCCCCATACCTCACGTTATATTCCATTGTCAGAACCTTAATTAATGCTCTACCTGATAGTTAATAGAACTACACAAATATTGTATCACACTTCTCAATTGTATTGTACTTAATATTATGAACTGAATTAACTCTTCATCTACAACTAAAATATACCCTATATCGTAGACAATTTTAAAATTATCTATGATATAGAGTACATTTCTCAGTTTATTTTTACACTAATTTAAAATCAATTTATAGTTATTAAGGTCATTTGAAAACATTTTAATAAAAATTTATTATTAATAACTATTTACCTTCTACAATACCATTAAAATCTACTTTAAACCCTTCCCCATTAGATTTTATTATATGGCCTGAACTATAAGGTTTTCCTTCTATTGTTATATATACTTCTTCCACACTATAATAATTTCCTAAAGTATTAGCTATGCTTTGAAGTAACATAAGCTCTGGTCCTGATCCAAGATTCATATCCTTTACAAAGCTACTTGTTAAATCTACATGAACTCTACCATCATCATTTAGATATAAACTATTAATAGTTACATTTGAACTAAATAGAGTTCCTTCATCATTTCCCGGAAAATTTTTAAATATATTTTGCAATATTAGCTTAGTTATATCATTAGTATTAAATACAATCTCCTTATCCTGATAGTGAATTTTATCCACATTAATATTTGGATAAAAAATTCTCACTGTTTGAGTCAACTTTGCACCCTCTTCAATTCCTTGTAATGTTGATGTGATTTTCATATTGTCCGAGTCGCTAACATATTTTACCAGCCCTTTATTAATAGCATAGTAATGTAAACTCTTCTCTCCACTTTTTTTCTCTGTAGTTACCTCAATAGTGCTATAGTTACCACTCGGTGTTGATATCTGTACATCTACACCAGATATATATCGCTTACCACCATCTGGTAATGTCCAACTGGTTCCCTTAACTAATGGTTCCTTTAATAAAATTTCACTAGAATCTGATTTTTTAGTTGTAAAATTTTCTCTATAATAACAGGTATTCCTTTTAAATGTTTGTATCAATTCTCCATCCTTAACCTGAAAAACATTTACTGTTTCAGTTCCACCATTATTACTTCTTATTTGAAACTTATCTCCAGCTACATAATCTACATAGGCTACATACTCTGCATACTCATGATTTTCTCCTTTGTAGCTATATTTCACATTTTCCTTAATTTGAATGTAATCATTTATTTTATATTTAGGGACTTCCACGGCTTGTTCATTACTGCCAACTTGAGAATTATTATTTACATTTCCATCATTACTTACAACGTTATTTTTAACCTGACAGCCAGTTAAAAATATTCCTATGGATAAAATAATTACATATGCCAATTTTTTATTCATTGTATTTCCTCCTTAACCTGCTATATACTATACATTATATATTATATACGCATTTGAATACAATATAATCCACATAAACCCTAATTTTCTATTAACTATTGATTAAAATATCAATCTACAATAAAAAGTATATTTTAAGTGCACCGTTTCATTATTCCACAACAGTTTACTCACCCTTCAATACATCTAACAATTTAATATCCATACCCCTACTCAAATCCTCTAGCTTGT
Source organism: Clostridium sp. (assembly GCF_036660475.1). Classification (GTDB taxonomy): domain Bacteria; phylum Bacillota; class Clostridia; order Clostridiales; family Clostridiaceae; genus Clostridium_J. The sequence continues at coordinate 170,331 of NZ_JAVXAO010000008.1, read as the reverse complement.
CTACCTGTTCCCCTGCTAACTTACCCATAGAGTATCCCTTACATGCCAAAATCACACCATCCATACTACTAATATATTTCTTGTGAATAAAATTAATTTCATCACTATGCTTCAATCCTTCTGCTTGATTTTTTAAATCAACTAATTTATTTATACCCTCTTCTGTAATTTCATCTTTCTTCATGTCATCTACAATCTTATATGCATCTCTGGATATATCCTTTACATCCATTGTATATGCAAAATCTGTCTTATATCTGCTCATTTCATAAGTTATAGATTTTTTTGCTATAAATATGTTGTAACAAGATATTCCAACTGTTAGCAAAAGAATTATTGCTATTATAGTTTTAAAAACTCCTTTAAGTACTTTAATCACTAATATAAGTAACCCTACTCCCACCAGTAATAGAACAATGTTGTCTGTTGTAAATCCTGTCATATCCATTTCCCCTCACTTATAAATTATTAATAGACCTTATATAATACTACTCAATAAGCACTCTCTTATTCTTACTAAATTTTGCTGTAATAAACCTTCGAGTAACCTTAAAAGTTGTTAGCCACTGAATATGAGCATTGTTTTTCCCATTTTTCAGCATCCTAGGTACAAGAAATTTTGCTACAGTTTCTGGTTTATCGCCAAGTATATTGAATATCTTCTTAAAACTTTCTTCCTCTATGGCTTTTGAGTCACTTCCATCTGGAGATTTTGTTATAAAATCAGTGAGCATCATACCAGGTGATAACCTTCCAATTTTCACCGATGTATCTGCGAGTTCCTTAGCTAAAGCTTTTGTAAAATAAGTAACGGCTCTCTTCGATGTACCATATAGAATTGTTTTCTCAATCATCCTGCCATCTGAACCTAATCCCTCCATATTCCAAATCTGTCCATCGCCTTGTTCAATCATGTACTTAGCCGCTATCTTTGAACCATAGATTACCCCTTTAATATTAGTGTCTATAACTTGCTCAACAAATCTGTCCTCAGTATTCCAAAGCAATTCATATGAACAATTTTTACCAGCATTATTAATCCAAATATCTATATTTCTCCATCTATCTTTAGCTTGAAACCAAATTCTTTCAATTTGAAACTTGTCCATAACATCGCAAATCAAAAATTGAACTCTTCCTTTATGCTCAATTAATTCTTCCTCACACTTTATCAATGACTCTTCTGTTCTTCCACATACTGTGACATTACATCCTGACTTTAAAAATTCCCTCGCCATTGAAAGCCCTATGCCCCTTGTACCACCAGTAATAATAACATTTTTCAATACAATCACTTCTATCTTCCCCTCTATTTTTCTTATTTATATTGTGACTTTCACTATTGTCCATGTCTCACTTATTATTGTAAAGATTTGTATATATTAGATTATAATATATTTTACAACATTTAATAAGATATTTTCTAATTAAATTTTATTTTATTTTCCACCTAATTATATTCAATAATAGTAGCTAACATTTCTCTTGTTTATTTTGTAAATTTTAACACTAAATAAGTGTGAATCCATATTATATATTAAACTAAGATAAAATTAACAGGAGGCTACAAATGATTGGTCTAACTTCAATACACTATATTTACTTAATTTTCATATTAATAATTTTAATTGCCATGATTAAAAAAAGAGATGTATCCTTAATTTGTATTATAGGTATATTTATAATTGCATTAATTAGTACTAAATCTATTCCTCTATCGGTCATTAGTCTATTTAATGGTTTTATATATGCCATAACAGAGCTACTACCAACAATTCTTATTATTTCAATAATAGCAGCATTAAGCAAAATTTTGAGATATACAGGAATTAATAGAGTTATGATAAGTCCATTTGCCAAACTTATTAAAAATGATTTCATGGCTTTTTGGATAATTGGTTTAATAATGATGGTTGCTTCCTACTTCTTTTGGCCATCCCCAGCAGTAGCTCTAGTTGGAGCGGTTCTCGTACCTGTAGCTATAAAAGCCGGTCTTCCTGCAATAGGTGCTGCAATAGCAATGAACTTATTTGGTCACGGCATAGCACTTTCCACTGATTTCATTATCCAAGCTGCGCCTAAATTAACAGCAGATGCAGCTGGTGTTTCAGTTCAATCTGTTGTTGCTGCAAGCGTTCCTCTAATAATTGTAATGGGACTTGTAACCACTATTACAGCTTTTATAATGTTAAAACGTGATATGAAAAATGGTACTCTCGAAAACTTAGTTTATGATGAAAAATTAGATGAAGAGGATGAAATAAATGAATTAGTTTTATCCAACGGTTGGAAGATTGCATTTGCTATACTAGTTCCAGCACTTTTTATTGTTGACGTGTTTATTATGATATCTCTTGGTCTAAAAGGTGGCGATGCTACAGCTTTAATTGGTGGTACAACACTATTTTTATTGATGGCTATAGCTATAAAAACTTATAAAAACAGTTCTCTTGAAGAATTAACTACCCACTTTGTATCAGGGCTACAATTTGCATTTAAAGTTTTTGGTATAGTTATACCAATTGCAGCATTCTTCTATATTGGAGATAGTGGATTTTTAACTATTATAGGAAAATTCTTACCTGAAGGCTCCTTAGGCATAGTAAATGATTTAGGGTTTGCTTTATCTCAAACAGTTCCTCTAAATAATATATTCAGTGCCTTTACTGTAACAGGTATAGGCGCAATTACTGGCCTTGATGGCTCAGGATTTTCCGGAATATCCCTTGCTGGATCAACTGCTAAGCTATTCGGAACTGCAACAGGTGCAAGTATACCTACTTTAACTGCACTAGGCCAAATAGCCGCAATTTGGGTTGGTGGTGGAACTATAATTCCTTGGGCAATCATTCCAGTATCTGCAATTTGTAAAGTATCTCCTTTTGAACTGGCAAAACGAAACTTTAAACCAGTAGTATTAGGATTGATTGTTACATCTCTATTTGCACTATTTCTATTATAACTAAATTTAATTAAACTATTTAAACCTATGTGTTGAATGACTGTTTAAAATGAACTTTACATCATCTAAGACATAGTCTAATCTATAAACCTAAATAAAGATGTTATCTTAATTTTGCTTAGATAACATCTTTACTTTATTAGTTGAATATTCGTCCTATTAAGGTTAATATATATAATGATTTAAAATTAATGGAGGTATATATATGGATGTAATCTTAGGACTTATTCTATCTACCATAATATTTATTTTTAGTGTTATCAACGGTGTTGACACTTTAATTCCACTATCTACTGTTTTACTAATATTTTTTATTATATCCCTTAAAAAAGGTATTACCTTCAAATCTAGCATTAAAAACTTACTTAACGGCGGTAAAAAATCCTTAGGTGTCTTACAAATTTTCGTATTAATTGGTTCCATCGTATCCCTCTGGATGATTTCTGGCACTGTACCTTCCATCGTATATTATGGTATTAACCTTATCCACCCTAATCTATTTGCTATCAGTGCCTTTATACTTTCGGCTTTAATTTCAATGCTTCTTGGAACCTCTTTTGGCACAATTGGCACTGTTGGAATATCTTTAATGGTAATGGCAAGGGCTGGTGGTGGAAACATATATGTTATAGCTGGTGCTATCCTTTCTGGAGCATATTTAGGGGACAGGTCTTCACCAATGTCTTCAAGTGCAAATCTTGTAGCATCAATAACAGACACAAATCTATATGATAATATAAAAAATATGATTAGAACCTCTATAATTCCTTTAACCTTAAGCTGCATACTTTACTTAGTTTTATCGATAATAAATCCAGTAGACTACGGCAGCTCAGATATTTTAATTCAGCTTACAAATAATTTTAATATAAATCTTATTGTACTACTTCCAGCCTTAATAATTATAGTACTTTCATTATTTAAGGTGGATGTTAAAACCTCTATGTACATAAGTATGTCAGTAGCTGCTGTTATCGCCTTTGTAATTCAAGGTGAAACAATAATATCAATATTAAAAACAGCTATATTTGGCTTTAGCTTGCCCGTAGATAACTCACTTCACCACATTATTAAAGGTGGTGGTATTGTATCTATGATAAAGCTTGTTATTATCGTATTTCTTTCTTCAGCATTAACCGGAATTTTTGAAGGAGCAAATATGCTTAGTTTTATTGACTTAACCCTATCCAAAATCGAAAATCGTAGCATGCTATTTTTAACTACTATAATTACAAGTATTATAAGTGCTATGGTTGGTTGTACACAGGTTCTTGCTGTTATGCTTACAAACATGACCCTTGGAAAAACTTATGAACGGCTTGGATTTGATAAAACTATACTTGCACTTGATTTAGAAAACACTGCCATTGTAATCGCTCCGCTAATTCCTTGGAATGTTGCAGTGCTTGTACCTCTCACAACCCTTGGCGTTGATGCAAGAGCTATTTTATTTGCTTTCTATTTAATGTTTATACCTATATTAAATTTAATTTATATATATATTAAAAGTAGTAAGTTAAATAAAACTTCTACATTCAACGATGAAGTATGTTAATACTACAATAAATCTTCCATAAGGAAAGGTAGCTTACTTCGCTACCTTTTCTTATTCATATTTTTAACAACTAGAGATACCCTCATTTTACTCTAATTCATGTTGTTCAATCTATAAAGCTTAAACTCCTTACCAATCTATCTTCTCCTATTATTGTATTACTAAATACAGACTTTGCATTGTGTACAAATTCATTTGCATCTAACATAGCTGGACTAAAATGAGTTAATAATAATTCATTAACCTGACCATCTTTAGCTAAAGTTGCCGCTTCCCTATATGTCATATGTTTATTTTTTATAGCCTTATCCATATCTTCATCCTTGCCATATGTACCTTCACATATAAATAAATCGCTATCTTCTATAAAACTAGGTATTGTGTCTAAGGGTCTGCTATCCGTTACTAAACTAACTTTAATTCCTTTTCTTTCATCTCCTAAAACCATATATCCATTATACTCTTTGCCTTCATGTATCACCCGCTCTTCTTTCTGTAACTTGCTCCATATAACTTTAGGCACATGATTTTTCATTGCCTTTTCAACATTAAATTTTCTATCTCTATTAAAGTACATACTATAACCGATACACGGTGATGAATGCTCTAATTCTATAGTCTTTAAAATTACATGCCCTTTCTTTTCATTGCTTACATACAACCCATCCTTATTAAGACTTAATTCAACTACAGACAGATTTTCTATTATCTTGATTTCATAGGGTAGATATTTTGCTATTACTCTAAGACCATTTACTATTTCCGTAATTCCTTCTGGCCCTATAATTGTTAGTGGCGTATCTCTCCCACTATTACCTATTGTAGAAAGTAATCCTGGCAGTCCAACGATATGATCTCCATGATAATGCGTTATACATATTACATCTATTGTTTTAAATCCCCATCCAATAATTCTCATAGCAACCTGTGTGCCTTCACCGCAATCTATAAGTATCTTTCTTCCCTTGTAACTTAATAAAGTTGCAGAAAGACCTCTAAATGGCATAGGCATTCCACCCCCACAACCTAATAAACAAATGTCCAACATATTACTCACCCAACCCTTTCTCAATATTAAATCACTTAATATATTACCCCATTTAATTACTGTTAACCTATTTTTTATAAGTACATACAATTAAACACAAGAATATTTTACATTGTATTACATATTATCGGTGTATTAAAAAATAATTTGTTAATTTCTTGTTTTTTGTAGTGTATTTTTGCTCTATATGTTATAAAATAACTATGGGTGAAAAAAATCATTAAAATTATATTTTACAATTTTTAATTCATTTTTCTAATTTATCAAAAATATTAATTAAAATTATTAATTTGGATTAATGTGAAATTTTTTTCTACGGATTTTACATTCGCTTAATATAACTTATTTACATAACAGGGGGGTTTATTATGGATTTTCTATTAAACGGGATAATGAATATGACTTGGCAACAAGGAATAATGTGGTTCATTGGTGCAGGACTAATATGGCTTGCTATCAAAAAGGGATTTGAACCAGCACTTTTATTACCAATGGGTTTTGGTGCTATACTTGTAAACATACCACTATCAGGAGCTGTTACCCAAACCATTCATGGTATTGCTGAAATAGGTATAATTGATAACCTATTTAACATGGGTATCGCCAATGAACTATTTCCACTAATATTATTTATTGGTATTGGAGCTATGATTGATTTTGGTCCACTACTTACAAACCCAAAAATGCTTTTATTTGGAGCTGCCGCACAATTCGGTATTTTCTTTACAATAAGCTTAGCAGCATTATTAGGTTTTCCTTTGAAAGATGCTGCATCAATAGGTATTATTGGTGCTGCTGATGGCCCTACTTCAATATTTGTTGCTAACTTCTTTAAGAGTAACTATATTGGACCTATAACTGTGGCCGCTTACTCATACATGTCATTAGTTCCTATTATCCAGCCTTTTGCAATAAAGCTTGTGACAACAAAAAAAGAAAGACAAATAAGAATGACATATAATCCTTCTTCAGTTTCTAAAACAGCAAAGATACTATTCCCAATAGGAGTTACTATGATTTCTGGTCTTATAGCACCTACATCTGTGGCTCTAATAGGATTCTTAATGTTCGGTAACTTAATTAGAGAGTGTGGAGTTCTTGAAAGATTATCTTCTACTGCACAGAATGAATTAGCAAACCTAGTAACATTACTTCTTGGTATTACAATAGCTTCTAAAATGAAAGCTGAGTTTTTTGTTACTTCGACTACTTTTATGATTATTGGACTTGGACTAATAGCCTTTGTTTTTGATACTATTGGTGGAGTATTATTTGCAAAGTTCATCAATCTTTTCTCAAAGCAAAAAATCAATCCAATGGTAGGTGCTGCTGGTATTTCAGCATTCCCTATGTCTGCTAGAGTAATTCAAAAAATGGGACAAAAAGAAGATCCACAAAACTTCCTATTAATGCATGCAGTAGCCGCTAACGTATCTGGACAAATTGGTTCAGTAATAGCCGGCGGATTAATCTTATTCTTAGTTGGAGGTGGAATGTAATGAATATTGACGCATTTATACAAAGTTTGGATATAATGTGGAAAGGTATGGGCGGAATTTTTGTAGTAATGCTCATAGTATTTGTATTCATAAAAGCTCTAACTTACTTTTTCCCAGGAGAAGACTAAAATACAAATTTTAAGGAACCCATTGCGGGTTCCTTTATTTTGCTTTTATTACGTTTATACTTCCTATCTAAACTTATTTTATTCATATTTAAATTAATACCCTCAGTGATTGATTCTAAAACTTCTTAAATATCTACCTTCCCCATCCACATTATGTGGTGTTGCAACAAACCCTACTTTCACTAAATATTCATTAGTGGCTCCAAAAATTTGATGCCATAATTCATTTGCTATTTCTTTCATATCTACTTCATGCCTTACTGATGTTAACCGAGATCCACTTATATTAAAATTCTCAAATACGTCTTTTACTATTGGATATATCCCATTAAGTATAGTATCTGATATTTTTTTAATAACTGTTTTATTTTCAAATGCGTGAAATACTGGAACTTTTATAACTACGGCATTATTAATATCATCAATTTCAACATATTCTAATTCCTCTAAGAATCCAGCTAACCCTTTTTCAGTCTCACTTAATTCATTATATCTAAGGTTATCACTAATAATTTTACATATTAATTCTCCACACTTATTGGCAGTTTCTCTATTCATCTCATCTACAACTTTATTGTAAGATATGTTTAAATCATGGAATGGACTTGCGTTATCAATACTTTTTTGGGTAAGTCTAAAAAACCTATACAAATCCTTCCTTGATCCATTTGAATCTCCAAAGCTATTAAATACAAATTCAGAAGTCCTATAGTTATTACTACTGCATAATAATTTATTACTATGATTTTCTACTGCTTTGCTATTTTCATAAGCAACTATTAAATAATCTCTATTTCCTGGTTGCAATTTTGAAGTGCAAAATGTATTTCTTTCTTCAAAAAATTCAAAGGCTGTGCCATCAAAAACTTTATCACAAATTATATGATAAAGTAACCGCTCATTACTGTGTTTCTTTGAACACCTAAGTTTTGCAACATTACTATATAATATATCTTTCATAGAAATTATTTTTCCCCCAATAATCTCTCCTATATTATTTATGAGGCTCTCCATATTTTTAACATCGTCCTCTAAAAACACCGGAAATTTTATTCTATAGGTATTGTCCTTAACTTCTATTGCATTAATCAATTTGAGCTCATTAATAATACCATGAATTATTTCATCATTTTCCATGTTTAAATTCTTTGCAATTTCATAATTTGATATTGAAAATGGCTCATTAACTGCAATTAAATATAATATTTCAGCTGCATATTCTTTACTTGTTACATATGCAGGATTGTAACAATCATACTCACCAATCTCTCCAAAAAAATAGAGATTTAGTTTTTTATTATTCATATTAATTTTCTCCCATATTTTATATTTCTGATATCATAGTCCACTTATCTATATCTTCAAATCCTAATTTCTTATATATTCTTCCGGCTAATGGATTATCGTAAAATAAGCATAATGTTTTTCCTTCACTTAGTAGGTCATAACATAATTTAGATAAACAGTTTGAAGTTAATCCCTTATTTCTGTTTTCTTTACTAGTTGCAACACCTACAACCATGGCTGACTTAGAGTTTTCAGCAGTAGTTTGAGAACTTGAAATTATCTTTCCATGTCCATCTTCAATATAATATATTCTTCCAAGATTACTTTCTATAGTTTTAGAAATTTTATCTTCTATACTATCTTTATCTGCACTAAATTCATTAATACTATTAATAAAATCACTTAATCTTTTTACGTCATCGATTTTTACAAGCTTTACACTACTGTCAAACGCTCTTAACAATTTATCATTTGTCAACTCACAAAAATAAGTTTCTCTTTCCTTGTAATCCTGAAAAACATCTTTAAAATCCTTCATTATACTTCTTTTCCCTGAAATCATTTTCTTACCTTCGGCTTTTTTAATCATACTTTTAAATTCATCTATATCACTATGGTACTTCTTATAATACGGAATATAACTCTCATAAAATCTTAGTAGAATTCCTGTGATATTATTCCTATCATCAAAACTTCCCCAAGTCTCCATAAATTCAGTTTCAAAACCAAAGTTTTCCACATCTCCAATTATAAATAAATTAATTGCAGCTTCCTCACTTAAAAATTCAATGACCATCTCTTTATCCTCTTCCATTAACTTTCTTATCATACCATCCACCTCTTCCTCTTAATATTTTTCAATTTTATCTGGCTTATAATTTTCCCATGAAAATCTATGTTGTTTTTTCTGAATAATTATTCACATTCAACAACTATAAGCGGCACCATCATTTCCCACTCCGTTAATCCAGCATGAACTCCAATAAACTTTTTATATTCCGCTTCTGTATTAAATATGGAAATTTCACCAATTGCTATTGCTAAATAATCTCCTAAGAAACCTTGAAATCTATTGTGCTCTTCCCCATGTCCAAAAAGTTTCTTTTCCACTACTTCTTCTCTAGATAAAAGTATAAAATCATTTCCAAATTCTTTTAAAAATTCTTCTTTAAACTTCTTGTCCATTCCTTCTTTAACGTGAAATGCAAGGGATCGTGGCTCTATAGAAGGCATCCACTTTAAACACCCAGTAATTTCTTTATAATTTGATATTAATTTATTTTTCCCATCTATATGTCCATGATCTGCCGTAATAATTAAAAGTGTATCCTTTAACTTTCCACTTACCTCTTCCACCATTTCATTAATTTTAGTTATCCAATAAATACTCTCTTCACTTGAAATCCCCTTAGTATGCATAGATGAATCTGGTTCTGGCCAGTATGTGTAAAGATACTGTTTTCCATCTTTATTACAAAGAGTTTCAACCCCCTCCATAAGCTCATATATATCGCTAATTAAATAAGTACCAAATGGTGATACTGAATGAGCCTCGGACTTTCCTATAGCTTTAATTTTATCAACTACATTCTCATAAGGAATATAACGTGACGCTACATGATAATCTGCAACCTTTTCTCCATTATCATTAGTGTTAATAAAAATATTTACATTCTCCTTAACTTCATCAAAATGCAAACTCCACCCTAGCCATGAATGTTCCATTGGTGCAAGTCCACTTTCTAGAGTCGTTGTTGCTGCTGTTGTAGTCGGTGGATATACAGATGTTATTTCATCTATCATATGTTTTCTAAGAAAACTATCCCTCGGTAAAATGCTTTCAATATTTTTGCTTCCCATGGCATCAAAAACCATAACAACTACATTTTTATAGTTTTTTTCTAAAATACAATCAAGTTTTGGTAATGTAGCATGAGTATGCTTTACTTCAAAGTGCTTTAAAACTGAGTTTGTTAGATTTAAAATACTGTGATTATAATCTGGATATGTTAATTTCATAATTTACTCCTTTTCTCCGCTAGGATGCCTTAGCATTTAATATACTTAAATCCATTTAGGCATCTGAAAATAAATAAATCAGCCCCCTCTAACACTTTGCTTATTATTTATTTTCAGATGCCTTATTTGAATTTCAAATTGCTATAAATTATTCCTATGCAACTCATCAAAAACAATTTTTTCTATAGAATCAACTGCAGATGAAAAACATTCACTTGTAATGTTAGTTATCATAATAATCTGTATATTTTCTTTAGGAAAAACTTTGCTGCATGAAAGAAATCCAGGTATTCCACCAGTATGCCATACTTTCTTTCTAGTCTTTCCACCAAGTTTTACATCATCTAAGAATAATCCATACCCATAGTAATCATTTCCAGTATAAACATGATTACTTAACATTTTATCCAAAGAATCTTTACTCAGAACCTCACCTTCAATTAGCTTCTTATTCCAGGTATATAAGTCATCCAAAGTAGAATATAAAGCCCCTGCCGCATACGGCACACTCATATCTATAAAATCACAGTTAATAAGTTGATTCTGTTCCTCATCGAATGAATATCCACTAACCCTGTTATTAATTATTTTTTTATGATTATCATACCCTGAACCATTCATGGAATATTTATTGAAAATATCTTCTTGCAAACATTCCTCATAGGTCTTTTTAGACACTTTTTCTATTATATAGCCTAATAATATATACCCAGAATTTGAGTATGAAAATTTTTCTCCCGGCTGAAAATCATAAGGTAAATATTTAAATTCTTCTATCAACTCCTCCACACTATGGTGGTTTCTCATATTTTTTGAGAACCCTTCAATTCTAGTAGAATTGAATATTCCTGAAGTATGAGTTAAAAGGTGATGAATCGTTACCTTATCCCCATTCGGGTAATCTGAGATATACTTATCTAAAGTATCCTCTAAATTTAATAAGCCCTTTTCATATAGTTTCATTATTATAACTGCTGTAAATTGCTTTGTTACAGACCCAACTCTATATTTCATTTCTGGTGCATTAGGAATATTTAATTCATAATTAGCCATGCCATAACCTTTATTTATTACCTTTTCATCTTCAAAAGAAACTAGTGTAACTCCACTAAACTTCTCTTCACCTTCAAGTTCATTAAAATAATTATTAATATGCATTTTAATATTCTCTATTATTTGTGTCTTTTCCATATGCTTTTCCCCCTCTATTATAAAATCTTTCTCATAACCACGTTGTTCATATCTATTAAAATCATCTAGTAAATTTCTCAATTTATTCACACTTATTATTAATAAGTTCCAACATATTCATTACTAATTTAGCTGAATTATCTGCAGCTATACTTTCAAAATTGTCATAGCTCTCAGTTGCATTCTCATCAGCATTATCCGAAATACTTCTAATTATTAAAAATGGGATGTTATTTATATGAGCTACATGTCCTATAGCTCCACCCTCCATCTCTACACAAAGCGGATTATATTCTTCAATTATTACATTTTTAACCTCATTATCTGATACAAAACTTTCACCTGTTACAATCCTTCCAATGTGATAATTATGCTTCTTCAAATCACTAATATCATAGGCCTTTACTGCCATATCCTTTAAGCTTTCACAAGACTTAAACTCCTCCTGGAACGGAAATAACGATTTCATTTGTCTTTTTCTTACATCATGATATGTAACATTATCTGAGATAACCACATCACATATCTGTACATTTGTATTTAAACTTCCTGCAATTCCTGTGTTAATTATTTCAGTCACATTAAACTTAGTAATTAATACTTGTGTACAACTTGCTGCATTTACCTTTCCAACACCACAAGAGCATATTACTATACTTAAATTTTTATACTTTCCCAGATAAAACTTAACACCTGCATAGATTATTTCTTCTATTATATTTACTTTAGATTTTATAAGCTCTATCTCAACATCCATAGCTCCAATTATTCCTATAGTTCTCATAACGCACCTCCAATTTCAAAATTAATCATCATATGTTTTAAATTATTCTTTAATAATCCAGTCTCATAATATGTTCACTCCCAAATACTTGTCCATTAAATTCAAATCCACAGTTTTTATAGAGTTTTACTGCATACTGGCTTTCCTTATGGACCCCAAGAAAAATCTTACTATGATATTTATCCTGTTGTATAACTTCCAAAAGCTTCTTTAATGCTTTCTTACCATATCCCCTCGACTGATAATTTTTATCAATCATCATGCGATAAATCCAATATTCACCATCATCTTCATCCACACAATACATCACAAACCCCACCATTGTGTCATCATCATAAACTGCTAATGGTATACATTCTGTTTGCACCTTAGATTGTCCTATCGAAACCGCATTAGATGTAACAAAATCAGCTTGTCCATCCTCAACCTCTAGACTAACGCAATCCCAAAAGTTTTCTTTATTAATCTCTTTGAGTAATATCATTATTTCTTCCCCCAGTTTATGTTATTTTCCTAAATCTCCAAAACATAAGAATAACCATTGTTAGTTTCTTTATACTCATCTCATCCAATATCGATTCCTAAATTTCCTTCTGCAAAATCTCTTGTTTCTTTATGTTAGCATTCTCAAAATTATGATAAAACTTCTGAGCTTCTTCATTTTCTGCAACTGTTAAAAAGTAAAAATCTATACCTACATTCTTTAAATATTTCTCCATTTCCGTAAATAGGCATTGAGCAATTTTTTTATGTCTATATTTTTTTAAAACATAAATCCAATCCACATACACTTGCCTTGATCCCGAAAATGCATAGGAGCTTAAAATACAAAAATCTAATCTACCAATAGCTTTATTATCCTCCAAGCACAATAAGGTTCTAGCATTTTGAAATTCAATGTTATTTAAACTACTTAATGTTTTTTCATAGAAATTCTCTTCTTCAAAGTTTCCATATAAAACCCCTGGTTCTGTATCTCTAGCTTCCTTTTCAAATGTAACACACTGCCTTAAGTTATCTTTATTTAATAATTCAATAATCATAATTTGTATTTAGTGATGTATATTATATTAATAATGTACATCACTAAATCTATCCCCCTTGCATACTAATTGTTATTAATTCATCTCACTTTTGATAATATTAAATTTCTCCTTAGTCATCCTTACTAAAAATATATCTTCATTATTAGTAACATGTTCAAAGCCATACTTTAGGAAAATTTTCTGAGCATTAATATTATTTATAGCAATGTCGTCTTCCATAACTTCTCCCCCATACTGGTTAAAATAATAATCTAGTATCAAATCCAAAGCCTCTTTTGCATACCCATTCCCTCTATGCTGCCACTCTAGCTTTACATTAAAGGTTGCTTTCTTATAGTCTATGTTTGATTTTCTAAAGCTAATTTCACCCACTGGTAAGCTTGACTTATTATATATTAAGAAATATTTATTTAACCCGTCTCCTGGTGAAACCATTCTTTCAAAGAAGCCATCTCTATCCTTTAACTTAAAAGGCCCACCAATCTCCCCTGTTGTCTTTACATCACCCCAAAGTTTTTCCACATAATCTAGTTCTTCATACTCTGGCTCCTTTATATAAACTAGGTCACCTTTTATTTTTAAAAATTCATTATTATTTTTCATATATTAATTCCCCTTATAAGTTTTACTTAACTATAATTAAATTCTACTTTTTTTATTTATGCCTTTGGTATACTACATTTATCTATTTAAATATATAAATCCATTAAAACCTCATCATCATAAACTCCATCTATATCAAAAAAGTTTTTATGGATTCCAACCTTTTGAAAACCCATCTTTTCATAAAGCTTCATGGCTATAGTATTACTAGCTTTAACTCCAAGGCTTATATTTTTGATGGTACCGTGATTTCTTGCATAGTTTATAAGTTCATCCATTACAGTGGTACCTATACCTAATCCCCAATACTCTTTTTTTACTGAAATAGCTAAATCCGCATTATGAGCTATTCTTTTTCTTTTTGGTGCACTAATTTGTGAAATACTTACAATCTTATCATCTATAAAACCTAAAATCATAAAAGTATTGTCATCTTCATTTACACCTTTAATATGCTCCCTTTCTTGTTCCACCGTAAGACGAAACTCATCCTTTCCAAATAGAAGGTTATCACTTTCTCCACCAACTATATTTAAATATTTAATCATAGCCTCTGCATCATCTACAGAAGGTTTTCTTAACACTAACCTTTGTTCATTTTTCAATTCTATTTCTCTCAAAATATTATTCATGTACCAATCTCCTCACGTATATCAAATGATTCTACTCAGAATTTTTATTAACCAAGTTTCATCTCCATAATTCTACTTCTAGTTTTCATATTTTCATTCTCATAAAATTTTATTGCACTTTCATTGAACTCCCATACCATTAACTCTAAACTCTCTACATTAAATTCCAACGCAAGCCTTTTTCCTTCATCAAATAAGCTTTTACCTATTCCTTGCTTTCTATAATTTTTAAGAACACATAAATCCTCCATATAAGCAACTGATCTTGGCACAAGTGCATTATTTTCACCTACATTCTTGATAGAAATAATACATAAACCTACAATAATTGAATCAATCTCTGCTAAAATTGAAATCTTTTTATCATCATTAATAATATTAATAAACTCTTCTTTAGGAATTATTATGCATATATCTTTATAAATATCAGGTCTATTCTCCACATGCAATGCATGCACATCATCCATTAAAATATTTATATCAGTAAAGTCATTAATTTCAAAATTTCTAATTACCACCTTCGACATATCTTCCTCCTTATAACTAAATTATATTGATAATGATTCACATATTTTCGATTCGCAAAATTCTGAATTTAACATATCCATGAAAACTTCATCAAATTCATTTTCACCATATATAATAGCTTTTCTTCTTCTCCCAATTTCTTTAAATCCTACCTTTTTACATAACCCTATAGCTCTTTCATTAAATGAAAAAGTTTCTATCATAACATTTCTTAAATTAAGTACATTAAATGCAAAATCTAATATTAATTTTGTTGATTCTGTCCCAATACCACTATTTCTGCAACTTGAATCTCCTATGAATATTCCAAGTACAGCATTTCTATGAATAAGATTTACTCTCATAAGCCTTATAATTCCTACCGCATTATCACTTTCTGAATCAACTATGTAAAAAGCATATCCACGCTGATTCATACTATTTAAATAATCCTTTTGTGTCTGGAATGTTATCATATCTGATATATCTCCCGTTCTTATAGACACTCTTAAATCATTACTCCACTGTGCTACTTTTTCAGTTAATCTATCATCAACTGGAGATAAGTAACATTTATCTCCCACTATTTTTTTTAAAAACTCCATTTATATTCCCCCAATTTGATAAATATATTAATCTTTATCAACCTATATTATTACTGCTCCTTAAACCATTCTATAGTCAAAATTATCTTCCAATATCTTATAACCTATCTTTGAATAAACTCCGTTGGAGATTGGGTTATTCTTATCTACAAAGAGACTACAAAACTTATTTCCCCTTTCTAGATATAGCTTACTTAAATGATAAACTACAGCTAGTCCATATCCCTTTCCACGTTCTTTGCTATTAGAATAAACTAGACTAACTGAAACTCCATTAACTAACTGCCTTGTCGTAGCTGCCATGGAAACAGGTATATGATTTTCATCTTCAAATATATAAATGCATTTATTTTCAATCCTCATTGTTAGCTTGTCTTTAAAATCTTCATAGGTCATATCCTCATTTAATGCTTCCTTAGCAAATTTAATATGCCAATCTGATATTATATTTAAGTCACTCCAAGTTGCTTCACGAAAGGTTCCTTTCGGTAATAAAATATCCTTATTTATCTCGCTTAACTCCATAACATCCATAGCTAAATATTCCTTAAACTCACAACTACTTCTTACGCTATACCATGCTATAAATTCATCACAAATCTTTTTATTAGCATTAACACCATTTATATTAGTTTCACTATCTAATAAATAGTCAACCAAAGCTCTAACTGCCTCACCTGTATTCTTCTTTAGATCACTTATTAATAAGTTATGGGGAGTTACATTACAGAAAATAATATTTACTTCACCATCATCATCTTCAACTCTTCCAAATAACATCTCTTTACTTACTGTTTTATCTTTATTTGTATAACTATTAAATAAAATCAATTGAGTTACAGCTTCTTTTTCTAATAAAATGTTCTCATTACTATCTAAAAATTTCTTAACGGTATCATATATAACTATATTCATATTAACCCTCCCCTAATTTTTTATTTCTTTCACTATATATTCCATGATTAAAGCCAATCATTAATTACATCTTACATAACTCCAGATTCAACTATACTGAATTTATTTTCATCACAATTTATTTCGCCAACAGCTCCATAAGGAATAATCATCATCGGAGCTGTATGTCCAAAGTTCATATTAATCATAATAGGTAGCTCTGTTAATCCTAGTTCTTCTCTAACTACCTTTAAAATAACACTTTTGTACTCTTCATAATACATATTGTCATAAGGCTTTCCAAAAATTATTCCATTAATACTATTCAAAATTCCTTGGGAACCATAATTTCGTAACCAATACTCAAAATATTTAGGACTTGGTTTATCCTCAGAGGTTTCTAAAAATAATATAGTATTATTCCATATTTCCTTATTTGGCCATAGTTCTGTTCCTTTAACCATCTCTAAAACCTCTATGCATCCACCTATAAGTTTGCCTGTTACACACCCTTTACCCTGTAATACTTCATAACCACTGCTTGGATAAACAGCCCTCTTTATATCTTTATTACACTCATCCCAAGGTAGATATTCACTTGTCCAATTATCAGAAGGAAAAATATTTCCTATAGTATCATTATCAAATAAAACTTTATTCACCCAATGAGATGTGTAATCATGCATCTTCACATTTTCAGCAAACTCTGCTAGCACTGAAGGACCATAAAAACTAGAAAGCCCTGCCTTTAAACACATCATGTGATTTACTGTAGTATCTGAATATCCCATGAAAATCTTAGGATTATTCCTTATTGTTTCAAAATTAATGTACGGTAGCATTCTAATACTTTCCTCTCCACCAATACATGAAAAAATAGCTTTTATGGATTTATCCTCAAAGGCCATCATAAGATCCCTTCCACGACTTTCAGGATTATTATATATATACTCAGTACCCTTCAAAGTATTTGGCATCTCCACCACGTGAAGTCCAAATTCCTCCATTAGCCTTTTCTTCCCTTGATTATATCTCCACAATATTTCCTTATCTCCAGCACCACCCCAAGATAAACTTATTGTAGCTACCTTGTCTCCTTTTTTTAGCCCTAAAGGCTTTATTAAATTCATTTAATCCCCTCCCTATAACCATTCGTTTAAATATATTTATTCTAATCAAACTCCAGTAAATAAGTTCTTTGAACCCATGTGTGGCATTGTGAATTATTTTAAATCTAAATATTTAGTATTAACTCGACCCATTATTATTGAATCTACATAAACTCCATTGCCTAAATATTTATCATATTTTAATAAACCTTCTTCTATAAACCCAAATTTTCTATATAAACTTATTGCTATTAGATTATTCAACTAATATTTTCCCCAAATAAAGAATTAAACATTTCATTTGATATCTTTGTAAATTCTTTCGGTGTTGAATACTGGTTTTTAAGATTAACACTTTCCCACGTTGCAGTCCAAATCAAATATTTATCTAAAAATAATGTATTTTTCACTTTTAAGTGACAGCCATCACGAACTAACAATCCATCCTCAGCTATTTTTTTTATATCAAAATATAACCTAGCACCTGGCTTATATTTCATTTGCTCATCCATAATAATTTCATTATTTTGCTTTGATAAGACAACAATTTCACTTGAAACTGTGCCACCAGAAAACATTATATAATCACTATAATCTTTTGGATCACCAAGCAATCTTCCGATTGGTTCCTCTTCGCAATTATAATGTTCACTTCTTAAAATATTCCAACATTTTAAACATCCATCTGTCCTAATCTTTTCCCAATTTTCTCTTGTTGTGCTATGGACTAAAACTTTGGGTTCATTTTCCCTAAGAAATGCCTCATTATAATGATGATTGCTATATGTTTCTTTTGCTTTTTCTAAATCCTGTTCCCCTACAGACAAAATTATATTTTTACAATAGCTATTCTCATATCCTATAAAATCCATCAAATTCAATTCCCATTTATCACAGTTCTTACTAATCTTCAAAGAATATACATTTGAATGACTGCTACCATTCATAATTTTATATTCTTTAGAATCTGTTAAGGCAAAAACAATCCAATCATCTGTGTATTTTTCTCCTGTAAATGGGTTAATATCTTTAGCTTCAAAACCTGTATCTGTTATATATACCATAATCTCACCACCATACAATATCTTATGTTTATAATAGATTATCTAACATTCTCTTCCTATATTTCTTCTATTTTAATAACCTTCATTTGAATT
The DNA here is from genome assembly GCF_036660475.1 of Clostridium sp. Lineage (GTDB taxonomy): Bacteria > Bacillota > Clostridia > Clostridiales > Clostridiaceae > Clostridium_J. The sequence continues at coordinate 151,305 of NZ_JAVXAO010000008.1, read as the reverse complement.
AAACTATTTCTTATAAATTCCTCAACTTGATCATTAGTTTTTAGCACTTTAATATAATCGATAAACTTTTTTTCCAATTCATCTAATGAAATCTTAAACTTCCCAAGAAATCGATCTTCAAATTCATTATCTAAAGAACTATAAAATTCCTTGAACTTATTTACTCCAAAAATATCAATAATATATGCTACAAAAGCTCCTGCTATGGTATAGGTTATTATATGATTATGTTTATAAAATCCTTCTTTGTTAATTAATTCTCCTATATTTACATATAACCCTCTATTTATAAAAAAGTTTACCCAGCTATAATTAGGTACCCCCCAGTATCCTTTATCAAAGAACATCGCTAGTCCCTCTCTAATAAATGTCTGAGGTGGTATTCCTAATGTATTGTATGAGATAACATGAGCATCCTCATGAAATCCAGTGCATTTAACTTTATCGTTATATACTGCATACACTTTATCTGGTTCACTAGCAAAACCATTACAAGGTTCATTATCACCGTATATTTCCCCAACTTCCTCAGGTGAGTTGCATAAATAATAGTTAATTTTAGATACCATTTTAACATCTAAGTAATTACATATATATTCATGACATGTCTCTTGTAATTTTATTATTTCCTCAATATCTTTTTCTGCATTTGAACCCATATTATAATTAAATATATAATTTTTACTTTCGCTTTTTTTCAAGTTCCATCACCTCAGTATTTTATTTCTTCCTAAATAAATCTTTTGTTTTTAATCCATTAGCTTTAATCCCTTGCCTCCATCCTCGTTCCCCTGCAAGTTTATAGGCAAGCCTTGGAAAATTAGGTTTAATAAATAAATTCTCTCCGCTCTGGCCTTTTAAAATATTATTTGAAACTACTTTTAATGCTTCTCCTAAATTTTTATTAGGTCCATGTCCAAGTGGAACATTTTTAACTGATAACAGCATTCCACCACCGCCAATACCAATACCTTGCCCCCATTTGAGCTTTGATTTTTCGCACCAGTTTTCTATCATATTAATGGCTAATATATTCTGCTGACCTTCATAAAATCCACAGTTTACTAAGGCATAAACTCTAATATCTTTCTTATCTGTAGCACTAAAAAATTCTTCTAGTTGAATTAAACACCTTAAAAGATGAGATGGAATTCCATCTACATACAATGGAAATGCAAAAACTATGGCCTCACACTGACTAATCTCTTTCATCTGATCATTATCAATCTGATGCTTTCTAAAGGAATACTCAAAAATACTATGACTTTCATCAAAAAAACTTTTAAGACCTTGTAATATATGCCCTGATCCACTATCCTTTGCTTTTGGACTTCCATTAATAAGAGCTATCTTCATAATATATTCTCCTCCATCTCATCAACCCTATTAACAAAGGTTACATTGCACTCCTCATAGTTCATATTAGCTGAGTTTGATGCAACTAATTTTTTAGCAGTTTCCCTTTCCTTTTCTGCTATATTTTCCCCATAAAACCATACCATCATATGAAATTTATTATTATATCTTCTTCTATGGTGCATTTCCCCATTCTTTATCATAAAATAAGGCTGAACATAGGAAATACTTCTATCAAATACATTCTTCACAAAGGGACTAAATCCACCATAACAACATCTACTGATAACAATAACTTCATCACATTTTGATAAGTATTCTCCCATATCCCCATATTTATCTCGTATTACACACGTAGCTGGAGTCTTTATCCAACATCCAAAACACCCAACACAGTGATTAATTGTCCCATCATCTGATATTACTTGTGTATCCTTCAACGGATTTGGAAATAATCTTTCAAACTCTTTATGATTTAAATCATGTATTAATAATTTCATTTTAAGCTCCTCCCTTCAACCTATTATATGATTTGGACTTGCAACATTTTCGCTATACTTTCTAAGTTCAAAATATTTCTTACTTAGGTAACTAAAAAAACACTTCTTAAGCTCTACCTATAAATAATCCATGCTGACTATACCCAAGTAAGCTTTCTTCTTTGCAAGTTTCAAGATGATATTCCATCCATATATTAAATTCTGTTTCATTAAATTTGTTAATTTTTTCTTTTAGAATTATGCCCATGCCATCTGTACCAATATGTTCTAGCTTAGATACATTACTTTTATTCATAAGTTCCTCTATGCCCTTAACTGTTGAGAAATAAAAGCAATCTCTTTCATCATCATACTCTTTTCCTTCTATATATATTTTCCTTATACCTTCATCATTTATGTTCTCACTATCTCTATTAATCATATCTATAAAAGTTGAAAAACGATTAATATATGCTGCGGCTAAAATTCCTTGTGGTTTTAATACCCTCTTACATTCTTCTATACACTTAAATCTATCTTCTTCACTCATGAGATGATACAGTGGTCCAAGGCACAATACTACATCAAAAGTGTTATCTTTAACATTTTCCAGATTCAACACATTCCCCTGAAAAACATCTAAATTCAAGCCTTCCTTTATAGCTCTTTCTCTCATAATAGATACATGTTTTGGTGATAAATCCGATGCCGTTATATCCATACCCCTTTTAGCATAATGGAATGAATATCTCCCTGTTCCAGCACCTATATCTAAAACCTTAGTATCTCTATTAATGTATTTATTCAAGAAATTTATTGTTGTAATAAACTCAACTTCATGAGCCTTATCCTTAATAAGTCTTATATCTTCCTCATATGCATCATAATAATTCACAATAGTCTCCATAATTATCCCCCATTTATTTTTTATTTAGCTATCTTTAATTAACCTTTTTAAAAATTCAACATTTCCATAATAATAATCCGTTGCTTGTACATATGCCCAACTACAGTTTCCTACTCCAAAGGTTAATAGGTAAACATATATCCTTTCCTTAAATCCCCTATCAATATTTAAGTATTTGTTATATCCTCTTAGAAATGAAGCTTCTAATTCCTTATCATCTAAAAAGTATCTATAATATAGGCTACTAAAATCTTGTTCTACATTTCTTGGATAAGCCGTTTCGAAATCAATTACTCCAGATACCTCATAGGTATCATTATTTCTTCTAACCAAAATATTTCTACCATCAAAATCTCCATGAACAAGTCTTGGCTCAACATCACTATTTATTAACTCATAATTACTTCTAATTTCATCAATAGCCTTACTTATTATTTCTTCATCTGGCAATTTCTGATTGTAAATATCCTCTATGTTTCTTTCACTACATCTCATGAAATATTCTCTGTAATCTTTAACTGGATTTATAGGAATTCCACCTTCATCCCATTCTCCAATGAATTCAAAAATCTTAAATGAATGCAATTTTCCAAGTTCTTCTCCCATCGTATTAAAAATATTTATCTTATTTTCATAAGATAATTTATCCATTACACAATCTAAAACTTCCCCTTCAATCCACTCCGTAATTAGCCATTGCTCTCCGGTGTCTAAATTCCCATAGGCATATACACTAGGGCATCTTACACTACTTCCTTCTAAAAGCTTTAGAGTTGCAATTTCTCTTGCCCGACGCTTATCTATATAATAAAGTTTAAATATATACTTTTTCCCACTTTCCAATGCTATTTCATAAACCAAATGCCTTTTAATACTGTGATTTCCTACAGGTTTAATAGTAAAATTACTTTCTTTTAATATTTCTTCAAGTATTTTTTTTATTTCTTCATGAGAATAATTTAACATCTTTTCATCTCCCACTAGCTAAAATAAGCCCTATTTATCAAGGATCCTACCAGCAAATTCCCTAGCACCATTAACAGCTTCCACAGTTTGAAATGCTACTTTGTCATCCTCGTCCCCATCCCTTACAGAATACATTCCTAGATAAAGTAGCTTTGAATGCTCACAAAGACGCTTTATCCCCATTTCAAATGGTTCAGCTGCATACTTCACATCATATCCATGGGTTGCAATTATTGCACATTTTTTTCCATCCCAAAGGGAACCTTTACCACTTCCATAAAACTTGTTCATTCCATAAAATCGATCAAGCATTGCCTTCATTTCTGGCGGGCAATACCAGCTGTAAATAGGTGTTGCTAAAACAAAGCAATCCGATTGAAGTATTTTTAATACAATATCCTGCATATCATCATTTTGCTTACACCCATATTCCCCTGTTACATTTTGACAAGCATAACATCCACCACAAGAAGAAATATGTTTGTCTGCAAGTGTAATATAGACTAACTCCGCGCCATTAACTTCTAATTCTTTAATAAATGGTTTTAATAATTCAACTGTATTTCCATTAAGCCTAGGACTCCCCATTAAAATACAAACCTTCAAATTTCAACACCTCCCAAATATGTTAATTCACTTAAAACCCCAACTAAGTAAGTCTCACTTTATAATCCTTTTATATTTTTAGAAAAGCTCTTTCTATCCTCTTGATCCTCAAACAGATTAAACCAATCACATATTTCTATTGCAAAATCGATAAATGCTATTCCCTGAGCAGTTATAATATTCCCATCTCTTACAACTCTCTCTGAAACAAAATTTTCTCTTGGGAAAGGGTCCTTCTCTCCAAATACCTCAATATGTTTCTCTGTCCATTCAATCGCAGGTGTTGTATATTTCACATTATCAAGAATACCTGCTTTGGCTAAGAATATTGTTCCTGCACCACATATAGCACTTATTAATTTCCCTTTCACATTCAAATTATTAATTAACTCCATTAATTCTGGCTTAGTATCACCATACCATCCACCTGTAATTATTAAACCTTCTGCTTCTTCCTCTAACACTTCACTAACTAATTTTGATGGCTTATATAAAATTCCAGAACGCCCTTTAATTATTTTATCTTCATATGCAATTGTAACTATTTCTTTATCTGCACTTGTACTTAATAAGTGAGTAATTAATGTTATCTCATAATCTGTCATTCCATCGAAAATAAATACTAATATTTTATTCATGTGAATTCACCTTCCCATATTTCTAAATCTCATTTTTCAAAATTAAAATTCCTTTTTAAGACGTCATTATTTTCTGTGTAATCAAAAAGTTAAACTCTAATCTTTACTTCTATACTACAATTCCAACTTAATTAACCCTATTTTGTCATATACCCTTTTTCTGCCAAACTAATAAATCCTAATTTATCATAAAATATTTCTGCATCGTTACCTACTGTAATATTTAGCCTTATAGCTGGATATTTTCTGAATAATAAACTTAATGTTCTTTGAATCATTTTTACTCCTAATCCTTTTCTTTGAAACTTTGGATCCACAACAAAATCAAGTATATAAGGTAACCCATTAATAAATCCAACAATACATGCACCAATAAATTTATTTGTAATATTATCAAAAATTAACGTAGACCACTCATTCTCAATATTCATTGCTTGTATATGGTTAAAATATACTTGAACATTTGAAACTTGATCATTATATGATTGAGAAGCAATACACTCAAGTTTATTATTACTATAGGTGTCAAAATAAAGCTTTGCCATATCTCCAGCATACTCAATTTGGGGAGCTATGATTTTATACCTTTCTTCCCATGTAACATTAAATTCATTAGTAGCACATACCATAAGTTTCTCAATTTTCTCCAGTCGAAACCCAACATTTTTAAAATGCTCCATTAACCTTAAATTAGAATCAGGAATTACTATGACCTTGCTTTCATCAGATATAAAATTAACATACAATGCTAATTTTTCTATTAATTCCTTATTGTTATGAAATGGTGGAATAGTGAATATACACTTAATAATATTGGGCTTTATAAGAGCCCCACCTATTCTTTTACCATCTCTTTCTATCCAATAAGCAAAATCAAAATTCTTGTACCGATCAATGTCATTCTGAAAACTTAATGTCATCCATTCATTAAAATTGCTTATCCTATAAATAGCATGATACCTTGCCCACTCTTCCGGATTGGCCTTATAAATTTTATATTCACCCAAGTTACACAATCGATTCCATCCCCTTTTATCTAACTTATTTATTTTGAAATATACTTTGTATTGTAGTTTGAGATTTTATAATTTCTTCATCAGTATCAACTACTTCAAATATAATTTTTCCATCATACTCTTTTAAATAATTTTGAAAAATTAACTCAAAGTCAAGTTCACCTTGTCCTATTGAAAGATGTTCATGTTCTACACTAAAGTGCTTGTCTGCTATATGTATGCATTTAGGAAACTTCACTTCAATGATTCTTTGCAAATGTTGATAGTCATCAATGTGGGCAATGTCAAGAAGCAATTCAACATCTGGGTTTCTATCAAATACTATTTTCAAATCATCTGGTGTATAATTAATCTTATCAATTACGCTATTATTCTCAATATATAATTTTATCCCCTCATCTTTAAGCAGTTGATTTGTTTTGTGAATATTATCTGCAAGTAGATATATTGTCTCTTTAGTTACAGGAATACTTTCACATACCGGATGTATAATAACTTCCTTATGTTTTAGAAACTTCAATATTCTAATCAATTCACTATTGTATTTATCATAATCATCAATATCATAAACCGCATGAATTATTACCGGAAATTTAGAATTTAAAACATATTCCGCTTTCGGTGCTAATACTTTATCAAGTATCAATTCATCCTTCACAAACCAGATTTGCATGAAACCAAATTTATTAAGTTGTGAAAATTCTACTTCCTCTTTATAATCATTAAACCACCTTATGCTTCTTCCATATTCAATCATAACTAAACACCTTTCTTTTTTATATTTTAAGTGGAGTTTATCTCTTATATTTGTTTGTATTATAGTACCTATATATAATTACTAATGTCTCTTTTCTAAGATTTCTTAATCCGCTTAAAATAGATAATAAGTCAAAATAACCCATCAGACTCACTCATTCATCTTTGAAGATGCCTTAAGTTCATTAATCAATAGCACTTCTTATACTATCTATTTCATTTTGTATAAAATCTACAAATTCAATTAACAATTCTTGTTGGATGTTAAGTTCTATAGAAACATCATTATGTGAATTTAAAGCCCCTTGAATAATATTCCTATACTTATTTGGGCAATTTAAGTATCCCCATTCTCCACCTTCTTGTTTTGAAGATATTATTCCTTCCTTTAAATAGTACAAAACCCTACATAGATTCAACACATAATAAATTGGATTATCAAATACTTCTTCTTTTACATTAGAAATATCCTTGATTATTGAATCTATATAATATTTCCTTGGAACTTTTTCAAATACCTGCTCTATAGGTTTTCCACTTATACATCTTCCTCTTTCACATAGTACAGCAATATGTGCAGCCAAATCATAATCTACTGAATTTGAACAAAAATAATCCAAGTTATTTTCATACCTTACCTTATGATAATCTGAATAATGTAACTGAAATGGTGTTGGATATTTGAATCTTCTACAATTGCTTTCTAAAATAACACTCATCTCAAATCCCTTTTTAGGACCATCCTTTGATAAATCAAGTAACACTTCAACTAATGCTCTCATAACATCCTTGCTAATTTCACTTTCTATAACTACTAAAAAATCAATATCGCTTGATTGTTCATTAAAATCATTCATGACTAAAGAACCATGTAGATATATTCCTATAAGGTTTTCTTGTAAAATACTTTTATAAGCATTCACTATCTTTTCTAACAAATACTTAACTGACTTCATTGCATGCACTCCTTTACTATATCAATTTAATAATTATTTAATTGATAACTCTACATGCCTAGTAATCTCATTGAATTATCAAAGTGAATCCCAGAGAAATTATTCTCTCTTACAATATATTTATTTACATTGTTTATTTCACACCACATAATATCATCAACTTCATTAGACTTTCCAAAAGGTCTTGAACTAACAAAAGCTATAAACCCGGACATAATAAGTTCTTTTGGTTTGAAATAATAGCTTGTAACATATTTCATACTTTCAACACTCTGACCTGTCTCTTCCATTACCTCTCTTACTACTGTTTCTTCTAATGTATCTCCATTTTTAACATAGCCTGAAACTACTCCCCAATTAGTTTTTGAAATATAATTTTGCTTTAATAATAATACTTGATTCTTCTCATTAATAACTAAAACCTCAACACAGCTATTGGGACTATCAAAGTAAGGTGTGTTACAATTAACACAAAATTTAACCAAACCCTCATCTCCGATATCTTTCACCCCAAGTTCTAACCCACACATTGGACAATATTTAAATTTCATAAATCATCTTTAGCAAAAGTAACTATAATTATTCTAGCTCTCATGCTAACTCCTCCCCTTTATCTTGATTATTAAATTTATTTGCCTACTAAGTTATTTTCCATTTCATATTCAGATGATAAAGTTCCTTGATGAAAAATCATTTTCCAATTTCCATCATAATATTTCCATACTGAGCTGCGAAGCGAATTCTTTTTATATTTATCAATTTCATTATGTTTTATTAAATTATACATTGCTAATACACAATCATTTGATAATTCTTTTACTTTAAAATCTAAGACTTCCCAATCTAATATATTATTATCATCCACCGCTTGATGAATATCACCGTTCTTATAATTATATACATTTCCCGAACTACAGAATTCGATGAAATCATTTGATAATATTTCATTTATTCTTTGTGATGATTTTCTTACTTCTGACTTTAATAAATCTTTCTCTAATTTCAATATATGATCTTGAATAGAATTCATTTTATCTCACCTCTATTTAACTTGATACTCCCCTTACTTTTCCCTTGAATAAAGCTCTGCCCATGCTGGGAAAAAACCTGAGTTTATAGCAATGTTCTGTGAGTGAAAATGAGATTCTACCGTTCCATAAAAAGGTACCTTCCCTCGCTTTAATATCTCATTTTTTAATAGCGTAACTAACTTTGTTCCTATTCCTTTACCCCTATGCTTTGCCAAAACATCAATACCAACTTGCCACATAGTCTCACTATCTTCACTTGCACCTGCCATACCCATTATTTCATTACCATCAATAGCCGCAACTGCAAGGATGTCTGGATGATTTTCATCAAATGCAAAAGCTTCTCCGAATCTCTCATCATCCCTAAACTGCAAAATTTCTTCTTTCTCATACCATTTCACAGCAATATTACTAATAGATTCTATTGTTGTATCACTTTCATTAGGATTTGGTAGATAATACTGGTGAACATCTGCTATTTCATGTCCAAACTTTTGAATTTCCTTATCTATCGCTCTTAACCTTGGATACACCAAAAGCCATGCTGAGTTTGCATTAAGAAGCTTCTCTTCAAACCATGGCATCATTTTAGGTGATGTACTTATAATTGCTTTGTTTCCAAAACATAATATTTTCAACGCACATCCGTCACTATTATAAATTCTTCTACCCTCAACTAAATTATTTTCAACTATTGTATTGTTTTCTTTTTCAAAATCAGATATTTCACAACTATAGTCCAAAGCTAACTGAGCCTTGGCAATTTGTATAATTTCATGTTTTGTGTACATATTATCACTACCCTTCATACAAATAATTGCATTTGCTCTATATTATTGTTTTACTCAACATTTCCGCCATTGAACCATCATCAATTTCATATGTTTTCTGTGATTCAAACCCCTGATTTAACAATATCTTTTTTGATGCTACATTATTAGGATCTATTATTGCTGTAACTCGTTGTATACTTTTTCTTTCTTCAGCCTTGTTCAATAAGTTCCCTAAAATTTCACTTCCATAGCCTTGTCCCCAGTACTCAGGGATCAATAAATATTCAACCTCAGCTTCAGCAAAATCCTCACTTGTTGAAATATCCCCTAATCCTATAAAATTATTTGTAGTAGCTTCAAAAACCTTAAATGATCCAAACTCTTCACACACTTTATTATTTTCCAACATCTTTTTATAACATTTTTTTGCTTCTTCTAATGTAAATACTCTCCCATAATTCATTACCATTACCTTTTCATTAAAAGCTAACTTTGAAAAATATTTAAAGTCATCCTCTGAGATAAATTTATCAAAATATATCCTCTTATCCATTTTCTATGCCTCCTGTAACTACAATTACGAAATTATCTTGTCCAGTCCTCTTTTAAAATTGAATATACAGCTAGATCATAGAATTCTTTGTTATCACGAAGTTTAACTTTTCTCAAGATTCCTTCGTGCTGCATTCCACTTTTAATCATAACTTTTCCCGAAGCACCATTATTTGTATCATGTCTTGCTTCTATTCGATTAAAACCAACCTCAGAAAACAAATAATCAATTACTGATTTCAGAGCTTCACTTGTTATACCCTTGTTCCAGTAGTTTCTTGATATGTTATATCCCATTTCACAAGAATAGTTCTTTTCATCCAACTTAACTACGGAAATTTGACCAATTACTTCTCCACTCTCTTTTAACTCAATAGCCCAATCATATATATTATCATCCTTATACTCCTTAACCCACATCTCTACTATTCCTTTAGTAACCTCTATGTTTTCATGGGGTTTCCAAGATAGAAATTTTCTCACTTCACTATCAGCTGCCCAATTTTTAAACATATCATATGCATCATCAAGCTCAAATTTTCTTAACAAAAGTCTATCTGTATTTATTACCTCTGTCCCTTTATGAGTTAACATAACAATCTCCCCCTTTTTATTAGTCACCTTTATAAGACCTTCCATACATTTCTTTTTCCTGTATGTCGTCAAATAAATTGAAATATTCTAAGATTTCTGCACCAAAATCTACAAACGTTTAATTTATTGTTTATATTATCTTCATCTAGATAAGTTTATAAATTTTCCAATGTCTCTGAAATTGCTTTAGTGAATATTTCCGGACTTTTTTTATACAACATTTCAAAATATAGGCTCCTTAAAAAATTCCTTATATTCACTATAAGATGATGTTCTTCAGGGTATTTGCCAGTCTTTTCGATATTGCTAAAGTCTTTTATCCATTCTACTATTTCATTGTCATCAATCAAATTCCGGCTAAAAACAGTCATAACCGCGGTAACCAGTCTATCATCTTCTTTATTTATATATGTATAATTATTTATACATACTCTGTTTTTAATTGCATGTAATATTTCGAGCAATTCATCGTAATTAATATATTGTGATTTTGCAATTTCATCTAAAGCATCAGCACCATGTGCCGTAGAGTGAGCCCATCCTTTCTCAACTACATATCCTCTTATATCCTTTTCAAGTTCTAAATACTTAATAACCCTATCCTTGATGTATATCGTTTCTTCCTTAGTTAAAAATTTAGTATTGCTATCTAAATACAATGCAAGCGGAATAAATAAAAGTGAAAATGTACGGGTAAAAACAGAATCAGTATCTTTTTCGCCTATTTTATAAAATAAATGTTCTTCATCGAGACTTATTTTTAACAATTGGTGCATTTGTTCTGATGTAATCACATTATTAATAGTCCATTTAACGAAAGTTGAATATATAAGTTCATCCCTTAACTCATAATCTACAGAACCAATACACTTCATCATATCTAATGATATTTTAATCACATTATCTGGATCATTATTTATATAGCCATTCATCTTTATTTTAATAAGTTTTTCTTTCAATAAATTTGAATTAATTTTATCTAACATTGTTAGTCCCCCCATAAATTCATGTTTATCTAGATTAAATAATTTATGCGATGCTAATCCAATATCTTTGAATTACTTCTCCATCATAAATAACTTCATTCTCTAGTTCTCCACCATTGCTTATTATAGTTTTTGCTGATCCTATATTTTCTTTATCACATGTAACTAAAGCCTTTTCTATCCCCAACTCTTTAGCAATATTTAATGATAGAGAAAGCATCTTCGTAGCATAACCTTTTTTACGCTCTGAAGGCCTAATTCCATAACCTATGTGACCTCCCCTACTTAATAGAAAATCATTCAATTCATGTCTAATGTGCAATGCTCCGTAAATTCTATTATTATCATCAACAAGAAAATACAAGGTCGCTGGAACAAATCCTAACTCTATTGCTTTGCTTGTTTTTTGTTCTGCCCATCTTTCAATTAAGGTGTTATAGTCATAGTTATTTCTCCTTGAAGCACTTGGCACTATTTCACCCTTTTGCTTCTCCCACTCACCTATATAATCCATATATTCCTTTTCCATTTCAATAGTTGGCTCAACTAACTTAAAAATCATAATACTACAACTCCCTTACTTCTCAATACTTTAAAATTATTGGTTTAAGTTATTCAAATCTATCCTTCAAATATTATCTATCTAAATAATTAACGATTATTCTAAGTCAAGTCTGTAGGTATAGTTATCATATATAATATCAGTTCCACATTTTTTAAAAGTACCTTCTTTTTCAATATAAAAGTTAAGTTTTTTTAATACTGCATTTGAACCAATATTTTGCTGTGCTACATCAGCCGTAATTTTTCTGCCTCCACTTATATAACAAAAATCGATTAGTGATTTTATCATTTCTGTAGCATATCCTTGACACCAATACTTTTTATGAATGGCATATCCTAAATCCCAATGTTTTTTGTCTTCGCTTGGAACCGCACTACATGTTCCAATATAATTTCCTGTTGCCTTTGAAACTGCAATAAAATAATAGCATCCATCATAATTTTCTACATTTTCTTTCCATCTCAAATACGTATCACCAGCTTTATCACGAGGGGGGTCTGATAGATATTTCCCCATTTCATTATCCAACCATATATCAAAACAAAATGAAGCGTCTGCTTTCTTAGTACTTTTAATCATTAATCGATTTGTTTCTAAATTTTTTATCATCATATTTAATCCCCCTTGAATTCCATAATATATATCTTATATAATCTCTAACTCGTCGTTAAAGCTCCTTCTCCATAATCGTATTAGCTTCAAACACTTTAGATGGCTTATAACCACATCGTTCATGTAATGCATGATCTCCTTCATTGAAATTAAATACATTTAATCCAATTTTATTGTATCCATGTACTCTTGCACCTTTTTCTACTTCAAGTAAAGCTGCGGTTCCAGAGCATTTTCCTTTGTTTTACTGGCTGAACGAATTAAATTTTCAGCATAATCCTTAATTGAATACTGTTTATATTTCTCAAATTCCTCTTCGGTAATATTTCTAAATTTAATCATCATTCTCCCCCAATAACATTAAAACTTATGTATAAGCTAGCTTTAAAATTATTTTTTCATACTGTCCATCTCGCTTTATCCTAAAACTACACACTAAGTAATATGAATTTCCATACCATCATATGCAAATAATATATCATTGTACTGACTTTCTAATTCTAAATAGTCATTATATGATTTTCCCCAATCTTCTCCTAGGTGAGTTACTATAATTTTTTTTATATTGTATTCTCTTTTTATATTTTGAATTTCATCCATGCTGAAAAGCTCTTTTTTAAGTGGATTATCGCTTTTTAAAATGAAACCATCCTTAAGAATATCACCTACAATAGTACTTCCAATTATTAATACATCTGCATTTTTAAGTATTTCGTTATTAGGGAATGGCTTTACATTACAGGGAGCATATATTACTTTTGTATTATTTTCTTCAAAAACAAATATAGTTGCATGATTTACTTTTAAACAACTTATCTTTATATCATCTATAAATATAGAGCTATCAATAATTTCTCTTTTAATTAAATTTCTAGTCTTTTCATAATAATCTAAATATGCACCAAACTTAAATTGTATAGAATTTATATCAGACATTACATGTTCCATTGCATATACATTTATTGGATTATTGCATTCTCTCCCCTCAGAAACTTCAAGCCAGTTCACTCTAAGTTGCTCAAAAACTCTCATACCAAGAGTATGGTCTGGGTCAACATGACTAAATAATACTGAATTAATACTTTTAATATTTGAATAGTTAATTGCATGTACTATATCTTCAGGAGTATCAACTAATAGATTTATATCTTCTAAAAACAGACTACATCCATATCTTGAAAAAGGTTTACCTTTAGTTCTCGCTTCATTACAAACTTTACACGTGCATAATGGTCGAGGTATTGCAAGGCACCCTCCACTACCAATTATTTTAAATTTCATATATTCTCTCTCCTTATCCACAATTTACAAACTATTACCTTAGTTCTCAACCTGAAATTTGGCACTAATACTATTTGATAATTTTTCTAATGTAATCTGATACAGATTATTCTCATTACTACCAATTTTCTTTTGTTGTTTTTATACACTTAAATCCATTATTCAAATACAGCTGGATAGCTTTATTATTCAAATCTGCTACATATAATGTAATTTGATTAATTTCTGCTTGTTGCAAACGGTTAATAGCAAAAAACAAAAGTTTCCTTCCATATCCTTGATTTTGATACTTTTCCCTAACAAACAAGTGGTCTATCACATTTTCATATATTTCAACAGATCCTATCATCTCTCCATTTGTAAATAGAATGAAAACTTTAGACTTCTTTTTCATCATTTCCGCTCTTGTATAAAATGAATCTGGGTCTTGATTTGTGGCTATGCTCAAACTACGAAAACAATCACAACAAATTTTTCTATAATCATTGTAATATTCATCGTTGTAATTAACTACTTCTATACTTGAATTTACTTTTCCCCCATAATATTGCATCTCATGCACAATAACTTCTGTCATTTTTATCCCCCTTGATTTCATATTCTGTATCTTCTATACTCTCTAACTTGTCGTTAAATCCCCATAACGCTACTATTGATAATAATCTAAGATTTCAATATTGGGGTTTATAATTTAAGTCAGACTAAGCACTTAATCTAATCTGCAACTTAAATTTATGTGCTATTTTTAAGTCTCAACATCACAATCAAACCAACTATCTTACCACCCATGGTATTGTGAGTTAATATACCTTCTGATTGTGCTTATTTTGCAGGAGTTAGAGTAACTTATTCATTGATGTATAATTTGATACTCCAAATCCAAGATTTCCATATAATTGTTTCCCTTTTTCAGTCGCCATTAAATCAACTGCGGCAACCCCTAATAGCTTTGCTTCTGATAAAAGTTCAGTCATAACTTTCGTTGCAATGCCTTTTCCTCTATATTGAGGGTATGTAAAAACATTGTATACCGTACCCACAAGATATGATGAAAACGCTATTATCGGAGGTCTTTCCACTATTGACATAAATGCAGCTGCTAATACTTCATTTTCATTCTCGGCAATGATAGCAATAAATCCCTTGTTAAGGTGCTTAGTAAAATATTCTTCTAACTTAGCTCTAATATCTTGCACTTCTTCTGAAGAATACACACCTTTTTCTGCAAACAGGTATTCCATACGAATCTTTATGAGGAGGTCAATATCCTCTTTACCCATTTTTCTTACTTTCATATTTTTCACCACCTTATATTTATAATCTTCTGTTTGCACTTCACTAAAATTGTTCGTCTAAATCTAATTACTAAATTATAATTATTTTCTATAAATCTTTGCAATACATAACCTCAATAGCATCACTAAATTTCTTAGATTTTTCTGTTAAAACAAACCCATGATTTTCATAAAATTTACGTGCTCTATGATTTTCTTTAAATACCCATAACATTACTTTACTGTATCCTGCATTTTTAATATTGTTTAAGATATGGTTCATCATTTGTGTTCCATATCCTTTTCCCCAATTATCACATAAACTATGAATACATATAATCTCTGAATATCCTTCCATTTCCTCATCTCTTGTTTTATCCCAATAGGCGATACAATGAGAATTTTCTTCAATTGTCAGTATAAATCCATTCCCAATATTTTCATTCAACAACTTATTATATAAATTTACTGCTCTATTCACATCAGTATATCTATCTAAATCCTCTTTAGACAAAATACTATTAAATGCACTTTTCCATGATTCCGTTTGTATAAAAGCTAATGTATTAGCATCACCAACATCTACTTTTCGTATATTAATAACTTTCCCCACAATATTCCTCCTTTAATTTCCACAATATTTTTTACGCAGTTTATAACTAATGCCTCTTAATTCCATTGAATTATTTTTACTACTTAATATATAGGCTACATATAATATGTAGCCTATATTATGAAATATCTTGGCCCTTATGCTCCCTCATTTAGGAATCTGTATTGTGCCATATAAAGGTTATAGTAGAAGCCTCTTAGTTTTAGTAGTTCTTCATGGGTTCCACTTTCTACTATTTCACCACCATCTATTACCATTATTCTGTCACAGTCTCTTATTGTTGAAAGTCTATGAGCAATTACAAAGGAAGTTCTACCGTGAAGTAGTTTATTAATTCCCTTTTGCACTAAAATTTCTGTTGCTGTGTCAATGTTTGAGGTAGCTTCGTCAAGGATTAATATTCTTGGGTTTGCAAGAAGTGCTCTTGCGAAGGATATTAGCTGTCTTTGCCCCACTGAAAGTCTTGATCCTCTTTCATTAACATCAGTGTCATAGCCTTTTTCTAGCTTCATGATAAATTCATGGGCATTAACTGCCTTCGCTGCTGCTATAATTTCTTCATCTGTAGCGTCTAATTTACCATATCTTATATTCTCTTTAATGCTATCTGAAAATAGGAATGTATCTTGAAGCATTACACCCATTTGGCTTCTTAGGGAGTAAAGGTTAACTTTTGATACGTCTTTTCCGTCGATTAAAACTTCCCCTTCAGTGGCATCATAGAATCTACTTATTAAACTTGTTATAGTAGTTTTTCCTGCTCCAGTTGGTCCAACTAATGCGATATTTTCTCCTGGTTTTATCTTGAAGCTTACATTATGAAGAACTTGAATATCTTTCTCATATTCAAAGGTTACCTTTTTAAATTCAACAGTACCTTTAATTGTTGGCATGTCTATACTTCCTTCCATTTCATTTATGGTTGGAACCACGTTCATGATTTCAAAAATTCTCTCTGCCGCAGCAAAGTTAGTTATTAAAGTATTATAGTAAGATGAAAGATTTAGTATCGGTCTCCAAAACATGGTTGTATATGATATAAACGCTGTAATTGTTCCTATAGAAATTTCTCCACTTCTAGTTAGGTTTGCGCCAAATAGAAATACGATTAAAGTACTTGCTCCAAAAGAAACCTCCACTAGTGGCCATAACCAGTCATTAAGTTTAACTGCGTTTAAGAATCCATTTCTAACCTCGCCTACTGCATTATTAAACTTATTTGTAGTTTCACCTTCAAATGTGAAGTTTTGTATAATTTTCATTCCTGAAAAAGCTTCGTGGGTAAAACCATTTAAGTTAGAACGTTTCTGCCTAAAATTTTGCCATCTCTTTCTTGATTGGGTTTGTATTATAACTAATGTTATAAACAATATCGGCAATGTAAGTATTGAAACTAATGCTAGCTTTGCATTCATTGAGAATATAATAACTGCAACTGAAACCATTGTTAGAAATTGTGGAATTAGTGTTGTAACTGATTTATTAAATAACTCTGAAAGAGAATTTACATCTCCCACAACCCTAGCTAAAATCTTTCCAACGGGTCTATCGTCAAAGAATGAGAATGATAACTTTTGTATATGAATATAAAGTTCCTGTCTTATTGTTAGCAATATACTGTGAGTAGTTTTATTCATATTGTAGGTTGAAAACTTACTGGCATACATACCAATAAGATTCATCCCTATAAGTCCAAAACTTATTAATATAAGTCCATTTACATCCTTCGCGCCTATATAATTATCTATAGCTACCTTTAAAAGCATAGGACTTAAAAGCCCAACCCCCATTACCACTAACATTAGTAATAATATTAGACAAACCTTAACCTTGTAAGGCTTTAGATAGGCAACAAGTCTTTTAAATATATCTTTTCCCTTAAGGGTTATAATTTTTTCATCTTGATTTACTGTGTTCTTTGCCATTATGACACCTCTCTTCTCTTTAATTGCGTAAGCCTTAACACCCCTTGTCATTGTTTATTCCCTTATGACTAAAAAGTATATTCAGCCTTGTGATTGTTATAATCTATAGTGTTTATTTTAGACATCTTAAAATGAATAATAAGTGAAAATAGCCGAACTGACTGCCTTGTTTATTTTTTGAAGATGCCTTAATGTTAGAAGCTTGCAGCTTCGTCCTCTGATAACTCTAAGAAATCTTTAAATTGTGTTTGATAAATCTCAAAGTATTTACCCTCTTTCGCAAGTAGTTCTTCATGATTTCCCTGTTCAACAATTCTTCCATCTTCCATATATAAAATCAAATCAGCATTTTTTACTGCGGATATTCTATGAGCAATGATGAAAGTAGTCTTTTTCACTTCTCCATGGTATAGATTTTTAAGTAGTTCATACTCAGTTTCCATATCTAAAGCTGAAGTAGAGTCATCTAAGATTAAAATTTTACTAGCTCTTAGAAGAGATCTAGCAATACATAACCTTTGTTTTTGTCCCCCTGATAATCCTAGTCCTCTTTCTCCAATTAATGTTCCATAGCCTTCCTCTAATGCATCTACAAACTCTTTAGCACAAGCAAGTTCAATGGCTTTTTCCATCTCTTCTCTTGTTGCATCATTCTTTCCATATCTTAAGTTACTTTCAATAGTATCTGAAAATAGGAAGGAATCTTGAGGCACTATAGAGATGCTATCTCTAAGGGATTTTATATCAAGACTCTTAACATCAACTCCATCAACTTCAATGATTCCTTCAGTGGCATCGTAGTTACGTCCTAAAAGTCCCATTAATGTTGATTTTCCTGAGCCTGTGGTTCCCATAATTGCTACGGTCATTCCTGATTTAATATTTAAATTGATATTTTCAAGAACATTTTCCTCATTGTACTTAAAGGACACATTTTTAAAGGAAATTTCACCTTTAATCTCTTCTGGAACTATTGCATCTTCTGTATTTGATATCTTTGCATCTATTGCAAGTATCTTATCTATTTTTCCGATGGAAGCTCTACTTCTAGACATTAAGTTTATAAGCCATCCTAGTTCTCTCATCGGCCAAATTAACATCCATAGATAACTTGAAAATGCCACTAATTGACCTATAGATATTTTGTTGTAAATTACAAGAATTCCTCCAACACAAGTTACAAGCACTACTGAAAGATTTCCTAAGAATTCTTCAAGTGGAAAAAATTTAATCCAGATACCTGTGTGTTCCATTTGTAAATCATAATTTTTAGAGTTATATTTTAGAAACTTTAAAATTTCATGTTTCTCTCTACCAAAGGCTTTTACAAGCTTAACTCCTGCAATATTCTCCTGAGCTGTAGTATTTAATTCTGCAATATGATCACTGATTCTATCATAAACATCATCCATCTTTTTCTCAGATTTCAATGTGATATAAGCAATGATTGGCAATGTAGATAATGCCACTACTGTAAGCGGTACGCTTATCCTTAGAAGTAGTACTGATGCAATTAGAAAATAGATTACATTTTCTATGCATAGTCTAAGACCAAATCCCATAAGTTCTAGAATATTGTCTGCATCCTCCCCAACCCTAGACATTAATTCTCCTGTATTAACCTTATCAAAATAAGAAAATGATAACCCTTCTATATGTTTGAAAAGAGTTTCTTTAACTCCTTTAGATACTGTAATTCCTAAATAATCAAATAAGTATTCCTTTAAGTATCCAAATACAAACCTAACCAAAGTTATACCAACTATTGTCCATAAAACTACAGATAATAGATCATAATTTTTTGCTGTTATTACATCATCTATGAAAATTTCAGTGATGTAAGGCATTGTTAAGTCCGCTGAAATTACCATCAGCATTGATATAGTACCAAGTAAAGTTATTAATTTGTGCTGTTTTACATAGCTTAAGATTTTTTTCAAGTAAATCCCTCCTTGCTGGGTCTAATAAAAATATTTCATTATCTGCAAAACTCTGATGTCTTAAAAATTATTTATAATAAAAAAAGTCATAATCTTATACCCCTCAGGTATAGGATTATGACTTACTTTTACTATAGCGTGATTTCTTAATGAGCTTATCTCACTAAGGGCAAAACTCATCCTTGGCTTATAATAATATACTTCCTTTAACATCCATCAAGTTATAATGATAGTGTTAAATTTATAAGCATGGATAAATATATAAAAAGTCCTTGGTTACCCTAGGACTTTTCTCACAAAATAGTTATTTAAAATAGTCTTTTAAAAACCTATATTTTGAGGTAGGGTTATATTTCTAATATTAAATTGTAGTGAACTATAATTACTGGTATGCGCATTATTTCCATTAATAAACATGGATCTGACACGTACAAAATTATTATTACTTAACATATTTCCTACCTCCTTTTCTTTCTTATATTTTAACTAATCTCTATTTTTAATAATATGCCAACCTATTCTTTACTTATTTAAATCTTATTACACTTCTTTACTAAGTTTTGAAAGAATTTTTATAGTAATATAAGAATTAATTAGTATAACTAATATTTAGCACTCCTTTATTATAACCAGGTTTAGTATTTTATGTCAATACAATTTTCTGAATCTTTTTAAATTTCTTTGTATTTGTCATTTATTCTAAAATTTATTCTACTAAACTTAGTGCTGATGCTGTTATTTCTTCACTAGCAGATGCTATTTCTTGCATAGATGCTGATACATTATTAATAGCCTCATTAACTATTTCTATTTTATTGTCTAATATTTTTGCAATCTCTGTTACTTCCTTCAATATTCCCATCATCTCGTATTGATCTTCACTAGTCGATGTAGAAACTTTTTTCGAATACTCAGATAACTTTTTCACCTCATTAGCTACAACCGCAAAGCCTCTCCCGCCTTCACCAGCTCTTGCTGCTTCAATTGACGCATTTAACGATAATAAGTTTGTCTGATCCGCCACCTTAACAATTTCACCGGTAGCATCACTAAATCTATCCATCTTTTCACTCATAAGATTAATACTTTCTTTTAATTTATGTGCTGTATCCTTTACATGTAATGATTCAATATTTATTTTTTCTACATTGCTCGCATTTAAAGTATTTTGTTCCGTAACTGCTTCTATTTCAGCCATTATTTCCCTAACACCTTTATTTAAAGTTTCTGCTTTCCTAATTCTCTCTTCGCTTAATTTATTATATTCATCTAATATTTTAACTTGCTCATCCTTTTCTTTTAACATTTCCAACTCATTTACAATTTCTTTTTTATTATAATCTATACAATTAGAATATATATTAATCTCATTATGTATTGCTTTAACCATAACATCACAATAATTATATCCACATGAAGAGCAGTTTATTTTTCTTTCGTTAGCAGTTATTTTATTTAGTTTATTAAAAATTTTATCACGTTCTATTTCACTTGGGTCTTTAATATATGACTTAATGGATTTGCCTTCATATTTCCTAAAAAAATCTTCTACTCTTAAATTCTTATCAAAATTATCGAATAACCACTTTTCCTTTTTCTTAGGTATTCTACCCTTTTTTTCTTTCCTTTTTATATTTTTTAAGGAATTAAAAATCAAATCACTGTCATCTAAAAATGAATCGCCTACAGAATCATCAAAATTTGTTCCTGTTCCTAAATTACATCCGTAAGAGCAATTAAGAATGTCTACTAAAAGCGGCAACTGCTTATTATTTTTAGTACTCTCACTATAACCATTTAAATATTTATATGCATGATGTTGACCTTCTATTTGTCTAATCCAAGCATCTGGCATATTATATTCCACATTTTCCCTTAACCCTCCAGGTCTGCTGAATAAAAATCCTAATCCACAATCTACTTCATCAAATTCATACTCTTTGTAAGAATCTATATTTATTTTATTATTTTTAATATACTCCTCTAACCTTTTAAACGTAACATTATAACTAATGTATCCTTTAGTATTTTTATTATGGATTTCATCTGATTTAGCTATACACGGTGATAAAAAAGCTATTCTATCCTTAATATTTTTATATTTATTCATGTAAATTGCTGTACATATCATTGGACTATTTATCGGTGCAAGTTTATCAATTAATTCGGTTTTATACATCTCAATATAATTTACAATTGCTGGACAAGGCTGTGCAATTATTGACTTACCCTTATTCTCATTTATCCATTTTAAATAAGCCCACACTACTATATCAGCGCCATAAGACACATCATATATAAGGTTAACCCCCATTTTTTTCAAAAATCCAAAAAGCTTTTTATAGTCTTTAGTAGTTGCTCTAATTGCTGGAGCTACTACTAAAGATATATTAACCCCTGATTTTAAATCCTGGAAAAATCCCTCTGTATCATCCTTAAATCCTCTCGCATTGTGATCACAAACTTTTATACATTCACCGCAATGAATACATTTATCCCCGTTAATTTTTATCTTATTACCTTTTTCTGTACTATAAGCTATATTCGCTTCAAAAATAGGACAGTTACTTATACACTTGTTACACCCAAGACAATTCTCCTCATTTAAATAAATTAGCCCCTCATATGTATACATATTATCTTTCCCCCAATATGATAATTTTATCTTATAATGCAAAATTATACATTAAGTGCTATATAATTACAATAATTGTTTGCGATTGTTTATTTTAATAAAACTTATATTATTAGGTTCATTTCTTGAAATTCAGATTTTTTACATTACTAAAATAACCCAAACATAAATAAAATAAACAGGTTAGTTAGGTAACGTTCAATTACCTAACTAACCTGTTTAACCCTAATATATTAAATACATATTTGAATTATTTGTACATTAAAATCATTTATACATTTGATACATCTGAGCTCTACATATTCTGCATATTATTTAAACTCTAACGCTAAATCTGTTAAAGCCTTATCACACACTCTATATACAGTCCACTCATCCATAGGTATTGCTCCAAGTTGTTTATAGAATTTTATTGATGGCTCATTCCAGTCTATACACCACCACTCAAATCTTCCACAATCTCTTTCAACTGCTAAGTTTGCTAAGAAAGCAAGAAGAGTTTTCCCAAGACCTTTTCCTCGCATTTCTGGCTTTACATATAAATCCTCTAAATATAAACCGGGTTTCCCAGTAAATGTTGAAAAATTATGAAAAAACAATGCAAAACTCACCGGCTTTCCATCATATTCACCAATTATAACCTGCGCTCCCTTACGTACAAATAAGGATTCCATTAGAATCTCCTCTGTTGCAACTACCTCATGCAAAAGCTTCTCGTAATCTGCAAGTTCCTTTATAAATTGCAAAATTAATGATACGTCTTTTTCCTCTGCAAATCTTAATACATATTTATCTACTTTAGTTTTTATTATGCTTGTCATTGTTTAATCCCCCTAGTAATAATCCTTTGTATCTTGTTATTTATACATGTATAACTTTAAATTTATTCTAAGCTATATATATTATATTCGTTGATAGAATGTAAATTTCCTTTATTTATACTTAGACAAGTCCCATTTGCCAGCTGTAGGTGTATTGTTTTTTTTCTTATTAATACTTTGTTGTATAACTAATACCATTGCAAATGTCGTACAGGTAACCGTAGTAGACTTTTGAATTTCACTTTTATTTGCTTTAAATATTTTTTCCTCTTCCGCTAATTCCAATTTTTCCTCTTCTGTTAAAATTTTTGATGTTTTATACTCTATAGCATCTTGTTCTTGAATTAATACCATACCACTAAATGTACCTAAAAATGTACCATAAGCTGCTATGCATATTAGAACCATTATACTTGTATTTTTAAGCCAACTATCTGATAGTTTATACCTACATATTACATTTTTACCAATGTAGATGACTACCCCAATAAATACCATAATATTTAATATTAGCAATAACGTTAACATATTAACCCCTCCTCAATTTATACTGTAATTATATCATATATAATTGATTTAATTGCTTTTTTTTCCATAAATATAATTTGATGATAAAATTATAACTAAGTTTATATCATTTTTGAATTATGTAGCTATTTTGTGTGTATTTTTTGTATTTCATATATAATAATAGATATTGACTGAAAACATTTAAGTGAATAATTAGTAACATAATGAGTAATATAATTATAAATCTATGTTCTAAATAATCAATTATAGTGAATTATTTTATTTAAACCAATTATAAAAAGGAGAATTGAATTATGAATTCAAATAAAAATCTTAATATAAAGAATGCAGTCCGTGAAAGCTATAAAAGTATCGCCCTTGAATCTATAAAAAAAGGTGACTGTTGTGGTAATAACAAAAAAACTGGAATTACACTAAAAAAATCTGCCACAGAAATCTCTAGTAAAATTGGATATTCTGAAGAAGATATAGCATCAGTTCCAGAAGGCGTAAATATGGGATTAGGCTGTGGTAATCCTCTTTCTATTGCTAATCTTAAATCTAACGAAACTCTCCTTGACTTGGGTAGCGGAGGTGGATTTGATTGCTTTTTAGCTTCAAAAAAGGTAGGTCCTTCTGGTTTTATCATTGGAGTTGATATGACCTATGAGATGTTAAGAAAAGCTAGAAATGCTGCTTCTGATTACAACTATAAAAATGTTGATTTTAGACTTGGAGAAGTTGAAAATCTTCCTGTTGCGGATAATACTGTGGATGTAGTTATCTCCAACTGTGTTATTAACCTATCTCCAAACAAACAAAGAGTATATGATGAGGTGTTCAGAGTTTTAAAATCTGGTGGACGTATTGCCATATCTGATATAGTACTTATGAAAGAGTTAACAAATGAAATGAAAGAAGATGAAAATCTTTATTGTGGCTGAGTTACTGGGGCCTCTTCAGTTGAAGAGTTAACTTCGTACTTAGAAAAATCAGGATTTAAAAACATTGATATTACTACAAAGGCTGTTCCTAAAGAATATGAAGAAAAATGGGGTCATAACTTAAAGGTTGGCGAATATATAATGTTGTCTTATATTAACGCTACTAAGTAATGTAATTATACATTTTATCTAATCTCATTAATTTTTATAACTTATTAATATTTCCCCAAGTATCTTCTATAAAATAAAGGACTGAAATAGCTAATGTAATTTAGCTATTTCAGTCCCTTTATTTATTTATTTATTTATTTCCTTTTTCTTAAACCCAATGCTCCAATTGCAGAAGCAACTATTCCACCTATAACCATTAATCCACTTCCAACTATTCCACCTGTTTGTGGTAGGTTAATTTCTGGTTTTGATGGTTTTGATGGTTCCTCTGGTTTTGCTGGTTCCTCTGGTTTTGCTGGTTCCTCTGGCTTTACTTGTTCTTTTTCTGACATTACATATTTTTGAACTTCACTTATATTTCCTGCTTGATCTATAGCTCTTGCATAGATTGTAGCTTTTTCAGCAACTTCTACAGGGGCTGTATACGCAACCCATATTTTATTATCTAAGCTATATTCCATTTTTGCAGTATCTTCGTCTGTTGACGTTAATATAGCTTTACCCTTTGATTCTGTTATAGCTGGTGATTTAGGCGCAGTTCTATCTGGCACTGTATAAGTTACCACTCCACTTACATTCTCAGCTTTATCTATAGCTCTTGCATAAATAGTTCCTTTTTCAGCTACCTTTACTGGTCCTGTGTAAACTGTCCATGTTTTATTATCTAAGCTATATTCTATTTTTGCTGTGTCTTCATCTGATCCAACTAATGTTACCACACCTTTTTCTTCAGTTAGCACTGGAGCTTTAGGTCCTGTTTTATCTGGTATTGTATAACTTACAACTCCACTCACATTTCCTGAATCATCTATAGCTCTTACATAAATAGTTCCTTTTTCATCTACCTTTACTGGTGCTGTGTAAACTACCCATGTTTTATTATCCAAGCTATATTCCATTTTTCTTGTATCTTGATCTGATACAACTAATGTTACCATACCTTTTTCTTCTGTCAACACTGGAGCTTTAGGTGCTGTCGTATCTGGTACTGTAGGAACCACAGGTGCTGTTCTATCTGGCACTGTATATTTTGTAACCTCACTCACATTTCCTGACCCATCTACAGCTCTTACATAAATAGTTGCTTTTTCAGCTACCTTTACTGGTGCTGTATATGCTGTCCATGCTTTATTATCTAAGCTATATTCTATTTTTGCTGTATCTTCATCTGATTTAACTAATGTTATTAACCCTTTTTCTTCTGTTAAACCTGGTGCTTTAGGTGCAGTTTTATCTGGAGTCGGTGCAATTTTATCAACTTTATTTACGATAATCTCTTTAACCGTAACATGTCCTGCTGTATCTAATGCTTCAACTATTATTTTATTTTCACCATCTACTAATTTAACTTCGTATGCAAGCTTATGCTCAGCTGATGGAAGGGTATCAAAATATGACCAATCTGGTGCTATATTTTTAACCATATTCCCATTCACTTTTATTTTTAAGCTTGGTAAATTATCAGTTAATTTACCTGAAATAATTATAGAATCATCTGTAGTTTCTTTAGGTGTATTATCCATTTCTATAACTGGAGCTACTGTATCTACAAATATTTTATGGGCAAATCCTATTTCATTATTTGCAGCATCTCTAGCCGCTACCATAATGCTATGATATCCATCTTTTAATTCTACTTCTGCTGAGAATTCCCAAATTCCCTTATGAGTATTAAACTTTAATGGTGTGTTTTTACCTTGAATAGTAAATTCAGAGATTGCAGACGCATCTTGAATAGTTCCTGTAACAACTACTTTACTCTGATTTACTACTCCAAAGAATTCAGGCCCACTCACCATAACTGTTGGTATTGTTTTATCACCTTCAGAAGGTCCAGTTGGCTCTTTAAACTCTCCTGGTATAGCTTCTGATAAATTAACAACTTCTTTATTTCTTGCATAGTCATATATCTCTAAAGTACAGTTTTTATAATCAACATCCTTTAAATTAAAGATCCCTGTATCATTAGTAGTAATCTCTTTTCCTTCATTAACCAATACATATTTATAAACTTGACCTACATTATTGTCCTCTGCAACTACTGTTAACTGATTTGTTTGTTTATCATAGTCAATAGATTTCATAGTCGGCTTAACTGTATCTACATTTATTTTAAAATCAAAATTTTGCCATTTTGCATCCTCGAAATCTATTCTAGATTTAACTCTATAGGTATACTGACCATCTTTAACCATAGTATTATTTGCTTTTCCATCCCATGCAGCCTCGTTTAATATGCTATATTTAGGTTTTTTACCATCATAGTAATGCTTTGTTAAATTAGCATCCTGATATATGGTTCTTATAACATCTCCATTACTATTTAAAACCTCAACTTCTAATTCTTTAGCATTTCTTAGATATGAAAGTATAGGAGTTATTGCATCATTAGCTCCATCTCCATTCGGTGAAAATGCTATTTTGTTTCCATCTGCTACTTTTCCATTAACATTAACACCTAGGAAATCATAATCACCACCACCAACGGCTGTCCCCATAGCTGTAAATCCATAGAATGAATTTCTTTCTTCATCATATATTGATGCGTCTATAATTGGCGCTTTATCCCACTCACCTTTAAATCCAACGTATGGAATGCTTAACTCTGGATTAATATCATTTGGATCTGTTAAAGTAACAAAGCCTTCCACATATCCACCATTAACAAATGCTTCTTCCATTGTAACTCCACCATAAGCGGTTATCGTATTACTTAAATCTATAGTAACATTCAACATTTCACTACCTTTGGCAGGCACTGAAATAATTTTATTATTAAAAGATATTGGAAACTGTTTACTGCTTTTATCAACTAAATTTTGTGCTTGCAAATACGTGGAATCCTCATCACTTAAATCTGTTTGAACTGTACCTGCTACATTGTAAGTTAATTCTTTATCGCTATAATTTTTAATTTCTACAGTAAATGTTGCAGATTTCCCTAATATTTCTTTTAAGTTTACTTTGCATTCTCCACTAGTACTATCTGTAACTATTGCAGGTGTTGTAGTTGCTGCCTGTAAATCCATAACTCCTGCACCCTGTCTTCTAGGTGATGTATAGTTGGCTCCAGCAAGTACTCCATATTTTTGCAGATTACCATTATCAACATGAGCCTTTGCAGTACTCATTAATAAATTTTTAGCCATCAAAGCTCTAGCTTCTCCAGTTAATGCAAATTCTTTATCAACTCTTTGAAGTACTAGTGCCGATCCTCCAGCAACATGCGGTGCAGCCATAGATGTTCCACTCATATTTTGATATCCATTATTGTTAGCTGTAGACCAAATATTTCCGCCTGGTGCAGTAATTTCTGGTTTAAATTCTAAATTTGGAGTTGTTCCCCACGATGTAAAAGTCGACATTTTTCCTGCTGATGGATTAACAGCTGATGCCGATTTTCCATTTAATATAACTGCTGTATCTTTTATCTTGCTTTCATTTGAAATCGCAATACCGTGAGATCTACCTATAAATATTGCTGGTATATTACCACCCTCTGTTGGATAAGCCATATTCATAAGACCATCCCCACCAGCAGCACTATTGTAGACTATAACGCCAATAGCTCCAGCATTTTGAGCATTCAGTATCTTTTCAGAAAATGTAAATGTTCCACGCTGAATTAATGCGATATTCCCCTTAACTGCTGCTGTGAAGTCAGCACCACTTCCACCAAGCCCACAATCAACTACTTTAAGATTTTTACCTTTAAATGCATCTAACATATCTGGTCCCGCAATTGTATAAGGTGCTATACCTGCTACACCATTTATTTCATATTCTAAACCAAACCCACTTAGAATATTATTTTCGATAGATGCTACTTGAAGAGAATCTGTAGCAAGTCCAGGTGATCCAACAACACCATAATCTGGATTTGCTGCATATGGATTTTTATATCCACTACCAAATACATTTGAGTTGCCAGCAGATATTGCCATAACAACACCGTTGTCTACAGCTCTATTAACAGCGGCCTGTTCTAAATCTGTATCATCAACATATGATGCCGTAGAACCTAAGCTCATGTTAACAACATCTGCTCCAAGAATAACAGAATCATCTATAGCTTTTACAATAACATCTCCGAAGGTTGAACTCATAGATGGATCATTACCAAATACTTTCATAGCAAGGATTTGAGCTTCTGGAGCCACACCTTTAATTCCATCATTTTTTACATCTCCGTTAGCGCCTACAGTCCCTGCAACATGCATACCATGCATAGATGCATCTGGTCCTAAATCTAATATTTCTTGATTTTGATCCATATAATTATATCCGTAAGGCACTTTTGAAGTTCTATAAGTACCAGCTAATTTCTTATCTTTAGCTATAGCTTGTACTTCATCTATCTGGAGTTCCGCTTTAGTAGGATCTGTAACTAGCATATCTCTATGAGTTGAATCTACGCCGGTATCAACAACTGCAACAACGGTACCCTCTCCATTATATCCTAACGCCCAAGTTTCTTTAGAATTTATTATATCTCCACTATTATTCATCATAGGCTCTGGTCTATCATATTCATTCGCAATTGTAACTGATTTAACACCTTTTACTTCTTGTATTTTTCTTGATTCACCCAAGGTTGTTTCAATACTAAATCCATTTGCTACATTTGTAAAAGTATTAATAACTTCAAACTCAATACCCTTATTACTAATATCATTTTGGACAGTGTCTTGAACTTTTAAAATTGACTTCTGGATACTCTTAACCTCACCAGTATTCATTTCATCAATCTTCAAGCCTTTTCTAGTTGCAATTTCAATTACTGGCTCTGACTCAAGCTCTACAACAACTCTAACTTTATCAGATTCCTTAATACTTTTAAGTCCATCTTCCTGATCAATTTGTGCTTGTAAAACCATAATTTGTTCTTTGCTCTCACCAAGTGACTTTATCAGCTCATTAGGCATGGCTAAAGCTGATACATTAGAACCAAGCACCAATGAAAGTGAAAGTCCTACCGCTATCCCTTTTTTTAAATTCATTCAAATCCCCCCAAATATAATTTCTTTTACCAATGATGATTTTGATTAATCATAGTTTCACCAAAACCAATTACTTGTTACAATAATTTTAACATTATTGTAATATATTTCAATTTATTTTTTCCATTATATTCCATTATATTTATCATACTTATTACATATTATTATTAATTATTATGTTTCTTAAATCTTTATGTGTAAATTTTCAACAATTTGCTATATAATATTTCCAAAAGCGATAATTACTTTTTTATAAATTTTTGTTAATTTTAGCTACAGAACATTTATTATTAACTTACTTTAGATTAAACTTATGTATGAAGAACATATCTACTTAACTTAAAATATTAATAACAAGGAGGAATACTATGAAAGATTTATTAGATAAAGGTGCGGTTATCCAACGAGATAAAGAAACTTATGCTATAGCACCACATTTAGTTGGAGGTGTTGTTACACCTCAGCAACTTAGAGATATTGCCGATGTAGCTGAGAAATATAACGTAGCTGCACTTAAGCTTACAGGAGCTCAGCGTATTGCCATTGTAGGCTTAAAAGAAGAGGATATTGATAGCGCTTGGGCTGATTTAGGTATGAAACCTGGTGCTGCAATTGGTTTATGCGTTAGAAGTGTAAAAATCTGTCCTGGAACTACTTTCTGTAAAAGGGGTCTTCAAGATTCTATGGGGATTGGTTCTAAAATAGATGAAGCTTTTCACGGAAGAAATCTTCCTAATAAATTAAAGATAGGGGTTAGTGGATGTCCTAACGCCTGTGGTGATAGTCATACAAGAGATATAGGGTTAATTGGTGGAGTTAAGGGCTGGATTGTTTATGTTGGTGGTAAAGGTGGCGTTAAGCCTAGACTTGGTGATAGACTAGCTGTTAATGTACCTGCTGAAGATGTATTTGACCTAATAGAAAAAATAATCCAAGTATATGATGAAAATGCCCATGAAAGAGAACGAATTGGAAATTATATAGATAGAATTGGGTTAAATAGCTTTAAAGATAGAATTGGATTAAGTGATTAAAAAAATAAATAGGACTGTCTTAAATTTGACTTAATACTAAACCTATGTTGAAATTCAACTTATATTATTTCCGCTAAACCCTTAGCTATCAATAGTATTTAAGTTCAATTTCAACATTTGAATAAAGCATAGGTCACTAATTTTAAAACAGCCTATTTATATTAACTTGATTATTACCGATTAGATCTTATTTATTATTTATTGTTTAAAATTAAAATTACTTCTTCTACAGAAACTAAATTTTGTTCACCTGTTTCCATATTCTTAAGCAGAATTTTATTCTCAATTTTTTCATTTTCCCCAATGATTATAACATTGGGAATAGCTAACTTATTAGCATATTTCATTTTCTTAGGGAATTTTCCACCCTCAAGATATATATCAACTTTTACGCCAGCTTCTCTTAATTCATTACAAACCTTAACTCCATACTCAAAGTCTTCATCCATTGGAATTACTAAAACATCTATTAAAGAATTACTATTTAAATCTATAATGTTACTCTCCATAAAGCTCCAAAATAATCTTGTAAGCCCTATAGATATTCCAACTCCAGGAAGTTTTTTTTCAGTATAATACTGAGCTAGATCATCATATCTACCACCTGAACATACTGAACCAAACTCAGGATAATCATCTAAGAATGTTTCATATACAGTTCCTGTATAGTAATCAAGACCTCTAGTTATCTTAAAATCTATGATATAGTTTTTATCTGGAATACCGAATGCTTTTATATATTTATTTACAATTTCGAGTTCTTCTACACCCTCAATAAACCTTTCATGCGTTACTGTGCTATTTTTCAGCATCTCAATTTTTTCATCATTGCTACCTTCAGACGTAATAAACTTTATTAAGCTTTCTATCCCTTCACTAGTTGAAATATACTCACTTAGTTCTTCTCTAACCTTGTCTTCTCCTATTTTAGCGAGTTTATCTATACATCTTAAAACCTCTGTACATTTATCTATGTTTAAACTTCTTAAGAATCCATCTAGAATTTTTCTATTATTAATTCTGATTTTAAAGTTATCAAATCCAAGTTCCTTAAATATTTTATAGATTGTGCTTGGAATTTGAGCATCATTAACAATACTTAAAGTACCATTCCCTATAACATCCACATCACATTGATAGAACTCTCTAAATCTACCTCTTTGATTTCTTTCACCTCTATACACTTTCCCCATTTGGTATCTTTTAAAAGGAAAAGCTATTTCCTCCATATGTTGTGCAACATAACGAGCAAGAGGTACCGTTAAGTCAAATCTCATTGCCATGTCAGTGCTTCCTTTAGTTAAAGTGTAAATTTGTTTTTCTGTATCTCCACCAGTTTTTGCAAGTAAAACTTCACTTTTTTCAATTATTGGAGTATCTATTGGAAGAAATCCAAAAGACTCATAGTTTCTTCTAATAACATCATACACATTATTAAACGCCACCTGTTCTCTTGGCGTAAGCTCCATAAATCCTGGTAATATACTTGGTTTTGTAATTTTTGTACTCATAAATTATCTCTCCTTAAATCTATATTATATAACATTAATCATCTTTATCTTTGGTATATAATCTTTATTTCACATTAACACCAACGCCCTATTTATAGCTTTGTAGCAACAAAAAAATCCCTAAAGACATCATATCCTTAGAGATTTAAACTTCTATATCTCCATAGATACATTGCCCTCACACAAATAGGCCTATATCTATGGTTTATTTTCAAACCTAAGATTATAAGACCTCGTAACTATGATGATGTTGATGTTTTTCATTTATTAAATATTTCATTTCAATCATCTCCCATTAAACATAATTTATCACTTTATAAATTCTCTGTCAATAAGTTTCCATTATTCTCAGAAGAACTTCACGAATAAAATTTAATAAAATCACGTTCTCTCTTGATATTACATGCATTGTTATATATACTTTGTATAATAATGTTAATAGTATTAATATTATTTATCTACATTTCATATAATTAAGTTTAGACAATATCTATTTTTTATAATATATTAATTCTACTTGAGAATATACAGAGGGGGATGTTAAAATTGTCAAATACTTTAGTCGTATTTTATTCACTTGACGGAAATTCAAAACTAATCGGAGAGGAAATTAAAAATATACTTAATTGCGATATATTAGAGTTGAAACCAATTAAAGATTTAAATCCGAATAGTTTCAAGCTTTCTAAATATTTGTGGGGTGGCAAACAAATTATAATGAATAAAGCCCCTGAGCTTAATCCCTACACTATAGATTTTAAAAAGTATGACAACCTATTTATTGGCAGCCCAATTTGGGCTGGTACCTATGCACCTGCACTAAAAACCTTTTTTATAGAAAATGAAATTAAAGATAAAAACATAGGCTTATACTGCTGTCATGGTGGTGGAAGTTCTAAAGGTATTTTCGCTAATTTTGAAAAAGAATTAAATCCGAATAATGAGATCTTAGGTAAAATTGAATTTCAAGACCCATTAACTCTTTCTAAGGATGATAGCAAACTTAAACTTCATCAGTGGGTTAATTCCCTAAAACTTAGATAACTCCTTATCTCATCTAGTTAATCTTTATTTGACTTGGAGGTGGTTTCATGGAATCGTATTTTATACTACTTTTTATAGCTACTCTATTTTTATTACTTGGAATACTAATAGGTAAATTCAAATGCTACTGGTTAATTTCTGGCTACAATACCTCAACAAAATCCGAAAAGGCTAATATAGATATCAAATCTCTAGGTAAACACATGTCACATATGTGTTATATTATATCAGGAGTTAATATTCTTGGTATTTTTTCAAATTACCTTTTTAAAATGTCTATCGTACCTTTTATAATTGCAACTGTAGCCATCACCATCTTTTACCTATTTTTTCTTCAAAAATTTGACCATAATCCTAGTTCAAAAAAAGAAATCAAAATTGTGCTAATTGTGGTCTTATTTATAGTACTGTTAATTAATATACCTATGTTTATCCTTGGATTTAGTGCACCTAAGATAACTGTTAATGATAGCTCTATAAGTTTATCTGGTGGATACAATGCTAATATAGATCGAAAAACCATTGAGAAAATAACTCTTGTAGATGAAACACCAAAGATTATTATGAGAACTAATGGAATTGGCCTTGGAGAATTACAAAAGGGACACTTTAAGCTTGAAGGAAATAAAAAAGCTATGTTATTCTTAGTAAGTGAGACTGGGCCATTTATTGAAATTATAAGTAATAGTACAACCTCTAATTATTATATAAATTATAAAGATTCTATAAAAACTAAGGAAGCCTTTGAAAATTTAATGGCTGAACTAAATGATAACTGTGAATAACCAAAGAGGCTATCTTAATTTAATTTAAGATAGCCTTTTGGGTTAAAATTATTTAATTAAATAATTTTACTAACTCTTCTTCCTTAATTTCAACTTCCCCCTGTGTCTCACAAATATAAACTTGCAATCCAGTAAAATCCTTTATTACTTTTAAATTATCAACGTGTATAAAGTTATCTCTATCAAAATTATTTAGGATAATTCCTTTTATTCCAATATTATGATTTCTAGCATATTCAACTGTAAGCATAGTTGAGTTTATTGTTCCAAGACCTGCATCTGATACAATAACTATTTCTAAATTTAATCCCTTAATAACATCCATTAGCATAATCTTTTCACTTTGAAGATATATTGGACATACAATACCTCCACTTCCTTCTGAAAGAACAAAATCATATTGCTTACTATGATTCTCATAATGGTTAATAATTGTCTTAAGGTTTATTTCTACCCCTTCTAGCTGCGCTGCTAAATGAGGAGATGATTCTGTTTCTAATATATATGGAATGGAATCATTAAAATCGCCTTCTATGCCAGCCATATTATAAACATATTTTGCATCACCAGGTATTAGTTCTTTTTCAACACCTACTATTGCTCCACTAAGAGCCGCCTTAAAATATCCTACTTTCATTCCAGCCTTTCTTAACTTCCTTAGTAAATTCCCACTTATATAGGTTTTCCCAACATCTGTGCCAGTAGCTGTTATAAAAACACCCTTACTCATGATTCTCCACCTTAAATCCAATTTCCTTAACTATTGCTATATCTTCTTTCGTAGAAATCCCAGAAGTAGTAAGCATGTCCCCTGATATGGTTGAATTAACTCCGGATTTAAAGGCAGCTCGTCCTTTATCATTTAATAGTGCTCTTCCTCCAGCTAGCCGAATTGATATAGTTGGCATAATAAACCGATATATTGCAATGGTTCTAAGTAAGTCCTCATAGCTGACTAAATCATTATTTTCCATTGGCGTGCCCTTTATTGGATTTAGAACATTTATAGGCACTGAATCAACTTCAAGATTTCTAAGTTCAAAAGCCATATCTATTCTATCTTTAAAATTTTCTCCAAGTCCAAGGATTCCACCACTACAAACCTCCATACCGACTTTCTTTGCATTCTTTATAACCTGTACCTTGTCTTCATAAGTGTGAGTTGTACAAACATTTTCAAAGAAACGCTTTGAGGTTTCAAGATTGTTATGATAACGTGTAACTCCTGAATCCTTAAGCATCTGTAATTTTTCTAAGCTAAGTAGTCCATGAGATCCACAAAGTCTAACCCCACATTGTTCTGATATCTCACGATTTATTTCACAAACTTGTTTAAGGTCATCATCATCCATTGTTCTTCCAGATGTTACAATTGAAAATCTCTGAACTCCCTCTGAGTAGTTAGATACTGCATTAGAAACTATTTTTTCTAGTGAAAGTAATGAATATTCATCTACATTTGTATTGAAATGCACTGACTGGGCGCAGTACTTACAATTTTCTGAACATCTACCACTCTTTCCATTTATAATTGTACATAGATTGAATTTGTCCCCACATAAAATTTCTCGTATTTCATTAGCTGCATCACAAAGTTCTTCCAACTGTACCTCAAGTAATCCTTCTGCCTCTTCACGTGAAATTAAATAACCTTGTAATATTTTTTCTTTTAGCTGCTGTACCATACAATTCTCCTCTTAATTTAATAGTAATTCATTTAAACCCTTACCCTAGTTCTGATTTTCTTTCCTATGTATGCTGCCACAAAACAAAGTAATATATCGCCTGGAATATCTAACGGAAGGGCAGCAAGTAACAATGACCAAATTCCTGTTGAGGTTCCTACATAAAAGTTTAATATGCAATATTTATATATTATTCCTATAAAATAAACTACACCCATAGCTATTAAGCAGGCTATTAACATTTTTCTAAAACTTAAATTTTCTCTCTTTTTTGTAATCATTCCAACTACATATGAAGCAACTATAAACCCTAATAAATATCCAAAGCTTGGACGAATTATATAAGCAAGTCCTCCGCCCGCTGCAAAAACAGGAACTCCACAAAGTCCAATGAGGACATATACTCCAACTGATGTAGCACCCCTTATAGGTCCAAGTATAATTCCTGCTAGTAAAACAAATAGGAATTGCAATGTAAAATAATCCATGAACGGTACTGGGATCTGTATAAATGCTCCTACTGCTACTAGTGCTGCAAACATTCCACATAAAATCATTGAATGAGTTTTTGAAATTGATTGTTCCATAATAATTAACTCCCCTTTCTTATATCATTAATTTATCATTGCACCACCAAATTGTCAACCTTAATTTTATTTATAGTTTACAATATACTTTACTTAAAAAGCTCATATATAATGTACAATATTAACTTTTAAATGTTACTCCATTTTATTTTTCCATGAAAATTATAGTAATTAACTTTATTTCTAAAATCATACAAAACACGATTTAACCATAAAAAGGTATATACCAAAACCTAAGTTTTAATATATACCTTTTATATGGATATAAATCACTAACTATCCACAATTATTTCATTAAATTGTGTACATATTCCTTAAGATTTAATGTCTGTTTTTTAATTCTAGCTTCCTCTGCAACTAATGACATTACATGACTTTGAATTGACACTTTGCCTGTAGTATATCTGTCTTCAACCTTACCTGTTCTTACAAGGTTGAAGAAATCCTTCATTATTCCACTATCACCGCCACCGTGTCCACTGTCAGGCTCTTTTACATCTATAACTTTTAAGCCATTAGTTCTAAAATCATATATTTCAATTTTATTTGTTTCAGTATTTGCTCTAACTTCTCCATGAGTTCCCATAAACCTAGTTATTCTAGAAACTTTAGATGTAAATGCAGTCATAGTAAATGCCACAGTAACAGCATTTTCAAAATTTAAACTTACTACCTGATTATCCACTACGTTATTATCGCAGTGATAAACACATCTTCCGTAAGGTCCTTCTGCTAATGCTTTTGTTATTCCCTCATTAGATAAATCCTCTGTTATAGCACTAGTCGGCCATTGTCTTGTTGATGTGGTATTTGCATCAGAACTACTTTTAAAGTATATTTTTCTAGCATCGTATGGACAATCTTTTATTTCACATTCTAAACATATCTTAGATGCGCCCTCAGGTGCACACTCTGTTTTAAAATGTTTTGTGCTTCCATAAGAAGCAAGACTCTCACAAGGACTATTTGCAAACCAGTACATAAGATCCATATCATGGCAACACTTTGCAAGAATCATTGGAGCAGATTCCTCTTTATTTCTCCAATTTCCTCTTACAAAACTATGAGCTTGGTGATAATATCCTACATTTTCTATATGTTGAATAGTTATAAGCTCACCTATCTCTTTGCTATCTAAAATATTTTTAAGCTGTTTAAAAAATTCAGTGTATCTTAAAACATGACACACTAATAAATGTAGATTCTTTTCTTCAGCTTTGTTAACCATTTCTACACATTCTTTTAAATCAGGTGACATAGGTTTTTCTAAAAGTATATGATATCCAAGTTCTAAAGCCTTCATTGTAGGGTCATAGTGCATTCTATCTTGAGTTGAAACTATTGTAACATCCCCAATTTTTCCAATTTCTAAAGCTTGCTCCCAAGAATTAAATACCATATCATCACTAAGATTGAACATATTTTTAATATTTTCTCTTCTCTCCTTGATGGGCTCTGCTACAGCAACAATTTCAACTTCATCACTATGTGATTTTATGTATTTTGCGTAGATTAATCCCCTATCTCCAGCTCCTAGCAATATTACTTTAGTTTTTTTGTTCATATCAATATCCCCCTTATGTAATTTTTTTAATTTACTAAACATACTAATGCTAAATAAATTAAGTTAAAAAATAAGTTTATAACTATAATAATAAGTTAAAATTAATACACTGTCTAGATATGATGAAATATTTAAAATATATGTTTAAAATTTAGTAATTAGTAAATAATTATACTATACCCAATTAATATCTCCATATTAATTAATTTACCACCCAATTAAATCGAAATAGACTAGAACAAGTCGTTACTCCTCCTTGTTCTAGTCTATTTGTTTTCAAACATCATTTACAATTATTTCATATTACTAACTCTTACCCTAATTTTCAACTTATATAAAACAATATATACTAGTATTATTTTATATAAATATGTATATCCTAATAATGTTGTAAATCAAGGAGGTGTTATATTGTCAAAGAATTGTTGCAACCAGAAAAACAAAAAAACTACAACCCTTAAATCTGACCCAAAAGGCCCTAACTATCAAGAAGGTGTTAAAAACAAAGCAAATGAACATACACCTACTGGTGAAAAAGAACCTTCAACACATACCACATTTAAATAATATGTTAAATAAGAAAGAGATTACCCTATTAAACTTCATGATAAATTATCATGGCTTAATAATGTAACCTCTTTTTTATATAGCTTCAACTAAATCTATAAATAATTATAATGTATCCCTATTTTTAAGAGCTATATTAGAATCCTCATTAAGCGTTCGCTTATAAAATATAGTAAAGCAAGTTATGGTGCTCAAAGCTGCTAAAATATCTGCGATTGGCTCTGCAGTAAGAACAGCTTGAAGTTTAGCTTGGTCACCTGTAAAGAAAATTGGAAGTATAAATATTAATGGAATTAATAAAATTATCTTTCTTAACAGTGCCAGAATAAGCGATATTTTCGCTTGTCCAAGGGCAAGGAATGTTTGTTGACAAGCACTCTGTGCTCCAAATAAGAATATTCCTGCAAAGTATATCTTAATACTCCATGATGTTATTGCCATAAGTTGTGGATCATTGTTAAATATACCTACAAATACTCCTGGGAACAACATAAGGGATCCCCACATAAACGTTGTATATGCCAAACAGCATGTGATTAATAACTTAAATGTCTTCTTAACCCTATCTATTTGCTTTCCACCATAGTTATAACTTATGATAGGCTGTGCCCCCTGAGTTAATCCCATAAGTGGTAGCATTATTATTTGCATAATACTGCTCATTATTGTCATTGCACCTATAGCTAAGTCTCCACCATATACTTTAAGTTGATTATTTAAAGATATTAATACTAAACTTTCTGTAGCTTGCATTATAAATGGAGATACTCCGAGCGCCATAATTCCAAGAACTACCTTTGGGTTTGGAATTATATGTTTTTTTCTTATTTTAAGAATGCTCTTCTTTCCAAACAGGAAGAATAAAACCCATATAGCTGATACCGCTTGGGCAAGTATGGTTGCAAGTGCTGCCCCCTTAACTCCCATTCCAAGTCCAAATATAAATATCGGATCTAGAACTATGTTTATAACTGCTCCAACCATTACAGTAACCATACCAATTTTTGCAAAACCTTGAGTATTTATGAAAGGATTCATTCCAAGTGCTATTTGCACAAATATAGTTCCAATAAGATATATAGTTAAATAGTCATTAGCAAATCCAATTGTTTGATCGCTAGCACCAAATGCCCAAAGTATAGGTTCTTTAAATATTAGTAATCCAACAGTTAACGTTAATCCCATTAAAACAAGTGTAGAAAAACTATTACTTACTATCTTTTCAGCACCATCATTATCTTTTTCACCCATTTTTATTGCAGCAAGAGGAGCACCTCCCATACCAATTAAGGCACTGCACGCTGATATAATCATTATAATTGGAAATGCAACTCCAACCCCAGCCATAGCCAACTCTCCACTTGGCATTCTTCCAATAAATATTCTGTCAACTATGTTATATAACACATTTACAAGTTGAGCAATAATAGCTGGAAGTGCTAACTTAAATAATAAACTTCCTACTTTATCTTTTCCTAAATCCATATTACTATTTGACATTCAATCATCTCCCTATCTATCAATTTACAACCTACATACTAGTTATATTTATGTAATTTAAAATTTAATACATCTATAACATTTTGGCCACTCAATAAATTATTATATCACTTTATATCGAAATAATAAACTCTTTGCGAAAAGTTAACCGTTATTTAAATTCCTTGCCAAATAATATTAAATTATAACTCAAAATAAAAAATGGTAAGAATTCTAACCTTACCATTTTACACATATGTCTAACTAAATTTGTAGATTCTATTTATTTAAAATCCATGAAGTATTTTAAAATACAAATTATACATCATTAATTAAAATTTATATAAATATTTTTTAAAAATTGTTGTCTGACATCAAAATCCATAGGGCAACATAAATCCAAAATCCTGCTCCTGCAAAAATTGTAGATACTACCCATATAATTCTTAATACTTTTACATCAAAACCAAAATACTCTGCTACGCCTCCACAAACCCCTGCTATTGCGGCATTGTTAGACTTACATAATTTATTATTCATATAAAGCATCCCTCCATTGCATTGCAAATTTTTATGTGTCTTATATTTATTCATATGATATTTATATGCTGTTATATTTACAATATATCAGTATAGTTCATATACTAACACATTCCAATATCCTAAAATAATTTTATTATTTCTCATTTGTAAATATAGAAAACAAATCCTTTATTTTTACTCTGTTTCCGGTGTGTAATATTACAACAGAGTATACTCTAGCAGTAAATAATGTTAATACAATAATTGTTACAATAATTATTAATAACGCTATTAACATTTCTCCAACACCTACACTCCCTGATAAAATCATTGATGGAATATAAAAAGGTGATGAGAATGGCATATATGTTGCTATTTGGGCAACTAAAGAACCTTCCGCCATTATTGCTGCATATGCAATATAAAACCCTATAATTGAAATAAATGATACTGGCATTATTGCAGTATTTAAGTCCTCTAATTTGCTTATTGTAGCTCCAACTAGTGCATTTAAAACTGCATATAGTACATATCCCAAAATAAAGAATAATATTATTAAAATTATTTGTAATACTGGTATTTTCCCAAGAATTCCTGCTATATCAAAAATGTTGGCAGAAGTGTTTATAAACTTCTTAACTATAGCTCCACTTCCAACAAATGAAATAAATGCTGTAAGTAAAATCGATGCAAATTGAGTTATTGCTAAGAATCCCATACCAACACATTTACCAACTACAAGCTCCATTGGTTTTGTTGAAGTAAGTAGTAGTTCCATTACCCTTGATGTTTTTTCTGCTACTATAGAACTTGCAACCCAATATCCATAGAAATAAATTATATAAAACAATAACATACAAGCTACCATAGGAAATACCATCTTTATAATCATATCTTCAAAGGTATCATTTTCATCACTTGCAGCCATAACTCTTGTACTAATAGGTGTTGATAACTTACTTGTATCTTCTGGTGATATACCTACTTTCAAAAATCTTCCAGCATTTAAATTACTCGATATAACTTGTGCTAGTTTTTCTCCATCCTCTGATGATACAACGTCACTATTAGATGGAGTAATCACCTCCACATAATACCCTACAGCTTCATTGCTTATAGATACAAGTACCATGTTCTCATCAGTTGTATCCATTTTTTCAATTAACCTTGTTCTTGATTCTTCAGCTTTTTTAAAGTTAAGATCTGGAAACACAGCCTTAATTCCTGGTGTTAAATCTATATTTAAATCTGAATCATCCATATAGTAGGCTGTCTCAATAGCAATTTCCATTTGACCATTGGCCGATGTCCCACCATCTTTAGCATCATCTTTTCCTGTAAATGCCGGAATAAAATTAATTAAAGATGTTAATATCAGTACCGCGGCTAATATTATCGTAGTAGAAATTTTAAACGACTTCCCCTTAACCTGTTGAACTACAGTAAATTTAGTAACCTTCCAAAAGTTATTCATATCCATTCTACTCACCCACCTTTTCTATAAATATTTCATGAAGAGTTGGCTCTCTAAGTTCAAATCTTATAACTGGAATATTTCTATTTAGTATTTCCTTAAGTAGATTTGTTGCTTCTTCTTCCCTTGTAACATTTAATTCTATAAAGTCATTATTTTCATTTAATATATCCATATTAGACTCTTTAATTAACTCTCCAATATTACCTTCACATTTTAATAATAAATGATTTCTTCCATACGACTTCTTAATTTTATTTAAATTTCCACTAAGCACAGTTTTTCCTTTGTTAAGTATCACAAGATTATCACAAAATTCTTCTATAGTACTCATTTGATGACTTGACATTATTATATATTTCCCTCTTGAAATTTCTTCTTTAATAACCTCCTTAAATAAATCCGTATTTACTGGGTCTAGTCCACTTAATGGTTCATCCAAAATTAAAATATCTGGATTTGATATTAATGCAGCTATAAACTGAATTTTTTGTTGGTTTCCCTTTGAAAGCTGCTCTGCTCTCTTATTTCTATATTCTGTAGCCTCTAACCGTTCAAGCCAATATTCTATACTTTTTAAAGCCTCTTTACGTTCCATTCCTTTAAGTTCTCCAAAATATACAAGTTGATCTATTATTGTAAATTTTGAATAAATCCCTCT
Source organism: Clostridium sp. (assembly GCF_036660475.1). Lineage (GTDB taxonomy): Bacteria > Bacillota > Clostridia > Clostridiales > Clostridiaceae > Clostridium_J. The sequence goes on along the minus strand of NZ_JAVXAO010000008.1, from coordinate 108,485 downwards.
CTCCTCAGCTAAATATCCTGTAGAAACCTTCTTAGAATTATAGGTCTCATCATTCCAAGTAATAGTCCCATTATCCTTCTTTAGCATTCCGAGCATCATTCTTATAGTTGTCGTCTTGCCAGCGCCATTGGTTCCAAGTAATCCAAATACACCAGGTTCTTCTATAGCAAAACTAAGATTATCGACTACAACCTTGTCTCCATATTTCTTAACTAGATTATTTACTTTTAGTGACATGTCTTCGTCCCCCTCATTTCATTACATGTGATATTCTGTATTTACAAGTATCGAAACTTTAAATTTCGACACCAATAACCAATCATATCCAATTAATATTGTACCACACTTTAATTCACTATCTCAATAATACATGTTAATTATTTAACATGTTTTTTATTATAATAAAAAATAATTGATATGTATTTTGTGTAATAATAAAACAATTTTATTACAATTTATAATTAAAAATAGCACTTAAACCAGCGCTCCATCTAGAGGCCTCAAATCCTGTTAGCTCTAAGGGTTTAACCCCCTAAGAACATAAAAATATAAAAACATAAAAACATGCAATTACTGTAATTTATTTTAATTTTCCTATACATTTAAAAAAGAGTAAAATAATTTAAATTATTCCACTCTTTTTTTATTATCTGAATTAAATGTTTAGTTATCATAATAATTTTTATAGTATACTTTTTTAAAGCTCATACCTTTTATAATTATACCCATTACTCCTATAGCTATGATGATATCACCAATACTTGCTATCCCACCATATCTCAAAACCTTATATGGTATTATATCAGCTAGAATTTTAAAATTAGTTTCATTTGTTAAAATAGAATATAACCCCTTTATTTCAACATTTCCACTAACCCCCAAAAATCCCATTGCCCTTGTTCCTATAGGCATAGTACAGTTATTGCTAAATATAACTATTGCATTTAGTAATAATCCTAGTCCTATTATTAAAACCATTTTATTTTTTCTATTAACAACTATAAAAATCATTATAAGTCCATACATAATTATATTAAAAAAATATGTAAAATATCCTATACCTAAAAATTCATTTTTTAGTAAAATTTTCATTATGAGTTCTATTGAAAATCCAATTATTACAAGATATAAAGATGTAAACCTTAAATTATTTAAATTTCCAAGTCTACCCTTCAATAAATATCCGATTATAATAGCAAGAACAATTGCAAATAAAAACATAATTATCCCCCATAAACAACCTTATCTTCATAATGTGTATTAGTTGATTGATTTATTTCCTGCTCCCTCAATATTTTAAGATAAACTTCAGCTATCAGGGGATGAAATTGAGTGCCTGAATACTTTTCTAATTCTTCTATGACCACATTCATAGGTAACCCTTTTCTATACGGTCTATCTGATATCATAGCGTCTACAGTATCCGCTAACTGAACTATATATACATTCTGTGGGAGTTCATCACCCTTTTTACCATCGGGATAACCCTTACCATCATATCTTTCATGATGGTTCCTAACTATTTGATGAACATAATTAATATTCTTTATTTCCTTTATTATCTTTAACCCTATTGTTGAATGATCTTTTATTTTATTAAATTCATCATCCGTTAGCTTCCCTGGTTTATTTAGTATGTTATCACTAATTCCAATCTTACCAACATCATGAAGCATCGCTGCCACATTTAATTGCTCAATTTCCCATTGATTATATTTTAATTCCTTTGCAATGATTGTAGATATTTCCGCAACTCTTCTAGAATGACCCTCAGTATACTGGTCCCTCGCATCTATTGCATTCATTAGTGCTTCTACCGTTTCTATAAATTGAGATTTAGAATTTGTGTATAATACTAGCGTATATCTAATTAACATTATAGGGAATATTATGAATACCATTCCCCAATACGTATATTTTTGATATACATTTGCAACAAAAATTCCTATTGGTATCATTACAATAGAATTTAGTATCCCTGGACTAATATTATTTAAAAAGCAATATATCACTTTTTTCCCTAACATTATAGACATTAATATAGATATTATTAACACATTAATCACAAGATATGTAAGTCCAAATAATATAATTGGCAGTATATAATTATAAACATTTTCAATATTTAATATTCCACCAAATAAATTATAAAAATAATTTCCTGCTAATATCGGTAAAATTAAAGCGCAACAATTAAATATTGTACCATATATAGGTGTATTAAATACATGCATATAAATATCTTCTTCCACTTTAATAACCCTGCATAAAAAACCTAAAACGGTTATTATAATGCAGTTAAATGTCCCAAATAAGATATAACAGGCTAATGTAATAGCAAAACTTGTACTAAAAGATATATTCTTCACTGCTATTGTAAACGATTCTGTTAAAAAAGTTAAAGCAATAAAAAAAATAATAGCACCATAATTACCTATATCAAGCTTTATGCCTCCAATATACATTGAGAGTATTAATGATGTTATCGTTACAATGTACATTACAATAAAAAAAAGCCGTTGTTTAACTGGTAACTCTTTCATTTGCTAGTCCCCCTAAAATATATCTAATGCCGATTATATTGGTTATACTATACTTATTATCTAAATATCCAAGTTATACTTGATCCACCAGCCATTGCTAAAGCAAGTAAAGCTATTAAAGCTGGCATGATTTTCTTAGAGTTTTTCATGTTAAAATTCCCCCTCACATGTAAATTAACAACGATCCGCTAAAAATCTGCCATAATTTCCACTCCGCTAAGGGAAGATTTAATAATATAATCGGCCATTAAATCAAATTAATTATTTTTCTACTATTCTATTCATTGCATCTAGAGTAGCTTTTGCAATTGCTTCATTGATATCAGTCTTTACTACTGCTGTTCCTATAAGTATTTCCTCACAATTATTATTAATCATATTCACAATTACAGTTGCAAAGGATATATCTCTTGATGTATTTATATTAATATCTTCTATATCAAAAGTAGATGCTTGTCCTGTTATTTTCTCAACAGTTGATATAGTCGCCTTGGCTATTACCTTACGCCTATTACCACTTGTACTTATAGCTGTTTCACTAGCGCTATATTCTTCGTCTCCCGCTTTAAGCCTTACTTGACACTCAATATTATTATCTTTAATTTCTATTGAAATCCCTTCATATTTTATTCTTTTTACACCTTTTTTCTCTTCACTATCTATCTGGGCTATGCTTATTATCTTTCTATCAATTCTATAATCAAATATAGCAAGAAGTGCCGATTCTATGTCCCTTACAATCTGCTTAGGTGACCTTATTGTATTTGCAATAATATGCGCCTCTATTAATTCCTCATCGCTAAATATAATCTTAGCATGAGTTACGCCTTGAATTTTTGTTATAATTTCTTGAAATGATACAAAATTCATAATTAACACCTCTTTTTACATTTACAGTTAAATTATACCTTAATTTTCTATAATGTACAATCTATTATTTTTAACTTTTATAGTAAATTGTTTTAACATGTTTATTTACAGAGATATTTACACAATTTAGAACTTTGCCGTTTTTTTATAATATTTATCATGCAATTACTTCAAATTTTTATCTTTATATTTACATTAAATCTATAAAAAACACCCAATAAATAGTTGCAATCTATTTATTGGGTGTTATATATAATTTCTCTTAACCGCCTTAAAATTTTATCTCACTCTGCGATGATGCATATTCCTTTGTTTCTCTCGGAAGACCTTTATTCTCAAGTCCCTGTTCAACTAATCCTTTTATAATTGAATATATCACTGCAAATGCTGGAACCCCAAGTATCATTCCAATAAAACCAAAAAATCCATTCCCTATAAGTATGGCAAACATTACCCAAAATGCAGTTAATCCAGTAGAGTTTCCTAATATTTTAGGACCTAATATATTTCCATCAAATTGTTGTAGCACAAATACAAATAGTATAAACCATAATGCCTTAACCGGACTTGCAATAAATATTATAATTACGCTCGGTATAGCACCAATGAATGGTCCAAAAACTGGTACAATATTGGTCATTCCTATTATAAAACTTACAAGTAAAGGATATGGCATTTTAAATATTTTCATACCTATAAAACATATTATTGCTATAATAAATGAATCTAATAGTTTACCACTCAAAAATCCCATAAAGGTTCTATGACTTGACCTTGTAAGCTCTATCATGTATCTAACAGGTCTCTCTGGAAGTATTGCATATAAAAGTTTCTTTGTTTGTGCAAAAAACTTTTCCTTTCCTGCTAATAAATATATAGAAATAATAGTTGCAACAAATATATTAAGAACATATTGAGTAATGTCAGCCGAAAATTGGAATAAATCCATTATTGCACTCCCTGTAATACTAGTTATATAATTAGAAATATTACTAAAATCCTGAATTACTTCGTTTACCATTGTGGCATCCAAATTTAATCCAATGACTACACTATTAATATAAGTTTCTAGTGATTTAATATAAACTGGAATATTATCTATTAATGTAGTTATGCTACGGCTTAACTCCGGAATTAATATTGAAAATATGATGCCTATACTTATCCCAGCCAATATATATGTAATAGTAATTGCTAAAAATCTCTTTAGTTTATATTGCTTCTTCTTATCCAAGAAGCATAAAGCTCGCTCTTCTATTATCCCCATTGGAATAGCTAAAATATAAGCTATTGAAAATCCATATATAAATGGTGTAAGCAGACTCATGACACCTCTTACACTTCTAAAAATACCACCCATATTTTTAATTGTAAAGTATAAAATAATACCTACAGATAATACTATAATATTTGATACGGTTCTTCGTTTTACACTTGAATTTACTTTCAGCTTCATAATTCACTCCTTTTTCCTATTCAATTATTTATAAGACTATATAAGTATACTATTATTTCTTTTGCTTTTCTACTGTTGCTAACTATTAATTTATTATATGACCACGAACACCATAATCCATATCGCTATATTTAACAATATTTCATTTGCTTTATATTTATATAATTACCTTATACTCGAAAGAACCCACTTTTTTTCTCTATTTACTACTGTTACAGTATTATACACAGGTCCCTCAGCACCATTGCTTGTAGATAAATTAAATTTAACTCTATATAATTTTAACTTATCACTAACATTAACTACATCATTTATCTCATAGCCTGTCACCCAAGGACTAGATACTCCCGTTACCCACGAAATATTCTCATCATCTTTAAGTTTCTCTTTAAATTCTGCCTTAAGTTCATTATCCATTACAGCGTATTGAAGTACTCCATTTCTTGTCATTATCCCCTTTGCCCAAAGCTCCACTGCTTCCTTATCTGAATCTGCTCCAAATTCATTTATAGCCTCTTCTGCTAAACTTATATGTTCAATTAATTTATTGTTAACTACTTGGTTATTATCCGCCATAGCCTGTATATATGGTCCACTACCTTTTTGCTCCATATAATTAAAAAAACATACAATAGCAACTGAAGAAATTAATATACTCCAAGTAATTACTCTTACCATAGTTTTTCTCATTGTTATTACCCCCTGTAAATTTTAACAAGCAACTTCTACATCATGTTCATCCACTTAGGTAGGTTCAATTTTCAAAATATAAAATTTTGAACACCACTGAAATAAAGCTTACAAATAGGTTACCCTACTTGTAAGCTTTGCATACTCATTATTATATTTCTAAATTTAATTTCAACATTGTATTAATATTAATACCCATTCTAAATTGAATTACTTTCCAGTGCTACCAAATCCCCCGATTCTTTCCTCATCAGAATTACAATTATCACTTACTAAAAAAGGAATAAACATAGCTTGTGCAATTCTATCTCCTTTTTTAATTACATAGGGCTCTGTTCCCAAATTCAAAAGATTTATCCCTAAATTTCCATCATTCTTAGGATTACCATAATAATCACATTCAACCCAACCTTGTACATTTCCCATTATAACCGGATGACTTCCCATAGAACTTCTAACATTTAGAAGTAAAGCTTCTCCTTGCTGGAAATAGGATTTTATATCAGTCCATATTAACTCCTTCTCAGAAGGTTTTATTACTATGTCTATTGGTGAGTATAAATCATATGCTATGGAATGCTTACTCCCCCTCGTTGGCATCTGAACCTCCACCCCCGGATGCTTTCTCTTTTCATCTATAACTATTTCAAACCCTCTTATTTTCATATCTATATCTCCATTCATTTTCATATTAATATAACCCAACTTCTACGACCTTATTTTCTTTTAAACTCTCTTTCACATCTATAATTCTTTGTGACTTACTTCCTCTAAATTTTAAGGTTACATCCCTTTCACTTAGCTCAAATCTACCATCTACAACTACATCTACATATTTTAATACTTCAGCTTTACCTAGTTCAAATAATTGTTCCCAAGTATATCCTGTATATATCCATATATTTTTATTAGACTTTTCTTTTAATCTTTTAAGTAGTTCCAATGTATTTTCATATTGAATTGTTAACCCATCGCCACCACTTATAGTTATATCAGTATGTGGATTTTTTGTTAGCTTACTTACTACATCGTCAATATCATACCCACAACCTTCATCATCCCAGTATCTCTCATTATGACACCCTAAACATTTATGAGTACACTTAGCAATGTAGCAAACTTCTCTAAGCCCTATACCTTCATTTAAAGAGCATTGATTGTAACCTATTAACCTAATTGTATTTTCCATTTTTTCACTTCCTTAAAAAGGAGCTTCTCTAGCCATTCCCAGTAACCATATCCTATCACTGTTTTTGCTAGTGTCGCCCCTATTCAAATTACATCTTTATAATCAACCATACTGAACTACTAAGAAAATAAATTCAAGGAACTAAATTTTAAATTTAGTCATTTCACTATGTTTAAATCGCTCTTTAACTTCTGCCTGTTTTGCCTTATTAAAATTACGATAATCAGTAGTCAAATATCCCGTTACTCTTCTAAGCTGTTCTATTTCTTTACTTCCACACACTGGGCATTTATCATTAAACTCTGCTTGGTAACCACATTCAAGACATGTATCTATTGGAAAGTTAAATGCCAAATATGGTATATCTAGTCCAAAAGCATAGTCAACAATCTGCTCTATTGCCTTAGGATTCTGAATTACTGAGCTATCAAGTTCCACATAGGTTATACATCCTGATGTAGGATACTTTGTAAATGGAGCCTCTAAATTTAGCTTTGTAAATATATCTACATTTTTCCACACTGGAACATGATGTGAGTTTGTTACCCAATCCCTATCTGTAACATTCGGTATAATACCAAACTCTTCTCTTAATCCTTTAATTTCTCTATTTCCAGTTATTATTGTTCCGCATGTAGATTCAACAGGTGCAGCATAACATCCAAAGTTTAAGTCATATCTTTCTGAAGCCTCTTCAGCAAATTTTGATATTCTTTCAACTACAGATAGTGCAAATTTATGAACCTCTTCATTATCCGCATGATCTAATCCAAATAAGGCTTGGCACATTTCTGCAATTCCAACATACCCAATAGCCTGGCTTCCATGCTTCATTACATCATAAATACACGTTTCTGAATTAAACTCTCCACCTAGCATACTTTTATTTTTATACATAAACGGAGCAGATTTAGGACTTTGCGAACATATAAATTTAAATCTATCCACCAATGCTTCTGCACTTAGCTCGAGTAGTTCCTCAAGTTCCTTCCAAAATCCCTCAATATCTGCTTCACTTCTATCCCCAAGGCATATACCATGCTTTATTCCAATCTTAACTAGATTTATAGTCACTGGAGTTACATTTCCCCTACCAACCTTTGAGAATCCCATACCATGTCTATCAAAGCCTACTAATGTTCTACACCCCATAGTGGCCATAGCTGTATCTGGGTTATTTGTATCCTCAATATTTTTGCTCCAATCACAGTTTACCCAATTTGGATATATTCTCTTTGACATAGATTCGATTGCTAATCTCTTTAAGTCATAATTCTTCGTACCTTCTACATCATTTACCCCTTTTTTATATTGGAAAATAGATATTGGGAAAATACTTGTTTTATGATATTTGCCTATCCCATCTATACTCGCCATCATTAACCATCTAGTAATCATTCTACCCGCCACTGTAGCTCTCTTTCCTAAATTAATAGATGTAAATGGAACCTGTGATCCTGGTCTAGATTCTAATGTATTTAAGTTATGATACAACCCTTGTGCTGATTGCATTCCTTCCCTATCTAACTCCCTTAATGCAAAAGCTGTTAGCTTAGGATATTTCACTTTAAGTAGTTCCTTATTCTCTACGCATATTTCATCGGCTAACTCTCTCCACTTAACTTCCTTTTCTTCAAAATAGAAGTATGCATCTGCAAAATGCTTTCTAAATGATATATCAACTTGTTCTTCTAAATCATAGTCAATATGACAGCTTCCTGTCCCACCAAATTGTTCTTGACTTTGAATTTGGAATATTACAGCTACTAGCTGAAATGCGGTGGATAATCCATTTGCCCCTCTTACATCACCATTTCTAGTAATAAATCCATTATTAATTAGCTTTTTTATATCAGGAAAGCTACAGTTATGCATTCCTGTTGCATAGCTATCTAGATCATGTATATATAATCGATTCTCAATATGAGCATTTGCAACTTTAGGTTTTATCATTTTGTCTAAAGTATATCTTTTCAAAATTACATTAGCACTTTCAAACTTACGCCCACCAAAGCTATGCTCATCTACGTTTGCATTAGAATTCATAACGTCTGAACATTGAAGTACCTTATCTAATTTTTTATATGTATCACCATTGGTATCCCTTGCTATTCTTCTTTTCTCACGATAATCTCCATAAGCTTTTGCAACCTTTATGTCATTTTGCTTCAACGCATTAATTACGATATCTTGAATCACTTCAATAAATATTTGGTTTTTATTTAGTTCCAATATGTCTCTTTTTATAATTGATTCTATCTCCACATATTGTTCTTCAAACCGAATATCTTCCCCATAAACCTCTTCATGAGCCTTCTTTATGGCTATGTGTATCCTTTCCATGTCAAAATCTTTAACTCTAGAATCCCTTTTAATAATACTTAATTTCATATTATTCCCACTTTCTTTAAACCTTTAATATACATATCACCAGCAAACATATTTCTCTTTACTTCTATTATATCTTTCACATAGATTTTGCGCAAAGACCATAGCCTCAATTTAATCTCACCTTACTTAATATTTCAACATAATCTTTTAAATTCCAATAGATTTTACTCTCTTAATTAAAATTTATTAGACTAACGAAATTTATAATAATAATAAAATATTCAATATTTTTTTTAATACTACTTAAATATTTTTCCTGTATAAATTCCTTATGATTTTGGAAAATTAATAATGATATTTAATAAATAGGAGGTCTTAAAAATGAATTTCAAGGATAGTGAAACTAAAATCAACTTAATGAGAAGCTTTGCTGGCGAAAGCCAAGCTAGAAACAGGTATACCTTTGCTGCCAGTGCCGCTAAAAAAGAAGGTCTTTATGTAATTCAAAATGCTTTTTTATACACTGCTAATCAAGAACTTGCTCATGCAAACCAATTTTACAAAAAACTAAAAGAAGAGGCTGGCAATGTTATAGAAATTGGTGGTGGAGCCTATCCTGTAGATTTATATGACTCCACACTAAAGCTACTTAAATCTGCCCATCATAACGAATATGAAGAATATGATGATGTGTACAAGAAATTCTCAGAAATAGCTAAACAGGAAGGATTCACCGCCATTTCAACACTTTTCACTAATATAGCCTCTATTGAAAAGATTCATGGAGACAGATTTAATTGGTTTGCTACTCAATTAGAGGAAAATACATTATTTAAACGTGATACCTCTATTCAATGGCAATGCACTAATTGCGGATTTATATATGAAGGAAAAGAGGTGCCTAAATATTGTCCTGTATGTGAGCATCCTCAGGGATACTTTATTGAATTCTGCCGTGCTGAATTCGGCTCAAACTTTTCTTAGTTTATCAATATAAAATAATAAGTATTTACATTAAACTTTTGGCAAGTTTTTCAAAATATTTTTGTGAATATTAAATCCCTAAACGCTAATACTAACCTTGTAATAGATATTGCTTGAAGCGTATTTATTCAACACCTAATAACTATCTTATTCTATATGTCTAAATAAATTTAAGGGAGTGAATTTTAATGGAAAAAAATCAAAGTATCAAATGTACAATTACTAACTGTAAAAACCACTGTTGTAGTGATGACTATTGTACACTAAATCAAATACAAGTAGGAACTCATGAAGCTGACCCTAAAATGGTGGAATGTACAGATTGTAAGTCTTTTGTTCTTAAATAATTCTTTTTAGAATTTTTTCGTTAAATTTATTTGACCACAAACAATCATCTAAATCAAATGATGATTGTTAAAATCTTAGAGGCCCCATATAAAATTATTATATGGAGCCTCTTTTACTATCCACCTAATGTAACATCCTGCTCTTGATACCATTCTAAAGCCTCATTAAAATGCTGAGGTTTAAAATCAGGCCAAAAATCATCTATTACATAAAAGTCAGCATAAACCGATTGAACTGGCAAGAACCCACTAAGACGCCTTCTACCACCCCATCTTATTATTAAATCCACTCTTGAAATATTCTTTGATTCTATTTCCCTGGTTAAACTACTTGTTCCACCAATATTTTCTTTAACAAAATTCAAGTCTTTTTTCCAACTATAATTTATTAAGAAATTAACCTTTATTCCACCTTTACCACATACTTTTCTTTCTGTATAAGGTAATAGTACTTCTGGAAATAAATCTGAATTAGTATTTCCAATAACAAGTATTTCTGAGTCTTCCATAGCTATTAATTTAACTGCCTTTATACATGCATCTATAAACGCCTCCTTTTGTGGTGTTGGCCTCTTTGCATTGTCTGTTGTAAATCCATAAAAGGTTATTTCTTTAACCCCCGCAGCTTTGCACTGTTTAAATAATATGAGCCCTGGATCTATCCCAGATACATATCCACTTTGTTTCGATAAACCTTTATCTTCTGCCCATCTTCTATTTCCATCTGGGATTACCCCTATATGATTTGGTACTCTCATTTAATGCCCTCCTACTTAACAATAATCCAAATGATATTTTCTTATCCTCAAAATACCATTTAGAATATAGTTCCCATTTAATATTAGAAATAACCCTATCTCTCTGCATATTTTTTTTGAATTATGCTAAATTTATATATGTATAAAGTGTATTTACTGCTAATTTCACAATGTAAAGTTGTATTCTATAACATAATTTGCTATTCTTACATATGTAATTGGAGGAATGATATATGAAACTGTCAGAAGAAGATAAAAATCGGCAAATAAATAAAGAAGCTATTATTTCTATAATAGTATATGTATTGTACTTTATTTGGTGGTATATTACAGGGTTCGGTTTAGGAAATAGAGATCCTTCAACCTATAAATATGTAATGGGCTTTCCAGTATGGTTTATATTAAGCTGCTTTGTTGGACCTATTCTACTTATTTTAGTTGTAATATTTACAGTAAAACATTTTTTTGTAAACTTTAATTTGAATAGTGATGAAAATGATGACAAATAGAATTAAAGTGAGGAATCTATTATGAAAAATTTATTGATATTAATTCCAATAGTTATATATTTAGCTTTAAATTTATGTATAGGCCTTTGGATTAGTAGATCAGCTTCTAAAGAAAATACTAAAAACGGATTTATAAATAATTATTTTATAGGTGGAAGATCCATGGGCGGCTTCGTTCTTGCCATGACCATGATTGCTACATTTACTAGTGCGGGAAGTTTTATTGGTGGACCTGGAATTGCATACTCTGTTGGATTAAGTTGGGTACTAGTGGCTGTTGTTCAGGCTCCAACCGCATTTCTTACCTTTGGTATTCTTGGAAAGAAATTTGCTATAATCGCTAGAAAAATTAACGCTATTACAGTTACTGATTATTTAGCTAAACGCTATGAATCTCCTACTGTTGTTATTTTATCCTCCCTTGCCCTAGTAATATTTTTTATTGTTACAATGGTGGCTCAATTTATAGGTGGCGCCGTATTATTTCAATCCATCACAGGGTATTCATACTTAGTTGGTTTGATCCTATTTGGTACTATAGTAATTCTCTATACTACTATAGGTGGATTTAAAGCGGTTGTTATAACTGACACAATCCAAGGAATTGTAATGCTCTTTGGTACTGTACTAATTCTTTATTCCATTATAAAAACTGGTGGTGGACTAGATGCTATTTCAGCAAAATTAACTACTATAAATCCAGCTTGGAGCACACCTCTTTCAGGTGGCAATTTTACTCCTGGATATATCTTGTCCTTTTGGGTACTTGTTGGTATAGGCACTTTAGGCCTACCTCAAAATACTGTTAGAGCCATGGGTTTCAAAGATACTAAATCTATGCATAATGCTATGATTTATGGAACAATAGTATTCTCTGCTCTAATGTTTGGTATGCTACTCGCTGGAGTCCTTTCAGGGGCAATACTGCCACCTGGCATCTCAAACTCTGATATTGTTATACCAACCTTAGTAATTGAAATTATGAATCCCCTCGTTGCTGGAATATTCTTAGCTGCGCCTTTAGCTGCAGTTATGTCAACAGTATCTTCTATGCTTATTTTATCTTCAGCAGCAATAATAAAGGATATTTATCTTAATTACTTTATGAAAATTGAACACATTAAGGAAGACTCTAAATTCGAAAAAAAAATTTCAAGAATGAGTTTATGCTCTACTGCTATAATTGGAATAATAGTATTTTTACTTTCAATACAGCCACCAGATCTCCTTACTTTCATTAATCTATTTGCCTTTGGGGGCCTAGAAGCAGCCTTTTTCTGTCCAGTAGTTTTTGGGCTTTATTGGAAAAGAGCTAATGCTACTGGCTCAATACTCTCTATGATATTTGGAATTGGCTCCTTTATTTTACTTTCCAGCATTGGTTTTACCCCTTGGGGTATTCAACCAATTGTCCCAACTCTTTTAATTTCAATAGTTTCCTTTGTAATTGGAAGTTATCTAGGTAAACGACCTGATGGAGATGTACTAAAGTTGTTCTATGGGACAGATAAATAGCATTTCAAATTAAAATTAACTTAAAAAATCAACATCCAAGTTAATTTTTATGCTATAAACCAATTTCAAAATATAGAAAAGTGCTGACTCCTTAGATTGCCGAAAAACATATAGTTTTTCGACTGTCTTTGGTTTCAGCACTTTTTCATTTTTCATATTAGACATCTGAAAATAAATAATAGGTCAAATATACGAAGGATATTTTGATTTAAACAAGGAAGCATATTTCTCAGATAGTATCACTATCTGAGGGTTCTGCTGAAGACATGCAAATCAAAATAGCCGTGGATACTAACTTATTTATTTTTTGAAATATCTATCTACTTATTATTTCAACATCATCATGAGCTAATGCAAGTCCTTGTATTTCATACTCACATTTCTTATATATTGGATTCTCAAGTATTCTTTTAAACTCTTCATTGCTTACCCTATAAGTATATTCTCTATTTCTACAGTGACAATGTAAAACATTAATTTCCATTCCAATAAAATCTTTATACCACTTTTTATCACCAGCACTAATGATTCTTATTTTTTTGGGACCTTGTTCTTTTTTCATACTAATTGCAGCTTCATCTATAATTCTTTTATATCTTCTCTCATCACTAGGCACAGTTCCTAATATTTCTCCATTACTATTATTAGAAATTAAAGCTTTTTGGTCTGATTCAGACATTTCTTGGCATTTAAACGAAATTTCATCAGTATCATTTACTGATTCATGGACTGAATAACCACAAAGAGTTAGAAGTAATTTATAATCATACCTTTGATTACTATTAATAAGCTTCACTAACTCCTTTATAAGCTTGCATAGTACTGCCATATCCTCATTTGAGTCTAAACTAAGCTTTCCTAAAGTAAAGTAGTAAGCGGTTGTTATAATCTCATAATAATCATTCTCATTATTTTTACGATAAGATGCATTTGTCAATTTTGGAGAAAGTGCACATATTTCTTTCCCAGTACCTTCATATTTCATTCTCTGTAATCTGAAAATAACTTCACCAGTACTTAATTTAAGTTCAACATTCTTACCACTTGCAAAGTCAAACTTTAAATTCATTGAATCCTTAAAGCTGTCACATAGTGAATTTAAACTCTCAACATAATTTGGAATAATGCTAGCAAAAAACTCGTCATTTCCAACGTTCTTACCTTGTAAAATTTTAGGCATAAAATCCATCTCCTCTTACTACTACTATTTGATTTGGTCTATCATAAAAATAGGTCGCTGTTCGAACTGCCTTGGTTGTTATACATTTGCTTCTCTGGTTTCTATATTCAAAAACAAATTTAAATATAAATCCCCAAAATGCACCCAATGCTTTTTTATCATAATCTGTGATTTCAGATATTGTACCATTTATGCTAACAAAAACCTCCACTGGTGGTATGCTTAAAATATCATTCGCAAAGATTAATTTATTAAGTAAATCCTCATTTTTAATAAGTTCAATACACATATCCCATAGTTGGCCTGAATTCTTAAACTTAGAAAAAGGCTTATACCGTATTGTAAATTCCTTATCTATCTTTTCTAAAATATCTTGTGTAGTAACTTCCACGTCATCACTCCTAGGATAAAAATATAACCCTTAATATATTACCCTTAATTTTAAAGGGTTATACATTAAGGGTATACTTATAAGTCACTTCTGTCAATGCTTAAGGTATTTATTATATATCTACACTTATTTATAAATATATAATCTAACAATTAGTATATACATATATTTGAAAACTATTCCTTTTATTAAAATTTTAATCATGCATATATGCTCTAATTACTTGATACATTTCATTCCTTAAAAATCCAATGAGGATTTTACCCTCCATTTTAAATTCTGAATTTCACATTTTAAATTACAATTTATTTAGATAAACTCCATCTTCCAATTAAAATATCCTGTTTCCTCGTTCTTTTCATATCTAAAATAAGCTGCAAAGGTATTTCCCTTCTTGCTTTTTAATCCTCTAAACCCAACCTTACCATTTTTAAGAAGTAGTTCCACCATTTCTTTTGTTATCTTTTTACCATAGGATTCTATATACTTATCATTCTTCCAAATAGTAAACTTACAGCCATTTTTCCAATTAGAGCAACCAAACCCCTTATCACCTTCAATAATATGATTACCACATACAGGACATGCACCAACACTAGTTGCCCCTTCTGGTAGCTCAACCTTTATCTTAGAAAGCATAGATTCATCCTTCTTAATAGCCTCTACAGATTTATTTGTGAAATCACAAATATGATTTATGAAGGTTTCCTTCATAACCGTACCTCTTTCAATATCTGATAAAGTTTTCTCTAGCCTTCCTGTATATTCCAAATCAAACAACTCTCTTACTGGAAACATTTCAACCATAGTAGTTCCAATTTCTGTGCATGTAAGATTTTTACCCTTAGTAGTTATATATCCGATATCCTTAAGCTTTTTAATGGTTTCTGCTCTAGTTGCTGGTGTCCCTATACTAAAGCCACTTAGGATAGATTTCATTAGTTCTTCTGAAGTTTCCTCTCCATTTTCATCTGAAGAATTTTCATCTCCCTCATCACTATTATCTTCCTTACCCATACTCTTTCCACAGGTTTCCATAACCCTTAAAAGTGTCTTTTCTGTATGGTTTTTAGGTGGTTTCTTAGTTACAGTATTAACCTTACTATCTACTACATCTACTACTTCCTTTTCCATAACTAAAGGTAATATGGTGTCTTTAGTTTCTATCTTTTCCACCATACGCCATCCTTCAACTATTTGAACTTTCCCTTTAGATATAAATACACCTTTTATGTTTTCATCATATACTTTTGCAGTAATTTTACTTTCCTCAAACTCGGCTATAGGCATAAACTGCATTATGAATCTATTCTTAACTGCATTATAAACAATCGCTTCATCCGCACTAAGACCACTGGGCTTTATATATGTTGGAACTATTGCACTATGACTCTCTACCTTTGAATTATCAAATATCCTCTTAGTTTTCGCAAACTTTATGTGTTGTTCGTAGGGTAACCCCTTCTTTAAAGTCTCTAAAACCTTTCTCGTCTTCTCTTCTAAGCTTTCTTCAAGAACAATACTTGACGTTCTTGGATAAGTAATAAACTTTTTTTCATAAAGTGATTGTGCCACCTTTAAAACTTTATCTGACGTCCATCCCTTAAATTTACTAGTTACATGCCCTTGAAGATTTGATAAGTTAAATAAATAGGGCGGATACTCACGTTTCTTTTCTGTCTGTTTTTCAACAATCTCCGCTGTCTTCCCATCCAATAACTTAGATATATTGGCTAAGTAATTCTTATCTTCAAATTTCTCATCAAATTTTTCATCGCCAACCTCTGATGTGTTTTCATAATATAAGCCTTCGTACTCCTCATTGTTTTTAGTTTTAAAAGTAGCCCCAAGTTTATGATATGTAGTTGCCACGAAATCTTTTATTTCCTTATCTCTATCATAAATAATCTTCAAAGTAGGAAGTAACACTCTTCCAATATTCAAAATTTTAACATCTTCAAATTTATATCTTAAAGTAGCCACTGAGGTTAAATTTATTCCAATAACCCAATCTGCCCACTGTCTTCCAATCCCTGCATCCTGAAGTGATTTCATCTCCTCATTAGGCTTTAACGTCGCCATACCCTTCTTAACTTCATCGGGTGTCCATTCATTTAATAGTAATCTATAAACCGGTTTTTTCTCATTAAAATATATGAAGAGCTCATCTGCAATAACTTGACCTTCTCTATCAAAGTCCGTTGCTGATATAACTCCATCTACATTCTCTCTATTAATAAGAGATTTAATAATATTAATCTGTTTCTCTGCACCCTTATCTGTTATATTTCTATTAAGCGAATCAGATTTCACCTTATATCTAAACTCCTCAGGTATAAACGGAAACTTAGAGAATTCCCAGCCCTTCATGGATTCATCATAATCCCTAGCATCATATAACTGTAATAAGTGACCAAACGCCCATGTAACTAAATAGTCTTCCCCTTCAAAATATCCATCTTTTCTAGTTTTTATATTTAAAGCCTCTGCAATATTCTTTGCCACGGAAGGTTTTTCCGCAATAATAACCTTAGCCACTGTACTCACACCTTATCTATTTTCTTTTAATTGATTGCCATGCTTTAACTTAGGGTTTATACTAATTTCACATTATCTTCCCTAAAGCATATCCTAGTTGATTTATTTCTAGATAAATAATATACCATAATATTAACCCATTTGTTCTGTAAGTTAATTAAATTAATTAGGTTCCATGGTTTTATAAACGCTACTAATTATTTTATAGTTTAGTTTTACTACATCCATAGATTCCTCTAAAAACAATTTATATCCTATATATAAATACTAAAATATATATGTACTTTTTTATGTTATTAAAACATCTATGTCTCTTACTATTATATCCCATAAAACATGTTTGTTAAACAAAAAACCAGTTAAATATATATTACACTAGTCTTGTACCACTATATATTTAACCCATAGTTTACTTTATATCTATAACAATAAAACTAACTAACTATTCACACCCATTTAATTAACATATTACGAATTAAAGGGGATAACAATATCGTTATCCCCTTAAGGTTTATCATAGTTTTATCTTTTATAACAAAGATTCAAATATAGAGAAAGTTTACTATAAAGAAGTAATATAATCTTTAATACTTTGAACTACAGTGTGTATATTCTCTTCAGTTATCCAATAATGAGTTACAAATCTCATTGTCCCATTTTCTGCACCATTTATTTTTATTCCCTTTGAAAATAAATAGTCTACTAACCCATTTGAAGGAATAGATTCATCCAATGTTAAAAATACCATATTAACATGAATATCATCTTCAAAAACAGTTATTCCAGATATACTACTTAATTCTTTCGCTAATAGTAATGCTTTTTCATGGTCTACCTTTAAATTAGGTATCATTTCTTTTAATCCAATAAGCGCAGGTGCTGCAATAACACCACATTGTCTTAATCCTCCGCCCATAAGTTTTCTATATTTTTTAGCTTTAGCTATAAATTCCTTGTTACCTGCTAATATAGATCCTACTGGTGCACATAGTCCTTTTGATAAACAAAACATAACAGAATCAACATTCTTTGTAATTTCCTTAACATCCACCCCTAAATAACTAGCTGCATTAAATAGACGAGCACCATCTAAATGTATTGGAATGTTGTGCCTTTTAGATATTTCTCTAATTTCGTTCATATTCTCTAAAGAAATAACTCTACCATTTGAGTGCGCATTTTCTAAACAAATAAGTGCAGTTTTAGGATAATGAATATCATCACCTACCCTAATTCTATTTTCAATATCTAATGGATTAATTTCACCATTTTGTGTAGAGATTGTCCTAAGTTGAACACCTGCAATTATTGACGATGCACCTACTTCATCAGCTACTATATGACAATTATCGCCTAAAATAACTTCCTCGCCATGATTACAATGAGTCAAAAGTGATAATTGATTTCCAAAGGTCCCACTTGGTACAAACAGTGCAGCTTCCATACCAATTAATTCTGCTGCATAGGCTTCAAGTTGTTTTGTTGTCTCATCATCATCATAAACATCATCACCAACTATAGCGGTATACATAGCTTTTCTCATATTTTCCGTAAGTTCTGTAACTGTATCGCTTCTTAAATCTATAAAATTCATAATAACACTCCTTTGTACTATATCGTTATATTGTAATTATATAGCACTTTAATTCTTTTTTTAACCTAATATACAAATATTATTTTATCATACTGAATTTAATTGTTCTAAATATTTTTTCATTATGTCACTGGAATATATTTATCAAATAAATCATAGATTAATTTAAACTTATATATTAGAATATTAAATATAACATCTTTTAAGGAGGTTTCTATGACTAAAAGTATATTAAAAATTGTAATGATTATAATCATATCAATTGTTGCTATTGCCGCTATGTATATAGGCTTTATGATCGTTACTGATTATAAACCAGATGAAAAAATTTCTATTGATATAAAAAATAACAAAGATCAAGTTATTAACGTTAATGATGAGACAAGCGTTACTACCTTTAACATTGGTTATGGTACTATGGACGCCGATGTGGATTTTTTCATGGATGGAGGCATTATGTCTCGTGGCTCAAGTAAAGAAAAGGCTTTAGAAAACCTTGCTGGTATAGAAGGCATTATTGAAAATTTAAATTCTGACTTAGTATTTTTACAAGAGGTTGACGTAAAAGCTACTAGAAGTTTTAAAATTAATCAGCTACAAAGATTAGAAGATAAGTTCACAGATTATAGCACTAACTTCGCTATAAACTTTAAAACACCATGGGTTCCTATTCCACTCGCTAAACCGCATGGACAAGTTTTAGCTGGACTTACAACTCTTTCAAAATTTGATATTAATTCCAGCACAAGGTATGATTTACCAGGAAAATCCTCTTTCTTTGTACAACTATGTGACTTAGATAGAGCTATGGTTGTAAACAGACTGCCTGTAGATAATGGTAAAGAGCTTGTAGCTATCAATGCGCATTTATCTGCCTATGATAAAGGTGGTTTGGTACGTAAGATTCAACTTGGTTACATTAAATCCTTCCTAGAAGAAGAATATGCCAAAGGAAATTACGTTATAATTGGTGGAGATTGGAATCAACAAATGCCTGGCACAAATGCTTTTGATTTTAAAACTACAGAGCAGTGGCCTGATTGGTTACAAGATATCCCAGAAGACTTTGTTCCTAGTGGATATACTTGGGCTTATGATAAAACTGTACCAACTTCTAGAACCGTTGCAACTTCATACACTAAGGGTGAAAATCTACTTTCAGTTATAGATGGCTTCTTAGTTTCTGACAACGTAGAAATTATATCTACTATAGGTACAAATCAAGATTTTAAATACTCAGATCACAATCCTGTAACCTTAAAATTTAAATTAAAATAAGTAAAATAACACTCCATGAATTTCACATAATTCATGGAGTGTTTCTTATGGTGTTAATTTAAATATCTTCTTCAACTATATTTCCCCATTAATGCTATAAGTCCAGTAGCTAATGTTTCTCCCCATCCTAAATAGTCATGACCTGAGTAAAAATTCTCATATTTTACGCTATAACCTTTAGATAATAAAACATCCCTCATATTGTTTATCACTTCCATCATTATTGGTTCAGTATCATATGGATGATCTTCTAACACACCAGCATTTAAATAAAAGTTAATTGGTAGTTTATCTATATTTTTAACTTCTTTAGTTAAGGCCTCTGACTCATACCAATATGATCCCGATTGTGAAAGTACATTTCCAAATATATTTGAATTTTTAAGGGCTATATGTGTAGCTGCCAATCCGCCTAAACTAACTCCACCTATGATAGTTTCTTGTGGATTTTTAGTCACGTTATAGTTTTCATATACCCAGGGCATTATCTCCGTTGCTATAAATTTTGAGAAAGAATCATTACATGTTAACTCTTCATATCTATTTTTACTGGTTTCAATTAAAACACATATTGTAGCTTCTATAGTTCCTTCATCAATTAAATTATCCAGTACAGTTTGTGCTGACATAGCATTTATATAATCAAATCCATCTGTCAGTACTAATAATTTACATGGTGAATTATCTTTATTGTATCCATATGGTTTATATACCCACAGCCTTCTATCATTGTCTAATATTTCACTATGGAATCTATCTAAAGCTATACTTCCAGCCCTAACCTTTTCATTATAAATTGTCCATTTATCTGGTTTAACATTATTAAGACTCACAAAAGAATATGTATGCTCTTCATCCTCTGGATCCTCTTCATCCTTAATTGATGTTCTTCTATTTAAATTTAATGGGTCAGCAATAGAGTTTTTAAATATCTCTTTCTTACCCTCCTCATAATTCATGTAGAAATAGTATTTAAATTTAACATCATTTCTAACCTTATAAGTTTTAACCCATATATCTGTATTAAGCAACTTTTCCATTATATTATCTGAATAATGATATCCTGGAACCGAACCCCAAACCATTACATTTTCTATTGCTTCTGTCTCCATATATATAAATGTAACTAACACATTATTCTTGTCATCAGGAATTCCCTCAATTAAAGGTGTACCTTGTTGCTTTACGCTTGTCCAAAAATCATTTATTGCATTAACATTGTTAGATTTGATATCTTCTTTCAATCTATTTATTCTATAACTTATTAATTTTTCACTGTTCATGTTATCCCCTCCATAATTTATCCCTTTGTCCTATAAACTACTTATCTAATTATCATTTTCCACACCACCTTTAAGTTTAATTTTAATGTAATTTCTGTATATTATTCCTTATTTGTTAAAACCATATATTTCTTTCTCATCAATATTTTATCTGTTGTTTTATATACTTCTCTCATCTGCTAATCTCATTTCCTTCTCTAACTATATTAAAACTTTTTCTCGGTTTTTTAATTAAGGGTATAAGAAAGAATGCTAATCCCCCTAATCCTGCTGCGAAGAATAATGTAAAATTTACATTCACCCATTCTGTTAACACCCCACTTAAATAAGGAATTATAAGGGCTGATACTCCGTTATAAACACTCATTGCTAGTAATTGACCTGTGGATTTACAATGCTCACCACATAAATTGTCAATTAGAATCTTTGAGGCTATTAGTAGTAGTGGATATGTAAATACTTGCATTGCTGAAAGAATAAGCAATGTACTAATACTTGTTGCAAATCCGAAGAAAATAAATTGCACCGTGAACATAAATGCTGAAATCAGCAATATTCCTCTAGGTTTGAACCTTTGTAAAATTAAAGTTCCTGAAAAAAACATAGGAATCTCCACTAAAGCTTTAATTGACCACATTAGACCAACCTCTTTATTACTACCACCCAGTAATATTAATTTATCCACCGTAGTATATGCATTGAATGTATGAACGCAAGTTAATAAAAATAATATTGTAACTACTAATAAATATGACTTATTACTAAAAAGATCTATTATATCTCTTTTTGTAACTGGTCTTATATTTTTATCATAGCACTTTGAAGCATCCTCTAAAAATAAACATCCACCTATAACTATAACCGTAATAAGCATTATAGTTACACTAATTCCCTGATACCCACAAAAATTTATCAAGTATGCAACTAAAGTACTCCCTATTGCCCATCCTAGTGATCCAAAGGCTCTAATTGTGCTGTAAATTTGTCTCATATGATTATTTGTTTCTAAAATCCAATTATCCCCCATCCCCATAGCAAGATTAAAAAAACCACCTGAAAGAGCAATTAATAATAAGTGAAATACAAAGAATTTTACCTCTACGCTATAAAATAAATAAGTGGCAACCGCAAAAAATATAAGTGTAAGTATATAAATCTTTTTTACTGTTTTATATTTATCTGATATATACCCAAATATTAATTGAACAATAATAGTAACTGCTGCCATGGAAGAAAGTAATATGCCTCTTTCCACTGGTGAATATCCTAAACTAGTTAAGTATGGTATAAACTGCGTTATCCCTAGTGAATAAGCTAAATATGATAGTATATATATTCCACTAAATAAAGTGACTTGCTTCTTATGTTTCATGTTTTCTCCTTTAAATCATTACTTATTTCCTATTGATTCTTTATTTACTGTAGTCTATAACCAGAATCTCGTCTCCTGGTTCTATCCAACCTTCTTTTAATACTTTTGTAAAAATCCCCTCCCTTGGCATAACACAATCACCTGCAGTTTTCATTATTTCGCAGCCCTTATGACACTCCTTGCCAATTTGAGTTACTTCCATCAGAACCTGTCCAATTGAAATTTTTGTCCCCACATGAAGTTCATATAATATTATTCCTTCTGTTGTTATATTTTCCGCAAATATTCCTGGAGTAAGTTTTACTATAGTTTTCCCTCTAAGCTTTTCTATACTTTCATCTCCTAGGAGGCTAACTTGTCTATGCCAATTACCTCCGTGAGCATCTCCTTCAAGACCAAAATCCACCTTGAAAAATCCTTTTTTTATAGGCGTCTTTACAACCCCCTTTTCAGTACTAATATTTATTCCAATAACTCTTGCCATTAATTTCACCTCATTCACTGATTCTTATTTTATTTTTAATATAGCGGCTCATTAGATTTATACATTTCATTTTTTTCTTGTGTTAGGGACATCTTCATCAAAATAATGTTAACATCTAAAATTCACCTATATCTGAATCTCAACTGTTCCAGACTTTCCACCTATTTTATTTAAGAGCCTTATATCACCTATAACCATAGTTTTATCAATACCCTTACACATGTCATATATGGTTAACCCAGCTACTGCTACCGCTGTTAATGCTTCCATCTCTATACCCGTTTCCCCTATAATCTTTGTAATTGATATTATATCAATCTTATTTTTCTCATAATCGAATTTAAATTCAATATCACAGGCTCCCATCATAATTGGATGACACATAGGAATTATATCTGAAGTCTTCTTCGCCCCCATAATTCCTGCTACTTGAGATACAGCTAATACATCACCTTTAATAATTTCTCCACCTTCGATTCTTTCAATCGTAGATCTTTTCATATAAATAGATCCAATTGCTATAGCCTCTCTTTTAGTTTTTTTCTTCGCACTAACATCTACCATCTTTGCTCTACCTTGTCTATTTATATGAGTAAGATTTTGCTCCACATCTTTATTCTTCTCCATATGATTATCCTCCAATTTGAAACATGTTTTTAATACTTTTACTTTCGCCATCCTTGAAGAGGTTATGTTCCCAAGGCTTATTATACACAGCTTCATAAATTCTTTGTTTTAGTCTCTCCCCTAATAATTTTAAACCTTCATCACTATTATTCAGTCCTTCTCGAAGATCTTGTAGCACCTGATACTCAGCTTCTCCATGTAGACAAGGTCTAATTATTCCATCACTAGTTAGCCTAATTCTGTTACATTCATTACAAAACTTGCAACTTAAAGGAGTAATAAATCCTATATTACCCTTCCCATTTTTAGTTCTATATAATTCCGCTGTGGATGATTTTTTATGATTTTGTGGTATAAGTTCTGGATAACTGTCCACAATCTCCATTGAAGATATAAAATGTTCCTTAAACAACTGTACCCCTGATCCTATTGGCATAAGTTCTATAAATCTAACATCTACTGGTAACTCTTCAGTTAACTTAATAAAATTACCTACCTCATCTAAATTTATCCCCTTCATTAACACTACATTGATCTTTACTGGCGTAACTCCCAGTTCTAAACACTTTCTAATTCCAGCCTTAACCTTACTAAGATATGGCCTGCCAGTTATCCTTTGATACTTGTCCTCATTCAATGTATCCAGACTTATATTAACTCTAGTTAATCCTGCATTTTTAAGCTCTTCTATCCTTTCTTCGAGAAAAATACCATTAGTTGTTAATGAAATATCTCTTATACCCATTATTTGTGAAGTGTTATAAATTATCTGTGAGAGCTCCTTTACAATAAGAGGTTCTCCACCTGTAAACCTTACCTTGTCAATCCCTAGTTCAGCGAAAATTATGATAATTTTATTTATTTCTTCTATAGACATTCTAGTATTTATTTCAGCCTGATTACAACTTCCATTCGGCATACAATACATACACCTTAGATTACATTTATCTGTAAGTGAAAATCTCAAATAATTTATACTTCGCCCATGAGCATCTTTCATAATTTTTTCACTTCCTCCCACATTCAGTTGCTTCCCCTATAAGAATTTCAACCCCATGACCTAGGGCTGGTAAAATAAACTCTAAATTTTCTTTAGCACCCCTTGGACTTCCTGGAAGATTTATAATTAATGAATTTTTTCTGATGCCTGAAATACCTCTAGACAGCATAGCCCTTGGAGTTATCTGGAGAGATTTCATTCTCATAACTTCACCTATACCAGGTACATATTTTTCTATGACCTTTGCAGTGGCTTCCGGCGTTACATCTCTTTTAGAAAACCCTGTTCCACCATTAGTTATAACTAATGGAAGTCCAAGATTATCACAAATATATTTAAGTTCACATTCAATATCTCCAATTTCATCTGGAACTATTTTATAATATTTAACCTCGTATCCATAGTTTTTAAGACACTCCTTAAGTGTTGGTCCAGTTTCATCTATTCGCTGACCATTAAACCCTTTATCACTTACAGTTAAAATTCCAACTTCTATCATACAGCTGCCCCCTATATCATATTACTTCCTTAAGTAGTTTTTTCTAATATTCAGCTGTGGGTAATATATTCTTCTTAAACAAACTCCACCTGAATATGATTCCCCTAAAATCCTGACTGTCCCATCAGTTTTATTATCATCAATTATATCACATCTATTCTATTAATTGTAAAATACTTCTATTATTAAAATTTGAATCTATACACTTTTTATTAGTTTTTCAAACCACCTGTATTATAATTAAAAATGTACAATTTAGAATTTAAAATCAATGAAAATAAAAGATAAAATCCTTAAAGATTTTTAAAGAACGAAATGTATAAACTTAATCAGAACATACATGTTTAAAAACATCCCTCATTTCTATGTTATATTTTAACATTTATGTTGACATTTACTTACTATCGTAATAACATATAAATATAACTACTACATTTGTAGAAGGTGGGGATTATTATAAATAAAAAAATTAAAAGACTACCAGATTCTGAACTAGATATAATGCTAATAATATGGGATGCGGGCGAACCAGTTTCCAGAGCATACATTGAAAAACAAATTAATGAAAAAAAAGACCTTGCTCCAACAACAATACTCTCCTTACTAACTAGACTTATAGACAAAGGATTTGTTTGCTCCGAAAAACAAGGTAAAAGCAACATTTTTTCTGCTATAGTAGATGAAAATTACTATTTACAAAACGAAGGTAAATCCATATTAGAAAAACTCTATGGAAACTCTCTTAAAAATTTTGTTGCTGCTCTGTACCAAGGAGATCATATTGATGAAACTCAACTTTCAGATTTAAGAGACTTTTTAGATAAAACTAAGGAGGGAAAATAGTGATTGAAAAGTTATTTCTTACGTTTATTGAAATTACCCTTACAACCTCAATTATAATTTTACCCTTACTTTTATTTTCTTCTAAATTAAAGAAAATTTATACCTCTACGTGGCGATATATTCTATGGCTTGTTATTATAGTTAGGTTAATTATTCCCCTAAATCTTAACTTACCTAAGTCACCTATAAACATAACTGTACCTAAACAGCTTGAATCTACAGCCTATAATTTTACCGTTAACACAACTTCAGATAAATCTAATGTTTTAGATTTTAAAAATACTTCAGATAAATCTACTTCTATAGATACAAACATAAATTCAAGTAAAATTGCCACTCCAATAGAGGAAAAATCGCTAACCCCTATAGACATCACCCCTTTGAAGCTAATATCTATACTCTGGCTTATTGGTGTGTTATCTTTTATAATCTACCAATTCATTAATTATTTCATATTTAGGAAGATAACTTTACGCTGGAGTACACCTGTAACAGATAAAAAAATTCTAGATATATTAAAAAATCTTTGTAGTGATATGGCGATTAAAAAATCTATTAAAATTATGACCTGTAAAAAAGTTGCAAGTCCCATGCTTCTTGGATTATTAAAACCTATGATAATTCTTCCAACTAAAAACCTTAATAGCGACGATTTATCAGTAATTCTAAAGCATGAATTAACACATTTAAAATGTCATGATATAAGTTATAAACTAATAATGAACACTTCAACTGCATTACACTGGTTTAATCCACTAATATATCTTATGGTAAAAGAAACTTCTAAAGATATTGAATTCCATTGTGATGACCTTGTAATAAGGAATATGGATACTGCGTATAAAGCCAAGTATAGTGATGCTATATTAGCAGCTATGCACTATAATCCAAATTACAACACAATTTTCTCAACTAATTTTAATGGAGATGTAGAAACCATGAAAATGAGATTTAAAAATATTTTTGATACAAATAAAAAACATAAAGGCATTAGTGCCCTATGTATTATACTATCGATGATTCTAGTCAGTTCCTCTCTTGTTGCTTGCCACAAAACAAAAAAATCTTCAACCGAAGACACTGCAAAAGCATTTTTAAAAGGCTACTATGAAATTAAAGATTATGATATATTAGCAGAATATGATGTAGTTATTGAAGATGCAACCAAAAACAAAAAATATAAATATCCAATTACTACAGGGGTTCCTCAATTTACCGATGAAGTTGACGGAAAAATAAGAAATATATTTTTAAAACAAATTAATGATTATATGACAGTTGATGCTGGAACTAACCTTATTTTAAATCGATATGTTCCTAAAAATATAGTAATAGCTAAAGAATTTGGTTATACCGTTGAAGTAAAGGAACTAACTCTAGGGGATGCTGGTAACAACCAACTTATTAAAGATTACTATAATTATTTTTATTCAGCAAAAATCATCTTAACCTATGAAGATGGAAATGTGGAAGAGCAGGTTTTAGATGGTAATATTTCATTAAAAAAAGAAAATGAAAAGTGGCTTGTCTCTAGCTTTAAAGAAACAAATGGATTAGTACCAAATAAAAATTATTATAAACCATCAAATGATAATTCATCTAACTCACAAAATGAAAATATTAATGATGTCAATTCGAATACTTCCTTTGCTACTCCACAAGAGCTTTGTGATGCATATATGCAAGCAATGTTAGATAGTGATTATTCCTTCATAGGCGGCCATACTGCTAATTCAATTAATTCTACCAGTTTAGCTGAAGGACAAAAAACATGGGATACAATAAAAATTCAAGATGTAAAAATAGTTGAATCCGAGGTTAGAGATACTAAAGCGTGGTATGAACTTGAGTTTAATGTTACTGACCCAGGAACTTCTGCTTTTGATAAAGGCCCAACTGGAAGGTGGCTCTATATATCTTCTATAACAAAGAATAATGTAGTTTATTGGTATGTGGAAGGTCTGAATTCAGGTGGAAAACCCGATGAAAATTGGTGGAAACTAATGCTTGGCGGCTAATATTTTAAAAGCCACTAAGTAAGGTTAACCTTTACTTAGTGGCTCACTTTTTATAAACTTGTAGTTGTCTCTTTTTCCTCAAATATTTCTTTACAATTATCACTGCTTTCACAAGTCGTAATTGTATCCCGTAATAATTTCTTAGACTTTCTCTTTTTACCTTCTTTTTGTATTGCACTATCTGCTTTTGTAAAAAATTTTAATATTATAAATACCATTATTGATGCTGTTACTGCTAAGCTATAATACCCTTGTCCAACTGAAAGTCCAAGACATGCAACAACCCACAATGTAGCCGCCGTAGTCAAACCTTTTACAGATCCTTTATCCCTAAGAATTGTACCTGCTCCGAGGAATCCAACCCCGCTGATAACCTGTGCTCCAAGTCGTCCCATATCAACCTTTATTATATTTTGATACATTGGATCTGCTGCTAATTCCATAGCCTTTTGTAAGTTTAACTCACCAATTAATGATATAATAGTTGCTCCCAAACATACTATTATATGAGTTCTAAAGCCCGCTGGACTATGTTTGAACTCTCTTTCATATCCAACTAACCCACCTACAATTACGCCTATTATAAGTCTCTGTACAATTGTTATATAATCCATATTACCTCTTTCTTCAATAATTAATTAAACTATTCCCCACTACATTAAGTAAAATAAAGTGCCAATAATCTTAGTAATCATTAATTTTAATTTAGAATCTTACTTATATTATATGCAAGTAATAACTTTTGTCAAAACATTATACAAATAAAATAACTAATGTGTAAATTAATATTCATACATTAGTTATTTTTTAGTTTTTTTGTTTTCTAAAATTTCAAAGCTAATATTTCAGTAAGATTATCTATTTTATAATCGTATTCTTTAACATCTCCAAAACCATATTTAGCATAAACGAAAGGTATTGCTGCAAATTTTGCTGCTTTGCAATCCCCATCGGTATCTCCTATATATATTGGATTCTTCAAATTGTTTCTCTCTATTACAATCTTTATATTCTCACCCTTTGTAAGTCCTGTACGTCCTGGGTGCTCAAAATCTATAAAATACTTATCTAATTTATGTGCATGTAAAAATGCCTCTATGTATCCCTCTTGGCAGTTACTAACTATAAACAGCTTGTATATTTTAGATAACTTTTCAAGTATTTCCTCTAAATTATCATATAATTTTCCACCATGTTCACTTAAATACTCACATTCTGATTTACAACAATACTTTAATATTTCTGCTTGCTTTTCTTCATCTAAATAAGGAAAAAACTTTTTACCAATATCCTTAATCTGAAGTCCCATTACTCCTTTTAAATCTTCAACAGTTATTTCATTTCTTATTTCTTTATATCTGTGTCTAACATGATTCCATGTGTCCACAATTTGCTCTGATGAATCCCACATTGTTCCATCTAAATCAAATATAATACTATCAATTTTATTGTTTGACATCACAATCTACTCCTTTACTACCAATTTCTCTATTAGTATCTCAATGCTTAGCTGATATTATTTCTTATTCTTCACAAGCTGGTTCTAAATATACAATTCCCTTACCATGTTCTCTTGCATATTCAATTTCACTCCTTGTACTTGATCCAATATATCTATTCTTATTTATTACAAATATCTCATCTGCCATATCAATTTTTCTTTTATGTATATCATCAAGCATAACTTTAATCTCATCAGTTATAACAGTGCCAAATTCATTATCTGCATGCCCAAATAATCCAACCGAAATTACGATAGTTCCCTTAAGTGTAAGTTCCTTTTGTACCATTATAAACTCTTCTTTAAACTTTGTGCTGCCACATAGAGTTACAACTTTATATTCTCCAACCATCTATTTTCCCCTCCCTTTCTATTGAATTATTTATAGCCTCACTTTAGATATAATTATACCACATATATTTTCTATTTTTGTAAAATATATGCGGCATATATATAGGCTACTTCTTAATAGTTTTAATTTTAAAGAAAAAGTAATAACCCTTAGCTATTATCATTATTATGATTATTCCTTTAACTACTAAACTATCTAATATAATTAGTGGAAATAACATCATAAAATCTGCAAATAGTAATATTGACATCTTCTGCTTCAAAGTCATAGCTCGTTCCTTTACAAAGCTCTCTAAATGATCATTATATATTTTTGTTTCTTTAAACCAAATGTCCAATTTTTCTGACCCTCTCACAAAACAAAAGGATGCAAACAGTAAAAAAGGTGTTGTTGGCAATATCGGTAATATAACGCCTAGGAATCCTATCGCAAATGATATTATCCCTAAAAGTATATATAGAATTTTTTTATATCTAATCACGTAATCCTCCCTAATTTATCTGATATCCAACCATTGTAACCTACTCTCTTAAAGTAGTAATAGCAATAAGCAATTATATCTAATATTGATCTTGATTATAAAATTCATCTCAAACAATCTCAATGTAAAAATCACTTGATAATCTTATATTATATTCACTTACTGTATTTTTATATTCTCCTAATTTAATCCTCTAAGATTAAATTTTGCTTATATATTCGCCCCTAGTTATAGAATAGCAAATATCATCATAAATACTACCATCATATATCTCACTAGCCATTCTAAGTGTTCCCTCATACTTAAATCCACACTTTTCAATAACTCTTTTAGACCTTATATTATGTGGATAGTGATAAATTGAAATAATACTAGCACCAATATCTTCAAATAAATGCTTTATTACTCGTTCCACAACTTCTGTCATAATTCCCATTCCCCAGTAATCCTGTGAAAGTACATAACCAATCATTCTAGCTCCTGAGCTTCTCCTTTTTCCATCCCCATGATTTCCTACTGAACCAATAACTTTATTATTTTCCCTATCTACAATTGCCCATACTTCATTGCCCTCAATGAAAGATTCTAATATTTTAAGAGACTTGCCCATGCTTTCATGTGGTTGCCATCCTGCATTTGGTCCTACATTCGGATTTTTAGCATACTCATAAAAATCTTCTAAATCTTCTATCCTCCATGGTCTTAAAACTAGTCTTTTGGTTTCTAATACTTTCATAAAAAATCCCCCCATGTGTATTCCTTAACAATTCCCATAATTCAACTATATCACTTTAATTGTGTAAATAGAACCTCTATTCTAGAGCTATACATATTTCTAATTTTTTTAAAACCATACGTATGACGGTTTGTCTTGTTATACAAAAATAGCAAAAGAACCCTGATAACTTCAGAGTTCTTTATTCGTTAAATTTTTATTTATATTTTGAAATATCCTAAGATTTCTTTTGACATTTGTTTTAATTTAAATCCCCATATTATATTTTTGTACCATGCGCTTTAATATAACATATATCCTTTTACCTAAAGCGAGCATAATAAAATAATTTCCTACCATATGAATTAAATCATATGGTATTCCATTTATCCAATATGTTAATGCAAATGTTGGCGACACTACAAAAATATATGAAATTGCATATAGACCACCAAATATAAGCCCAAAGGCACCTGAAACTATACTCCATCCTAAAAAGTTTTCTTTTATGACCCTTTTTAATATTAATACTATTATTACCAATAGTGGCCACACAATCCAATAGCCAAACCACCATGTTCCCATTCCAGTAACAAGAACCAAAAGAAAGTTGAAAACTACTACTATTATTAGAGATCTTCTCCCTAAAACTAATGTATATATTATTAGTAAAAACGATACAGGCTCTATATTTGGTATTCCACTCATCATAATTTGTAATACAAACATAAGTGCTGCAAGTAATGATAATATTATTACATCCTTTGTCTTATACATATATCCTACCAGCCTATAGTAAGTATAATTTCTATTTTATCACCATCTTTTATTGGAGTATCATCAATTCCTGTTTGAGAATCCTCACCATTTATTTTTAAATTCCACCATTCCTGTTTACTTTTATTTTCATCTACCTTTAATCCATCAGCTGCTATTATAAATCTTGAAACCTGTGATGTATCAACATCCACTATCTCCATTTCATCCAAAGCTGCCCCTAATGTTTCCACATTAGTTGAATGTGTATGCATCTTTTCATAATTATCTTTTTCACTTTTAACAGTTACTTCTATATTTTTGTTTCCTTTAACCATATTCTTTGAGTTATATTTCTTATATATAAATAATCCACCTAACGCAATTATAATGACTAATGCTGATATTATTAATATTTTCATATTCTTTTTCATATTATATCCTCCTACTTTATTATTTGAACTTTTTTTATTTAGCTATCTTATCTCATATAAATTTAAAAACAAAACAACTCTCTTTCTATAAGGAAAGAGAGAAATCTTTTCATAATGTATATATTACACTATTTATTTTATTATATCAAATTAACCTGCTTTTTATTTTCATATATACTAGGAATAACTATATAGAAATCGCTAAATAAGTTACATACCCTGCAACTACAATTATACTAGCTAAGGCATATGGCAATGAACTAATTTGTTTATTTATTTCTTTATCACTTTCTTTTTTCATTTTTAATATACTATATGAAAAGACAGTGCATATAATTCCAAAAATTATTAACAAATACACTTGATTTGAAGGTATATAAATTGAACCTTTAATATACATAATATCTGCTAAAAATAATATACAGAAATTAAACAGATTGCTTCCTACTAAATTACCTATCATTGCATTGAAATTACCTTTAGCTACCAATGATATTGATGCAGTTACTTCTGGAAGCGAAGTTGCTACACCTAAAAATAATGCACCTGCTAAAGTTACACCTAAATTTAAATCTTTAGCAATCATATCCGTAACTATAGTTATTCCAATACTACATGCTATTAATCCTAAGCTTAAAATTATAAATCTAACATATATCTGCTTTACCGTAAGGTTACATTCACTCTCTACACTATTATTTGTGCCTTCATCTCCAGACATTTTTCTAACTCCAATAACATAAATTAACATGATTATAATTGAAAATATACTAACTCCAAAGAATGTAAAATCTCTACCTACTGAAATTGCAATAAATATAATCCCATATAAAATCATTAAAAATTTTAATGTATTTTGGTGGCTTGTTGTTATTTTAGCCTTCTTAAAAGGTTTAAGATACATAAAAATTAACAACCCAAGTACAGCCGTGTTAAATATATTACTTCCAAGGATATTTCCCGAAACTAATTGTACTTCATCTAAAAACACCGTTGATGCAATACTTGTAAAAAGTTCTGGTAACGATGTTACTGCTGCTAACATAACACCCCCAATAAATGCACCAGATAAATTTGTTTTTTTATCTAACTCATCTACATAATAAGATAATCTAATAGAGAATCCAATTACGCATATTGCTAGTATTAAATATAATATATAGATCATTTCAATTCCTCCTACCTATTTTTTCTTTCGTATTTTACCGTACATACAATTATATCCAAATTAGATATGATATTAGTCATTAAATTAAATGTTCGCAAAATAAAATAGACTTACATTCTAACTTTAGAATATAAGTCTCGTCATTTAATATTAAACCAAAGTACCGTTGTCTCTACTATGTTGATTTAATCAACATAACTTCATAACAACCTAGTCTAACTACTTTAATATATAAAACATATCAACTTTTATTTAAGTATCTACTTATAATTTAGATTCATTTTTGCCTTTTATATAATACCATATTTCTTACACTATATCAATTTAATATTTTTCCATATAGGTTTTTAGATTTATAATTTATTCATCCATAGTATTAACAATAACTACATTTATAGTATCCTTTAAATTAATATCATAAGGAGTTACTTTGTTATTAAGTTCATTCTTTACTATTCTAATAATAGGCCTGTCCGGATACCCCTTATTCTGATTAACCACATACCCAAATAAATTATTTGATAATCTTACAGGACATCCTAATGGATAAACTGCAAATGTTTCTTTAAATAACTTTATTATCTCTGGATCAAAACTTCTATAAGTTTCTGCTAAAATTAATTCATAAGCTTCCCTTGGATCAAATTTTTTCCTATATGACCGATCTGATGTTATCGCTGTGAATACGTCACATACGGATATAATTTTAGCAAATTCAGATATTTCATCACTCTTCAATTTAAATGGATACCCATTTCCATCATATTTTTCATGATGACTAATTACTCCACTTATTATCTCATCACTAACCATAGGATTATTTTTCAAAATTTCCATCCCATATTCTGGGTGTTTTTTTATTTCTTTGAATTCTTCATCACTCAATTCACTTGGCTTATTTATGATTTCATTTGAAATTCTAGTTTTCCCAATATCATGAAATAATGATGCCACCGCAAGTTCCCTCAACCGCTCTTTAGAATAATTCATATTTACGCCTAGAAAAATTGACATAATACTAGTATCTACTGAATGTATATATGTATAGTCATCATATAATTTTACTTCATATAAGTTTAAATTTATGTAGTTTTCATTTTGAACATAATCCACTAAATCATCAAGTACTGTTATGGATTTTTTTATAGATTTTTCATCACATCCAATTAAATCCTTAAACATATTTGGAAGTGTCTGAAGTACATTTTTTTTAAGATTTATAAGTTCCGTATCATCCTTTATATCTTTCAAGTCATCATGCTCTACATATATAAAGAATATTCCTTGTTGTTCTATTTTTCTTTTTATATCTGATGTAATTACTATGCCTTTTTTTAATAAAACCTTTCCATATGCAGTAATTATATCTTTACCTAGTATTTCATGACCTTTAAGATCCTTAAGTAACGTTAACTTCATATATCTTCTCCCCAAAATTTTCATTTTTTCTAATTTTATCATATCATATTATTGCATTTTCTGATACGGAAACTTAACATTTATGGATTTAAATAGCATCTTTTGTAATAATATATAATTGTTTCATGTTTCATAAAGTATTATTAAAATAAAAATAGCACACCGGTTACTTATTTATGACTTACCAATGTGCTACATATGTTTTAATTAAATCTATATATTTAATTCTTTAAAAATGAATCAACAATTTTATCCTTAATAGATTTCTAAACTATAAATTATATTTCCCTAATTAAAATTTATATATTATTTTTTATTTCTTGAAAATCAATCACCTTGCCACCACAGCATTTTTTATACTTTTTCCCACTACCACAAATGCAAGGATCATTTCTTCCAACTTTTTCTTTAACTTCAATCTGTTCCTCTTTACATTGTAGTTCTCTTATTGTATTTCCCTTTAATACCCACTGTGGAGTGTTACTTAAAAAGCTTTCCATTTCACCAATAATGATGTTTTTATACACTTCGCTTTCAACTTCCACACCACTTAGGAACTCTTCAATAATTTTATTTGAAGTCATTCCATTGTTTAGATCATCTACTATTGTTTTAATTATTTCATCACACTGCTCTTTATCTATATCAAAGCTACTTGATAAAAATTTGTGAAATTTGCTGTAGGCCTTACTTTTATGATTACCATAAGATTTGGCACTATCTAGCAATTCACTTTTGGTAAATATTTTATAATTTATATCTTCCCTTTGTATATGTTCCTTCAATATTTTATCAGCATCTAAAACTTCGTAATTACTAACAATTCCATTTTCATAATTTATAAATCTACCTATGGCTGAAGATTCTTTTAAAATACCTTCTACCTCTATATTCTCTATCTGGTTATCTATATATGTTCCTAGAAGTGTCTTAAGGTTTTCTATTGTAATACAGCCATAATAATTACACATACCGGTACAAATATTTATCATTTCATCATTTTTCTTAAGCTGTCGTCTTAAGTCTAATATATTAGCATTCAACAGTATATCTTGAGTTTCCTTTGGCATAATAGTAATGTATTTATCTTCTACTTCTCCTGTAAATATTATACCTCTATGCGCAAAATAATAACTATACTCTTCATCTATAAAGTCATCTGACTCTTTTAACCCACCATTATTAGCCATTTCCAGTAAATAACTGATTCTTGCTGTATCCATATTATTTAACACTAATAATAGCGCTTCTTTGTAATCATTAATTATTTTATCTTTAATTTTATCTTTACTTAAAGATTTAATTTTAAGAATACCTAAGTTATCTCCAATTGTCAAAAGCTCCTTTTTACCTAACTTTTGCAAATGATATTCTAAGTCAAATACCTTTTCTGTCTTTGCCCACATTTTCTCATAGTATTTTTCAAGCTCAGGTATAGCACTCTCCATCATATCCTCAAAGGATGGTTCTAGCCCTTCGTCTTCATAATTATTTAAAATTCCCTTGTCTGTATCTACTTTTAAATTTTTTAATTTATCTGACCATAAACCATTGTTAGGAACATATTCAAGTTCGTCCTCTTGACTACCATAGTAAGCACACATTCCGGCCCTTGGAGAATTTGTGAATTCCATCTTTTCTATCATTTCATCTGTATTCTTATATTTATTTTTTCTGCATGAATTACATAATAATAAATCTTCCCTATGATTAAAATATGTAGCTATCTCTCCACATCTTCCACACTGGAAAATCGGTTCATTATTTCTCGCCATAATTTCTATAGGTTTTATGCTATTATCAGAAGTAAACTTATCTAAAACCTTTATACTAAGCTCAGTTGTAGATCCAAAATCATATTCATATTTAAATTTACTTCCAACCTCTACAACTTCTTTTAATTCCACATTCATATTTTTAACATTATTACTATCATCATTATTAGTCTTTCTAACTTCAAAAAATTCTCCATTAATAGTAAATCTACTCAAATGTCCACAACACTCTAACCAAATATCCCTTAAAAATTGGTCTAATGCTTTTAGTGTAGAATTTTCATCAACATTTATATATAACCAATATTCACTTGGATCATATTTAAAGTTTATTTCTATTAAAAACTTCTCTTTTATATCTGTTTTTTCATCTTTATTTCCGTTAATATATTCATTTGCTTCATTGCAACTCTTAATATGCCTTGTAACTCCAGATTTTCCTAACTCCTTATTACAATAGTAGCATTTACCCTTCATCCACTATCACCTCGAAATATAATTTTTATCACATCTTGTTACTTTATCATAACTTCTAAAAAAAATCACTTAATTTATACATGTTTTTCTCCTACTGTACACATCCTCATCCTATATAAGACAATGATTTCATGATACTACATAAATATTTTCGTCCAATTTAAAAGGTGCAGAATTTCATTTTTATTTGAAATTCTACACCTTCCCAAATTATAATTTATAATTTATAAATTGTTAACCTTAAATTCTTAATTTTAAATTCTCAATTAATTAGTAACATCTCTTTTAGTAAATACTAAGAAAGATACTACAATTAGTATTGCCGCAATTAAAAGTAATTGTACAGCTCCCATAGTTGAATTCAATGCTATACCAAACTCCTTCGTTAACATATCAACCATGTAATTCCCACTAACAAATTTAGTTAAATCAACATAAGGTATTATAGTTTTCCCTACCCACTTCATGTTTAATTCCGCCATAACCATTAATGCCGCTGAACTTCCTAAGAATCCAACAGTTGTAAGTCCAACTGCAAGTGCTGTATTTTTTATAACTGTTGAAATAGTAAATACTACTGCAATTATAAATATTAAACTGATGCTTGAGAATAATAGTTTTGGAATTATAGATATAATGTAGCTTTTCTCAACTATAGCTCCACTTACAAATGATATAATAGGAGTTCCCAATGTTCCAAAACCATACACAACTCCACTTATTATAACATTCAATATAAAGGTTGCAATTAGAACCCCATATCCTAGCATAAATATAGTTACAAGTTTAGAAAATAATATCTTTGTTCTTGATACTGGTCTTATCATAAGTAATCTTACTGTTCCTGTAGAATATTCTGAAGATACAATTCCTCCACCAACTATTATACATAATATAATTGCTATATTTACGTAAATAAGATAAGTACTATCTATAGAATTTCTGGCATCGTCACTAAAATTAACTTGTGGCATATTATTTTCAAGACTATACCAATCCAATGCTATAGTTTCTTCTATTGTCTTTTTGCTTGTTTCAAAATTTTCCTTATACTCATCATAAGTTAGACCTTTAGCTATTTGATAATTATACTGCTGTTTAAACATATCCTCATTTAAAAGCTTCTCGCCTTTTCTATCTATATTATAGGCTATATCTTTTATAGTTTTGTTCTTCCAATTTTTTATATCATACGGTATTTTATTATCGTATCTATATTTAGTTGCTTCTAATCTCTCTTCCATTACTAATAATTGAAGCTTTGCATCTTCTAAAGAATCACTTATCTTCTTATTCTCTTTATCCTTACTAAATTGTTCTTCCAAAAGTTTTATATTTTCTTTACCTTGCTTTATCTCTTCATTTGAAAACTTTATAGTTTTTTCAAGATATCCTAGATAATCATTTTTATCAATAGTAGCATATAACTCACTACTTTCCTTTAATTTCTTATCTATTTCCTTTGTAACCTCTTCTTTTGTCATATCATAGTAATCATTAAACGACTCTATATCAAAATCATGTATATTGTAAAATAACTCTTCTTTTGATAATCCTTCTAAAATTCCTGAAAGTAGAATTGCTTCCTTTTTCTTTGAAGATGCTCCATTTAAAACTTCACCTCTCCAATCTTCCCATGATATGTTGCTGTCAATTGACACCTGAAGATTTTTAATTGATTCCTCAAAAAACTGCTTTTGAATACCACTGTTTTTCTTACTATCATCTATATTTTTAGCCTCTGTCTGTTGCCATTGGATCTGATTTTTATAGTTTTCCAGTTGCCAATTCCCATGATCTCTGTTGTTCATAACCTTTAAAGCAACTGGTAACACTATAGTCGCAATAAGGATTAAAATAATAATGACTTTTATACTTGTTTTTTTATACTGTTTTATTAATTCATTTTTAATTAGTCCACAAACCTTACTCATTAATTTTCACCTTCTTCTTAGATATTTTTAATTTATTTGACTCTTAGAGCCTTTAGTTATTTTCATAAATTCATCTTCAAGAGTATTAGTTAAAGGGGCAAGTGCATAAACAAGTATCTCTGCCTTTACTAATATCTGATTAATTTTAGCAACTTCATCTCGAGAACATGAAATCACAAATTTATTCCCTTTAATTTCCAATGTTATATTTTTATTTATTTCAGCTATTGCATACTCCATAGCACTCTGTGCCTTCTCAATATTGTCAACTTCTATCTCATAACTATTCACACTTGAAATCTCTTGATTTTTAATATCCTTTAAAGTCTTCATATCAATGATTTTCCCATTATCTATGATTCCTACACGGTCGCACATAAGCTCCATCTCACTTAATAAATGACTTGACACTAACACTGCAAGACCATCTTTTTCAGCTAAAACTCTTAAGTTATCACGCAGTTCCTTAATACCCATAGGGTCTAGTCCATTTGTAGGTTCATCTAAAATTAAAAGCTTTGGATTGTGTAGTAACGCTTGAGCAACCCCAAGTCTTTGACGCATTCCGAGTGAATACTTCTTAACTTTATCGTCAATACGATTTTCAAGTTTCACCATTTTTATAACTTCATCAATTCTTTCTTTGGAAATATTACCGTGCATTCTTCCGTATATTTCAAGATTGGTACGCCCTGTAAGATATCCATACATCTCCGGATTTTCTATGATTCCACCAACACCCGAAAGTGCTTTTTCAAAATTATCCTTAACATTGTTTCCACTTATGAAAATTTCACCTTCATCAATTTTTAAAAGCCCTGTAATCATCTTTATTGTTGTCGTTTTACCAGCTCCATTTGGTCCTAAAAATCCAAATATCTCACCTGAATTTATTTCAAAGCTGACATTATCAACAATTTTACGTTTCCCCATTATTTTACTAACATTTTTAAGTTCTAAAACTGTAGACATTCTCTCACCTCATACTATTTGATAAATTTAGCATACAATATCTTTAATAGTTTGAAAACACTTTAAGTACATTTGTAAGAAATATGTAAGAAATCACTCTAATCTTCCGTCAAATGTAATAATTTCTTAATAATTAATCTACTATAATTTATTTTTTAAATATTAAGATATATTTTATATAATTATTAAAACCCTTTATCCCAAACTCTAAATTTTACATTCTTAATTATAATTCATACACTTCATAAAATATTAAAAATCTAATTTGCAAATTTCTTTGTATAGCTTGTACTATTGTACTATAATAGAGGAAATAGATATGTACGTATTAATTATAATAAGTAGTGTCAAAACCAATTAAAATACCTTTACCACAGCCCTATTTATTTAAAGGAGTGATTGAATGAACTTTTTGAACGACACATATGGACTTGATTTTTTTTCTATTTTCCTAATATTTTCAGCATCTCTCCTAAACTTGTTTTCTGTTACTAGGCTAATCTCTTGCGTAGTACTAATTTTTGCACTATACAGAGTATTTTCTAGAAATGTAGAAAAGCGTGAGCAAGAACACAGAAAATTTTGCACCTATGCTAACAGATTTTTAAGTAAGTTTAATAAAGCTATACCTAGCAATCTCCCAGTATTTCACTTTAGCGATTGTGCACCATTATTCAGTAATTTAAAACGATGGTTTAATGAAAAAAGAAATTACAAGATTGTTAAATGTCCAAAGTGTAGTCAAAAACTTAGACTACCTAGAGGCAAGGGCAAGATAACTGTAAATTGTAAGAAATGTGGACATGAATTCAAAATGAAAAGTTAAAATATTATAGAAAACAGAGTGATTTCAATTAAATTGATATTACTCTGTTTTTTCTTCTAAGAATAATCTTATAACTAGTTTCTTACTTAAACACTAGTCATCTTGTATTTTTTTATAATTATTCATAACCCTCTAGCTTCTATACTGTCACACTAGCCTCAATTTTATTATATATATTTTAAACACATTTAATTTCCATATAAATTTTCTTGATTTTTTCGAAATTTCTATATATTATATAAATAATATTGTAAACTTTGTCTTTCAGTGTCACTTGTTGTATGCATCTTTGCTAATTTCATACAACTTAAAGCTTAAGTTTATTAAAATTTGATTAAACAAGGGGATGAATTATGAATTTTTTAACTAACATCGGAAACACACTAAATACTTTCATGGAATTTTTAGCAGGTAAAGTAGATATCATAAATACTTTTATGTGGTCCTACGTACTTATCTTCTTATTAATATCAGTGGGTATTTATTTTTCTATTAAAACAAACTTTGTTCAATTTAGGTATCTAAAGGAAATGTTTAAACTTCTAAAACCTAGCAATACAGATAAACAAGATGGTGTTTCATCATTTCAAGCATTCTGTATAAGTACCGCTTCTAGGGTTGGTACTGGTAATATTGCTGGGGTTGCCATGGCCGTTGCTGCTGGTGGACCAGGTGCAGTATTTTGGATGTGGCTTATAGCACTTATAGGTGGGGCTTCTAGTTTTGTAGAAAGTACTCTAGCCCAAATTTATAAGACTAAAGATAAAGATGGAAACTTTCTTGGTGGACCTGCTTATTACATAGAAAAGGGGTTAGGCAAAAGATGGCTTGGTATTTTCTTTGCCATTTTAACAACTCTATGCTTTGGACTAGTGTTTAACGCTGCTCAATCCAATACTACTACTTTAGCTTTTACTAATGCCTTTAATATTAGCCCTATAATAATGGGTCTTATATTATCTATTTTAACTGCTACTGTAATCTTTGGTGGCGTTAAAAGAATTGCAAAGGTTTCTGAAGTAATAGTTCCGATCTTTGCAACTGCTTATATTTTAGTTGCTATTTTTGTAATAGTAATTAACTTTAAATCTCTCCCTAGTATTTTGAAATTAATATTTGAAGGTGCTTTTGGCGTTAGACAAGCAGCCTCTGGAGCTCTTGGTTTTACTATAATGCAAGGAATTAAAAGAGGATTGTTTTCAAATGAAGCTGGTATGGGTAGTGCCCCTAATGCAGCTGCAACCGCAAATGTATCCCACCCTGTAAAACAAGGACTTACACAAACGCTGGGTGTTTTTACTGACACCATAGTTATTTGCACTTGCACAGCTTTTATAGTTCTAATATCTGGTGATTACGCAAATACAACTTTAAC
Source organism: Clostridium sp. (assembly GCF_036660475.1). GTDB lineage: Bacteria > Bacillota > Clostridia > Clostridiales > Clostridiaceae > Clostridium_J. The sequence goes on along the minus strand of NZ_JAVXAO010000008.1, from coordinate 66,001 downwards.
TGGAATTGAGCTTACACAAAGTGCATTAACTTCTCAAATCGGAGTTTTTGGTAGCTATTTTTTAGCTATTTGTACATTTCTGTTTGCCTTTAGCTCTATAGTTGGAAACTATTACTATGGCCAAGCTAATATAGAATTTATAACTAGTAATAAAATTGTACTTAATTTATTTAGATCATTTGTTGTAGTTACTGTTTTTACAGGTTCTTTAACTTCTATAGATATAGTTTGGAACCTAGCCGATTTATTTATGGCTCTAATGGCAGTTGTAAATCTATTTGCTATTGTACTTCTTGGTAAATATGCTTTTGCCGCTCTTGATGACTACTCACTGCAAAAGAAAAACGGTAAAGACCCTACCTTTAAAGCTTCTTCAATCCCTGGACTTGAGAATACAGAATCTTGGGATGATGAACTTGATGATTTTGAAAATTGTTCTTAGATATTAGTTATATCTAGAAAATTAATTCTAACAAAAGGCTAATAATTGATATGTTAACCATCAATTATTAGCCCTTTGTTATTTAATAGGTTTCATTTACCCTTGAACTTTATTCTTATTCTCATATGCAATTAGGATAATATTTTTATTGTCGCCCTTTGCTATAGTCTGTTCAAGGTCTGTAATCCTACTTTTTTCTTCCTCTGTCATGTTTGCAAATTTATAATCTTCAAATGTTTGCATAATATCAACTCCTTTTAAGATTAGTATTTCATTTAAAATTGAGTTTATGCAAAATTAGTTTATTTTTCATTTAAAATATTATAACAAGATTATGTCATATACTTTACTACAAATTTAATATTATTCCCTTGAAATTCACAGCTAATATTCCCTTCATTCTTTTCCATTAACTCCTTACATATAAATAAACCAAGGCCTGAACTTGCCTTTGTATTATCTCCATAATTATATTTTACAAATGGTTTAAATAGATTATCTTTAATTTCATCTGGTATAGACCTTGTCTTATTTTCAATTAATACTATCTTTTCATCACTGCAAACTTTAATATATATCTTTCCATCATCACTATATTTGACTCCATTATCTAGAAGATTTGCTATAACCATTCTCACTTCTTCCTTCACTCCATATATAACCATATCATTACCTTCAATTGATATATGATTATTATTTTTTTCAAATATAATATTATATTCCGTTACAAAATCCCTTAACATATTTGTTATATTAAATTTTTCTGCAATCTTAGTTATTTTTTCCTTGCCTTTAGCCACAACTAGCATATTCTGAACCATAGATTTAAGTCTATTACCCTCAGTTGATATCCTTTCATATGCACGTGTTACCTCTGATTCGCTCAATGTCCCCGTTTGTAGTAATTCGCTATATCCAAGTATTGCAGTTAATGGCGTTTTCATTTCATGAGTTGCATAATTCATAAACTCCCTTGAAGTCTTCTCTAGTTCTTTTATTTTTTCTTTTTCTAAATATAGTTGGTTCATCTGCCCCTCTATCTTATCTTGCATACTATTAAAGTGATAAACTAATGTTGAAACCTCATCACTCCCATTAACCCTAAGCCTCTCTTTAAAATCCCCTTCCCCTAAATTTACCATAGCAATAGATAGTTTATCCAAAGGCTTTATTGCACTTTTTAATAATATGTAAGCTATGAAAATCATTATTAAAAATAAAATGAATTGAACACTTATAATCTTTGTCACTAGTATAAGATTCTCTTTATACTTATATAAATAATCTTTCTGAAATACTAATGTTCCAGTATAAGTCTCATCAATATATACTGGATATGCATATGTGGCATAGAAATAATTTTCATTATTATTTCTAACCTCTTTACTTATATATAATAATGATGATTTTTTGTTGCTATCCCTAATAATACTTTCTCTTTCCATATCATCAATTAAACTTCCTAAAAACTCTATATTTCTATTCTCATCATAATCAAAGGATATGTACATGTCATACTTATTATTAATACCACTTAACACCTTCCAAATTTGATTATTATCATCACTAAAATCTCCAGCTCCTAAGTCATATTTATTTTCCATATCAGCTACTGCTATAGATTTAGCTTTATCCATATCTTCTTTAATATAATTTTTTAGATTACCCTCAAACATTCTCCATATTATTAAATTCACGGATACAAGCGTTAGTAATGTTGTAATTACAAATCCTAATATAATTTTCCCTTTTATGGTTTTTATCACACCCTCACCTCATCACATACCCTGTTCCAAATACTGTTTCAATAATTGATTCTCCAGTGATATCCACTTTAGCTCTCAGCCTTCTTATATGAACATCCACTGTTCTACCATCTCCATAATAATCATATCCCCATATTTCATTTAATAACTCATCTCTAGTAAATACTTTATTTCTATTATTTATAAAATGAAAAAATAAACCAGTTTCCTTTCTTTTCAGTTCTATTTCACTGCCATTCCTAAACACCCTTTGACCTTGTAAATCTACAGTTATATTTCCTGGAAGTATTAATTTTTTTTCTAATTCCCTGTCATACTCTTTTCTCACGCGCCTAAAAATAGCCTTTATTCTAGCTACAACTTCTCTAATTTCAAAGGGTTTTGTTATATAGTCATCAGCCCCTAGTTCTAGTCCCAAAATTTTATCAAATATATTCTCGCGCGCCGTAAGCATTACAACTAAGTAATCATTACTTATAGTTTTACAAACTTCAAATCCATCTATATCAGGTAGCATTAAGTCTAAAATTACTAAATCAGGATTAAATTCCTTAACTTGTTCTAAGGCGTTCTTTCCATCATAAACACTTTTAACTTCATACCCCTCACTTCTCAATCCGATAGTTAAGACATCATTTATTGAATATTCATCTTCTACAACTAGTATCTTTTTCCCCATATTTTTCTTCCCCTTTTTAATATTTCTGGTGTAATTATTCTATATCACCACCACAAATACCTTTTAATGCTTCATTTAACAATTAATCTACTATAATATCCTTCAAAATGTGTACCCCATATTCGTGAATATCTAGGTAAGGCATCTTGAAAAAAATAAATAAGTCAGTATGTTTGACTTGTTATTTATTTTCAGATGCCTAACTCAATTTCTTAGGATTTACTTGTTTTCAATAACATATCTCTTATATATGGCCTTTTTACTTTTACCATTTATATCGCAAAGATGCTTAACAAAAAATATTTCATTACCTTCTTCATTTACTACAGCACTTCCTCCTTGGTTCATTCCATATTCATTTTCGCCTTCACCTTGTATATCTTCTTTGAAAATCACCCTTAATTCTTCATCTTTCACCCTCATAATATATCTATTTTTACAAGACATCTTCCCTGCTGCTTCCTCAAATTCATCTGCTGTAAATATGTTATTTCCTGAATAATGAATTAACATATTCTTCCCCTTTGACCCTTCAAATAAAACTTTATATTCATTTGTTTTAAAATTATATTTGGAAATCTTGTCTGTTCTGTAAATAGGATTCTTATCATCTATATCCGTTTTATTTATGTCACTTGTGCAACCTATTATAATTTCACTCTCATTTATCACATCAATATATCCTACTTTTTCACCAAACATTTCTTCTATATTTATATATTTTTCTAATGTAATATGACCATCTTTTAATGTTACTTTATGAATCAAACCATTATTTATATCCCAGGCCATTAAAGAATTAGTTTCTTTTATATATAAGATTGAAACTCTCTCCCCCTTTGCTATTTTCATTTCATAAATTTCATTATTTTTCTCATCATATATGGCTAGATAACTTTCCTTATCTCCAATAGCATTATTACTATTAAAGTAGTAATATTCTTCACTCCCCAAAACTTCTCGAATTGTATTTGGCTTATCGTATATATTTTTATTCATTGCTTTCTCCAATCCATAAGCCTTCCTAATTGCATCATCAACTCCAAAATCCGTAATTAATATTTCTTTCGTGCTTCCTTGTTCATATTTATAATCTGCTGATTTAATTCCGTGAATTTCTTTAAATATCTCCTTATTAGTTTCCTCTAATACATTTTCATCATTTAACGCATATAAATACTTCTTCCTTTGTCCATCTATGGGAAAATCTTCCGTAGGTTCATCTGATGCATGTCCATAACCTTTTGAAATTGCCCCATATAACTTTCCATCCAGATAAAATCCTGGTTGAAAATATTCTCCTTCATCAATATTTAATTCAACTTCTTCAACTGTGACCTTTGTGCCATCCCCAACTTTCTTCGTAACATCTTCCTCAATAACTATTTTATCAACTGTAGTTTTCCCATCCTTATCATTTCCATTAATTTGATCCACAACTGCTTTATCTGTACTGCTCTTATTTTCTCCTTCACATCCCATTAATGAAACTGAAAATCCTAACATTAGTAATACTATAAATATTCTTTTCTTATCCACATCTATCACCTCTAATTAGATATTATCATAGACTTTTTACAAACTATGGTTAAGTTGTTGCCAAATTGTTAAACTTCATAATTTCTTTAGATAAATTTAATATTTATAATGGTATAATGCTAGCAAGGGGGTGTTTAAATGAACACAAAAAATATTTTCCAAATAGCACTTTGCATTTTAATAGGATTCTTTCTATTCTTTATATCAAATTATTTTCTTCACATACCACTAAATTTAAAATTCCCTTCTCTTATTATAGTCTTAGCAATTTCTATAGCTATTCCTTTAATTTTTTTAGCTATAAAAACTATAATACATAAGGAAGATACATCTTGTATCTCTAATCTTGGTAAACTTCTACTTGGATTATTTTCACTTTATTTAATTTACGCTCTAGTTACTACTAATGTAATAACTAATGCTAAGGATTATAGAGGACTTTTAGGGGACGTTAAAAACGAAAGCTTTAATGAAAAGATTTCCCCTATAGATTTATCTCAAATTCCAGCTATAGATGAAGGCTATTCACTTAAGATAGCTGAAAGTAGACTTGGTGAACTTTCTGCATTAGGAAGCGAAGTAAAGCTTGGATCTCCTACTATACAACAAGTAAATGGAATTCTTCAGTATGTAATTCCTTTAGAGCATTCTGGCTTCTTCCAATGGCTTAGTAATAAAGAAGGTACGCCTGGATATATTACTGTGAACGCAAATAATCCATCTGATGTTAAACTAGTAACTTCTTTAAATGGGGAAGATTTGACAATGAAATATTTAATGTCAGCATACTTTAGTGATGATATCCGTAGATATTCTCATTCGGAAAATAAAACCATAGGACTTACTGATTACTCCTTTGAATTAAATGATTCTGGCAGACCTTATTGGGTTATAAGTCAATACGAAAAGCAGGTAGGTGTATCTGGACGTGCTATAGTTGGAATAATGATTGTAGATGCCCAAAATGGTGAAATCACTGAGCATGATATGTCTTCAATACCTAGTTGGGTGGATAGAGTACAACCTCTAGAAACTGTGGATGATAATATTAATTCTTGGGGTAAGTATATTAACGGGTTTACCCTTTCTAAGAAGGATAAATTGAAAGCTACCGAGGGTACTAACACTATATACAACAACGGCAACTGCTATTACTATACTGGTATGACCTCTGTTGGTTCTGATGAAAGCACAGTTGGTTTTATGTTAGTAGATACTAAAACTGGTGAATCAACTCTCTACAAAATACCTGGCGGAATAACTGAAGTCGCTGCTTCTCAAGCTATTGAAGGTAAAGTTCAACAATTTGGATATACTTCTACAATGCCTACTCTTATAAATGTCCAAAATCAACCTACTTATTTTACTTTATTAAAAGATAATAATGGAGATATTAAAATGTATGGTATGGTTAATGTACAACAGCGAAATATAATTGCGGTGGGTGAAACACTAACTCAAACTATGAACAACTATGTGGATTCTTTAACTGAAAATGGTTCTAATTCTTTAGCGACAAGTGGTGAAGTAAAGATAGGTGAAGGTACCGTAGAAAGAATTGGGCTCTTACCTACAGATAAGGGAAGCTTATTTTATATAATAACTAAGGAAAATAAAACTACACTAGTTATAGCTCCTTCGTCTATTTCAAAAGAATTACCTATAACTAAAGAAGGTGACAAAATAACCTTTGAATATGTTGATATGGGAACTTCGGATATAACTATAAAAACTTTTAACAACTTAAATTTAGAGATTAAATAAATATACTAGGGTATCTCAAAAACACTATCTTTTGAGATACCTTTTAACTTACATCTAAGTTTTATGCACAAAAATAATTCTAATAGTATTAGTATCGCTATTATGTTAAGATTAACTAATCTAAGAAGAGATTTTATAGTATACAACTATAAATAATTATACTTATATTGCTACAAACTAAGTATAATTAAAACTTACTAATGAAAGGTATGAAATAATGAATTTTAAAAGTTTAGGAATAAGTGATGATATAATAAAAATACTTAAAAACAATGGAATTACAACACCAACGCCAATCCAAGAGGAAAGCATTTCTCTTATTAAAGATGGAAAAGATGTTATAGCGGAAGCACAAACTGGGACTGGAAAAACTCTAGCTTTTTTACTTCCAATGTTTGAAAACATATCCCCAGACATGGATGCTGTTCAAGGGCTAATTATAACTCCTACAAGGGAACTAGCTCTTCAAATAACAGAAGAGGCTAAGAAACTTAAATGTGGTAAAGATATAAATATTTTAGCTGCCTATGGTGGAAAAGATATTGGTTCACAACTAAAAAAACTCAACAAAAATATACATTTAATCATTGCAACTCCAGGTAGACTCCTTGATCACCTTGATAGAGGAACAGTAAATTTATCTAAATTAAAGACTCTAGTTTTAGATGAAGCTGATCAGATGTTACTTATGGGTTTTAAAAATGAAGTAGAATCTATAATAAAACAAACAAATAAAACTCATCAGACTCTATGTTTTTCTGCAACTATGGATTCTGCAGTGAAAAAACTTGCCTACAGATATATGCCTAATCCTTCAATCGTTACAATAAAAAAAGAGGAAGTTACTCTTTCAGGCATTAAGCAATTCGTTGTGGAAACTACTGATAGAAGAAAGCAGGATGCTCTATGTAAAGTCCTAGAAGAAGATAACCCTTTCATGGCTATAATTTTCTGTAGAACTAAAAGAAGGGCTGATGAACTTGAAATGGGCCTTGCTAAACGAGGCATTAAATCCGAAAAAATCCATAGCGACATAGTTCAAGCTAAACGCGAAAGAATAATGAAATCCTTTAGAAATGCTAATATTCAATATCTTATTGCTACCGATGTAGCAGCTCGTGGTCTTGATATTAGTGGAGTTTCTCATATTTACAACTATGATATTCCTGAAACAGTAGAAAGCTACATACACCGTATTGGCAGAACTGGAAGAGCTGGTGAAGAAGGTTATACTTGTGTGTTTACAGATCCTAAAAATGAATCTATTCTACAAGATATAGAAAGAAAAATCGGATTTAAAATTCTTAGAAGAGAAGTTGAACTATAATACATCGACACTTTCCTTCATACAGGGTTATATTTTAAAATTGTGTTACCTTATGAAGTTAATAAAGGTGCTATCTGAAGCTCTCCAGATAGCACCTTTTCTTATATAAACACCGTAACCATACTTGCTAGGACTATAGAAATTATATTTACTATTACTGTAGATCCCGTGGATAATACTGGATTTAAGTTCATTTTCAAAACCTGTTTTTCCTCATTATTCTTTGAAAGCTTTGCTGAAGCTTCATCAACTAGCATTAAATTAACCGGAAATCCCACCATAGAATTTAATGTTATCATAATCCCCTTATATGGACTAAATTTGTATATTTTACTAGCCACAATTCCTACTAATACTAATATAATAGTTGCAACTATAAACACCGTTAATATTGGTATAATTAAAGAAATTATTACCTTAATAGGTGTATGTGCCAATGTATTCGCCATAAGTGCCATAAGTCCTAACATTAAAAATCCCATGGTTTGAGATTTTATAAGTGGCGCTCTATCTATTATGCCTAGTTGACCAAGTGCAACTCCAAATATAAGAGCTGTAATATTTAAATTAATTCCTAAATCTGCAACAAAGCTTACATTAAGCCATCTATTAAAAACTGATATTATCATAAGAAATCCTAAATAATAGGCAGTTGTCTTATACTTATCTGGAATTCTATCACAAAGCTTTGACCTTTCATCAACTATAGTGTTATTTTTCATATCCCCATTGACCTTTTTACTTATATTTTTATTCTTCCTATAATTATTCAAAATTAGATTTGATTCTTTTCTTATTGCAAATGAACAAATTGGAATTCCAAAGAAACATTGAAACATAAAAATCATCCATGGGTACACAGATAATTCAGGTTTAATTTGCATTACCGATATTGATGAAATTGCTGCTGCTGCACCTCCGCCTATAATTGGTCCTGGAGACATTGAACCAAGTTCCTTTCCTATAAATGGTGACATCCCAAATATTATAACTGCTGACATTATCAAAACTCCAATAATAGCTATAATAAGACTTTGCTTCTGTGATTTCAATTGTTTAAAGTCTATCATGGTTCCTGAATGAATTATAAGCATATTAAAAGCTATAAATCCTACATCCTTCATCTTAGATGCAACTATAAATTCTGTTGGAAATAATCCTGTAGAAAATCCAACTATACAAATAATTCCTAATGCAAATGGCAGTGATAACCTTGATCTAGTTTTTATATCTACTACATTGGATGCAAATGCTATTATTAAAAATACCATAAGACTAAGTTCAAATGGCCATTCCATATATCCTCACTCCTAACTATTAATATATTTTAATCTCTAAAAACTTAGTTAAATGTCCACCCCAATAATTGTGGTGGACATTTGAAGTATATTTAATTAAGGTTTCATTTGAAAACTTTAATACTAGTGAGTACTACCTTTTCCACTTCCTCCAAATGATGTTTCAGTCACTATTGGCTGTAGCCAATTTTCACCTGGTGTATATGGAATATAAGGAAGAAGTATATAAGATGGATAGTCTGCATCCCTGTAAATTTTATAGTTAATTGTATCTACACTTGGAATTGGTCCTAAATGTCCAACTTTTCCTTGCCATGCCTTATCTTGATGTTCAAACACATCCATAGCTTTGATTTCTATTTCAATACTTGTTCCTGAATCAAATACCATACCCATTGGATTTATTTCTATCACATACTCATTGATTTCATTTGGAAGAACTGGCACTCTCTTAGTATAATCATGAACTGGTCGTCCTATTTCTGATTTTTCTTTATCTAATTTATAAGAAGCTTTTAAAGAACCTGTTCTACAAAGTGGCATTCTAGTTCCACCTTGAGTTATTTGCCACAATTTAATTATAAAGTTTGCATCCTCTGCATCTATAGATGCAAATAAATGAAGTTCTATAGGTCCAGTAAATTCTGTTGGTTTTCCAAATCTATCACTTCTATAAGTTAAAGTTTCTACCTGATTCGTGATGTTTGGTGGGCGGTGTGTAAAACTATCCGGTGCAAGATTCCCTTCAGGATCTTCTTCCCAACGCAACTGACCAAAAGTACGTAAATAAAGCTTCTTCCAATCAGTTCTTGCAAGTGGATATTCATGCTCATAACGATACCCTCTACCAATAATGTTCATTTTCATAGGTGGCTCATCAAGGATTCCTGTATCAACACCCTTTAACCATTGATCGTACCACTTTAAACATTCTTCATTCATAAATCTATATGGAAGTTCCATTCCACCATAAGATTCCATAACTCCACAACGCTTATAAATATCAAGTTCTGGAGAATTCATAGCATTAAATACTGGTGCACTCCATCTTCCTGTAGGTGCCCATCCACATTTAAAGTAAGTTGGAACCTTGATTTTATCATACATATTTTTAACTGATCTTTCTGCCCAAAACTTACCATCTTGTGGATGTAATAAATAATCTAAATAGAAAGTATGATATTTTGGTGGCCATGTGTTAAATATTTTATTAAAGTAAGAAATTGCTGCTATGTCTGGATCTAATTGAACATCCTTCATCCTCTTTTTCATTTCTTCCTCAGAATACATCTTGCATGACCAAGGTACAGGATTATTTGAAGGACAAAGTTCCCAATACATTGACATATAAGTGTTAGCAACTCCGCCATAGTATCCGTGTTGATAATAGTCATCTGTATATGAAAGTGGCATTATACATTTTAAATGTGGTGGTTGAAGTGCTGCCACTAGTGGCTGAATTATACCAAAATAAGAATAACCAGCCATAGCTACTTGGCTATCACAATGATCGTATTCTGTTCCTAGCCACTCTATAATATCATAGCAATCTTCTTGTTCTTGAGGATTATAAACGCCTAAAAATTCCCCTTCTGAAATTCCAATTCCTCTTGGGTCAGGAATTACAAATATATATCCACGTTGCACAAAGAAATCTATATCTCCTGCCTCTAAGCTATGATCAAAAATAGCAGACGAACCTGGTAATGCTCCACGTTTCATAGCTTGCATTGTTTTTCCATAAGATGCAAATGCAAGAAGTGCTGGTGCCCTTTCTAACTCCGCTGGACGATAAATATCTGCATAAATTATGATTCCATCTCTAAGCTTTATAGGTACGCTTTCTTCAAGCTTTACAGTATACTGAGGTTTTGAAAGCTTATCTAGATTCTTAGTATACCTTTGATCCCAGTAAACTGGTATGTTCTTAAGCCCAGTAGTATTTTTAAACTCTTCTCTATTCATAAGTAATACCCCCTCTTTATCTTAATTTAATTCTATAAGAATTTATGTAAACCGTCTGTCATATATTAGACATAAAAAAAACTTCCATGTTCCTAGTTATAACTAGAGCATGGAAGATTCTATTTAACTACTGAAATGATTTTTTTATACCAACTAATTGAATTAATACTTCGCTTACTTTTAAGTGTAATAATTTAGCATGACTTTGAACTATTAAGTAGAATATCTGTTAATGCATCCCTATCTATTATTTCAATCTTGCCTCTATGAGTATTTACAATGTCACATCGCTTCCAATTATTCAAAATCATTGAAACTGTCTGCCTAGATATACCACATCTTATAGAAAGAGTTTCTTGTGTTGCACTTACAAATTTACCTTGATTAGAGTCATTGTGAATCATCATAAGAATATACGCCAGTCTTCCCTCTGAATTAAACATAGTACAAGACATAAATTTTTGTGCTGAATTTTGAAGCCTCTTTCTATATATCTTCAAAATTGTTTTCATAACCTCTTTATTCTCCCACACAATTTCACAAAATATAGACCCTTGTATTACCAAAATAGTTGTTGGTGCTGATGCAATTACAGTAGTTACATAACTATTATCTAGTAACACACCTAAATCTCCAAAATACTCCCCTTTTATGCTATATTTTATCATTACAGAAAACTCATTATCATCCATAGCAAACTCTGTAACTGATCCTGATTTAATAACGTACACATTATTTGCATATGTATCTTTCTTGCATATCATATCACCTTTTGAATAAGTTATTTCTAACACCTTATTTGATAAATTTTCTAAAGTTTTATCATCAATACATCTAAATATAGGTATACTCTTTAAAAAATTTATATATCTACTTATATTTTCTCCACCCACATTTGAGACCATAAACTGTCTCCCCCTTAAAAATAATAAACAATAACTCCTATTGAATTTATTTATTAAACATATCTACTCATTTTCATTTAATTTTATAAATTTTTAATTTAAACTATCTAACCTTTATAGCAATTCTACCATTTATGTAATTTTTATTCAATATCCTCTTTATAATTTATATCTTCCTCTTTCATCTAACAGAATAGGTGTATCTCCATAATTAACGGAAATACACCTTTCATAGTAAAATATTATATAACTATTTTCACTCATCTTGTACTAGTAATAGTTATTTAAAAATTAGTGTTTAATTTTTTATATCTGTACCGCTCGTATCTATTGCAATCTCTGCTAATTCTTTTTCACGTTGAACCCAAGGCTCATAAGGTTTACGCATATTCTCAAATATATCAATGCCCTTATTCTTTTTAAGATATTGCCATCTAATTACTGTATATAGAAGAGCTATTCCGTAGAATCCTATCATGGAAATCCAATTTTTAGGTCCCATCTTTCCTACAACTGCCCATCCAAGTAATAAACTAAGTGCAGATGCAACCACAACAATAATACAAGATATCCAATGTGGAATCTTTAAGAAAGAATTTTTATAGCAATTTGGATATCTCTTAGGTAAATAGAATACTGCAAAGAATATAATTGGAGCCATTATAAGTCCTGGTACTGAAACCATAAGAACTACATCATCTAGACTAAACCCAGCAACTATTGCAAAAATTCCTATTATTGAATTAAGCCATATAGAAATTGCTGGTGCACCATGTTTATTGATTTTACTAATTGCCATTGGGAAAAGTCCATCCCTAGCAGCTACAAAGTGACATCTTGAGAACATAAGTATTAAAGCATTTATACTTGTAGCAACTGCTAATAGTGGTCCACCAATGATAAATAAAGTAAGTAATTGCGGGCTTAAGAATCCACTTGCAGCTGTTGCCAAATTTGTAGCATAATCCTTCCATTGATTTAATGGAATTGTACCTAATGCTACAAATCCAATAAGTGCAAAAATAGCTGCACATATTAATGTACTTATTACAAAGGTTATTGGTATTGTTCTACTTGGATTATCAATTTCATCGGCTGCATACATCAAAACGTTAGCACCAATCAAACTTCCGTGTAGAAGACCCATAGCCGCCCAAAGTTGAGTAACTTTAACTGTTGGTTTTATTACATCCATAAGGCTAATTTGAACACTTGGAATTCCCCCAAATATAAATATGCCTAAAACTAAAATAAGAATTATAACACAAATATTTTGCACCCAAGCACTAGTTTTAACACCATAAGTTGATATTACCGTAAATATCAGTGCAACTACAATTGCTGCAACTGGTACAGATACTGATGGCACTAACATTACAAAATATTGTGCAAATACTAATGACATTATAGCAACATTCATGGTTCCTAGAATTAATTGGTTATATGCATGAACAGCTCCTAATGATGGATGCATAAGTCTTGTTAAATGCATATAACTTGCCCCATTTGCTGGTAATGCAGAACTAACAATAATTTCAGGTATAGTTTTAAGGAAAACAAATATTGCGGCTAGAAAAAATCCCCATACTAATCCATTTCCTACAAGTCTTATAACTAATGGTGTCCTTGCAAAAATTCCCGCCCCAATTATACTTCCGATGCACATAAACATACACATGGAAAAAGACATTTTTTTCATATATACACCCCTTCTTGCTTATATTTAACTACTTACCTTTAAACAGTCCTTTGTATTTTTATACTAACCTTCATATATAATGGCCATTTATATATGAACTTTTCAGCTCCTAAGTATTGCTTAATTTATCTTACTCATAGCCAAATCACCTGTAAAACTGTAGAAAATCATTTCCATTATAAGTAACCTGTCTAGGGGACCCCTGATATTATAATTTATATTATAATTATATCATTCACCAATGGAATCTTATGTAAGATATCATACACAATATTCAGAAAATTAACTTTTATATATTTTTTCTAGTCAATATAATTTTATAAATTAGTCATATTAAATGCTTTGATAATCGTGATATCTTATACTCTATCACTCACTTCATTACTAAAATAAAAAACTTGATTTTTGACTGCTATAATAAAAATCAATTCAAATAGGAGGAAGGTATGAAAATCATACCTTCCTCCTATTTGAAAAATTCTTCTTTTAGTAATACTAGTGCCCTTTCAAAATTTTCCTCAGAAACCCCAGAACACGACAGTAGTAATCTTGGATATTTTTCACTTTTTTTCATATTAGAAGAACGAACTAAAACTCCAACATTTGCTCCGCGTTTTACAAGCTCCTCGGATGATAATTTGCTTTTAACCTCAAGTTGGATTAAGAATCCTCCTGAACCTGGTAATGCCACTGCCTTATCTCCAAAGACTTTATTTACCTCAACACACAACTGTTGACTTTTAGCCATATAAAGCTTTCTTGCCTTCTTTATCTGTCTCCCTAAGTGCCCATCACGTATAAACTGACATAATGCAATTTGTTCAGTTTTTGAAGCTGTTTGATTGTAAATGCCACCCTTTTCTGAATATACACTAGTTAGTTCCTTTGATAACACCATGAAACTAATTCGTAGTGATGGCAATAACAATCTTGAAAAAGTCCCCATGTATACTACTTTTTCTCCACCATCTAATCCCTGCAATGATGGAACTGGTCTACTATAATATCTAAATTCACTATCATAATCATCCTCTATTATTAAACAATCTTTTGACTGTGCAAATGACAATAGTGCAAGTCTAGTTTGCATTGGCATAACTTCACCCCAAGGTGTTGTATGGGATGGTGACGTATATATTATTTTGACGTCATCTTCTTCAAATTTAGATAAATCCTTTGTTATATTCTCATATACTAAAGTATCAAATCCTCTATCTTCAAAGATAGCTCTCCCTTGTTCAAAACTTCCACCAGTAAATGATATAGGTGATTTAACCCCTGTTAAAGAACATAGAATTTGTAATAAGCTTTGTACCCCTGCTCCTACTACAATCTGCTCTGGAGTACATATAACCCCTCTACGCTCACCAACATAACGTGATAACACCACTCTTAGATCATACTCTCCCTGTGGGTCTCCATATGATAAAAGTCTATCCCCATTCCTTAGCGCACTCTTTATGTATCTACTCCACAAATCAAAATTAAAGCTCCTATCATCTACTGCATATGCTGAAAAATCATAAAGCGGCTTGTCCTTAAATTTAGATTTGGTGATCTCAGGAGACGAAACTTTTGGAATATCTATATAATTTAAATCACTTACATAAAAACCACTTCCTGGACGAGGCATAATATATCCTTCTGCTCCTAGTTGCAAATATGCAGCCTCCACAGTTGTACGACTTATCATTCGTTCTTCTGCACATCTTCTTATTGACGGTAACTTACTTCCAGCTTTAAGACTACCTGAAGAAATAAGCCCTTTGTAATGATTATATAACTGAATATATAATGGTACCGTCGAATCATCATTTAGATTAATCATAATTGTGCTTGTTTTCCCCATAAAACCCCACCCCTTTTAGTATCTGTTTTAAAACTTATATTTACTACTACATAACTTTGTATTTTGATAATTTATTATTAATAATTTTCTTAACCTTCAAACTGTCCCTATTAAAATTTCACTTTTTGTATATTCTAACAATGACAAATATTATGTATAGTATACATAAGGGATGAGAAACATTCAAGTATACAGTACAAATTTTAAATTTAGAATGCTAAATTCTAAGTTTAAAATCTTGGAGTATTAAACTGATCTAAAATTTTAATACTATATAACTATAAGAGGGGGCTTAAAATTGGACAAATTAAAAAGAATCGTAGCAATTCATGATCTATCTGGCTTCGGAAAATGTTCATTAACTGTTGCACTACCAGTAATTTCTGTTGCAGGTGTAGAATGTACTTGTATGCCAACTGCAATTTTATCTACTCATACAGGTGAATTTACAGGTTATACCTTCCGTGATTTAAGTGAAGACATGTATCCTATGGCAAAACATTGGAATTCACTTGGTTTAGAGTTTGATGCTATATATGCTGGATATCTAGGAAATTCTAAACAGACAAATTTAGTTGCAAATATAATATCATTGATTAAAAATAAAAATACCCTAGTCATAATAGATCCAGTAATGGCTGATAACGGAAACTACTATAGCAACCTAGACAATGATATGTGTAAGGGATTTTTAAATCTCTGTAAAGTAGCAGATATAATAACACCTAACTTTACAGAGGCAACGCTTCTATTAGGTGAAAAATACCTTGAACCACCTTACACAAAGGATTATGTTGAAGGTTTATTAAAGCGTCTATCTAATTTAGGTCCATCAAAAATTGTACTTACTGGTGTATCATTTAACCCTGATGAAGTTGGCGCCGCATGTTATGACAAGGAAAGTGGAGAAATTCACTACGCATTTGAATCTAAAACTCCTGGCAGTTATCACGGTACAGGCGATTTATTTACAAGTGCTCTATCAGCCTGCATTGTTAGGGGTATTAATATTCAAAACTCTATGAAAATTGCCATAAATTTAGTCAAATCCTCCATCGAACTTACCTATAAAAGAGGAACTAAAGCACATTATGGTGTAGATTTCGAAAGTGTCTTACCACAATTTATCATAGATATTCACAATAATCTTAGTAAATAATTTTAAAATATAAATCTTGGGGGTATGTAAAATGAATACATCAACAAAGAAATTTTCTACACGCACCATGGTTCTAATTGGTTTATTTTCAGCACTTTGCTATGTGGCATTATTCTTTAAAATACCGATTCCATCACCTGTTGGTAAGCCATTTTTACACATGGGGAATATGTTTGTAATTTTAGCTGCACTTCTTTTCACTGGTACAATAGGTGGTCTTTCTGGTTCTATTGGTATGGGTTTATTTGACTTAATGAATGGTTATGCTTCTAGTGTTCCAAAAACAGTTTTATTGAAGTTTGGTATAGGAGCAATCGTTGGAATAGTTTTCTCGAAGGGAAATAAAAAGGATGCAAAATCTCCAATAAAATGGATAGGTATAGCTTCTGGAGTTCTTATTTTAACTGGCATAGTTCTTTTTGTAGTATCAAATAACTTAGGAAATCAAATTATAATTGAAGGTATTGAAAAAAAATTAGTAATTAATCCTGTATTATATATTTTCTCACTCATTTTAGGAATTTCCTTAGCCATTATATGTATTGCAGCTAAAAATCTATCTATTAAAGTTCAATATGCTGTTTTAGGTGCTGTTGCTGGTATAGCCTTTAATTTAGTGGGTGAATTTTTATTTGGAGTTATAACTCTTTTAATTGCTGGTAGTGGTCTACTCCCTGCTATTTTAAGTTCTGCTGTAAGTTTACCAGCAACTCTTATAAATGGTTCATTCTCAATATTCTTTGCAGTTGCACTTTATATTCCATTATCTAAAACAATATCTAAATCAAGTTTTACTACTACTTAATCTTTTACTAATATATTAAATAAACCACTTAGGTAAAGCCAAGGCACCACTGCCTTGGCTTTTACAGTGTAGATGGGGATTATTCATTCTACCTATAAAACATGAAAATTATTATAAATGCAATTACTGCAAAAATAATTAATACTGTTGGAATTATCACCGACGCTGTAGCAAGTATTAATGCTAACAAATCATTTTTTTCTAACTCCAAGTTTCCTACCATATCAGGACTTATTTCTCTTTTCTTGAATACATCTCTAAACGCATTTCTCATCCTACTCACGGATATTCATCTCCTTTTTATCTTCTATATTTCTCCTACAAGGTGACAAGCACAGAAATGTCCTTTTTCAATTTCCCTATTCTCTGGAACTTGTTCTTTACATATATCCCTTACATAAGGGCATCTAGTATTAAATTTACAGCCCTTTGGTAGTTTAACATTGCTTGGTATTTCGCCTTTAATAATGCTTATATCACTCTTATACTCAGGATTTGCTACCGGAATAGCTGCTAACAACGCTCTTGTATATGGATGTAATGGATTTCTGTATAAATCCTCCTTATCCGCCAACTCTACTATAGATCCCAAATACATAACTCCAACCCTGTCACTAATGTGTTTTACAACACTTAAATCATGAGATATGAATAAATAAGCAAGTCCCATTTTCTTTTGTAAATCCATCATCAAATTTAGTATCTGTGACTGAATAGAAACATCCAATGCTGATACTGGTTCATCACACACTACAAACTTTGGCTGTAATGCTAATGCCCTTGCAATTCCTATACGTTGCCTTTGCCCACCTGAAAATTGGTGAGGATATCTATAAATATGGTATGGAGAAAGTCCGCATTGTTCAATAATTTCCTGAACTCTTTTATTAAGTTCCGCGCCTTTCTTATATAATTTATGCTCAACTAGAGCTTCACTAACTATTGTGTGTACATTCATTCTTGGATTTAAAGAACTATATGGATCCTGAAATATAATCTGCATTTCACGCCTAAGTGGCTTCATTTTCTTTTCATTATATTTGATTATATTTTGCCCTTTATATATTATTTGTCCCCCAGTTGGTTCATATAACTTGATTAAGGTTCTACCAAGGGTAGATTTCCCGCAACCCGATTCTCCAACTAATCCCAATGTTTCACCTTCATATATTTCAAAAGAAACATTATCTACCGCTTTAACACAAAGTCTTTCCCCTGTTTCAGACCTGCCTTTTACCTGAAAATATTTCTTTAACTCCTTAACTTCAATGATTTTATTTCTTTCCTTTTCCATTATAAATATCCTCCTCTCTGTGGTGTTGCTCATCCACAGTTTCATTATATAGGAAGCATCTTACCTGATGTTTATTAGACCAATCACTTACAGCTGGCATTTTAGTCTTACATTCTTCCTTTGCAAATTCACATCTTGGCTGGAAATAACATCCTTTAGGTAAATAAAATGGATTTGGAACTACTCCATCTATAGAATATAATCTTTCTTTATCTTCCTCTAAACTTGGTATCGACGCTAAAAGCCCCTTAGTGTAAGGATGCATAGGGTTATCAAACAACTCCTTAATTGGAGCTGATTCAACTACCTTTCCAGAGTACATAACTATAACATAGTCAGCCATTTGAGCTATTACTCCAAGATCATGGGTAATTAACATTATCGCTGTATTAGTTTTTTCTTTAAGATCATTCATAAGCTTTAGAATTTGTGCTTGAATTGTTACATCTAAAGCAGTAGTTGGTTCATCTGCAATAAGCAATTTAGGCTCACAGGCAAGTGCCATGGCTATCATAACCCTTTGACGCATTCCACCACTTAGTTGATGGGGATAATCTCTTGCTACCTGCTCTGCCCTTGGTATCCCTACAAAACTAAGCATCTCTATAGCTATTTTCTTAGCATCTTTTTTGTTCATACCTCTATGGAGCATTACAGCCTCCATAATTTGATCTTCAATTCTAAATACAGGATTTAGCGATGTCATAGGCTCTTGAAATATCATAGATATATCATTTCCTCTTATTTTTCTTATATCATTATCCCCCATTGGTACAATGTCTTTATCATCAAACTTAATAGTACCTTCAACTATCTTACCTGGTTTTTCTATAAGCTTTAATATTGACATAGCCGTAATACTTTTACCACAGCCTGATTCTCCAACTATACCAAGGGTTTTTCCTGGTTCTACATCAAAGGATACCCCATCAACAGCTTTTACAATTCCACTGTCTGTATAAAAATATGTTTTCAAATCTCTTATTTCCAATAAATTTTTCATATACTCCACCTACCTTATCTCTTTTGGATCAAATGCATCTCTTAAGCCTTCACCAAGAAGATTTATACTTACAACTGTTAATATCATTAAAATGCCAGGTGGAATCCATATCCATGGATTGTCCATAAATATAAATGTATCTCTAGCTCTTTCAATCATATTTCCCCAGGTTGGCGTTGGTGGAATTACACCAAGTCCTAAGAATGAAAGTCCAGCCTCAGTTAAAATAGCTCCAGCCATTCCAAGAGTAGCATTAACTATAATATATGCAAGCGTATTAGGTAATAAGTGCTTAACTATTTTAGATCTATTTGAAATTCCAAGTGCTTTTGTAGCCACTATGAAATCTTGTTCTCTCAAAGATAAAATCTGCCCTCTGACCATTCTTGCTAGTCCTGGCCAAGAAAGTATTGCTAGGATAACCATAACCAAGTACATTTTCTGTTCGCTGGTTACTCTCCACATTAATGCAAATGAAAGGGTTATCATAATAGGCATAAATGGAAGAGAACTTACTATTTCAGTAAATCTCATAAGTATATTATCTACCCAACCACCATAATATCCCGCAATACCGCCTATAGTAGCTCCTATAATCACTGTTATAGTTGCTGTCATAACCCCTATAAATATAGAAATTCGACCTCCGGCAAATACTCTCATCAGTACATCACGACCTTGTTCATCAGTTCCAAGCCAATATTTTGATGACGGCGGTAACAGCTTATTGGATAATTCAAATTCACTTAAATTATATGGTGATATAATTGGCACCATAATAACTAATAGTACTATAATTGAAAATATTATGCCCCCAGTAAGTGCTATTTTATTTTTTCTAAACCTTTCCCATGCAACCCTCCATGGTCCTACAACTTGAAGGTCTTGTTTTAATTTCCCTTGTTTTAATTTTTTAACTTCCAACATAATAAAACTAACCTCCTACCTTTACTCTAGGATCAACCAAGGCATAAGACATATCTGAAGCTAAATTCCCCAATACCATCAGCACTGCAAAAAAAGTATTTGCTGCCATAACAACCCAAATGTCTCTCCCCATAACTGATTCATAAAGTATATTTCCAATACCAGGCCAACCAAACACCGTTTCAAGTAATATAGCTCCTCCAAATAACCCAGGTATATACATCCCTAAAAGTGTTACTATTGGTATTAATGCATTTCTGAAAGCATGACGGTATATAACTACCTTTTCTTTTAAACCTTTTGAGCGTGCTGTTCTTATATAATCTTGATTAATTACCTCTATAACACTATTTCTTACATATCTTATAAGCCCAGCAAGACTTAATAATGTTAACACTATTGTTGGTAATATCATATGTCTGCCTATATCTGAAATCATTGCCCAAGTACTTTTATATCCGATTGCTGCCATTACCGGAGTTCTCATACCGTTAAGTGGAATTGATCCATTGCTAGGTATTGCTATAAAGAATATCATAAGTAATGCAAAGAAAAATGATGGCATCCCTACTCCAATAAGTGAAAATACTGTCCAAGAATTATCAAATACCCCATACTTCTTCACTGCTGACTTTATACCTACTGGGATTGCAATAGCAAAAGCAATTATCATAGATACAATATTAATTAGAAAACTATTCCAGATATAATCTCCAATAACCTGGTTTACAGGCTTTCTAAACTTTAACGATGTTCCAAAATCACCTGTTACTGTTCTCTTAATCCAATTTGTATATTGTACTAATCCACTTTCATCTAGTCCTAACTTTTCTCTAATCTGTTGCTGCTGTTCTGGTGTAGTTTTAGACCCTTGACCTAAGTATGCATTAACTGGATCTCCAGGCATAAGTCGTAGTAGCACAAAAAGTATAACTGTTATAATAATCATAACTGGTATTAAATTAAGTAACCTTTTAAAAAAATACTTTAGCATCACATCACCCCTAAATATTTTTTAATAAACGCCCTACCATAAGTAGGGCGCCACTAACCTATATTAAA
Organism: Clostridium sp.; assembly: GCF_036660475.1. Taxonomy (GTDB): domain Bacteria; phylum Bacillota; class Clostridia; order Clostridiales; family Clostridiaceae; genus Clostridium_J. Next base: position 44,518 of record NZ_JAVXAO010000008.1, on the reverse strand, counting down.
AATCTATATTATTCTTGAATGTAAGCGTCTTTAAGACCTTGTACCCAACCAAGGAATGGGCTTGTTTTTAGATCTTTAATCTTTTTATTATATAAATCAAAGTAACTATTTGCATAAACTGGCATTATTGGTGCATCCTCATTAAGGATTTTAGCTATTTTTTTATAATAAGGTTTAGCTTCATCAATATTTACTATACTCTTAGCTTCGTCTAGTAATTTATCAATTTCTGGATTTTTATATCTATTTGTATTATCCTTACCACTACCTATATACGCTGAATGAAAATCAGAATATAAACTATCTGGGTCTGGCGTAGTGATAGATGTCGCCATAAAGTATATACTCCACTTATCTACATTTTCATCTGAATTATAGATAACATAATCTAACATTGTATTAAATTCAAGGTATGCAATATTAAGTTTTACTTTTAAGCCTTCGCCCCAGTCTCTCTGCCACATTGGAATAAGTGTATTTAATATAGAGTGATCTGGCATTGCAGCTATATTAAGCTCCATAACTTTTCCATCTTTTTCTCTGAATCCACTTGGTCCAACTTTCCAACCAGCTTCATCTAAAAGTGATTTAGCTTTTTCTAAGTTAAAGTCATATTCAGTCATCTCTTTAAGTAATGTGTCGTCTATAGCCCATGACATTTGAGAGAATGGATGGTATTGTACTGATGCAAGAACATCTCCTGACACTTCATCTTTATAGAAGCTATTTACAAACTCTTTAATGTTAAAGCTATAATACAAAGCTTGACGTACTTTTTTGTCAGCTGTTGGACCTGATTCACAGTTAAATTTGGTATAACCATATCCACTTCTGTCATAAGTGTTAAACGTTAAGAAATCTTTAGATTTAGATGCATTAATTTTATTAGGTTCAATAACACCTGGAAGTAAATCTACATTTTTAGATGTTAATTCCACTATGTCAGTTGTATCCGTAACAAACTTACATACAACATTCTCTATTTTATATCCTTCTCCATAATACTTAAGATTTCTCTTAAGAGATGCAAATTCTTTCTCTTGGAATTTTTCTAAAATATAAGGTCCAGACCCCATCGGAGTTGTAGTAATAGCTTCTACTTTAGATGTATCACCAACTTTAAAATCTTTTCCATAATAATGTTCTGCCATTATAGGAAATCCACAATTTTCAAGATTAGTTCTTAATGGATCTACAAAACTAAATTTTACCGTATAATCATCAATAGCTGTAACACCTTTAAATTCTGTTGTTTCACCCTTTGAGTATTCTGTATATCCCACTAAATCTTTAGCATTTGACCCATATCTACCTGTATAAGATGGATCTGATATAACTTTATAGGTGAAAACTACATCATTAGCTGTAACCTTCTCTCCATCAGAAAACACCATATCTTTTCTCATTTTAAATGTTATCTCTCTAGCATCCTTTGAAACTTCCCAGCTTTCTGCTGCAGATGGTATTATCCCACCTTTAACATCTCTTGCCGTAAGTTTATCAAATACCATGTCTATTACATTAGCATCATACGCAGATGAGTAGTACGCTGGGTTAAAGTTTCCTGACATCTCTTTAACTCCCGTTACCAATGTTCCACTAGGACCTTTAGTCTCAACCGTTGGTTTATCCCCATTAGCCCCCGGATCTTTCTTATCTTTGTTTCCACATCCTATTAATGAAAATGCTAATACCGTCGATAATAATAAAGCCATTATCTTTTTATTTTTCAAAACCTCATTCCTCCTTAAATAAAAAATATAAATCAATATAAACACATATATGTATTCATAAAAATTTCCTAGTTATTTTATTATCTTTATAATGCAATCTTTTTCCACCTTATCAATTAATTTAAGTAGTTTACTTTAAATATTCCAATTCATATTATTTTTATCATTTCTGCTTGTTAAGATATATATGTTTATTCTTATAACAATATTACTAAATAAAACTTCACACTTTATGATTTCACCACTAGCAAATACACTTATCCATAACTAATATTTTACTTAAGGCTTACTAGCACAAAAAAAGTCTTGTGCATCTGCACAAGACTTTTTATAAAATTTAATTCTTAAACCAAATATTTTTCAACTATTTTTTTAAACTCATCTTTATTATTATCTACGTAATCTATAAACTTCATATCTGATTTTTTAACAATTAAAGCAATTTCATATAAAAACTCTGGTATTTTTGAAGAAATTATATCTCCATATGACTGCCCCATTTTAGCTTTATCTATTGCAAAAGATCCACCTACATATAGGGTAAAACACTCTACAACATCACCATCTATTCTCTTTTTCTTACCTGTAAATCCTATAGCCCCAATTTGATGAGTTCCACAAGAATTTCCACACCCTGAAATATAAATTCTAGGTAGTACATCACTATTAAAGGATTTTTCTTCAAAGTAATCTACAACCATTCTTAATAGTCCTTGACTATTACATTGTCCTATCTGACAAGTTGGAGCTCCTATACACGCTACACTCTGCTTAACCATAGTTTTGCTAGTAATATTCTCAGTAATAGCTAGTAATCTCTCAGCCTCTTCACCATTTAGATTTCTAAAATAAACTCCCTCAGTCATAGCCAATCTTATATCTACATCTTCTACATCATTTATCTCATCAATAATTTTCTGTAAATCTAAAATTCCTAATTGTCCTCCTATTGGATGTACATATACACTATATAAACCTTGTTGTTTTTGTGGGAATAACCTATTAGACTTCACATTTGTTTCCTTACCATTTTTTCTGCACTCTGTGGCGTTAATTTCTACATCTTTGCCACCAACCACTTTTTCTTTTTCAACATATTTTTTATATTCATTTAAGAATGTTTCTTCTCCCATTCTATCTAGTATATATCTTACTCTAGCTTTATTTTTATTTTCGTGGTCCCCTTCTGCCATAAAAAACTTAGTCATTGCTTCTATATGGTATATAACTTCTTTAGGCTCTATAAGTTCTGGATACTTTACAGCTAACTTAGGATTTTGACCAAGTCCACCACCTAGATAAACTTGAAAATATTCTTTTTCATCTTTCTTTACCGACAAAAATCCTAAGTCCTGTACTGTACAGTGAGCTCCGTCAGCAATACTGCTAGAAAAAGACACCTTTAGTTTTCTTGGCAATTTATATGAATAAATTTTCTCTAAAAAATGATTTCCTACTGCTAAAGCATATGGTGTAGCATCAAATGCCTCATCTGTATTTACCCCTGAAAGTGGCGATAATGCTACATTCCTTGGGAAATTGCCACCAGCACCCCTTGTGTATATATCATTATCTAAAGCTTCTTTCATTAAATCGCATACAGCATCTATAGATAACCCATGAAACTGAATAGCTTGGCGGGTAGTAAAATGAATTTTATCCATTCCATACTTCTTAGCAAATTCATAGATTTTTTGAAGTTCAGAATACTTCATAATTCCTGAAGGAATTCTAAGTCTAATCATGAATTCTCTTCCACCATTATGAGCATAAACTCCAAAGCCTCCTGAAGCATGCTTAAATTCCATCTTAGTAATTTCACCATTTAAAAATTTATGTCCCTTTTCCCTAAAATCTTCGATTTCACCATATAAAACTCTCTTTAATTCATCCATTTACTTTCTCTCCTAACTATATTTCTTCATTAGTTTTTAATTTAACCCTTTAAATTATTCATCAATTTTCTATAAGTTCCAACAATGATTAAGGGGACCACTTCCACATCCTAAGTTTAAGTCAGCTTTTAATGCTCCTGTTATATATTCTTTTGCCCTCTTAATACTTTCTTTTACATCATATCCATCTGCCAAGTTACATGCAATTGCTGAAGATAGTGTACATCCCGTCCCATGGGTGTTTGGATTATTTACTCTTTCTATTTCATACCAAATAATATTTTCATTTTCAAACAATAAATCATCTGCAGTATCTGCTAAATGTCCACCCTTTATAAGTATTTTCCCCTTATAACTTTCTGATATCTTCCTAGCTGCTCTTATCATATCTTCTTTATTTAAGATTTCAAACCCACACAAACATTCAGCTTCTGGAATATTAGGTGTAATCACATCTGCCATAGGTAAAAGCTTTGTAATAAGTGCTTCCATAGCATCTTCTGAAAGAAGTCTACTACCACTTGTAGATATCATAACTGGGTCTACTACTATATTCTTCATTTTATACATTTTTAAATCATCTACAATTTCTTCTATTATATCCTTAGATGATACCATACCTATCTTTACTGCATCAGGAAATATATCTTCAGCTACACACTTAATCTGATTTCCTACAAATTCTCTAGTAGTATCTTGAACCCCATAAACCCCAGTAGTATTCTGTGCTGTTAACGCTGTAATTACACTCATAGCATACATTTTATGAGCTGTAATCGCTTTTATATCTGCTTGTATTCCAGCCCCTCCGCTACAATCTGAGCCTGCAATAGTTAATACTTTTTTCATTTGAATTCCCCCATTCTTATCATTATTTATTATAAACTTAATACTAATTTACTCTTAATTTCATACCCTTCTATTAAATTATACTTCAATGATTTCCTCTGATAGCTTAAACATTTCTTGTGTTGCCTTAGCTACATCAGTTTTTGCAAATATAGCTGAAACTACAGCCACGCCATCTACACCTAACCCTTTTAATTCTAATATATTTTTTTCACTTATACCACCAATAGTAACTACTGGTATAGACACAGCATTACAAATGTCCCTTATAGTATCAAAGGAAATCACATTTGTATCTAGTTTTGTTGATGTAGAAAATGCAGCTCCAACACCAAGATAATTTGCTCCATCTGCTTCTGCCTTTAGTGCTTGTTCTACTGTTTTTGCTGTAATTCCAAGAATTTTATCATCACCGATTATTGCCCGCGCATCTTTCCCATCTATATCACTTTGACCTATATGTATTCCATCAGCATCAACTTCCATGGCCAATTTTATATTATCATTTATAACAAATGGCACCTTATACCTATCTGTAATTTTTTTTATTAATATAGCTTCTGCTAAAAACTCTTCATAGCTCAACTGCTTTTCTCTTAATTGAACAAAGGTTGCCCCTGATTTCACGACCTTTTCAATTTCCTCTACTAAAGTGTTTTCCTTCAACCATGTTCTATCAGTAACTACATATAATTTCATATCACCCTTACATATTTTCAAAACAATACACATCCCCTCAATTATATCTCTTCACTCTTTATGTATTTCACTAAAGTAGCCTCATCCATTTTACTTATATAATCTATGAGCTGAACTTTAAATGTACCTGTTCCCCCATCTATTTCTCTTGTTTTCTTATACGCTAATTCTCCACATACTCCTATAGTTGCTATAGCTGCTGCAGTGGCCTCCATAATATTTTCTTTATTTCCACCACAAAACCCACCAATAATGCTTGTAGCCATGCATCCTGTACCCGTTACCTTAGACATCATTCCTACACCATTTCTAATCAAATATCCTTTATTATCAAATACTATCACATCAATTTCTCCAGTAACAACTATCACTGATTTAAGTCTTCTGCTTATATTGCCTAGGAAATTTACTGTTTCATTAATGTTTTTTTCATTTACTAAATCTCCCGGCAATGCATCAATCCCCATTGTAATTCTATTAAAATTCTCGCAAGTCTCTATTTTTCCACTTTTACATTTAGGCCCTCTTTTATCTTGTATTGTCAATGCATCTTTATCTCCACAGGCTTCATGCTCTTTAAATATTTCATCAATAACCTTTATCTCTGAAATATTTCCTTTAATAACAGCTATCTTTACCTCTGCTAAAATCTTTCTTCCGGCTTCTCGTCTAAACTTTGAAGCTCCTATTCCAACTGGATCAAGAATTACAGGGTGTCCTAATTCATTTGCCTTCTTACCAGCTATAATCATTCCCCTTATAGCTCTTTCATTTAAAGTTCCCATATTTATAACTAAACTATCACAAGCTGAAGTAATTTCAGCTACCTCATTAAAATCATCTGCCATAATCGGTAAAGCTCCATATGCTAATATTACGTTAGCACAATCATTTGCGGTAACATAATTTGTAATACTATGTACTCTTACCCTTTTCTCCCTAACATTTTTAAATATTTTATTAAACATACCCTCTTTTAGTTAACTGCGATATTTACACATCACACTGTAGCTAAAATTTCATCACCTCCAATTTCAATTTTATAATATACATGTAATTATGAAATTTTTTATACTTATTTAAAATATAGTTATATTTTATTTCATTATTGAAATTTTTCTCCACATCTGATTTAAAACACAACAAAATAATTTCAATAGGATTTTTAGTTGAAAACTCCACCTAAATTAACGTTTTCCCTAGGAGCATCAAACCCAGTCACCCCTAAGTGTTAAACAACCTAAGAACATAAGAACATAAGAACATAAAAACATGGTAATCTCCATAATTTATTTTAATTTTTCTATACATTAAAATAGCTTGTCTAAAACCTTCGCTTTTTTAAGTGCATAAATAAAAATAAGTGATATGATAGCTCCAATAAATGAACTTACCATAAATGGAATTACAAATGCAAACATAGCCGCTTCTCTTGACAAAAGTAATGTTGCTACTGGGTATGCCACTATTGCTCCTAATATTCCCGTTCCTATAACCTCGCCTATAAATGCCAACGAAATTTTCTTTGTCTTTTTATACAGCAGTCCGCAAACTAAAGCTCCAACCATACTTCCTGGAAATGCAAGTAAACTTCCTGTTCCTATCAAAACTCTAATTAACGATGTACAAAATGCCATCAACACTGCATAAAGAGGTCCTAAAAACACCCCTGCTATAACATTAATAGTATGTTGTATAGGGAATGCTTTAGCCACTCCAAGTGGTATATAAAATGTTGATAGACAAACCCCTAGTGCTATTAACACACCTGCTACAGTCATTTTCTTTGTATTATTCATATAAAACACTCCTCCGTTAATACTCTATTAAATGAATTAAACTTCTTATATATTCTTTAAATATTACTGTAAATAAATATGGGATACACCAAATTAGTGTATCCCATTAACCTCTTAATGAATTTCCTACGTTGGCATTATCCAAATCAGGTTAGGCATCTTAAAATAAATAATAAGTCAAAGATACTAAGAATATTTTGGGTTAGTCAAGAAAACAGGGTCCCTAGATAGTAGCTTATCTACAGGTTCTGTTGACGCAGTATAACACAAAATAGTCGGATAGACTGACTTATTTATTTTTGAAGAGCCTTATGGGTCGAAGCTACATTTAGCTTCCTCTCAGCCTACTTGTGTAAGCTCCCCTTTAGTATTAAATATATTTAAACCATATCATGAATTACCCTTACTGTCAATTTAGCTAATACTTACTCATGATTTAATTAGCATTTTTATTAACCAAGTTTAAGTAACTAAGTTTAACATCATCACTTACTCAAATCAGAACTTTTTTATTGATTTTTATTAAATTGAATTTTAACCTTAAATAGATCTCCATCCACATCTATTCCAAAAGTTCCTCCCTGAAGTTCTACAAAACTTTTAGCAATTGCAAGTCCTAGTCCTGCTCCCTTTGTATTACGTGATTTATCACCTTGCACAAATCTATCAGTAATTTCATTCACATTAAAATCTATTTCTGTAGCTGACATATTCTTTAATATTATTTCTACCTTACCATTTAAATCTATTATATCTATATAAACCCTTGATCCTTTCATAGCGTATTTGGTTATATTTATTATAAGATTCTCAAAAACTCTAAACATTCTCTGACTATCAAGTGAAAGCATTACCTTATCATTTGGAAAATTACTTCTTACTATTAACTCTTCATTTTCAATTTTATCACTCAGCTCTAAAAGAGTTTGTTTCATAAGAGATACCACTTCTACATCAACTATATTTAAGATTATATTCCCACTTGTAGCCTTGCTAACCTCAAATAAATCCTCTATTAAATCTTGCAGCCTTTGAGCTTTTTTCTCTAAAGTATCTAAATATAATTTTTTATCAGCTTCCGTTAAATCATTATTTTTAAGCAAATCTACATAGGTTATTATAGAAGTTAGGGGGGTTTTTAAATCATGGGACACATTTGATATAAGGTCTGTTTTCATCCTTTCACTCTTAACCTCTTCCTCTACAGCCTTCTTAAAACCAGTTTGTATATTTCCTAAATCTTCTTTTAATGAATCAAAAACACCTAAATCTTCGTCTATATTCATATCTAAATTTCCACCTGAAATTTCATTTGTAATATCACAAAGCTTTTTATACTTACTGCTTATATCATAATAATGTTTATTTGCCTTTTTAAATAATATAAAGCTATATACAATTGCCAGTATTATTCCAAAAAACCACATACTACACATTATTATTAATATAATAAGATTAATTCCTAATATTTTTACAATCTTCTTTGTATTTTTCTCTTTTAAATCTATTGCCGTTAAATTTCTAGATATATTTTTATAATTATTTCTTATAAATCTACATATCATACTAATAATAGTATTTTCCCTTATATACCTTAAAAACCCTTTTGCAAATATATACTTTATAAGAATTCCATATATAAATATTAATCCAAAGCATATAAACCAGTGAATTAAATTCAATAAGTATGTTACATTATTGGATAGTGTAAGCTGACTTATATTAAATCCAAAGAACCACGTCAAATTCCCATTAACAGTTCCAAATATCATATTTTCTGGTCCCCAAATTATAAATAAAGCTGTAAACCAACCTACAATTAAATGTAACTCTAATGGAATCCTCGATATTTTATCAAAATAAATTAACTCTCTCTCTTTTTTATATGGAATTAAAAAGGCACATAGTAAAATAAATCCTGTTGCAATAGTTATAAATATACTTCCAGCATCTGCATATGGAGCTTTCTCTGCATTCCTAATATAATATCCTAAACTATTCCCACTCTGATATCCACCCCAAGTATTCAAACCAAAATCTTTAGGTATTCCATATACGAATGTAGCATTTTTTATTGTATTAATACTCATATTCTCTATGCTCTTTCTACCAAAAAACTCATTGTCTATAAATTCTCTTAACACATCCAGACTATCTGCACCTTTAATATTTTTAACACTAGCCTTACCCTTTTCATCATAATCAATAACTATATAAAAACCATATATTTCACTTAATTCATTGATTTTATCACTATCACCATCTTTACCTATTAAGCTGCCTATATCATAGTCACTTCTTGAAAGAACAACTTCACTATCCTTATCTATAGCGTAATACTCTAAATTACGTAGTCCATTATTTAATTCCCTCATATGGCTATATATAGAATTCTTTAATTCTCTTTCATAACTCTCAGCATTATTGTAATAACTATTATTTTCATCAGTATAATCCTTATTTATGAAAATATCGGTGACTTTCACCTTCTCATCTATTTCAGATTTCATCATATAATACAATCCATTATTAGAATCATTTAATTTGCTAAGAAAATTGCTTTGTTCATATGGATTATACTTATTCTCTTCTGCAATCTTCTTTATACTTGGATATGAAACTATCATTCCCAATGAAGCTACCATCACAATTAATATGGATATTATGCTTATAAAAATTTTATCTTTATTGCTTTTCAATTTTGTATCCAACACCCCACACCACCTTCAAATATTTTGGATTCTTTGGGTTAACCTCAATCTTTTCCCTTATGTTTCTAACATGAACCATTATAGTGTCAGTATTTATCGCCTGCTCATTCCACACTCTTTCATATATCTCATCAGCTGAAAAAACTCTACCTGTATTTTTCATTAAAAGATGAAGTATTTTAAACTCACTGGGAGTCATCTTTACTAAATCCCCATCTAAAATCACTTCTCGTGTATCTACGTTAAGCTCAAGCCCCCCTACTAAAAAAACATTTTTATTCTCCCTATGATTTTCTATCATATTCAGATATTTTGTATATCTCCTAAGTTGTGAGTTTACTCTTGCTAGAAGCTCCAATGGTTTAAATGGTTTTGTTACATAATCATCTGCACCAATGTTAAGCCCCATTATTTTATCTACCTCTTCAGACTTTGCCGATAGTACAATGATTGGAAAATTATAAACTTGTCTCACCTTCATTATTAGTTGTGTTCCATCCATCTTTGGCATCATCATATCCACAATCGCTAAATGTACTTCTTTTTCTTCTAAAATTTCAAGGGCCTCAACTCCATTATATGCTTTGAAAACCTGATATCCTTGATTTGTTAAGTATATCTCTATAGCAATAGCTATCTCCTTTTCATCCTCAACAACTAATATATTATATAAGCTCATACCTATACCTCTTTTCTATTATGATAATAATCTTCATAAATATATTATCACATTATATCTTTTTTAGAGAAACTTATCCTATCTATAACTCTAATTAGTTGTTGAATCCCTAAACACAAAAGTATTCCCCTTAAACATTTTCAACTAGCCGCTCACTAATAAACTTCTTATTGTCTTTGAAATCACTTAAGAACTCATTACTTATAATATTAAAATTACAAGCTGTAAAACTTATTTTAGTAAATGGAAGTGGTATTTGATACTTATCCCATCGTTTAACTAGACTGATTCTGCTCGATAACTTTACCTTTATTCCTACAAAAGCTTTTCCACCTTCCTTTGACAACATAAATCCTATCTTTTTAGGGTCATGTAGTGGCCCTAATGGTCCATCCATAGCTATTCCTAAAGTGGATTCTTCTATCCTACTCTCCGCCTTTAATTCCTTTAAGAACCCTTTCATCCTCACCCCATCTGGCATTCGAAGAGCTTCACCACCATAATTATTTATTATCCCCTCTATATAATCACCTCTTTTATCCTCAGTTACTACAACCTTGATTCTAATATTATCTTCTAGTATTTTCTTCATAAATAAGTTCATCACATAGCTATCACCATGCCAAAATCCTAATATACAATTTCTAAGTATTTTTTCATTCACTTCATCTCTGTTAAATTCAATATTGCTAGTTTTATAAACTAATTCAATATAAACTATATATAGCTTCTGTATAATTTTATCTAGCATTGACATTGTATCCATAACCTTCCTCCATATAATAGTCAGGTTTATTATGCGTTGCAATTGCATTCTCATAATTCTTCTCTGCAATTTTTGCAATACTACTGTTTACATACTTAAGAGCTGTATTATATGCACCTAACTTCATAGTCTCCATACTGCCTTCATTCATCATTAATAAAATTATTTTTTCAACCCACTGATTAGTGTCTTCCGATGTCATATACCCATTTACTCCATTTTCAACAACATCTGCAACTCCTGTAGCTTTAATTGCTATTACCGGATTATTTGCTGCCATAGCTTCAAGTAGAACAATGCCTTGTGTTTCAGACTTAGATGCAAATAGAAATATATCTGAAGCCCTGTAATAATCTCCTATGCATTCATTACTTACACTGTTTAAAAATATAATATTATCATCGACTTCTAACTGCCTTGCCCTCTCCTGCAATGAATTTTTTAAGGGACCATCCCCTATTATCATGAGATTAAAACAATCTCCAACTCTGTCCTTTAGTAATTTTACACCATCTATAATAAACTCAATATTTTTCTCCTTAGTTAACCTTGATACAGTACTAAACAAGTAATTTTTATCACCTTTATAGGTATTTCTTATTTTAATTGTTTCCGCTTTATTTTCACTAAAGTAGCTTTTATCTAAACCAGTAGGCATAACTGCTAACTTTGAATCCACTCCTACATCCTTCAAATAATCTTTTATTAGATTTGTTGGTGCAAATACAGTATCACACTTATTCAAGAACATTTTAATATAAGCTGGTATAATTCTCTCCTTAGTATAATTTAAGAGTGTTCCTTCCATTTCACTTAAGAAATTAATTTTCTCATTTTTATATTTCTCCTCTAGAAAATTATAAACCTTTATATTATGGAGATACTGCTCATATCTTGTATGATACGTAAATACAACTGGAAGATTATATTTCTTTCCTAAATGTAATGCAACATTACCTATTAGCATAGGATGATGAACATGAATAATATCAAAATCTAAGTGTTTGAATTCTTTTTCAATATGGTAATCAAGAATATTTGGCACCACAAATTTATTTACTCCCATTCTTTTCTTTCGAGATTTATATCTTATTAAAAAGTCCTCATCTATTTGATTATCATAACTTGGCGCAAAAATATATACCGTGTGACCAATCTCTCTCAAGCCTTTCGCTAGCCGTTCTATTGAAATAGGAACTCCTCCTATAAATGGTTTGTAGTTATTAGTAAACATGGCTATTTTCAATTGAATCCCCCCTATCTAATGGTCAAATTTATTTTTCTATATTATTAATTCTGTAAACTCACTATTCTAACTATGATTTTTTTATATCTTTACTATTTTATTAACTGCTTATTTTAAAGCCTGCATTACCACATCTCCAAAGAAATATCCAAAGCTTATAAATACTCCATTCCAAATCAAAATTCCTAATGCCGAGTATACTGTGTACTTAATAAAATTTAGCTTTAGAACTCCTGCTGGAACAGATATTATAGTTCTCACAGCAGGCATAAGTTTACAAATAAATACTCCTATATTTCCGTACTTCTTTAATCTATTCATACTTTTATCAATAACGATTTTATGCCTTGGAAATCTCTTTGTATATTTGTCCATAACAAAATCTCCACCATATAGACCAATAAAGTACAACATCCAGCTTCCAATTACCCCAGCTATAACCGATACTCCAAGTGCAATGAAAAAATTAGAACCAGTACTTGCAGTCCATACTCCTGCTAGTGGCATTATTATCCCTGCTGGAAATCCCGGTAAATTCAAATACTCCAAAAAAATAATAACAAATATACATATCATTCCATAATCTGATAAATAATTAATAATTGCTGTTGCATCCATGTTATACCCTCCGTGCTTTCCTATAATTTAATTATATGTTCAAATATTAAAGAAAAGCATGGTATAAATCTTAAGAAATTCTAAAGATTATTCTATAAACTGTTAATATTCTCGCTGTTAAACTAAAAAAGGACCCTATCCCAAAACTTTCGTTTTGAGATAAGACCCTTAGCTTTAACTTAAGTAAAATTCTATCTAGACATATCTGTATTATTCTTAACTATATTTTTACTCTTTACAATATAGAAATTCCATATTCCTAATATAAATCCAAGTCCGTAAGAAATATGTAATAATGGAAATGTAATTATAATATATGGTATACACTTCAACTTTTGATTTCTGGATATTTTAACTGCAAAACATATATCAAGTAACAGATACAGAGCCAAAATACCAAAGAATAGTATTCTTATAGGCTTAAAGAATAAACTTAATACACTTCCACCTATTAGGTATAAAACAAATAATAATGGTATTAAATGTCTTATAGCTGCTGGCTTCTTATGCTTCTGTATAACCCTTACCTTCCAGAATCCATATTGGAAATATTGCTTCCAAAGCTTTTTAAAGGATGCTCTACTATAATAGGTTGATTTAACCTTAGGTGTTAGCAGTATCTTCTTATTAGCCTTTGTAACCCTCATATTAAGTTCATCATCTTGATTTCTTGTAAGTTCTTCGTCAAAGAGCCCTATTTCATCTAGAACCTCACGCCTATATGCCCCAAATGCTACTGTATCCACAAATGTTTCTTTATCTGCAAATCTGAATAATGCATTTCCAACCCCAAAAGGACAACTCATTGCAAGCCCTATTGCAGCACCCTTATCGCTATCATTAATAGTTTCGATTGGTCCACCACAACATGCAATTTCTTCATTTTCTAAAGCTTTTACATTTTCTAATACAAAGTCCTTATCTGCAAATGAATGGGCCCCAAAAATTATAACTATATCACTATTAGTTGCTTTTATCCCTTTATTCATCCCTTTTGGAGCTGTAAACTCAATATTATCAACTAAGATAATATTACCATACTTTTCTTTGTGTTTTTCTATTATATCCCTAGTATTATCTGTTGACATTCCATCTGCAACTACTACGGTTAACAACTCTTTTGGATAGCTTTGTACCATAAATGAATCTATACATTTCCCTATGAAATTTTCCTCATTTCTACATGGTATAACTATTGATACGGTCTTAGTCATTACTTCACATCCTATTTTAATTTAAGTTTTCAAATACCTCTACCAACTGCTCCGTTAAATTTTTCCTATCGAACTCTTTACATATATCCGCAGATGATGTACTTAAATCTGACCCATTTTTCCATAATGAATAAATTTCTTTAATATACTTTTTTGCACCCTCGAAATCATCATACGTGATTGCGATGCCGATACCCTTAGAATTAATCAGATTTGAAGCAACTCCCCCTAATGGCATTACTCCAAGTATTGGTCTTTCGCTTAATATATAATCAAATATCTTCCCTGTATAAATCCCTTTACTCTCCACAGTATCTGGCAGTGTTATAAGGTTTATTGCTGATTTTTTCATTTCTTTTAATATTTCACTATGTGGAACATAGCTATTTATCTTAACATTATCCTTTATAATAGCATCATCAAATAAATGCAGATATTTGTCATGAACAAACCCTGTAAAGTTTATTAATAAATCCTTCTTAAACTCATTATTTTCTTCTATTATGCTTTTTAAAGCATTTAATACCATCTCCGGATTCTGCCCATCAGAAACTATTCCTGAATAATTAACAATAAACTTTGTGGTATCACTAATTTCATCTACCTTATCATTAATATCAAATCCATTAGTTATTGTTATAAATTTTTCCTTAAATTCTGGATATCTTTTAATATAATCATCAGTAATTGTTTCCGTAACATTTATTACTTTATCTGCATAGGTTATTACTTCTTTTTCTAAGGCTCTTTCTTTAGCTTTTCTCTTTTCATCATATCTTGCATAGATAAATTTATTCTCAACCCAAGGATCTCTAAAATCAGCAACCCAAGGTTTATTTGTTACTTTCTTAATTTCTAATGCAATTAAATGATCCGTGTATGGTGCAGATGTAGAGAATATCAAATCTATTTCTTCATTTTTTAATACTCTCTCCTTTATATCCTTTACAGCATGTTTATACCAACGAATTTTAGTATCTGGAACATAATGATTATATTCTAAATACTTAAATATCTTATCTTTTATAGTATACCTAGACTGTATATTTACCTTAGCTTCATTTTTAGTTTTGTCCATATTATTTATAGACTTATCATTGCCCACATTTGTATTACTTGATTTAACTATTCCCTTAATTTTCAAAGCAACTTTATTTGCTCCTTCAATTTGCTTGCGAAGCCAAAGCTTTTCTCCTGAATTAGAACGGTAAATTTTAACTGACTCCGGAACCTCTTTAATCATTTCAGGATCATATGCGAAATTATGTCCTTCCTTTACCGTTACAACAATAGGATTAACATTAAATTCAGGAAGATATTTTATAAATTTCAAACTTCTTTGAACCCCGCTCCCACCAAGTGGTGGAAAGTAGTAAGCTATAAAAAGAATATTTTTAGCCATATTGCTACACTCCTATTTATTCAATATTAAACATTCAAATGCACTTTGAATGTTTAGTATTAAATGTAAAATATTTTATTCAATTTTCATCTATTACCCTATTAATTCTAGGTATTTTTCTTCTACAATTGCCATATTATCATCCCAAATTGCTCTCTCACTAATTATCTGCTTGTTAATTTCTATAGATTTTTCTACTAACTCTTTTTCCTCTAAAGATTTAATCATATATTTTAGTAAGCACTCTTCAGTTAATTCTTCTAATACATATCCATTTTCATCATTATTTATCCACTCTCTATTGGCTGGCAAATCAGATACTATTGGAAATATACCACTGGCCATAGCCTCTAATAAATTGACTGATGTAGAATCTGAAGTTGGTATAGATAAATATACTTGAGATGACTTTAATAAGAAAGAAACCTGCTCTCGACTTACAAACCCCATAAACTCAACTGAATTCTCTATACTCAACTCTTTTATTAACTGTTTTACATAATCTTCTTTATCACCAGAATTAGTTAAAATTAACTTTACATCACTATGTATTTTTAACATTTTTTCAAATGCCCTTAGTATAATTCCAATATTAGAATTATCACATAAAGTTCTCATACTTAAAAATACCTTAGAATCTTTAACTCTGTTTCCAGCGTTAAAATCATTCTTATTTATTCCCATTGGTACAGTAATAATGTTATTGGGATTGCCACCTAGATTAACTATTTCTTTACTCATAAATTTCGAATCAGATGTCACTAAATTACATTTTCTAATTACAAATTTAGTTAGTTCCTTATATACTATATTTCTTTTAGGTGTTACTAGTATATCACTTCCCCATGTAGAAACAACTAATGGCTTTTTTCCTACAAGAGTTCCAATTAATCCATAGCTAGTAAGATAATGAGCATTTACTATATCAGGTTTAATTGATTTTACTATGCTCCTAATTTTAAATATTTTTTTCAAGTAAGAAATATTTCCACCTTCACTGTTTACAGACAATTTATCATTTACACAATGTACACTTACACCATCTATACTTGCAACTCTAAATGATATTATTGAAACCTCATGACCTTTATCTCTAAAATATTCACACCATCTTCTTATATGAATACTCGCCGCATCGCCCAAAAAACATATTTTCATAATATCAACACCTCGTATATTATTTATAAAACTTCAACATAATCTCTATAAAATAATACAAATAAGATTATAAATGTTGGAGTAAAACTATAGATTTCATTAGTAGTTTGGAATGATATCCCAGTCAAATTTCCATAAACAAAGAAGACAGCCACCATAGCCATAATTGCTACATTATTTAGTTTTATAGATCTATTTTTAAATTTAAAGTAATTCACCAAAGCTCCAATTCCAATAGTAATCAATAGTATCATTGATACTACCATAAATGGTATTCCTAATTCTGATGACATATTTAATATAATATTATGGGCATCTGAATATGCTCTTTCACTGCCTGAATATTCCTGAAAGAAATATTTAAAATTCCCAATTCCAACTCCTGAATAAGGATAATCCATTGATACTCCTATACCAGCCTTCCATAAAACTTGTCTAGTCTTACTTTGACTTTCAATCATTTTCATAATAATATGACCTGGTCCACTCTCCCCTAAATTTACTTCTGGCGGCTTACCACTAATAATAATATCTTGAATTTCTTTTACATTTGTATCTTCTTTAACATCTGCCCTATCCATTACATTATAAGTTAACATTGATCCAAATATTAGAGTAAGAACCACATATCTTTTCCAATTTTTTAAATTAAATACTATAAATGTAAACATTATTAGAAAAAAGCTTACCCAGGCCCCTCTGGATAGTTGCATTGATATAATAAAACACATTGATATTACTAATGGTGTCCATATAGTTTTTAAAGTTTTTTGATTTCCCCATTTAGCCAATAATATTGCTAATATTAATAAGTCATAAATCAGTATGAAATTAGACCCTATAGGTCCAAAAATTCTAATATTCTTATTTCCACCTGCCCATGTCATGAAGAAATATAAAATGTCTGGTATTGATGAAACAATACACCCTATACATACTGCTAAAAGCACATTATTTAGTAACCCTTTTTTATCTTCAACTTCAACTGCCTTTAATGTTAAAATAAATAATCCAAATGGAATAAATGATAATGATATAATCATAAAGCTAATACCTTTATCAAAAGCAAAAATACAGCTTATTACTAATAATAACATTAAAATAACTCTAATTACCTTATTCTTAATAATTACATTTTCCCATTTTACACTATTTATGATCCCATTTTTCAACAGTGCGATAGCTGCTATAACGTAAAATCCAACATAGACAACCCATTGAATCTCTAATAGGTTAAGTCTTAGCATCACATATCCACTAATCGGTAACATTGGCACTAAAAACCCTATAGCCATTAATGCTCTTTCCAAAGATTTGAACATAAAATTTACTATTCCTAGTATGCATGGAATTCCTAATACCCCTAGTAATAAAGTTAACTTTGCTTCACTATTCCATAACACACTTATGAATAAAGCTTCTAACAGAAAAAATAATCCTAGATAAAATATTTTAGTCTTATTTAACTTAACTGTCATATTTATCCCCCTCGTTTCTATTTAAATTTTATTTGTCATTTATTATTTTGATTGCACGTTCACTTACTTTACCGTCAACCTTGTAAAAATTC
This sequence comes from Clostridium sp., assembly GCF_036660475.1. Lineage (GTDB taxonomy): Bacteria > Bacillota > Clostridia > Clostridiales > Clostridiaceae > Clostridium_J. Next base: position 26,179 of record NZ_JAVXAO010000008.1, on the reverse strand, counting down.
TTTTCTATAAAACTCTTATAATTACCTTTACCAGCTGCATTAATCTTATTTATACATTCTAATAATTCATCACTACTTTTTGCTCCCAAACTAAGTTCTTCTTTAACAAAGTTACCTTCATCATAATACTTTGGTAAAAGTATACATATAGACGGTTTATCCAAAATCGCACCTTCTAAAATCACAGTAGAATGTACACTTATAACCATATCGCACCATATTAAACAATCATATAAATCCTTTTCTTTTGTTATTTCTACATTGTTTAATTTATATTCATTAACATTCTTCTCGTAAAAGTGTAAATTGCTATCACTCGGATGCAATTTTACTATTAATTCATAATTATTTGAGCCTTTGAGTGCTTCACATAACATTATAAATGAATCTTCACTTAGATCTTTAATAGGTTGTGTAGCAAATAAAATTCTTTTATGATTTTTCTCTTCTTTACGGTATTCATCTTTATCTACTAGATTTTTTTCATACAAATAATCTGTACGTGGTTGACCAATAACTGCTATATTTTCCTCAGTAAATACCTCTGTATTATTAGTAAGTAATTCTTTAAATTTCGTCCCCCAAAGAAATGTTGTTTTTGGTACTAATTTTTTTTCATTTGATGGAACCAAATACGCCACAGACGTTTCATTTATTAATCCATGTTGAATACCAAATGTTTCAATACCTAATAAATTACCTGCAACTATCATACATCGTGGTCTATCAGCTTCATCTACTGCCAATACTTTTTTAATTTTTAATGATTTCATTAGCCTTTTAAAAACAAGAATTTCTTCAACATAATTCATATAGAAATGCTCAAGATTATTAAAAACATATTTAGTAATAAACCCCTTTAAATCATAGTCTCCATAATAAAAATTAAAAAACTTCAAATCATCTAGATTATCAACAATTTTCTCCTTATTTATTAACATTTTACCAAACATCTTTCTATATACACGTATATACTCAAAAGGAAAATAATTTTTTCCTAAGCCATTGGCTTTTATAATAATGTCCTTGGAATTCAATACTTGCAGATTAAAAACATTGTATTCTTTTTCTAATTGATCTTTAATTTTGCCATATAAGGCATCATATTCATAACTTATATTATTTATTGTAATGGTGTTAATAGCACTTACTTGGGTACACAGCAACAGCTTTTCCTTATTATATTTAAACTTATGTACTGTAAAGTGCTTTAACCCCTTAAGTGCTCTTTTAAGTAGATGGTATGAATTACTAATTTTAAATTTATTTTCAGTGTCTTCCTCAACTACATATTCTTCATTCAATATTATGTTTTTAATTGAAAATAAATTTTTTCCTAAATCATAAATAATAATATCATCAGTTACAATCTCAATCTCATTAGATTCACCTAATTTATTATCTCCCTCTACTTCATTATCAATAATAAACTTAATTATTTCCTCTAAAGTAATTACTCTTGTCATAAATTCCTTAAGTTTTTCATAAATTGTAGCTCTATAAAAACTGTACATTTCTAACCCGTCATAAATATACAATTTACTTATGCTTCCATCCTCAAATACTTGATTTTCTAATTCTTTTAAAAATTTAATACTTTTTTCATCTATATTGGTAATTTTCACAACATCTGCTATGTCTACCTTTTTTCCATGAGAAAATAAAATGGTATTTTCACATTTATTTAAATTAACCACAATTGCCATTATCTATTGTCCCTTATAACCTTTCCAGGAACGCCGTAGACTACCTTATTATCTTCTACATTTTTTGTTACAACGGATCCAGCACCTATAATACATCCCTTTCCAATTGTAGTTCCCAATGTTATGATAACCCCGTCATCCACTAAGGTATCTTCTCCAATAATAACTGTACCACTCAATGTTATTCCACTAGCTAAATAAACATTATTCCCAAGCACATTGTCATGATTAACTCCAGTCATTGTGTTAATAACACAGTGCTCCCCAATTATTGGATTTGGCGTTACTAAACATCCACACTCAATAAGTGTTCCTTTCCCTATCACTGCATTGGGCGCTATTACTGCATGGGGGTGTATAACGCTAACTGCTTCTATATTGAACTTGGAATATTTGTCAATAATTTTTCTTCTAATTTTTATGCCTCCAAGACCTAATATATATCCTTTTAGATTATACTTAACTATTAGCTCGTTCATATCATCATCCATGCCTATTACAGGTATATTATCTATGATTTTTCCAATATCCCCGTCACATTCACCTATATATCCTACAACATTATATTTATCTTGTTCAAGTGCGTTATATAACACTACTCTTGCATGCTGTCCACATCCAACTATTACAATGTTTTCTTTCATAAATATGCCTCCATATATCACTTTGAAATAACTGCTAACCCCACTATGCTAACAGTTATTTAATTACACTACTTTATAATTCAATATTTTTCTTTATATGCTTAAATACTTAAATTTCCTTTTTTCTTTATGTTTTTTTCAAATCTACACATAAAATTTATTATACTATTCTATAGAATAAATGTCTATAAACAACAATCGCTACAATTGCATTATTTATATTCCTTTTTTAGTTTTTACTTTCTTTAATAAATCTATAATTTCTTTTTTATAAATTACACACAGCACCATAAATACAAATAATACTATTAAAACCTTAACCAATATACTCATCCAAAAACTTAAATTCATTAATAAGAATGAAGACATTCCTATTAATAAGAATATAAATGTTATACAAAACAACCTTATAATACTAAAATTAATCGGCTCTATTTTTTTAGCTATATAGTATATTAAAATACAAGATACCATAGATGATAACATGCTAGCTACACTTGCCCCAATTATATTAAATTTAGGAACGAGAATAACGTTTAGTATAGAGTTTAATATTGCTCCTGTAAACGTCCCTATAGCTATAAATTTCACTCCTTTTTTATTAAAAAACAATGGGTTAACAAAGAAGTAATATATTCCATTAAATACAAATGCAAAACTTAAAAAAGGAATAACTGTCCATCCACTGAAATATGCTTCATTTACCATTATTTTAAATATTTCTGGACCAAATAAGGACATACCCATGGCTAATACACCATATACTATAGCCAATATCTCAGACATCTTGACAATTTCAGCTTCATTCTCTGCCTTATTTTTCATTCGTTCAAAAAACCATGGTACATATGCTTGATTTACAGCTTGTGTTAACACATTTATTATATTAGGAAATTGTGAACCTATACTATAAATCGCCGATGATGCCAATCCTGTTAGATTAGATAAAAAAAGTCTATCTATCATTGATACAGCCCACCCTGACAAAGCGTGTGGCAATAGGGGTAATGAATACTTCAATGCTTGAACAAGGTAACTCTTTTTAATAGTAATTGTAATAGTTGGTAGGAATTTTACAAGAGTGTATATGAAAAATACAATCTCTGTAATTGCTAATGCTAATAAAATACCTAATGATCCCAATCTAAACCCAACCACAAATAAGATATTTAAAGATATATTCACAATAAAATATGCTAAATTATTTCCTGCATATCTTCTACTTTCTTCTTTAGCTTGAAGCGTAGTTTGAAATATCGTAAAAACAGGATTTAATATGGTTGAAATCATACCTAAAAGTATGTATGGATAAAAGTCTATATTAGTAGCAAACGGTTCTATTAACACCGTTTTAAATAGGATGAATATCCCACCCATTATAATAGAGTTTAATGCAACAAAGGTTATACACGTCCCCCAAAATTCTTTTAATTTATTTTTATCCTCTTTGTAATCAACATAAAATCGCATTACTGCTGCACTTATAGATAGTGAGAAAAATATTCCTAAAACACTAACAAGGGCCAAAACAGCATCTGAAATACCCTTCGTGCTTGGATCCATTAAACTAGTATACACAGGTATTAAAATTAACCCTATGGATTTTTGCAATATTTGAACCATAGCATATATTCCTGAGTTTCTTAATAATCTCCGACTCGACATACTCTTCACTTTATTTAGGTACTTTCAGTTCATCTTCTGAGATAAATTTGACACCACTATACTTCATCATAATTATCCCTTTTTTATAACCACCTAAATTCCTTTCATTTACTTCCCCTTTAAGGTTTCTAAGTATCATATCTATGAAATTTATTCCAGAGTTATAGGCATGTGTATGACCTCCACCAAACCTAGGATTTATTTCATTGATATATAATTCTCCAAAGCAATCCTCAAATATATCAACATCAATAGGACCTCTAAACTTAAGTTGCTGTAGTTTTAAAATTTCTTTAACAATATCCTCTCTATATACAGAGATTGATTTGTCAGTTTCTCCAGCTCTCATATTTAACTTTTCTTTGATAAATAAGGACTTTATTTCACCATCTATCATATCAAAATAAACATCTACACCATACTCTTTTTCTTTTAGATAGGGTTGAAAAATGTAATTTTTCTTATTTGTATATCTTGAAAGTTCATCATCATTTGATACTTTCCCGATACCAATACTACCACTTCCATCTCTTATCTTTGCAAATATAGGAAATGTAATCTCCTTATTTTCTATCGCACGCTTCACTTCTATGTATCCATTAAATGTTGGAATGACCTTTATTATAGTATCAAGTTCTGTCGAGAAATTATATTTATCAAATGTAATCATAATCTCATCTAAATCAGAAACTATTGGTAAAATCCCTTTCGCTAAAAATCTACCTCTATTTTCAGCCAATATACTCAGCTCTGGATCAATTAATGTAATGATAGCCTTTACGTCTTTATCCACACATATATCAATAACTTTATTGATATATGTATCTATATCTTGAAAATCTTTTTCAACAACAAAGGCTTCATCACCTTCATAAAGTGCCGGTGAATACGGACTCATATCTATAGTAAATACTTTTCCTCCATCCTCATGAAAGTGTTTCTTAAAGTATTGAACAATATCAACTCTTCTTCCTGGACTTAATATCATTAAATTCATAAGCTTCTCTCCTCACTAAACATTCCCACAAAAATATTAACTAATAAAATTAGTATTCTATTTACCATTGAATTAAATTGTAATCATTCTATAGTCACTACCATCCTATTAGTCTTTACTCACCAATAAATGAATTCATTAAATATTCGTCTACAGTCCATGCTTTTCGTGCTAATAAGATTTTTTCATTCTTTTCAACATATACAGCAGGATAATATTGAATAAACAAAGGACTTAAACACATAGAATAGGCTCCCGTATTATAAAATAATATATAATCACCAACATTTAATTCATTTTCATTATTCACGATTGCCATTCTATCTTTCTCTATACAAGTAAACCCTGAAATTATTTGTCTTTCATTCATAATTTGACCTGTTCCAAAACACTGCTGCAAAAATTTAATTCCATGCATTTGTGGATCTATATGTATTCCACTACCATCTGTAGATACTATTCTACTTTCAAATACATTTTTTTTATCAATAACCCTACATAGATATTTAAATGGAGATGCTACCAGTGCTGCACCTGGTTCTAATATTAATATAACCTTTTCTTTATCAAAGACTGGTTCTAAAACACTACATATTGTATCTGCATATTCTTCAAAGCTTGGTGCTCCTGGTTTATCCCCGAATATACAACCACCTACATCTATATACTCTATATCCTTAAATATATTATTAGAAACCTCAATAAATTTATTACATATAGTTTTAAATATTTTTAAACTTTTAGTTTTTGTACTATGATGCCCATGTAATCCTACTACTTTTACATATGGAATTAAACTTAGTTCTTGAATCGCTCTTTCAAAAGAACCATTTTCTATGTTAAATCCAAATCTCCCCGGTTCTAAGCCCATTATGGTTTCACCATTACATACTTCTTCTAGATTAAAGTTTATCCTTATTCCAACCTTCCAAATATCAGCCTTTGCTGGTTTATTTTCCTTAATCCATTCTATTTCATGAAAGGAGTCTAGATTTACAATTGCTCCATTATCCAAAGTTTCCTTTAGCGCATTAAACCCCTTACATGGACCATTTATAATCACTTTTTCTGGACTAAACCCCAACCTAACCCCAAGTCTATATTCAGCTTCTGATACAACTTCAGCATAAGCACCTTTATTTTTCATAAAATTTAATATCCATGGAAGTGAATTGGTTTTAAATGAGTATCCAACTATAACTCTATTCCATCTAGATTCAAATGCCTTAACTAATCTCTCATAATTGTTATTAAGTTTGTTTTCATCCAAAATGTAACATGGTGTATCTAAGTGTTTATATAAGCCATTCAATTTTTCCTGCATAATTAGCTTATATCCTCCCACATAATTAACTCATCTTTGTTTATATCTCTTTTTAATTCTCTACCCACAAGAACATCTGCTAGTTCCGGTTTTATTCCACTACCTGGTCTCTTATATGCTAGCATTGATTTATCTATAAGTGTTCCTTTAGGCAAATTAATTTTAGCAACCACGCTTCTTCTAACATCTTTCATAATTGAAATTTCTCTTTTACTAGGTCTCTTAATACCATCACCTAATAATTTTTCAGTATTTCTTATAGACTTAACATACTGTTTAAACTCAGCTGATGCCATAGATGCTTTATGGTCTGGTCCTTCCATTTCTTTATCTAAAGTTATATGCTTCTCTACAAATTCCGCTCCTAATGCTACTGCAGCAATTGCAGCTTCATTTCCAACAGTATGATCTGATAATCCCACCGGAACCTTAAAAGCTTCTCTCATTGTTACCATAGCTCTCAAGTTAACATCTTCTTCTGCTGTTGGATAATCAGTTGTACATTGCATTATCTTAATATTTTTATTTCCCGTAGATTTTAAGATATTAATTGCTTGTTCTACTTCACCTAAAGTACTCATTCCTGTAGATAAAATTATCTCTTTACCAGTGTTTCCAATCTCCTTTAAGTACTCTACATTTGAAACTTCTGTCGATCCAATTTTAATTAAAGGTACATTAAGGCTAACAAGAAAATTTAAACTCTCTGTTCCATCTGGAGTAGAAATAAATAATATTCCTTTCTCCCTACAATAGTCTTGAAGTATTCTAAATTCCTCAAAAGGTAATTCTAATTTTCTTACCATCTCTAACTGTGATTCTTCAACTGGCATATTTTCCATTTGATAGTCTGCCTTTTCAGCATAAGAACCTACACACTCTTCTGCTTTAAAAGTTTGAAATTTTATAGCATCCGCACCACATTCTGAAGCCATATCTATTAACTTCTTAGCTAATTCAAATTTTCCATTATGGTTAACGCCCGCTTCTGCAATTATTAATACTGACATATTATCTTCAACTCCATATCAATTTTTTCTTTAATAGTTTTTCCCCAAGGTCTATATTTTTTAATACTTTCACTATTTCTTCGCTAGTATTTCCCTCACCATATAAACTTTCAACATTCTTTACAAATTCTCTGAATTCTTCAGATAAAGCCTTCTCTATTCCATTATAGATTTCATCTGTTGAATAGTTTGTTTGTATTATATTCTCTGCCATTAATCTACCTTGTTGCCTATTTCCAACATTAACTACAGCTTTTTTTAAATAAGGTGCTTCAACTAATGCACTTGAGGAATTCCCAATTACCGCTCCACAAAGATTCATTACGCTTAAGTATCTAAGGCTACCTAAGCTTTTAAACAGATGTACATTAGAATTTCTATCACCAAATTCATCTAATGCAGCAATAATTTTATCTCCACCATTATCTGAATTTGGATATGTAATTATCATCTTTTTATTAACTTTTTCTAATGCTTCTATTAAATTTTTAATTTGCTCTTCTACACTATTTACTTCCAAAGTTACGGGATGGTATGTAACTAATAGCGTATCCTCATCAACCTTTACACCTAAGCTTTTTTCTATCTCTTCAGAAGTCATTAGGTTTGTAAGCTTAATATTTTCAATCCCTGAATCACCTACATTAAATACTCGCCATGATTCTTCACCCATATTACGAATATTCTCTGCATAACATTCAACTCCTGGAAAATGAATATGAGCCATCTTTGTTATACTATGTCTTATTTGTTCATCCATAGCACCCTCTGTTATTTCTCCACCTGAAACATGCGCTATGGGAATGTTCATTGCCATAGCTGTAGTTGTAGCCGCAAGAGCTTCATATCTATCCCCTAACACCATTACCACGTCAGGATTAAGTCTATTAAATGCCCCCACAAACTCACCTATAGCCAGTGATATTTCCTTAGCATTCTTATCCTTACCATTGTAATCCAGTAATATTGGACATTCTTCATTTATAAAAAAACCATCTTCTAAAATGTCATTCTTAGTCATTCCATACTTAGGTGAAAGATGCATACCAGTTACAACAACTTGTAACTCCAAGGTTTCATCCTTATCTATAGCCTTCATTATATTCTTTAAAAGCCCATATTCAGCTCTTGTTCCTGTTACCACTGCAATTTTACGCATCTATATATCACCACGTTCCTTCATTATAACTTCAGCAATTTTAAAGTCCATTTCTGTATCTATATCAACCGATGAATATGCATCCATAACATACCCTGTTAATTCTTCTGGCTCAAAGGTTTTTTCCGTCTTTAATACATCTAATTTTATTAAGTAGATTGCCCCATTCATTCTATAAACATCCGGAAGATCCTGTCTTCTTGTAATATTTTTACCTTCTTCGATAAAATACTTTAACTTTTCACCTTCAAAAACATTAGACCAATAAGGATTAACTTCAGATTCACACACTGAAACAAGGGAATCATATTCACTATTTATAAGCTTATCTATAGCCTCCTGAATATGAACTGAATTTCTTAGTGGTGATGTACATTGTAATAATAAAATGTAATCAGGAACATATCCCTCATTTTCCTTCAAGTAACTAATTGTGTGCAAAATACAATCTATAGTTGGTGAATTATCTCCTGATAATTCACTAGGTCTTAAATAAGGTATCTCAGCCCCAAATTGTTTAGACACTTCCGCAATCTCATTATCTTCCGTAGATACAATTACTCTAGATACCCCACTACATTTCTTAGCTGCCTCTATTGTATACCCAATCAATGGTTTACCTTCTAAATCCCTAATATTTTTTCTTGGCACTCCTTTTGAGCCTCCCCTTGCAGGGATTATTGCTAAAATCTCTTTATTCATAGCTTATCTCCTTATATATCATTTCTTTATTATATATCATTTCTTTATTATATATCATTTCTTTATTACATAGGTATTAATTTTACATAATTATATCATTATTATTGCGCAAAAAGAAAAAGAAAAACCATATAGTTTCTCCTTCTCACATTAATTATTTATCGCAGTATTTATTTAAGTTCATCTTAAATATAACTTTTACTTATTTTTTTTAGATACTAAATTAGAATCTTTAATGAAATAATTTGGTCTACTCTTAGCCTCCATATAAGTTCTCGCAATATACTCTCCAAGTATCCCAGTTGCTATTAATTGCATCCCACCTAAAAATGTAATTATACATATCGTGGATGCATATCCTGGTATATCTTTACCTTGAATTAAAGTTCTTAACAAGATATATACAAAGTAAGCAAAACTCATAGATGAAATTCCTACACCTGTAACCGTTGCTATCTTTAAAGGTTTTGTAGAAAAGGATACTATGCCTTCTATTGCATATTTAAACAAATGCCAAAATGACCATTTACTTTCTCCTGCTATTCTATCTTCACTTTCGTACTCTATCCATTTAGTGTCATAACCAACCCATTCAAATATTCCCTTTGAAAACCTATGGTATTCTACAATTTCTAGTACAGATTCAACCATTTGCCTAGTCATCATTCTATAATCTGTAGCACCTTCAATTATCTTAACATCTGATATAATATTTAGCATTTTATAAAACTTTTTAGAGAAATAGCCTCTAAATTTCGATTCACCATTTCTTGCAACTCTTCTAGTTGAAACTGAATCATACCCATCCTCTATGTGCTCTATCATTCTCCCAAGTAATGTCGGTGGATGCTGGAGATCCGCATCCATAACAACTACTAAATCACCCTTACAATTTTTCAAACCAGCTAAAATACCAGCTTCTTTACCAAAATTTCTGGAAAATGAAATATATTTCACTCTTGTATCTATATCTCCTAATTGTTTTATCATTTGTAATGTCAAGTCACTACTTCCATCATTAACAAAAACAAATTCAAAACCATATCCATCTATTTCATCTATGCACTTAATACATTCTTTATAATATAAATTTATAACTTGTTCTTCGTTATAGCAAGGTACTATTATACTTATCGTTTTCATATTTTCCCCTTTTCATTAACAAACTATTTGCATCTTCTAAACTAGATTACCATTAAATTTCTTTCTTAAATATATACCTATTATAACTGATAAAGTTATAATAGAACATGATGTTCCTACTATTAAACTATAATTAATGTACTTCATTTCCACGTTGTGGTGTCCAGCGTCTAGCTTAAGTGTAATAAATCCTCCATTCACTATATATGGCTCAATAACATTATCATCACTAGTTATTTTCCAATTTTTATCATGTACTATTGGGAATACTACATACCCTTCTTTGCTTAAATTAAATTCACTATTAATGCTATCATTAGTTCTATTAACACTATTTACATCTATTGAATTCATATTGTTTACAGATTCATTAATATAGTCACCATCTATTGTTATAAACACTCCATGTGAATAAATATAATCTTTAAATTCAATTATATCTTCTTTATTTAAATACCCAATATAAAATAAATAATATGTTTCCTCTTCTTCCTGAAAATTATGAATTGACTCTATTGCCCTATAATCACTGCCATTTGTAGATATTAGTATAGATTGATTTAATTCATATTCACTTTTAGGTATTTTAATATAATATTCACCACTATCTTCAATTAAAAATTTATTATTTTTTATTGGTTGCTCCTTTATTATATTATCTAGTGATTCGTCCAATTTTTTTTCATATAAATCTGATTCTTTATTACCACTAACATATAAATTATTATAAAGAAGTGCATCTTTTTCTACTAAACCTTCTGGTAACTTTTCATACCTTAATGAATTTTCATCAAAATACCTTAATTCATTATTATCAAGTTTATATATATATAAACCATCTAATCTATCCACAAGCTTAGAATTCACATATGGACAATAATTGTAATAGCTCACATAATAATCTACACCTGTGAATTGCGATATTATATTTCTTCCCTTTATATTATTCCTAACATCACTATTATTTGTATTGGTAAATACCTCGCCAATTTCTTTATAGCTAGAATTGACTAAAGAATGATAAGATGATACGCCCATTACATTCTTTGATGTATACAAGTTTAAACTTCTATTTTCACCCAACTCAACTCTATTACCTTTTCCATATGTATCTTCTATGTATTGCAACACTCCTGAGTAATTATTTCTTTCTTCCTCACCATATAAACTAGTGTCCTGATATATAAAGTAACAATTAAACATGACTTCCAACACTAGAACTGAAGCTAATAAATTCACTTTCATAGTCTTACCTAAATTTTTACTTATCAATAAAATCACATACATAGAAATAAATATTATATTTATTAATTTTAATAATATGGAGCATTTATTTATACCAAATAAAACAAAACCCATAAATGCCCCAATTATAATTATCCCATTTTTATACTGTTTTTTTCTCCATAATTCCTTCTCAATAATTCGCTTTAAATATGTGCAAACAATTATCCCAATATATATATTAAGAAACAAGTTATATCTGTAGTTACCACCTGCAGGTATATAGTTAAAATTAAGTATATAATTAATTTTGTCACTAAATACAGCTAAAAATAATATTGCAATATGAATGCCATATATTCTACCTTTTCCAATTTTTCTATTTAAAATAGCCAGAATTGTAACTACCATACCTAATATAGTTATGTAACTATTACTGTTTAATAAAATACTCCCTATATAGTTATTAGTGAATAGCGTAAATACTCTTTTCAAACTTGTTGTAAATTGTGGAAGTACATTAATTGATTTTGCTGAAGATAATGTTATATCAATAGCTGGTATCAAAGCAAATCCAGCTAGTAATAGTGCTACTATAGAAATCAATACCATAGAGCCTATAAATTTAAATACACCCTCCTTATTATTGCGAATAATATATCTAATTATCCCATAAATAGCTATATGAGGAATGATTAGAGCCGCCAAATAATAATCAGTTATTACAAATAAAAATAATGCTAAAATATAAATTCCACACTTTTCTTTGTTTAATATTTTCTCTACACCAAATAATACTAATGGTAAAAATATAAATGTATCCATCCACATTATTTGATAATTTCCATACATCATAATATTATAATTTGATATATATATTAATGCACCTATCCATCTATACTTCTTCCCTACCACCTTTTCAAAAAATAAACTAGCAAAATAAATCATAAATGTAATCTTAAACGTCAAAAATATAGGTAATATATCTACCATTTCAAAGCTTCTCATAAATTTAAGTATTAAATTAAATGGACTTAATAAATAATATATTATTAATGCAAAATTATTATCACCTAATGCTATGCTCCAATTGTATACCCAATCTTTACTAAATATATTGAATTCATTTTTATAATACTCTAAAAAATCCAAACCTTGATGATATAAATCTCCTTGTAACACGCTTCCATTTATCATATAAATCAAATAAAATGTAATAATTGCTATTAGAAACGCTATTCCAATATCTTTTAAAAACTTTTTCATATCTTCACCTTCACTTTTTATTAAGTGCTTTTTTTACTAAAAAGAAATTAACAGGTACGCATATAAGATAAACTAAAATTGGAGCTACCTGATCCGGAATTCCAAATTTAACATATACATTTAGAAGTAGTATTTGTAGTCCATAATTTATTCCATGTGCTAACAGAAATTTCATGCCTTTTTCTTTCGTTGGCTTAGTTTTAAATGTAAAATAGTTCGATAATATAAAATTAAATATAAAGCTTACACCATATCCTATAGTATATGAAATGTTAATTCCTAATAAAGATTTTAACATCAAATAAATTACATATTGTATTACTGTTGCAATACACCCCACAAGTCCAAACTTAACAAATTGCTTTATCAGTTTTAAATTCATAATATTATTATATCCATCCTTCCATCTTCTATTTTTATATAATATATAGCCGTTGCACACCAAACGTCTCTTTAGTGTGATAATAACAGATACGACCTAACTAAGTTCTTCTAATGTTCACCCTAAGTTAGCTATTCCTTTTAAACAAATTCAACCTAAATATAAGAATCACTTTAGACAAATTCCCCATACGTACTATAAAAGTATACTATAACACTATCTAAATATAAATAGTGTTTAGACAAACAAAAGAGGATGATAAAATCATCCTCTTTTGTTTATCTAAAACTGTTTTGAAACTGAATCCGCTAATGCTTCCGCAATTTTCTGTTGAGTCGCCGGATCTGCCGCCTTTTGTGCATCACTTGAATTTGTTATAAATCCATTCTCAACCAAAACTGAAGGCATAGTTGTATTTTTCACAACATAAAAACTATTATCCTTAGCACCTCTATTATAATAACCAATTCTAGAGGCTAAATTATTGACCATACTTGTAGCAAGTGTTTTACTTGCTGAAACTTTTCCCGCATTCCTCGGATTAATAATACTACTTTTAGACTCTGCTGATAATTGTAATCCATCGCCTACCAGTAACCCCCTTGATCCAGGGGTAGCTGAACTATAGTAAACCTCTACACCATTAGCACTTGAGCTACTATACGCATTATGATGTATACTAATAAATAAATCAGCATTTAAATTATTTGCATAATCAACTCTTCTTTTTAAACTATCAGATACATTGCTTGTATCTATTTCGCCTGGATTTCTTGTCATTGCAACCTGATATCCTCGTCTTTCAAGCTCACTTTTCAATTTGCTTGCAATCTGCATATTTAGTTCTGTTTCTGAATAAGTAATTCCATTATGACTTGCAACCGCTCCACTATCACCACCTTGATTATGACCAGGATCAATCACAATTAAAGTATCACCTTTCACAAATACATCTACAGCTTGATAGTCATCTTCTTCTTTACCAGTACTTGCTTTATGCTTTACGTGTACCACAAATGAGTATTTACCACCTTTTGTCGGTGTAAAATCCACACTGCTTGTAGTACTATAATCACTTAAAACTGTCCAAGTTCCCGTACTTCTATCTGTTACCCATAGCTTGTACAAAGTATCTTGTGCTGGTTCTGCTGTTGCACTCATTGTTAAAGTTGACCCAACACTTGCACTTCCAGTAACCTTTAAAGATGTTACACTTGACTTCGTATCAGTGATATTAACATCTACTGACCTATAATCATCCTCATCTTTTCCATTACTTGATTTATGCTTTACATGTACTACAAATGAATATTTACCTATCTTTTGTGGCTTATATTCAATACTGCTTTTAGCACTGTAGTCACTTAAAACAGTCCAAGTATCAGTACTTCTATCACACACCCATAGCTTATATAATGTATCCGCTGCCGGTTCTGCTGCTGCACTCATCGTTAATGTTGAGCCTATAAATCTATTTCCTGTGACATTCAAAGATGTTACCCTTGATTTTTGGGACTCTCCACTAACATTAATGTCTACACTCTTATAGTCATCTTCTTCTTTTCCGTTACTCCCTTTATGCTTTACATGTACTACAAATGAATATTTACTAGCCTTTGTTGGTGTAAACTCCACACTACTCTTAGTACTATAATCACTTAAAACAGTCCAAGTATCTGTACTCCTATCACACACCCACAACTTATATAATGTATCTGCTGCCGGTTCCGCTGTTGCACTCATTGTTAATACTGATCCAACACTTGCACTTCCTGTAACATTTAAAGATGTAACCTTTGACTTCGGCGCAGTGACATTAACGTCTACTCCCCTATAATCATCTTCATCTTTACCATTACTTCCTTTATGCTTTACATGTACTGTAAATGTATAGTTTCCAGCCTTAACTGGCGTGAAATTCACACTACTTTTAGTACTATAGTCACTTAAAACTGTCCAAGTGTCTGTACTTCTATCACATACCCATAATTTGTACAATGTATCTGCTGCCGGTTCTGCCGCTGCACTCATTGTTAATGTTGAACCAACATAAGTACCTCCTGTAACATTTAAAGATGTCACCTTTGACTTCGGCGCAGTGACATTAACATCTACTGCCCTATAATCATCTTCATCTTTTCCGCTACTTTCCTTATGTTTTACGTGTACTACAAATGAATAATCTCCTGATTTTATAGGTTTAAAATCAACACTATTCTTATTACTGTAATCACTTAAAACGGTCCAAGTATCTGTGCTTCTATCACATACCCATAGCTTATATAGAGTATTTTCTGCAGGTTCTGCTGTTGCTTTCATTGTTAATGTTGAACCTACAAATGTACTTCCTGTAACATTTAAGGATGTAACCTTTGATTTACCTGCATCTACTGTTACTTCCTTATATATAACATCACTTTGTGTACCAGATGTAGAATTTTTATGTTTTGCATAAACCATAAATTTATATTTACCTGATTTACTTGGAGTATAACTAACGGTATTTCTACTACTCCAATCGCTTAATATTATCTCGTTATTATTCCCATCTTGTACTATTATTTTGTAAAGTGTATCATTTGTTGGTGTTGCATCCGCAGTTACTGTTAAAATATTATCTGTTAATAACTTACCATTTACATTCACACTATTTAACACTGAAAAATCCAATGTGCTACTTATAGATGCAATTGTTGTTCTCACTTTTAATAAATTATAACCGTATCCCCTAGCTGCTGCCCATCCTTTTCCATCCGGATTTTCTTGAATTCCTAAATGCTCTACATATAATGCCGAACCTCTAGCTACATAGTTAAACCTTGGGTCCACACATGTTTGCTTTAAAGGTTCCGTTGATGCATACGCCTTTAAGTGCTGAACTACAGCTCTAATTCCTATTTGGACAGTTGGAAAAGAATTACCTGGCACACCATTTCCTGTTGCACCAATACCTGCAAAATTATTTTGCTCTGGTTTTACATCACCACCAAAGTTAAGATATCCAGTTTCATGCATCATTTGTGAAAATAAGATATCGTAGTTTACCCCTTCAGTGTTGGCTTCTACTATAGTGTAATCAACAAAATCTGATATATACTTAAGACTCAACCCTTTTTTATTATTATCTCGCAACTTCTTAATCATCTGATTTCTATCTAAAGTTCCTTTACCCATAATAATAGTCTTAGTATTATCAACAACTATCGTTGTACTCTGCTCTTGCACATCACCTTTAATATCTGTAACTACAATTTTCACTGTATGATTCCCGTCCGGAATGTTTGTAACTTTGTACGTAAATCCACTTTTATCTGCATTTGGATAATTACTGTATTTGTCACCAATATCTTTTCTCGATATGCCATAGGTAGCTCGTCCATTGATAACTTCATCGATATACACATCCACTTTTGATATACCCTCTACACTTACTGCAAATCCTTTTATAAAAAAATCTCCTGTAAGCTTTTGGTTATCTATTGGATTTTCAATCTTTGATACTATTGGTAATAGGATTTCATCAGCTTTTTCAGCTTGATTATTACCAATATCCTCTTGTCTTTCCGTTGAAACCATCTCAGAGTCATTAACATCCTTAGGTACTCCACCTAAGGACTCTTCATCTACTTTCATTTCTGACCCTTCAACTACGTGACTTAAAGTATCATTGTCTATTGCTATAGCTTTTATTGTTGGTGACGTTACATTTAATAGGAATATAACAACCAACATTAATGCATACTTTTTAAATTTTTCCACTAAATTTCCCCCTCTATAATTTGAGGAATGTTAGTCAAAATTTCAGCTATAAGAATTGGTTATTTCACCTTTATTATACATACTTATTTATATCTCTTCAAGAAAAATGTAAATATATTTATATTTATGTGAATAAAGATAAATTACTGTAAAAAAATAGAATTCAAACAACCTTAATAAGTTATTTAAATTCTATTTCATTCATAGTGCCTGTAAATTGTAGCATCATTTAACGTAATTTTATACAACTTAATCCATTAAAATAGTATATTATATCTAAATACTATTTATAACTTCACAAATTTGTCTCACTTCATCCTCTGTAAGCGAAACAGAACTTGGAAGATTAATTCCTCTATTACTTACATCAAATGTAACTTCCATTGGTCCAGCTTTACATTCTTTGTAAGGAGGCATATCATGAACTGGCATAAAAAATGGTCTCGCCATAATTCCATTATCACTTAGAACTTTTAAAAATTCATCTCTTGAAACCTTAAAGCTATCTTCTACTAATATAGAATATAACCAATAGCTATTATCAACTTCATCACACTGCTTAATTAATGTTATCCCTTTTGTATTCTTTAAAAGTTCATTATAAAGCTTTGCATTTCTTCTCTTAACATCTAAATACTCTGGTACCATCTCAAGTTGTGCAACACCAACTGCTGCCAATAAATTTGGCATTCTAAAATTAAAACCTACTTCTTCATGGTACATTGCACCATTTGGAGCTATTGTTTTTGTTTGATTTGATAAATATTTTGCTCTATCTCCTAAAGCTTTATCTTCAGTTACAAGCATTCCACCTGCACCCGTAGTAATTAACTTATTACCATTAAAACTAAAACACCCTATATGTCCTAAAGCCCCGACCATTTTACCTTTATATAAAGTTCCCAATGCCTCTGTTGCATCTTCAATAACATACAAATTATATTTCTTTGCAATTTCATTAACCTTATCCATATCTACCGGATATCCGTATATATGAACTGGCATAATCGCCTTTGTTTTGGAAGTTATTAATTCCTCTATTTTATCTGTATCCATAACAAATGTATCTCTGCACACATCTACAAAAACCGGAGTAGCTCCTGTATATTTTATAGAATTTACTGAAGATATAAATGTCATAGATGGTGTAATAACTTCATCTCCATTGCCAATTCCTAAAGTAACCATCGCTAATTGAAGAGCAGCTGTTCCATTCATTGTAACTACAGCACTGTTACATTTTAGATACTCTGCAAACTCATCTTCAAATCTATCCACAAATTTTCCAACTGATGAAACCCAATTTGTATCTAGGCACTCTTTAACATATTTCCATTCATTCCCTTTAATTTCCGGCACACATAATGGTATCATAAATCTCCCTACCTTTTTAATTATAATTTAGAGATTACCCTAAAATGCTAATTTCAAGATAATCTCATTAAAATTCTATATTAAATATTTCCCTTAAACATTATATATATCTGTTTTAAAATATTGCATATTGTTTTTAATCCAAGCTACAGTTTCTGCTAAACCATCATCTATTGAATAGTTAGGTGTCCAATTTGTTAATTGTTTTATCTTCGTATTATCTGCCCAAAGTCTATTAACTTCACTTTTCTCCGGTCTTAATCTATCTTCATCACAAATTATTTTTACATCTTCACCTATGATATTAATTATCTTCTTAACTGTATCACCAATAGAAATTTCATAATTTGATCCTGCATTAATAACTTGACCTATTGTGTTGTCTGACTCTGCAATCTTAATAAAAGCTTCTGCTGTATCTTTTACATAGTTAAAATCTCTAGTTGGAGTTAAACTTCCAAGTTGTATTTCTTTTTTTCCCGCTAAAATTTGAGATATTATTGTTGGAATAACAGCTCTTGCAGATTGTCTAGGACCATATGTGTTAAATGGTCTCACTGTTGCAATCGGCATGTTGAATGATCTATAGAAACTATCAGCTAGCATATCAGCTCCAATTTTAGATGCTGAGTATGGCGATTGACCTTGCATTGGGTGCTTCTCATCTATAGGAACATATAATGCAGTTCCATAGGTTTCTGATGTCGAAGTATGCATAATTTTCTCCACGCCATGATTTCTACAAGCCTCTAATACGTTAGTGGTTCCCTCTACATTTGTTCTTACATACGCCATTGGAGATTGATAAGAATATGGTATTGCGATTAAAGCTGCAAGATGAAATACTACTTCATTCCCCTTAACAATTCTATTCATTCCATCTAATTCTCTTATATCACCTGTTTCTACCTTAATACTATTTAGAACATTTTTATCAAATGTATCTATCCATCCCCAATTATTAAAAGAATTATACTGTACTAATGCTGTAACATCTGCTCCTAGTTCCACTAATCTTTCAGTTAAGTGGCTTCCTATAAAGCCCTCTGCTCCAGTTACTAAAACCTTTTTTCCTTTTAAGTTCATTGTATTCACTCCTAAATTTTAATCTTTTTTCTCATTTTGTTCTATTCTTTCAACCATGTCTTTCATTTCACTAATTTGACCCATATCCATCCATGATTGCTCACTTATAGGATATACTCCTACCGATACACCTTTTTTCATATAACTTTCTACTATATCTGGCAAATTATAAAATTCATTGTCCGGTATATCATTTAATACTTCAGGTTCAATTACGTACATACCTGTATTAATTAGAAATGTATACTCTGGTTTTTCCTGAATATCACTTATATTTCCCTCATCGCTGAGTTTAAATACACCATATGGAACCTGAAAATTTTTCACTGAAGCTACCACTGTAATTTTATTCTTCTTTTCCTTATGATGTGTCAATATAGATTGATAATCTGTATCTATTAATATATCACAGTTAGATACAAAAAAAGTATTCTGTATCTTTCCTTTTAATAATGAAAGACTTCCTCCCGTTCCGAGTGGTTTATCTTCCTCAATATACTGCACTTCATAATTTTTTTCTATATCATTGAAATATGATTTAATCATACTCTTCTTATAATTTACAGTTAGATAAAAATCTTTAACCCCGTAATTAGTAAACTTGTTCATGATTCTTTCAACGATAGGTGTATCACCTATGGGAATTAATGGTTTAGGCAATATTTTTGTGTAGGGATAGAGCCTAGTCCCAAGTCCACCAGCCATAATTACTATGGGTATATCCTTCAATGATTTTCTTGCATTTTTAGTATGTAACTTTGTTTTGAAAAATTTTATATCAAGAATTCTTCTATTTACATCAACGATAGGGATAGCATTTATAGATTTATCCACCATTATCCTAATTAATTCATCATCATCCTTTTCTTCTGAATAAATTGGATAATTGTTCATTACATTTTCTATATTTTCATCCATGCTCCCATTTTTAAGTATCCATCTACGAATATCGCCATCTGTAACAGACCCACATAATATTTCTTCATCATCAACCACAAAAAGTATCCCTTTTGCAGTTTCATCTAACCTTTTCATTGTTTCTCTTACATTTACATATCTACTTATAGTTAATTCATTATTATTCACATTATCACCATTACTTTCAAAAATAAATTACTTACTTATTTTCAACTTAATTTATATTATAATGCAAAAATATTATAAAATCTATATATTTATCACCATAACCATTTATATCTAATTTACTTTAGCCCTTTTGTCCATAATTTAATGAGCATAATAAAAAGTATCATAAATATTTTTTATTCACGATACTCTTTATTACTTATTCAAAAAAATTAATCAGTTCTATACTCTACATGCTTTATCAAAGCTTCTCCTGATAGTCCTAATGCCTGCTCTTCATACACATACTCTAAAATATCTTCATAGACAAACTTCCAGCTTCCCCATTTCGATGTGTTATCAAAAGACGAATTATGCCAAAGCAATGTAAATACCCCCTTAACAGCCTTAATTCTATCTATTAATTTTTTTGCATACAAAAGCCCATCTTCAGCTGATAACCCCATATATTCAGCCTCTAACAATGTTCCATCCATTAATACTAAAGGTATCTCATATATGTTCATGACTTTGTTATTTATCAAATCATAAGGCTTAAACGGTGTGCAAATACTGCCTCTAAATCCAGCAACCTGCGCATATCCTAAAGTCGTGTCATACTTTAGCTTGTTTACTTCTTGAATTCTCCATGTATATGGTGCTCTAAACCGCAAATAATGTTGTCTAATTCCACTAACTTTAGAAATATCATTCAGAGACCTAATTTCAGTTTTTAAAAGCTCACTATTATTATAAGAATTATAACTACCATGTATTCCTATTTCACTCTTATTAGCCTTAATCTCCTTTAAAATAGTTGCTAATTTTCCATTTGTAATCTTATATATATTATCTTTTTTAGTTTCCCCACCTGTCATAAAATAGTAAGATGCTGTAAATTTATATTTATTTTCTAGTTTCAATAAGTATGGAAATGTCCAAAATGGATCATCCAGGGGATTTTTAATTGCCTTAAAATAGTTTTTAGCTCGCTCTACAGCACCCTTTATATCTCTTTCTTTAAGTATTTTAACCCCTAACACTTTTATAATTTTATCTTTATATTTAAATATAGAATCTATATCATGGCTTAAACAAAACCCAAATTCTTTATCTCCCCACATATTTTTTCTCTTCAATGAAGGATTTATTAACTTTAACTCTCTCCAAAGCAGTTCTATCTGTTCATTTACTACTGGTCTATCAATAAAATTTTCCTTATATGCAACGGAATCCATTGGATTAAATCTATCATGCATGTCCTTACTTTTCACCATAACTTCTTCATATCTAGTTACTAAAAAAAATATATCCGAAATAATATCAACATTTATTAGAGTATTATAATTGTTCCTATATATATAATCTTCATCCTTTGAAAATAAAGATATGACATCCTTAATATACTTAATTGGTTCCTCTAATGAGTATTTATTAATATTAATTTTTGGCATTTTTTTCAAATAATTACCATTAAACAATTCACCTGAATCTTTTATGAAAATGCCCTTATAATCCTTCATTTCTTTTAAAGGTTTTTCCCCATAGCTAATTATAATATCATTATCTTCACTTACTCCATTGTATATTTCATATTTCAATCCCAAAATGAAGAATATTAAATCAAAAACATATATCTTCTGCTGTAGAAACTTTTTATTTGCAATATCCAACAAAATCATATTATACCTCTACCTCATATTATTTTTTTAAAATTGACTTTAACAGTTTTTTAAATCCAGTTGAATTAGAAACTATAAACATTAACGTATCCTTAATACTAAATTTAAAAGATTTACTTATTGTAAAATACTGAACTTGCCTTCCCCCAAAAGAACTAAAAAACTTCTCTATATCTTCATTCATCGTTCCTTCAAAATCAAATTTCAAATTCATAGATACTGAAAATTCAATGGCATTTTTCAGTAATAAGGATGTAGCATTAGAATTTTTGTAGTCAGGATTAATTCCACCTAACAAGTAGTAAACACTTGTTTTATCCCATACTAAATAAATTGCAGCATGTATATTACCTTCCTCATCAACAGCATAAAAACTTTTGCTACATTCCCTTCTCTTTGTTTCACTTTCTATTTTCTTTATTAAATCCTTATCATAAGGAATATTCATACCTTTTCTTTCAAATGTCATCTTGTTTATTTCATAAAAACTATCCACATCTAAATTTTCTTTTATTTTTACTATTTTTTCAGCTTTTCTTATCATGTTTTTTGTGGAAGAATCAATGTTATTATAAATCCTCTCAAAATCAGATATATCTTCTATAACATATGTATATCTACTTGTTTGATTATATCCACGCCAATAAAAAGGTAACCAGTTTGTTACTGTATAATCAAAATTCTGAGTATATTTATTTAAATTTCGTTTTTCAAGTTCATCTATTATTTCTTTCATTGCTTTTTTCTCAAAAGATAATTTTGATGTGTATTTTTGATTAGATGGATATTCAATATAAACACCATTTTTTTGTGTTAATTTAGCTTGATGAATATCAATTCCATGCCTATTTTCACTGTAAGAAAACGGTAAAGCAGCAACTATCGATCCACCCTTTTCATTCAATATTACATCCCAACCATCCTTTCCCGACACTGTATCTAACCACCAGTATTGAGAGAATATCCCTATATTTTTATCATCGCAGAACTTCATATATTTTTCTTTATTGTTCATATCTACCATTCCTTAATCTATCGTTAATTTCATTACATATCTTTTACTATTTTGTTATATATAATATATTATCACACATTTAAAAGCATTCAGATTAAAAATTTCTTAATATTTCTTAATATTTCTTAAGTTATTCTTTCAATTTAAGCTATAAATGCATTCAAACAATTATATCTTCTATACTTTTTCAATAACTTCAATAGGTAAAGTAATCTGTACACTAAAGATATCTTTTGATTTATTTACGTCTAGAGTGCCACCAAGGCTTCGCATAATTCTTCTTGAATTTTTAATCCCAATTTCTGTACTTTCAACATAGTTAAACTGTTCATTAATTACATTGATAATCCTTATATTTATACTTCCTTGCTCCTTATTATATTCAATATTAATTGGATATTCCCTATTTGCATATTTCATTATATTTGAAAATATATTATCAAACACTCTACATAATAATTCAATATCTACATTTATGTAATACCGTTCAGTTATGGCCTTAATTTCAACCTGAAATTTATTTTCATATAAAAAAAACAAGTGCTCCCCAATGATTTGCTCTATTACATCCGTTCCAGAAAAGCGCTCAAATTGCACAGCATCTATATTTTCATCCGTATCAAAAGCTAGAAAATATTCAAATAACTTGTCCGAAAGCAACTTGATTTGATATGATTTTTCTCTTACTTTATGAATATATTCATACAATTGTTTCTCATCATTATATTTTTTATACTCAATAATATCTAAATATCCCATTTGTGTAGTTAATGGTGTCCTCAAATCATGAGACATTGCTGTAATTAATTCTCTATTTGCCGCCCTTGCCTCATCTTCACTTTTTAATTTTTCCATAAAAGATTTCCTCATTTCATCAATGCTCATCGCTAGAGCAGAAAGTTCATCGTTACCTTTTATAGTTATTTTATAATTCAAGTCTCCACCTTCTAATATTTTTATCTCATCATTTAATTGACTTATATAAGATGTTCTATCTTTTATAAATAAAAACATAATAATACTAAAACATAGAAATGATGCAACTAGATTAAACACCTTTACAATATCATAGAGTTTATACTCCCAAAAACTTATTACATATAATTCAGCGTCCCCATCTAAAAACGATACATCATAATATGTTTGCCAGGGGTATAAAGTCATTTGAATATCCATATCTAGTATCTGTTCAGATTCTTTATTACTAGAATCATATATTAGTTTTCCATCCTTGTACAAATAAAATATTATAAAATCCTTTTCTTTAACCCATCTTGTTATTTTGCTATAATCTGTAGTATTTACTCCATTTAATGTTATGTAAGTTTGAAAATCTTTAATTATTTTTTCTGTTTTTTTCTGAATAAAACCAGCTTGTGAGAAGTAATTGTTTAATATCTTTGTAGTCACCTTGTCCATGGATAAGAAAAGAAATGCAGCAATGCTAAATGATATACTTACACCTATTATTAGTTTTACCCCTAATTTTGAACTTAAAAATTTATTATTCAATACAATATCCTTTCCCCCAAACAGTTTTAATATATTTAGGACTCTGAGGATTATCCTCTAATTTTAACCTTAAATTTCTTATATGTACCATAATTGTATTATTCGATGTATAAAAATAAGCTTCTTTCCATATATTCTCGTATATATTTTGTGCTGAAAATATTTTCCTGCGATTCTTTGCCATCATCAACAACATCTCATATTCAATACTTGTAAGTATTACCTCTTGATTGCTTTTGTAAACTTCATTTAAATTCATATTAATAGATAAATCTCCAATTACAATGCAATCGTCGGCTTTAGCAATATCCTTCCCCTTATATACGTAATATCTTCTTATTAATGCTTTTACCCTAGAAATAAGTTCAGTATACGAAAATGGTTTAGATAAATAATCATCTCCACCCGAAGAAAAACCCATGCATTTATCCGAGTCCTGTGTTTTTGCTGTCAAAAATAAAATAGGTGCAGCTGTTGTTTTTCTTATCTCCACACATGCTTCAAAGCCTGATTTTCCTGGCATCATAACATCAAGTATTATAAGATCAATACTATTATTTATTTTACTAATAGCATCTTCTCCATCTACAGCTTCTATAACATCATAACCTTCACTACCTAATAATACCCCTACAACTTCTCTTATCTCTTTATTATCATCTACTACTAAAATTTTCTTGCTATCCATACACTCATCTCCAAAATATCAAAAGCTTTAATTTCTTTTAATTTTTAATCCTTTGTAATAATTATAATTGATATATCACAATTATACTCCTTAATAAACCTTAATAATCCTTAATATTTCTTAATTCTTAGTTCTTAATAAAATACACATATTAGCTTTTAATCTTAAATTTAAAAACAGCTAAATAGTTCTTTAGGATATTGTAATATCCTTCATACCATCTAACTGTCATTGTTATATTTTATCTTTAATTTAAACCTCTGTATTATATTTAAATAAATTACCAGACACGATTCTATTACCTACATAGTATTTTAGAGTCATTCTTATTTATTTTCAATTAATTATTTAATAAGTATAATATATCTTTTACTGCTTCTTTAGCTTCCTTTGGCAATCTAGCAATCGCCTCGTTTTGGGATTTTTCATCCTTGATTTGAGCTATCTTTATTATCTCTTGTTGTAACCCTGGTATTCTATTTATTACATCTGATGCATTATTAAACTTTGTTGCAAAAACTGGATCATTCATCTTTTGTTTAATTTTCATAACTAATTCATAAGCATTCATTTAAAATCCTCCTATAAGTAAAATACTAAATTATAATTCTATAGTATTCACTTATCACTTAGATGTTCATAAAATATAATTTTAATATATAAAAAAAGCTTATATCCTAAGATATAAGCGTATAATTCATGTTTAAATTGGTTGCGGGGATAGGACTCGAACCTACGACCTTTGGGTTATGAGCCCAACGAGCTGCCAACTGCTC
>NZ_JAVXAO010000007.1:0-219126 GCF_036660475.1 Clostridium sp. | reverse complement strand
TTTAACCACCGCAGGATTTTAAGTCCTGTGCGTCTGCCAGTTCCGCCACTCCAGCTTATTAATTGGCATTTTAATTTATTCAAGAATATGGTAGCGGAAATAGGACTTGAACCTACGACCCTTCGGGTATGAACCGAATGCTCTAGCCAGCTGAGCTATTCCGCCACATGGTTGCGGGGGCAGGACTTGAACCTACGACCTTCGGGTTATGAGCCCGACGAGCTGCCAACTGCTCCATCCCGCGATATTTGGTGCTGAAGACCGGAATCGAACCGGTACGGTGTTTAACCACCGCAGGATTTTAAGTCCTGTGCGTCTGCCAGTTCCGCCACTCCAGCTAATAGTCTGTCACATCTCAGCGACAATATTTATTATATGTTATATTCATTATTATGTCAACAGTATTTATGAACTTTTTTATTTATATTTCCCTAAGTCTACTTTTCATTTTCATCTAGCATCCTATTGATGTCAATTACAATTAAATAAGAGTGCTTAAATAAGCACTCTTTAACCTTTTGGTATAAACCTTAGTTAGCACCTTTCTTACTATATCCTCTGCCTTTTCCGCCATCTTGATGTCTCTTAAGATCTTGAAATCTTTCTTCACTATCCTTTAAGAATTTTGACATCCTGTCTTCAAAGCTCCCTGCTGTTGTTGTCTTAACTTTTTCTTTTTGCCAATCTACATCTACAGGTTTAAAAGATTTTTTAGGTACACCTGCTTGTTTTATGGATAAACTCATTTTACCATTATCATCCACAGATATGACTTTAACTTTTACTACGTCATTCTCTTTTAAATGATCATGTACATTCTTAACGAACACATCAGAAACTTCTGATATATGCACTAATCCTGTTTTTCCCTCCACTTCAACAAATGCACCAAAATTTGTGATATTAACTACTTTACCTTCGATAATGCTTCCAGCCTTTAAGGTCATATTAAAAAGACCCTCCTTAAATTCATAATTTAAATTTATATTATACCATATTTAATATAGAATTAAAATATAGTAACTTTCGAATTTCATTTGTTGTTTATTACAGGTGATTCGCCCTCTTTAACTAGGCCCAATCTTTCCCTTGCTAACTTTTCTATATATTTATTATCCTTTGATAGCTTAATCTCGTCTTGCAATTTTTGATTTTTTTCTTGTGCCTCTTCAAAATCAGAAGTATATTTTTCAATATCTCTATGCTGTCTAAACATAATAATTTGTTGATTTATAAAAACAAATCCTACATAGAAAGCTATCCCTAAAAGAATTATCTTTTTAAAGCTGAATTTCTTCATATTGAATTTTCCTTTCCAATCTTAAGTTGATGCTTATATACATCTTATTGCCCACACTTAATTAACTACATAAATATATTGTAAATTGTATTTTTACTTTCTTCAAGTATTAATCTCATTATTTTATATATTTTTTTTATTTTTATGAAAAATTATCCTTATAGGATAAGATAACCTATAGAATATTATTCTTACCGCAGCTAAAAAAAATTTCAAAATCTTCTCATAGCTAAATATGAACACCTTGCTAAATATTTTAGAATAAAAAAATAATCCAATCCCATTATATATAAATACATTAAAATTCATATATGCATAATTAGTGTACATCATAAAAATGAAAACTACAATACCAGTAAGTATCCAAAATAAGATATCCTGTATCACAGTCACAATCTTCCCTGGTTCTTCTAGTCCTCTTATAACTCTATACAAATCGTAAACAACACCAATTAGCATACCACTAAATAAGGAAAATATAAATAGTGTCACTTGTCTACTCATATCGAATACCATAATTTAATTACCTAAATATCCTTGCAATAATTCCATTTTGCTTTTTAGGACGTTTTTCTTCACTTGTATATGCTACATAGGATATTTTCCCGGTTATCACTACATCTCCATTTTGAACGTCCAATTTAGTCATCTTTAGTTCTTCACCTCTAATATCCATATCTCCTAATACTGTTACTATAATTATTTGATCTTCATTAAAGCTTATTATTTCTAGAACTCCATCTAGAGTCATTTTTTTTCTATTTTCTAACGTAAAGAAACTTTTTTTATTTTCTAATGTTATATCTTTATTTTGTTCCATAATATCCCCCTTATAACTAAAAAACATATTAACTTTCTATAAAGGTATATTCATTAGAACATATTTTATGCTTTTATTTATTCTTTATCTTCTACGCCACTTATTATCTCATACATACTCTTTGCTTGCTCTTTATTGACATGAGCTGCAATGTTTATAATCTTAGCTTTCATTAGCTGATTAGCAAACTGAATTTCTATAATATCATCTTCTTTAACCACGCTACTTGGTTTTGCTACCTTACCATTAATAGAAACCCTTCCATTTTCGCACACTTCTTTTGCAACTGTTCTTCTCTTAATTATTCTTGAAATCTTTAAATATTTATCTAATCTCATCTTTTACCCCCAAACTATAGATTCTTGCATCTCTATTAAATCTATACTTATACTTCCATTTTTATTACAACCTATTTTATATAACCTACTACTCTTGAACCCTTTGCTCGTATTAGCCTTGATTAATAATATTATCCTCACTTATCAGTATACAAAGCCTTTTTAACTTCATCTTATTTTAGAATTTACTTCACAACCATTATTTATTATCGTCTGCTATAGAAGAAAAAACCCAGAATATATCTAGGCTTTTTCAAAACAACTATTTATTTACGATATCTTTAAATTCTTTTCCAACTTTAAAAACTGGAACCTTAGATGCTGGTATTTGTATCTCTTCTTTTGTTCTTGGGTTTCTTCCAACTCTAGCAGCTCTTTCTCTAGTTTCGAAAGTTCCAAATCCAACTAATTGAACCTTTTCTCCACCTTCAAGAGTTTCTTCAACGCTTTCTATAAACGCTTTTAAAACTGCTTCGTTATCTTTTTTTGTTAATCCTGATTTCTCTGCCATTTTTGCTATTAATTCTGATTTGTTCATAATAGTGCCTCCTTAATGTTAAATCCATACAATTTATATTTTAACTGCATGAAACAATACTTACAATATTCTTGTAAATTATCTAGAATCCTTCTTTTTTTTTAGAAAATTTATCTTTTATAGTAAATCGTACTTTTTAGCCTCACTCCATAGATTTTCCATTTCCTCTAGCGACATTGATTTTATATCAATCCCTCTTTTAGTTCCAGATTCTTCAATAAATTCAAAGCGTCTTATAAATTTATCTATAGTATAATTTACTGCAAATTCTGGGTCAATGTCAAGAAGTCTAGCAATATTTACTGTTGCAAAGATTAAATCTCCTACTTCTTCCTGTATTTTTGACACATCAGAGCTTTTATATACATCTTTTATCTCTTGTAGCTCCTCTAAAACTTTTTCCATTGCTGGCTCTACATCTTTCCAATCAAACCCAACCTTACCAGCTTTCCTTTGCACTTTATCCGCTCTTATAAGTCCAGGCAGGCATTTTGGTATATGTTTTAATGTATCTGTATAACTATTAAATTTCTTTTCTTCGCTTTTAATAGTGTCCCAATTATCTAAAATTTCTGTAGTATCATTTACTTTCACATTAGAAAAAATATGAGGATGACGATTTATCATTTTATTTGTTATTGATGATATTATGTCATTTATATTAAAATACCCATCTTCTTTACCTATTTGAGCATGGAATATAACTTGTAAAAGTACATCTCCAAGTTCCTCAACAATTTTCTCATCATCTTGCTCATCTATAGCTTCGATAACTTCATAGCATTCTTCTATCAAATATCTTTTCAACGATTCATGAGTTTGTTCTAAATCCCACATACATCCATCTTCGCTTCTAAGCTTTGACATAACATTAATTAAATCTTGAAAATCCTTAGTTTCTTGAATCTTTTTAGGAATATAAATAGATGTTAAGTAATCTATATCTTCTTGTCTATCTAAATCATATAGCTTAATTTTTCTTATGCTTTCCTCACCTTCAACACCTGCTGCTCTAACAAAATATATTTCAGTATCATCCTTATAATATTCACATAGAGCCAACTTAGTTTCAGATGCAATAAATTTATTATATACCTGAGTTATTATAACCCCTAACCGTTTATCCATAACTTGTTCTTTTATATCAAAAGCATCTATTATCTTTATCCCTTCTATTGGATCTAATCTTAAACTTTCAATAACAGCATCTACAAAGCTCACTGATGGCATCAGCTTAGTTTCTATACCCTTTTCCTTACATAGGTCTAGCAATAACATTACTGATCTTTCTGCCACTAATGGATGCCCTGGTACTGCATATACTAAATCTCCAGATTCAGCATGCAATTTTATAAGATCTTCTGCAATAGCCTTATATATCTCATCAAAGTTGTTATATTTTTCATAAAACTTATCGCAGGTATTAAATTTCACTCCAATGGATTTTAAATAATCTACATTTGGATGTTTTTCTGTTCTAAAATAGATATTTTCACTACCCTTTAGGATTTCTAGTACCCCTATAGTTAATGCATCCTTCGACCCAGGCCCCAGACCAACTATTGTAATCATTTGAATCTACTCCCCTTTATTTTCCTGTAAATTTTCCTCTTATATCTTCAAAAGTAAACACTCTAAACACCATTGCTAATATACCATATATTGTAACACCAATGGCGATAGCAACTAAACAAGATATTCCGTTACTTATTGTATAATTATAGACATTATTATATATAAAGACAACAGCTATTATCATAATTAGCGAGATAAATAACGGTTTTATAAATACTTCATAAAACCCAATTTTCACTCTAAGCAGACGTTTAACTTCTATTATATTTAATATACTAGTAACCCCATATCCAACTATACTTCCAATCACTGCCCCATATATGTTCATTCCGGGCATCCCAACTAGTACGTAAGTTATTATCACCTTAAATATGCACCCTACCCCCAAGTAGTATACAGGCATCATATATCTCCCACAACTTTGCAGTAGCGAGGTCGTTGTTTGTGTAATAATGATTAATGGAATTGTTAATGATAATAACTTTAATATTTCATATCCCGCTATATCTCCCATAAACACTAATCCCATTATAGGTTTAGCCATGAAAAATAGCCCTAAACAACTTGGTATTCCAATTACAAACGATAGCTTAAATACCATATCTATTCGTCTGCTTAGCTCTCTCTGATTTCTCATAGAATACAGTTCTGAAACTATAGGTACTAATGCAGCACATAGTGCTATCGATAATGCTAGAGGTATATTCTGAAGTGTCATAGCCTTTCCCGAGAATTGACCATACAAGCCTGCACTCTCTTCAATGGTGTATCCTGCCACCAAAAGTCTCTGTGGAACTATTACTGAGTCTATAAGCGCCATAATTGTACCTACAGCAGCACCTACTGATATTGGTAGTGCCGCTTGCGTTAATGTTCCAAGAATCTCACTATCCTTCTTAGTTTTAATTCCACGCCCCCTTCCTTTAACCTTGAAATATTTAATTCCAAGATATACACTTCCAAACACTCCACCAATCACTGTTCCAAATACTGCTCCCGCAGCTGCATATTCAATTCCCCTTGGTAACAGTATGTACGCAAATAGCACTCCAAATATCACTCTTCCAAGCTGCTCTACAACTTGCGACACCGCTGTACTGTTCATATTTTGTAACCCTTGGAAATATCCCTTGAATGTGCACATAATGCACACGAATACCGGCCCACAAGAAATTACCATAAATGAATTATATGACTTTGGATCCCATTTTAAAAAACTTACGATACTTTTACCAAAATACATCATTAGGAACGATGCAATAAACCCTAAGGGAATCATTATTTTTAATGTTTGCTTTAAAACCTGTTCAATTGAATTTATATCATTTTTAGCATTAAATTCTGATATTAGCTTTGACATTGCAATAGGAACACCAGATGCTATTGCAACAAACGTCATATATATAGGGTAAGACATTTGATAATATCCCATACCTTGATCTCCTATTAGATTTTGTATCGGTATTCTAAAAAATAGACCTAAAAATCGCGCAAAAATTGTTGCTACTCCTAAAATTATAGTTCCTTTTAAAAGTGATTGTTTTCTCATACTTCCTCCTTAAATACTTTATATATTTAATAGGTATTTTAAAGAGGAACCTTTTATTACTTTATTACATATATTATGTTCATCACAATTTTATCATGCTGTAATATCACATGGTTAAAACAAAATAAAAACAGCGTTCAAATCTGCCGCTGTTTTTGTTCAATATTCATACTAACTATTGTTCCATTTGCTTACCCAAGAAAGATGCCGCAGCTTCAGCTAGTTTTGCCTCTACCTCACTAAATTTAACATTATCTTTTGATGCTATAATTACAGTTCCTACAGTATCACCTTCTGCTATTATAGGTACTATAACTTGAGCTGCATATTCTTCCGAACCTTCACCATCACATATCGGTATTAGATTTTGTGCGGTCTTGTCTAAACTCGTTGATTTACGTTCTTCCATTATTTTATCAACTTCATTACTAATTTTTTTATCTAAAAAATCCTTCTTGGTTCCTCCACTAACCGCTATCACTGAGTCTTTATCACATATTATTACTATGTTTCCTATCGTCTGATGTAGTGCTTCACAATACTCTTTCGCAAATTCGCTAAGCTCCTCAATTGGAGAATATTTTTTCAAAATTACTCCACCATCTCTATCTGTAAAAATTTCAAGTGGATCTCCTTCCCTAATCCTTAAAGTTCTTCTTATCTCTTTCGGTATTACAACACGACCTAAATCATCTATTCTTCTTACTATTCCAGTAGCTTTCATTAAATTTCATCCTCCTTGTTAACACTAAGTATATATTTAATGTTATTATTATCCTTCTTAACTCAAATTTTATACACTATAGAAATTTTTTCATAAAAAAAACTAACACCCATTTCAAAGTGTTAGTCATTCTAATGTTTAATTCAATTAAGTATTTCTCTATTGAGCTAATTTATCTTCATACAGTTTTATTCCAGCAGCATCTTGCCACTCTTTTACTGTTTTTACCCAAGTATTATATTGGTTTTCTTCTAATAATGAAGTTTTTATTTCTTCTTTAACATCATCTAAAGGTTT
Organism: Clostridium sp.; assembly: GCF_036660475.1. Classification (GTDB taxonomy): domain Bacteria; phylum Bacillota; class Clostridia; order Clostridiales; family Clostridiaceae; genus Clostridium_J. The sequence goes on along the minus strand of NZ_JAVXAO010000007.1, from coordinate 211,985 downwards.
AACTGGATATTCTTCTTTATCTAAGCACTTTATAACATGGAAGCCAAACTTTGTAGCTATAGGGTTCTTAGTATATTCTCCTTTATTTACACTAATAGCAGCCATTAAAAATGTCTTATCATATTTATTACTAGTATACTCAATCCATCCTAAGTCTCCACCCACATCTTTAGTTCCATCAGTTCCTTTTTCAGCTGCAAGTGCTGCAAAGTCTTCACCTGCATCTAGTCTTTTTATTATATCTTTAGCTTCTTCCTCTGTTTTAACTAAGATATGTGCTGGTTGAACCTTATTTGGTTTTTCAGTAAATAAATTTTGATTACTATCATAGTAAGCTTTTGCTTCTTCATCTGTTACAGTAACATCTTTAATTGCTTCATCATAAACAATGTTCGATACTACTGCTGGTCTCAACTCTTGCAAGAATTCCTCTTCAGTAATCCCTGTTGCTTTAAGTGCTTCCGCATAAGCTTCTGGAGTATCGTATGAACTTTTAATCTCCTCAAGCTTTTCAGCTGCTAAAGTTTTCACTTCTTCATCTGAAGGAATTATTCCTTGCTCACTTCCATGTTTTCTTATTATAATATCATTTACTAGAGTGTCAAGAACTTGAAGACGTTGCTCTTTAAGATATTGCATCGCTTCTTCATTTTCCTTATAGTTCTCACCGTATTGAGCTTTGACTTTAGTAATTATCATTCCTAATCTACTATCAACATCACCCAACGTGATTTTTTCGTCATAAACTTTAGCCACCACGGTTTTATTTATTCCTTTTTCGGTTTTTTCCACCATACTACACCCTACAGCTGAGAGCATTAGGGTTGTTGCCATAATCCCTGCTAGAATTTTCTTTAATTTTATCACTTTATAATCCTCCATTCAGTTTTATTAAGTTAAAACGCATTTTAATTTTACCATAAAAAAACAATTAATTAAACACTCGTAAAATTATTTACTTATTGTTGATAAATCCTTAATAATTTCGATTAATTTATCAAGTAATTCCTTCTTATTAACATCCTTAATTTTATATATAAGCACAGGTGCATCCCCCATATTGAAAATGATTTGCTTTCTATAGTTCTCAAGAATATGCTTAACCATATTTGATGTTAAATAATCTTTATTTTGGAATGTTAACCTAGCTTGAACTCCAGTATCTTTTATCTCAAGAATTCCAATATCTCTGGCTATAGCCTTTAAGTATGCAATATTCATTAAATTATATACACTGTCTGGTATATTTGAATATCTATCTTCAATCTCTTCAATTACATCTAACATATGGTCATATGATTCTATAGCTGCAATTTTTTTATACACTTGTATCTTTTGAGTCTCATCCTTTATATAGTTACCAGGTATATATGCATCTATTTTCATATCTACAGTAGTTTCAATAGGTTCCTTATCTATGTCGCCTCTTACAATGCTTACTGCCTCTTCCAACATCCTACAATATAAATCATACCCTACTGAAGACATGTGACCACATTGAGATGCTCCCATTATATTCCCTGCGCCTCTTATTTCTAAATCCCGCATAGCAACCTTAAGCCCTGACCCTAGCTCTGTAAAATCCTTTATAGCCTTTAACCTTTTTTCTGCTACCTCTGTAAGTACCTTATCTTTAGTGTAAGTAAAATATGAATATGCAATTCTATTAGTTCTTCCTACTCTGCCCCTTAATTGATAGAGTTGTGATAACCCCATCTTATCTGCATCTGCTATAATCATAGTATTTGCATTTTGAATATCTATTCCGGTTTCTATTATTGTAGTTGAAAGTAATATATCATATTTTTTTTCTACAAAATCTAAAATTACCTTTTCTAATTCTCTTTCAGTCATTTGTCCATGCCCCACAGCAATTCGAGCTTCTGGAATCAATTTTTTTAGGTATGTTGCTGTATCATTTATTGTTTCAACTCTATTGTATACAAAAAATACTTGTCCTCCCCTATTCATTTCTCTAATAATCGCATCTCTTACGAGTTGATCATTAAATTCTACAACATAGGTTTGTATTGGGTACCTTTCTTCCGGCGGTGTCTCAATTATGCTTATATCTCTAACTCCCGTTAAAGACATATGCAAAGTCCTCGGTATCGGTGTTGCACTTAAAGTAAGTACATCTATACTCTTCTTCATATCTTTTATCTTTTCTTTATGGGTAACTCCGAATCGTTGTTCCTCATCTATAACCAATAATCCAAGATCTTTAAATATAACATCCTTTTGAAGTAGTTTGTGAGTTCCAACAATAATATCAAGATTTCCCTCTTTTAAAGATTTCAAAGTTCCTTTAATCTGAGCTGCCGTTCTAAATCTACTAATCATATCCACCTTTATTGGGAAATCTGAAAATCTTTTTGTCATATTCTTATAGTGTTGTTCTGCAAGAATCGTAGTAGGTACAAGAATAGCAACTTGTTTCCCATCCATGACACACTTAAATGCAGCCCTTAATGCGACCTCAGTTTTACCATACCCAACATCCCCGCATAGCAGTCTATCCATTGGTTTGTCACTTTCCATATCTCTCTTTATGTCTTCTATAGCCGTTAATTGATCTGGTGTCTCTTCAAATGGAAATTCACCTTCAAATTGACTTTGCCAAGGTGTATCCTCAGAATATCTATGACCTTTAAGTGTTGATCTTATTGCATAAAGCTTAACTAAGTCTTCTGCTATATCCTCTACCGATTTCTTAACCTTACTCCTAGCCTTCGCCCATTCACTTCCACCAAGTTTATTTATCTTTGGAGACTTACCTTCTCCTCCAATATATTTTTGTACTAAATCTAACTGTTCTACAGGGACATACAGCATATCTCCAGAGTTATATTCTAGTACAAGATAATCTTTTTTATTACCTTGTACATCTAATTGATTAATCCCCTTATATACCCCTACTCCATGGTTTACATGTACAACATAGTCACCTAATTTAAGCTCTGTAAAATTCTTAATCTTTCCCGGACCTTTTTTATTAGTCCGCTTTACTGATTTTCGTTTCGATTGTCCAAAAACTTCCGAATCTGATATAACACATATCTTCAACTTAGGATATTCAAACCCTTTAATAGAATTTCCAAAGGTTACTACTACTTGACCTTCTGAAACACTGGAAACTAAATCCTTATAAGTAGCCTCTATCCCTCTATCCCCTAAGGTGTCAATTAATCTTTCACCTCTAGTTCGCGTCCCCGATAAAATTAAAGTTCTATATCCTTTTTTCTTCTTTTCCTGTATATCTTCAATTAGCAAATCAAGTTGTCCATGATAATCATGAGTTGTTATTTGGGATAACACCACAGTTTTTTGAGGTTTTAACACCTTAGTTGATGATGACAAGCTTTGAAGTATTATGCTTCGCCCACCTTCTAGTTGACTCTCAATAACCTCTTTAGATATGAGTAGTTCACCCTGCTTTGGAAGAATATTACCACGACTTAAAAAGTTTTCATAGTTTTCTCCAAATTCAAAATAGATACTTTCAAGCTTACCCATTGACCTATTTACATCATCAATAATAACTACACTATCCTTAAAATAATCCATGAATGTAGTCTGCTTATTATAAAAATAAGGTATAAAACTATCAATAGTTTCAAAACTCCATAGCTCTTCTAAATTCTCAAGATTTGATTTTATAGTTGTCGTAATTCTCTCTAGAGCTTCCTTGTCTTTAGATTTTTTGAATCTAGCTACTGAAGTTTCCAACTCATTCTGTATCTGTGACTTACCTAATTGAATATTATTTTCTGTTAATATTATTTCTTTAGCTGGAAATATATCTATTTTGTCAACCTTATCAATACTTCTCTGAGTATCTTTGTTAAATGTTCTTATAGAATCCACTTCATCATCAAATAATTCAATCCTAAAAGGCATACCACTAATAGGAGGATAAATATCTATTATCCCCCCTCTAACAGAAAACTGCCCAATATTCTCTACAACACTGCATCGTTCATATCCACATTTTATAAGATTTTGGCTTAATTCTTTCACATCTATAACACTACCTACAGCCACTTCAAAAGTAAATTTTTTGAAAAGTTCCACAGGCGCATAAGATGCAGCCAATGATTCTATGGATGTAATAATAATATTTTTATCACCGCTTAAAATCTTATTTAAAACTTTTAACCGCTCCCACCTTAAATCTCCTGAAACGGCTTCTACATTGTAAAACGTTACTTCCCTAGTTGGAAAGTAATACACATCATTGCAATAGAAACTCAAATCCTCATATATATTTTTCGCTTCCATATCATTATGAGTTAATATCAGCATACTTTTATCTATTTCTTCATATACACCATATAGCATATAGCTTTTTCCTGATTCTGAAAGACCTTGAATCTCTATTGGATATTTCCCATCTTCTATAGACCTCTTTACATCATTAAACTCACTGCTTAGTTGCAAAGGTGTCATTATTCCCTTTAATCTCAAATTCTCACCTCTTACATAATCTATTAATCAATACTAGCTTTAAATGAATTAAACTTATTCATAGCATCTCCTGGTCCATTCATAACCATAACCTGAATAGCATCTGCAGCCGCCACGAAGGACCTTTCCATTATATTCCTATCTTCACTAGTAAATCTATCTGTTACAAACTTCACCAAATCATAGGTTGGTTCACCAACTCCTACTTTAATTCTCGGAAACTCATCAGTGCCTATGTGTGCAATAATATTTTTTATTCCATTATGACCACCCGCACTACCTTTAGTTTTAATTCTAAGTCTTCCAACCTCTAAACTAACGTCATCATATATGACTATTATATTTTCCGTTGGTATTTTATAAAAATCAATTATACTTCTAACACTTTCTCCACTTAAATTCATAAATGTTTGCGGTTTCAAAAATATAACCTTTTCACGCCCTATGGTTGTTTCCCCATATATACCTTTAAATTTTACCCTATTTAGAACTAAGTTATACTTATTTTCACATAAATCAACTATATCAAACCCTACATTGTGTCTGGTTTTATCATATCTATCACCTGGGTTCCCAAGTCCTACAACTAAATACATAATTACCTCCAAAGTCGTTTTAACATATTATTATATAATCATATCTTATTTTAAAAATTCTTATCAACTCTTATTATACTAAAAGTTTCATATAAAAACAAAAGTAGCATTTTGAAATGCTACTTTTTATTTTTACCATCTGAAATTTTTATATCTAAATTTACATATACTCCATTCTTAAACACCATACATTTTATTGTATCTCCACTTTTAAACTCGTCCATTATAGAATTTATATCACTTACACTATTCACCTTAACATCGTTAACCTCAACAATTATATCCGTAGGTCTAATGCCGGCTTCATATGCTATGCCATTTCTCGTAACTTCCTTAGCATATACACCTTCAACACCATTTTCTCTTGGCGAAACTGCTTCTTCCCCATATACACCCATATAGTTTAAAAGTGAATCCTGTTTATCCAAAATTCCATTTGTAATATTATACAAATCTTCGACAGCCATATAAAAGCTATTTTTGGAAAACTCACTGTGGTAAGCCATAGCCCTATTATTCACCCCTATTAATTCTCCCTCTAGGTTGAACAGTGCCGCACCAGTATTTATATATTTAGGTTTCACATTAGTTTTTATCATCTTCAATGACTCGCTGGCTTTGGCCTCAGGATTCTTAAATACTATACTCTCTCTAGTATTTATTATCATCCCACCTTCTATACTTTCATTAAACGAATTCCCTATAGGATTTCCTATACTTATAACTTTATCTCCAGTCTTAATCTTGCTCTTATTATCTATAACATTAATAGGCACCAATGTTTGCCCTTCTATTTTTAACATGGCTACATCATATACACTATCAAACCCTACCATATTAACATTATAAACAGCATCATCATATAATTTTATTTTCACACTGCTTGCATCCCTAATACCTGAATAGCTTGTTACTATATATTCGCCATTATCCACCACAATCCCTACCCCAATATTAGATTCCTTTGTACCAGTTCCATCATTAATAATTTTAATTACCGACACAACTGATTCAGATACTTTTTTAACCACTGATTGTATTTGCGTTTTATTTGTATTTGATATGTTTTCATCATCATCCTGAAGATAATATTCTTTACTTAAGTCAGCTTTCATCATAACTAATGCAGCTGCTACACCACTTGATGAGGCTATAAATAAACAAACTATAGTAATTAAAATAATTTTACCACTACGTCTTTTTTTAATTTTGTTAAATGTTATTCTCGCTCTAGCATCCTTATAATCATCATTAAAATTGCTCATAATAGCCTCCTTCCTACCTACCTAGGTATTACAGCTTCTTTGCAAGGGATAATGTAAACATAAACTCAACACCACCACTCTTGTTACTCACATATATTTCTTCATCGTGTAGATTTATAATCTTTTTCACTATAGAAAGTCCAAGCCCAGTACTTACTTTCTGAGTTCTCGACTTGTCACCCTTATAAAATCTATCCCATATATATTTTATATCTTCTTCAAGTATACCTGGTCCCTCATTAAAAATTGATATATGAACTTTGCGACCCTTAGCCTGGCAAGCTATCTTTATAAGCCCACCCTCATTTCCATATTTTATGGCATTGTCTAGAAGATTGGTTAACACCTGTATTATCTTATCCTCATCCCCTAGTACAAGCAATTCACTTTCATGGAAAAATACTTGTACATTAAAATTCTTATTTTTTATTCTACTCTCATTTCTTAAAATACATATACGCACAATTTCACTTATATCTATAGCCCTTTTCTCTAATTTATAAGTTCCTGATTCTACAGCTGACAAATCTAGCAAGTCATTAATTAATCTCGCAAGACGTTGAACTTCCTCATAAGCTATGTTTAGATAATATTTATGCTTCTCTTCAGGTATCACACCATCTAATATCCCACCTATAAAGCCTTTTATAGATGTCATCGGCGACCTTAATTCGTGTGATACATTTGATATAAATTCTTTTCTATTTTGCTCTACAGTTTCTAAAGAATCAGCCATAATATTAAAAGCATTAGCAAACTCTTCTATTTCATCATCTGAATGAATTTCAACACGCTTCTCAACATCTCCCTGAGCTATTTTTCTAGCAACTGCACTCATCTGAAGTAATGGATTAACTATAATCTTTTGAGAAAAATAGTATATTACAATACAAGATGCAATAACTGCAAAAACTGCTGATAACCATATAATTTGATATACATTGGATAATGACTTATCCAAGCTATCAGTAGCGATACTTATTAGTGCTGCGCCACTAAACTTTCCATCTTTACCCATTAATTGTTCAACCATAACATAAACCTTTTCATCTGCATAAATACCATAATCATTTACAGATTTTGAGTATTTATCATTTTTAAGATCATCTAAACCGTCATGAATTACTTGTTTTCCTATAAGTTGTATATATTTTATCGATGTAACAGAATAAACATATCCATTACTATCTACCAAAACTATATCATCACCAATATATGATGATATAAATTTCATAGATTCATTCAATTCTTCATAAGCGACTTCACCTTCAAGATACTCATTTACAACACTCTCAATTATTTCCACCTGGCTTGTAAGTTGTTCTTGCCTTGTTTTAATAAAATAATCTTGAAACCAAAATGAAAGAAAAGCTGCTAGAATAGTAAAGCTAACGGTAATTATGATTGTGTACGTTACAACCATTTTTGAAAATAAGCTATTCTTTACCATTATTTCACCTCAAATTTATACCCTACTCCCCAAACTGTCTCAAGTTGCCATGTTTCTCCGCCGGCCACCTTTTCTCTTAACCTTTTAACATGCACATCCACGGTTCTTGAATCTCCCGGATAATCATATCCCCATACTTCACAAAGTAATTGCTCTCTTGTAAATACCCTGTTTTTATTGCTTGATAAAAAATGTAGTAATTCAAATTCTTTAGGTGGCATTTTTACTTCCTGACCTTTGTATGTTACATTATATGAATTTATGTCTATAACCAAATTATCGAAAGTTAATGTTTCTTTACTATCACCATCTGATGTATATCTTCTTAGTACAGCCTTTACCCTAGCCATAAGCTCCTTAGGTTCAAAAGGCTTAACAATATAATCATCAGCTCCTAGCTCTAAACCTAAAACTTTATCAAAAGTCTCCCCCTTCGCTGTTATCATTATAACAGGCACTTCACTATCTCTTCTTATCCATTTAAGTACATCTATCCCATCCATGTAAGGTAGCATTACATCTAAAAGCACTAGATCCGGCTTATAATTTGAGAATGCTTCTTGAGCTTCTCTTCCATCATTTGCAACCTTAACACTGTATCCCGAATTCTCCAAATACATTTTAATAACTTCACATATATTTTTATCATCATCAACGACTAAAACTTTCCCTAAATTACCTTCCATTATTACCCCTCCAATATTTATTATCCAACTAAGTTTAATACTCTTTATTAGTATTATATAACAACAAGTAAATTTCTAAGCGTTTTCACATCAAAATTAATATTCTTAACAAATTATTTATAAAATAATTCGCAAGGTACTATATTATTCCACTATTCAAGGATTTGAACACTAAAAAATAGAATGAAGGAAAGAATTATTTTCTATCCCCCATTCTATTAATTATATTTTATTAAAAAATAAATTATTTTTATACCATTACCATACACTTATTTAAATCTATGCAATGACTATATGATTAAATCTTAATCAAAAAGCTTACTTACAGATACTTCTTCATATATTCTCTTTATTGCTTCTGCAAATAAAGGTGCTATAGATAATATTTTTATCTTATCTATCATTTTTTCTTCCGGTAAGTGAATGCTATCTAACATAACTAATTCTTTTATCGCTGATGCTTCTAATCTCTCTATTGCAGGTCCTGAAAGCACTGCATGTGAACAACAAGCATAAACCTCTGTAGCGCCCATTTCAACTAAAGCATTTGCTCCATTACAAATAGTTCCTGCTGTATCTATCATATCATCTATTAAAATAACTCTCTTGCCTTTTACTTCTCCGATTATATTCATAATCTCAGCAACATTTGCTTTCGGTCTTCTCTTATCTATTATTGCTATTGGAGCATTTAATCTATCTGCAAATTTTCTTGCTCTTGTAACACTTCCAAGGTCTGGAGAAACAACAACAACATCCTTGCAATCCTTAAATCCTTTTTGCACAAAATAATCACTTAGTATAGGTGATCCAATCAAATTATCTACAGGAATATTAAAATACCCTTGTATTTGAGCAGCATGCAAATCCATAGTTAAAACTCTATCTGCTCCAGCTGCTGTAATTAAATCCGCAACTAATTTTGCTGTTATTGGATCTCTAGCCTTAGCCTTTCTATCTTGTCTTGCATAACCATAGTAAGGCATAACTGCAGTTATTCTTCCAGCTGAAGCTCTTTTGAATGCATCAATCATAATTAAAAGCTCCATCAGGTTATTATTAACTGGTGCACTTGTAGGTTGTATAACAAATACATCCAACCCTCTAACCGTCTCTGCAATATTTACAGCAATCTCACCATCACTAAAAGTTGTAACTTCACTTTCTCCGACTTCAAGTCCTAGTCTTGTTGCGATGTCTGTAGCTAATTCAGGATACGAATTCCCCGTGAAAATTTTAATGTTTCTTCCATGGCTTATCATTTATGTAGTCCTCCTAAAACTTTATTTGTTTTTATTATATACCCAGTTCTCTTTGTTTATTTGCCTAGCTCTTGCTATAGCCAAAGATCCCTTTGGTACTTTATCAGTAATTGTTGACCCAGCTGCGATATAAGAATCATCTTCAATTTCAACTGGTGATATTAAGTTCGTGTTACATCCTACAAAAACATTACTACCTATCGTAGTCTTATTTTTCGCTTTACCATCATAATTAACTACAACAGTTCCACATCCAAAGTTACACTTTTCACCTACTTCTGCATCTCCTATATATGTTAAATGAGATACTTTAGTTCCATTTCCTATTGTTGATTTTTTAATTTCTACAAAATCGCCTATTCTAGCATTACTTCCAATTATCGTTTCTGGACGAATATAAGCAAATGGTCCTACCGTAGTACATTCTCCTATTTTACTATTTAGAATAACAGAATTTTCAACCGTTACATCATCCCCAATAACACTATTAGTTATTCTATTGTTTGCATATAACAAACAACCTTCTCCAATAATTGTATTACCTTCGATAACATTTCCTGGATACACTAACGTGTCTTGACCTATAACTACATCACATTGTATATATGTGCTCTTTGGATCCATAATTATAACACCATTATCCATATGAATTTCGTTTATTCTTGCCCTCATTATTTCATTTGCCATAGAAAGTTCAAGTTTTGAGTTAACAGCAGTAATTTCATCAACATTAACAGCTATTGCCCCAACTTTCTTACCTTCTGTTTTTAATATTTCTATTACATCAGTTAAATAATACTCGCCTTGATTATTGTTATTATTAAGCTTGCCTAATGTATTTAATAAAACTTCTATATCAAAGCAATACATTCCTGAATTAATCTCATTAACCTTTATCTCATACTCATTGCAATCTTTAAATTCTACAATTTTTTCAACCTCACCTTGAGTATTTCTAATTATTCTTCCATATTTTAAAGGATCACTCATTACAGATGTTAAAATCGTAGCACTACATCCCTCATTTTCATGAAAATTTATAAGCTTTGTTACTGTATTTTCTGTAATAAGAGGACCATCCCCTACGAATATCGCTACCGAACCCTTTTTATCCTTTAAAAAGTCCTCCGCACACATAACTGCATGGCCAGTTCCTAGTTGTTCTTCCTGAGTTGAGTAAGATATTTTTCTACTTTCAGTGCCCTTCACAACCTTGTCAGCACCCTTCCCAATAACAACATTTACTTCTTGAATTCCAGCACTTCTTATATTATCTATAACATGATTTATCATTTCTTTTCCACAAACATTGTGCAAAACTTTAGGGATATTAGACTTCATTCTCTTCCCTTCACCTGCAGCTAAAATTATAGCACATTTATACATCATATACACCTCTTTACTTAAAATATACTAAATCACTATTAACTTTTATGATTTTAAAATCACTTTATTCCTAACAATTTTGTTATATTCGCCATTTTATTTATTGATAGATTTTAAAATCTATGTAAATCTATATTTTTCTTAATAACTCGCCTCTATACCATTATATTTAAATTAATATTTTTTTTCAACTAAAGTGTTTAATTACCTATTTAACGCAAAACAAAAAGGAGTACCATGCTCCTTTTTACAATTAAACTATTTCGCCTTCTACCTGTTCTTCAGTTTTAACTTTTTCATACTCATCAAGTATAGACTTTTGAATCTTTTCTCTTGTTTCTGTATTTATTGGATGTGCTATATCCTTAAACTCTCCGTCTGGAGTTCTTCTACTAGGCATAGCTATAAAATTACCACTTTGACCTTCAATTATTTTGATATCATGAACAACAAATTCATTATCTAAAGTTATAGATACGATTGCCTTCATTTTTCCCTCTGTAGTAATCTTTCTGATTCTAACGTCTGTAATAATCATGAAATCCCCACCTCCAAGATGTACTTTCATGTATTATTCTACTAATATGTGCTAATTCCTTCTAATTGTCGAAATATTTTTTAATTTATACATAATTATTGTGTTTTTACCGGAGATGGACTAACTATTGCAACTCCATTCTCATCAATTCCGCAGAAATTTACTAAAGAAATGTAGTTATTTACTAACTTTTCTTTCACATCTATATTATCTATTAAAAATCCACTTGCTAATAGTTCACTATCAAACTCGCTTAATAATTCTCTTATTCCCTTTGCAGTTCCTCCACCTCGCATAAAATCATCAACAAATACACACTTACTATTCCTTTTCATGGATTTTGTTGATAAGGACATGGTTTGGAGTCTATTACTAGATCCAGATTCATAGTTTATACTCACAGTAGTTCCCTCTGTGTACTTGGTGTCGTGCCGAACTGTAACTAATTGAATTCCTAATTGCTTTGCAACCTCATACCCAAGTGGTATCCCTTTGGTTTCTATTGTAACTACATAATCTATATCCATATCATTAAATTCGCTAGCTAATATTATTGCAGCACTCTGAATAAGCCCTGGATTATATGCTATATCAGTTATATACAGAAAGTTTCCTGGTACAACTCTTGACTTTTGTCTTAAAGCATCACATAAATCTTCAACAAACTTTTTTTTGTCCTCATTGGATTTTCCATTTATAAATTTAATCCCTCCAGCAGCGCCTGCTACACTCTCTATTCTACCTGCACATAAGCCTTCAATAACATCCCTAACGATTACTATATCCTCACTTATTGTAGATTTAGCGGCATTAAATTTCTCAGTAAATATATTTAAAGTTATAACCTTATTAGGATTCTCAGTTAATATCTTTGTAATCCCAATCACTCTTTGGTTTCTACTGAACTTATCTTTATTTTTTTCCATACGAACCTATATCCTTCCGAACCTTATATTTATTTTTTAAATTAATGTTCATATTTATTTTATATGTTTTTTTAATATATTACAATGGATATTTTTATATTGTAATTATAACTACTTATATGAAAATTATACCCAAATATTCCTTATAAAAAAACTCACAAACAAAAACCAATTGCTTATAGCAATTGGCCTATTTATTTATTTATTTATTTATTTATTTAACTAACTACACATTATAATTTTAGAAGTCAGTGGATTCCTTTTTGTAAATTCATTAGCCTCTTCAATATTTCTCGCTTTAAAGAATAGCCTTCCACCATCTTTATTTAAAACTCCACCACAGAGCATATATTTTCCTGCTTTAACTGTATTATCTTCAATAAAATTTATACCCTCTAATCCTTCCCCATTGGCCTTATATTTTAATTCAATTAATAAATCATTGCTTCTCATTTTATTACCCCCATAGCTTATAGCTTATATTTATATAATACCGAACGTTTGTTCACTTGTCAATGCAATATTTATTTTATTTACAGCTTTACCTTATTATATTGATATACTCTAATTATTGTTTTATACTTGAAATGCGTGTAAATTCTAAATAATCTATTACTTATGGGGGTATTTTATGTTTACTCAAAACTATGAACCTATGAATAAAAATCTATGGCAAGGAAGGATAGACAGCTATGATAATTATGATACTTTTAGGTGGCATCAATGGGTCAAACCTCTTGACTTAAGACGTAATGATTTAATTCCATCTGATAGCCTCTCTTTTGCTTTTATAGGTTTTTGTTGTGATGAAGGTGTGAGAAAAAATAATGGTCGTACCGGAGCTATGAATGGTCCTATCAGCATCAGACATGAGCTTTCTAACATGCCTTGCGTTTTTAATAAGACTGTGCAACTTTTTGATGCCGGAGATATTATTGTAGACACTATTTCACTTACTGAAGGTCAAAATTTATTAAGCCACGGTATTAATAAACTTTTATCTTTGAACATTTTCCCAATAGTCCTTGGCGGCGGTCACGAAACTGCACTCGGTAATTACAATGGTGCACTTTCTCATTTGGAGAGTATATCAAACATTCCCAAAATAGGAATAATAAATTTTGATGCTCACTTTGACCTTAGGCCATATACAAATGAAGGTACTTCCGGAACTATGTTTAGACAAATTTCAGATATATGTAATGTTAAGGATATTGATTTTTCTTATTACTGTATCGGCATTCAGAAACATAGCAATACTGTTGACCTTTTCAAAACTGCAGATAATCTTGGTGTAAAATATACTTTGGCTAAAGATATAGTTTCTAGCGATGGATGGCAACTGTTAAGAGATTTAAATAATTTTATGAAAAACAAAGATTATATACATGTCACAATCTGCTCTGATGTTTTTTCAGCTGCCTTCGCCCCTGGTGTAAGTGCAACTCAAACCTTAGGGCTAAATCCTGAAATTGTTATAACACTACTAAAACATATACTAAAATCTAACCGTGTTATAACCTTTGATATCTGCGAGGTTGCCCCTAGATTTGATAAGGATAATATAACCTCAAATCTAGCCGCAGTGATTATATTTTCTTTAATAACAACCATGTGTAAACTTCAAAGTCTTGAATACAATTCAAATACATAATCTCAGAAAAGAAAGAATCATCAGATTTTAAACCTGATGATTCTTTCTTTTCTAATTACCTTAACTCACAATAACTTAAATTATTGATTAAATTGCCATATTAGATATTCTGAATCCATACCCATAATATCATCCATTTCATAAAACTTAATTGCTATCTCATCTTCATTGCTAATATTAAATTGCCAAGTAAAGTATTCCCCAAGATTTCTTGTTAACATTTTAACACTCTCCTCCAGAAAATTTCCGCTAACAATCTGTTTAGCGGTTCAAATATTACCTACATTAACTTTTAAACATATCTTTCCCCATTTACGTTTGCAACAAACACATTTTTCTTTAGTTATTACTTTTAAATTTATAAATATCAACTTCTTACTTTGTATTAATTTTAACACATATTCTTCACTTTTAAAAGCCTTTTTTAAAATTTTCTGATAATTTTAAAATTAGAGTTCCTGCTTTCTTATATAGGCTCAAATCTCAAGGTTTTTCTTAAATATATGTATTTTTTATATAACTTTTTGTATATAATTTATAATAGATATATAGGTTATAATTATAAATTTATAATTATAGATTAAATATTTAATCTATAATTAATTTTAAGATGTAAATTTAATTATAATATATATATTTTTTTACTAGCACTATTCACTACTATTATTAATAGTATATTATTTACATGTTTAATAGTTACAAAATTTATTATTATTTTTTATAAGGAGTTGTTATAGATGAGTTTTGATTTTTTACAAGACAAAAATAAAAAAGTTCACTTTATAGGTATTGGCGGAGTTAGCATGAGTGGACTTGCTGAAATATTACTTAAAAATGGGTACATGGTATCTGGTTCTGATAGGCAAAATTCTAAAATGGTTGAAAAACTAAAAGAAAAAGGTGCAAAGATTTATATAGGCCACAGCGCTGATAATATAGTTGATGTTGATTTAGTAGTTTATACAGCAGCTATTAGTCAAGATAATCCCGAGCTTAAAAGAGCTTTAGATCTTAATTTGCCTATGATGGATAGAGCCGAATTCCTTGGCAATATAATGCTTGGACATAAATATAATGTAGCTGTATCCGGAACTCATGGTAAAACAACTACCACTTCAATGATGGCTCATATCGTCATTGAAGAGAATGTAGATCCAACTATTTTAGTTGGCGGTGATTTAGATGTTATAAACGGTAATGTTCTTGCTGGAAACAGTGATTATTTTATTACTGAAGCCTGTGAATACAAAGCATCATTTTTAAAGTTTCACCCATACGTAGGAATAATTTTAAATATAGATGCAGATCATCTTGATTATTATAGAGATATAAATCATATAAAAGATACCTTCAATGAATTTATAGATATAATTCCACAAGAAGGCTTCCTAGTATGTAACCTTGATGATAACAATGTTAAAGATATATTAGCTGACCATAAATGTAATATTATGACCTACGGTATACAAAACGGTGAATTTACAGCACGAAATATAAGTTACACCCCTCTTGGATGTGGGGTTTATGATTTATACAGAAACGATGAAATGCTATTCTCTATAGAACTTAGCGTACCTGGCGAGCATAACATTCTTAACTCCCTATCTGCCGCATGTACTGCCTTAGCTCTTAATATATCTAAAGATTCTATTGTGAATGGGCTACTAAACTTCAGAGGAACCCACAGAAGATTTGAGCTTAAGGGTTCTAAAAACAACGTTACTGTAATAGATGATTACGCTCATCATCCTACTGAAATCCTTGCCCATCTTAATGCTTGCAAAAACTATCCTCACAAGGATTTATATGTAGTATTCCAGCCACATACTTACACTAGAACTATAACTTTATTTGAAGAATTTTCAAAAGCCTTCGATGGAGTAAATCATTTAATCTTAGCCGATATCTATGCAGCTCGTGAAGCCGATACAGGCATTGTTAGTTCTACTAAGCTTGGTGATGCCATAAGGGCACGTGGTGTAAATGCAATAAACTATAATGATTTTGATTCTATCGTGAGTCATTTAAAATCTCACACTAAAGAAGGAGATCTCATCCTAACTGTAGGCGCTGGAGATGTATATTTAATCGGTGAGATGTACCTATCCGAATAATTTATTCCTAAATTTTTAACCATTATTAATTATAGGCTATGTTCATAATTGGTGTTGAAATAACTTCAATATCCTACTAAGACATAGCCTAAATATTAAACTATTAACACACAAAAAATGTTGGCCTTATAATGGCTAGATATCAGACAAATTTTAATGAGGTGAAAAAATGAATAGAAAATTCAATAAAAAAGCTTACATAGTTAACGCCTTCACTCATAATGAATTAGGCGGAAACAAAGCCGGAGTTGTTATTGATTGTGAAGATTTATCTTCTCAAGATATGGCTAATATAGCCAAAGATATGAACCTTTCAGAAACTGCCTTTGTGTCAAAGAGCAATAGTAATGAATATGACTATGAGCTTAAGTTCTTTACCCCATCCACTGAAGTTGATTTATGTGGACATGCTACTATAGCTACCTTTTACACACTAGCACATCTAGGACATATAAAACCTAATTCAAATCCAATTAAACTAAAGCAGAAAACTTTAGCTGGGATTCTAGATATAGAAATTTACTATGATAAAAATCAAGTTTCGTCTATTCTTATGACTCAATCTAGCCCTGAGTTTTACTCTTATATTGAAGATATAAACCCACTTTGTAACATTCTAGGGATAAGTGAAATTGAAGCTGGTATTGAAGGCCATCCATCAAAACCAATGATAATATCTACTGGACTTAAGGATATAATGTTCCCAGTTAAATCCTTAGATACATTAAAGAAGATTTCTCCTAACTTTGAAAAACTAAAAGAGTATACGGATAATCTAAACTTAGTTGGACTTCACGCTTTCACTCTAGAGACTGAAAACCCAACTAGCTCTGTTTCCACAAGAAATTTTGGTCCTAGCGTAGGTATCGATGAAGAAAGTGCTACCGGCACCTCTAACGGTGCTCTTTGCGCATATTTAATGAAACATAACATCATAGCCTTTGAAGATAATCTTAATCTTTGGTGCGAACAAGGTTATTACATGGACAACCCAAGTGAAATCATTTGTAAAGGTGAAATAACCTCAAATGACTTTATAATAAAAGTTGGTGGCATTGGTAGTATTGAAACTATAATTGAAATTTAATATGAAAATATAAAAAGCCAGCAATTCTACCTTTGGAATTGCTGGCTTTTCACATTAATATGCATTTAAATGCTAGAATGTACATTCTAGCATTTAAAACTAAACATAAGCTCCTTCAATATTTTAAATCATAAAACATATACATTAAATTACGGCATATACTTTGTGCTATTACTAATTTCTATATCCTCTTTAAAACCCCTTAGATTTAATTATGGTATATATACTTTCACTTATTATATCCTCAGACAACTTAAGGCGTATGTTTGAATACTTCCTTTAGATTATTTACTTCCTGCTCCACTTGATTTTTAACCTCAGCTCCTGGATTAAATAAAGAATCATATCTAAAGAAAAATACACCATCATAATTTTTGAGCTTTTCACTAGCCGCTACCTGCCTTTTCAAAATATCTGTAGTATTTTTCCACTCATCTTTTCCATTTCCCGCCCAGGTATCCTCACTCCCAAGCTTATAAGGTGATAATCCTAAATAAAGCTTAACACTAGGTTCTGTTACCATATCATTAAACTCATTAATAGCCTTAGTAAAATCATTTCCTTGATTTTCAAATCCATAATAAACCTGCGGGCAAATATAATCTATATATCCAGGATTCTGAACCATTTTTTTCACATCAATATACTGATTCTCAAAGTTATTCTTCATAGATCCTTGAGGACTAATTCCAAATACAACCTCAGAATTTATTTCTTTAATAGCTTTATACACCTGTTTCACAACAATATTAACATTCTCCCGTCTCCAATTAGCTAAATCTAAGTTTCCCCCAGATGCTACATACTCATCAAAGACTTTTTTATCTATATTAATATCACTACTGGGATAGAAATAATCATCAAAATGTATTCCATCAACCCTATAATTTTCAACTATCTCCTTAACACCATTTACTACAAGTTCTCTAACTGACTCACTTCCTGGATTATAGTATATTCCTCCATT
This sequence comes from Clostridium sp., assembly GCF_036660475.1. GTDB lineage: Bacteria > Bacillota > Clostridia > Clostridiales > Clostridiaceae > Clostridium_J. Next base: position 193,587 of record NZ_JAVXAO010000007.1, on the reverse strand, counting down.
GATATTTATAATAGAATCACTACCACTATTTATCCACTCACTAGCTGGATTACTTGAATCTATAGCAGTCTTCGTGCTATCATTCCTTACTCTATATGGATTAATCCATGCTTCTAACCTAATTTTTCTACTATGAGCCTCTTCTATCATAATCTTTAATGGGTCATATCCTGGATTCCCACCTTCAGTCCCAGTGCAATATGAAGACCACGGGAAATATTTAGATTTATAAATTGCATCAGAAAAAGGTCTTACCTGTACAATCACAGTATTTAATCCCAATGCTTCTACATTATCTAAGGCTTTTGAAATATTAGATTTAAATTCTTTTTCTGTTTTCCCTTTTAGCATAGGCGACAAATCCAAATAGGATATCCATACAGCTTTAATCTCATCATACTGAAGGACCTTTGAATCTTCAGGTATATTACTCTCATTTTTGATTTTCACATCATCAAAAAATATAATCCAAATGATTCCCATAACAATTAATATAGCTATGCCTACAGTTGCAATATTCATCTTATTCATCAACTACACCCCTCATCTACAGATAATATATAAATATGCACAAACTCCATTTCATAGAAGAAAACATTTCTTAATTTAAACTCTACCTTTCCTATATCCTAAGATAAAAATGAGAGGTAATGTCTATTTACTTAGACTCTACCCCTCAATTTTAATAACTAAAGTTAAATGATTTTTACTTTAATATCTTCTTAATTAAACTTAAACTCTCCTTATACGGTGCATATCTCACAGGAATATCTATTGCAAATCCTTTTCTAACTATAGACTTTTCATGAGTAAAGGTATCAAAACTTGATCTACCATGATATTTTCCCATACCACTCTCGCCTACACCACCAAAAGATAAATGACTTGATGCAACATGCATTATAGTATCATTAATACAAAGGCCTCCTGAGGATGTTTTCGAAATTACCTTATCAATATTTTCTTTATCCTTCGAGAAATAATAAAGTGCCAGTGGCTTTGGTCTAGCATTTATAATATTTATAATTTCATCTAAGCTCTTATAAGTTATCATTGGAAGTATAGGTCCAAATATTTCTTCCTGCATAACCCTATGGTTAAAATCAATATTATCCATTATTGTTGGAGCTATATATCTGTTTTCTCTACTGTGGTCCCCACCAACAACTAAATGTTCCTCATCAATATAGCTAACAAGCCTATCAAAAGCATCTTCATCTATTATTCTTCCATAGTAGCTACAGTTTTTAATATCGTCTCCATAGAACTCCTTAATATACTTTTTAAATCCTTCTATAACCTTATCTTTAACATCTTCATGAACTAAAACATAATCAGGACATACGCAAGTTTGACCAACATTTAAGAATTTACCCCAAATAACACGCTTACAAGTAAGATCTATATTAGTATCCTTATCTATTATACAAGGACTTTTACCACCTAACTCTAAAGTAACCTCTGTAAGATGTTTTGATGCTGTTTCCATAATAACCTTACCAACGCCTACACTCCCTGTGAAAAAGATATAGTCGTATTTTTCTTTTAAAATCTCCCTATTTCCGTATTCAACTCCATTAACAACTTTTACAAGTCTTCCATCAAAGTTTTTATCCATGATTTCCGCAATAACTCTAGAAGTGTTAGCACTCTTCCTTGAAGGCTTAATTACCGCTGTATTTCCACCTGCAATAGCTCCAATAAGTGGTGCTATTGTAAGTTGGAATGGATAATTCCAAGGACTGATTATAAGTGTAACTCCATATGGTTCCCTGTATAGATAATTTTTAGATGGTATATTACCTATTGATGTTTTAACCCTTTTAGGTTTGTTCCACTTACGAAGATTTTTAATTATAAATCCTATCTCCTCTAAAACAATACCTACCTCAGTTAAATACCCTTCAAAGTTACTCTTACCTAAATCTTTATTAAGAGCTTCTAATATTGCTGCCTCATTTTCTTGAATTACTTTTCTTAATTTCATCAAATTTTCTATTCTATCATTAACCTGAAGTGTATGACCTTCATGGAAATATTTCCTTTGATTTTCGATTATATCTTTTATGTTTTCCATCTTTCTTATCCTCCTATTAATTTTATATAATAATTTACATTACACTTGGAATCTTTTTACACACCCTTATATTACTTCTAATTATATCAGTATTTTTTTCTTTTTCATTAGTTCAATGATAAATTTTACAATTTTTATATATTTTTTATTAGACGTATTTCAAATTATACTTAAATATAAATATTTTTTATTATATTTATATGTTTTTTAGTGACATTTTTATATAACTACTTTAAATAACTATGCTTTTTTTATTTTTTACACATTCTATAAATGGCTATATAACTAGCATTCTAGCTATACAACTTAGATGTTTTTTATTTTGCAAAACTTTTTGCACCAAAATTGTTGACAACCTCTCCATAATATCATATAATAAGTTTTGTCAGCGGGGTGTAGCGCAGATGGGAGCGCGCGTGGTTTGGGACCATGAGGTCGCAGGTTCAATCCCTGTCACCCCGACCAAAAGGAACATTTAATAATGTTCCTTTTTTCATGTTTATTTTTATGTCCAAAGTTATTGGTACAAATTATTTCGCAACTCACTATATATGTTCTAATAAAGTTTATCTGATATACAACGTCCGTAACCTACCAACCTTCTTCAATGAAGCCTTGAAAAATAACAAAGTTTACTTAAATACTATTCAGATCTCATTTTAGCCAAAACTCATATGAAGAATCAAAAAAAATATAAGTATCAGAACCATAACAATATGAATTTTCTTGAGTTCCCCATTTTTATCCCTATATATAAATTTATTTATCACTCCAGTTGCAACTATAAACAGTAATGTCATCATAGTTAATAGCCCTAGAAATGAGAATGTGAAACTACCTTCCATTATCATAATATGAATTATGGCTGAAATAAAAGCACCAACTCCAAACACCACGTGATTATCCTGCAAGATATTATTAACATCCATTGTAGTATTAATTAACCCTCTATACTGCTTTTTAGATAACCCTCTAATGAATTTATTATAAAATCCTGTAGCCACTATTCTTAGAGCCGCCGCCACCATAAGTATAATAGAAATAAAAGCCCAAAAATTCCCCAAAAACTTCATATTCTATACCCCCACAATATTTATCATACAATGTATTTATATGTTGTCACTTTCTATTCCATGTATTACCCTTTACATTATAAAACTTATTTGCTATGTTAATATGCAGAGGTGATATTGTAATGTTTAAAGATATAAAAGCTGCAATTTTTGATATGGATGGAACTATAGTTGATTCCATGTGGTTATGGAATGAAATTGACAAAGAATATTTAGCAAAACATGGATTTGATGTGCCATCATGTTTAACTCAAGAAATTGCGCATCTTAGTTTTGATGAAGTTGCAAATTACTTCAAGGATAAATTCAATCTTTCCTATACCGTAGATGAAATTAAAACTCATTGGAATGATATGGCACTTGAAGCTTATAGCAACAAAGTTAAACTAAAACCAGGTGTTATAGAATTTTTCAAAACACTTAAAGATAATGATATAAAGATAGCTCTTGCAACTAGTAATAACGCTTTATTATTAGAAGCTTGTTTAAAAGCAAATGGAATTTATGACTACTTTGACTCAGTAACTCTAACTAGTGAAGTTTCAAGAGGTAAAGATTTCCCAGATGTATATCTGTTATGTGCAGATAAATTAGGCGTTAACCCATCTAATTGTGTAGTATTTGAGGACTTGCTTGCTGCTATACAAGGAGCTAAAAAAGCCGGCATGAAAGTTGTGGGTGTGTATGATGAGCACTCTAAAAAACACCATACAGATATGAAAGCCTTAGCAGATGAATTTATACTAGATTATGTAGATCTTTCTTCTGCTATATAGGGATTTAAAAGCTAAATTAAGGCATCTTAAAATAAATAACAAGTCAAAGATACTGACTTATTTATTTTTTAAGATGCCTTAATTAGAATCTCACTTCTATCTTAATTCAGCTTTCTAATTAATTTCATTCTGCAACACTCTCTACTTGAATGCTCACAACCTTTATTAAATCCTGTGGTGAAACCTCAACTTGAAATCCAATCTTACCCGCACTTACAATTATGGAATCAAAATTTTCACTTGATTTATCAAGAACGGTTTTATACTGCTTCTTCATTCCAATAGGAGAACATCCACCCCTTATATATCCAGTTACCTTATTTATTTCTTCCACCTTTATCATCTCCACTGACTTCTCTCCCACACTTCTTGCCGCCGCTTTTAAATTCAGCCCCTTATTTGCTGGGATTACAAAAACATAAAAATTGTTACTATTACCTTTAGTCACAAGGGTTTTAAATACCTTTTCCACAGGCTCTCCTATTTTTGATGCCACAGTAACTCCATCTAAAGCTTCACCCTTAGTATCATAGCTATGCACCTTATATTCTATTTTTCCTCTATCTAAAGTTCTCATTGCATTAGTTTTAATATTAGCCATCTTCTATTTACTCCCTTATCTTTGATATTCATTAACCATTATTTAAGTATAATACATAAATGCCATGAATACACTTATACTATAAAGCTCTTTTTATGGAGGTACATTTGTGTTAAAAACTTTTTTTATCTATGTTCTATCTTTTGCTGCTGCTGGGGTTGGTGTGTTATATTATCTTCTAATCGATAAATGTAACAAACAAAATCTTCAATTAAGAATACTTACAAAGCAAAACCATAATATAACTGCCCAATTAAATTCTATAAATAAACCAACAGATAATTTAAAGATATACTCAAAACCTGTACCATTTAGCACCGGACAAACCTTAAATCGATGCTCCCTATATATATCCCCACTAAGTAACAGTCCTATTCTTAGGTCCATACCAAGTAGTACTAGAGTGGAAATCTTAGATTTAGTAGAAGCCTTTGAACTATCCTGGTATGAAGTAAAAGTGATAATGTCTGAAGATGTAAACATCAAAGGATTTATAAGACAAGAGCTTGTAAAAGAACTACAAGTAGTTCAAACAACTGTACTCAGCAATTATCGTCGCTAATTACCACTCTATTATTCATTAAAATTAGTCTATAAAAATATAAAAGTCCACATTTTTGTGTTAAATAAGTATAGCCACAAGATACATTTTAAATATCTTGTGGCTTTTATATGGTCTAATTCTCTTTCTTTTTTAACAAAGTAACCTCTATAAAAGAGATACCAAAAGCAATCCCTACTGCACTAGAAAACACTCTAAATAAATCAATGTTTGAACGTCTAAAAATCCAATCATAAATATAGTGTAAAGCACTGAATAAAATAAACAAAGTAATAAACTTAAACAACCTTTTCCTTATATCAGTCCATTTTAATCTTCTTAAATTTAAAAGAGTAATAATAGGAATATACAAAAGCATAAAGAAAGTCAAAAATACATATCCACTCACCAATTTGAAAGCAAATCTACTGTCTATATCTTTATACACTATCCAAAGTACAACTATAGTCCCAATTGCAAATAGTATAAAAAGAATCTTTGTAAAAATTAATGCTTTATTCTTCAATATATCACCTCTTGTAGGATTAAAATTAATTACTCACCAACTTGTTGTGTGTGTTCCTGTAATAATCATCAAATTACAGTACGTTATTTTAAATTTCTATATTCCTCTTCAAGGATACTCATATTCATCAATGACCAGTACTTACCGTCCATTTTCCTACAATCTCTAAAAGTCCCTTCAAGAATAAATCCTGCTTTTTTATAACAAGCAATTGCTGATTTATTGAAATCAAACACTCCTAAATCAACTCTATGTAGATTTAAATCATTAAAAGCAATGTCCAAAATAGAATTAATCATTAAAAGTCCTATACCTTTATTTCTACTTTTATTCGATACAAGCACTCTACCTATCCTAGCAGACATATTTACTTTGTCTATTCCCAATAATTGAATATGTCCTAAAGTTTCCTTATTAACATCATCTTTAGCACTAAACATCATACTTTTAGGTTCTTCTTCTAATGTCATTTCTATATCTTTTTCTAGTTGCTTTTCCAATAATTCTAAAGTATATGATGGCCCTGCCCATTGAAGTAAGAACTCTTTATCCGGAATCCATGATACTAACTCAGGTATTTCTTCACAAGTAAATTCTTCAAGCTTTAATGTCATAGGAACACTCTCCCTAATATAATAATCATTTAATACCCAACCAATAACTCCACGACTTTTTACCAAGGTTCTTTCCTTGGTTCTTTCTATTATAGACACTACATCACCTTTTCTAGCTCGTACAAAATAGTCCGTGCAATCATAGCATCTCATACCATCTTTAGATTTAAAAATTCTATCATTCCTAATCCATAGCTGATGATTTGAAGATATATGTGTACAAAGACTAAATTCATTTCCCTCTTCTAATACTTCTATAGCATTATCCATCCATGAGATCTGAATAGTATTTAAATTTGCTTCTTGGTCTTTTATTATCTCGCCTTGTGGTAAATCATCCAGTGCATCAAAAGTAATATTCTCGCCATTTATTATTAATGCATTAAGCTGACCTTCTGACTTTATAGAATTTCCACCATCTATACTGATAATTCTTTGCTTCTTATTTATAATTGGATTACAACAGCCCTTTTCTTTCCCATAATTCGCAGTAGGCCAATGCCCTACTATAACATATTTTGAAAAAACTAAACCTTCATCCATAAATGCATCTCTTTTTATTACTTCATCCGCTTTATTTATTTGTAAATCCTCTGAAGTAATACCTGCATGAGCAAATATAAAATTCTGGGTTTCTATAATATGTGGCAGCTCCATGAGCCAATTTAACTCTACGCTAAAATTTAAGTTCAATTGCTCCTTAATATATTTAATATCTGATTCTTCATTAACCTCAATTGAAAGACTTTCACACATTTCATTTAATATACTCTTTTTTCTAAATAACATATACCTTAAAAGATTTTCATCATCTATTTCATTCTTTACATCCTCCCACAAGGTATCGCAATTTCCAGTGACTATGTAAACTTCTCTCTCCTTTGACAACTCCATGATATATCTTAACGTATTTAAACTTTGATCTCCTTTTTCAATTAAATCTCCAACCAAAAACAAGATATCATCTGCACTATAAGAAACTTTCAATAATAATTTTTTAAAAAGATTTAGATTGCCGTGTATATCACTTATAGCAATTATCCTCTTATTTTTATCTACCATAACTTTTTTAACTACTGCATTCATCCATTTATCCTCCATCGGTAATCAAATTCATTCTAAAGTAAACTAGCTAAATTTAAGCTATATTCTCTCTTCTTTTCCTTTAATCATTAAATATTCATCAACTATATGTTTATGTGTTTCAGCTATATTTACTTCCCTTAGCTCATCATAGCTAAAACAACATAGTTCTAATGATTCTTCGCTACATATTAATTCAGATATACTGTTCACTTTCAATAAGTACACAGCAGTTATTATTCTTAATACATTTCCATCAGGGAATTCAACTATCCGTGATGGATCCGAATAAATTTTCCAAAACACTAAATCCATTTCATCAACAACAAGTCCTGTTTCCTCATTTATCTCCCTAATTAGTCCTTGCTCTAAACTTTCATCAACATTTAATTCCCCACCAATTAAAGCCCATCTATCACTGTCTGCTCTTCTTTCTAGTAACACTCTTCCATCATGTTCAATTACTGCACAAATTCCTATAGAATTTGGTTTATTAGGCTTTGGTGCATTACTGTTTTTATAAAAGAATTTTGCTTGTCCCACATTAAATCCTCCTCGTCCTAAATAATTATTTTAAATATGCAATAAAATATTTGAGCAGCGTTGAATTTTTAAATATTTTTCAACATTGCTTTTGAATATCAATCACTGTATTTGCATCATCTATATTTACCTCAACTAATTCAATCATTTTTTCACCTCCCCAAATTCTATTTTTGTTAAACTATAAAATAGTTCTTCTACACTTTTACCACCTAATGCATTAAGACTCTTGTAGCGACTAAATTCATATTTAAACCCACATTTATTAATTACACTTTTAGACTTAACATTAAAATCATAATGACTAGACCATATTAAATCTAGATCAATACTTTCAAATAAATATTTTATGAGGAATCGTGCTGCTTCTGTGGCATAACCATTCCCCCAATAATCTGGATGTATTGTGTATCCTATATATCGTTGCTTTAAGTTAAGTCTATCTTTATCTGGTGCTACATCATCCATTCCTATAGAACCGATAACTTTATTTATTCCTTTTAAAACTATTGCATAGGATTGATTGTACTTAATAAAGTTTCTTAGACACTCTTTACTTTCTTCAATGTCTTCAATAACCTTTGTTCCAGCACACCTTCCAACTCTTTCATCAGACATAAACTCATAAAAATCTGTATAGTCATTTTCATTCCATCCCCTTAATATGAGTTTATCCGTATTAATAATGTTCATAATACCCCCTATCTTCTCACCATACTACTCTCATTATAGTACATTGTATCATATATGTAATATTGTTACATATATGATATTTAATTTAAGCTATTTAATTGAAACTAATTTTAATTAAATATACAAATAAGTTAGAATTTGAATTTAATATAGTTTATATTTTCTATATACCATGAATTAGCAATAAAAAAACTCCAAAAATTAAGTAGCTATTACACATAAGCTTAATTTTTGAAGTATCTTTTATTTAAATTTTATTATTAAATTCTTCTTTGATAACCTTTAGCAACTCAGTATTAAAATAAATATCTAATGCAGACCCTACCATGGATTTTATAGCTATCTGCATCTTTTCATAGGCTTCTTCTGAATTAGCATGATCTAAGAATTCTTTCTCATGTACATATACCATTGGACTTATATCCAATGACATTTCTCCATACATAGTGGGACACACTTGACTTACATTGCCAATGTCTGTAGATCCAGTTGGCCCTTCTGATGAAACTACAAAATCATTAATACCTAAACTATTCATATTTTCCATCATAATGCTTTGGAGCTTTGTAATATTAATTATATTATCATATGGATTTTCAAAGTTTCGATAATCTAGTTGGGAACCTGTCATAATTGCAGCACCTCTAGCACAGTTTATAACCTTCTCAGTAACCTCTATTAGATATTTTCTTTCATTCGCACGAATATAGAATTTACACTGGCATAAATCAGGAACTATATTTGGTGCCACACCTCCTTGAGTAACTATGCCATGTATTCTAACATCGGATTTTACATGTTGTCTTAAAGCATTTACCCCTGCAAACATAAGCTGCACTGAATCTAATGCATTTACCCCCAAATGAGGATGTGATGCTGCATGTGCTGCTTTTCCCTTAAAGTTAAACTCAATAGAATCCATAGCTAGCGCTTTACAATTTAGATTGTTAAACGCCTCTAAGTGTAATTGGAAAGCTACGTCTATATCCTTAAATGCACCAGATTCTACTAAATTACATTTGCCTCCTGTAGTTTCTTCGGCTGGTGTTCCAATTAATACTATTTTACCTTTAAAATTTAGTTCCTCTTTTACCTGTAGAAGTACCATAGCTGCGCCTACCGTAGTGGCTGAAATCCAGTTATGCCCACATGCATGACCTAATTCTCCATTATCACCATACCCAGGTAAAGCATCATATTCTGCAAGGAAGGCTATTACTGGACCTTCATCATCACCAAATTCAGCTCTAAATGCAGTTTCCAATCCACAATAAGGATATTGTAATTTAAATCCATATCCCTCCATTTTATCTACTATAAATCTAGACGATATAAACTCTTCATTCCCTAGTTCTGGATTTTTAAATATGAAATCACTTATTTCTTCGAATTCTTTTTTAAGATTATCAACTTGTGTAAATGCAAAATCTTTTATGTTTTTTATATCCTTTACCATTATGTCCTCCTACAGGTTAATTTTAAGAAAATCCTATCGCTACTGCAATTACCATCATTATTGTTTGGAGCACAAACATTATTCCAAATAATGGTGCAATAAATTTATACCATTTATTTATTGGTATACCCATAAGCCCACACTCAAAGGCTACAACCGTAGGCCAAAACATATTTGAGAATCCATCCCCAAATTGAAATGCAAGTACTGCTATTTGTTTATTTAGCCCTATAAGTTCAGCTACTGGAGCCATTATAGGCATTGTAATACTAGCTTGGCTAGTTGAACCCGTTATAAAGAAATTAATTACATTCTGAATTGCGAGCATTCCCAATGCCGATGTGTATGTACTTGTTCCTTGTAATAAACTTGCAAAGAAATTTACTATAGTATCAGTAATTTGTGCATCTTTCATTATCATTATAACAGCTCTACTAAATCCACATACTAATATTCCAAAAACCATAGTTTTAGTTGATTCTACAAGGGTATTCGCAATCTCTGTGAATGTGAAACCACCTATTTTACCTACCACAATCATCATCATTAAGAATAATGCTGCAAGTTCACTTATGTACCAACCTAACTTTGTTGTTCCATATAGCAATGCTATTATAGTTATAATAAATGCAACACCACAAAGTTTATGTCTTACTGTTAATCTTTTTTCAATCAATTCTTCTTTATTTGAACTTGGACGTGATTCCATTTCTACGCCATATAATACAGATTTCGTTGGATCAGCTTTTATCTTTATTGCATATCTCCAAGTGTAAAGTATAGACGCTGTCATAAATACTACAAAGCATACTACTCTAAATCCAATACCTGAAAGCATTGGTACACCTGCAATTTGTTGCGCAACTCCTACTGTAAAAGGATTTATAATTGCAGCTGAGAAACCTGTTGATACACCTATGAAAACTATTGCTCCCCCTAGTACTGCATCATAACCAAGCGCCACTGCCATACCTATAAATACTGGTAATAGACCGTAGGCTTCCTCATATAACCCCATAGTAGCACCTAATACACCAAAAGTAAGCATACATACAGGTATCATTAACTGAATTCTGTTCCCTAATTTTCTAATCATTGTTCCTAGAACAGCATCAAAAGTTCCATTTTTTATTAGGGTATATACAAATGCATATGCAAATATTATGAAAAATATTATGTCGGCCGCATCTACAAAACCATTTTGTACCGCCATAAACAAATCAAATATTCCAAATGATTGTCCTTGAATATATTTAAATGTACCCGGTATAACTACCATTTTACCAGATACTACATCTTTTACTCTATCAAATTCTCCTGCTGGAATAATATTAGCCAATACTGCCACTACAATTAATATACAAGATAATAGCACATAGGTATGTGGCATTTTAAACTCGAACTTAGATTTCTTTTTGCTTCCTTTAATTTCTTTAGTCATAATTTAATTCCCCCCAATTTATTGAATTTATGCTTAAATTAAAACCCTTACTTCACAAACACCTCTTTTCCTTCTATAATTACCCTCTCTACACTGGATTGTAAATTCAATGGATGTCCACTCCAAATAGATAAGTCTGCATCCATTTTTTCACTTAATCTCCCCTTGAAATCTTCAATACCAAGTATCTCAGCTGGATTAATAGTAACTGCCTTTAATGCTTCAAATTCATCTAATCCGGCTTTTACACTCATCGCAGCGCACATAATTAAAGATTCTTGAGGTAACACATTGTGATCTGTTGTAATTGATATTTTTATTCCTGCTTCATTTAAAAGTTTAGCCGTTTTAAAGGACTTCTTATTTATTTCAACTTTAGATTTAGATCCAAAGGAAGGTCCTACAATAGCCGGATAATTATGTTTACTTAAATGATCTAATAATAAATGGCCTTCTGTACAGTGATCTAATGTCATCTTCAAATCAAATTCCTTAGCGATTCTTATTGCAGTACATATATCATCTGCCCTATGTACATGACACTTTAATGGCACTTCTCCATTAATAACTGGTAGTAATGCTTCCATATCAAAATCAACTTGAAAGTATTTATCTCCGTCATTCATAGCTTTTTCTTTTTTTAGCTTATAGTTTTTTGCTTGAACTAAGCTCTTTCTTAATAGGTAAGCTATTCCCATTCTCGTCATAGGTGTTTTACCTGATTTACCAAAGCACGCTTTAGGATTCTCACCAAATGCACATTTCATTGCTGCATACTCTTTTATAATCATGTCATCTATAACATCTCCGGCTAACTTAATAATAGCAAATTGACCAGCAATTACATTTGCACTACCTGGACCTGTACATGCAACAGTAACCCCACCACTTAAGGCTTCTTTAAATGCTATATCCATAGGATTTATTGCATCTATTGCCCTTATTGCTGGTGTTGTTGGACTATCACTTTCACATCCATCATCACCTTCCCAACCAATACCTTCCTCCCAGATTCCAATATGTGAGTGCGCTTCAATAAGTCCTGGCATTATGTATTTACCTTCACAATCATAATCACAGGTTCCATCTATAGATCCACTTATCTTTTTTATCTTTCCATGTTCCACCCAAATATCTCTTTTTACAAAGCCTTTTTCTTCAACTAAAAAAATTAAACCATTTTTAATTAACATATTCTCACCCCTATACAAGCTAATTTATAATAGTACTTAGGACCATTATAAATTAGTTTAAATTTTTAAATACCTACTTTAAACACCTTCTGATTTTCGATATCTTCTGTAAGTGAATCTAATGCAACTCCTACTCTGTGATAGCGTAACTTCCACTGTTCTTCCTTGGTTGTAGCCGGATTCCCAAGAGGATATGGTATAGATATCGTTGGAACCATTCTATTACTTCCTACAGTTTTAGCTACTGGTATTAAGTTTGCCATTTGAACTATTGCAAACCCTGCTCTTTCAATTTCTTTAACCATTGTTGCACCGCAACGTGTACAAGTTCCTCATGTAGAAACCATTATAACTCCATCTACATTATCTGATTTAAGATACTCTATTATTTCTATAGCCATCCTAGTGGCTTCCGCCTGGGTAGTTCCAGTTCCTACTGTTGAATAAAAATAATCATGGATGCTCCCAATTTTGCCTTCTTTTTCATAGGCTCTCAATGCATCAACGGGCATTATTACATCCGGATCTTCATCTGCTGCGGCTGGATCAAATCCTGCATGTATAGTCTTATAAACTCCACCTTTAAGATCATCTATTCCAACTATATTGTATCTTCCCCATCTTGTTGCAGATGCTGATTGAATTCTATCCGGATTATCTATTGGTACAATGCCTCCAGTATTTATCAATGCTATTTTGGCTTTAGATAAATCTTTTATTGGTGTCGCAATAGCTACTCTATCTAGTTTTGGTATAGGAAGTTCTGTTATAAAGCCTTCTCCATTCAGCTTTTTAATAATCATATCAACAGCTCTCTCATAAGCTGGTAATTCATCTTCACGCCAAACCTGATGTCTTATTCCTCTTTCATAATATCCTTCTTTTTCTGCCCCTAAAACTTCTTCACCCTGTAGAATCTTATTTCCAAATGTAGCCATAACATTAATATCACTTCTCATTTTAGCTGCACTATGTCCACCCTTAAATACATACATATCCTTTTTAAACATTTCCACTCCAGGATTTTCAATATGCATTGATGTTATAACTGGTACATTAAACCTTTCCTTAACAGCCTTACATATATGTCCACATGCAACTCCATATCTTCCCGCTTGAAAAGCTGGCCCTGCAAAGAATATATCAAACTCTATATTTTCTAATTCCTTTATAATTCGCTCTACAGCAACTTCTTGATTTGTTCCAATAAAGTTATCTCCACATATAATAGTGTGAGTCACTGTTCCATCTAACACCTTGTCCAATTGAAGTGCTGGCCCTACTAATCCCGCTTTTACAACAGGCTCAAAATCAGCTTTTTCTTCTCCACCAATCTGTCCAAAGAACTGGTTTATATACATTACTGCTTTCTTCAATTTATTACCCTCCTAAAATTCCCTCATAGTCTTTGTTGACCAACCTGAAACTTGGTCTCCACAGAACATAGCGTTATTTTCTAGTATTATCGAACCATCTTCTCTTACTGAAGATCCCAAAACCTCATCTCCAGCCCATCCTCCAGATAAACCATCTCTTGCTAAGGATTCAAGTTCACCTAGTACTGTTTCCATGGCTGGTAGCACTATAAGCTCTGAAACATTTCCACAAGATACAATTGCATCTGCCTTAATATCTAATGTTACTAGTGGTTGAGAATTCCCATCTCTTCCTGTACACTCATTTGTTACACCAACTGTTTTTACTCCTGCATCCTCTAGTGCGACCACCGTTGCAATAAAGTCTGCATCCGGATTACCATAACCTTCCTCAGCAACTATTGCTCCATCAGCCCCTATATTTTTAGCAATTTGAGCAACGACTTGTGCCGATCTTTCCTTTTGTTCTAACGCAACGTTTAAGTTTGACATTATTACACCAAGAAAATTAATTGTTTTACCATGTTCTTTATATAATCTCTTAATGGACGGACTGTTTTGGAAGTCATATGTTGACCATTTTGATGAACATGGCATAAAACTTCCAGACACTACTGCTCCATCTAATATTTCATTAGGATTCATTAATGTCGGTAACATATGATTTAGGTCCCATCCATATACTAAATCATTGTATCCATCTTCCTCCATCTGAGATTGTCCTTGCATTACATAAACCACCGATGGTAAGTTTTGTAGTTCAAGAGATCGTTTGCTTAAAGGTTCTAATTCATAAACTTCAGTTTCTTCTGGTATTAAATCCTTTACACAACTAGCAATAAATTCTGCAAGCTTATGTCCCGCTTCTCTTAAGGCCTTGTTTTTCTTCTGTTGCTCTCTTTTCTCAAAATCTTCATTAGTGTCTGCAACCAGCACTATATTATTTAACTTTGAGAAATATGTATATTTTGAACCCTCGCCACTCATATCTATTACACCATCTTGAAAGCCCCCCCAATGCTTACCAACTACAATTACTGCTGAGTTTTTTAGTGCATGAGTAGTTCCATCTCCAGCTTGTGATAATTCTCCGATATATCCCGGAAATATTGAATTACCATTTAACTTGACCCTTGGCTCAATAGCCTCTTTTACTGGTACCATTCTTATCTTATCCCCAGGCCTCGCTATATAAATTTCCGCCTCAGTTATTCTCTCATCTTGTTTTACAAAATTTATTGCTTCCTCTTTATTAATTGTTAAAATTCCATTTTCAAATGATAATTTGTCTCCAAATACAATATCTTTGATATAGAAATTTCCTATATCCAATTTCATCTTGAACCCTCCCTCACATTTTATATAATTGTTAAATTAGTATTATAGAATCCATTCGTATAAAATGTTATAATATAATTAACTCGCTTTCCTAATCATGATTATATCATAATCATGATTAAATATTAAGACTATTTAGTAAATTTAGTTATTTATTTTTTATATAGAATCTATTATTCCCTTGAACAACCTAGTCTACAAGCCATTTTTAGGCTTTAGTAGAGCTTTATTATAAAGTTAAAAGTATGTTCACAAAGCATCTTCGACACCAATTCAACATAATATGAAGGTTAATACTAAAATTTATAAAATCACCATAGTAACTTTTATAGGTATTTTATGTTATAATATGTAACTTTTGCACTGTAATTCGTGTTATAATATAAAATAATGGTATTTTAATCAGTTTATATATTGTGGATAATTAATGCATATTAAGTATTTTTTACTATAAAAGAAATTAAAAATAGAGAGGTTTATATGGATAAAAAAACGCTACAAAAACAAAGAATTATGACCTATTTTATAGATGCAGCTAATAAAATTATAGAGGAAGAAGGCATTGAAGCCATAACCATAAGGAAGGCTGCTACCATAGCAGGATATAATAGTGCCACCTTATATAACTATTTTCAAAACCTAGATCACCTAATTTTATTTGCCTCCATGAAATACCTTAAAGAATACACAGACCTATTACCTAAATATATTTGTAATGCCTCAACTTCACTGGAAAAATATTTTTCTATTTGGGAATGTTTTTGCACATGTTCTTTTAATAGACCTCATATATATAATTTAATATTCTTCTCAACCTTTCGCAGTACCTTAGATAACCTAGTTGAAGAATACTACGAAATTTTTCCCGATGAATTATTAAATGATTCATCACTTGATGTTAAGCATATGCTACTTGAGAATTCTATTTATAAACGTAATTCATTACTCCTACAAGAATGTGTTAATGAGGGATCTATCCCTAATGATCACATTGATGTAATTAATGAAATAGCTATATTTACATATCAAGGAATGCTGAATAATGTGTTAAACCACCTTGTTGATAAAGATGATATCCAAAGTTACATTGAATCATTAGTATCTTATATTAAGTTTATAACATTAAAAAATTCATAGGCCTTCAAAGCTTTTAATGAATTTATAAAGGATGTGTATGTTAACAGTCTCAAAAAACTTAAAGTACCTAACCCATAGCTTTATGAGTTAGGTACTTTAAGTTTTTCTTTTTTGACAAAGTTTTAATTTCATCAAGTCCGGCAAGTACTGCTATAACAGTATACCTCATGTCTTATAATAATAATTCACCTTATAATTCAAACAAGTCAAATTTATCTTCTATTTGGATTTTCTTTATATATCTGTTCTAAGACTTGATTAGATGAATCCCCTTTAATATATTTAATTTTAAGCCAATGCTTAGAACTTTCAGGTATGTTGTCCATTTGTTCTTTTGTGCATTTTACATTTGATTCAATATATTTATTTTCTCCATTATCATAAAAAAAACCCTTTAAATATATATTGTCATTGTCTTCAACTTTATATCCATAATTGTTTTTATTAATTTCAAGTCTTTCAATTCGTTCTGTATTTGAAGCTTCAACAAATGTAAATTCCGTAGTTACCCCACGTGCTGTTTTATTTGTTGTTATATTAAATATGAATAACACTCCTACAGCCAAAACACAGAAAATCAAAAATAATTTTACTCTATCTCTCGTATTTGATTTCATTTATTAACACCCCTTAAATTACTTAATATCCAAATTAGATGTTTATTACCCCAGAAAAACAATCCTATCAAGTAGATTTACGATAATGACAAAATACAAATAACCGACCACCGAACATATATACTCCTCCAATTGCATTGCTTACAATTATGGTTAATATTGTAATTATACTCTATATTTAAACAAATATCTATGAAATTATCAAGATAACCTGGGGTTTTTTGTTACAATTTTCTTAGAATAAATCATACTATAAATATTATTTATTCAATTGGAATCAAGCCTTTACCAAGATTAAATGATACCTGGGATGACGGATGAAGAATCCACAACCATTGGCACTCATTTGAAATTTTAAAGTTTACTGAGGAGTGCATAATGTTATCTACCGCAACGGTAACATTATGAGAATTTTCATCTAGATTTAAATGATAGGAAATATATTTATGCCCAAAGTCACCTAAAACTTTTTCATTCTCACATAACTTGCCATCAACAAAGACTTTTATATTATTCTCTTCTTCATGCTCTGAATAATCCACGTATATAGTAAAATTTGATTTATCATAATCCACTAGTTGTATAATTTCAGGTTCACTAGGCGCATATGTTACCTCTTTATTATCACATCCCACAAATGCAAATAACATAAATCCAGTTAACAATATAATTAAAATCTTTTTCATATTCATAGATACTCCTTATTTATTACTTAATATGATAAGCTTTTGCATTCCCTAATAGTGTAATGTCCCTACCATTAACAATGATTGCACTTTGATGTTCTGTGGTATAAACTACTTTCCCCTTTTCTTTCATATATTTTCTAATGCCTTGGTTTTGTGACTCTGTATTCTTATAATGAACCTCTACCGCAAAATCTTCTATGCCCTTCAATCCATTTTTATACACAAACTCTGGATAGTCTTTATCTGGTGAGATATAGTAATGGTGGCATTGCATCATCGCCCCAGCGCTCCATCCCATTATTATGCCATGATGCTGTTCCACGGTATTAATTAAATCAAACTCTGATAGCCTGTCCATTATTTTATCTGGAAATCCACCCGTCAGGAAGATAATATCACTCCCATTGATTTTTGTTTTAGCAGTCTCAGTACTATCTGTAAAATAATTAATCAATGTAATGTTGTTATCATTTATTCCATAAGTATAAAAAGCAGCTACCGTAGATTTATAATATTGTCCATCTAATTTATTATAAACTTTCTCCCATTCCTCTTCATTTTTTATCCACTCTTCATGAAAAGCAAAAGGAATGACACAAATTTTATGCTCAGATTTAATTATGTTTTTTAATGTTTCAAATGCCCATGGCTCATTGAAATCTAGTTTATCCAATAAAATATTCAAACTAATCCCCCCTAATTAATTTTAATGTGAAGCTAGCTGCTGTAACGCCTCTATCTTCATTAAAACTATCTCTTTCAATAGTCTTATACATATGCTTCAACTGAAGAGTTAGATTCTTCTTCAGTAAAATATTATGTTCATTGCCTAGGCTTTGCATATCTCATTCTGCATATAGACCAATTTAAGGAGGTCTTCTTTATCTCCTCGCCTATATCCCATAGATTATCTACTATCCTTACTTCAATATTTCTAGAAAATAATTCTGAAAACAAATCCTTTAGTACATATTTTGATTTTGGTATTTGAGGCGTTTTCGCAACATAATAACCTGCAACTTCATCCTGTAATTCAAAATCATCGCTATTAAATTCGTATAAATACAAGCTAGTGTTTCTAATTATTTCAAACCACTTATTTTCAATAATAACAACATGTGATATTGAAGAAGATGAAAAATACTTCACCCTATCTTCTTTCGTTGTATTACTTCCAAGATGATATGTAACTCTTGGACAATTTCTTGGAGTTAAGAAATTAGGTAAACACGCTTCGTTAATAGCCCACACTAAACCAATAGATTTATTCAAATCCTCCCTTTCAGGTATCCTTGGATTGAATATAGAAATATCATTTTCTTCACTAACATGAAATAATCTCATATTTTACCCCCTTAAATCACATATTACCTCACTACTATTTTTCCTTTGGATTCCTCAGTAAATAGTTCAATTTATCTTCCCATCTATCACGCATATCATAGAACTGCTCTTCTTTGTTAATAAACCCAAACCCCAGTTTATTAAATATTCTTTGCATTCTTAAATTAGATCCCATTGTATCAGCATATATGTTCCTAATTTTTAAGGTGTTAAATATATACTCAATTATTAGTTCAATAGCTTCTGTGCCATATCCTAACCCTTTATAGTTATCATTAACAATAGCAATACCAAACTCGCATCTGCTTTTTTCATAATCAATCCTTTTAATAGATATTTCACCAATTGGGGTACCATCCTCTAAAAAAACTCCTAATCTTGGGTACCAGGATTCCTTCTCAGTAATATCATCATATTTTTTATCTACACTTTCCTTATTATAAACATAAGTACTTGGATCCATAACTGGATCTGCTACATAGGCTCTCCAATGTTTATGATATTCAGCTCTGCTGAAGGTTCTTAAATAAATATTTTTACCTTAAATACTAATCATAGCTTTATCCTCCAAATAAAATGTTTTATAATTATTCCTCAGTAACCCCACCATTATATTTATCTATACATATAACATCCCTAATGTCCTTTTCTCTGCCTAATTCCACTTTTTGTTTTCTAATGCTCCCTAAACTCCCTACTGGTAACCCATCAATAAATACGATTTCATCTACAAACCAATTTTCTAATATTTCTATGGTATCACTTATCTGCACAATTCTTGAATTATCTTCCTCTACTGTATACTCACATCCCTCTTCCAAAAAATGTTCTATTAACTTTGTTGTACATCCTAAGTCAATGTCATTAGTAGTTTCTTTTACCCCATGAATTACTAATCCTGCACCAGCGGTTATCCAGTACTCATCTAAAGGTAAATCCATATCTTTAAGCATTTTAACTATCTCTTCCTTTTTCATCACAACATTCCTCTCCTTTTATATAATTCTCTTGTTTTTTAGGTAAATGTCCTCGTTCAATAGATTCACCATTACCAAATAGCATTTCAAACCTTCTGGTGAATATTTAGAAGAACTTATCTCTCTCTTTAATTCAAGCCCACAGTTCTTATCTACTCTATAATAACCATCTCATTATCTCTAATTATTATAGCTTGATTGTCAGTTAATTTAATATTAGGACAATTATTTGTTTTAATATATCCACATTCTGAACCTTCTTCAGCATGAACGCTAAGTATACAATTAATATATCCTAGATTTTTAGACAAGTTTTGTGATGCAACAATACTACCAGCACTTACCCCTATATATACTCCCCCCATATCTAAAAACCGCTTCAATGGAGTATCAAATTTAGCTTCATTCATTTTGTTTAATAAGTGTTGTGGATCCCCACCGCAAACATAGATTACATTATAATTGCAAATTTCATCACAACTCATAATTCTATCTAAATCATATATAACTATATGTTCTTCTAAAATACCCGCACTTAAAAGATGGTTTTTACATTCTGGTAGCCACATCTTTGCTCCTTCTGTTATTGCAGCTGTTGGTATAAAAATACTCTTAATTTTATCAATAGGCATATCCACTAATTCCAAGAAAGTTTTTTCAATATTTTTATTAGTAAATCCAGTAGATGTTAACATTAATTTTTGCATATTTACCCCTCCCATTTTTTATTTTTTATAAAAGATTACTATTTACTTTCTGTCACTGAGTTTATTTCTTCCATGATTAAATATGTTTTAATTGTACCCTTATATTACCTTAACTTCTTTTGTGTTTATATCTACAATCCGTGTTCTTGTATCTGACTTTGATATGTATATTTCTTCCCCACTGCTATCAATACAATATGAAATAGGGATTGATACCCCACAATTTCTATAGGATCCATCTGCATGGCTTGTTCCGATTATAATTGTTTTGTATTTCCTTGCAATATTTTTCGCTTCAGTTATCCATAGTTCAAACTGCTCGTCACTAAACATTCCCACACCTATTGGGTGTGCAATAAAGTTCATCTTTGTGCCTACTTTTTTTAAATCTCTAACCCCTTTTAGAATTTCCATGCATAACAAATATCCAATTGTTGTTTCCTTGTAATTAACTGCTACCGGAGCACATAATTCTTCATTTTCATCAGGTATTGTTTTTGCTCTTTCTAAAATTTTCTCACCGAGGTTATTTATTATTACTGCTCTATTCTTATTGCCTGTTATGTATGATGTAATAATTGTTATATTATATTCTTTTGCTATATCACAAACACACTCTAATTCCTTTTCATCTGATATATAACCTTCGGGATATAATACAATATCTACTTCCTTATTTTCTTTTATCTCATTTTTAATTTGCTCAATTCCCTTTTCATGAATAGGTTGTCCTATTAAAACTTTCATTGCTATTCCCTCCATAAAATTATGATAATATAACATTAAAGCAACTTGAAAACCCTTAATCTTGCTATTCAAGCTGCTTCGTTAAATTAATTACAATACATCTCCTCTTAAGATATGTTTAATCCCTTCCGCGGCATCTAATAGATATGCAATGGATTTATCTTGATTAAGGTTATCTATTATATTAGCTACAGTTTCAGACATATCCACTTCATGAAACCATTCTGCATCTCTGACCTCCTGAGGTATATAGTTCAAATTAGTGGAATAAAATTTATTAATTATTCCTTCATCGTAAAACCTTTTAAACTTATCAACGCCTTCTGTAAAGAATGCAAAGGTGGTTGCTACATAAATACTTTTAGCTTTTCTTTTTCTTAATTCTATAGCTATTTCAAATACAGATTCACCAGATGCTATCATATCATCGATTATTAAGACATTTTGATTTTCAACAGACCTACCAAGATACTCGTGTTGTATTATCGGATTTTTACCCTTTACTATTACTGAATGATCTCGTCTTTTGTAAAAGAGTCCTACATCAAGGCCTAGTATAGTGGAGTAATATATAGCTCTATCCATAGCTCCTGTATCAGGGCTAACTACTATCATATTAGCTTTATCTATGAGTAAATTATTTTCATTCTCAATAAATGTTTTAACAATATCATATGTAGGGTAAAGATTTTCAAATGATATTAAAGGAATAGCATTTTGAATAGAAGGATCATGGACATCAAATGTTAAAATTTCATCTACGCCCAACCGTTCTAATTCTTGTAAAGCTATTGCACAATCAAGGGATTCTCTACCTTTGCGCTTATGCTGTCTTGCTGCATATAATAATGGCATAATTACGGTTATTCTTCTAGCCTTACCGCCAATTGCAGACAAAACCCTCTTTATGTCTTGAAAATGCTCATCTGGTCCTTTACAATTTGTAAAGCCAAACATCTCATATGTGCAACTATAATTACTAACATCACATAATATATAAATGTCTTTTCCTCTTACTGTATCTTCAATCCTAACTTTACCTTCTCCGTTAGAAAACCGAATTTCATCTATAGGTATAATGTAAGATAGCTCTTTTTCTTCGCTATCCTTTAAACAATTACTACTTTGCGCCATTCTTTTTGTAATTATATGCTCATTAATCTTATTTCCAATAGCAGTACAGCTTTCTAATGTTATAATTCCAAGCTTCGCATAAGATTTCACATCTTTTCCCAAAATATCACCCCTTTATTGTAATTTATCATCTACATCATAGATTTTACTTAACCATATTATAGCATATATTCAAAAATAAACCGAAGCTCACTTCATACGCTATTTTTATTATTTATAATATAATCTCTTGATTTTCTTAATCCTTATCCATGTATTCTCGTGTTTGCGGAAGTTCATTATTTACACCCTTAGTAAGTAACATTTGATGCAAATCTACAACTCCGTTATTAAAACCAGCCGCACAGGAGCATAGATATATCCTCCACATTCGTATAAACTTCTCATCTGCAAGTTTTCTAATCTCATCAATATTTTCTTCAAAGTTTTTGTACCAACATAATAAAGTCTTATTATAATGAAGTCTTAAGCTTTCAACATCTACAGTGTAAAATTTATGCTCACAGGAAGTGTCCATAATTTCTCTTATGCTTGGTACTACTCCACCTGGGAATATGTATTTCTTAATCCATGGATCTCCTGCAGATTCATTAAGACTGCTTATGTAATGAAGTAAGAATTCACCCTTAGGTTTTAAAACTTCATTTACATTGTCAAAGAATAATTTGTAATTCTCTCTCCCTACATGCTCTAGCATTCCCACACTAACAACTCTATCAAATTCTAGCCCTGAATCTTCTAATTTTCTATAATCAAGAAGTTTTACCTCTAAATAATCCTGCAGATTTTCCTTTTCTATACGTTCTTTAAAACTCTTATATTGCTCCTCGCTAAGGGTAATCCCAAGGCCATGAACCTTATACTTTTTAGCTGCCTCTATAAGTAAATACCCCCAGCCACAGCCGATATCTAATAATGTTATTCCTTCTTTTAAATTTAATTTGTTAAGAATATGATGTATTTTATTCATTTGAGCCTGATATAAGGTATCTGTTTCATTTTTAAAGTATGCACAAGAATAACTCATGGTTTCATCTAGCCACTGCTTGTAAAACTCATTACCTATATCATAGTGAGAACAAACTTCTTCCTTTTGATTTTTCAAGGAAGTCGAGGTGTGAAGAATCTTCTTTAAACCCTTCATATCTAACGTAAATTTATCAATATTACTCAAAAGTATATTAATAGCAAAATATAAATCTCCCTCAATGTCTATATCTCCATTCATATAGGCTTCTCCAAGGGCCAGTGATGTGCTACTAAGCAATATGGCTTTACTAGGAAGCTTCCTTATAATAATTTTAAACTCTGGAGTACCTTCTCCTATTATGAACTCTTCATCATCCTTATACTTTACTGCAAATGGAACATTATCAAAGGGTTTTAAAAATTTGTGTATTAAACTTTTTTCTATTGCCATAACATCCTCCCAAAACTTTCTAATACATACTCTAATTTAATGCTTAAAATTAAGTATGAATTTAATTAAGAATATAAATTTTCAAACTTTAAGTTAATCGTAAATTAAATTAGAACATATGTATTATTAAAATAAAAAATAGCTAGTTTCCTAGCTATTTCATGCTTTTATTATTATTAACAATATTATAAAACTCCATACAGATTTTACTTATTGTTTACAAAGTCCTATTTTTAGCTTCCTTGTGAATCTTCTTAAGGGCCTTTTTAGATCCCCTTTCAATATCTCTTTCAAGTTTTCTTTCCTTGTAGCTTACGAACAGTTGATTTAAATCATACCCCTCTGGATATAACTCCTCTGCACTACACTCAAGCTTTAATCTTTTATAATTAACCTCAATAAATTCTCCATTTAAAAGCACTATTATATTATTCAGATTATCCTTTTCTTTATAAACAATACCTATAAGATTATCATCTAAATTTATAACCCTATCTCCTTGTTTGTAGCAATATCCATCTTTGTTAGGTACTTGTTGTTCCTTATCTTTAATAATTTTACTCTCCTTTAAGAGTTCATAGTTATAATTTTTATTTTCTATATACCCTCTAGTTCTTTCAATTATCTTATCGCTTATACCCATCTTTTTTGAAATATATAGAGCATTACTATCTCCCGTTTCTCCAATATTAAGTTTATATAAAGGCTCTAAAGTTTCTTTTTCAAATTCCATTGCCGCATTTTCAAAGTCACAATGGTTCTGTGAAAAATTCTTAATTTCTCCATAATGGGTAGATGCCACAGTAATGCATCCTTTATGATAAAACTCCTCTAAAATTGCAATGGCCAAAGCCGCACCTTCATTAGGCTCTGTACCACTTCCTATTTCATCAAATAGAAGCAAGGTATTTCTAGTGCTCTCTTTTAAAATTTCACCCATATTTTTAACATGAGATGAAAATGTACTTAATGCATTTTCTACACTTTGGTTATCTCCAATATCCACAAATATCTTATCAAATATGCCTATTTCACTGCCAACTTCTGCTCCTATATGAAATCCACTTTGTACTGCAAGGGTAAGTAGTCCAACGGTTTTCAACACTACTGTTTTACCACCTGCATTTGGACCAGTTATAATTAAGCTTCTATAGTTATCTCCAACATTAAAATCTAGTGGCACCCCACTTTTTATTAATGGATATCTCCCCTTTATTATTTTTATGAATCCACGCTGATTTAGTCTTGGCTTTATTCCATCAATTTCTTTACTATACTTAGCTTTAGCTAAAATCATATCATATTCAGATATGACTTCTATATTTATCTTTATTTCTCGAATTACCTCAAAAATCATATCCGTCAAGGTAGCAAGTATTCTATAAACCTCTACTGATTCCTCTGCCCTTAGTATCGCAAGCTCTGCTGTATACTTTGATACACTATAAGGTTCTATAAATACCGTAGTTCCTTTAGCTGATACCTCAACTACAGCTCCTTGAACTTGATTTTTATAAGAAGCCTTTATAGGAATTGTATACCTTCCATTCCTTTGACTCACAAAGAAATCTTGAATATACTCCTTATTCCCACTAGCCTTAATAAACTTTTCTAGCTTTTCTTTTATCTTACCTTCACAGGCATCTATAAGTCTTCTAAGCTTCTTAAGCTCTTTGCTAGCATTAGAATCTACCATGCTCCCCGTTATAGCGCCTTCAATTTCTTCCTCTATATATTTAAAATCTGTAATATTTTCACCATAGGCACTTAAAGTCGGAGCATACCCTTCTTTATCTTTTATAAATACCTTAACCTTTCTACAACCACGTAAAAAGTTATCCATAGTAATAAGTTCTGACGGCTCTAACGCTGCTCCCTTTTCAATCTTATCTATTAACGGATTTATATTAAATACACCCTTTAAAGGCATATGATAAGAAGCATCTATAAGCCTCCTTCCCTCTGAGGTTTCATTTAACATTCTCTCAACTTGTTTCATATTGCTGTTAGGCTGAAGTCTATCTAAAAGCTCTCTCCCAAGTCCGCTAACACAGTATGATTTAACTATTTCTTTAAGCTCATTGTAATGTAATTTTTCTAGTGTACTATTATTCATTTTCACGATTCCTTTACTTATATATTAGTCCACGAAACCTTTCATAGATTCCGGATATAATAAAAAGCCATGGATACCTCCACAGCTTAAATTTAACATTAATAAAGATAGCTATACTATCTTAAGGTAAATTCGTGGACTTGTATCTTTAATATATAATTAACTCCATAGCAAACAAAGGTATGATATACCAATAATTTTGGAATTAATATTTAATTACTATTTTAGATACTAGACACTCACAAAAAAACCTCACTTTACTCGAAATCTATGTAATTTAATAGTAAATCATCTGTTATGAAAAATCAAGAGTCTCTTATATCAAGGTTTACACCTATTGCAATATATGTAGGTTATTTTCACTTATAATAAAGCTAGATAGTGTAACAGCTCATCTCATGTTATAATATGTATAATAAGTAAAATATAAACGTATAGTCTTTAAAGTTGGTAAATGTAATATATAACAAAAATACTTTATATGTTTTATTTTTAAGGAGTGAAATTATGAGTAATACAAATAGTCTTTACTGGGTTGGTAATGAAGATATGTCTCTTGATAAACATACCATTAGAATGTGTGGAGACATTACTCTTGGATATTATGGCGGAAATACTGGAAGTGGAGCATATAAGAATGAGGATGGTGCACTTATCCTTTGTAATTCTGATAACTCTTGGAAATTTGCCTTGTTACTTGACGCACATGCAACAAGTGAAAGTGCTAACTTAATTCTTGAGACAATAAAGAAAGAACAGCATAATTTAGAAGAAGTTTTAAACATGCCTATTAAAAACATCTTTATATCACTGCATAAGTTTTTTCTTAATATGTTTGATAGTAAAGATTTTAAAGATAAGTGCAATTGTATAAATGGAGAAACAGCATGTTTAATAGTTGTTCAAAAGGAACAATACCTATGGTGGATGTCAATAGGCGATAACCTTGTATATTTATTTCACCCTGAGCTAGCAGAATTAAATCAATTTGCACTTAATCAAAGACAATTCTATGAATGGATTGGTAAAGTTAATACTTTCAACCTAGATGTACCTTGCTATACAACAGGAACAAGATTGTTAAGAGAAGGTCAGAACTATATATACTTAATCACTGACGGAGTATTAGAATGTGGGGATAGACCCTTTGAAAATTCCAATCACTTATGTAAAATACTAACAAGCGATATTAATATGTCCGAAAATATCTTAAAAGTTTTTAAAGAAGTAGAAAGACAAAAGGGTAGAGATAGTTCTACAATAGTTGGTTGGTCATATTTTAATAATTACAAAGCACCAAAGCCTACTGGCTAATATTCATTTTACTCTAGTTTTATTTCATCTATAGCATACCTTCATTTTCTACAGCTTCCAATGAATTCTTAATCAATATTATATATTGAAAATAATCAGTTGTTACTGATTTTGTATCATATGGAGCAAAATAGCTACTTAATTTAGTATCCAATGTTTTTGAATAGGGAGATTTCTTATCATTAAGTTTAATTATTGAATTATCATTCTCGATATGATTCTCAATAATATTACTTTTATTGTAATTAGTATAGCCTTGAGTAGTACCTTGATAATTAAACTCACATTTTTCATATAAAATTTCTAAAGTTAGCACACTTATTTTATTATCCTCATTAATAAGTGTAGCAAAAGGTTTAACCCCTTCTTCGGTTTGTGACTTTGCATAAGTATGAGCGCCTCCTAATTGTCCAAAATACCTTCCACCATCATAATTTTTATATATCTTTTTAAAGTTGTCATACATTAACTTATCCCTATTCGCAAATAGAGTCTCAAAGGCTTCATTTAATGTTTTATTTGAATCCTCAAAATCACTATAATAATATGTGTTATATACAGAATCTAAAACACCAAAGAAATTCATACTGCTTTCTTTATCTAAAGCTTTTTCATAATAACTTTTGTGATTATATATTTCTTCATATAAATTCATAAATGAATTTTTGATTTCTAAATATTCCATAGTAGAAGCATTCATACTACTACTCAATACAACCATGTTTTCTTGAACTTTTATTAATTTTTCAAGATGCTCTTGGCTTGTACTATCTGATTTCACCTTTGAAAGTTCCTGTATTAAATAATCAACGCTTAGTTTTGTTGACCCTGAATCTATACCTATAACTCTAATTTTTTCCTTTTCATCTAAGTTTGAGTTAATCTTATATAGTTCTTTTAAGAATTCATAGTCATCTTCCGTAGGTAATTCCACATTTTCTAAATATGTTTCATCTCCTGAATTTAGATATTTATTTGTGTAAACACTTGTTATATAAGGGTACTCAATTAATAAGTATTTTAGATTATGTTCTGTGTTAATATAATTTAAAAATTTCATTTTAATATCATTATTTGCTTTAGTCCCATGCATTTCACCTATGAGAATCAAGTCAGATTTTTTCATATCTGAATTCATAAATTCTAACTCTGAAAACTCATTAATATTCATTAGATTTAAAGATTTTATATTTTTGCTTAAGTAAGTATCGTAATCTTCGCTTGTTATTTCTTTCTTTGCACAACCTATAAAAAATACACTTATACCTATAAGCAAGATTATTATATAATTTTTTACCCTCATTCTTATACCTCCATCTTGATCATTAATTTAACTTTATATTTTTAGTTTTATGAGCATACGAACCCTTCTTCCAATAATTTTACTTTATTCTATTATATGGATAAATAATGTTAATTTCAATAGCTATTTAAGTAACCTTAATAGTAAAGATATAGGATTAAAGCCTTACTATTTAATAGTTATTTATTTCTGCATATACGGAACAAGTAATGAAATAACCATATCTCTACAAATAATTTCATTTGGATCCGTATTCTAATTTTTCCCAATATGTACTATAATAATTATAAAATCTATTTTAAAGGGAGGTTAAAATATGTTACCATTTATATTTTTCGCATTAATGCTTGTATCTTTAGGCTTATTAATACACTTTAGCAATAACCCTAAAGGCCATTTAAAACATATCTTTAAGACAACTACCAGCATTTTATTTATATTAATAGCAATATCTAGTTATGGTATCTCACAAACCAACTCTAAGTATTTTACCTTTATATTATTAGCATTAATTATGTCTTTATCTGGAGATGTTTTCTTAGCATTTACTAATAGAAATATATCAATTGCTAACAAACCATTTATATTTGGAGTAGGCAGTTTTTCTATTGCACATATCTTCTTTTCCATAGCTTTTATTGTTCTAGTGCCTATATCATTAGCCCATATGATATTATTCGTAGTGTTATCAATAATATCAATAATCGTACTTAAATCAGTTAAAGGTTTTAACTTTAAAGGTACACTTCCAATGGTAGCTGCATATAGCGTTATAATCAGTTTCATGGTGTCTAGAGCTTTCGCCGTATTACCTTTATTTCAAACTAATAACACAGGTACTATGCTTATAGCTGTAGGAACCACATTATTCTTTTTATCAGACTTAATCTTATCATTTGTATATTTCTATAAAGACTGCCCTTCATACATGTCAACGCTTAATTTAATAACTTATTATGTAGGACAAGGGCTTATAGCATTAAGTCTTATATCTAAATTTGCTGTATAGGAATTTTAAAATTACTATATACTTTAAATCTATGTTTTAATAGATTGTTGAAATTGGACTTCAATATTATCTGAGCGTAACACCATTTGCAAGGTTCTTAAATTTACTTAGGCTATAGTATGACTAAATCGTAAGGAAATACAACTTGTTTGAGCGCATGCGAGTTGTTGTATTTTAGATTTTGGCATTACTATAGCCTTTAGTGAATCAAGGTTCTGAAACGGTTTAGCGAAGATAATATGATGGCCTTATCAACGCCGATTTAAAACCTACTTATTTTATTTAACTAATAGTTAAGTATATATCCTAATTTTCTTTATCCTATTTCTATCTATAGCTTCTATTATAAACTTATAGTTGTTATAAGTTATTTCTTCATTTATACTTGGGAATCGATCTAGTATACCTATTATAAATCCACCTATAGAATCAAATTCCTCAGATTCTATTTTTGTACCTATTAAATCATTTATATCCTCTATTCTAACACTTCCATCTACTATGTACTCATCCTCTTTAACAACGTATATCTCTGGATCTATATCATCATCCTCGTCGCTAATGTCACCAACAATTTCTTCAATTAAATCTTCAATTGTTACAATCCCTACAGTTCCACCATATTCATCTAATACAATGACCATATGTTGTCTTTGCTTATTCATATCCTTAAATAACTCAGTCGCCTTCCTAAACTCATATGTATATGTAATCCCTCTCATATAGTTTTGCAGTGTAAAATCACTTGTATCTTCTATAAATAATATATCCTTAATGTTTAGTATACCTACTATATTATCAATTGTATCTACATATACAGGCATCCTTGAAAAACCTTCTTCTTTAGCTATTGAAAGCACCCAATCTAAACTATCTTCTATATCTAAGGCTGTGATATCCACTCTCTGAACCATAACATCCTTCACATAAAGATCTCCAAATTGAAATACATTATGTATCATCTCTTTTTCCTCAAGCTTAAGTATGCCTTCTTCTTCACTTACATCTACTATAGTTTTTAATTCATCCTCTGTTATAAAAGGTTTATTACTTTCTATATTACCTCCAAATGCCTTGATGAAAAAATTAGATATCTTTGTAGCTATTATAATTAGAGGTTTAAATATCTTTCCCATAATAAGTATTGGTCCTGCCACCATTAATGATACTTTTTCAGAGTTTTGAGATGCTAAGGTCTTTGGAATTATCTCTCCAAAAATAAGCACTATAATAGTCATAACTATTGTACTTGCAGCCACACCCTTACTTCCAACTAAATCTATTGCTACTACAGTAGCTAATGATGAAGCTGCTATATTTACAATGTTATTCCCAACTAAAATAGAAGCCAGTAGATTACTTGGCTCATCTATTAATGCTTTAATATCAGTTGCACCTTTAACCTTTTCATCAACCATATGCCTAACTCTTATTTTGCTAATAGACATTAATGATGTTTCTGATGCTGAGAAAAAACTTGATGATAGTATTAATACTATTAGCACTGCAATTTGTATGTATAATATAGAATCCAATATTACTCGCCCCTTCTCTTCAACTCTTTATTTAAATAAGTAGAGTTATCTGTATATATGTCCTTAAGCTTCACCATTACATCAGATAAATTTCTCTCTTACATATATCTCATGTTAAAATGCTTTCACTTAAATTATTCTACATTTACATAGAAAATATTTATTATATTTATCGTACCTTATATATTCATATTAACTTAGGTATAATAACTAATATATTATTAAGTGATTCTTGCATTCAGCTGTGGACTACTTAACATGAATACCTAACTTAAGGTATCTGCTTAAAATATAGGAGGAATTTTATATGAAATCCAAAACCCACTCGAATACAATGCCTATTAAACTTAAATGCGATGTATGTGGTGATACTATGAAACGATTTGACCACGTATATGACAATAATCAATATGGAAAAACCTATTATAAATGTGACAACTGTGGTCATAAGATTTGTAAAGTTATATAATTATTTATTTTAGTCCATTAGTCTTTCCTACTGGCATATTCCACGGAGTCCTAGATAAAATATGTCCTTATGAGTTTGCCCTTGAATTAAATAAATATATCCCTAAATCAATACTATATCTTTTCGAAAGAGCGGTCATGCCCTCTTCTATAATCAAATGGATAAATTCAATATTAACTTTATGGAATTCTTATCCTCAACTGATAAATAGCTTATAATTTAAAATACAAAGGGAAGTGATATATTGATATACCACTTCCCTTTATACATCTGAAAATAAATAATAAGCCAAAGAACCTCGGACACTGACTTGTTTATTTTTTTAAAGATTCCTTATATTATTTTCTATATAAATTCTACCTTAACCTCTATTTACATAAATCAATAATTGCCTGAGTAAATATCTTAGCACTAAGCATAAGCTCGTCAATTACTGCAAACTCATCATCACCATGGAGATGATTATCTGTTCCAGGCATTGTACATCCAAAGGCTACTCCATTTTTAAGATGATGTACATAAGTTCCACCACCAATTGCTATACACTTACCTTCTTTACCACTATAACTTTCATAGCATTTCAAAAGGGTTTGTATAAACTCTGAATTCTCATCCACATGATGAGCTTCATATATATCATTACCTTCTAGAGTAATACCTTCCTTTTTCATATTAGCCATTAAAACATCACGTAGATTTTCATTGGTTGCGCAGATTGGAGCTCTACAATCAAAGGTTCCACTTAACATTGTAGTAGAATACTCAAATATATCAAACGCCATAGTTAACTCACCTGATATCTCATCACTCATTTTCACACCACAAGCTGTACCATTAAAATCACCATGAGGGAATAATTTATTAACAGAAGATAATCTCCTGAATCCTTCGCTAGCTGCGAATGGCATACTAACTAATAATTCTATCATACCAGTAAGAGCATTGTTACCATTCTGAGGAGTAGATGCATGAGCACCAGCACCCCTTGCATTTATAACAAACTTGCCATTATCTTCATTTACTGTGAAGGTCATTCCTATTTTCTTACCTACAGCTTCACAATATTTATTAACTTCATCTGCACTAAATCCTTCTACTATTGCAGTGGCATTGTCAGGAACAACGTTTACCTTCACCCCACTTTTCATAGATAAAATTCTTGGAAGAGTTTTATCTTCTTCAAAAGTAGCTTCGAAAGTACTTTTGAGTCCACCCTTTTCAATATTAATAACAGGGAAGTCTGCATCTGGAGAGAAAGTCATTGGTGCCTCTTCCTCTTTTTTATAATAGTACGCAATATCAGAACTTCCACACTCTTCATCTGTGCCTAAAATAAGACGTACATTTTTACTAAGTGGAATACCTAAATCTTTAACCGCCTTCATTGCATATAGTGCTACAATAGCAGGACCCTTATCATCTGATGATCCCCTGCCATATAACTTTCCATCTTTTATAAGTGGCTCAAAAGGTTTTGTAACAGTCCAATTATCACTAACAGGCACTACATCTAAATGTGCAAGTATATCAAGTTGCTTTTCCTTGTCATTAAAATCAATAGTTCCTACGTAATTATCGTAATTTTTAGTTTGAAATCCCATTTCCCTGGCAATATTTAAAGCTGCTTCAAGAGCTCTAACTGGCCCCTCTCCGAAAGGCATTCCCTCTTTAGCTTCCTCACGCTCACTTCTTATCCTCACCAAATCACATACATCATCCAGAATTTTATTCTTATGAACTTCAAAGTATTCTTCTATTTGTTTTTTATACATTTCGATTCCCCACTTTCTCATTTTCATAATAATTAGTATATTATCATTTTAGTCCTATTAAGAATTTATTTCCACCCATTTATAACTTTTATTCTTATATCAATGCTTAACTCTGTAATTTTGTTGCCATATTAATTGTTCTCGGATAAAACCCCAGTTTTTCATAAAATGATATTGCATCGTTACCATATACCACTGTGAGTTCTACTTTATTTATACCTAGCTCTTCAAACCAAGCCATTGCACTACTCATTAATTTTTCACCTAGTCCATTTCGGCGGTATTTTTCATCAACAAATAGCACCTCTATGTTTCCAATTGTTTTTTTACTATACCCAATGCAAAATCCTATAATATCACTTACTCCTTCATCAATGAGTAATTCAATTCTATATTCTCCTACCTTTGAATTTTTTCTATAACCTTCTACACGTTCTTCAAAGGTTACTACCGGAAAACTTCCTGAAAAGTATTTTGACTTACTATTATGATATTCATGCAGTTTATCTAATGGTTTTTCTAAAATGCCTATCTCTTCCACCGTTATTTGTTTTGTAACAATCCCCATCCTAACACCCCGTCAAATACATATTTGTTTCATTATAGTACTCTTACTTAATTATACTAAACACAAATACAAATTTCAATTTTTTACATATTTAACATTAATGCCTCTATAAATTAGGCATACAGAATTTACTGCACTAATGCATATGACAATAAATAAGGTTCCCCCTCTACACATGTTATAAATACCTAAAAATATTTTTCATCCATTAATGTTGATAAATAGATAAGAGCCAGTTTTTATCAAACTAGCTCTTATTTTTTTCATATTTATACACTTCTATGTAAGTACTTTGTACATCTTCTTATAATCTTCTCCATCTATTTCATAGCTATAACCCAACCCATGAAATGTCTTGATTGAAGCTTTATTCTCAGAATTTATATATGCCACAGCTTTATTACACTTATCTACTTCATTAAATATAAATTCTGTAGCATGTGCTGCTAGTTTACGCCCCCATCCACTTCCTCTATTCTGCTTATCAACAGAAAAAGTTATTAACGCTTCTCCCTCTTCTATTACAAAGTTAACTTGACCTATTGGTTTATTTTCATCTTCTAATATAAACATATATGAGTTACTATCATTTAGTTTTTTATCAAACCAACTCTTATATACCTCCAAAGTTTTCCTCTCTTGGTACCTCGAGTTTTTTATTACATCCTTATCATTTATCCAATTATATAAAGTATAAAAATCCTCTTCTCTAACTTTTCTTATCATATAGCTTCTCCCTTATTTAATTTCTGTATACACGTATTATCAATTGCTGATATTATTGATTTTTAGTACATAATCATAGCTAATATTATTGCCATTACTAAAATTGTAACAACCCAGCCAAGTAAAATAATCTTAATAAATTTATTTCCCAAATTATCTATTCTAGAATTTGTATTCACTGATTTATTTTTGTTTAAACTTTGTCTTATTCTTCTAAGCTCTCTTAATTCTCTACTCACTTTTTATCTTTAGCTCCCTTTTTTATTTAAACGCACTTGTTATAACACTCAACATATAAAGGCTAGCTTCCCACTAACATCCTACCAATATTTTATATAGCATTAGTAATTTTCTTTAATATACGCCATCCATTTACGCTCTAATTCATTTTCTGTAACAATCTTCCCCGCTCCCCATTAAAAATTATATTCCTTATATAAAAATACTTCAATAAAAAGGAGCTATATTTACACTCAATAGGTTGGGTTTAAGATTTTTAAAATTTCAACTGTGAATTTCCTTGCCCTAAATTTATTTAAAATAAAATTTAAAAATGATTGACGAATAATATTATACAGCGTATAGTATTATATATAGTAAGATATTATAAAATAACGAAAGAGGTGAAGTTATGGCATTTCAATTAGGCGCAGCTTTATTAGATGCATGTGTTTTAGCAGTACTTTCTAGAGAAGATACTTATGGATATATACTTACGCAAAATGTTAGACAGATTATATCTATATCAGAATCTACATTGTATCCAGTGCTTCGTAGATTACAAAAGGATGAATGCTTGACTACCTATGATCAAGCTTACCAGGGAAGAAATAGAAGATATTACCAAATAACAGAAAAAGGTAAAGAACAACTTAATGTTTATTTAGATGAGTGGGTAGACTACAAGGGAAATGTTGATAAGGTATTATTAGGGGGAGGTATGTGTAATGAGTAAGGAAAAATTCATTAATGATTTGAAAAACAAACTAAAAAGATTACCTAAAGAAGAAGTTGATAATATTGTGGGATATTATTTAGATTATTTTCAGGATGCAGATAAAGATGAAGCTGAAGTATTATTGGAACTAGGTTCACCATCAACAATCGCATCACAAATATTATCGGATTATGCGTTTAGCCCTAGTACAAAGGAAAATAACAAGGGTAATTTAAACAAAATAATGTTAATTATACTTTCCATATTTGCAGCTCCAATAGCATTACCATTAGCTTTCGCATTTATAATGATTTTATTTTCAATGTTAATAGTTATAGGAGCGTTACTTTTCAGCTTTGTAGCAGTTGCGGCATCACTTTTCTTTGCAGGTGTCGTTGTATGCTTCACAGGTTTTGCGGTATTATTTAAAGTTCCAGCAACAGGGGCTATGTATATGGGCCTTGGTTTAATCGTTATTGGTTTGGGTCTTTTATTAATAGCAGGAATAAAAATGTTTTCACCAAAGATTTATATATTTATTAGTAATACAACTAAGAATTGCTTAAATAAATTCAACAAATCCAAGCCACGTGTAAGGGGTGATTTATAATGGGAAGAAGAAAAAATATAGTGACAATAGCGGTAAGTTTAATAGTTTTAGGTGGAATCATGGCAACCCTTGGATTTTTAACTGGCGGAAATCGTAGTGTAATGTTAGGTAGGGATGGTTTTAAAGTATATGATGGTGGAGATTATATAAAAGAAAATAAAGACTTAGAAAAGTTTACTGCCATAGATGTAGATATGGATTTCGGTGATATTGAAATAATCAAATCAGACAAATATGCTATTGAATTAGAGTTTGATAAAGAGGTTATGAAGTTAACTTATAGTGTTAGCAATGATAAACTAACTATAAGTTCTGAAAATAAAGAAGGAAATAAATTTATAAACTTAAATTTAAATTTCGGTTCAATAAATAATAAAAGCAAAGTGAAAATTTATGTTCCAGCTGATATAGTTTTAAACAGTTTGGACATAGAAAGTAATAGTGGTAGTATAACAATTAATAATATTGATATTAATGACTCAAATATTAACTGTGATTTTGGTGATATAAATCTAGATAGCATCAATGGAAACAAATTAAATATAAATTCTAAAAGTGGTACAGTAAAGATTAAAAATATGAAGTTAGACGAGCTTACATTATTCGTTGACTTTGGTGATATTGATACAGAAAATATTTATGCGGCTAATTTCAAGTTGAATTCAAAATCTGGAGAAGTAAATACTAAATTACTTACTTCAAACACAATTGAAATAAATAGTGATTTTGGTGATATTGATGCCAGTGGATTAGTATCAAACGGACTATTAATTAATGCAAAATCAGGGACTGTTAATTTAGCTGGAGCCTTAAAGGGTTCCAATGTTATAAACTGTGATTTTGGCGATATAGATATCGACACTAATTTAGCAAAAAATCAATATTCCTATAGTGTTGATATGGATTTTGGAAGTAGTAAAATAGATGGTATTAAAGCTGATGGTGACACGGAAGTAACAAATGATTCCGCTGAAAATAACTTTGATATTAACTGCAAAAGTGGAGATTTGAAAATACAATTTTCTAAATAAAAAAATGGCTATTGAAGTTTTCTATTATGGATTAACTTCAATAGCCATTTATATATAACCTCAAACTCTTCATATACTTAACATACCTTCTAAGACTTCATATTTAACAGTTCCAATTTATCTTAGCTGGATTTACCTCATTTTCTATAGCAACTTTACCTAAAGAAATTTCCATCTTATCACACTCTTCCGTAGCAATTTGTTCATAAATTTCAGGTTTTTCATTTACTCCAACGCGATTATAAGCAATTGCAGCTGCTCCATAAAACGCAATTGCAAGAGAACCTGCTGGATTATAAATTGAGGCTGAAGCCTGGCCAATAGCTCTTGCTGCTGCTTGTGCTGCTGGATTTTCTTTTGCTTCTCTAGCTGCTACTTGCACGTCTGAAATATACTTTTTAACTTCTTTCAATGTAATCTCCCCTAGAAGCCAATTATGTGCTGCATTTAGAGCGCTCCTCACTCTATCATCATTTGGGTAAGCGACTTGATAAATTGGTAAAATAAACTCTTCTGAATAATCTATACACCACTTTGCAATTGTTTCTTTACTTTGCGTTTCAATCAATTTCATAAGCGATACAATATATGGTGAATCTGATTTTCCAAGTATTTTTCTAATTTTAGCCATACTTCATCTCCTTAATATTTTTAATGAAATTACTATTCATATGTATAAATATAAAAGCACCTCATTGTTATTTATATCAAAATAATATCCTATTATACTATTTTTGCAAATGGTTTTATATATAAAAAGAGCTAGCTTTTACACTAACTCTTCTTATCTTAAAAATTTCTGTAATCCTAAGTGCTAAAAAACTGCTTCCCTTTTACACTTCTAATTTTAAATTACACTAAACAATCTTAGTCGTCCAATCCTCACAATTCCATGTTTCTGTTACTACATCTTGATAGAATTCTGGTTCGTGACAAACTAGTAGTATTGTTCCTTTATATTCTTGTAATGCTCTTTTTAATTCTGCTTTTGCTTCTACATCTAAGTGGTTTGTAGGCTCGTCAAGGATTAGAATATTAGTTTCTGTATTAAGTAGCTTTGCAAGTCTTACCTTTGCAGCTTCTCCTCCTGATAGAACCATTACCATACTTTCGATGTGTTTTGTAGTTAGTCCGCATCTTGCTAAGGCTGCACGAACTTCATATTGAGTACAGCTAGGGAACTCTTTCCAGTACTCTTCTATACAAGTATTTTTGTTTCCTGATTGTCCCTCTTGCTCAAAGTATCCAATTTGTTGATAGTCTCCTAGCGCTACTTCTCCACTTATAGGATTTATTGCTCCCATAAGACTCTTAAGAAGAGTTGTCTTTCCAAGTCCGTTGGCTCCAACTAGGGCTACTTTTTGTCCTCTTTCCATTGATATGTTAAGAGGCTTTGTTAGTGGAGTATCGTATCCAATAACTAGGTCCTTAGTTTCGAAGATTACCTTTCCAGCGGCTCTTCCCATTTTAAAGTTAAACACTGGTTTTGGTTTCTCTTTAGAAATCTCTATTCTATCTATTTTATCAAGCTTCTTCTGTCTTGATTTAGCCATGTTAGATGTTGCAACGTTAGCTTTATTTCTAGCTACAAAATCCTCAAGTCTTGCGATTTCAGATTGTTGTCTTTCATAAGCTTTCTCTAGTTGTTCCTTCTTTGCATCATATATTCTTCTAAACTCTTCATAATCTCCAACATATCTGCTTAACTTTCTATCCTCTACATGATAGATAAGGTTAATTACAGTATTTAAGAATGGTATATCATGTGATATTAGTATAAATGCATTTTCATAGCTTTGTAGATATCTCTTAAGCCATTCTATATGCGCTTCATCTAAGTAGTTTGTAGGCTCATCTAGAAGTAATATATCTGGTGTTTCAAGTAAAAGCTTACTAAGTAAAACCTTAGTTCTTTGTCCTCCACTTAATTCAGTTACATCCTTATCTAGGCCTACATCAATTAATCCTAACCCCTTAGCAACTTCCTCAACTTTAGCATCTATAACGTAGAATCCATTGTGATCTAACATATCTTGAATAACTGCTGTTCTTTCAAGGGCCTTAGTCATTTCATCTTCATCCATTTCGCCCATTCTACCATAATACTCATTCATTTCAGTTTCTAAATCAAATAGGTACTGGAATGCTCCTCTTAGGACATCTCTTATAGTTAATCCTTTTTCAAGATTTGCATGCTGATCCATATATCCAACTCTCACGTTGTTTGACCAAATTACTTGTCCATCGTCTGGCATAAGCTTGCTAGTTATGATGTTCATGAATGTAGATTTACCTTCACCGTTAGCTCCGATTAATCCTACGTGTTCACCCTTTAATAATCTAAAGGATACATCTTCAAATATTGCTCTATCCCCGAAACCATGACTAATATTTTTAACTGTAAGTATACTCATTAATTTTCCTCCTATATCCCTATGACTGTTTTTTTATCTATTATAATTAATTATTCAAATCTGTTACTTCAACTATTTAAACAACCTTTTTTAATGTTAATTAAGCGAATATGCCTTAATTTCATTATTTTAGGCCATATTTCATACATTTAGCTTGAATTTCAACTCGCTTTTAGCCTTTTAAAATTTTTAAGCCAAGAATATTATACTTTACTCTTTAATTTTTTTCTATGGTAAAAAATAAATAATTTATTTGCAAAATCTTCTCCATAAATTTATACTATAATAAGTTTGAATAAATAATTAACAGATTTAAATAAAGAATAATATAAATTTTACTTGATAATGTCATATTTTAATTTTAGTTATGACTGATTGTATTAATAGGAGGATATAAATGGCTTGTAAATTCTATCTACTTAAAGGAAAAGGCAGAAATGCTGAAAATGGACATCTGTGGGTTTATTCTACAGAGATTGCTGAATTCGATGGTGAATATGTTAATGGTGACATAGTAGAAATATATAATTATAAGGGTGATTTCATAGGAAAAGGTTATATTAATGATGCCTCTAAAATTGCTTTAAGAATTATGACCAGAGATGTTAATGAAGAAATTAATGAAGAATTCTTTAGAAAAAGACTTACTGCTGCTTGGAATTATAGAAAAACAGTTATAGATACTTCTAGCTGTAGATTTCTATTTGGAGAGGCGGATTTTGTTCCTGGACTTATAATCGATAAGCTAGAAGATTACTACGTTATTCAATCCCTAGCTCTAGGAATTGATAAATACAAAGATATCATTGTAAAACTTTTAGTTGAAGACTTTGGCGCTAAAGGTGTTTATGAGAGAAGTGATGCTAAGGTTAGAATTCTTGAGGGTATGGAACAAGTTAAAGGATTTTTAACTGAGCCCTTCGATACGATGGTTCAAATTGTAGAAAATGGTGTTAAGTACAACGTAGATATTGAGAATGGTCAAAAGACAGGTTTCTTCTTAGATCAAAAGGAAAATAGAGCTGCCATACATAAACTTTGTAAAGATGCTACAGTTCTTGACTGCTTTACTCATACAGGTTCTTTTGCTCTAAATGCAGGAGTTGCAGGTGCTAAGTCAGTACTAGGTGTTGATATATCACAACATGCAGTAGATTTCTGTAGAAGTAATGCAGAACTAAACGGTCTTGAAGATACGGTTAAGTTCGAGTGTCACAATGCCTTTGACATACTTCGTGAGTGGTCCGATGAAGGAAGAAAATATGATGTAGTTATCCTTGATCCTCCAGCTTTCACAAAATCTCGTACAACAATTAAAAGTGCTACAAGAGGATATAAAGAAATTAATCTTAGGGGTATGAAGCTAGTTCAAAGAGGTGGTTATTTTATAACCTGCTCATGTTCTCACTTCATGAATCCTGATTTATTTAAAGAAACTATTGCAGATGCTGCTAAAGATGCTAGAGTTACACTAAGACAAGTAGAATTTAGAACTCAAGCTCCAGATCATCCAATTCTTTGGAACAGTGATGAATCTTATTACTTAAAGTTTTATATATTCCAAGTGGTTTAATCTATAAAATAACCCTATTATCAATGATTTTTATTGGTAATAGGGTTATTTTATTAGAAATTATAGTATAATAGTTTTATACACGAATATTTCGCATACCTAATTTTTTTCATTGCCACTGTGACGTTAATTGCAATGAAGATAGATTTTTATCATATACTTAGAATTTCAAAAGGAGTTTAATTTATGAAAGATATGACCACTGGCAATGAAGCCAAACTTATATTTAACTTTACGCTTCCCTTGCTTATCGGAAGCGTATTTCAACAATTGTACAATACGGTAGATAGTATAATTGTTGGCAGATTTCTTGGTACTGAAGCTTTAGCTGCAGTTGGTACTAGTTTCCCAATAACATTTTTATTAGGCTCATTAATTATGGGCTTAACACTTGGATCTACAATACTTATTTCCCAATACTTTGGGGCTGATGATATTATTAATGTTAAAAATACTATAGATACAACTTATATATTTTTATTTATCGCTTCATTTTTTATGACTATACTAGGCTTACTTCTTAGTGGTCCAATCTTAAAAATTATAAATGTTCCTCAAGAAATTTATGATCCATCTAAAACCTATCTTGACATAATGTTCATAGGGCTTATTTGCCAATTTGGATATAACTCTGTGAGCTCTATACTAAGAGGTTTAGGTGATTCTAAAACGCCAGTTTATTTTCTTATTTTAGCTTCAATAGTTAATATATTTTTAGATATTATATTTATAGTATCCTTTAACATGGGTATCGCTGGTGCTGCTTTAGCAACTATAATATCTCAAGGATTATCCTTCATCCTCGCTATATTATACCTAAACAAGCGACATGATATATTTAGAATTTCTCTTAAAAATATAAAATTCCACAAAGAAATCTTCATGAAAACTGTAAAAATTGGACTCCCTTCTGGAATACAACAGATGGTATTCTCACTAGGGTCCATAACTATGCAGAGTATAGTAAATGGATTTGGTGGGGCGACGGTAGCCGCCTATGCAGCTGCTGCTAAGATAGATAACTTTGCTTCAATGCCCGTAATGAACTTCGGTGCTGCTATATCTACATTTGTTGGACAAAACATTGGCGCTAAAAAATTTCATAGAATTAAAAATGGTTTAAAATCAACACTTATAATGTCTAGTATAATATCCATATTAGTATACTTCTTTCTTAGAAGTTTTGGACCATCACTTATGCGCCTCTTTACTACAGATCCAGAGGTTATCTCAGAAGGTATTATATATATTAATACAATATCACCCTTCTATGCTATAGTTGGAGCAATGTTTATTACTACTGGTGTGTTAAGAGGAGCTGGAGATTCAATCTTCCCAATGGTAGTTTCAATATTATCCCTGTGGATAATCAGAATTCCACTAGCCTACTTCTTCTCTTCATTTCTTGGTACTAAAGGCATTTGGATGTCCATACCAACTGCATGGACATTTGGTATGATTGCAACATTCATATACTACAAATTAGGTAAATGGAAGAAAAAATCAATAATAGATGACACTAATGAAAATTTAAAAACAGCATCTTAGCTTTATAAAAATTATTATTTCACTAAAGAAAAAGTCTTGTGCAAGGTTATCTCTGCATAAGACTTTTCTACTTATTAATTTTCTTTTTTAATTTGTTTTACTATTTGATTAGTATATACACTAGCTCCTGTAACTAAAACACCTTGTATTATAGCATCCGCACTAAAGCTCTTCATAATCCCCATAGCTAATCCTATTCCTATTGGTAATAATATAACTGGTATATACTTATTTGGCACCCTCTCTGTTCCACTTAGAATCATTCCTATTATATAAAGCACCGGTATCAGTATTAATGCATTCTCAGTAATATAATTCAAGAATTCCATATACACTCCCCCTTGTTTATTTTATTCATTAATATATATGTTGAGCACTACTTTTTTATAAAACTTTAATCCCCATAATCTCCCTTTTCTATAGCTATTTCCTCATATATTTTGTCTTTAGTAAAATAAAGTACGAATTTGTTATACGAAATTTATTGAATTCATGTTCTAAAAATGTGAAAATCATAATATACTAATATTTGGTAAAGGGTGATATTATGCAAAGTTTGTCTATACTCCGATTCCTTCAAATTATTTTATGTTTTCCTCTTATAATAATATTTGCTACCTCTAAAATGAGCAATATGGAGCAAGTTATTTTTATTGGACTTTTTACTCTGTATACTATTATCTATGAAGTAATTTTCTTAAGCTTATCAAAAAAAAGAAGAACTACTAAAAATAGCAGTTCTTAAGTGTTTATAATATTATTTCTCCAGCCTTATATTCTGGCACTATA
Organism: Clostridium sp.; assembly: GCF_036660475.1. Taxonomy (GTDB): domain Bacteria; phylum Bacillota; class Clostridia; order Clostridiales; family Clostridiaceae; genus Clostridium_J. The sequence goes on along the minus strand of NZ_JAVXAO010000007.1, from coordinate 149,770 downwards.
TCTACTATATCCTTTGTAAGACAATATCTTAAGTCCTCATAAAAACCTAAATCCTTAAGTCGTTTATAATGAAGTGCATCTTTTACGAAGCTTATTATCCCTGGATTGCCTTTATATACATACTCTGAAGTTATCGCCATATCTGTCAGATCATGCTCTGACCCACCCATAGACTTAATACAGTTAATTATATATCCACTAGTTATAAAGTCATCCATGGAAAACTCTCCATTAGTACCTGCATTTATAAATACCACATCTTTATTTAACTCTACAAGTTTCTTAGCCACAGCGTTTCCATTTATCATTGCAGCAATAAATATTCTATCTGCTTCTTCACTATTTTTAATAGCTCTAGTGCCATTGGATGTAGTCATAATAAGCGTCTTTCCTTTTACAACTTCCGCTGTATAGTCTAGTGGTGAATTAGAAAAATCAAATTCTTCTATTTTAAGCCCTTCTCTTTCTCCACCTAAAAGAGAATACTCCCTATTCTTATTTGCAATGTGTAGAGCATCCTCTATCTCTCTTACCGGTATAACCTTCTCACAACCGTTGTTAATCGCCGTTATCATAACCGTGGTAGCCCTTAGTACATCAATAACTACAACTACCTTACCCTTTAATCTTTCTGGTTTAATATCTGCTGCAGATATCATAATATCAATTTTCATTTCCCCATCCCCCTATTTTTTAACTCTCTATATCATTGTCTGCTTTTCCTGATTTTTCATTATAAAGCTAAAGTATATTCACCTAAGTAATTTCCACTACTTATATTATTCGTAACATTTTCCTTGATATAAATCCTCTTCTTTCAATTTATTATCTATGGCATTTAAAACTTCCCATTTTTTAAGGCTCCACATTGGTCCAACGAGTAAATCCCTTGGAGCATCACCTGTAAGTCTATGGATTACCATATGCTCCGGTAGTAAGGTTATAGATTCAGTTATTAGATCAATATATTCATCCATCTCCAATAGCTGAAGTTTTCCATCTTCTAAGAGCTCTTCTAGTTTCGTATTTTTAAGCACATGTAAAAGATGCATCTTAACGCCCTTTATGGGTAGCTTTGAAATATACTTTATGGTATTTAACATATCTTCTCTGGTTTCTCCTGGAAGACCAAAGATTACATGGGCAACTACATCTATATTTCTTTTTTGCAATTCCTCTACTGATTTCTTAAATACATCTAGCTTATATCCCCTATTTATCAGACTTGCAGTTTCATCATTACTAGTTTGAAGTCCAAGCTCCACCCAAGTGTATACCTTCTTTGAGTATTCTTCTAAAAGCGTTAATACATCCCCATTTATGCAATCAGGTCTTGTAGCTATGGCAAGACCAACTACATCCTCTTCCTTTAGCGCTTCATCATACTTTTCTCTTAAAACCTCAACAGGTCCATAGGTATTTGTGTAAGCTTGAAAATAAGCAATGTATTTTCCATCTTTCCACTTCTTATTCATCATTTCTTTTATATCTCTAAATTGCTCAGTGATTGATAAAAGCCTATTCCCTGCAAAGTCACCTGAACCCCTCTCTGAGCAGAATATACATCCACCTTTACTTATAGTTCCATCTCTATTTGGACAGGAAAAACCTCCATCTAATGATATCTTAAAAGTCTTCTTACCATCAAATTTTTCTCTTAAAAAATAGTTTAAACTATGATATTTCTTTCCATTAAAATCAGTTTTCATATTTTTACTCTAGATATCCTTAGCCTTATTCCTAGGATTTTCTAGAGACACCTCCTTCTATTTTCTATTTATCCTTTGTTAAAACTCACATTTTGATATTAGGTATCTGAAAATAAATAATAAGTCAAAGCTGTGAATAATCAAACATACTGACTTGTTTATTTTTGAAGATGCCTTAGATAAATTTTAACTCTTTTACTCACTAAAATCCACATGGATTTAAAAAACTACTCACAGTACTTCTGAAAGTTGTCCACAATTTTATAGTTTTCCACATATTTTAGGTGGATACTATATATAAATATAGAAGTACTATTATTGGGGGGATTTTTTTGAAGGATTTTAAATTAGTTTTTCAAGCTGCCACGGTGTTTATTGGTACAATTGTAGGAGCTGGGCTTGCCTCTGGTCAAGAGATAACTCAATTTTTTTCTACTTATGGCTTTGCAAGTTTCTATGGACTTATAATCTGCGCAGTATTTTACATAATTGTGAGTTCAGTTATAGTTTCTATAAGTCTACAGTATAACCTAGGCTCTTACACCGACTTTATAAACTTAGTGAGTCCTGGCTTTTTCGGTAAAATTACAGATTATCTAACTAGCTTTTTCTTAGTATCAGGTGCTGCTATTATCTTAGCTGGAAGTGGTGCTCTACTTTATCAATACTTTGGAATACCAAGGTTTGTTGGTATTATATTAATGGCCGTCGTAACACTATTTACACTTTTAAAAGATACTAAGGGACTAATAGCAATTAACTCTATCATTGTTCCTACTTTAACTACCATTGTTATCACAGTATTTGTACTCCATCTAATATTTTCAAAGGATACTATGACTATAGAATTTATGAAACAAGCTCCTATTAATAAACATCTAATTATTAAAAATCAATGGATTATATCAGCATTCCTATATGCCGGCTTTAACATGCTTTCTTGTAGTGGTGTTATAGTTCCAATCAGCAAAGAGATAAAGAAAAAACGTGTTTTGATTATAGGCTTAATCATTGGTGCTCTAACCTTGACTCTCCTTGCCACTTTAATAAATACCATGTTAATTGCAAATACTCCTGAGATTTTCAGATTTGAGATACCTCTACTATTTGTAGCTAGTAAATTCACACCTTTAATTCAAATACTTTTGCTTTGTGTAATCTGGTGTGAAATGTTCTCCACTGAGGTCTCTGATATATATAGTGTTGGAAAGACCCTTGAAAAAAAATATAACATCCCTTATAAAAGAGGAGTTGTTCTTATTCTTTTAGTGGCTCTTCCCATTTCACAAATAGGTTTTAAAAAGCTTATAACTTTCCTTTATCCAGGCTTTGGAATAATCAGCTTAATATTTATAACTCAATGTATTATTTTCTACTTTAAAACAAAAAAATCCCACACATAATAAATAACTCTTTATCTGGACATCTAAAAATAAATAACAAGGCAAATATTCGAACATACTGCCTTGTTTATTTTTTGAAGATGCCCTACTTCACTTTTTCCTAAACTTTAATTATACTAATGTTAGTCATCTGAAAATAAATAACAACCCAAGATATCCTCACATACTGACTTATTTATTTTTGAAGGTGCCTTAATTGTATAAATTTTTAAGGAGATAGTTATGATAGATTTAAGCAGTCTTAGTAATTGCACTGTATGTGCTCGAAATTGTGGTGTCGATAGAATTAATGGAAATATAGGGTTTTGTAAAAGTGTAGCTACTGTAAAAGTAGCTAAAGCTTATGGACATATGTGGGAAGAACCTTGCATATCTGGAACTAAAGGCTCTGGGACCGTATTCTTCTCAAACTGTAATTTAAGGTGTGTATTTTGCCAAAACCATGATATCAGTCAAGCTGATATTGGAAAAGAAATTTCAATAGAAAGACTTAGTGAAATATTCCTTGAGCAGCAAGCTAAGGGATATCATAATATAAATTTAGTTAACCCTACCCACTATATACCTCAAATTATTGCTGCCTTAGATATTGCTAAAGGTCAAGGTCTTCACATCCCTATAGTTTATAATTCTAATGGCTATGAAAATCTTGAAAGTATTAAAGCTCTTAAAGGGTATGTAGATGTTTATATTCCAGACCTTAAATATTTTAACGATAAATACGCAATAAAATATTCTGCTGCTCCTAATTATTTTAATATAGCTTCAAAGGTTATTGAAGAAATGGTATTACAAATTGGAGACACTATTTTTAATAATACTGGACTAATGCTAACTGGCGTTATCATACGTCACCTTATGTTACCAGGATTATTATTTGATTCAAAAAAGATTGTAGAGTACATATATAAAACCTTTGGTGACCGAGTATTTCTCAGCCTAATGAATCAATATACTCCAATGTTTAGAGCATCTAAGTATCCTGAGATTAATAAAGCTCTCAACCCTGGCCACTATGATTCTCTTATAGCTCACTGCGTTGACCTTGGTTATAAAAATGCCTTTATACAAGAGTCAGGCAGTAACTCTACCATTTATGTGCCTAATTTTAATTTACAAGGCATTTGATCTATCTAATACACCTTAAATAAATAACAAGTCAAAGATACTGATTTATTATTTTTTAAGATGCTTATTGTTACTTAATAATTCTATATGATTAAAAGCTCTGAAAGTGGTAAATAATTCTACAACAACACTTTACCAACTTATATTTTAAATAAATACGTTTAAAAAGACATTCACAAATTATCATGTGAATGTCTTTCTTATTTTATTAGTTCTTACTTAATTGTTCATCAAAGTAAATAGAAATTCTTTTAATTTCCTTAACTGCATTGGTAAGCGCTAACATTTCTTCAGTATAAGTGCTTACACTGGCACTAACCTCTTGAGAAGCTGCTGAATTCTCTTCCGCTATAGCTGCTAAGGATTCTACACTCTCATACATACCCTCTATTGCTTTAACTTCTCTGCCTAAATCATTTATAGTTACAATCATAGATTCTGCTACTTTTTCAACTGCAACTGTTGTTGATGCACTTATATTCCTTATTCTCTCTAATCCTTCTGTTTCATTTTGAAGATTTGCACATTGTTCTTCTATACTATCTACAGTGAATTTGATGTCTCCAGCAAATTCCTTGAGGTTTAAATTTATCTCTTTAACTGCATCCTTTGTTTGCTCTGCTAATTTTCTTACTTCCTCTGCAACTACTGCAAACCCTCTTCCATGCTCTCCTGCTCTTGCAGCTTCTATAGACGCATTTAAGGCTAAAAGATTTGTCATGTCAGAAATTTGGGCTACTATCGATACTATGTTTGTTATATCGCTTGCCTTATTATTTAATTTTATTCCAGTTTCTTTTACATCTTGGAATCTATCTAGTGTAAATTGAATATTATCACTTACAATTTTTATTTCCTTAACTCCATCATTAATCTTTGTCACGGTATCTTCCATTGCTAATTTATTTTCATTTTCACTATTAACCACCGTGTTTAAAGCTCTAATATTATCATTTAATCCAGATGCTACAATTTCTGTATTGTTAGCCTGATCTACACTTGTATCTGACATCTGCTCTACAACTGTAGATATCTCACTAGAAGCACCTTCCATATTATCTGATATAACTGTTATCTTATCAAGATAATTAATCATTTCATCAACAGTTGCTTTAACTTCTAAAAACCCGTCTGAACTACTATTTGAACTATCCTTAACAGCATTAAATAAATCCTCAAATATGTCCTTAGTACTTATTTCAATCTCTTCTTTTGATTCTTCATTTTTCATCTGCTCTTTAAACCTTAATATATCTTTAGTTGGCTTAAATAATAAACTTGTCCCAATAAAGGTTGCAACAGTGGATACTGCTGTTATTCCTATTACAGAAACAATATCCTTAAATCCTAATATAAGCCCGCTACCTATAAGTGTTACAACAAATGTAAATATAGACGCTTTAGCTGAAATAGACTTTATAAACCCTAAGGATAAAATCTTATTAAAAGCATAATTTTTTTTACTACCGATTGCTTTTTCAAAGGTGATTTCAACTTTCATACCATCTGAGGTCTTCTCTATGATATCAAACTTAAACTCTTCATTATAGTAATTAAAGGTTCCTTCTAACATCCCCATAAAATAATCAAACATTTTTCTCTTTGAAGAATATGACATTACTGCCTTGTTACTTGCTGTTTGCTCTATACTTACTAGTGGTGGTTTAGCACCTTTAATTTGTTTAACTATTGCTATATGTATGTTATAAACTGATTTTAAAAATCCATATGCATTATTCTTATGGAAATACATTGGATATACACTAACAAAGGATTTTATGTTATCTTTACCAATATCTTTCCAAAGCTTATCCTTTGGAATATTTCTTATCTGTGATAGCTTAGATATAAATTTATCTATTATTTCATCATTTACGTCTTCCATTGGAGAAAAGACTCTTTCACTATCCCATCCTGCATGATTCATTGCCTTTTCTACTTGTGACTCATCAAATAGTTTTCTACAAGTATTTATCCATATCGATACTACTGTACCCTTCATAATTCCCCATCCCCTTATTCTTTTTTTACATAACGTTTATTTTAGACGGTAACGTAAAGTAAAACTTTACCCCCCTAGAAGTATTCTCTACTCCACACTTACCTTGATGTAAATCTACTATGTTTTTTACAATAGATAATCCAAGTCCAGTTCCACCATCTCGCCTATTCCTTGACCTATCTATTTTATAAAACTTCACCCATATTTTATCTAATTCCTCATCCTTAATATGCTCACCTGTATTCTCAAAAGTCACCTTCGTCTCACTATAATTGTTATATACCTCCACACGTATACTTCCATTATTATTTGTGTGCCTTATAGAATTTGTGAGAAAATTAGTTATCACTTGTTCTATTTTAAATACATCGCCTTGAACCATACTATGATCAAGCCTCATAGTTATATTTATACCCTTATTATCGATACTGTGATGCAACTTCTTTATAACATTCTTTAATAAATCATCAATATAAAATAATTCTTCATGAATGACTATCTTTCCACCTTCTAATAAAGATAGCTGCAACATATCTTTAACTAAATTATTCATTTTATTTGCCTCTTCTATAATTACATCTAGAGATGATTCTATATTATCTTCAAGGAATATTCCATCTTTTATACCCTCTGTATATCCTTTGATTAAAGTAATTGGAGTTTTTAACTCATGAGATACATCTGCAATAAATCCCTTCCTCATATTTTCTATTTCTCGTTCTTTATCAATATCACTTTGGAGGTTTCTATTAATCTCTTTCAAAGAATTTAATGAGGTTTCTAAATTTTCCCCTAAAAAGTTTAATGTATCACCTAGACTTCCAATTTCATCTTCACATGTAACCTGACATCTCTCACTAAAATCTAAATTACTCATCTTTGCAGCAACCATATTTAGCTGCCTTAATGGCTTTGTAATTATCTTTGAATACATAAGCGATAATATGACTATCACTCCAATTGCTCCGATGTAAAAATACTTATAGAATATACCTATGACTCCCATAGCTTCCTTTACATGTTGTAATGACGTAAATCCTATAATTATATTATTTTGATCCATAATTGCAGATGCTAAATATTTAGTACCTGTATCTTGCATTATAAAGGAAATAGTTACTTGCTCTGATAACATTACTCTAGCTAACAACTTTGAATCTGACCTTATGGTTTTAATTATATAGTTGAAAATCTCATTATTTTTACTATCTATAGCTTCTGAATTAGTCTTAAAAGTTATCATTAAATTATTTTGTGTATTTAAAACCCCTATTGAAGTGTTGTAGTTACTCTCAAATCCCTTTATGCTCTCTATTATCGCACTTTCACTTTTTGCAGTATTCAGCGTATCCTTAAACTTAATTACGTTATTTTTTATATCTGTTTCCTTTTTATCATCATATATTTTTTCAAATAACACCCTTTGACTTATAAGTGTTATAGTTAAAAATGTAATAAATACTATAGTAGTTACAAAGAACATCTTCATAGTTATATTCTTTTTTATTGTTTCCTTCATGTTTTCAAATACACTTTTTATGGTGTTAAGTAAATCTTCAAAATGACGCATATTAAACCTCCATCTTATATCCAAATCCTCGAACCGTTACTATAATTTTATTCATATGCTTTAATTTTTCTCTTAATCTTTTTATACTTGTATCTACAACTCTTATGTCTCCCTCAAATTCATAACCCCAGATACTAGTAAGAATTTGCTCCCTTGTAAGTACTATATTTTTATTTTTAAGTAAGTATATAAGTAAGGAAAACTCGGTTGGTGAAAGGTTAATATCCTCCCCTTCAACACTAATTTTATGAGCCTCTTCATCAATATAAAGATCACCTACATGCTCTCCTGCAAAATCATTTATTTTTTCGCCATATATCCTTTTTGCCAGAGCCTTAATCTTTGCAACTAATACCTTAGGGCTAAAGGGCTTATTCTCATAATTATCTGCTCCAAAACCTAAAGCTAGAAGCTTATCTTCCTCTTCATCCTTGGCGCTAAGCATAATTACTGGTGTTGACCATTTATTTCTTATAATTCTTAAGGTCTCAAAACCATTCATAATAGGCATCATTATATCTAGAATAACTATATGTATATCCTCTGTTTCCATGGATTTTATAGCCTCTTCGCCATTGCTCGCATGAAATATACCAAACCCATCCTTCTTTAAATATGCTTGTAATAAATTTCTAATGTTCTCCTCATCATCAACTAATAATATATTTATATTATTCATAGTATTAATTCCCCACTTCTAATTTTGTATTTCTAATTATATCCTATATTGTGAAAAGATTTATATTTTAAATCTAATTATATCCTTAAAGTATTTAGGCATCAATCACTTACACTTTCACTATCCAAATTCACCCCCTCTAAAATATATTACTATTACAAATAAAAACACCCAATGGAGTAAACTTTTTAATGCTCACTTCATTGGGTACATTTTAATAATCCACTATAGATTTTTTATTGGTTAAATTTCATCTTACAACAAGTATCTTCAATATGATCAATTCTTTTTCCCAATTGTGGATGTGAATCATTAGTAATAACCATTTTTCTTCTATCACTTACGTTCATATCATTTATTTTATTTAAAGCCTGAATTAAATCTGTTTTATCACATCCATTTTTTAATGCATAATCGTCTGCTATATGTTCTGTCTTTTTCATATAGATATTAAGTAAAAAAACAGTAATTATTCCTACAATAGTGATAAAATAATTTATTTTACTATTTCCATAACTCATCATATGAAGTCCATAAGCTGTAATTGCAGTTGAGATGTATCTCCATAAAAACAACTTTACTCCGTGCTTATTTTTTAAATGTCCCACTTCATGCATTATAACAGCATATAATTCCATTTTGTTAAGCTTAATTTGAACATCTCTTTCTATAAAGATTTTTCGTGAAAATAAACCTACAGCTGCCACATTATTATTACCCATTAACTTCTTATCTACAGTATATATTTCACAATCAATATCCAATTCTATTTCATTAACTTTACTTTCCTTCAAACTTGCAGTTTTAATTAGATTTGAATTGTTTGCCAAATTAACACACATAGCTGCTAAAGATAACGCTATAAGCTTTGCCAAATAATACTTTACATTAAAAATAGTAATATAAATTAACACTATTATTATTATATAAAATATAATACCGCCTAGTTTAGTTTTGTATTTAATTCTCATTCTCCCCCCCATTAAAAGTACTACTTACTATAATCCTTTATTACCTTTTCAATGATTCAATATAATAGTAACAATATATAATTTCTATTTTTTACCTTTGCATGTGAAATACAACTCAAACTTATCACCTAGTATACTTACAATCTCTCTATATCTCAACGCAATTTTTCTATTAGTTTTTATAGTTGGTTGTACTAATAAAATCCCTATAAATACTGATACTGAATAAATTAAATCATTTGCCCCGAAAACTTCAAATGCAGATAATAAACATATAACAAAGCCTATGCTTCCATAAATTCCATCTCTTATAGAAATCATTGTTGCTTTTTTTCCCAAATAAAATAAAGTAAAGTACATTTTCTATAATTTTCATATATAAACCATAAAAAAGTACAAATTGAAGAAAAAATGGCTATTAGTTTAGCCGGTTCACCTGCGCCATTATGAGTAGTCAAGGGTACTGACAGTGATATCGCACAAAATATAATTAGTATATTAGCCCTAAAGTAGATGCCTTTCCTATATTTTTTATATTTTGTTTTTCTTTTTCTGAAATTTTTTCCTTACTTTTATCATTCTTTTCAAAGCTACTATAGACTTTTGTTTTATTGTACATTTTGAACTCTAATGCTACGTTTATAAGTAGTAAACTAGATAATATAGCCTGTTGAATTATATATTCTCTAGACATAAATCCAAACTTAAATTCTTGAAAAACAATAATACATGATATTGCTCTTACAATCCAATCGGCTAAAGCCTCTTTTTTAAACACTTTAAATTCTTCTCTATTATCTGTAGCCATTATAAATCTCGAAACAGTAAGAATTAAATATGGCGTCAATGACCATACTCCTAAAATTACCATTGTGCTATCAATAATTTTATTTGAATATGTATAGGAAAATAAAAAATTACTAACATAACTAATCAGATTTATTATTATAACTTTTTTAATAGAGTTTTTCATATATTCAACTCCCTTACTTAATGTATTAATCTTATCTATTTTTTAAATTTATCTCAATCTTCATATATTGTCATATACTTCTATATTATTGCTAGTTTTTCATATAGTCCTTTATAACTTTATATATCTAACATTTTATAACTTCATCCCTTATTTCTTTTTTTTTGTGCAAATAATTCACATTTTTTATTTTTCTTGAATTGTTTTATATATACTTTTACATTCTTAACTATTTTTAAATGTAATTCAAATATGTTACAATTATAATTATAGTAATTGTTTATTTTATTACATCTATATTAATAAAATAAACTTGTATTAACCATTAAATATATTTTTTATAAACTTAGAAAAGGGTGATTATTTGAAAAAGAATATAGGTTTGAAAATCAAAACTTTTCGTAAGGGTGCACAACTAACTCAAAATGATTTAAGTTGTGATTTTCTTGATAGGACAACTTTGAGCAAAATTGAAAATGGATATATTTTCCCTTCAATTCCCCAGCTTATGCACATCTCTAAAATGGTAAATATACCCATAAATGCTTTACTATTATACGAACAGTCTTTAAATAACGTATTTATATCAAATACAAGTTTGAAATTAAAAGATTTATATAATAATAAAAAATATCATGAAATTATCGATATTTTTACCCCTTATGACTTTATTACTACCTATTACATAGGTTTAAGTTATTATAAATTAGATTTGAGCCAAGAAAGTAAAGCCCTTTTATTAAAGTGCGAAAATTTTTTTCATCTTCTAAATGAAGACCTAAAACCTTTATACTGTGAAAACTTGGCTATTGCTATAGTGACCCTTAGACGACTGATTGTTAACTCATTCCAATCAGATGAAAACTTGGATTTACTAAAAAAAGCATTAAATTATTTAGAACTCTATAACCTAAATAACATAAATTCATATTATGCTATTGTTAATAATATAGGTGTTTATTATCTTTATACCTCTAAACATAGTGAAGCTATTAACTTTTATGAAAATTTTCTAAAAACTAACATTGACAACTTACCTATTAGTGTGCTTAAAACTATTCATGTTAATTTGAATATAGCTTACTTTTGTATTAAAAATTATAATAAAGCCATTGAACATATAAATAATGCCATATTCTTTAACAGCTATCTTGGAGATACCCTTGAATATGCCGAATGTCACATAAACCTATTTAATGCATATCTATATAAAAATGAAATAGAAAAAGCTTCTAGTGTAATTTCCACTATTTCAGATAAATTAAAAAGTATTGATATTATCAATACTTTTAAAATCTGCGAATTAGTACTTCTTTATAACATAAATAAACATGATGAAATTTTAGTTAAAAACGCATTAATAAATTATGGAATTCTAAAAGAATCTTATAAAATTGATTACAATTTTATAATGGCTAATGTTTATTCTAAGAAAAATAGCTATAATCTTGCTAAAATCCATTATAATAAATGCATAGATTTTTTAGTTGAAAATAAAAGATATCTAGATGTGTGTATTGCATATAACAATTTATATGTAATAAGTAAAAATGAAAATTTTAAAATTAAATATCTTGAGTATAAAAAATTATACGATAATGATGAATATAACCATATTTCTATTAATATAACTTCACCTAGTTACTTCTTATACAATACCCAATAATAATTAATTTCATTAAACTTAAACTGCTCTTTACTTTTTGGAGCTAGTCTATGTTTAAATGATTGCTAAAATTAAACTTTAGTACTATGTGTTATAATACCATTTGCAACATTCTTGAACTTACTTAGGCTAATGGATGATTAAAATCTATAACCACTACAATATGAGTCATTACAGTTCAATTTTAATCATCCCATAGCCATTAATAAATCAAGTTTCTGAAACTATTTACCGAAAATAATATGAACTTTTTATTGATTTTAATTTAAAACATATTTCCTTAATACAATCCATTTAATCCATAGGATATTTAATTTCTGGTACATCCACTGCTCCCTTATATGGACAGTGAGGTATAAAGTATGCATAACTTACCTTTGAATCTGTGCCTATTTCAGTTGAACTTCTTAGTTCAGCTATCTTTGTTACTCCAACATATAGGTCGGATATCTTATACCAAGTTGCATAGTCTACTTGGCCTGTTTGTGGTAATTTAAATACCTTCTGAAATACTTTTACTTGCTCTGTCGTTGCTGGATTATATATTCCATCTACCGCTACCTTTGGTATTAATGGATAGTTTTGAGCTATTCTATTTAAAAATGTCTGTACAGTTTTAACCGGTTCTCCACTAGTACCTTCTTTTAGGGTATATCCTGGGTATGATTCAGGACTTCCAACTACATTTTTTGCTGTTTCAAATACAATATCATTACCATAGAAGTTAGTCAATATTTCATATGGCACATATCCTTGTTCTCCTAAATCTTTGCTTCCCCATTGAGTAAGCCATCCTGGGCATTTAACATTTCTTCCATCGCAATACTGTGCAAACAACGGTTGTTTCGCTCCAGCTCTTTTAATATAAGTTGAGAAAATCTCATCAACTATTAAACTTATGTTTTCATATATATTCCTTCCATAAGAAAAAGCTTGATCATAAGCTGTTGAATTAGTTATATCAAATTTATACCCTTTACCTCTGTACCACTCAGTATATATTCTATTTAATGTAAATGAAATTATACAGTATATATTAGCTCTTATAGTTGTTTCTGGCCATGTAGCATAAATTTCGCCACTAGCTACATTTTTTATATAATCTTTATATGGCACTGTATAATTAGGTGCTCCAGTATTAGTAGGTACACCTGCATGAACTGTTATAAACTCTGGAACAACTGGTTCTGGCAGCACTACAAATCCAGTTGGTGGTGGAGGTAATGGTTTCTCCTCATCTTCAGGTATTTTAGGTGGAAAATCTCCGAATTGCACATTTGGTGGTATGGCTATTATTCTTTTTTCCTCCCCACCTTCTTCATTCTCTCTATTAACATTTAATGGAATCAAGTTACATATCTGAAGCGCTGTTTGGTAAGGCAATATCTGACATCCCTTTACAAGTACATCCCTAAACCCTTCTGCCACAACCTTCACATCATAAAGACTATATGGAATTAATTTATTATTTGGATCAATAGATCTATCCACTGGTGGTGTTTGCAACTCTATTATCTTTGTTTGTCCGTCGGCATCTGTAGTAAGCATTCCCATTTGTTCTCTTGTGTCTCCATCCACTCTAGTTATTGTAACTGCCGCATTAGTTATTGGTATAGCAGTATTAACTTTATACAATTGAACTTGCAATTTACCTATATCTGGCATAATATGCTCCTCATAATAATACTTCAATTATATATTATGATTATAATCGTAAAAAAGTTACACCTAGCTACTTAAATAATGAAATTTATTAAAGTTATTCACACTATCCAGCTTATACTATTTCATCTCTACTACTGCACCTCATCATTCCAAATATTGATTGCATTTACTAAGCATAAAGCTCCGTAGCCCCAACTATTATTAGGATATTCCACATCTATCCGATTTCGCCTAGCACCCTTTAATAGAAAATACTTTAATCTATCACCATATAAATATGGATCTTTTCCATTTACAATTCCAAACTCCATTAAAAGTCCACTTGCCCCCGCTACTTGCGGAGTTGACATAGATGTTCCTGATTTAGGAGTAAAGCCTCCTGTTTGTGTGCTTGAGTATATCTTCTCTCCCGGTGCTACTATCTCCGGTTTCACTGGACTCAACATAGCGTTCCCTCTTCCTGAAAATGAAGATATATTTGAATTTATATAGTTATAACTTCCTACAGTTATAACGGATGCTACAGTCCCTGGTATTCCTACAGTATTGTTTACAGTTGGACTTAAGAACCTAGTTGCAGTATTTAAACCTTCCGCAATAGGCAGCCACATATCATATCCGCCTATATACCTAGTGCTAGTTACCATATTCATAGTCCATATACCATTGCTTATAGGATTATCACCCACTCCAGAAAGAACTATTATGGTCTCTCCATCAATATCAAACGGTGTTGGTCCACTATAATATACAAAATACTGACTACCACCAAGTTTGCCACTATTTATAGATCTTGTTAGCCTCATAGGCCCACTTGATGAACCATTTGGAGACACAATAGTTAATGTGATATCTTTTAGAAAGCTTTTATACAGGTTAATTATAATTGCCCTTTCTTCCTTCCCAATATTTAGTTGTATACTTTGATTTTCTTTTAATTGTCCGCCTATATGATGTGCCGTATTACCTTCATTCCCTGCTGCTATAACAATAGTAACCCTTTGAACTGTAGAAACCGCATTAATATACCGCTCTAGTAAACTTCCCCCATTATGTGCTCCATCATTGGTACTAAAACTTATGTTTATTACTAGAGGCTTATTCACCTCATATGATTTATCAACTAAGAATTTTATTCCTCTCATTAACTGAGTACTCTTTCCTGATACCCCCCCTGCTTCTCTTGTCATCTTTACCATTGCTATAGAACTTTTAGGTGCTACTCCATAATTTATTCTCGGTATTCTCCCACCTGCACATGCTATTCCAGCTACATGTGTACCATGACCTAGCCTATCCTCATGGTCAACCACAGAATATGGGTCAGGACTTTTCAAGGCTTCATTTATTTGCTCTTTAGTATATACTATTCCACCTTTATCTAAATCATATATAAAATCTATCCTGGTATCACCATTTTCCTCTCTAAACGCAAGATTCCTATAATCTATTCCGGAGTCAATAAATCCTATAAGCACACCTTCCCCATATAAACTGTAATTAGAATTTACTTCTGTTATACAAGATGCTCTATTGCTAGGTTCAAATGTTAAGAATAAATTTTTAGGGAGTTCTATAAAATTAATCTGCCTCACACTAGATAATTGAGGAATAAGCGATCCATTTATTGTTATAATCCCAAATCCATATCCTAAATCATCAAAAGTTCCTCCAATATCCTCAATACTCAGCTTTAAGGTTGCTGCATCACCACCATAAAGTACAACTAATTCAACTTTATTTGATAATATATCTTCATAGCTATAACTCCCAATAACCTTCTGCCGTATATCATTTGGTATATTAATTAGAAAATCTAATAACCCTTCACTCTTCTCCAAACCTATCACCTCAAAATATTTATATATTCATAATATGAATATAGTATAAAAAGGGTTATAGTCAGATAAAATAATATTATCTGACTATAACCCTTCTGTTTTATAATTCAATTTCAAGTCTATTAAGCTTTGCAATAACCTTGATATCCTTAGGATGAGCAGTTTCTGTTTTTACCATATTTTTATTACTTATTATTAAAATCTTATTACTATCTAATCTCTTTAACTGACGAAGCACTCTCTCCCCATTTACATCAATTAAAAATATTTTATTACTCTCTATCTCTGATGTTAAATTAGCCAGAGCTAAATCACCCTCACATATTCTAAATCCTAGTAAATCGTCATTCTTAATTTTAATATATAAAACCTTATCTTGTGAAAATCCTTCTACTTTGTTAGATATAACCGGTAATTCTTTTTTCCCTATTGGTTTATTTAAATCATAATTATAAATTCCTACAGATTTTAAAACTGAACCAAAAGCATCATTCCATACTTCATTTATAGTTTCCTTTACTTTATTAGCTTTAGCCCTAGGAGCTTCATTATCATTTTGTTTTCTTTCTTCATATGCTATATTATCAAATAATGTAGTCATTTCCGATAAATCTCCGCCAAGCACCTTGCCTACTCTCTCTATAAACTTCTCTTCCACAACTTTTCTTCCAGTTTCTACTTCATTTATATAACTTTCGGAAACCCCAAGTTTTTTTGCCAATTGTTTTTGAGTCATTCCTTTAACAGTTCTACTCTGTTTAATTCTTTCTCCAACACTACTCATGATTGTACTCCTCCTTACCTATCCCCTTATTTGGATACATAGAAATCCTCTATAAATAGAGGATTTCTATTTGAGCATATTAGAAACTAGGTATTATTTAATATACCTTATTTGTTATAAAAAGCTCTTTCTTTTACTAGATGGTCTACTAATTCATTAAGAGACATCTTTATTGAATTAGGCGTAGTTGAGGCAAGTATCGGCTTTGCGCCTAAAACTTCTCTAACCTTTTTTACTGATTGTTGAAGATACACCCCTAAAAAGCCATTGAATATAATAACCTTTTCCTTTGGAAGTGCTATGCTACTGCCTTCTACTTTTTCTTCTTGTAGGATATGCTGCAATGTGTAATTCCCCATATCTTCTGATATTATCAGGCATGATCTTTTACACACATCCTTAAACCTTAGATTAAGCTTCTCTATTTCTTCATCATCAAGACCATAAGCTATAATTAATCTTTCCTTAAGTATATCCATATTCAAACTCCTTACTTAAACTCTTTCAGGCTCACCGTAGTTAACTCCGAAAGTCTCTATTGTAACAGATTCGATTACTTGATCTTCATAAGGTCTATCTCTTCTATCTGTCTTAGTTTTAACTATTTCATCTGCAACTTCTTCACCTTCGATTAATTTACCAAATCCTGCATAGCTTCCATCTAAGTGAGGAGAATTTGCAACCATAATAAAGAATTGAGAACCAGCTGAATCTGGATGCTGCGCTCTAGCCATAGATAAAACACCTTTAGTATGTTTTAAATCATTCTTAAATCCGTTACCACTGAACTCACCCTTTATTGAATATCCTGGTCCACCCATTCCTGATTTTTCTGGGCATCCACCTTGAATCATAAATCCAGGTATTACTCTATGAAATATAAGTCCATCGTAATATCCCTTGTATGCTAAGTCTAAAAAGTTTTTCACACTATTTGGTGCTATCTCTGGATATAATTCAGCTTTCATTATTTTTCCGTTTTCCATTTTAAAAGTTACTATTGGATTCATATATCTTCCTCTTTTCTTTTTATTTTATTATCTATATGATGTCTATACACCTTAATTACCTCTTAGTAATTATTATGTGTTGACTCTAGATTCTATACTTTATTAAATTTCTATTACTTACTTTCTTCAAGTAATTTATAGGATAAATCTATTAATCGTCTTTCTTCTTTAGAGTTCAAGACCTTAACACTACCTATATTACCACTATCATTTAATAAATTTTCATTTTCTAGCATTCTTTTCAATTGCTTAACGGTTCCTAGGCTTCCATCTATAATAGTAACCTTGTCATTTATGACCTTAACTAATGACTCTTTTATAAATGGATAATGTGTACACCCAAGAACTACTGCTGATATATTTTCCTTTGGAATATCTTTGAACTTATTTTCAAGGTAATCCTCGACAATATATCCACTTGTATTTCCACCCTCTATGATTTCAACCAACCCATCACAAGGCATTGGAATTATCTTTGCAGTTTTGCTATATTTTTCTCTTAATGCACTAAATTTATTCTCCGCTAATGTCATTGGCGTTGCCATTATTACTATAGTTCCAGCTCCACATGACTCTACTGCGGGCTTTAATGCTGGTTCTATGCCTATTATTGGTATAGAGCTATACTTTTCCCTTAATGCATCAATTGCAATGCTCGTGGCAGTATTGCAAGCGACAACTATAGCCTTAACCTTCATTTCTATAAGTTTATCTATTACATTGAAGGATAACCCTCTAACTTCCTCAGGAGTCTTTGTACCGTACGGAGCATTTTTAGAGTCTCCAAAATATATATAATTTTCCCTTGGCAAAACTTTTACAGCTTCTCTTAGAACACTTATACCACCAACACCTGAATCGAAAAATCCTATACTAAAATGATTCCTGTCCATCTTTAATAACACCACTTTACATACTTTTTTTAGAGTTTTACTAGAAATCTCTATAATTATAATACTACAGCTAAAAACTTATTAAAAGTAGTAGACATGCATTATATAAAAATAACAGTATAAATTATTTATACTGTTATTTTTAGAAATTTAAAATTAAAGATTTAAAATGCAAAATTTATATTGATATTTTTTCCATTTTACTTTAATTTTATATTTTAAAATTAATTCTTTAACCTAATAACTCTTTAATTTTTTCTTTGATATACTCAATCATCTCTATATCATGTATTTTTGCAGTACCATCTATAAGATCTATCTTAATTCTAAAGAAATTTACAACTAATTTATTCCCACTTATTAGATACTCATCGGAATGTAGTGGTGAGAAAATCACTTCTACTTCCTCATAGTTATGTTTGTTTTCCACATTTTTAAATTCACTAATAAGCGAATCTATGTTTAAAGTTTTAAGTGGTGCCGCCATAGCTCTAGTAAATTCTAAATCTTCCATCATCCACATATTATTATTCCAAAATTTCTTCTCTTTCTTAGTTCCATCAAAAGGCTCTCTATTTTTAATAGCACTTAAAGCCCTTCTTACTGATTCACCATTAAACTCATCATCATATGCCACCGTTAATCCTGGCATCTTTGCCACATCATAAAAGAAAGATTCTGCTATATTATCCTTTTCAGCAGCTGCCTGCCAGTAATAAAGCATAGCTTCAACGGTTTCTAAATTCAACTTTATTCTACTTAACATAAAACATATTCCCCCTATCATTAATTTAACCATATTTCACTATATCATTATACACTATATTATTTGATAATTCTAACACCTTTAACGAATAGCCTTTATTAATCCCACTGCTTTCCCAATAATATATGCATTATCCTCCGTAATTTCTATTGGAGAGTACTTATTATTTTCAGGCATTAAAACTGCTTTCTTTCCCCTTAACCACAGTCTTTTAAGCGTAGCTTCCCCGTCAATACTAACTGCCACTATTTCATTATGATTTGCCATAGTTTGTTTATTTATTACTACATAATCACCATCTTCAATATCCACATTAATCATACTATCACCTTTTATTTTTAATATAAAAGGTTGCTGAACTCCTTTTAACCAATAAATAGGAAGATTAAAAACACCTTCTATTTCATCATTAATTGAGATAGGTTGTCCTGCAGCAATCTCATTATATACTGGGACCTTATTTATTTCCTTATTACTTATAATTTCACTAGTTGTATCTGGATTTAAAATTACTTCCTCATAACTACTTGTATCTATTGCGAATTTATGGGATACATTGTGCTTGAAATCTACATACTTATAATTTTCAATATACTCGCTATTTTTATTAATCTCTACTCCATCACCCATTGTAATCCCCTTGTCATCGCTTTTATGACACTCTAATGTTTCAATTTTATTTTCCATATACACTATCTCTTCACCTTTGCTAACCTCTTGTATTTTATCTATATTTTCAACTTCATTAGTTTTTATTATTTTCTTATTATTTACACCTGAACTTTTTCTATTAGCTGAAACATTGCAATTTATACTTCTATATTTATTATCATCAAAATAACTAATATCTTTATTTCGTTTGAAATAATCCCTCCAAGGGCTTTCTACACTGCCATTATTAGTATCCTTAACTAGTATAAGATTACTATATGTAAGTTCCCCTAAAAGGCTTCTTATGAAAGTTAGTTCTTTAATTGTTAGCTTTTCAACATTATCTATTATTATATGGGCATATCTTAAATCTAAATTTTTCTTATCAGTATTATAAACGATATTAAACTTATCTATATAGTCAATTAACCCGCTCTTATTCATATATTCGCAGTACCATATATATAATTTATAAATTGATTCCCTAGCCTTAGAGTTTCTTCTTATTGTTCTTCCTCTATTTTTTCTATTTATCTGCTGATATTCATTAATAGAAGCTATATTCATTTCCTTTATATATAAAATCTCATCAAATAAGAAATTTATATTTTGAGATACAATAATCTTATTCATCTTTTCTTCTAAGCGTCTAACCTTATTTATTCCATCTAGTATTATTTCTCTTATTACATCAGCCTCACAGAATCTTTTACTAATCCCACCATGGTTACTTATACTTTGAAAGTATTTATCGATAAGTTTATTCTTTGAATACACTTCAATTTCGTTATTGTTTAACAAAGAAAAAAACGTATTATCTCTTGCACTTTTATTCTTTATTTTCTCTAATGTATCACCAATCTCCTCATCAGATATAATTAATATATTCTCATTTTCTCTAATACAATAATTATCTTTTAAAAATATAGCTCTTGATAAAGCAGCCTTAGTTTTACCTAACCCTTCATTTCCTGATACAATAAAAAACCTTTGATTTTTTCCTCTATTCAATTTATCTAATATATCTGTATGATTCATATTTACACCCCCGTTTCACAACACTACATTTGCCCTCTTTGTAATTTAGATTATATCATAAATTTATTAACTTATCTTCATTGATACTTCCACTCTCTCATGTTATAATTTCCAAGTAATTTAAAATAATACCACAAGATTATTATTAACCAACAGTCTTTAATTTCATAGATACTAATTTCATAATATATAGGAGTGATACCTTTGAAAAATAGTTTAATAACTTCATTTAAGTTCTTTCTTAATAGACGCAAAATAAATATTCTAAAATCAGATTATCTACAAGATAATGATAAGACTCATAACTTTAAAGATATCAGAAAATTATTTGATATTAGACCTAAAACTGAATATTTCTTAGACGAACAAAGCTTTAACGATTTAGACCTAACTTCAGTATATAAAAAAATTAATAAAACCTATACCACTGCTGGAGAAGCGTCTCTCTATTCACTATTAAGAAATATTATCACCGATGAAATAACACTTAATAACCGTAGTGATTTAATTAACTTTTTTAAAACCAATGAATCTGAAAGAATAAAGCTACAACTGCATTTTTTCAATATGGGTTTTGATAATAAAAATTCTTTTATTGAAATGTTAGAAACTTATCTTAATGTAAATAAAAGCAAATACTATCTATACACATTCTTAGGGAAGATTCTCCCCCTTATTATAATTCTTACAGCTTTATTTACAATGAATGTAAAGTTTATGCTTGTATTGGGTGCGTTGCTATGGATAAACGCCTTTATAAATATGGTAGAAACTAAAAATATTAAGGATACAGGATTAATATACCTTAGAAAATTAATTGTAATTTCTAAGAAAATAAATAATTCTAACATACCAGAATTACAAAAGTACACTACAGACATTGATTATATTTTAAAAAATATAAAGATTATTGATAAGGGTACTCGAGTTATAGGGCTTTCTACTACGTTTGACGGATTATTTGAAGTTATTTCAGTACCATTTTTACTTGAAGAATCTACCTACTATAATCTTAGTAGCCAGCTTACAGATAATAAAGACTTAATTTTAAATCTTTATTATATAATCGGTGAAATTGAAGCTTTAATTTCTATCTCAAGCTATCAGAGCGGACTTAAGGCATCCTATACTAAACCTAAATTTTCTAAGGATATAACTTTAAATATATCTAATGGCATTCATCCACTTGTTAATAACCCTGTTTCAAATTCTATCAAAATGGACAAACATGGCATAATTCTTACTGGAACAAACATGTCTGGGAAATCTACATTTTTAAGAATGCTAGGAATTAATATAGTTTTTGCTCAGAGCTTTAACTTTGTACTAGCTAAAAGCTATGAAAGTTGCTTCTTTAATGTAGTATCCTCAATTAGTCCTAATGATGATGTGACTACTGGTAAAAGCTATTACATGGCGGAGGCTGAATCTCTTCTTCGTATTATAAAAGCTACTGAGAAGCCTCTTCCTATATTCTGCGCTGTTGATGAAATATTTAGGGGTACAAACCCTGTTGAGAGGATTGCCGCTTCAGCTGAGATCTTAAAATATATTAACTCTAAAAAAGTAATTTCAATTGTAGCTACTCACGATAGAGAGCTCGCCGATATTCTTAAAAATAATTATGATTTCTTCTACTTTAGTGAAACTGTAGATAACAACGATGGTCTTTCCTTTGATTACAAACTAAAAAAAGGTGTATCACAAACTAAAAATGCTATAAAACTTTTAAAATACATTGGATACCCTGAAGAAATCGTAGTTAAATCCTTTGAAAGAGCAAAACATATAGAAGGATTTATTTAAATTTTTATATGAAAAAATTTAACCACATAAAAATATATTGTCCAAAAGACGTAACTATCTTTTGGACAATATATTTTTATTTTATTTACTCTTTTTTATTATCTACTAGTTTGCGACTTAAGAAATCAACAATAAATACATTAAGATAATTGAAATTCAAACTAATTAATTATAAACTAGTGAGTTCCTCTTACAATTAGAAATCCATTGTCTGTAATTATTTTTTCTAATCTTTCAGAGTTTGAACATTCCACATCTATGCATAAAGCCATATGTATAACTTCTACATCCTTCTTTTTCAAGACTTTAAGTTTGTCCACCAATTCCTCCTCATACTCCTTACCACACCCATTGCAGTGAAAGAATCCACCTAATGACACTTCCTCCTCCTTATATATTTCGAATGCCTTTTTCTTATTATTAAAAGCATTAAAACACCCTGAACCTGTGCATATGTAACTAACTTTATTACAAACCATAATCCCTATATTTTTCATTCCCAAAACCTCCAAGATATTATTTTTAGATATAAATATAAGATAAACTCACAAATAAATGAGTTTATCTATTTTAAATAATAAACCTTTAAGGAGAAAAATGCTATTTCTTATTATTCTTTTACCTTGTCATTTTCCTTACTAGTGTTGATGTCCAGATTCCTATCATTATAATACCCATAAGAATTTCCATACTTGAGAGAATAATACCACTAATATTGCAAGGCAATAAATTCCCATATCCTACTGTAGAAAAAGTTACTAAACTAAAATGTATACAATATATTATATACTTTATCAAATTGTACATAGAAAAATTTTTTTCTAATGTTGATACATTTATTAAAACACCAGATGTTTCTAGTCCTGTAATCATATATAATATGGCAAATATCAATATAATTAATAAAGATATAATAAAACTTCTATATGGCTTTTCTCCATATCCACAGACAATATTAGATAAATAAGACTTCAATTTCTTCTTACCATGAAGTGTTTTATGAAAAGCTATTTTACTTTGATAAAAACACTTCCCAAATTTACCACTTACATGATTCCTTAAATATTGCTCTCCAAAATCCATATAACTAAAACTTACATTTAAACTTTGAAGTTTATATTTGCAACTACAAGAACTTTTATCTTCATTACATCTATTACAATTTTGATTTTTTTCATAGTTGAATTTCCCTATGTAAGAACCATAATTAAGTTTAGTGTAGGACCTTTCATTAATAAATCTAATATCCATAAAGTCACAAGTATCTTTTATTATACAATCCATCAAATTACAATCATCAATAAATTTAACCTCATGATAACTATTTTTAATTAAATTGCATCCTTTCATAAATGAATCTTTAAATACTATATTAAATAATGTGCTCTCTCTAATATATAATGAAGAAAATTTGCAATTCGTAATTTTTACATCACTTAAACTACAGTTATAAAACGCTAAAAAGCTCATGTTGCTTAATTTGCATTCATTAAAACTACAATTTATAAATATGCAATCCTGAAAAATCACATTACAAAGAGTAATATTATGAAAATTCACTTCTTTAAATTTGCATTTTATATATCTTACATCTTCTAAACCACTCTTTAATTTGTAGTCTTCAATATCTCGAGTAATTATTAAATTCTCATATTCATACTTTATTATTTCATCAAATTTAAAATACATATTACAGTTTACATCTTTTTTCCCATTCATATTATCACCAACATTCTTAGCACTATAGATTATGAACATAATAATAATATATCTATTACTATTATTAATTAAAATTCTTATGCCTTAATATTATTTCTTTATCATTACATATAAACTCTTTTTTTCGTCTTAATTCAACATTTTTTTTGTTATTATATAATTTTGTTCACATTCATGTTATAATTTTTTATAAATAAACTAATTTTCTCGTTATAATGATAATTTAATAATAGTAAAATAATTTTTGTTGATTAGACTACTCTACGTAGTATTAACCATTATTTAAAAATATTAACCAAATATATTTATGTTGGGTGATTTGTATGAATATAAAAAATAAATCTTATTTAAAATTTAATAACTATCAGAATGTACTAGTAATATTATTTTTAGTTTTTTTCTTGTCGCTAATATATCCATGTTCGATTGCAAACGGCTATGATAATTATAACTATAATGAAGTTCTTATTATAACTTCTCAGGATGGACCTATGACTTGGGAATCTAAAATATTAGAAGATTTGAAATCATCTTTAAATATTGCAAATTCAAATATACTATTAACTACTGAATCCTTGTCTATAGCTAACACCGACAAACAATTTCTAGATAAACAAGCTGAACTATGGTCGCTTAAATATTTCAATACTAATTTTGATTTAATCATTGCATTAGATGATGAATCCTTAAATTTTATTGCTTCGTATTATAATAATCAAATATTTTACAATATCCCTGTGCTTTACGGAGGGATTAATGGTGTATCAAAACTTTCTACATATCCATACAATAACTTTGTTGGTGTTATGGAACCCGTAACTGTACGCCCCCTCATAGATTCAATCCTAAAAATTGAGCATGAAGTTTCAACAATAAATATAATTTTAGATAAAACTATCTCTTCCAAACATATTGAAAATCAAATAAGAGCATCTGCACCCTACTATAGTAATGATTTGAATTTTAATTTTATAATTAGTAATTCTATAGAGGACATTTCTTTCAACTTAGAAAAATCCAATAATAATTCACCTTGTATAATTTCAGGCAATTTTAAAAATCAATACGAAACAACACTTTTCCCGAGTGATACTATTAATGCAATTAAATCTTACACAGATGGTAATTTATATACTTTTAGTCAATCCTATATCGGCTCCGGGGTCATTGGTGGACACGTACTACTTGCAAAAAATCATAGCAAACTTATTTATGAAATGGTAACGCTCATTTTATCTGGTGATTCCCTTCCAGATATATCTGGTGTATATGACTTAGAAAATACTTTTATTTTTGATGCTTCAGAAATGTATAATAACAATATATCTATGAAAAACATACCTGAAACTTCAATTATAATTAACGAACATTGGATAAATAAACAGGTATCTAATATTATTACTATAGTTCTTATATTCGTACTAATTACCTGTATTATTATGCTTATAATCCAAACCACAAAGAAGACCAACAATGCTAGAAAATTTCTCATTACAAATCGAAAATACAAGGAAGCCCTTGAAAGTGATAAACTTAAAACTGAGTCTTTAGCTAATTTTTCTCACGAAATTAGAACCTTACTAAATGTTATGTTGTCTGGTTTGCAACTTTTAGATATATATAAGAATAATGGAACCCTTGTTTTCACTAATAAATGTGATGAATCTAAACTTTTATATATTCAAGATAATGGCTTTAGATTACTTAAACTTATTAATAATATAATTGACATTACTAAAATAGATTCCGGATTTTATAATTTAGAATTTGAAATTAAAAATATAGTAGCTGTAATCGAAGATATCACTATGTCTGTAGTTGAATATGCTAGTGATAGAGGTATAACTATTATATTTGATACATATGTAGAAGATATCTATATGCCTCTTGACTGCGAAAAACTTGATAGAATTATGCTAAACCTTATTTCTAACTCAATAAAATTTACTCCTACCGGTGGATATATATATGTAACTTTAGATTGTTCTAAAGCCTCAGTATCCGTATCTGTAAAAGATACCGGAATTGGTATACCAAAGGAACATCAACTAAATATATTTGATAGATTTTCTCAAGTCAAAAGTTCGTCTTCAAAGGTTAATGAAGGTAGTGGAATTGGACTTGCCCTTGTTAAATCCTTAGTTGATCTTTTAGATGGATCTATTTCGCTTAGCAGCGAATTAGGCGAAGGTTGTGAATTTAAATTTACCCTCCCAATAAAAGAAGTTTGTACGAAAAACCAGGAATCTGAAACCTATATTTCTAAAAATGTGATTAGTAAAGACCAGAATTTAATTGTAGAATTTTCAGATATAGATTCTTATCTTAATATGTAAAAGCTGCCTCAAAAATTGAATATGTTTTAACTCTCTATTAAAACATAAATCAATGAATTTGAGACAGCTTATTTTTATATGCTACCTAGTTTCCTACCTATATACTGTTAAAATATCTTCTTAACCTTCATATTAACAGTAGACACAATCCTCCATAATTTTTTTCTAATACTTTTTATAATTTTATTTCTTCTTTTCCCTTAACATGTTCCTTCCATGCATATAGTACTAAAGATACACAAATTACCCCATAGGCAACAAACACTCTAAAATACTCTCCGATTTGAGCATTATTAAATAAATTTTTTCCTGCTGTTGGTGATACAATAAACATTGTATGGAAGAGAATTACACCCAATATAGCCTGTTTATTTGTAGCCTTAGATACGGTTGCCCCACCTATAAGAATTGCAGCTATTGCAAACATTCCAACTTGCTCATGACTTCCGTAGGTATTTAATGTTCCTATATTTTGTAGGAATATAAGTTGTCCCCAAGCAGCTAATACTGTAGATATAATAATAGCCTTTATTCTAGTTTTATTAACATTTATACCAGAAGCATTTGCTACTGTAGGATTTTGACCAACGGTTCTGAAATCCTGACCCAACTTTGTTTTGAAAATCAATTTATTAAATATGCATAGTGCCACTATAACAAGCATAGTTACAATAGGCACACTAACATAATCTAAAAGTGTTGCAACACTTGTTATTTGACATGCTATGAAAATTACCAAACATAGTACTGCTCTAATAATTGGAGTCTTTAAGTTATCTCTCTTCTTCCTCACTAAGCAATAGATAATCCAAGTTGCAAAAACAACTACACCCACAAGAGCCGCATTATATACAACATAATAAAGTGATTTGTTTAGTATATTATCTAAAGCATATTTAATTCCACCATTTAAATCTACTGTATTTTTAATTCCAATTCCGCCATTTATCATAAGCACTGGATTCTTCATTGGAATTAAGGTCCCTACTAAGAATAAAAATAAAAGCTGATATAATCCATTAGCAAAAAAACCAAGTATCATACTTGTTATCATTTCTTGCCCCTTAGTTTTATTCAATAGTTTTCCTGTGAAATATCCAAAGATTATAGCTATTGGGGTTGTAACCACAACACAAACAATAAAACCCCAAAGTCCATTAATTCCAAAATGAGTAACTCCAATTATTACTATTTGAGCTGCCATAGCTCCTAATACAATAGCAAAGTTAAGTCCCATACCAGCAATTACTGGTATTATTAAAGCAAGAACTATAAACGAGTTTCTAGCCACCCTTGCCATTAATTCATTTAACACCAATGAAAGCGGTTGTCCTGAAATGCTCAACCCGCCTAGACATAAAATTATGAAAAGTATGGTTACCATATTATTAAATATATAATCCTTTAACTTACTACCCAAATTACCTTTACTCATTGGTTACACCTCCCTTAGCTTTTGTTAACGCATAAATAATGATACCTTGACTAACTATTATCCTAATAATCTCAGATAGATTACTTTCAATCATTTGATTTATTACAGGAAGCCCTACTGTTAGCAAGCCTTGAAATAATAATGTTCCTATTATTACATGTGAAATCTTAGCTTTTGTTGTAGATGCTCCACCTATAAGAATTGCTGATACTGCTGCAAATCCCATCATCATAGGTGCTTGATATAACTGTATGAATCCATAGCTTTGAGAATATATCATTATCCCTACCGATCCTAAAGCCGTTGATATTATAGTTCCTATAATTCTCATTTTATCAACTGGTATTGCAGATGCTCTTGCAAATTTAGGGTTTTCTCCAGCCGCAGACATCATAACCCCCGTTTTTGTCTTTAAGAATATCCACATTATTACGCATCCTATAAAAAACACTAATAATAATCCCGTAGGTATATTTACGCCACCAACCTTAAAGGACCAAAATCCATCTAAAATTTTAGCATACCGATCTTCTAATGTTATGGTTGTTCTTAGTCCTGTTCCTATAGGCCATCGTAGTTCAAGACTCTTAAATGGCATTAATAACCATCCTATACACATTAAAGATATTGCTGAAAATCCTGCATATGTGGCTATCATCATTTCTGATCCTTTAACCTTATTAAGAAGTAGACCATATAGATATCCAAATAGTATAGCAATTGGTATACCTATTAATGTTCCTGCAACAAATCCCATCCCTCCTCGTAAATTCATCTCTATGCTTACAAGTCCACCTATTATCCCCGCAAGTATCCCTATAGGTAGTCCAAAATTCAGTCCAATTCCACATAGTATAGCCGGAACCATAGCGAGAACTAAAATACCATTCATTCCAAATCTAACCAAAATATCTGAAACTAGCATAGGCAATGATAAATTTAAAGGTATCGCAAGCATACATAGTAATATGAAAAATGCCGCAATTATAATATTGGGTAATCCTACGGATTCTATAAATTTCTTAAATTTTGCCTTCATATTTCATCAACTCCTTGCTCTGTAGGTATTTCTAATCCTGACATCAATAATCCAAAGTTAGCATCCTTATCCTGTGGTTTTAGTATTCCTGCAACCTTACCTTCTGTAATAATAGCAATCCTATCACATATACTTCTTAACTCTGCAAGCTCACTAGATGTAATAACTATAGTCATACCGTTTTCTTTATTAAGTTTTACTAAAGTATCAAGAACTAATTTTTTAGCCCCTATATCTATACCTCTAGTAGGCTCCGATACTAATAAAATATTCGGATTTAACGCAAGCGCTCTAGCTATACACACCTTCTGTTGATTCCCTCCACTTAAACTCTTAGTGTGTTGTGTAGGGCCTGTACATCTTATATCTAAGTTTTTAATCATGCTATCTGCATAAGACCTTATAGCCTTATTGTCTCTGAACTTCATAAATCCTACTGACTTAAAAAACTTATTCTTTATCTCCATAGCTGTAACCGCAATATTAAGTTCAATAGAGCTATCTAACAAAAGCCCAACGCCTCTTCGATCTTCCGATACGAAAGCTAATCCTCGATCCAATGATGCCTTTGGATTGTTAAGAGTTAAATTATATCCATCAAGAATTACCTCACCTTCAGATGGATATAGTCCCATTATTCCATTGGCTACTCCAATCTTACCTTGACCTGCCAAGCCTCCAAGCCCTATTATTTCACCTTCAAATATATCTAAATTTATATCTTTTACTCGCTCTCCTGGCATATCGACTTTTAATTCCTTCAATGTAAGGATTTTTTTTCTTTCTTCATTTGAATCATCTGTCTTTTCCTTTTGCACTATTTCAAGCGCTCTTCCTACCATAAGTTCAGCCAGCTGAATTACATTAGTAGATGATTTTTCTAATGTCTTTACATGTTCTCCATCTCTTAAAACTGTAATATTATCAGCAATAGCCATAACCTCATCTAATCTATGGGTTATAAACATTATTGCTATTCCTCTATTTGCAAGTACCTTCATAGTATCCATTAATCTTTCAGCTTCACTCTCTGTAAGTACTGCTGTAGGTTCATCGAAAACCAAGACTTTAAGACTACTTTTATCTATCTCTCTAGCAATCTCTACAAACTGCATATACCCAACTGGTAAGCTAGATACGTATGTCAATTCCCCAATGCCTATCCCAATGGTGTCTAATGCCTTTCTTGCATCTTCATTCATTGTTTTGTAATCTAAGTTTCGAAGATTCTTACCAAAGATTTTACTTGAAACCGTTGGTTTTGTTACTTCTCTATTTATTTTAATATTTTCAGTCACTGTAAATCCTGGTATAAGCATAAATTCTTGGTGCACCATACCTATTCCAAGCTCCATAGCATCCTTAGGTGATTTTATTGATATTTTCTTCTCATCTAAAAAAACTTCTCCTTCAAATCCACCTGTATTATGTATTACAGGCATTCCAAACATTATGTTCATAAGGGTAGATTTCCCTGCTCCATTCTCACCTAAAAGAGCATGAATTTCACCTGGTTTTATCCTTAAATCAATTCCCTTTAACACTAAATTACCAAAGTAATTTTTCTTAATATTTTCCATACGAAGCACATATTCATTCATAAAATTTTATCCCCCCATTCTAGTGGTAAATCTCACCTCATGTACATTATCTGTTTAATACACTCTTATAATAAACACTGCTATAAAATGAATTTTTGCAACCCTATTTATGTGTTTTTAAAAATCTTCAAGGAGTTTTCTCCTTGAAGATTCATTTGTTTTAGAAATTTACATAGTCTGATAAAATTAAATAATAATTTTCATATGATTTCCCTGTAGCTTCATCTTTATATGGAGTAACAGTCATCTTACCTTCTATTTTACTATTTAATATTTCAGTTAGCTTAGCCTTATCATTTTTACCATTAGTTTTTCCCTCTAAATATGCCATAGCATATTCTGTTCCTGCTTCAACAAATAACATATTTACTGGTACTGGCCATGTAGAGAATCTTCCTTCTCCACCTTTAGCTTTAATTTTTATTCCAATTTGTTCAACTATATAATCTACATCACCTTTTTTATCATCCGGAATTTCAATACCTAATGCGCCTGGATAAGCATGGTATGGAGATGGACAACATTGTTGTGGCATAATTGCTCCACCAGCTAATGTTGATTTTATAAGAGGTTCTTGCATTGAACAGTTTGTTGAAAAGAATGCTGTATCTTTTCCAAACTCTGCAATTTTTCTAGGAACATCTTCTAATATAAATTGCTGTGCCCCTGGTACACCTGCATCTCCAGTTGGATCTGGTGCTGTTGCATCTACGAACTGTATTCCTGCTTTTTCGCAAGATTCTTTTAGCAACTCTCTTCTTTGTGCAAGCAATTGATATGACATATGCCTTGGGAATGAATAATGTACGAAAGTTTTTGCTCCTTGTTTTTTAGCTTGAGCTATTATAGTTGTTCCCATTCCAAGCTCATCAGCTTGTAGTATTACATCTGCTTTTCCACCTATCATAGCTGGATCTTCTCCAGGAACTCCAGCTATAAATAGCATATCTGGATTCTTTTCTCTTACCTTATCAATAGCTGCTGATGCTCCTGGCACGGCTTGTACAAATACTATAGCCTTAACATCAGGATCTGCTGCTAAACTAAGTGTATTTGCAATTGTTGTCTCCTGCTCCTTCATAAAGCCATCTGGATATGTTTGTAGTACTATCTTATCTCCATAAAGCTTTTTCATCTCTTCAGCTGCCCTGTATTCCTCTTCACCTTGCGAAACAGTACCTGTGATTATCCCTATTTTGTACTTTTTCTCCTGTGGTTTATTGTCTCCGCCAGTAGTCGGACTTTTCGGTGTGCACCCTACTATACCTAGAGCCATAACTCCAGCTAAAATAGTTGCTAATAACTTCTTTTTCATAGCACGCCTCCTTAATTTTATTAGTAATGTATATTTATATGCGAGCTTGTTTATTACAATATATAAACATATTTTAAATCAACGCGAAAAAACTACCCCAAAGTTGATTTTCAACTTTGGGGTAGTCCTATTTATTAACTTTAATTCTAGTGGTTACACTAATTATTTTAGATAAGCCATATGAAAACAAATAATAAATCAAAGTAATTTAGCATACTGACTTATTTATTTCTTAAAGATGCCTAAGTATTAATTATATACATTTCTATATTTTAAAAGAACTTTTAAGTGAAACAATTCTATTAAATACTAATTTATCTTCTGCAGAGTATTTAGAATCTACATTAAAATATCCATGTCTAAAGAATTGGAAGCTATCACCTGTTTTCACGGTCTTCATATCAGCTTCAACAAATCCTTGTAAAACTTCTAATGAATTTGGATTTATACATTCTAAGAATGTTTTATTCTCATCCATTTCTTCATCTAGTATTAATGGTTCATATAATCTAAATTCTGCTGGTATAGATGCCGTAGCATCAACCCAGTGTATTGTTCCTTTAACTTTTCTTCCAGTAAATCCACTACCACTTTTAGTTTCTACATCATAGGTACAGTGAATTTCTGTAACTTTTCCATTTTCATCTTTAACAAAGTCATTGCACTTTATAAAATACGCGCCCTTAAGTCTAACTTCATTTCCCGGGAACAATCTGAAATACTTTTTAGGTGGTTCCTCCATAAAGTCTTCTTCTTCTATATAGATTTCCCTTGAGAATGGAACCATTCTTTTTCCCATAGATGGATCATCTTGATTATTTTCGATCTCTAGCATTTCCACTTCGCCCTCTGGATAGTTTGTTATAACAACTTTTAAAGGTCTTATAACACCCATAGTTCTCGGTGTTTTCGCGCTTAAATCTTCTCTTATAAAATACTCAAGTAACTGCTCATCAACTGTGCTATCATTCTTAGCCACTCCGATTTCTCTACAGAATTTACGTATTGCTTCTGGAGTATATCCCCTTCTTCTAAGACCCGCAATGGTAGGCATTCTTGGATCATCCCATCCATCAACAATGCCTTCATCAACCAAAGCTTTAAGTTTTCTCTTACTCATTACTGTATTTGTAATATTAAGTCTTGCAAACTCTATTTGCCTTGGAATTTCTTTCATTTCACACGCTTCTATAACCCAATCATAAAGCGGCCTGTGTGCTTCAAATTCTAATGTACATATCGAATGTGTTATTCCTTCTATTGCATCTTCTAATGGATGTGCAAAATCATACATTGGATATACACACCACTTATCTCCTGTATTGTGATGAGTTGTATGTGATGTACGATATATTATTGGATCTCTCATATTAATATTGGGAGAACTCATATCTATCTTAGCTCTTAGAACCTTTTCGCCATCCTTAAATTCGCCATTTCTCATACGTTCAAATAAATCTAAGTTATCTTCAACACTTCTATCTCTATAAGGGCTCTCCTTCCCTGGTGCAGTAAGAGTTCCCCTGTATTCTTTCATTTCATCTGCAGTTAAATCACATACAAATGCTAACCCTTTTTTAATTAATAAAACTGCTCTATCATATATTTCTTCAAAATAATCTGAAGCAAAATATAAATTATCCCACTGAAATCCAAGCCACTCTATGTCACCCTTTATAGATTCAACATACTCAGTATCTTCTTTTGTTGGATTCGTATCATCAAATCTTAGATTTGTTTTACCTTTAAACTCATCTGCAAGTTCAAAGTTTAAAACTATAGATTTTGCATGTCCTATATGTAAGTACCCGTTTGGTTCTGGTGGAAAACGAGTAATTATACTATCATGTTTATTACTCTGTAAGTCCTCCACCACTATTCTCTTAATAAAATTAGAAGATGTATTTCCTACATTGTCTCCCATAATAATCACTTCCCTTTTCTATTTTTAGATAATGCCTCTTCAAAATGAATAAGTCAGTCTCCTTGTCTATTTTAAGTAATACTACATCAGTATACCCCTTAGGTAGTTTTACTATCTAAGGAACCTATTTACCTGCCTAACCCAAAATATCCTTCATAGCCTTTACTTATTACATGTTTTAAAATGCCTAAGATTACTCTATAAATCATATGCTTCTATTATAGCATTATTATGTAGATAATAAAGATGTTAAAGTATCTTTATATATTACATACTGAAGGTGTAATGCTCTAGTTAAAGCCACATACAACAATTTTTTATCTAAATCTGCACTATTATAATTTTTATCATCACAGTCATATATAATAGTTGCATCAAATTCTAGTCCTTTAGTCATATAACTTGGTATTACTAGATTTTCTATTTCTAATCCCGTCTGGTTTTCCTGTATTAAATCCCATTTATACTTTGATTTCTTCTTTAGTGATTTATAAACATCCTCACATTGTTCATAGGTTTTACAAATTACTGCTATAGTTTTTTTACCCTTACTATAAACTTCTTCAACTATAGAATCAACTATATCCCACTCTAAGTTTTTCCCATCAGCCTTAATTATCTTAGGTATATCACCATGTCTTAATATAGGTATTGCAGGTTTTATATTTAAATTTTGTTTCTCTAAAACTCTATTTGCAAACTCTATTATTTCAACTGTAGATCTATAACTCTGAGATAAGGTTATATATGTTGCATCTTCGTCAAACACCTTTTCTATTAAGCCTTCCCAAGAACTTATACCTTTATAGTTATAAATCCCTTGACCTATATCTCCTACTATTGTAAGCGAATTATTCTTTGATATTTCTCTTAGTATATGAAATTGTAACAAGCTATAATCTTGCGCCTCATCAATTACAGTATGCATATAGTTCTCTTCAACTATACCTTCAATTTTAATTTGTAGATATGTTATAGCTGTTAAGTCATCACCATCAATCTCTTTATTTTTCAGATTACTATTAATTTCATCTCTCATATAATGATATAGCTTTTTAGGTATACAATTATCTGTTATAGATTCGAAGAGTTTCTCATCATTATATAATTCTATATAACTATCAATGACATTTATATTTTTCCAACTTTTAAAGAATTCTTTTAAGCTTTTCGTACCTTTAGCTTTTAGCTTTCCAATTATTTCATCTCTTTCATCATATGTTTTTATTATCTCTTTTCTCTTATCCTCTTCTGAAACTCCACTTTCCCCTTTTATTTTTCTGATTTTAAAGAAATATGTATTCTCTATCTCTGCCTTCATTTCTTCTAATCTATTTTTTAATTTACCCTTAAAATATTTATTTATCTCATCTTTTCTTTTGTTAATAGGTAACTTAGTTAAATCTTTTCTATATAATCTCTTAATCTCTTTTGCCGTAAATAGTGGATATCCATCAATTAGTATATCCTCAACTTCCACATTTTTTATTTCTAAATGCCTTATAAATCTATCCATTATAGTTTTATAGGTCATTGTGCCTTTTATCTTGCTAGATGCCTTAATATATTTTACTTTTTCATCTTCGCCACATTCTATTATTGATGATAATTTCTTATCCTTAGTTATTATCTTATATTTCGTATTTACTATTTTTCTACATAGATTTTCAAAGGTAGCTTGCTTTACATTACTAACTCCCAGATTAGGAAGAATATCTGAAATGTAATCTAGGAACAATTCATTTGGTGCTACCACTAAAATATTCATATTGTCCATTTCATCTCCATAGGTATATACAAGATATGCAAGTCTATGGAGTGCTACCGTAGTCTTCCCAGATCCCGCTGACCCTTGAATTATTATAGGCTTATTCTTATATGCTCTAATAATTTCATTTTGCTCCCTTTGGATAGTATTTACTACATCCTTCAACTTCTTATTCATATTTTGCTCTAGATTTAATTTAAGAAACTCATCTACAAGTTCTTCCCCATCCTCTGAAGTTGGTACAATTAGCTCATTTACCCCTTCATCAAAAATGTTAATAAGCTCACCATTTCTAGTCTGAAATTTTCGCTTTAAAAGTAACTCTCCTTTTATCTCCCCTATTGGTGCCATATATGACGATTCTCCAAAGGTTCCACTATAATATAAGTTTGCAAGTGGGGCTCTCCAATCAATGATTACTTCTTCATTTTTAGTTTCATCAATGATACCAAACTTTCCAATATAAAAACTCTCCGTATCTCTTAAGAGTTCCTTAAAATCTACTCTTGCGAAATAAGGATTATCTTTACTCTCACTGTATTTATGTAGATTTTTATCAACATATGCTTGCAATGTTTGAGCTATAACCAAATCGTTGTCAAAAGCACTTCCTGCTGATTTCTTAAGTCTAGCAACTTTTTCCTCATATTCATCATGTTTTTTTTCTGTCTTATTAAGTTCTTCACATATCCATTTTTTCGTACTACTAAATTTCATTTCTTCTTTCAAACTTTCTTCTTTATTGATTGTCATACATTATCACCTCTCACTTCTTATATTATGTAATTCTATTTTAATATCAAAGAAAATTAGACCTCAATATATCATATCTTACCTTTAAATAGATAGAAGGTGAGCTTTGTATAATAAGAAGTCTACTTAAAATAATACATTTGCAAGTTGCTTATGTATTATACATCATAACCCCAAAAATTAATAGAACTTTCTTACTATTTATTATCAATTAACATCTTTTTCATTCAAGGGCAATTGCAATTATAACGGGAAGATAGCATTAAAATATTGTTAAAAATAGGGAGAGTCGATAAGTTTGTATAAAACAAACTCATCGACCCTCCCTTTATGTTAATTTAAGCTAAACTATACTCTTGTTGATAGAAATGCTACTAAATTGTTTGTTGTAGCCATATCTTTTCTCTCTAGATCTGTTGGTTGAAGTTTTATTCCAAAAACTTCTTCAATTTTTAGAAGCACTTCTATAATTCCTAGTGAATCCAATAATCCTGATTCAAATAAATCTAAGTCTAAATCCTCTCTTATCTCATCAGTACCTGTTACTTCTTCAAATATATCTAATACCTTTTCTTGCATAATTATTTCCTCCTAAATTATAAGTTTATTATTTTCTTACATAGCCATATCTAAAATCTTATTTTATGCTTTCAATTTTACATCACTTTCTTACTAATTTCTAGTGAAATAAATATCCTGAGAATATTAGAAGTCCAAAACATGCTACATGGAAATTAAGTACAATCTGCACTCTTTGGAACCATACTTCCTTTTTATGCTTTTTATAATATTTAGATTTTCTCTGTAATATATCAGTAAGAACCAATACTCCACCTTGATAAAGTCCATATATAATATAAAACACCTCAAGTCCGTGCCAAATTCCCATTACAAGCATTGTTATCATCTGCGCAAAGTGAGAAGCTTGAAATCTAGTCTTAAATCTCTTCTTTCTCATTGAGCTCAGAACAATTCTTGAATATAAATAATCTCCAAACCATCTTGAAAGGGATATATGCCATCTTGCCCAGAACTCCTTCATATCCTTACTTAAGAAAGGCTTATTAAAGTTGTCTGGTGTTTTAATCCCAAGAATATAGCTTGTTCCTACTGCAAAGGAACTATACCCTGCAAAGTCAAAGAATAAATATAAACTATATGCATACATATAATTCCATGAGTTTAAGAAGGTTATATCTGCTGGAATTTTACTCATCCACATTGTATTTATAATATATGCTATTACAAATTTATATCCAAGACCTATTATTATCTTTCTAATACCAATATATAGATATTCATCTACATATTTATCCTTCGGTATTATTGTATTTAAGTCTTCTTCAAATCTTCTATATCTATCAATTGGTCCTGAACTTAGTGTTGGGAAAAACAGAATAAAATATACAAAGGTTGAAAGTTTCACTTCCTTTATAACTCCATCATATATCTCTATTATCATCTGTATTGCCTTAAAGTTAAGATATGATAACCCTATAAACCCAATTGGCCCAAAACTAACCTTTACTGATAACTTTGTTATTATTATAGGTACCATAGATAAAAACAATGCTAAGTAATATAGGAATTTATTATCAGTCCTTTTACGTATCGATAAGTATCCATATACTACAATCAGTTCTCCTATGAAAAACATTATAAATAATATTATATTTATTGATCCTGTTCCTACGATAATACCCACCATAAGTATTGATATTACTATTCCATAAGGCTTTATATTTTTCTGCCTTAAACCTAAAATTATGGCTGGTATAAAGGAAAGTATCAATATATAAAGATAGAGATAATCTCCATATTGTGATAATTTCATTATTTAACTTCCTCCATGAGCTTCTTTCTGTCTATTTTCCCATTAGTGTTTATTGGAAATTCCTTCAACACTTTAATATTCCTTGGAATCATATAAGAAGGTATATATTTTTTTAATTCATTCTTTATTATTATAGAATTTTTAAGGCTACTTAATCCATTCTCTTCATTTAGTGTTACAAAACTTGCTAAGTGAGATATTTTACCTTCTCTATACGCAGGAAAAACAACACAATTATTCACATTTTCTACTCTTCTTAGATTATTTTCTATATCCTCAAGTTCTATCCTGAATCCATTTAATTTTATTTGAAAGTCTTTTCTTCCACAGTAATAGATTACTCCATTTTCAAAATATCCTATATCTCCAGTTCTATACCCCTGCATTAATGTTCTATTTACATCTTCTGTAAAAAATACTTTTTTAGTCATTTCTTCATTATTGAAATATCCTTTACTTATACTATTTCCTATTGCAATAAGTTCTCCCTTTTCTCCCTCTGGTAAGCTTTTCCCATCTGCATCAACAATTTTAAGAATTGCACCTGTCATTGGATATCCTATTGGTATTTCTCTAGTATCCTCTAACATTTCTCTTGTCACATCAATAGCCGATAAAAGTACAGTCCCTTCTGTTGGTCCATATCCATTTATCATTCTAACCCCTGGGAATCTATCCATAAGCTCACTTATCAATTTCTTTGATAACACTTCACCTGCAAAGAAGAATGTTTCAAGGCTTGGCATAAGCTCCTTATTGAAGGTGCTATCCTTAATACACATCTCTGCTAAAGCCGGTGTTGAAATCCAAGTTTTTATCTTTGAGTCATTTAAAGCCTTAAACAAAGTCTTAAAGTCTTCTAATGTATTTTTAGATAAACTAAATAATGTTTTCCCATGAATAAGCCCCAAGTAAATTGGCATAACTGATACATCAAAAGAATAAGATACTTGGTTCATTATCACATCATCCACTTCATCTAGTTCCATATACTTCTCAAACCAACTAATAAATGAATGAAGGTTATTACTGCTTATCTGAACACCCTTAGGCTTTCCAGTACTCCCTGAAGTAAATAGTATGTATGCATTCTCATCATCCTTTACCCATGTATCTTCAGATATAACTTTATCCTTATACTTATCTATTATGCTTATTAAATCATCTTTGCTGTATAAATTATAGTCTCCGATTTTTTCTTCTGTAAAGTTTATTACAACTTTAGCATTTACCTCTTCTATTACCTGTTTTACTCTTTCCACAGGGAATGTAACATCTAGTGGAATATATGCCCTTCCTGATTTTAATGCTGCCATCATTAAAATTAATATCAAGTTTTCTTTATTTCCATGAATGACTATAGGTGTTCTATCGCTTCCATACTTATCTAATAAATAAGCTGCCCAAGCATCAGACTTTCTATCTAGTTCATCGTAAGTTAATTTTTCACCATCACAAAGTACTGCTAGTCTTTGCATCTTTGCGTATTCTTTTATTTTAAGTAGTATATTCATCTTTTTACCCTCTCCATGTTCTATTTTTTAAAATAATTATACATTTCTTCAGTTACATTTAGCCAACCTTTCCAGCCTAAATGCATAACATCTATTAAATAGTATTTTTCATATTCATGCGGTTGTAGATTTAACACATCAAAGCCTTTTTCTGTGGCTATAGACTCTAGTTTATTATAAAATTCAATTCTCTCACCTTCTGTAATTCCCGTGTAGTCATAATACCACCCATTTACATTCATTAAAATTATATAAGGTTTAATTTCTAAGTCATTACACAAATCCAAGAAAAATTCAAAGTCTTTAAATTCCACACTATTCATAATGTCTACATTTTTATTTCTATCTGCTAAGTCCGCTTCAATATCTTTTAGATATGTATTATAATAATTATCTTCTGCATAAAATCTGTTGTTTGTTACAGCCTTCTGACCCTGTTCTTCTGCTAATTTATACTCTTCTTCAAAATTAATAGTTTTTTTAGTATCCTGCATTTCCTTCTCAGGCATATTTTTCAGCTCTTTTAATGCAGCTATCTTATCTCTTGTTTCTAACATATATTTTTTACTTTTAAAGTAAGGGTATGTTAGATAATACATAACCTTATCTATTGGTGTTTCTCTTAGAAAGAGTTTTGCATAAATACTTTCCTCAGTAAACATATTTGATGGACTAATTAATTCATATACTCTTTTTGAAAGATATTTTTTATTCTCTATAGATATCTTAGGATTATCTAAAAACTGATAAAATTGAACTTCTGAAAACCCTGGTAAAAACTGATCTGTTTGCATACCATTTTCATCCTCAAACCATTGCAATGATACTATCAATCCAAGCTTAGAATCTTCATTGAATTTATCACTTCCACCAACCATTGTTGCATGTTGAAGATTTTGTATATGTGCCACTCCAAAATTACTTATTTCATATTCAGCTTCATTGAATGGAAATAAATTCACTGGATTTTGTGGAACATTACTTCCTAATTCTGATGAACCTAATAACATTAAGTCATTATTCTCCAAAAATAAATCCCTGAAATAACTTCCATTATACTTTGCTCTTACACCCTGATTATGCCTTATATTTGACATATCTCTGTCAGAACTTAATTTTTGGATTTTTTTATCTAGTATACTATTAAACCCTACAATAACTATTATTGATATAGCTATTGGTAAACATATTTTCATTATTTTTTTCATAAGCATCTCCCATTAAAACTGATTATATATAAAGGGTATTTCTTGGGGGGTTTGTAATACACAAATTAAATATGCTCCTACAATAAACCCTGATAAAATCAGTATTTTCAAAATTTCCATGGTGTTAAATTTCATCTTTAAATCTATCCTTCTCACCTTACTATTCACTCCTCATTTTCACATTAAAATTCACATTGAAATTAATATAAATTACACTCATTTCATATAATTTTATATTTAATTAAACAATTATAATTTTAAAATTGATTATATATGAATGGAAGGTCTTTAAGTGTAGATAAAACAAATATTAAAAATATAGCCGCTAATACAATTGTTAAAATTATGCTATCCGTAATTTCCTTTTTATCTCTCGCTAAAATACTTATAAATTTCTTCATTTACCTTAAGCCATCCTTTCCATCCCAAATGCATAACATCCGTTAAATAATATTTTTCATATTCCTTATCTTGTAGATTAACAACTGAAAAACCTCTTTCTTCTGCTAATGCTTGAAGCTTATTATAAAACTCATCACGCTTTTCCTCTGTAATTCCAAGATGATTATAATATAATCCATTTACTGGCATCAATATTATTAGGGGTTTTACACCTAAATCCTTACTTGTATCCAAAAATAATTCGTAATCCTTAAATTCCCTAGATGCCATTAGGTCAACGCCTACTAATTCATCTTTAAACTCAGAATATTTTTCTCTTAGATATAAATCATAATAGCTATCTTCAACATTTATATCATTATTAGTTACCTTAGCGGCTCCTTCTTTTTCTGCTTTAGCATATTCTTCTTCCCAATTAAATTCTTTAGGATTTGCTGCCACCTTATCTGGAAGTTTTTCTAATTCTTTATAGGATTGAGTTTTATCCTTAATCTCTAATGTATACGCTTTAAACTTGTAATAAGGTTTTAATAAAGTTAAAGCTATATTAGATAACAAGTTATCTTGTGAATAAAGATAAGCATAGATTTGCTCTTCTCCATATTCACCACTTTCTTTTAATAACTGATTAATTCTCCTTGCATAATCCATCTTAGTTTCATCACTTATTTTATCATTATTAAACATCTTATAAAATTGATGTTCTGAGAAATTAACACTAAAATTGTCACCAGTTATGCCTGCTCCTTGGGTAAACCACTGTAAGGATACTATTAATGCAACTTTAGAATCACTTTTAATATTATCTGTACTACTTAGCATGGTAGCATGTTGTAATGATTGCGTGTACGCCCTTCCAAATATACTTACATCATAGTTTGCTTCTTTAAATGGAAATACATTTATAGGATTTTGGTCCACTGGAGAAGATAGCTCCGATGACCCTAATAATATTAAGTCTTCTTCATTAAACATGCTATCCTTAAGTACCCCACCTCTATCTCTTAAAATATGATCATAGGTATGTTTTATAGGTTCTAAATTTTTGTCAATGCTTTTATCTTCATACCTTCTAGTTATAACATTATTAAAACTAGAAATAAGAATCCCCATACATACTATTGGAATTATAAAATATCTATATCTTTTCATCGATTACTTCTACAACCTTTCATTTTTTACTTTCTATTTCAAAAAAATATTACTCATTTATTATATATAACAATGATAATAATTAATAGTGTTTTATGACTTTTATCAGTATTAACTACATCATTTTGCTTGCATTTTAAATCTATATAATCCTATATACCCTTACTTTAAATAAGAATCCATCTTTACATCTATTATTGTATCATAAGCCTCTTAAGTAAATTTTTAATATTTAGTATATTGACTTGTTATTTTCGCCTTAAACAACCACGCTGTTTCTAAATATCTAAAACATCATTTAACATCCATTGTAAATCAGTTATTTTATTTATGAATATATACTATACTTTTAAAAGTTTATGTAAATTTTCATTGAATAAAGTCGAAATTTGAATTGCAAATATATATTAAGTTTGCTAATATATATCGAGTAATGGTATTAAATACTACATAACATAAAATGTTTATTATGCTTAACCATAAGAACTAATATAATACAGTATTTAAACTTTCATCATTTTAATAAAACTAGGAGGATTATATTATGGAAAAACTTATTTATATTGCCATAGTTGCAGGCTTACTTGCATTAGTTTCTGCATTTTTACTACTTTCAAAAATCAATAAAAGTAGTGAAGGTACAGATAAAATGAAAGAAATTGCTACAGCTATTAGAGAAGGGTCTAATGCATTTTTAAAAGCAGAATATAAATTATTAATTATTTTCTGCCTTATCGTTTTTGTATTAATCGGCTTTGGAATCGGAAGTTGGGTTACTGCAATTTGCTTCTTAGTTGGAGCTGCTTTCTCAGCTTTAGCGGGATATATTGGTATGTACACTGCTACAAAGGCTAACGTAAGAACTGCTGAGGGTGCAAGATCATCTGGTATGAGCAAAGCACTTTCTATCGCATTCTCTGGTGGTGCGGTTATGGGTATGTGTGTTGTTGGTCTTGGACTTCTTGGAGTAAGTGTTATTTATCTTATTACAGGAAATGTACAAGTTCTTACTGGATTTAGCTTAGGTGCTTCTTCAGTAGCACTTTTCGGACGTGTTGGTGGAGGAATATATACTAAGGCTGCCGATGTTGGTGCAGACCTAGTTGGTAAAGTTGAAGCCGGAATACCAGAAGATGATCCACGTAACCCTGCTGTAATTGCAGATAATGTTGGTGATAATGTTGGTGACGTTGCTGGAATGGGAGCTGACTTATTCGAATCTTACATAGGTTCTATAATATCTGCTATTACACTAGGTACAGTTGCTTTTGGATTAAATGGAGCTATATTCCCTCTTGTAATATCTGCAGTAGGAATTCTTTGTTCTATTATTGGTATTTTACTTGTAAACAGTAGTAAAAGCCAAAATCCACACAAAGCTTTAAATAGTGGAACATATTTAGCTAGCATATTAGTTATTGTAATTACTGCTATATTAAGCAAAGTATTCTTTGGAGATTTCTTAACTTTCTACTCTATAATCTCTGGAATTATAGTTGGTTTACTAATTGGTAAATTAACTGAAGTATACACTTCAAGTGATTTTAAATCAGTTAAAAAGATTGCTGATCAATCTGAAACTGGTTCTGCTACAACAATTATATCTGGTCTTGCAGTTGGAATGGAATCAACGGCATTACCTATAGTATTAATTGCTATTGCTATACTAATTTCTTATAACTTCTCTGGATTGTACGGTATTGCACTTGCTGCTGTAGGAATGTTATCTACTGCGGGTATTACAGTAGCTGTAGATGCTTACGGACCAATAGCTGATAACGCTGGTGGTATTGCAGAGATGTCAGGTCTTGATTCATCTGTTCGTAAAATCACTGATAAGTTAGACTCAGTTGGTAACACAACTGCTGCTATGGGTAAAGGATTTGCTATAGGTTCTGCTGCACTTACTGCATTAGCACTTTTCGCATCTTATTCTCAAGCAGTTGGTTTAACAACAATTGA
This sequence comes from Clostridium sp., assembly GCF_036660475.1. Classification (GTDB taxonomy): domain Bacteria; phylum Bacillota; class Clostridia; order Clostridiales; family Clostridiaceae; genus Clostridium_J. The sequence continues at coordinate 105,253 of NZ_JAVXAO010000007.1, read as the reverse complement.
CTGTCTTAACCCAAAAGTAATTGTTGGATTATTAATCGGAGGAATGCTTCCATTCTTATTCTCAGCATTTACAATGCAATCAGTTGGTAAAACTGCTAACGAAATGATCGTTGAAGTTCGTCGTCAGTTTAAAACTATACCAGGTCTTTTAGAAGGTACTGGGAAACCAGACTATAAAACATGTGTTGAAATTTCAACTAAAGCTGCTTTAAGAGAAATGATGCTTCCTGGAGTAATGGCTGTAGTTTCACCAATCATAATTGGTGTTTTACTTGGAGCTGAAGCTTTAGGTGGACTACTAGTTGGATCTCTAGTATCAGGTGTTATGCTTGCAATCTTCATGTCTAACGCTGGTGGAGCATGGGATAATGCTAAGAAGTATATTGAAGAAGGTGCTCACGGCGGAAAAGGTAGCGATGCTCACAAGGCCGCTGTTGTTGGAGATACTGTAGGTGACCCATTCAAAGATACATCAGGTCCATCTATCAATATCTTAATAAAACTTATGACAATTGTTTCTTTAGTTTTCGCACCATTATTCATGGCTATAGGCGGAATATTATAAAGTATACTTTAACTTAAATAAATAAATTAGAAAACCTCCTATCACAGAGTTTAAACTCTGTAATAGGAGGTTTTATTATAATTCTATGTTGAGACATATTCAGATTTCTTATAATCTAAATATACTTATCTAAAATCATATTGTACGAATTTCAGTACTAATTTAAAATGTAATATAATCTATTCTATAAACTCATCATCATCATCATACTCATCTAAAAAGGAATGCTTTTCGCCATCCTTCTGCCATCCAAGTATTGCATCCATATTAACATTCTCAGCAGCCTTAAATATACATTTATCAACATCCTTAAAATCTACTTTCATATTTTTAATCATAGCCTTTATTTCATGTCTCTTATTTCCTATTTTTTTTGCCGCTACCATACATGCACAGTTAAGTGGCCATATGCCACTATTTTGTATAAAGTTCTCTATGTATGTCTCTTCAACATAATAAAGTGGTCTTATTAACTCTAACCCCTTAAAGTTTGTTGCCTTTAATTTAGGAAGCATAGTTTTAAATGTTCCCCCATAAAGCACATTAAGCATAGTTGTCTCAATAACATCATTAAAATGATGACCAAGTGCTAACTTATTGCAACCTAGTTTTTCAGCCTCCGCGTATAATGCACCTCTTCTCATTCTTGCACACATATAACATGGATAATCCTTAGCTATTACATCTATGATATCAAATATCTTAGAGTCAAATGTATGTATTGGTATGTTTAAGTAATTACAGTTATCTATTAAAAGTTCTTTTATCTGTGGATGATAACCTGGGTCCATAGCAATAAATTCAAGTTCAAAATTAACTTGACTATGACGTTTTAACTCTTGAAATAACTTTGCCATTATAATACTATCCTTACCACCAGATATACCAACAGCAATTCTATCGCCTTCTTCTACTAAGTTATATGCTTTTATAGCTTTTATAAATTTAGACCATACTGTTTTTCTATATCGTTTTACCAAACTACGTTCTATATCTACAAGGGGCTTCCTTTCATTAAATGGAACTAATATTTCGCATCCTTCGCCTGCTATATCACTCATTTATATCACCTCATCAAATTTTATAACCATATATATTCTAATTAAGAGTGTACAATTTAAAACTTAAAATTAAGGAAAAACCCTTAAGATATTTTCAAAAGTTGAAATGTATAAATTAACCTAAAATATATATTATTTAAGTTCTAGTATCCTTACAGTATAAATTTCCACCATAAATATAACGAGAAACTTACCATGATATTATAACACTTATATATATCTTTGTCATAATCCCCTATCGAAATTATAACTCCTCTTTTACATTAATAGTTTTATCTATAATCACAAATTTAATATCACTAGAATATTATAAATAATCAAGTGTCATGGAGATGATCATTTATGGATATTACCAAAGTTAACCAAAGACAAGGAGTAAATTGCAGAGATTTTTATATTGATGAAAATTATTTTAATATCCTGGTTCAATACGATGAAAATCTTGAACAACTTCTTGAAAATGTAGATTATGCTTGTGCACATCAAATTTCTGAGTCTCAATATATAGTTTCTATTAAGATATCAAAATTTAATAACTTCTTAAAACAATTTAGCAATCTATTAAACCTTGATGTAAGCTATCCATACACTTTATCAGCAATTCAACCTATAGATGCAGCTAATATAACTAACTTTCATAGTAATACCTATTTAAACTTAACTGGAAGTGGAACTATAGTCGGAATTATTGATACAGGCATTGATTATATGAATCCACAGTTTTTTAATGACGATAATACTTCAAGAGTCCTTACAATCTGGGATCAAACAATTCAAAGTAGTACCCCTTATAGTGATATAGCCTTTTATGGCTCTGTATACACTCACGCCGACATTAATAAAGCCATAAACACATCTATATCTGGTGGTTCACCATATGATATAGTTCCATCTAAAGATATAATCGGTCACGGTACAAATTTAGCTGGACTCGTTGGAGCAAAAGGTTTAAATGGTGTCATTGGTGGTGCACCTAAATGTGAATTTGTAGTAGTAAAACTTAAAGATGCTAAAACTAGTAATCTAAAATTAATTGGAATAAATAATAGAGATGATATAAATATTTATGAGGGAATCGATCTTTACATGGCTATTAAATTTTTAGTAGATTATCAATCTAAAATCAATAAACCCATGAGTATTCTATTATCTTGTGGCACCAACTGGGGTGGCCATGAAGGTCTATCTTCTATTGAGCGTGACATTAACTATTTTTCTTCTAGAAAAGGTCTTATATTTGTAACTAATACTGGTAATCAAGGAGATAGTGAGACACATGCTTCTACTAAGATTCTCAAAACTAACGATATTGAATATATAGAACTTTTTGTGGCTAAAAATGAGGAAAACTTAGTTCTAATGCTATGGGTTCCAAAACCTGATAAAATATCACTAGCAATAATTTCTCCTAGCGGTGAACTTGTTCAACCTGCTCAACCTCAGCTAAAAATTGGTCAACCAACCCAATTTAATCTAGTTCTAGAAGGTAGTAAAATTATTATTACCTACGTTTTATATGAATACACTACCGGTGATGAATCCATATATATAATTATAAACAATCCTAAAGAAGGCCTTTGGCAGGTTCGCCTTCATGGCGATTACATTGTCAATGGAACTTATAACTTATGGATACCACAGCGCCCTATTATAAAGACAGATACTAGACTTATTAACTCTACCCCTTATACCACACTCCAAGTTCCTTCTAATGCCGAAAAAGCTATCACAACCTCCTTTTATGACCAAAACAATAATACTATATCCGTCGTCTCGGGTAGAGGATATACGAGCGATAATCGTATAAAACCAAATTTAACTACTGGTGGTATAAATGCTATTACAACTGGTCTTAACAATGAAAATGTAGTTATAAGTGGTGGATCTGTAGCTGGTGCTGTTCTAGCTAGTGCAACCTTACTACTACTTGAATGGGGTATAGTTCTTGGAAACGATCCTAATATGTATGGACCATCAATTATTTCCTACTTAACACGTGGTACAAATAAAAGAACAGGTGATGTATATCCAAATTCTCAATGGGGGTATGGAATGCTAAATCTACAAGGCTCATTTGAAAATTTAAGATCATCATACTTTTCTAGATTTAAAAATGCTAATTGTGATAAATTTGAAAACCACCTACCATACAAATGTTATATAAAAACTCCCCTTGAATTATATCAAAGACTATAGAATATCTAAGGAGGATTATCCTATGAATATATCTTTAAATTCATCCAGAGAAACTAAAATGACGGCAATTCCAAATTTTGAACCTACTAGCTTTATAGTGTATTATACTGGAGATATTAAAAAAATTCTTTCCCAAGTACCTAATACAAATGTTGTTCTTCTTAGCCCATATATGGCAGTTATCTTTACACAGCTTCAATACGAAAGTTCGATTAAATCTATTAAAGAAATTAGTATAATTGAACCCAACGTACCATATATACTCACCAATACCTCACCAATGGAAAGCTCGAATATAGTGAAATTCACAAATGGTGAACTTATAGATTTGACTGGTACAGGTGTACTTATAGGTACTATAGATACTGGCATTGACTACTTAAACAAAGAATTTACAAGAGAAGATGATACATCTAGAATTTTATCAATTTGGGATCAAACGAATAATACTGGAACCCCCCCAGCTATTTCCGGATATGGTAGTGAATATACAAATGCTCAAATAAATGAAGCCTTAAAGGCTAATCGAGAAGGACGTGATCCATATTCTATAGTTCCTCAGCGTGATACCAATGGCCATGGAACACAGTGTGCTGGAATAATTGGCGCTAGGGGTTATGGAGATGTCAAGGGCGCTGCGCCAAACTGTGATTTCTTAGTTGTGAAGTTAAGGCCTAGTATAATTAAAGACCTAAACCCTAGTATAACTCAATACGATAATACAGATATAGCTACTGCTATGCTATATTTATTAGATCAAAGGCATGCACTTAATCGCCCACTTGTAGTGTTTCTTCCTGTAAGTAGCAATTTTGGTGAACACAACGGTGGCCGTCCACTTGAGCAGCTTATAGATTATTATTCATATACTTCACTTGTTGCCTTTGCTCTTGGAACTGGAAATCAAGGCAACTCTCAAACCCATACTTCTGGTACAATAAAGAACTCTGGTGATGTCTCTACTGTAGAGTTTCAGTCATCTAAGGACCAACGTAACTTAGATGTATCAATATGGTGTACATCTCCTGATAAGATATCTATGGGCATAGTTTCTCCTAGCGGTCAAATTATCCCTAAAATACCCGTAAAAATTGATGAACAAGAAGACCTAAAGTTTATATATGAAGATACAATAGCAAGAGTTATTTACTTTTTTCCTGAATCTCCTTCCGGTGATGAATTAATAACTATAAAATTTTTCAACATAGCTACCGGCATTTGGAAAATATTACTTTATGGAGACTATATAGCAACAGGGAAATATAATGTATGGATTAGCCAACGACCACTTTCCAAAATTGGTACATTTTTATTAAACCCTAACAACTTTACTACGTTGACTATTCCATCTACTAGTAGAGAAGGCATTGCCACTGCATATTATGATCAAAACAATAATACTATTGGTGAATTTTCAGGTGTTGGCTTTACTTCAAATAATAAAGTTAAACCTAGTGTAACTTGTGGTGGCGTAAACGTGTTAACCACCGGTTTAAATAATACTACCACAACTATAACAGGCTCTAGTGCAGCCACTGCTGTTCTCGCTGGCGCTATGGCATTACTCTTTCAATGGGGTATAGTTGATAAAAACATACCAAATATGTCCTCTTCAATTCTTAAATCCTTAATAATAACAGGTACAAGAAAAAGACCTAATGATATCTATCCTAATCCTTATTGGGGTTATGGTATCCTTGATATGGTAGGAATTTTTGATGCTATAAGAGGCATATATACATCTAATCTTACATCACAATTAGAAAGAAACAAAAATTATACTAATGATAACATAGAAACTAATATTCCTAGGGAAGCATTCAATCGTTTAATATTTGATCCTTTTACCACTTAGCTCCATATAGAATACCATTCACAAAACTTTCATATAAAATGGGCTATTCACATTATGAATAGCCCATTTTATATGAAAAGTGTACTTAAAATATAAGTGCACCATTAAAATCCAATCAAATATATATATAATATTAATCAATTATAAAACCGAGCCTAATGCTCCCCACTTTTTATTTCCCAGTGAATAACAAAAGTTAATATAGCTCTTAATAAAATTATTGCTGCTAATATGTACATCTCATCAAAACTTTTAACTATCACAGTCTTTAATATCTCCCCAGCAAGCTTAAACTCTAATGCAAGTGCTAATGACTGTGCAAATTCTACCTTTATTGAGTAATTCACTTGATTAAATAAACTTAATACAAATCTATAAAATGCCTTGATTCCTGCAACTACAATTACTGCTGTTCCCATCAACTCTAATATTTCAATGATTATAGGAATTATTGTTTGTATAATATTATGTAACATAATTCCACCTCCTTTTTTCTTTTATCTTCATAATAATATTACATATTTTTTTGCTTGTCCAATTATGTTAATTTATAAATTTAGTTATTATTTCAAATTATAGCTATCTCATATATTCTCTTAAATAAAAAACCGAGCTATTGTCATAAATTACACTTATCACAGTGAATTTATAGCAAACAAATTTGCTCGGTATTTATAATTTCTTTATCTTAGTACAATATAATGTCTAAACCATTATAGGTATCTATAGAATTCCAACTTCATTCTATTTAAATGTATTATTTTTTTAAATCTCTACTCTAGATTCTTAATTTTAAATACCTACTTTTAAGTTTTCAATTTCAAACGTAGCTCTTTATTAATTTCATTCTTCCACTTAAAATATACCTCCCTAAGTATGCAGGAATTAAAATGCTCTCCAATTGTGATATAGTAACCTCTCGCCTTATACCTGCATCAATAAATCTTATTTTTCCCGCTCCTGATACACAGGTAAATATATAAAATTTATCCCTACTACTGTCTTCTGAATAACTACCATTTATATTATATATATCTATATTGAATCCACTACTTGTTATGCATCTTTGCACTTTTTTATTTTCATCTATAGGTATGATATTAGGTTTTAAGTCAAAGTTAAGTACATCAATCGCTTTAGCTATATGCAATTCTCTTCCACGTTTATAATCGTACACTCTGTAAGTAGTGTCACTATTTTGTTGTACCTCAGCTAATAATATTCCTTTTCCAATCGAATGTATGAGGCCTGGTTCTATAACAATTAAATCTCCTGATTGTACACTTACTTTATTCATATAGTTTTCAACTGTTCCATTTATACAGTCTCTTCTAAACTCTTCTTCTGTACAATCCTTAGTTCCAACAATTATTTCTGAATCTTTTTCACAATCTATAATATACCATGCCTCTCTCTTACCATTGTCACCTTCTATCTCATGCGCGTATTCGTCACCTGGATGCACCTGCACCGATAAATTTTCATTAGAATTTATAACCTTAACCAATAATGGAAAGTCGCTTGCACTAAATCCCTCCTTTATAAGCTTATCTCCTATAATTAAATTCCCAACCTGATTTATAACGTGAATTAGAGTTTGACCTTTATACTTTCCATTTATTATTACACTCATTCCATTTTTATGACAAGCAACTTCCCAACTTTCCCCAATATCTCCTTGTGGTAAATTTTCTCTGTAATCTAAAAGTTTTCTTCCACCCCAAATCTTTTCATAATATAAATTCCCAAATTTTAAAGGATACATATTGCCCTCCCTCTGAAGTGTTTATACTTTAGAGTATGCTATGTATCCTTTAAAGGTTAATTATAAAATTGTATTTTTAGATTACCTCTTTTCATATGACTTTTAATTACTTTAGTTACTTTAGTTACTTTAGTTACTTTTTAAATTTCTATCTTATTAAAAATGAACTCTTATAAGCCAAAATTTTATATTTTTATCACTCCATCCTAAATCCCATGGAACCTGATTTCTATCGGTATTATGACATGTAACTAAAGTATATCCTCTTGAATCTGCACCTGTAACCATAGAAATGTGTGTTATATCTCCTTTTTTTTCATAAGCCACAAAGTCTCCAGGTAAAAGTTCATATGACTTCTTATATACCTTTTCATAATTCCCATAAGCAACCACCGAAGCTCTACCACTATTTACCCAATAGTCTTTAAATTTATCTGCATTTATCCAAGATCCAGACGCTTCACCTTTAACATAATTCCAAGAGTAATTTTTTTTAAATTTACCACCTTCATGAAGCATTTGAGATGCAAAATTAGCACAATCGCCACCTTCTGGATTGAAATTTCTATATGCCTTATTATATTTAAACCCATATTCTTCTTCTGCGGCAGCCCCACAATACTTATCTCCATAATCTATAGTAGATACTCGTCTTTCACTGAGTGTTGAAAAGTCCCTAGCACCTTGTGCTAATATAAATTCTTTAATATCATCTACTTTTAATTTTTCTAAGTTCAAAGAATCTGCAAAAGGATCTGTATACCACTCTTTTCTTATTAATAATTTATCTCCACTATTTATAAGTGTAATTACATGATAAGTTCCAATTCTAGATGCATTAATTTCATCCAGCTTATTTTCATATGCATATCTATATTCTGTAGAGCATGTAAAATTTACTTTAAATCCATTATCAGTTTTACTAATACTATTAACTATCACTTTGGGAAGTATTTCTGTAATATTGACTCCTTGTTTCTGTTCCCAATTATGCAAATAAATCATTTTCTTTTCTTCACTTTCATAAGCCCACTGACCATACTTGCTACTCATATCATATATTGCCTTTATATTGTCTTTTTCACCTGTAATAATTCCTCTATTTCGGGTAGAAATTGTATCCTCGATAAAATTCTTAATTTCTACCTTCACCTCTTCACTTATAACCTCATCACCATATACTCTCCCAAAAAAGAAGTTAGCAAGTATGATACATAGCAATATACCAAATATAAGTTTCCATGATAATATTCTTTTTATGGATTCTTTAATTCTCATTTGGTTCCTCCCTATTACAGCCTTATATTTCTTACATTAATCAAAGTTGTGTTTATTGACCTAACACACTATTAATAATTTCTATGTACCCATTAACATTATCATCTCTTATAACACTACCAAACCACTGGTCCTCATCAACGACGCCTCCAAAGTACTTAGCTTTTATTACAACTTCTGGTCTATATTCAAAATGTAATATATCGAAATGACCCCATTTCCCGCCCCATACAAAGTTATATTTTTCGAATACTTCTACCAATTCTTTTGGGTATGATAACATTCTTTTTTCTCCAGCCTCTCTAGTTGCCCATTTCCAATAATCACTTGGATTACTCCTCACATCTATTGCTATACCATAGGCATGAGGACTTAATTTTCCTGTACCTGCTATAAGTCTATAATTAAATGTTCCATTAATTGGACTAATAAGGGATGCAACTGATTGATTATTCTTTGCTAACAACTTTAATTCCACCATTACAGCTCTTAAACTGTCTGCTGCTCCATTGCTTTTATTAAATTCATAATTATTATATGGTGCAGGCACTCCTACAAGATTTTTTGATACCTGACCCTCACTCTTACCATAAACTTCATTTAATAAATCATAATTTCTAAACCTACCTGGGTCGCTGTTAACTTCTAATAACTTATAAATGCTTTCTAATGGATAAATATCCTCCAGAATATCTTGAAGGTCTGAATTATCCATCTTTTGATTAAAATTTTTTTTCTGTTTATCGTCATAAAGAATTTTTTTCCCTGATACTGTAATAACAAAAATCTTTCCATCCTGAGATTTTTCAACCGCACTTATGTATTCTGGATATGCCATCATAAGACTCAGAATATCTTGTTTCATTATAACTTCATAGCTTTTATCACTTCTATTGCTACTTTCCTCAATTTCATCTGCATCCGCCACATGTATACCCACTGTTACAAATATACTTAAAATTAATATTCCTCTCATAATTAGCTTCATATGTACCCTCCCCTTAAAAGCTATTTGCATAAATTAAAAAAATATAAAAATAGCCTAAAGACATTCTTTAGGCTATTTTGTGTAATTATTTAATTATTTATTACTGGTAATTTTATAAGTTTTTTTAACCATACTTTATTCTAAACTTTTAATATGTTTTTTTGATTAAACCCTATCAATATTAACATTGTTGACCCTGCAACCTAATTTCTTCTTCAATTTCAATTTCTATAAGGCATAAATCTAACCTACAGTTTATATAATCAGTTTTTAGCTTCATATATTTACTCCATGTACATATGCTATAATCTACTACCTCTATAAGCTCTTCAATTATACATCCGACTTCCTTTGCTCTCTTTAATGCCTCTTTAATATCACTTTTACTAGCGAGAGCTATGCCATTTAAATCAGAGGCTGATCCAATTAAAACCCTATATGCTCCAACTAATTTATTTAACTGCTCTACCGTAAATCCTAGATCTCTTTCATAACTGTCAATTACTCTCCTCTGTGCCATATGACCCCACCAACAATTGCTTTATACTAAATATATTCATAATGCAATTTATTTATACCTCACCTATATTAATTAGATATGGGCTTAATTCTATATTCTTATTATTATACTTAATATTAACTTTAGTTTTAATCCCTTTAAGTGGTATCCTTTGAGCATTCTCTAAAATAATATTATTATTTCCTGATGTATGATAGTTCATATGATTACCTTCTCCCCATAAACTAGTTTTACTTCCATTACTATTTGTTTTATAATGATCACCATTTCCTGTGATTCTTTCATAGACATCTAATAATCCTTGTTTACCTTCTGCCTTGCTTTCATAAGCATAATTCCCTTTACTTCCAACATCAAATATAATTAAATCCACCTCCAGTGGATACCCTGAATCTGATGGATTTCCTTGATTTAGAACATACTCTTTCCCGCTCCATATATATGTTTTAATTCTTGAGCTATGCTTTGACAATACCCATGGCTCACTAAAATTTATAGTAAAACTTTTACTTGCTTTATTTTGTGACAATTCGAAATACCCAAGCTCACTATTACCATAAATATCCCATTGTCCAATCTCTAACACAATTTCCTTTAACTTTATCTTTTTAACATTATTTAATTTATCAATACCATTTGAAATAGCAACTACAGAGTGAATCATAGTTCCATATTCACTTGCTGCTTCTTCCGTCGAACCCATCCATGATTTGAAATTACATGACCCCATTGTTGCCATCGGAGATACCTTTTCTTCATTGTTATCAGGTATGTTCTTAAACACATTTTTCTTCTCACCAATAATTGTTAATGGATTCCCTAATAAGTCATCTATAGCATATTTGCATGCATTATTTACCCAGTTTGTATAATTTGATGTATAATTTGTTTGATTTCCTGGTATAGCCCCATTATATAGCGGTCCTACTGATGCATACATCTTAACCACTAAATTACTTTTCGAGAATTCTCCCGTAGATACTTTGTTACCCTCTAATAAATCCTCCGATGAAAAAAAACCATAGGTGTATACTGTGCCCATGAAAATTAACACCCATAATAAAAATAAAATTATAATTTTGCTTTTAAACCTCACTTTTACTCTCCTGCTAATTATTTTCTTTAACAACTTTTTTTGATTTAATAATTTGAAATACTATTAAAATTCCTCCTAATACCACAAAAATACTTACATTTAATTTATTGTAAAACATATTAAATGCATATCCAATTTTGGGGATTGTTATAATTACCTTTCCAGTTAACTCAACACCTGTGATCTTCCCCAAGTCTTCTGTATCATTATCATCACCTTTAGTTGTAATTCCCTCTAAACTAATGCTTGTTATTCTATGGGTAATATTGTTGTTATTATTTGTAAATGTTATTATATCCCCAACATTTAACTTATCCACTGATACTTTTTTTACTATAACCATATCACCAGGCTCTATTACTGGTTTCATACTTCCCGTAAGTACCGTATAACTACTAACTTTAGTTAAGTTATATAATTGTGGTATTCTACTTGAAACATTTATAATAATAATAAATATCAAGAAAATAACTAACATATAGTATAATACTTCCTTGATTCTCTTAAGATGTCCCATTAAATTTTCCTCCTACTAATAAGTTTTAACTGACGATACTCTTTCAATCTTTAATCGTTACCAACTCAACTTAATCCTAGTATTTCTCACTTATCATTTGCTTGTGTTCCATTTAACACAATACTAAAGCTAAATCCCTTATTTTCATAACTTGCATCAACCTTATCTAATAAAGTTATGCTTAAAATAATTTTAATTGCCTGACCAGGCTGTAAAATTATTAATTTTTCTGTATTAGGATTTAACAAAATTATTGCTTCCCTTGATTTTAATTCTTTAAATGTTCCTGTTGATATGTTATAGCTAGTAGTATCTTCTATACCCTTTAATTCATATCTGAAGTTGCTTAAAAAATCATTTTCATCCTCACATTGAAAATCATATTTAAAATCCTTAAATGCAATTGTCACATATTCTCTTAAAGTACCATTGTTTATAACATTAACTTGTGAGCTTCTAGTCTCACCTTGTAATATTCCTTCCATATTTATAGGATTAGTAATAACGCTTTCATCCTTACTATCAAACCCTATTTTTAAATTTCCTGTTGTTATATTTAAATCCGCCTTAGATTCTAGCGAATCATAAAAATATCCATAAGTTAGTGATGTTCCTATACTCGTTAGTATAATAATTAATATAGCTATCTCATAATATTTTTTATTTATCACTTTTGACTTATCCCCTTTTTTCTTTATTATTTTTTATTTTCATCACCAACTTTTTCATACCCATATTCCACATTTTTTAATTGGTATATTATTCCTTAAATCTAAATAACAATATACCAATTAAAAATATAATTGATCCCAAGGCTTGTAACCCATAACCAGTATTTAGCCTCCCAGCTTGAGGTAATTTGTCATTTATATTATCTTGTAATTCATCTATTTCATAATAAACTTTGATATCAAAATTACACTTTAATCCCTGAATATTATTTCTAGCCTCTTCATTCAAATGTAAATTTAAACTAAATACTTCAAAGTCATTATTAGGGATAACTATATTATCTCTCAAACTCATATTAGTTTTTAAATTTTTTTGTTTGTTTAATGATTCCCCTAAAAAATTCCCTTCAGAAAGAATCTTTGATTCTTGAATAATACCTATTCTCAGATTTTTAATAAGTTCCTTTTTAATATCTATCATAAAGTCATCGTTTGCGATATCAATAAAATTGTCTATCAAAAAATTATGTATATCCATTTTAGTTATATTAATATTGTGACCACTATTATTTATTATTTCAAATTTCAAAAATATATCTTCTCCTGGCATTAGTAAAATATCAGTACTATTATCATATTCATGCTTAATAATTACATCTTTATTTATTTCCTCTGCATTTACACTGTTAAATTCCGAGAATAAAACAATTACTATCAAAACTAATACTTTAGTACATTTTTCAAATATATTTATATTACCACTCCTTAAACTATCTAAAATAAAGCCCTAATTTAATAGAGCTTTATCTTCAAATTGAGTTTAGTTATAGTTGTTGCTTTTTAATTTGCATTAGTTTGAGTGGCATCTACAGTGATGAATTTTAAATCTTTTAGTAATTGTGTTAAATCAATTTTTTTATTTTCCCAATTTATTAAATCGATATTATTTTCTAAATTGGTTGTTTCTTTACCATTTAGTGTAACTTTAATTTTAAAGATTTTAGTTTGGCCTTTTTCAAGAATATTTCCCCCTTCAACTGTTATTGCATCTAATGTCAGTATATTTTCAATACCTTTAAAATTCTTATTAGCAGCATCATCACCATAAGTCTTTAATGCTACTTTAAACTCATCTGGAGTCATAGGATCTACAGTTATTGTTTGTGATAATGAACCAGTATTTTGAATAGTAAATGTTCTTTCAAAAGAATCTCCTGGCCTTACATTTGTATAGTTATTAGTTTCACTTTTATTCTCTATCTCTGAATTATTACCATCACTCACTACCCAGTTATCTGATGCTGTGTCTTTATCAATCTTCAACGTACCTGTATTAATAACTAAATTTGCACTGGCAATTTCACTATCTGTAAACCATGCATATGTTCCTACAGCACCTCCAACAACTAATACACTTGCGATTAATAATGATATAACCTTCTTCTTTTTCATATTAAACCTCCTAGAATTTTATTATTAATTGTACATAAAATAACGCTTTATCAGCTCACTTAAGTCATTCTAACTATTTCCAAATTATGTAATAAATATTCATACTATTTAAAATATTGTATGGATTTTGCTACTTAAAAATGTATAATCAAAAAAAACATGTATAGCAACTGCCATACATGAATACTTATTTTTATTATAACTAATATTTTCATACCTATTTATCTTAGTTTGATATATGCGTAATTTACAAATATAAACCTTTTATGCCAACTTAACATTCCTAGTCGCAACTACATCTACTCCAGTACCTAGGATGTTCTGTACAATAACATCACCCATTTTAACTGGTGCTTCTACTTCTATAGCATTTAAAATTTCCATAACTTTAAAGTTTAAATCCTTACTTATAGCTTCTTTTGTCTTTACTGGAATAACTGGTAATTCTCCATTCCTAACTTTTACTGTCGTAGTTACAACTCTCACTGGGTTTGTAACTTCATTAATTCCATAAACTTCTCCTCTTTTACAAGTGTTTCCTTTAACCTGTTTAGTTTCTAAATCAACTTTCAAATGACATCCCATAGGACAACTTATACAAATCAACTCTTTTATCACTTTATTCACCATCCTCTAATGAAATTATTATATCTCCCGTTACCTTCTCTAATTGAGCCTTTGTAAGTAAGATTTTTTCCATCTCTGATGGAGCCAAATGTTTTCTTCTAAATGATGCTATTTCTTCATCCCCACATCTAACTACTAATTTTTTATCATGATATATATTGTTAACTCTCATGAATACTGTTAATTTATCTTTTACTGCCTCTATATTTAATTTCTGTGGTACCGTATAGGTTACATTTGAACCATTGATAATATTTACATATTCACCTTTAACATCCTCGCCCTTTATATACATAGCTGCACAATTCCCTGCATGCTTCGATTCAGCACTAACAAAATCTACAAGGTCATGAACGTGAACTACGTTTCCACAAGCAAATATTCCTTCGGTTGAAGACTCCATGCTCTCATTAACTATAAGCCCATTAGTTCTTGTATCCTTTTGAAGTCCCGCATTCGATGACAATTCATTCTCTGGTATTAATCCTACCGATAGAAGTAATGTGTCACAATCAAACTCTATTTCAGTTCCTTTAACAGGTCTTCTATTTTCATCAACCTTTGCAATTATAACCTTCTCTAATCTGCCTTTTCCTATAACTTTAGTTACCGTATGAGATAGATAAAGAGGTATATCATAATCATCTAGACATTGAACTATATTTCTATTAAGCCCATTAGAGTATGGCATAAGTTCTACAACAGCCTTAACCTTTGCACCTTCTAACGTCATTCTTCTTGCCATTATAAGTCCTATATCTCCAGAACCTAAGATTACAACCTCTTTTCCTGGCATATATCCCTCCATATTTATATATCTCTGAGCAGCCCCTGCAGTAAATACTCCAGAAGGTCTATCCCCAGCCATATTAATAGCTCCTCTAGTCCTTTCTCTGCATCCCATAGAAAGTATCACTGCTTTGCTTTTTAAAACCAAGTATCCATCGGTTTCATTTATCACATGAACTTCTTTATTTTCTTTTATTTCAAGTACCATAGTATTAAGCTTAACTTCTACCTTAGTACTATTTATCATATCTATAAATCTTTGTGCATACTCTGGTCCTGTAAGTTCTTCCTTAAAAGTATGAAGACCAAACCCATTGTGAATACACTGATTTAGTATTCCACCTAACTCTCTATCTCGCTCTATTATTAATATACTTTCTATTCCATTGCTATAAGCTTCATATGCAGCTGCAAGTCCCGCCGGTCCTCCACCTATCACTATTAAATCATACATAAATGTCTCCTCCTACTTAGTTCTACCAGTTAAAATATATGAACCATCACTCTCTTGAACTATATCTTCCATTGGAATATTTAGCTCTCTTGCTATTATTTCTTGAACTCTTGGCCCACAGAATCCACCTTGACATCTTCCTGATCCAGGCCTACATCTTCGCTTTACTCCATCTAAACTTACCTTACCGAAGGATCTTCTAATGCTATCAACAATCTCCCCCTCTGTAATGTTCTCACATCTACATATCATCTTCCCATATCTTTTATCCTTTTTTATAATCTCGGCTTTTTCTTCCTTGGATAATTTCATAAATTCTATTTGCTCTCTAGTTCTTATAAAGTTATCTTTCTCTTCAACCTTAAGTCCTGATTTCTTAAGTATCTCTACTACATCAACTGCTACAGCTGGTGCAGATGAAAGCCCGGGTGACTTCATTCCAGCTACATCTATAAAACCTTTTATATCCTCAGCTTCCTCTACAATAAAATCTCCACAATCAGGATTTGCTCGAAGTCCTGCAAAATTCCTAATACTCTCTCTAAAGTTAATTTTATCAGTAGTTTTCATCGATGCATTTCTAATAAATTCTAGATTTTCTCCTGTAGTTGCTACATTATCTTTGTCATCTATGCTCTCTGCATCTGGACCAACCAATAAATTCCCATGAACTGTAGGTGTAACTAACACTCCTTTACCAAGCTTTGAAGGACATTGAAATACTGTGTGATTAAAAGTTTTTCCCTGATTTTTATCCATTAAAAAATACTCACCTTTAATAGGGTTAATCTTAAAAGACTCAGCGCAGATTAAATTATGCACTTTATCTGCATAAACACCTGCCGCATTTATTACATATTTACTTTCAATTATTTCGCCACCAACTGTTTTTATAGTAAAGTTTTCTTTCTTTTCTATACCAATAACTTCCCTTTGAAGTTTTACTTCTCCACCATTTGTAACAGCATTTTCAACCAAAGCTATAGTATATTCAAATACTCCAACAATTCCACCTGTAGGTGCATGTAAGGCTCCAATAACATGATTATTTATATTCGGTTCCATTTTAAGAACTTCTTCTCTATTTAAAATTTCTAACCCCTTAACTCCTATTATATTTCCATTGTCATATAAACCTTTAATGGTCTCCATATCTTCCTCATTGAAAGCAAGAACTAAAGATCCACATCTTTTAAACGGTACTGAAAGGTCGCTGCAAAGTTCTTCAAACATTTCATTACCTTTAACATTATATTTTGCCATTAATGTCCCAACTTTAGGATCATATCCTGCATGAACTATAGCCGAATTAGCCTTTGTTGTCCCCATTGAAACATCATTTTCTTTATCTATCATTACTACCTTTAAATCATATTTTGTAAGTTCTCTAAATATTGAAGCCCCAATTACTCCGGCACCTATTATAGCTATATCATACATTAATATTTCCTCCTTATTTACGTAAAAAAAGACAAACCAAAACAAGGACATAAATCCTTATCTTGTGCTTGTCTCTATCTCTCTTAGCACTAATATCTATTTATTATACTATTAGTATATCATTTTTCCTCAAAAGTGTCCATGTTCCACCTTGATTATCAAGTATTTCATGACATTATTCAATTAAATACTCGCTTAACTACTATCTATGCTATATATTAGTTAGCTAATAAAATCCTTATTTTCATTGGTCTAACCCATAACCAACATTTATTATATACTAAGCTTATATCACTTCTTGTATAGCATTTCTACATGCGGAATATCATCTTCTAAATACTCTGCCGATACTTCTTTAAATCCAAGACTCTTATAAAACTCTCTTAGGTAAACTTGACCTGATATTCTAATCCTACCACTTAATCATCTTCCCACTTCTTTGTTCTTATTACAGCTTTCTCCCAACCTGCATATAGTCTATCTATAGTATCCTCATCAAAGGTTGGTATATAAGTTTTACTAGCAAACCACTTCTCTGAAATTTCATCCTTGCTTTCCCAAAAGCCTACAGCGAGTCCTGCAAGGTATGCAGCTCCTAGTGCAGTAGTCTCTGATATTATAGATCTTGTAACTTCTTGATTTATAATATCAGCTTGGAATTGCATTAAAAAACTATTTCTGCTAGCTCCTCCATCTACCTTTAATTTTTCTATTTTATATCCAGCATCCTCAGACATAGCATCAATTACAGCCTTTGATTGATATGCAATTGATTCTAGTGCAGCTCTTATAATATGATTTCTATTCGCTCCACGAGTTAATCCAAAAATAGCTCCCCTTGCATACATGTCCCAATATGGTGCTCCAAGACCTACAAAAGCAGGAACTACATAAACCCCACCATTATCATCTACTGTCCCAGCAAAATATTCTGTTTCTGCCGCATCATTTATCATTCTAAGTTCATCACGAAGCCACTGAATAACAGCTCCGCCCATAAATACAGAACCTTCTAATGCATATTGAACCTTTCCATCTATTCCTATTGCAATTGTAGTTAAAAGTCCATTTTTACTTCTTATAATTTCTTCACCAGTATTCATTAATAGGAAGCAACCTGTTCCATAGGTGTTTTTAGCACTTCCTTTTTCAAAACAAGCTTGCCCAAACAATGCCGCCTGTTGATCTCCAGCTATACCAGCTATAGGAACTCTAATTCCACCATTTCCACCTAAATTAGTATGCCCATAAATCTCTGATGAGTTTTTGACCTCCGGAAGCATTGATTTTGGAATTCCTAACTTATCTAATATTTTTTCATCCCACTTTAACGCTTTTATATTATAAAGCATGGTTCTTGAAGCATTTGTATAATCCGTTACATGAACTCTACCATTTGTAAGTTTCCATACAAGCCAGGTATCTACCGTTCCAAATAAAAGCTCCCCATTTTCAGCCTTTTCTCTAGCTCCATCCACATTATCAAGTATCCACTTAATTTTTGTTCCCGAGAAATAAGCATCAATTAATAGTCCCGTATTTTCTCTTATATATTCATCAAACCCATCCGCTACTAAAGCATCACATATATGAGCTGTTCTTCTGCACTGCCATACAATTGCATTATATATGGGCATACCGGTATTTTTGTCCCATACTATTGTGGTTTCTCTTTGATTTGTTATTCCTATTGCCGCTAAATCCTTTTGAGTTATATTTGATTTTGCCATAACCTCTTGAAGTACAGAATATTGACTTCCCCATATTTCCATAGGATCATGCTCTACCCATCCCTCTTTAGGATATATTTGTGTAAACTCCTTTTGACTTACCCCTAAAATATTTTGTTCTTTATCAAAGATTATAGCTCTTGAACTTGTGGTCCCTTGATCTAATGCAATTATATACTTTTTCATTTTACCCCTCACCTTACCTTAAAATTATAATTTACTTAACAAATGACCTTATCATATTTATTAAATAAGTGAATTTATATATATTCTAATTTATCTTTAATATTAAATATTAAAGATCCAATTCTTAACTTTTAATTTTCAATTCTCAATTCTCAATTCTCAATTTTTAATCTTTAATTCCCAATTTTAACTGCTTTCGATTTTTAGTTAAAATAAAAAGGCACATAAAACTAGAGCCCTCTAGTCTTATGTAGCCTCTCTCATATCTCTTTGTCTACATAGCCCAAATTTCTTCCTTTGTTGTAGATACACAAGTTGCGCCTGATTTTAAAGCCATTATTACTTCTTCTTTGCTTTCAATGAGTCCACCGGCAACTATTGGTTTCCCCAATTTTTCTGAAAGTTTATGTATAACCTTTGGTATTACTCCTGGTAGTACCTCTATAGCATCACATTCTGTCCCTAGATGCTTTATTGCATTATTAAGCGAAATAGTATCAAATATAAATACTCTTTGTATCGCTAATAGGTCATGTGCCTTAGCATATTTTACAACCTGTGACTTTGTACTTATTACACCTTTAAAATATGTTTCCTTCTTTAAGTATTTCATCACAATTTCTCTATTTGTAATTCCTTCTATTAAATCTATATGAACTATCCCAACTTTATCTACATTGCTTATCTTTTCACTTATTTCTTTAATATTAAGTATATCTCCAAATAGCACAAATATTACTTGTACATCTGAATTCAAAGCTCTTTTTAGCTCTTCCTCATTTTTTACAGCAGCTATTATAGGGTTTTCTTCTAATAATATTTTTGAATCCATTTAAAACTCCTTCACCTAATTTCCCAGGCACTTTTTTTAATTATTACATTTTTGATTTCCTTTGTCAATTATGCTAACTAAGGATATATATCCTAATTTAAGGCCTTTCCTGTAAACTTTAAAACAACATATCATAAGTGGTATGAAATTAACATAATCTATAAAGTATAGTATTTTAAAGGGGATATGCTATGGACACGACCAACATTATTTGCAAACATAATTCGCCCTATCCAGAAATAATATGTGAAAATAAAAATAAGGATTATGCACATATCCTTCAAATTAATTATGCTGGAATAATTTCAGAATTAACTTCAATAAATCAATACCTATATCATAGCTTCACAGTATATAAAAACTCAAAGGAACTATCTGAAATATTAGAAAGCATTGCCAATGTTGAAATTACTCACCTTAAACTATTAGGAACTATGATTATAGAATTAGGTGGAGACCCTCTTTTCTGTATAAATAAAGGCAGTAAACAACTTAATTGGACACCTAAATTCATTGAATATGGATCAAGTTTAGGATGTAAACTTCGCGAGGATATAGATGGCGAGAAAGCTACTATTAGACAATATGAAAATACAATTAAACTTATTAAAGATGAAAATATTACTGCAGTAATTAAAAGAATTATTAAAGATGAAGAAGTTCACGTCAAGCTCTTAACCTCTCTACTTAATAAATATTGTAGACGTTAATACACATATAGTCCCAAGTCCTTGTATCTGTTAATTTTAAAACATATCTAATCTAAAAAAGCTACCGTTTTGTACTGATGCATCTTCAAAACTGTAGCTCCTTCATTATTTTCTTGAATTTATTAATCCCAACCTCTATTGTTCCATCATTATCTAAAATCACATCTGCATATAACTTATATAGATGATATCTTTCCTTATATAAATCATATGTTTTTTCTTTTCCGCCTTTAAGTAATGGTCTTGTAGAAATATCCAAGGATTTAATTATACTTTCTGGACTTCTATTTATAAATACTACACATCCACTAGCTTTTAATATATCCATATTTTCTTTTCTTTTAACAACCCCACCACCGGTAGCTATTACAGTATTTTCAACAGTTACCACGTCTCTTACTGCCTCAGATTCTCTATCTCGAAAAAATCCCTCACCATTTTCAAACATTTCTTTTATAGATATGTTGTACTTTTCCACTAAATACTCATCCATATCAATAAAATTAAATCCTACTGCTTTACTAACTTCTTTTCCAAAGGTGGTCTTTCCACATCCCGGCATTCCTATTAATATTATGTTATTCAAAAATTCACCACCTAATGTTGAAGTAAAATATCTAACATAGCAACTGCCACTGCACACTCTACTACGGGCACCGCTCTTTGTACAATACATGGATCATGTCTTCCATTTATCTTTAAAACATCATCTTCTTTAGTATCAATATTTACTGTTCTTTGCAGTAATGATATTGATGGTGTAGGTTTAAATGCCACTGAAAATGTAACTGGCATTCCAGTAGTTAACCCTCCAAGTATGCCTCCATTATTGTTAGTGTATGTTTTTATATTATCACCATCCATGTAGTACCCATCATTAGCTTCACTCCCCCTTAATGTTGAAATCTTAAACCCGGCTCCAAATTCTACTCCCTTAACACCTGGAATTGAAAATAACATATGGGCTAAAACACTCTCTATAGAATTAAACATTGGATTCCCCACCCCTACTGGTAAGTTAATAATTGCGCCTTCAACAACTCCACCAATGGAGTCATTCTCTTCTCTGGCCTTCTTAATTTCATTCTTCATATCCTCTTTTATGTCACTGTTTAATGTAGGAAATCTATCTACACTTAAATCATCAAGGAGTTCCTTTTCTATATTCACTCTATCAAATTCAAAGTCCTTAATATTGCCTATAGATTTTATATGAGAACCTATATATATATTACTTTTCTTAAGAATCTCCTTACATACCGCTCCTGCGAATACCAATAGAGCAGTAAGTCTTCCCGAAAAATGTCCACCACCTCTATAGTCATTGTATCCATCATACTTAATCATAGCAGGATAATCCGAATGACTCGGCCTCATTTTAACCTTTAACTCCGAATAATCCTTAGACTTAGCATTAGTATTTTCAATTATTGCAGACAGCGGTGCTCCCGTAGTTTTACCTTGAAAGATTCCACTTAGTATTCTTGGTATATCCTTCTCTACCCTGGGAGTTGAAAATTCATCCTGCCCCGGTGATCTCCTCTTCATATCTGAATATACATTATCTAGATTTATATCATATCCTGCTGGAAGTCCATCTATAACTACTCCTATAGCTTCACCATGTGATTCCCCAAATACTGATACCTTTACCTTAGTCCCTATTATTGAACTCAACTAATTCACCCCCTAATGATATGTAGTCCCGAAAGAAATTAGGATAGGATTTCTCTATAGCCATGAAGTTATTTATCATAACCTTACCTGTAGCTCTAGTTGCCGCTATAGACAAAGCCATAACAATTCTGTGGTCATTATGTGAATCCACCTCGCCTCCAGTAAATTCTTTCACTCCATTTATTATCAAAGAATCCTCAAGTTCAGTTATCCTTGCCCCAAGTTTATTTAACTCAACTGCTGTTGCATTAAGTCTATCACATTCTTTAATTCTAAGTCGCTTAGCATTTACTATTCTAGTTTTTCCCTCTGAAACACTAGCTAAAACTGCAAGAATTGGTACTAAATCTGGACACTCTGAAGCATCAATTTCTATACCTGTAGTTTTAGACGGTAGTGCTCTAATAAATCCCTGGTTTTCTTCTAATATACAACCCATCTGTTTTAACAGCTTCAATATTACCTTATCCCCTTGAAGAGATTCCGATTTAAGTCCCCTGCACTTTATATCCGATCCAATAGCTCCTGCCACTAAGAAAAATGCCCCTTGAGAATAATCTCCTTCAATATAGTAATCCCTCGGAACATATCTTTGATTTCCCTGTATTTTAAATAACTTATAATCTTCATTTGCAATTTTTATTCCAAATTTTTTTAATACATCTATTGTAAGATCTATATACCCTTTAGATTCTAAATTTGTAGTTACTATAATCATAGAATCTTTTTCTAAAAGTGGGAGTGAAAATAATAATCCAGTTATGAACTGAGAGCTTATATCTCCCCTTATCTTATATGTACCACTTGTCAGCCTTCCCTTCACCTTAAGTGGTAATGCTCCCGCCTTAGTTTCATATTCTATATGTTTTTCACTAAAAATTTCATAGTATGGAGTTAAAGGTCTTGTAGCTAACTTCCCTTTCCCTTCAAATATATATTTACCCTCTTTAACCAAAGCTATTGGAATAAGAAATCTAATAGTTGAACCTGACTCATTGCACTGAAAATTTATCTCTCTATGCTGATATGAGAATATGTTTGTTCCATCAATAATAATCGAATTCACTCCTACTTGAATCTCTGCACCTAAATCCTTCATAATTTCTAAGGTTGTAACTATATCTTTAGAAAATTGCACGTTATTAATTTTAGAAATACCATTACTTAATGACGCTGAAATTATTCCTCTATGTCCAAGACTCTTAGATGATGGAATCTCAATTTCTCCATTTAACAACCTAGGCTCAATAATAATTTTATTCATTTAATTCCTCCTTGAAAACTAAGCAATTCCCCTTTAATATATAAAATTTTCTACTTCTTCCCTAGGCACCTTCTTAATAAAACCTTCTCCTATATCTTTAAGTAATATTAAATTTATATCATTGCCTACATTCTTTTTATCCACGCCAATTATTTCAATAAGCCTTTTACTGTCTATATTATCTACTTCATAAGGCAACTCATACTTTATAAGAATTTCCTTTATACTCCTTGTAGTCCCATTAGGACAAATACCTTTTTCCTCACACTTTGATGCGATTTTAAACATCCCAATTGCAACTGCCTCGCCATGGGAAAACTTCTCAAAGTTATAAAGCTTTTCTATGGCATGACCAATGGTATGACCAAAGTTTAGTATCATTCTCTCTCCAGTATCCATCTCATCATACTCTACTATTTCTCTTTTTATATTACAGCATCTATATATTATATCTTCAAAGCTTTCAAACAGCTTAGAATAATTATCCATATTTTTTAGTTTCTCGTAAAGATTTTTATCCTTTATAAGTCCATACTTTATTACTTCACCTAAGCCATCATTTATATACCTTTTATCTAGTGTTTTAAGAACCAATGGGTCTATATACACGGCCATAGGATGATAAAAGCTTCCAATTAAATTCTTACCCCTCGGTAAATCTATAGCAACTTTTCCACCTATAGATGAATCTATCTGTGCAAGTAATGATGTAGGTATTTGTATAAACGGTATTCCTCTTAGAAGTGTTGAAGCACAAAACCCAGTTAAATCACCAATAACTCCCCCACCTAATGCAATAATTAGATTTCCTCTATTTATTTTGAAATCTAAAAGCTCATCGTATAATTTCATTAGGCACTCTATAGATTTACTTCTTTCACCCGGCTCTAAGACTACCTTTAACACCTCATACCCTTCACACTCTAAAGATTTTTCTAACATATTCCCATAATATTTATCTACATTTTTATCCGTTATTATAGCTATCCTTTCTCCATTATATATCTTTGAAATCTCAAATCCAATATTATTTATAAGTCCATTTTCAATAAAAATCTCATATTCATTATTGGGAATGTTTAACTCTATCTTTTTCATTCTGACGCTCCTTTCTTACTCGTGACGCTTTTAGAAGTTTATATAAACTTTCCTTATCACTTTCCTCTAAAATCTTTTTTATATTCTCCAAATTATATTGTAGTTTTGTTATTTCATCGATTAGATTGTTCTTATTATCCATAAAAAGACTACTCCATAAATCTTCATTTATTCTTGCTACTCTAGTTACATCTCTAAAACTTCCGCCAATAAATCCATTACAAGAACTAACTAATTCATTATTCATCATTGCAACTGCCATAATGTGCGGAATATGAGAGGTATAAGTTATCAGTTTATCATGAGTGATACTATCTACAATTTTAACAGTTGTAAATCCAATTGCCTTAGCAATTTCTCCTAACAAAGCAACATTTTCAACCTTACTATCTTCACTTGGTATTAATATATAACTTCCACCCTTTAGCATCTCTTCGGAAGCATTTTGAAAGCTACTCGTCTCCTTACCAACCATTGGATGTCCACCTATGTAATCTACAAGGCCTCTACAAATATCCATTATTTCATTTTTGTAAACATCCTTTAGTCCAGTAGAATCTGTAACTATAGCACCCCGTTTAATCTTACCGATATTTTCACTTAAAAATTCTACTTCACCCTTAGCATAGGTGCTTATTATTATAATATCACTATCCTCCATGATTTTAGTAAAAGTTTTACTCCCCTCATCAATTATACCCATTAATTTAGCAGAAGATAATACTAATTCATCTAAATCAATGCCATATAACCCTATGGGATTAAGTTTCCTAATTGCCATAGCCAAAGATCCCCCAATTAACCCCAATCCAACAACTGTGACCTTAAAATTAAATTCTCCCATAATCATAGTACATAATACTTCCTACAGCTCTCTTCCAACAACTGTAGCAATCTCCTTTAATTCATTCATTAAATTATCAAACCGTTTTGGAGTTAAAGACTGAGCTCCATCACATTTTGCATTTTGTGGGTCATTATGAACTTCTATCATAAGCCCATCTGCCCCAACGGCAACTGCTGCCTTTGCAAGACTTTCTACCATCCACCACATTCCAGCTGCATGGGACGGATCAATAATAACCGGTAAATGACTTAATCTCTTTACTGCTGGTACAGCACTTAAATCTAAAGTGTTTCTTGTGAAACTCTCAAATGTTCTTATACCCCGTTCGCAAAGTATTACATTTTCATTTCCTCCAGCCATTATGTATTCAGCCGACATTAACCACTCTTCGATAGTGCTTGATAATCCCCTTTTTAATAAAACAGGTTTATTAATTTTACCTAACTCCTTTAACAATGCAAAATTTTGCATATTTCTAGCTCCAACTTGAATTATATCAACACCCTCTACAAATCTATCTATATCATCTGTGCTCATTATTTCCGTAACTATTGATAACCCTGTTTTCTCTCTGGCTACCTTTAACAGTTCTATTCCCGCTTCTTTTAGCCCTTGAAAAACATATGGTGAAGTTCTTGGTTTATATGCTCCGCCCCTCAAAAATGTTGTTCCACTAACTTTAACACTCTCAGCTATAGATATTATTTGTTCTTCACTTTCCACTGAACATGGTCCAGCTATTATAGCTAATTTCTTCCCACCTATTGTCATTCCTCCAACATTAATAACCGTATCTTCTGGATGGAACTTTCTATTTGCCCTCTTAAATGGCTCCTCTACTCTCATAATACATTCAACACAATTATCAATTTCAATACTACCTAAATCTACCTGATTGGTGTATCCTATAATACCTATACTTACACATGATATTCCCTCTATTATTTGTGTTTTCATCCCTAAATTTATAAGTTTATTGTTTACTCTTTCTATATCCACTAACTTTATTTTAGCTTTTAAAATAACTATCATTATTAACCCTCCTAAAAATTTTTTATCATAATCAACCTATTTATTACCTATCGACATAAAATTTTCCAAAATAAAAGGAAGGCCCATAAAATGAGCCTTCCTCGTGTTTATACAAAATTTCGCAAATTAATTTTATAAACTGATTCACGTATTGGAAGATATACTCATATTTCGAAATATATTAAATTTTGAGTAGCAGAAATAACTAGCGCTATAATAAAGATAGCCCCAGCTTAAATACAAACTATAAATTTTTGCTACTTGTTTATTTAATAATTCCATTTTAGTTCTCCTCCATATTCATATTAAACTCTATATTCATTAAAGTATATCAAAGTTTGACCTTGTGTCAACACTATTTTTGTTGTATTTGAAAATAAATATTTATTTTCTTTATATTTATGAAATTTTTGCATCATAATCGTGTATATATCTTACTTCCTATGCATCCAATAAATAAATAATTATTTTCTACAAATTAAAAAACTCTTTATAGTTATCTTCCTTAAATCCAACAGTAACCTTATCTCCATTTACAAGTAATGGTCTTTTTATTAACATCCCATTAGTAGCAAGTAGTTCTATACACTCTTCCTTAGACATTTCCTTTATTTTATCCTTTAACCCCATTTCCTTATACAGGTTTCCTGAAGTATTGAAGAATTTCTTAATCTCTAACTCACTCTTATCGATCCATAGAGTTAGTTCCTCTACATTAGGATTATTTTCAACTATGTGCCTATCCTCAAATTCTATGTTGTTTTCTTGAAGAAACTTCTTCGCCTTAACACAAGTTGTTCATTTTGGATATTGTATAAATAATGCACTCATTCTATATCTCTCCCTCTACTTTATAATATTATACTTACTATTATATAATATTTATTATTAATTGCTATAGCTTAAATTATTTTTTTATTTTACCCAACAACAAAAAACTTTGATACACCTTAGCATATCAAAGTTTAAATTTTTATACTTGATGAAATTATTAACTCATTCCTATTATCATACCCACTAAATATGGTACTAACCAAATACACCATACTGTAATACTAAATTTATGGAACGCTTGCTTTTTAGCATCATCATTTTTATATAATACCCAAGTTGCCCAACCTGCATGAAACAACATTAAAACTATGGCTAACACACCAGTTACCCCATGAAGCATTTGAGCTCCTGCAGAAATTGCTGCACCTCCTTCACTTGCTATTCTACTCATTGTAAATGTTCCTGTAGTATCAAATACTAAACCTAACCAAAACATTATTAAATGCTTTTTACTTAAAGTTTTAGCCCTTCTTTCCCCAAATACACCTATTGTATAAAATACTAGTGCTAATGTAATTGTTATAATTGCAAATATTAATTTCCCATCCATTTTACTCATTCTCCTTTATCTTATCTCTTAGTTTTTTTAGATTTTTTTTTGTCTCTTCAATTTCTTCTTTAGTGAAATTTTTAAAAACCTCATCAAAACTTTCATTTATTCTGTGCCTAAACTCTTTGGCAAATTCTAATCCCTTATCTGAAAATGTAACATAAGTATTTCTCTTATCACTTTCATATTTTACTTTTTTTACATAGTCAGCACTTTCTAACCTTTGTACTATCCCTGAAACTGTCCCTTTAGCTAAGGACATTTCTTCGCACAACTCTGAAATTGTAATCTCTTTTCTATGAGCAACTAATTTTATAACCATAATTTGTTGGTGTGTTAGCCCACTATCTTTGAAATTTTTGCTTATTATATTCATTGTACTGGAATACACTTCTTTAATTAGCATTGATATTTCAAAACACCCAAATTCACTTTGCATAAGTTACCTCCTCTTTGCCTTTACATCAAGCTCTAAAACTTATTATATATTTATAACTCAATATTCGTGTTTTCGTAAACTACTAACTTTCCTTTTTATGTTTAATCCCATTTATCAAGAATATTAATCCTCCAGATGCAAGTGCAAACCCTAATCCTATATAAAACAATCCTAAATAATTATGATTAATTAAGCCTGTCTTTCTTAAAGTTATACCAAATGTCATCATAAATGCCATTATAATATACCCTTTAACATCGAAGAATGAAAATACACATAAACTTTTGTTTTTATTGCTATCAATACGTTTTAAATGCTTTTTAGCCATTTTATAAAATATAAAATTAAAAAATATTGCAAATATTATTACCGAAAATATTACTCCAATTATATTTGTACTACTAACATCTTTATATCCTATTAAAAAAACATTTACGCCTGCAATTGTCCAAACTAATCCACCTATAATTATAAGTATTTTTTTGTTTACCTTTGGGGTTAATTTTTTTATACCATCCATACTAAAATCTCCTTTAGTTCTCATGCGAACTATTTAGTTCCTATGCAAACTATTTTACCTCTATATTACTAGCTTGTCAATAATATATCGCCTTCTTATATCCAATACTCACCATAGTTCTAATTGAATATTAACCTTAGTAATATTAAGCTGTATATATCATAACTTTAAAAAGGAATATCTATTATAAATAGGATACTCCTTTTTAACACTCTAGATTGTAGGTTCTTGACTATTCATTGACCAACCATCACTTCTAACATCATGGATATCTGCAAAATCCTCTTTTACATCTATACTACTAAGCCTTTTAATTGCCCCAAAATTACGTTTTAATGATAACTTATCTCCTCTTCCTGATATAATCCATAAAGTTTTATAACCTTTCGGAATTACATCTAGCTCAGCTTCCCCTTTCCCATCGGTAAAGTATACTAATAAATTAGTATCTGTTTTGTTTACGTATTCAAATACAGGTGAAAATTTAGTACCACCACCAGTTGCAACTCTATCTTGAACCCCTTTTATAGATTTAGTCTTATAGGTCCTTTTAATGTTTGTATCACATTCTATTATAGTAACCTCATAATTGTAATTTTTCACTATTGATAATACTTCCTTAATGGCTTGTTTAAATTCTGAATCACTTATACTCCCGCTTATATCTATTGCAACCGTAACTTTAGCTTTATGCCCTCTTAGTTCCCCTCTTAAGTCTAACCTATTAGGTTGTCTTCTACTTCTTCTAGTTGTAGTTTTTTTCTTATCGCTATCTAAAGTTCCCATAAGCCTTTTTAAATATAAGTTCCAAGGAATTTCACTTTCATTTGAGCTCAGCGACTTTATTAAAGCCTCTATATGCATTGGCATTGTACCCTTATCTGAGATCGCAGCAAATTTCTCAGTGAATTCTTTCATAGTTTTATCATCTATATCTCTAAATTCTTCCCATATATCATGGGTTTTCTTAGGATCATATTCACTTTCCATATCCCCTTTACCGGTATCTTCTTCATCATCTTCATCCTCATTTAGAAGATTAAGCTCTTCTTGAATATTTTCTACATAATATTCCATGGAATTATACGGTTCTAAATTCATATTATACTTTAAGTTTACCCATTCTAAAGTCGTTGCATAAGGTGGTAACCATTCTATATACTGATTAACTACAATATCCATGGCCATATTAATAGCTAATTTACTATATCTTTCTTTTAGCTCCCTAGCCCTAGTTAAATGTAATGACAATATATGATGAATCTCATGTTTGATGCACCCTTGCATCTGCTCCAAATCTAACTGTAGAAATATTATAGGATTAAAATAAATTACATACTTTGCATCCTTGAAGTTTACTGCTGTTGGTGTTGCAATATCATCTCTAATCTCTCTATTCATTTGAATTAGAAAATAACCATAAAAATTTTCATTATCATCCATAAGCACAAAATTTACTTTATCAACTATCTTAAAGAAATCTTCTTGGATATCTCTCCATATATTCTCATTTAAATCTTTCACCACTCCATTAGCTTTAACATCACTCTTATCACTTCCCATGCTGCTAAGTCTGCTATAGAGGTCTAATCTTAACTCTTCAAATATTTTACTCATAATCTTACCTATGCCTTAATTTCACTATAAGCATTGAAATAGGTTTCTATGAACTTCTCATTTTCTAAACTTAAGTCATATATGGCTTTATTATTTTCTCTTATATCCTTCATTATCCCTATCATTAAATCTATAGGATAAACCTTTATAAATTCTATAAACCTATTTATAAGCTTCTCCTGCATTTCTTTACTCTCTGATAATTGCAATTCACTATCTAAGGTTCTTAATATATTATTAGCCGTTAGATATAACCTAGTATGACTTTCTTTAGTTATCTTTTCTATTACCTCTAAGGCTAAACCTTCACCCCTAAATACTTCTTCATAAGAAATTAGACCATCCCTTTCTGAATCAATAAACGCCAAAAACTCCTCAGCTATAATCCTACCTAGATTCCCTCTTAAAACATTTAAAAATACATTCCTAGGTATTCCATCCTTCTTATCTTTATATAGCTTGTATAACTTTGAAACTCTTTCATAACTTCTTGGCGTTGCCCTTATATCCCCATCACTTATACTATGTAAATGCTCTGGAAACGTAGATATAAATTCTATAACTTTATCCTCAATGCCACTTTCCATTGCCCATGATATCCACCCTTTAGTATCACTTTCCATATTAAGCCATACAAACCTATTCTCCTGAGCTGCATCCATATCCACAACTTGATAATCAAAATCCCCACCATACTTGCTTGATGGATTCATTGCTGCTAGAATTTTAACCTGGGTATTAAGCTTATAGCCATTTATCTCCCTATTAAGTATAAGATTCATAAGTTCTTGCTGAACGCTATGTTCACACCGATTTATTTCATCAATAAACAAAAGTACTTCTTCTCCCGACAGTATTAGTTCATCTATCTCTCTTAGCTTTGTATGAACTGCATATACTGTGACCTTTTTATTGATAATTTCTCCGTTCCTGTCCTCTATGCCGTAATCTTCAACTGTTGGTAGACCTCCGATTTCACCTTCCTTTAAAAGATTCCCATCTATAGTAACAAGACTCCATCCCTTTTCACTTGCTAAGGACTTTGCCAAAGCGGTCTTTCCTATTCCACTTTCACCTATAATAAGTGGGACTTCCTTGGTCTCTATAACAAGATCTACACTCTTTAATGTATCTTGAAAATTCATATTAATTCACCTTCCTAAACGCTCTTTAGTTTTTCACTTTAGCCTTAACATTACCTGATTCATACATTTGATTATTTCCTATCCCATTTTTAACTTCTCATCTACAGCTATTTTCTTTGCTCTAGAACTTCCATATTTGTATATGAAAATAATCTTATCCATTGATATATTCTTATACTTGTCGCTAATACTTTCACAACTTATAAAATCTCTAACATACTTTTCTTCCACATCGTAACGCCCTAATACATCTTTTAATATTTCTTCAAGTGTATCTATAGGTATGTCCCTTGAAATATACTTAATCACTAGAATATTTTCCTTTAAAAAACACCGTTTTTTTTCTTCCGTTAAATCTAAAACAAACTTTATTGCTGCCTCATTTTCTCTAATTGCAGCTATCTCCGCCTTTATAGTTGGTTGTTGTATATATCTTAATGCATCATAACTTATCTTCACTGCAGCTTTCTGCACCTTCTCATCTGGAGTTTTTATATATTTAATAGCATCATAATCCTTCTCTACCGCCATCATTTGTAACTCAGTACTTGGATTGTTTGCATACTTAATAGCCCATCCCTTTTGATGAATTCCCATTTTTATTAAGGATTCGCTAGGCTCCTTAATAAACTTCAAAGTATTCCATCCTTGTTTAACTACGAACTCCTTCATTATTTCTGTAGGATTCTCTACAAATTCAATAGCATTAACATTACTTTTTATCGCCAATATCTTCATTTCTTCAGTTTGTTCTCTTATATATTGTAGCGCTACCCCATCTTTCTCAACAGCTATAAGTTTCATTTCATCCGTTGGATTTTTAATTGTTTTTATAATAATTGGATTTCGCCTTATCATTTCAATAGTTCTATCATAATTCATAAAATTACCCCTCAAAATCACTTAATTTTCAAATAAATAATACTCCTATTAAGTAATAGTAATTATCAAATTAATTATAATCATTTTTCACTATATTTTAAAGAGGTTATTTAAATTAAGCTTTAATATAATATCTAAGAATAACTGTTAAAATAAAAAGTATTGGTTGCTTTAATTTATACAACCAATACTTTTTAGTCAGTTATTCCCAACATATTTTTTCTCTAATTTTTTTCTTGAATAAAATAATTTTACAATTGCTTTTATTACAGAATTAGTATCATTATTTCCTATAGTATAATCTGCGATTTCCTTTAATTCCTCTTGTGAATTATCTACTGCATATACATAGTCTACTTGATTAAGCATAGGTATATCATCAATATTTCCCCCGAAATAAACTGTCATATCACAATCTACCCTTCCCTTAAGATTCATTAACGCATTTCTCTTAGTTGCCTCAATACTATAAACTTCAAAAATATAGTATCCAGGATTATCCTTATCTTCTTCATAGTTTACTCTAATCTTACTTGCACAATTAAGTTGAAGAATTTCATTGTATAACTCCCTAATCACCTTTAATTTACCCATGGCTTTAAAGTATACAACTTCTCTATTTTCTGGCAACTCACTATATATATAATTTTTTAAATGTCTTATCTTTTCCCTATTATAAAAATCTTTCTCTACTGAATTTTTAAAATCACTATAATAAATATGCAGCACATCATTAATAATTGTATGTATAAAACAGTTTAATCCTTTATCTTTAAATACATCTGATATCTTCTTTGCATTTAAATACTCTATAGCTTTACATGAAACATAAGTATTTTTCTTTAAATCATATAGTGCTGCTCCATTCATCGTTATTAGCGGCATTTTAATATCTATACCATCCATTAATTGGAGCAATGTAGATGGTGTTCTATTGGTAGATATAGTTATAAGTGCATCTTCTTCTAACATTTCATTTAACTTAATCTTACTATATGTATCTATTTGATTTTGGGAATTCAATATGGCAGTTTCTAAATCAGTTATGAATAAGATTTTAGAGTTCTTTCGCTTTGGTAAGTGAAACGAATTAACTCCTAAAGAAACAAAAACACCAATAAGAGTATCAACAATTCTACTAAATCCAAATGCATAAGGACTAACATCTAGTCCATGAGATATTGTCACACTTAAAAATGCTACACATGAAATATAAGATGCTGTTTGTTTCTCAAGTAATATGGTTATATATATTAGTGGAATAATTGCTATTGAAACTAATAAATACCTAACTAATAGCATTGCATCTGGTACAAATTGTCTTTCTATTAGTAAAACCACTATTCCAAATATACCACCAATAATCGTTCCAATGCTACGGCTCCTAGCCGCCTCCATGCTATTTGCTACACCTGGTTGCATGGATAATATGGCAGATATTGATGAGTGAAATGGTATACCAACTCCACTTACTAAATAAATTAAACAACATATAAATACTGCTATAGCAGATTTTATAATCCGCATTCCTATTCTTGGCATTACAATCTCCTTTAATTTCCTGTTACTTTTTAATTCTAATTCTTGTATATCAACATAAATATACATATCCATATGAATCTATTTATACCTATTATATCATGATAATTTATTATGGTTTATATATTTATGCTTATTATGTACTTTGCATTTACATTTTTACCATTTTAGCATATAATATGTCAACAAATATATTATATATTACAATAAACTTATTTAAGTCTATTTTGAGGAGGCGTACAACTATGCTAACATTATTCAACCTTTTACCATTGATTATCATGATTATATTTCTATGCATCGGAGTCGGCATCTTCCTATTAATAAACAAGTTCTTCAAATTTAAGTAATATGATTATTATGGAGGTTCCTATTATGCTACAAGTAAATTCTAAAGATATGTTAACACTATTGATTAAAGAATCAGAATTACTATTAATATTTTTTACAAGCAATGATTTCTGAGGAAGTGAAGATTTACTTTGTAAAGTAGAAAAACTTCTTACCCATTATCCTAATGTTAAAAGTATAAAAATTGATATAAAAGATAATGTCGCTTTAGGCGCTGAACACTCTGTATTCATTGCTCCTACAATTTTAGTATTCACTTATGGTAAAGAATCTTTAAGAAATTCTAAATTCATTCTTCTTAATGAATTAGAGTCAGATATAAATAGATATTACAATTTAATATTTTCCACTTAAACTTTTCCATTGACTCTATAGTTACTATAGGCCTTATCCTTATGGTATAAACTATAATCTTTAAGGGGGATTTTTCATGAGTAAAACCTATTCAAATGAAACTATCAAACTGTTATGCCAGCGTGCAAGCTGCCGTATATTCCAAGATAAGAATATTCCTGATGAGGTACTAAATGAAATTATACAATGTGGTATCCATGCCGCTACTGGTGGTAATTTACAACCTTATTCAATAATAAAAATTACAAGTGATGACACTAAAAATCGTCTTGTTAGTGAATGTGATATGCAACCATTAGTTAAAAATGCTCCTGTAAATCTACTTTTTTGTGTAGATTGGAGAAGAATTGGTCGCTGGTGTGAAGCTTCTAATGCCCCTTTTGTAGCTACAAAGAGTTATAGACACTTCTGGATAGCTCTTCAAGACACAATAATATGCGCCCAAAATATATGTACCGCTGCTGATTCCGTCGGTTTAGGTTCTGTATATATTGGTACTGTTGAAAGTTGTTTTATGGAGTTAAAATCTATTTTTAATATTCCAGAAGGTGTATTCCCAGTAGTTCTATTAAGCATTGGATATCCAAATCAACCGCTAATACCTAATAAAAAGCTTGGTATAGAAGGAATTGTACATGAAGAAACCTATACTGATTTACCTGTAGAAAGACTTATTCAGTTACAGGATGAAAAATATGATTATAGACAGTTTCCTCTTAGTACCTCTAACATGGAATCAATGAAGCAAGTAACTTTAGATGTTGGTGGAGAAGAATATAGTAATAATATTATGCAATCTATCGTCGACCAAGGTTATATAAACAGAGCTCAACACTATTTTGGTCTTCACTATAAGGCAAACTGGTCTTGTATCGGCAATATGGACTTCATAAATGCACTTAAATCATATGGATTTCCATGGATTGATGGAGCCGACTTTCCAAATACAAATAAATAATTAACTATATTAAAATTATATATTCTATATCAACAAACCCTCAATTATACAAAAAAGAACCTATATAAATAGCACCTTTTTATTAGTGTCTATTCTATAGGTTCCATTTTAAATTTAACTTCACACCTTTTTTTAGTTTTTATTTTAGTAGTATCTGAATCTGAGTAACCCGCTCATTATGATTTTCTGATATATTAGAGCCTATTATTAATAGTTCAACTGAAGTTCCCTCAATTGTTCTCCCCATTTCACTAATATAGTCTAATAAATTTTTATAGGTATTGGACATATTCCTATAATCCCCTACATGATCAATTACGCCATAATCTCCCTCTTTTAATATGTATGTATCCTTATCACAATCTATTTTACCATCATTATTAATTGCCAGATAGCTAATAAGGTGCGGCTTGTTTTTTTCATCTAATTTTAACAACCTACTTTGATTATACATAATATCTACACTAACCCTACGCTCCTTATTAAAACTAACCAATGCCTCTATAGTATTGTCTATGCTACTATTTTCATTTACATTAATTAAATACCCTTGCCGTTTTTCTATATCTAATATTCTAGGTTTATTTGAATAATTACCTTCCTTTAAATCCTTAATGTGATCTAGTTGTTGATTAACATACTCATGAACTTTATTAAGTTTTTCTATATCTTTTTTAATACTTAACTCCAAACTTTTGAATATTTCTTCTGTTTCTTCTAATTTACCATTTATAGCTTTTTTAATTTCATTAAGCGATAAGCCTGTTGACTGTAATACCTTTATCTTCCATAATCTATAGGATGATTCCTCATCATAATACCTATAGCCTGTATTTAAGTCTATTTCACTAGGACTCAATATGCCTATACTTTGGTAATATCTAATAGCCTGGACACTAACATTATGTAATTTTGCCATATCCCCTATATTAAGTCTCATTGTTATCCCCACCCATATTTCATATTCTATAAAATTCACTCTCATCTTTTAAATTAATATATCATACCATTTCAAGTTTATTCAAGCAAAGCATTATATTATAACTTTAGCATGATTTATAGCTTAATAAATTACCAGATCTTTAATAGAATAAATGCTCAAATAAAATTATTCTAGTCTTATTTGAGCATTTTATATTATCTCACAACTCTAACAGATATTAGTTTGACATCAGTAGATATAAATCCATCCTTTACAAATTCATTTTTAAATAAATCTGTAGTTAAATATTTCTTATTATCATCAGCGAATATTGTAACTACAACAGCATCGCTACCTAATTCATCTTGTGCTTTTAAAGCCCCTAAAAAATTTGCCCCTGATGATATACCTACCCCAAGTCCTAATTCTAAAGCAAATTTCTGAGCCATTATTATAGCATCTCCATCATCCACACTGATAATATGATCAAGTTTTTCAAGTTTCATTATAGGTGGTATAAATTCATCTGATATACCCTGTATCCTATGATCACCACATTTTGTACCATAAGATAATATAGGTGAATTAGAAGGCTCTAGAGGGTATACTCTAATTCTTTCATTTTGCTCCTTCAGATACTTTCCTATACCCATGACCGTTCCACCGGTTCCAACTCCAGCAACAAAACCTTCTGGTTCTAGTCCAATACTTTTAAGTTGTTCCCATATTTCTGGTGCCGTAGTATTATAATGAGCTTCTATATTATCCTCGTTAGAGAATT
Organism: Clostridium sp.; assembly: GCF_036660475.1. Lineage (GTDB taxonomy): Bacteria > Bacillota > Clostridia > Clostridiales > Clostridiaceae > Clostridium_J. The sequence goes on along the minus strand of NZ_JAVXAO010000007.1, from coordinate 67,711 downwards.
GACAAGGTAGAAAGATATCCTTACTTTTATCTGCAATCTCCTTAGTGATTTTTATACTTCCCACAAATCCACCTTCTTGTTTTGATACCAATATAATATCTGCCCCAAACGACTTAATTATATTTTTTCTTTCCTCACTCATCCAATTAGGCATAACTACACATACTTTATATCCTAAGGCCCTTCCTATAGCCGCAAATGAAATCCCTGTATTCCCGCTCGTAGCCTCGACTATAGTATCTCCAGCCTTTAATATTCCCTTATCATAGGCACTTTTTAATATATATAGTGCAACTCTATCCTTGATGCTTCCTGTCATGTTGAAACTTTCTAACTTTGCATATATAGCTCTAATTTCTCCCTTATAGTTAAATCTAATTTCAATCATAGGTGTATTTCCTATAATCCCCTTTAATTCAGTAAATTTATTATGCATAATTTCACCCCATATTCGTATAATATCTAACAATTACTATGAATTTAAACATTCTACTCACCTTTAAATTAATCTTACATTTTATTTTAAATATATTTTACTTATTATTTATTCTCTGTTTATAATATGTAGATTTTTCAACTTTGTTATATGTTAATCACATTTATGCATCTAAACATAAATAACAAATCAAAGGTGTGAAAAATATTTTTATTTAGATAGTGAATTGGTTTCACAGACGGTATGAACATACTACTTATTTTTTTGAAAATGCCCTATATAAAAGTATTACTTAATATTCTATAATCATTTATAATGAAATATATGATTATAAACCCTCAATTTAAAGTGAATATATTACTCATAACTAATATAAATTTACATATATAAAATTAAAACAAATGATTAGGAGCACTTATGAAAAAAGTTTATGGAACTACAGATAATGAATATAATAATGTAATTGCACTTATTAATAAAATTTTTAGAACAAATAGAGGTTTTAAACCTACAATGATGAAAGAGTTCCCAAATCTTCTCAGTAAAAATAATATGGATAATATGAGGATTATCAAAAAAGGTAATATACCTATTTCTGTGGCAAATTTTCTTAAGCAAAGGATTCTGCTTGAGGGAGCCTCTCTAAATGTTGCATCTATAGGTGCAGTATGTACTGATCCTCTTTGGCGCGGAAAGAGTTTATCCTCACTAATACTCGATGATATTGAGAATAATTTATACATAGATGGAATTGAATTACTCTTTGTTTCAGGCACAAGATCACTTTATCAACGCCGTGGATGTACTATGACCAAAAATTTTTTAGAATATACTATATATCCTGAAAATATCCCCTTAAACTTTGAATTTAGAGAATATACTGACTCATATATGCATGAAATTTTTTGTTTATATAATACTTTATCAACTAGATTTTATCGCAGCTATGAAAATTTTATGGATCTTATGATTTCTTCCACTATCCCCTGGGGTAATATTCATTACAAAAAATATGTTATTTTTAATAACAACAAAGTATCAGGATATATTGTTCTTAAAGTTCTTAAAGGCGATGTAGATTTAGGTGAAGTAAAGGAATGCTTTATTGAAGATGCCTATATATTTGCCATATTAAAACATCTAGCCTATATAAACCATCTACAAAGCGTATCTTATAAAGTTAACAAATCAACCCCAGTATCTATCTTAACCCCACACTCTAATATAATGGTTAAAGATGCTTATCAAGAAGGTTCACTTAAGGTTGTAAATTTTGAAAAACTTATGACTAGTCTACTTCCGTATTTTTCAAATCATGTAGATGACGCAATAGTTAACCAAATTAAATTTCAAACCTCCCTATATGAACCTAATAATAATGATTCTATACCCAAAATCCTAGATAGTTCAAGCACCACTTTACCTCCACCTACCACTGAGCCAATCTGCACTGAATATATAAAAAATAATATTTTACCAGATTATAATCAAGGCTTTAAATTTGGTATAAGTGATGACCTATTAAATCATGTTGAAATAATCGATTCAGGTAAAACATATAAGTTTATACTTGATGATGAAGTTCTTGAAATCCGTAATATACGAACTCTAAACAAGTTAATATTTGAGGGCTCCACCGGCTTACATCTTAATCTTACCGGTAAAGATAATTTAAAGCTCTTTATAGATACCGTATTCCCTATTCCTTTTGTATATTTGGGAAATTTAAACTATCAATAATATAATTATTACTTAACCAATCATGGTAAAAATTTAATTTATTGGGTTTCATAAACCTTTAATCTGTATAATTAAACCCTATAATCACACGTGAGTTTCAATAATTTTACCATTTAAATTTATCATTATTAAACAAAAATGTAGGAACCTAACCAATAGTTTCCTACATTTTTGCAACTTCAAATCAAATTATGATTTAGAATTATCTTTATACAAATTAAATCTATCAACTAATTCTTTTAGCATATATGCCTGACTTGTCATTTCCTCCGAGGCTGCTGCACTTTCCTGTGCCGTAGCTGAATTCGTCTGTATAACTTCAGAAATTTGTTCTATCCCTTGATTAATTTGATTAACCGAAACTGACTGTTCATCTGTAGCACTCGTAATTTCCTTTACTAATGATGTTATTCCTACTGCCTTTCCAACAATCATTTCTAATGATAATGCAGTTTCATTTGCTACCCTTGTTCCATTCTCTACGGCTTTAATTGAATTTTCTATCAAAATAGAGGTGTCTTGAACAGCTTTAGAACTTTCACTAGCTAAATTACGAACTTCATTAGCAACTACTGCAAAACCTTTCCCAGCTTCCCCAACACGAGCTGCTTCAATTGCAGCATTTAATGAAAGTAGATTAGTTTGAGCTGCTATATTATCAATAGTTTTTATAATTTGCTCAATCCCTTTAGATGATTTAGAAATTTCACCCATGGCAAAAATCATTTCTTTCATTTTTTCATTTCCATCTAAAATAATATCTTTAGTCTCATCTGCTATTCCATTTGTTTTTTTTGCATTTTCAGCACTCATAGTAATTTGATCTGAAACCTCACTAATTGAAGCTGATAATTCTTCTATAGCACTCGCTTGATCTGTCGCACCTTCACTAATATTTTGTGCTGATCCTGCTACTTGTTCTGAGGCACATGCAACTTGGTCTGCAACTGCTGTAATTTGGTATATAGTCTCACTAAGTGTTAGTGTAACTTCCTTAATAGCCTCCTTAACCTGCTTAAATTCTCCAATGAATTCAACTTCTGAACTAATATTGAAATTACCTGTTGAAACTTCCTTTAGTCCTCTCGCAGTATCTAAAATAATTTCAGTAGTTATCCTTATCATCTTTCTGATACTATTTGCAAGACTACCAATTTCATCCTCAGACTCATAATCAATATTAATATTGAAATTACCATCTGACATTTTTATTGCAGCTTCCTCAATTTCCCTAATAGGTCTACTAATGTTACGTGCTATATATAGCGCAAAAATAACAGATGTAGCAAATCCTATACCTATGACTATAATCATAATTAAAATCGAAGTTCTTCCCCCTGAGCTTAATTTATTGGACACTTTTATACCGGCATCTACATTCATATCTACAAGTTTTTGGGTGTAATCCTGTACTATGAGTAGCTGTGGCGCCCCTTCTTCAACCCATAATTTATGAGCTTCATCTTGATTATTTACCATTCCAAGGTCTATAACTTTATTTCTAACAATGTTATATGCCTTTATTTGATTTTCAAGCTTAGAAAAAATATCCTTCGCATCATCAGAAACATTTGTATTACTAATATACTTTAAAAGTTCATCTATAATAACTGTATTATTTTTGATTTTTTCATAGGCTCCATCAAGTGCTTCTTTTTCAGTCAAAAACACAATATCCCTAATGTGGGCACTATTTTCGTTTATTAACATGCCCAAGCTACCAATTTTACCTTGGGAAAAGCCATAATTCTCTAGCGCTACTGAATAGCCTCTATTGGTTTTTTCAAGTAAATATATACCCATAAGACCTGATATACTCGATATAATTGTACATACGATAAATAGTATTAAAATTCTTTTTCCAATTTTAATATTTTTAATGTTTTTAAACATACTAAATCCCCCTTTATTCTTATATTTAAACAGTTTTCCATTCAATAAATTTTTGCTAATTTGATTTGCATTCACAAAGTCGATTTTTCCCAGTTTCCTTTGATATATATAATGCAACATTCGAATACTTATAGAGCTGTTTATAAATTTTCATATCCTAACTATTAAATTATATCTTCAATTGATTCTTAAAAATATCTCTGTGACCACAATTTCCTGTTTTTCAATATCCATATATCCTCCCAAAAAAAAATACCTTACTAAACTAATAGCAAGATGCTTTAACTATAACACTAAAAATAACTCATGTTATATTTTGCAACTGGCTATCATAGCTTACCGCTTTAGACCCTTAGCTTTGCGTCCTTGCATTTCTACAAGTTTGCCTTATTAATTTTTAAAGCTTAATTATTGGTTGCAATCTCAGTTTTAAGTAGTTTTTCAAAACTATCTACTTGTATAGGTTTTGAGTAATAATATCCTTGGGCAATATCACAACCACATTCTTTAAGAAACTGAATTTGCTCAACAGTTTCTACTCCTTCAGCAACAGTACTAATCGCTAAAGTCTTTATCATATTAATTAAACTACTAACAATCACTTTTCCACGTGCAGTATTTGTTATTTTATTCAAAAATTCTCTATCTAACTTTATAATATCAACTGGTAAATCTTTCAATATGTTTAAAGCTGAATATCCGCTACCAAAATCATCAATCGAAATTATAAAACCTAAATCTCTAAACGCTTTAACAATTAATATTATTTTAGATGCATCCTCAAAAATTGCACTTTCAGTAAGTTCTATCTCAATATATTTTGATTCAATGTTATATTTATTCGCAATATCTAACAACTCATAAGGAAGATTCCTATTATTTAAATTAATACGAGAAATATTGACTGAAATAGTTATCTGATTTAATTCAAATTTACAACTTTTCCACTTGTTTAATATGATACATACTTGTTCAAACATATAAAAATCTAACTTTTTAATGAATCCATTATTTTCAAAAATGGGGATAAACTTATCTGGTTTAATCATACCCTTTTTAGGATGATTCCATCTTACTAATGCTTCTGCACTAATAATTTCATCACACTGTAAGCTATATTTTGGCTGTAAGTATACCTCAAATTCCTTTTTTTCAAGCGCTGCTATCATATAGTTTTCAATTTCTTTTTCTTCTAACAATAAATCCCTTATATCTTTATTATAAAACGCATAATTTATATCTGCTCTATTTTTTACCGTATGCCTTGCAATGTGTGCTCTATCATATAACATAGTAGTACTTAAAAAATTATTATCTATAATACAAATACCAAATGATAATTCTATATGGTATCCTTTAATATAATTTGTAACTTGTGATGTAATTTTATTTATTTTACTAATTATTTCATTTGTATTTTTATACTCTATCAATATGCTGTAATTATCCGTTGAAACTCTTGAAAAACATTCACCTTTGTTTATATTAGTTTCTATTGATAATGCAATATGTTTTAAAATTTCATTACCTTTTTTATAACCATATATATCGTTTATTATTTTAAACTTATCAATATCTAAAGCAATCATTGCATAGTTTTTAGTTGATTTATTTTTTAATACTTTTTCACATTCTATTCTAAACTTTTTCCAATTATAATGTCCTGTTACTTCATCAAAAAAAGCTATTTTTTTTAATTCTTCACTATTGCTTTTAAACCTATTAATAATGAACATACTTAAAAATATTATTATCACTAAAATTAAACCCATTATAATAACAATCTGAGAAATTAATTTATTAGATTTATTATCAATTACATGAGCCGGAACACTCGTTATCATATACCAATCATTGATTCCAACTTTACTATATCCTATCTGATTTTTAACGCCATTTCTTACAAAGCTTGTTATTCCATTTCTGCTATTTTCAACCTCTTCCATTAGTGTATAAAGATTTTCCTTATTTGAGTCTACAATTTTTATTTCATTAAATAAATTTTCGTATGGCATATCGCTATATCCATTTTCATTGTAACTCACAGTAGATCCATCACTATTTATAATATAAGAATATCCTTCACCATCAAAACTCTGGACATCTAAAAATTCAGCCATATCACAAGTATTTTTTGTTCGAAATAAAACTCCAATAATTTCTTTATCATGATAGACAGGAGTCGCAAAAACATTTATATATATTTGATCTGCCTTATCAATTAGTCTATCAGAAACATTACTTTTACCTTCTATCGCCGCTTTAAAATATGCTCTTTCTGAAAAATCAAACTTCAAATTGTCTGTAGTAGTTGCTTGTCCATATAAATCAATTATACCCATCCTTTTAAATTCGTTTTTTTCCACTTGATTTGTTAAATTTAAAATTGCATCATCCATATTATCTTCATTTCCGATAACTATAGCTAATGATTCTATTTGGCTCATCAAATCTTCTATTTTTGTTTTAACAAGCATAGCATTTTTAGATGATATTTCAGATAAAAACACTGATTTTTCATCGTATAAATCTTGCTTTGCATTAAAAATAAAATAATAATTTAAAATCAACAAAAGTATAATAGCTATAAAGATACTTATTACAGTGTTTTTAATTACAACTTGATTCTTAGTCTGCATAAATACCTCCTTACAATGTTCATATTATAAAAATGGTATTATTTTAAATATATTACACATGTTTTTATAATTATGAATATTTAGTAATCATTCCTAAACTGTATAAATTAATGTATTAACAAGTTCACTATACTACATTATGCTAAGCACAATGCAATCTCTTTTTCATAAATAGTATTCTCTTTTTTTACATTGTATTAATAATTCTTCAATGGAATCCAAACCTCATAAATATCATAGATTTCCTCTGGTCCAAGTACGCCCATAAACCTACATATAATATCTGAGTCTATTTTGCGGTTATTTTCAGTTAACCACTTTGTTACCTTTTCTACCAATTCTAAAGGTTCTCTTTCATAATCTGTAATTAAATGTGTGAATAAATACTCTCTTTTGCTGTCAGTTTTTAAAATGTGATATTCATAATTATCATTATGCTTATGAAGTTTTTCCACCATTTCTTCAGAAACTTCAACACCAAACTTAGCACCACTAATAACATTTTTATTTAAAAAATTATCTCTATCTATACATAATATATGTTGAGACGCATCTGCACCTGTTGATCTACAAGCCTTTGAATGAAATTCATCATCAAAAATAACCATAACTAACTCAGTACTGTTATGTCTGATTTTAAATTCACCTTCCATTTCAATTGCAATTTTCATTCTAGTTTTCATATTTCTTAATGCTAACCTCCATTTCTCACACTCTTCTATTTTTTTGTCAATTTCATCAGCTTTTTTATGTAACATAGAATATATTTTCTTTTGATTTGTTTCTTTTAATATTTCTTTAATATCTTCAATTGAGAATCCTGCTTTTTTTAAAAAAATAATAGCTTTTACTTTAATGATATGCTTTTGACTATAATATCTATAGTAATTTTTATCATCAATAATAGGCAATAGTAATCCTTTTTTTTCATAGAATCTAATTGTGAATGTAGAAACATTAAAAATATTTGAAATTTCCCCTATAGAATATAATCTCTTCATAATTACCTCCAAATTCAATATGTTTTACCCTTTTATTAATTCAGATTATATTATATGAATATAATATAATCAATAACTTCGTTATTCGAAATATATTTGCTTGTAAAAAAGGTAGGAGACAACTTAATAATCTCCTACCTTTTTCTGTTTCAGTTTTTTAAACATTCTAACTCCAATGTAAATCCTATAGAATTACTACTACTTACCTTAACCCCAACTATTTCTTCAAATAATATTCCATAACATTTTTAACCATGTTTGTTGGGATTGTACTTCCACCTCTGCCCTTGACATCTTCTATTATCATTGATACAGATATCTTAGAATCATCAGTGTTAACTGCCACAAACCACCCATTCTCTGTTCCTTCTTTATCATCCTGACTTTTCTTTATTTCTGCTGTTCCTGTTTTCCCCGCAATATTAACTCCATTAATCTTTGCAGAAGCTGCCGATCCATCAACATCATTTATAACTGCTGAAAATGCTTCCACAAGTGCTGGTATATTTCCTGGTTTTATAGAATTTTTCCATACCTTAGGGTCCTTATTTTCACTAACAATAAGCCTTGGCTGCATTATGTCACCATTATTACCCAATGCACTATATGCTAATGCAACATCTAAAGGTGACGTAAGAATTTCCCCTTGACCATATCCAGTATCTGCAAGAAGTATTTCTTTATCTAATGCATTATCATTACTAATTTGTGATTTGTCCATTGGATATTCAAATGTTAATTCTTCTCCAACTCCAAAATTTCTAATGCCTGATATAAACTTATCACTACCTATATCTAATGCAGTCCTTGCATAATAGATATTATCAGAATACTTTGTTGCATCTACTAGGTTAACAGGTTTTCCTGAATCCTTAACCCTGGTAACCTTATATCCACCCCAGGAAGCATCCTTTTGCCACTGAGTTCCTGTAATATTCATACCTTCTTTAGGATTAAGTTTGCCTTCATTTAATCCAATAGCTGCTGTGAATAACTTCATTGTAGATCCCGGTGCATACACATTATTAAATCTATTATCAAACTGTTCTCCATCAAGTGACTTCCATTTTTCAGCAACTTCCTTTGTTTTATATGTTACAAATATATTAGGATCATAAGATGGGGAACTAACCATAGCCAGAACTTCTCCAGTTTTAGGATCTACCGCTGTTGATGCACCCTTTTCTCCCTTCATCTCACTATATATCTTTGTCTGTAACTCTGGATCTATAGAAGTTTTTATATCTGTACCATTTTTAGCTTCTACTTTAGCAACTGAAATTCTTTCTTCTCCTCTTTTAATATATATCTCGCCACCATCTTGCCCTCTTAATTTATCTTCATATACTTTCTCAATACCTGCTTTTCCTATGATACTTAATTTTGAATAACCTTTATCTTTACTACCTTCTAACTCTTCCGACGTAATACCACCTACATGTCCAACAAAACTACCTATAGCTTCGCCTCCAGCATAAATTCTTGAGTTAGTATTATTAACTTTAACGCCTTCTATCGTAGAAAGCTTATCAATCTTATCAAATTCTGTTTCTAATACACTTACTATTGGTACAAAATGTTCTGGATTTGTGTTTGCAGCAAGTTGTTCCTCTATATAGGATTCACTGATATCTAATATTTTTGCCATTGAAGCTATTTTATTAGCTTTCTCATTTTCAAACTTACTTGGATGTATCCCTATCGATTTCACTATACCATCTTTAGCTAAATAGTTGCCATTTCTATCTAGTATACTTCCACGCTTTGAGTAATCATCACTTACTCCCACTTTATCCCCTGCTTGCATTTGAGGGAAAATTAAACTCTCATCCCAATTAATCTTATGCCCTGCATCCTCCTTAATTATCCCTACATTAAATCCAGTAAGTTCAATATTTCCTGCTATAGTTGACATAGTCATTGTAAATAACATTTCTTCTGATTGCCCTTTTTTAGCCCTTTTAGAATCTTGTTCAACTATATTTAATTCAATATTATTAGCATTTATAGCTCCATAAATATTGCTATATCTTCCTACAAAATCTTCTTGAGTTATATATGTCTTCGACTCTGTAGATAACATATTATACATGCTTTCATAATCTTGATTAACCCAAGCATCTTTATAAACATCAAAAGTTTCCTTTGCTTCATTTTTCTTTGAACATCCCGTAACCAACGTAGTTACTATTAATATAAGCCCAACAGTTTTACTAATTCTTTTTAAATTAAACTTCATAAATTTCCTCCCTTAATCATAAAAATATAACGTAATATTCTGATCTTAAATATGATTTGTTCCTTTATACCCTATAATAATACATAGTTTTACTTTATTATTTCCAATAATATGTTAATAACTCTATTGTAGAATTTTTCCTAAATATATTCAAGAAGATTCAAATAAAATTCAAAGAAATCTAAAGAATCATGTGTAAATGTTTATACTTAAAGTAAAATTATTGTATAATTAACTTGAATATGATTTATGGGGGTAATAATATGTCAAATATAAACTTAGAAAGTCAACTTTATCTCGAAAGAGAACAACGAACAAAGTGGTTTCAAGATGCAAGATTTGGAATGTTTATACACTGGGGATTATATAGTATTCCAGCATCAGGCGAATGGTTTATGACTAGAAAAAAAATGACTGTTGAAGATTATAAACCCTACTTCGAAGAATTTAATCCAACAAAATATGATCCAAAAGGATGGGCAAAACTTGCTAAAAAAGCTGGTATGAAGTATGCAGTTATGACTGCAAAACATCATGATGGATTTTGCTTATTTGATACAAAATATACAGATTATAAATCCACCAACACTAAAATTGGCAAGGATTTAATTAAAGAATATGTAGATGCTTTTAGATCTGAGGGAATTAAAATCGGATTATACTATTCTCTTCTTGATTGGCATCATGAAGATTATCCTGGCTTTGGAGATAGACATCATCCTATGAGGGATAATCAAGCTTTCAAGAATAAAGTACATAACTTTGAGAACTACATAGAATACTTCCATGGACAAGTCAAAGAACTTGTAACTGGTTATGGTAAAATTGATATAATGTGGTTTGATTTTTCCTATGATGATATGACTGGAGAAAAATGGCAAGCAACTAAACTTGTTGACATGATAAAAAAATATCAACCTGACATGATAATTGATAATAGACTTGATGATAAGAAAAATATCAAGAAATCTAATTTATCTATCTACACAGGAGACTTTGACTCTCCTGAACAAATAATTCCTCCCAAGGGTGTTGTTAATGAAAATGGGAACCCTATCCCTTGGGAAGCTTGTATAACTCTAAATAACAACTGGGGTTATGCTTCTATGGATAAAGATTATAAATCGCCCAAACAAGTTATTCGAAGCTTAGTCGAATGTGTTAGTAAGAATGGTAATATGATTTTAAATGTGGGCCCAAATGCTAAAGGGGAGATTCCAAAGGAATCCATAGAAATCCTTGAAGAGGTTGGAACTTGGATGCATGATAATGGTGATAGTATCTATGGTTGTAAATCTAGCGATTACTCCAAACCAGAATGGGGAAGATATACCCAAAATGGTAACCTTCTTTATGCTCATATATATGATAGGGGTATAGGTCACACTAACCTTAATAACCTCCGTGGGAAAATAAAAAAAGCTAGACTTCTTCAGGATGGTGCTGAAATTGATGTGGAATTTCCATGGATGGCTGAGGAATTTGAAACAGATGCCTTTATTAACTTAAGTGGAGCTAAATTACCTGATGAAAAGGATACTGTAGTCGAATTAGAATTGTTATAAGCACTATGTTTCAGATTAATTAATAAAGTTTAATTTCATTTAAAAGCAGAGTAACTCCAATTGTACAGTTCCTCTGCTTTTTATATAAACATTTATTCATCAACCAATCTATATCCAACCCCTACTTCAGTCTTAATGTACTGTGGATTTGCTGTATCCTTCTCTATTTTTCGCCTTATACTTGCCATGAATACTCTAAGGGATTGTGTTTCACTTTCGTATCCACTTCCCCAAATCTCATTGACAATAAACTTATGAGTCAAAACTCTCCCTGGATACTTTGACATTAATTCTATTACCTTATACTCAATAGGTGTTAAGTGTATTTCTTCGCCATCCATAAATATCCTATGTTTTTGAAAATCAATTTTTAAACCCTTGACTTCAAATGTAAGCGCTTCATTATTTGTATCCTGAATATTTTGTTTCCCATTTCTAAGAGCAACCCTAACTCTAGCTAAAAGTTCAGAGAGGCTAAAAGGCTTCGTCAGATAGTCATCAGCACCACAATCTAAAGCTTCGACCTTTACTCTTTCATTTCCCCGAGCAGATACCACTATTATCTTAGCCTTAGTATTTCCTCTTATCCTTTCTATTACCTTAAGTCCATCCATATCTGGAAGTCCTAAATCTAAAATTATTATATCCGGATTCATAGAAAAAACTAAGGAAACTGCTTCACTTCCGTAGCTTGCATCAATACATTTATATCCTTGAGTTTCCATAGATATCTTTATGAATTTACTAATAGACTTATCATCCTCAACTACTAGTACTAATGGTTTTATCTCCATCTATCTCGCCCCCTTCTTTTGGTATAATTACCCTAAATGTAGCTCCACCTTGTTTATTATTAAAAACTTCTATTCTACCATTATGAGCAATAACTATTGACTCACATATGGCAAGTCCAAGTCCTATTCCCCGATTTTCTAACTGATTTGAATTAGATTTCGTATAAAACCTTGTAAATATATATGGTATCTCCTCTTCTGGTATACCTTTACCATCATCTTCAACTTGAAAAATAACATTATTATCTTCAACTTTTACATTTACTTCTATATTCGAATCATCTGCGGTGTATTTTATAGCATTATGAATTATATTAACAAGCACTTGCTCAATTAATAATCCATCTACCGATAACAATATCATATCTTTTGGCAAATCTATTTTAATATCATGATTATCTGAGAATCTCCTAACCCTTGATATAGCTTCTACTACAATTTCTTCTACAACCTCTAAATTTTTTTTAATTTTAAGTGTTCCTTCATCTATTCTAGTCATGCTTAATATATTTTCAACAGAATGAATCAACCAGCTAGTATCTTCGCAAATGTTTTGAAGCAACTCTTTTTGTAACTCCTTATCCAACAAATCATAATTCTCAATAATAGTTGATGCAGATCCCATAATACTTGTAAGTGGCGTTCTTAAATCATGGGAAATTGACCTTAATAGATTTCCTCTTAATCGCTCACTTTCTACAGCCAAATTAGCTTGTTTACTTTTCTCAAATAAATCTTCTCTTTCAATTGCTAATGCTACTTGTGCTGATATTGATTCTAAAATAACCTTTTCATTACCCGTAAGAACTTCCTTTTCAAAACAACTCATACCTATAACACCTAAAATAGCCTTATGCCCTTTTATAGGGTAATAGTACCCTCGACTTTTGTTATAGAACTCTGTTCCAATGCCAACTGCTTCCCCTAAATTAAATGCCGCTCTTAATGCATTCTTTTCTAGTGAGTATTGAAATGTATTTTCCCGCTCTTTATTTGTACTAATGTATATTTTAGGTTCTATTAACTTATTTTTATCATCTACAATAGTTATAATAACATTTCTACTACATATCTCAACTAAACTTTCACCACAAAAATCCATTATCTGATTTTTATTTCTTGCTTTAAGTAATTTTTTGTTATTTATGTATAATAACCTGAGTCTTCTCTCTTTAATATATGATATTCTAACTTCTCTCTTTATCTTAGATGTTAAGGTACTAGTAATTACTGAAGTTAGAAGCATTATTAAAAATGTTATAGGATAATCTGACCTATATGCTCTAAAACTAAAGTAAGGTTCTGTAAAAAAGAAGTTGAACGATAATACCCCAATAATAGATGCTAATACCCCATAAATATACCCTTCCGTACTTCTCGCTGAAAATAATACACCTACTATAAACACAAGAATAATATTTGACTCATTAAGACCTATATTCTTAAAGAGAATTGCAATTATAGTCGCTACTGACATTATCCCTAAAACTTTTAAGCTATTTTTATCATTACAACATGTTTTATTTAATTGTTTATCCTCTATATGCATACCTTCGTACTCTTCCACTATATTCACATCCTTCAATCTATTACCTGTAATTATATGATTTTAAACTATAAAGTACAATGTTAAAAAGTTGATCAATATATTAAATTACATTAATCAACTTTCTTTATTCTAATGTCTCAGTTTCTAGTCCATTTAATTATTAAACCTTTGATTTTAAATTCACTTGCATAGTATTATTCGCTACTTAGTATCCTTCTTTTTCTTCTCTGCTTCCAACATCAAGTACCTTTGTTCATCTGAAAGCCGTTGGCGTTCAAGAGCCATAGCAACTTGAGATACAATCATCTGTAAAAATATCTTACTATCTTGGGTTAAGATTTCATTCTCGCAAAATATTCCTATTACTCCAAGTACCTTGCCTTGAGATATTACTGGCATATAAAATGCTCCAGCTCCCATTAAGGTATCTGTTCCTATTCCTGCTCTCTTTTTATTTGTAAATACCCAACTTGCAACTGCTTTCTCATCTTTACTTTTCATAAATAGTTCATCAATACGTTGGTTTTTTCTAATCATTAAGATTCCTTCTTCACCCTTAGCCGGATCTTCAGCATAGAAAATAACTGAATGCTTAAATAGTGATGTAATATACGTATTAGTAAGTTTTATTATATTTTCTAACCCTCTTGTTATTAGCAATTTTTTACTTATGTCATAAAGCACTTGAGTCCTTTGCTCTCTAGATGCTGAACTTTTTGCCTGTTCCTTAATCCTTAATGTTAATGCACTAGTTATAAGCGCCACAAGCATCATAATTACAAAGGTAATTGGAAATGTTGATTTCATTAAATCCATAGTATAATATGGATAAACAAAAAAAATATTGTAGCACATCACTCCTATTACAGAAGCTGCCATACCATAAAAATATCCTTGTGTAACTCTAGATACTATCACTACGGATAATATATATAATAGTGCTATATTTTCACCTGTTACACCTACTTTATTAATAATCATACATGCTATAGTCGTTAAAATAAATATTATCATAGTTTTGATAGTATCTATCCAAGAAATGTTAACCTCTGTATTCTCTTTTACTTTAGCATACTTTTTATACGGTTTAGTATTATTTATATCTGGAATAATATGAATTTCTACATCTGGTATAATAGAAATTAATCTATCCTCAAAATCATCATTGAATAGATACTCTAACCCACTTCTAGTTCTACGCTTTCCTATAATAATATTAGTTATTCCAGCTGTTTCTGCATACTTGGCAACAGTTAGTACAATATCACTACCATATAAAACTACAACCTCTGCTCCCATTTGTTCTGCCAGTGTCATATTATCTCTTAGAATCTTATTATGCTTCTCCGAATTGAAATTATCAGACTTCTCAACATATATTGCAGTCCAGCCACAATGATAAGCTTCTGCCATTCTTGCCGCCACTCGTATATTCCTAGCCGAAGATGGTGATTCACTTAAAAGCATAAGTATTCTAGAACTAACATTGCTCCTATTTATTGTGCCATTCTTAACCGAATTATCATGATATATTCTGTCAGCAGTTCTTCTCATAGATATCTCTCTAAGTGTGCTTAAATTCTGAATGGAAAAGAAATTATTCATAGCTGTAACTACTCTATCAGGTTTATATATCTTCCCATCCTCAAATCTCTTTAGTAATTCATCTGGTTCAATATCTATAAGCTCTACTTTCTCAGCAGAATCAAATATATAGTCAGGTACTGTCTCTTTTACTGCAACTCTCGTTACACCTTTTATAGTATCATTTAAACTCTCAATATGTTGGACATTTACTGTAGTGTAAACATCGATTCCCGAATTCAATAGTTCCTCTATATCCTGATATCTTTTCCTATTACGAACCCCCTCCGCATTGGAATGAGCAAGTTCATCAACAAGTATTACTTGCGGCTTTCTTTTTAATGCTTCGTCTAAATCAAATTCCTTTAACCATATACTTTTATATTTTATCTGTTTTACACTAATCCTTGGAATTCCATCTATAAGTTTCATTGTTTCTTCTCTAGTGTGAGGCTCAATGTATCCAAGTACCACATCAATTCCGTTTTCCATCAACATATGTGCATCTTCTAGCATTGCATAAGTCTTCCCAACTCCAGCTGAATATCCAAAAAATATTTTTAACCTTCCTTTATACTCATTTCCTTCTGCTTCTTTAACCTTACGTAAAAGTGCATCTGGGTTTGGTCTTTCATCATTATAAATATCCATCACCACCTATTTATACACAAATTAGGTGGAATGTAATAATTCCACCCTTGCTTCTACTCTATATAAGACCATCAAGGTCTAAATTTACCATTAATACATTTACTGTTGGCTCTCCTAATATCCACAAAAATCTGCCTTCAGTATGTTTTTTTATTACTTCTCTAACCTCATCTTCACTAATCCCACGCTGATTTGCCAGTCTGCTTACTTGATATTCTGCTGCCTCTATGGATATATGAGGGTCAACACCACTACCTGACGCTGTTACTAAATCCATTGGTATGTCTGCAGTATTTTCAGGGTCAAGTTCTTTTATAACCTTTATACGCTGTTCCACTAATATTTTTTGTTCCTCTGAAACTGGTGAAAGATTTGTAGGTGATCCTGTATCTGGCCTACCTATTAAATACTCTGGCTTTGTAAACTGCTGCGCCATAAGTTCTGACCCATAACTTACTTTTGTTCCATCTTCTAATGTAACTGAAATTATACTTCCGTTTGCTTTATCTTTAAATGCAAGCTGTGATATTCCTGTAACTGCTAGTGGATATATTATTCCACATATAACTGTTAAAGCTAATATACAAACTATAGCAGGTCTTAAAACTTTTTTCATATATTATATTAGTAAGAGATTAGTTCTACCAATCTCCTACTAAAGTCCACCTCCCTTATTTCCTTTGAATTATATTTAATATTTCTATTTAATAACCGTTAATTTACTTATGAAACTCCACAAACTGTAAGAATCACGTCTATTATTTTTATGGCTATAAATGGTGCAATAATACCACCTAATCCATATATAAGCATATTTCTTGAGAGTAATTTCCCAGCTGACATTTCACAATACTTAACACCTTTTAGGGATAATGGTATCAACGCTATAATAATTAAAGCATTGTAAATTACCGCTGATAATATTGCACTACTTGCACTTGTTAGTCCCATAACATTTAGTATTGAAAGTTTCTGGAAAATTCCACAAAACAACACTGGAATAATTGCAAAATACTTTGCTATATCATTTGCTACACTAAATGTAGTAAGCGCTCCTCTTGTCATCAATAGCTGTTTCCCAATCCTTACTACTTCTATGAGTTTTGTAGGACTTGAATCTAAATCCACCATATTTCCTGCTTCTTTAGCTGCTTGTGTACCCGAATTCATTGCCACTGCAACGTCGGCTTGTGCAAGTGCCGGAGCATCATTAGTTCCATCTCCCGTCATCGCTACAAGATGACCTTTAGCTTGATAATCCCGAATAAGCTGTAACTTAGCCTCTGGTGTTGCTTCTGCCATAAAATCGTCAACTCCAGCTTCTGCTGCAATTGCAGCCGCTGTCATTGGATTATCCCCTGTAATCATTATAGTCTTTATTCCCGCTCTTCTAAGATCTTCAAACTTTTCTTTAACTCCATTTTTAACAATATCCTTAAGATAAATTACACCCATAATTTTATCATTTTTTGCAACAACTAATGGCGTTCCACCTGCATTAGCTACTTTCTCCACAATACTTTGGCATTCACTTGGAACTTTACCACCTTTTTCAATGACATAAGCTTTAACTGCTTCTGATGCTCCCTTACGAATTTCATCACCACCAAAGTTTATACCACTCATCCTAGTTTTAGCTGAGAACTCTACAAATTTAGCATTCATATTTGAAAGATCTCTACCTCTTATACCAAATCTCTCTTTAGCAAGAACTACTATACTTCTTCCCTCTGCAGTTTCATCTGCAATAGATGATAGTTGAGCCGCATCAGCTAATTGTTCTTCAGTTACACCTTTAACAGGTATAAATTCGCTTGCTTGTCTATTTCCAAGAGTTATAGTACCTGTTTTGTCAAGAAGTAATATGTCTACATCACCAGCAGCCTCTATTGCTCTACCACTCATTGCAAGTACATTTGCCTGATTTAATCTACTCATTCCTGCAATCCCTATTGACGATAAAAGAGCGCCTATTGTAGTTGGTGCTAAACATACAAGTAATGCAATAATGTTTGTTAAAGAAACTGCACTACCAGAGCCTTCCTGCACACTTACAAATTTTGAAAATGGTAGTAATGTTGCACTTACTACAAGAAACACAATTGTCAATGTAACAAGTAATATTTGAAGAGCAATTTCATTAGGAGTTTTCTTTCTTGATGCTCCTTCTACCATTGCAATCATCTTATCTAAAAAACTTTTACCAGCTTCTGCTGTAACTCTTACAATTAGCCAATCAGAAACAAGAGTTGTTCCTCCTGTTACCGCACTTCGGTCTCCACCAGATTCTCTGATAACAGGAGCTGATTCTCCAGTTATCGCACTCTCATCTACAGATGCAACCCCTTCAATAACTTCTCCATCCATTGGTATTTGTTCTCCAGCGATACTTAGCACAATATCGCCTAGCTTTAATTCACTTGAAAGCACCTCTATATATTCAGAGTCAAAATTTGGTGTTTTCAATTTTTTAGCTTTTACATCTTTACGAGAAGCTCTTAAGCTATCAGCTTGTGCTCTTCCTCTTCCTTCTGCAATGGACTCTGCAAAGTTTGCAAATAATACAGTAAACCATAGTATTATAGCAATAGCAAAAGTGTATAGACTTGATTCATCTTTTATTCCTGTAAAAGATAAAATATACAAAACAGTTGTAAATATAGCCCCAATATAAACCACCAACATAACTGGACTTTTAATTTGTACCTTTGGCGAAAGCTTAATGAATGACTGTTTAATAGCATCAATAAATATTTTTTTTCTTGAATTCGATTCTTTCATATTTTCCACCTCTACTTCAATGTATTAACAAATTCAGCAATTGGTCCTAATGCTAAAGCTGGTAAAAAGCTTAATGCTCCAATAAGAATAACAACGCCTATTAGTAGTCCAACAAACATTCCATTGCTAGTTTCAAGAGTACCATCCCCTTTAGGAATACTCTTTTTCTTAGCCAAGTTTCCACCAAGGAATATAATCGCAACCATTGGTATAAATCTTGCTATAAGCATTATTAAACCTGTGATTATATTTGTATAAGGTGTATTTGCATTAAATCCTGCAAATGCACTGCCATTATTACCAGCAGTAGACGTAAATGTATATAGAATTTCTGAGAATCCATGTGCTCCAGAGTTTGTTAACCACTCTGTAACTTGTGGCAGCATAGTTGTAATTGCTGTTCCAAATAGAGCCAACAATGGCGGTGTTAAAATAACAATACATACCATTTTCATGTCAAAGGGTTCAATTTTCTTCCCTAGATATTCTGGTGTACGTCCAACCATTAGCCCTGCAATAAATACTGTGAGAATAGCAAATGCTATCATACCGTATAAACCACAACCAACGCCTCCAAATACAACTTCACCAAGCTGCATTAAGAACATAGCTACCATACCACCAAGTGGCGTAAAGCTATCATGCATGGAATTAACTGAACCATTTGAAGCTGATGTTGTAGCCGTTGCCCAAAGTGATGATCCTCCAACACCATACCTAACTTCTTTTCCTTCCATACTTCCCGAAGTACTTACTCCACTAAATTGCGGAGCTGCCATAATTTCACTTGCTGTTATAGCCACTAAACAGACTATAAATATAATAAGCATCGCTTTAAATATTGCTTTACCCTGCTTACTATCTCTCACTGCATGTCCGAATGTAAAACAAAGCCCAGCTGGAATAATAAGTATAGATAACACTTGAAGCATATTAGATATTGGTGTTGGATTTTCAAGAGGAAATGCTGAGTTTACACCAAAGAATCCTCCTCCATTTGTTCCAAGTTGTTTAATTGCAATTTGACTCGCGGCTGGTCCCACTGGAATAGTTGTAACCTCACCACTTTCAAGGCTTACTACCTCTTTATAAGGTGAAAGTGTTTGAACAACTCCTTGTGATACTAATATTAAAGATAACACCATCGCTAATGGAATAAGAATATATAATGTAGATTTTACCAAGTCACTCCAAAAGTTTCCGATTTTATTTGTCTCCTTACGAGTAAATCCTTTTATGAAGGCAAATAGCACAGCAATTCCTGTAGCTGCTGATACAAAGTTTTGAACATTTAGTCCAATCATTTGTGTTAAATATGACAATGTAGATTCTCCTGAATATGCTTGCCAATTTGTATTTGATACAAAACTTGCTGTGGTATTAAAAGCTAGATGTGCACTCGTTCCCGGAAGTCGTTCTGGATTCAGCGGTAATACACCCTGTAATAAGTGTAATGAAAATACAATCACAAATCCAACCATACTAAATGCTATTACAGACAACGTATATTTTTTTGCATCCATTTCTTCTTTTTCATTTATTCCCATAACTTTATATGTGATTTTTTCAACTGGAATAAATACCTTTGATAAAAACACCTTTTCCCCAATCATAACCTTGTACATATATTTCCCAAGTGGTATACCTAAACCGGCAAGTAAAACTACATATGCGATATTTTGAAGTATAATCCAAATCATAAATTTTCACCCCTAAATAAAACGTAGAAAAGATAAACTAATAAACCTAGCATTGATATTCCTGCAAATAATAAAATAATTTCCATGTACGTCCCTTCCTTCAACTTAATTCTTAACATAAATTAATTCTAACAATATTCATATAAAGATTGTGTTAAGATACTTGGCTTCTACATTAAGATTGCATTAATTCATCAATTTTCATGTACTTATTACCCTATATTGAAATAGACAAGTACAAATAAAAATAGCCTGTTAGTTTACATCTAAACTAACAGGCTATTTTCTTAATTATTTAAGACTTTGTAGTAAATCATCTAATCTATACTTTAATTCTTCTACTTTTTCTTTAGAAATATTTAGTTTGCAAAATACATCTTTTGGCACATCAAGTATATCACTCTTTAACCCTAATCCTATACGCGTTAATTCTACTATTACAACCCTATCATCGTTCACATCTCTATGCCTAGTAATTAAACCTCTACACTCTAACTTTTTTAATAAGGGTGTTAAGGTTCCCGAATCTAGATGTAATCTTTGACCTATTTCCTTAATTGTCATTCTTTCCTCTTCCCACAATACAATCATTGCTACATATTGTGTATAGGTAAGGTTATGAGTTTCAAGGATTGGTTTGTATAGCTTTATTACCTCTCTGGATGCTGCATATAAAGAGAAACATAATTGATTTTCTAATTTAATACAATCATAATTTTTCATATAAACTCTCCTACAGTACAAAATAACTTACTACAAATCACATAAAATAATTTATCTTACTTATGCTTCTTTGAGTCTACATATGAAACTGCTGATAGTGCAGCTACATTTCCTTCTCCTGCTGATTTTATATATTGGTATGGTCTACCAACGATATCCCCTGCAGCAAAGCAACCTTTTAAATTAGTTTGCATTAATCTATCTACTTCTACATGATTATCTACAATTGTTAGTCCTGGAACTAATTGGCCTGGTGATATGCTATCTCTTAAAATAAATAATCCATCAGTTATAATCACCTTTTCCTTTAGAACTAGCTTATCAACCGCATCTTCTCCTAATATTTCTACTGGAGTATCTTTAACTATCTCTATAGCTGAATCAACTTCCACTGCTTCCTTATACATAGGTATATAATAAACCTTAGCTGCTATTGTTGATATAAAATTCGCTTCCTCTTCTTCTTTTTTACTATATGCTATTATTGTAACTATCTTATTCTTGTACAGTGGAGCATCGCAAGTAGCACAATATCCTACACCCTTTCCAAGAAGTTTCTCTTCTCCTGGAAATAATTTTCCATACTGTATACCTGTTGCAAGTATTACAGATGTAGCTTCATAGATTTTATCATTTACCATTAAAGCAAAATACTCACCCATTGAATATATATTGTTTATTTTTTCTTCTTTGATACTTATATCCATTGACTTCAAATGATTATTAAACTCTTGTGCTAAATCTTTACCACTTGCCTTGTAAAATCCTAAATAATTATTAATTTCATGTGCTTTTGTTAACTTACTACTAAGCTCATTCGTCCCAAAAATTATAAAACTCTTATTTCTTATCTTCGCATTTAATGCCGCAGATATCCCCGCTGGCCCACTACCAACAATTGCAATATCATATCTTTCAGTCATAGATTTATACCTCTCATTTCTCATTTTAATAATTAGATTACTACTTATTATCTACTTCTTACTAATTATTATTTATATTATATATGATTTTCTACTCTAGCTTTTATCTTTTCTTTTGGAACAAACCCAACTAATGAATCTACCTTTTCTCCATCCTTAAATACCATTATTGTTGGAATTGATGCAACATTATATTTCATAGCTATATCTTGACTATTATCTATATTAACCTTAACAAACTTTGCCTTACCCTCAAGTTCACCTTTTAGCTCTTCAAATATTGGAGCTAACATTTTACATGGTTGGCACCAATCTGCAAAAAAATCTACTACTACAACATTATTTTTTATCTCATTACTAAACTCACTTGCGTTAACTATTTTTGACATTTTTATTCCTCCTAAATTTGAATTAAGTTTACATAAATAATATTTATATAAATTTAATTTTATACAATTTAATTTCTTAATATCAATATATGCTTACCCACTAAAAATGTCAACAGATTTTTATTTTTTTTTTAAACATTAATATATATTTTAACCAACATAATCATAAAAGCATTAGTCATTCATATTCTGTTAGTCATATTATTTTCAATTTATATTTCTCCATTTTTATTGCCACATTAAGTTCAATATATGTTAAAATATAGTAAACTATTTGAGTTTATAGGAGATATTATATATGCATGAATTTGAATTTATCAAAAATAAAAATGTAGGAATTATATATGACGTTTTAATCGGATTTCTATCTATTGTTGCAGTCTTTGTAGTTATATTTCAATTTAATGATAATCTAACTAGTTACCAAATAAGTACCTTAAACTGTTTTGATAATATAATTTATACAATATTTCTATTAGATGGCATAGCTAAATTATTCTTGTGCACTAATTATAAGAAGTTTGTTATGGAAAATAAAATAGATTATTTATCATTAATTCCACTCCAGTTTTTTATTTTCGGCAATCTTGGAAGTGTCTTTAAGCTTTTAAGGGTAGCAACATACTTTCTAAGAATAATTGATAATATGAAAATCTTTTTATTTAAAACTGGATTCCTACAAATTATTGCGGGAACTGGCATCGTAACCTTCTTTGGCTCTTTAGCACTATATTTTTTTGAAAAAGGTGGTGAAGCAATATCTACATATGGTGATGCCTTATGGTTAAGTTTAGTTACCCTAACCACTGTTGGTTATGGTGATATAAGCCCTAAAACTTCTGCTGGAAAGGTAATTGCTATTGTACTAATGCTTACAGGTATAGGCTTTTTATCCATGTTAACATCAACAATTTCATCTTACTTAATTTCAATGAAAGAGCAAAGAGATCCCTTATGTTTTAAAAATGATGATAGAGAATTTATTGATATTACCAATTTGTCCGATGAGAAAAAGGCTAGTTTAATTAGTTATTATAACTTCTTAAAAGAAAAAAACTAAGTTAAATTATTAAACATTTAATAATTTAGCTTAGTTATTTTAAATTAAAATACTGTTTTAACTACTTCATTATATAAGTTGGGAGAAATACCGCAGATGAATTTGTTATAAAATCCCCTATTCTAGTAAATATACCCACAGGTTTATCATCAGTTATATAAATACCCATAACAGGAAATTGCATAGAAGTTTTCGAACCCAATACAGAATGTCTTTCAATTTGTATTGGTGCAATATTAACACGTTCCTGAAAAACAACATCACTTATATCTTCAGGCATCTCCTCATAACTCATAGTTATACCTCCACCTTCTCGTGATAAATAGGGTTTCACTAAAAAATCTGTAGATATATTATTATCTGGAAATAAACAAGTATATGGAATATACTCCTTTATGAATTTTTCTTCTTCACTCGTATAAAGTCCCTTACCAATAAACTCATAAATAACCGCTAGATATCCCTTCGATTGTGTTACCAGTGTATGAGTCGGATTTATAAGTGAAATCGACTTATTTAATAGCGGGATAATATCAGATAAACTATCATCATAAGAAATCCAATCTAAAGGAAAATATCTATACATAGCATCAATGGCCGTATTATATAAGAATATTTTATTATCTTTGATTTCTAAGTCATAAATGTTACCCACAATTAAATTATATTCGCCTTCTTCGTTTAAAATATCATGCAATATAGACGTATTAAATAAATCTTCATAATAATTTGTAGATACAAACCCAATATTTTTCACTTCTTTATTCATCTTAATATCTTTAAGGATTTTCTTAAAGATGACACTAATATTATCTTTTAATCCCTCATTAGGATTTATGTATTCTAACCCCAATTCCTCTTTAACAATCTTCGTGATTCCAATACTTTCGACTAAACCAGCTGGAGTTTCTGAATTAAACTCTAATATTTTCAAATCTCCACTACTGTCTAAAACAAAATCTATTCTGCCAATTGCACATAGTGCATCAGTATCAGAATTAACTATCGCTTCTGCTAAAGTTTCTGGTAGCCCTAACAAATCAGAAAACATAGGAAAATTAACTTTTATAGCTTCACTAGTCTTTTTTAATATATTGCAAAACTTAACACTAGCTAAGTTCATTTCATCATAAATCTCTTGGGTGATAAGAAACCTATCTATTGATAAAAATTCATCTATATTTGTATATGGACCTGTAAAATTATATTCAAATAAAGCCCGCTCAACAACCTTATCCCATACTTTTTTTCTAGGTCTCAAATATTTTGAATCTATTTCTATAGGATAATCTTTAACCCCTAAGGGACACATCCAAGAATTACTATCATCTGTAAGAAAATTTTCACTCCATCGTATACAAATACCTATGAGCTTTTCTTTTGTAATATATGTTCCAAAATTTCCATAACCCAGTACTGGTAAATTCATATTATATTCTCCAGGTCTATAAGTATATTCTTGTTTTATATCTATCAAGTCTTGAACTATATGAACATTATCAGATTCTATAACCTGTTTAACCTGCTTTTCCCAGTTTTCTTTATTATAAAGTTTACCTATATATACCTGTCCACTATATCTTCCAAGGGAAGATTTAATAACATACTTATCTTTATTATTTATAAGGTTAGCAATTTGACTTTGAGAATTTTCATCAATGCCATTCTTAAATAAAGTCGTATATGGAATACATGTCTTTATATCCTGCTTTTCATTATTAGATAGTAGTGGCGAGTCTAATAATACTAATTCCCAAAGATAAGCAAAGAAAGTTTTAGCTTGTACTGCCACAACTCTAGGATCATTTAGTATTGTAACCTTTCCTTTATTAAAGGCATCTAGTATTTCTGCAAAATTATCTATTTCATAAAGATATTCTGCAGGAAATAGTTTTAAAATAACTTTAATTTTAACCTCACCAAAGGCATAGACTTCCTGATCTTTAACCGATAAATTTTTAGGTCCAACTTGATATATACTAATATTTGTCTCACTTAATATATCTTTAATATAAGTAGCTAAATGAAATTCTTCATAATGACATGGGTCCATAAGTATGCCAACGTTTATATTTTTTTCTTTATATAAATCATTACAAATTGATATCAATGAATCTATAAAATTTGCTTTAAAGTCCATGTTTATATTTTTATCAAAATCCAAAGAACCTGCTAACGCTATTTCTTTTTGAGCACAAGGTTTATCATAATTAAACTCTGCAAAATAAATCCCGCCCTTTGAATCTCTAAAGGTATCAAACCGTGTCCATATCATTGGAGCTATAGGACAAGTTAAATTGAAAATA
Source organism: Clostridium sp. (assembly GCF_036660475.1). Lineage (GTDB taxonomy): Bacteria > Bacillota > Clostridia > Clostridiales > Clostridiaceae > Clostridium_J. The sequence goes on along the minus strand of NZ_JAVXAO010000007.1, from coordinate 41,738 downwards.
TCCTCTTTAAAAGGAAAGTCATCTATATATGAAAGAAGTTTATTATGATTTGTATTTAATTCACTAAGAACTCTAATTGAAATTTTATTAATAGTTTCTGAGTAATATACCATTTTATCATAACAACTTGTACCTATATAAAATGGTATTTGGCTATGAATATAATTTTCATAGCCACTACTAATCATATAATTGTTAAATAAAACATCTTCTGTGAATAATTTTTGATTTTTCATATTAACGCCTTTCTATTAATTTATTTTATAAATCCTAGCTAGAAGAACTTCCACCTTTTGAGCTACTATATCCTGATTTTCCTTTGGATACAGTAGTTGATTTTTTTGTACTAGTACTAGAGTCTCCATCATTAATATTTGTATTCCCACTACTATTAGTACTATTATTTGTATTTTTATTTATGAATCCAGATCTACCTCCATAAATATATCTAGTTGGGTTATAATATCCCCCCCCATTATAGTATCCCTCTTCCTCTTCTTCCTCTGTAACAGTTTGATTTCTAGTACAGCCAACAAATAAAGAAGCTGTCATTGCTGTAGCAACTGCAAGAGCCAATGCTTTATTTTTATTAGCATTTAGTAATTTCTTAAAATTATCCATACTTACCCCCAGCTTTTTATTTCAATATTTAAATCATTATTTGTTTCACTAACATATGCTTTCATATCACCTTTAACATCAGCCTTGGTATATACAATTAATTTAGTATATCCAATGCTTTTTAATACTTTCCCATACGGTAAATCCTCACTTAAAAACTCGTACTGGTTATTAAGCTTCTTTTTATATTCATCGTCTTCAAACTCGCCATATCTTTCGTAATCTAAAAATAGTACATAGGCTTTTGGCTTAATAATTTTCAAGTTTTCACCCAAAATTATTAACCTTTCAATTGAATCTTTATTTCCTATTAATCCGTATGGATGAAATAAAAAGTTAAAATTTATAATCGGTTTTATATTAAATTTATTATTAATCAAATAAGCCATTTCTAGAGATTCTCTCATATTAATATCTATAATAATAAATGTTTTTTCTAAGTCATGACTTGTTATATCCATTAATTTGTCTTTGTGTTCCCTGTAAATATATTGTTCATCTAATGAATATGTAATTTCAAAATCCGAATAAGTTTGAAGTGATACAAAAGGGCCGCTTCTCATAAAAGGTTCGAAATTCCCCAAATTAGATTTCCAAGCTCTATATATTTCTCTAAAGTTTTTTTCTTTCAAATTCATTTTTTCACCTAGCTTTCATAAGTAACCGCGAAAATTTTAGAAAGGGAAATGATTTGTTTAAAATTATCTACTGTATTAAAAGTAACATGCCTATCACTACATTCATTTTCCTGAACTTCACCCTTGAAAGTTATGTCTGGAGCCGAGTTTGACCATGAATTACTATTTTCAAAAATATTTATTTCTCTCTCATAATTCATATAATTATAAGGTAATTTATATACGATGGCAAAAATTTTATCAAAGGAAAGTATTTGTTTATAGCTCTTAAAATCTTCTACAGTTTCAACTACGATAAGACCTTTGCTCGTAACATTCAGGTTCCCCTCCAAAACTTCAAATGGCTCATCCTTTTCCCATTCCAAATAATCTCTATAAAGATATATACTCAAATTATTTACCCCCATATTCAAACTTCTTTATAAATAATAGTAGATTTTCCCCTATACAATTTCATTATTATAGCAAAAAATCTACTCATCATTTAAATTCTAGTTACCTTATTAGTTTATCTAACAACCTGAGAAACTATAATTGATAATCCAATAAGCATGCCTGCTAAAAATATAGCTATTGCTATATTCCCTTTTTCCAATTCTTTATTAAAATCTGCTGGCACTATAAAATCGAATAGCTTGTATCCTATTATTAAAATAATAATTCCAACTATCCCAAATAATAAGCTTACGCCTACATTCATTAACATTTCCATTTAAATCCCCCCTGTTTATTGTAATCTTTTCACCTTATACTAATTATAACCTATTTGGATATTTTTTCAAATATTTCTCAAAATTAATTACCCTAGTTAGAATTTTATTTTTGATATTTAAACTACTTACTTTATATTTTAGGATTTAATTTTATATTTAAATAAAAAAAATCACAACATTTTTCTACATTATTGTGATTTTTTAATAAATACAAATTTAATTTTGTTATTAAAACTTAATCTCTGAATTTTTTATTACTATTCTAGGTTAAGCTTATTTTTTAAAATATAATTAGTTATACAGAATAAAATTACAAATAAACATAAAGAAACAAGTATTGCACCTAGCAATATATATTGTGGATTTGCATAAACAAAATTTACACTTATAAATAATATAGTCATACCTATTCCTATTATTGTTTGTTGAATAATACTTATTATCATAAATCCAGCAAATGCTCCTAATAATTTTTTTGATTTAAATAACTGCCCTATAGAAAGAGCTGCATAAAACATCATAATTCCATGGGCTAAATTTACAATTCCAAGAATGATAAACTCTATAATAATAGGACCATTAACTCCGATTTCAGAATAAATATTTTTAAATTCTTTAATTATTGCCTTAACCATTTCTGGCTCGTATGCCATTATAACTATGGAAATTGCAGCCACAATAGTACTTATTATAATCCATATCATAGATACTACTAGTTTATTAACTATATTTTGTGAACTTTTTACTGGGATGGTATTCATTAAATAGCCTTCATCTCCAAATAGATTTTTATAAAATCTTTGTATAATTATAAAAAATGTTCCTACAAAAACTGCTATCATTGTTATAACATATCCCATCATTGTTATAATAGCAGGAATGCCCCCTAAGAAATCCATATTCGATTCATTAAAATTAATTCCAATAAACAGCTTGTTAATAATTGTAAATCCCAATAATGCCGCATAAAGAGGTATCATTATTCTCCCTATTGCCTTAAATTCATATTTCATTAATTTTCTTAGCATTTGAACACCTCCCTAAATAACTCATCTACTGTTTTCCCATTGCTTTCTCTTATTTCGTCTACACTCTTTTGTAACATTATTTCTCCATTAGATATAAAAATAACATCATCTAAGATTTTCTCTATATCTGCTATCAAATGAGTTGAAATTACTACTGTTGCATTCTCATTATAATTGCTTATTATAGTGTTTAAAATATAATCCCTTGCTGCTGGATCTACACCTGCAATAGGCTCGTCTAAAAAGTATATTTGTGCTTGCCTACTCATAACTAAAATAAGTTGGACTTTCTCTTTAGTTCCTTTAGATAATGTCTTAAGTTTAACATCTGATTCAATATTTAACCTTTTTAGCATATCATAAGCTCTATTTTCATCAAAATCCTCATAAAAATCTTTGAAAAAAGTTATAATATCAGATACCTTCATCCACTCATTAAGATAAGTTCTTTCAGGAAGATAGGAAACTATTTTTTGAGTTTCTATACCTTGTGTAAATCCTGCAATTTTTATTTCTCCGGATGTTGGCTTCAATAACCCATTAGCTATCTTTATTAAAGTTGTTTTACCACTACCATTAGGACCTAAAAGTCCAACTATTTTCCCCTTTTCTAAAGTTAAATCAATCCCCTTAAGTGCTTCCTTATTTGCATATTTTTTTACTAGTCCTTTGCATTCTAAAATAGGTTCACTCATTACTCCATCTCCCTTGCCATTTTTCCCACAAACTCCATTATTTCCTCACTGCTAAGTCCTAAATTTTTCATATTTTCAAGAAAATTTAACGCTTGATCTTTAGCTATGCTTAACTTAATCTCTTTTATCATCTCTACATCCTCCGTAATAAATCTTCCACTAGTTCTTTGACTATAAACAAAGCCTGCCCGCTCTAACTCTGTTAAAGCTTTTTGTATTGTATTAGGGTTTACTGATGCCTCCCCTGCCAACTCTCTTACAGTTGGAAACTTTTGTCCTGGCTTGTATTCTCCTGATATTATTTTTAACTTTATCTGCTCTATTAGCTGAATATATATAGGCCTTTGGTCTTTAAATTCCCATTCCACTTAATCACCTCTTTTGTATTATTGTATTAATACCTTAATACAATAATACAATTTTGTTTTAGTCTTGTCAACATCTACTTCAAAATTTTAGTTCCTAGCTATTCTTAACCTATAGATTTCAATACAATCCACTATTTTAAACTATATGTGTTAAGTTATATAACACAACCCCATGACACTCTTAATATCATGGGGTTATTAATTATGATTGTTTAGATTTTACAATTTATTATTTATATAACTATCTACTTATGATACGGTTCACCCTTTATAATCCTATATCCTCTATATATCTGCTCTAAAAGCATTACTCTAAATAATTGATGTGGAAATGTCATCTTTGAAAAGCACACTTTATAGTTTGCTCTTTTTATAACTTGCTCTGATAATCCTAAACTTCCACCAATTATAAAGACTAGGTTTGAATTCCCATCTACTCCACAGTTATCAATAAAATTAGCAAATTCTTCTGAAGAAATGTGCTTTCCCTTTAAATCCATTGCTACTACATAAGCGTTATCTTTTATCTTAGACAGGATATTCTGTCCTTCTTTTTCTTTAATCTGTACTTCTTCTTTAGTGGATGCATTATCAGGTGTTTTCTCATCAGGTAGCTCTATTATATCTAATTTGCAGTATCTTGAAAGCCTTTTAGTATATTCATCTATTGCATCTCTTAAATACTTTTCCTTTATTTTACCTACAGTTATTAATGTTATATTCATAGGTTTCCTCCTAAATTGTTATACTTCTTTACTAAAATTAGTATATATCTAAAGTCTATTTATTAAAAGAAAAACCTAACTAAATTAGAAAATCTAATTTAGTTAGGTTTTAATTTGTATATTTAGCCTTAGTAAAATTTTTATTTTAATGCCTTAAGGGCCACACTATTTAACAAACTCCATGGTTTATTGAAATGTGGTTGAAAAAAGAAATCTGTCATAGCAAGTTCTTCTATCGTCATATTGTTTTGTATTACTACCGATAATGTATTCATATGTTGAGTTAAGTCTATATCCGATATGATCTGACCTCCAAGAATTCTTCTAGTATCTTCATCATATACTAGCTTTATCATAGCCTCACTAAAAGTTGGCATGAATTCCGGTCTATTATTTTCTCTTAACTCTACTGATTTTATATTCATAGATGTAGTACTTCTTGCAACATTTTCTGTAAGCCCTGTAGATGCAATACACTTGTCATATATTTTTATTCCAGATGTACCTTGGGTTCCCATATATTTCAGTGTAGGATTCACTAAATTTTTAGCTACAAGAGTTCCCATTCTAACCGCATTAGTTGCTAGTGGTATATATCTCTTATCCCTAGCTGGATTATATTCTACAACGCAACAATCCCCTGCTGCAAATACATCCTCACAACTCGTTCTCATATATTCATCAATTATTATAGCCCCATTAGGAAGAGTATCTAATTTTCCTTTTACAAGTTCTGTACTAGGTGCAAACCCAATACAAAGTATAACCAAATCTGCTTCATGTGTATTTTTATCAGTAACAACTCTTGCTACTTTTCCATCTTGGCCTTCAAATTTTCTAACTTTTTCACCTAATGATAATTTTACTCCACGATTCGAAAATTCTTTTTCTGCAATATCAGTAAATTCTTTATCAAGATACTTACTCATTATTCTTTCTTCTGCATCTATTAACGTTACATTCTTACCTTCCATTTCAAAAGCTTCAACTAATTCTACTCCAATATATCCTGCACCTACAACTACCACATTCTTAGCTTCAGTAGATCGTTCTATAATCTCCTTAGCATGGCTGTAGTTCTTACAAAGTAATATATTATCTAGATTCTTACCTTCAAAATTAGGAACTATAGGCCATGAACCCAATGTTAGAACTAATTTATCATATCCCTCTTCAACAATATCATTTGTTCTTAAATTTCTTGAGGTAATACGCTTGCCATCTATATCAATATTGGTTACATCATAATTCATCCTCATACTTATGCCCATATTACTTAATTTTTCTGGTGAATTATAAAACAACTTCTCTGGCTCACTTACTATATTTGATACACTAAGTGCTATTCCACATGAAAGAAATGATACATTATCGTTCCTTTCATAAACAATTATTTCGCTATCTGGATAAAGTTCTTTTACATTTACAATAACCGCTGTTCCAGCATGAGTACATCCAACAACTGCAATTTTCATATACTATAACCCCCTTGAATTATATAATTTATTTTACTACACTTTTTCATTAATTTAACTTTCAATAGTTATTATTATCTAAAAATAAATACTATTAAGTATACTGTATTACTTATTTACATTATATTCAATATAGCTTTAACCTCATATATTTAAGTTACCTCTCTAATGCTCCATATTACACTTTCATAGCTTAGTTTTTGCATACACTATATTTTATATGCAATTCATATAAATATATAACATTTTAATAATAGTATTGTTATCTACTAAAAAAACACAAGAAAATATTTATTCTTTTTCTTGTGTTTTTTTCTTAATATCCTAGCTCTTTATTTAAAAATATAACATGTATTCTATCTTTATTTCCTTGTCTTCTTATTATAGTATATTCATTACAAATTCTATCTTCACTTGAACAATCCAAACAATATCCTACTTTAGTACAAGGTGTATTTCTATTTAACCTTTTACAATTTGCTGGAGCAGCTATTCTTTCATTTCTTCTTATAGCCTCATCTATGTCCTTTACTATTTTATTTTCTCCTAATACAACAATAACTTTATCAGGTCCATATAGCATAGCCGCTACTCTGTTTCCATTTCCATCCACATTATAAAGTTCACCCTTTTCAGTTATAGCATTAGTACCTGTAAAATACACATCTGCGGAAAATGACTGTCTATATATTTCCTTGACTTCATTTTTTGTTAGTCCTTCTTTGTACCTATCTAAAAATGTATATCTTCCACTTCTTAAATGTTCAATTACGCCAGTTTCAAATAAAGACATAGATCCTCCGCAGGCTACTGTAGCTCCAGACCATGTAATTTCTTCAATTTTTTTTATTAATTCTTCCTCACTGTTTACCAAATACCCATTCATTCCATTACTATTAAGGCAATTTATAGTTTGTTTGATTTTATTTTCCTTTAACCATATCATATTATCATCCATATTTAACTCCCCTTAAACAAATTTTCTATATATTGTATTGTAACATATATACACGTAATAATAATAAAAACCCTAATGAATTTTTTAGAAATTCATTAGGGTAATTTAAATATTATTTTCCACAACACTTCTTGTATTTTTTCCCGCTTCCGCAAGTACAAGGGTCATTTCTTCCAATTTTAACTTCATTCACAACTGTTTTAGATTCTCTCCAAGTTTTTTGAATTTCTTTTCTCTTTTCTACTGAAAATATTCTATCCCATTGTGGTAACGTATAAAGATAATCTGCTTTAGAATCAAGCATATTGTAATATAACTTTTCAAAGTCTATTTTAAAGTTTATTTCTGTATTATTTTCTATAGCTTCTAAATCTAGTTCTTTATCAATGCTTTCATTTATACCATCTAAAAATCCCATGAAATAAATTTCACTTACCTCAAAATGTTTAGCTAACTCTGCAAATTTCCCACTAATTACACCATCAGCTATATTTAAAGCCTTAATGTATATTGATTTCTCAATCTGAGCATATTGTTTCCAGAACTCAGGCTCACCATTCTCCTTAACAAATTCCACAACATACTCTGTCCAATTACTATATGCACTCATGTTATTTTCTCCTTCTTTATCCATAATTTTATAATATTAGTTTTGTTAATTATAATAGATATTTATTTATCTTTCAATATTATTTTACTGTTGTATACGTAAATTTTCTATTTCATCCTTACTAAACGGCTTCGAAATGTTGTAGTTGCCTCCAAGAGTTTCAACGCCTTGATTATCTATAGTAATCATAACCTTTTCTATAGACGATAACTGTGTCAATGAAGTGGTTATTGATTTTAATAAAGTTCCCTCTTGCACTGGCGTCATTTTCAAAACAACTTCATTACTTAAGCTAATATATGCTATTTTATCTTTAATTGAAAAACTTAAAAGTCTTGTACCTTTAGGAAATACTGGCTTGCTCTCACTTACAACGGCAGGACCCTTTATAAGTTCTTGCATTATAATTTCCCCTAAAAATTCCTCACTACTTATAAGCCTTGCCTCTTTTACTATATCAGCTTTATCTCCATTTCCACCAAAGTATAAATCTATATCTATATTATCATCTTTGGATGTTGAATTTTGGAGTTTTTCCTTGCTTATCATACTTGCCTTATCTTTTTTTATCCCCATTGTTTTTGAAGCATAAATTATACCAATTAATACAGCTACCCCAACTACTATAGCTATTAAAACTAGACTAAAGGTTTTTTTCTTCATATTACACCTCCTAATTTACGACTTAAACTATTTCTATATATCTGATACTAAACTATGACCATCTCTATTACACATTCTTAAACTAATATCCTTTTCTATATTGATATTATTTTCTCTTAATACACCTACAACTGTTTCATATGCAAGCTCCGGATAATTATTTGTTTTACTTAAATGTCCTAAATATATTGTTTTATATTCATCCTTAAGAATATCTACTATTGCCTTCCCACAATCCTCATTTGATAAATGACCTTGTGAGCTTAATATTCTTCGTTTTAATGGGTATGGATACGGACCAAATTTAACCATTTCCACATCATGGTTGCTTTCCAATAGAATTATATCACTATCTACTAATGCCTCTTTAACTTCTATAGAGAAGTACCCTAAATCAGTAGCTATGCAACAGGTTTTTTTCTTTCCATGTATTTTATATCCTCGTGGAGAAACCGCATCATGGGATATCGGAAAATTCTCTATGGTTAATCCTTTTATTTCACTGAATTTACCATCTATTATTTTAATATTCTCCACTCTTATATTTCCTATTTTAGTCTCCATAGCCTCCCATGTGAGACTAGGCGCGTATATAGGCACGTCATATTTCCTTGAAAATACCCCAGCACCCTTAATATGATCTGAATGTTCATGGGTTATGAATATACCGTCTATTGATTTGGGGTCTACACCTATATTGTTTAGTTCTCTATCTATAGACTTCCCCGGCATACCTACATCTATAAGTATATTACTGCCATTTTCAGATGCAAATATACTATTTCCACTGCTACCACTAAATAATGGGCAAAATTTCATAGTTTTCTCCTCAATATGTTATTCATTTAATTAATACAGGTAATTTTATTTCTTTACTCTAGCTATATCTGCACCTAATGCTTTAAATTTTTCTTCAATATATAGATATCCTCTATCTATATGTTCAATTCCCTCTACTTCAGTGTTACCTTCTGCTGCAAGACCTGCAATTACTAATGCTGCACCTGCTCTTAAGTCAGTTGCATAAACCTTAGCTCCTGTTAATTTTTCTACGCCATCAATTATAGCTATTTTGCCATCTACTTTAACCATTGCGCCCATCTTCTTTAATTCATCAATATGCTTAAATCTGCATTCATAAATACTTTCATTTACTACACTTCTTCCTTGAGCAATTGTTAAGAGTGTACTTATAGGCTGTTGAACATCTGTAGGGAATCCTGGGTACGGCAATGTTTTTATATTTACACCTTTAAGGCATTTTTTACTCTTTACTGTAACTGAATCATCATGTTCAATTATTTCTACACCCATCTCTACAAGTTTTGCTGAAATTGACTCTAAATGTTTTGGAATTACATTATTTAAAATTACTTCTCCACCGCAAGCTGCCGTTGCTATCATAAATGTACCGGCCTCTATCTGGTCAGGTATAACCGAATAGTTACATCCCGAAAGCTCTGAAACTCCTGTTATCTTTATTACATCCGTTCCTGCACCCTTAACATTTGCACCCATTGTATTTAAGAAGTTTGCTACATCTACCACATGTGGCTCTTTAGCTGCATTTTCTAGTATTGTAACTCCTTCTGCAAGTGTAGCTGCAAGCATGATATTTATTGTCGCCCCAACACTCACTACATCAAAGTATATAGTTGATCCAACTAATTTATCTGCAATTATATTTACTGCACCATGTTCTATGGTAACAGTAGCCCCTAATGCTTCAAATCCTTTTATATGTTGATCTATTGGTCTATCTCCTATTGGACATCCTCCTGGAAGCTCAACTCTAGCCTTTTTAAATCTTGCAAGAAGAGCTCCTAGCAGGTAATAAGACGCTCTCATCTTTCTTACCTCTGGGATTGTAGCATTTGTTGTAACTATATTTGTACTATCTATTTTAATGCAGTTTGTTCCTGCCTCAACTTTACATCCTAAATATTTTAAAATAACTTCTAAGCAATTAATGTCCTCTATATTAGGAACATTATCTATTATACAAATTCCTTTAGATGCTAATATTGCCGCAGGCAATATTGCCACTGCTGCATTTTTAGCGCCATCAATATTAACATTTCCGGATAATGGATTGCCTCCATTTATAACTAATTTTTCCATATAGGTATCATCCTCACTATTTATATAATGTTCATATTTTTACATATGCAACTTATTTTTAATCTTTAAAATCTCATAATTATAATTATATCACATTGTTCGTTACTTTTAATAAAAAATTTAAAATTAAACCGTGTTTTTTTTAGGAATTGTTTTACAATGCATATATACTTTAGATACTGGGTTATAATTAATTATATAAATCTATTATAACCTATAATAATATGTTATAATACGGTTAACTATAACATTATAATTATTTTACTTATTATATAATGTTTTGTAATTAAAACCTACATACCGGGAGGAAAAAAATGAAATATTATTTAGTTGCAGTAGTCGATGATAAATCCATTGATGAAATTATATCCATTCAAAAATTTTTAAATAAAAAGTATAGACTATATAAAAATATATCTAATTTATATATTCCTCTAGGTTCTGTATCAAATGTAGAACTTGATAAATTAGATGAGATAATAAAAAAAATTATATCTCCTTATAAAAAATTTAAAGTTGGTATCGATAATGATATCTATATTAATGATACTTCTAATACCGTAAACTTAAAGATTAAAGATAAGGGTTATATAAATAAAATATGTAGATCCATGTTTGATATGTTTACTACCCACGGAATTAGCATTAAGGAATTTTCAACTTTCACTTACTTTAACATGCCAATATCTAATGCAAATAATGCTATCAGAAAGGCATGTGTTAATAACTCTTTTAGTTTAGATAGTTCTAAAGATAAAACTGAGCTTCTTAACTTCACTAAAATAGATAAAGTAGAAATTTGGAAACAACTTAATAATCGACGTGATACACTAGTTAAAAGTTACTCCTTAAAAGACTTTTAATCAGCTTACTAAATACATATAAATTCTAAATATATAGATATATTTAGAATTTATATTAAATAATTATACAAGTATTTGGGCACACTATCCTTAAGGATGGTGATGAGCTATGTGGGGTATTATCTTTTCAATAATTGCAGGTATTACCATGAGCGTACAAGGTGTGTTTAACACCGAACTTTCAAAAAAAATTGGTTTATGGGAAACTACCGTATTAACTCAAGGTATTGCACTTGCCACCGCTTTAGTTGTATTGATGTTTGCCGGGGATGGTAATTTTCGAAATTTAAAAGATGCCAACAAACTTTATTTGCTTGCTGGTGTTTTAGGTACAGTAATCACTTTTACCGTAATTAAAGGCATGTCAAGCCTTGGTCCAGCTGTAGCTGTAGCCATAATTCTTGTAGCTCAACTTATTGCAGCGACTTTAATTACTCACTTTGGATTCTTTGGGTGTAAAGCATCTCTTTGCAGTCTTCGTCAATGTATAGGCGTGATTATAATGATAGGCGGAATCATAATTTTTAAATGGAAAGGATAATTTTTATCTTTTCTATTTTTATGTCACAGAAATTATCAATTTAACTAACCCACCACCTTACCTTAACACTTATACTTTAATACATCTTATTTATAACTTATAAAATGGAGGTATTCTATGGATTTTAAACAACTTGAAGCATTTATTACTGTGTCCAAGCTTAAGAGTTTTTCTAAAGCTGCTAATTCTATTTATTTATCCCAACCAACTATAAGCTCACATATATCTAGCTTAGAAAGAGAACTTAATGTACAACTATTTGATAGGACTTCTAAAGAAGTTAATTTAACTCCAGTGGGCGAGTCATTTCTTCAATATGCTAATGATATTATAAATACAAGAAATAATGCAATAACTGATTTAGCTGATTTTAATACCACTATCACTGGAGCTCTTAACATTTCCGCTAGTACAACACCTTGTAATTCTTTATTACCAAATCTTGTATCAAGCTTTAGTACACTTTATTCAAATGTTAAATTTAATATTAGAGAGCAAGGTTCTGTTTCTATAATAAAAGATATTATGGATCTTAAATGTGAAATTGGACTAGTCGGTACTATTATAAATAATCCCAAAATAAATAGTTATAAGATTATGAATGATGAGTTAGTTGTCGCTTCAAGTCCTAAGTTAAATTTTCCTGAAGTAATATCTATAGAAGATTTAACTAAACATCCCTTTATTGTTAGAGAAAAGGAATCTGCCACTAGACATACTTTAGAAAAACAGCTTCATTCTCACAACATTGATATGAAGAAAGTTAAGACTCTCTGTGAAGTTGATAGTGTACATGCTCAATTAAAATTTATTAAGCTCGGATTAGGGATTTCTATAATTAGTAAAAGTTTATGTGAAGATTACGTCTCAAATGGAACTATTAATATTAGTAAAGTTCAAGGTCTTGATTTAAATCGAGATATTTTTTTAGTTACTAGTTCTAAACGTACATTAACTCCAATTGCAAGAGCTTTTTTTACCATGTGCAAAGAAATATACAAGTTATAAAAGATGTATTTCACAACTTGTATATTTTATATTATATAAAAACTTTAACAAATGTAACACTCCTACATATACTAATAAGTGTAATCAGTATATAAGGGGTGTTATTATGTTTTTCAATAAAAAACTTGATCCAACACTAAAAGATATAATAGATAATAATATTTATAGTAAGTATAGAATTATAATTAAATACGGAATGATAAAAAATTCAATAGATAAAATGATAAAATCCTCAAAGGGTAATATTATTTATAATATAAATTCCTTAAATTGTTTGTGTGCATTAGTTACAAAACCAACAATTAAAAGACTCATTGAACTTCCTGAGGTTAAATATATTTGTCTTGATGATATAGCTTTTCTTTGTAACAAAAATGTACTTCATGCTAATTCCATATTTTTAGATAATAAACAATTTCAATCAATCAACGAAAAGTCTATTTCTGGCAATGGTATTTGTGTTGGAATTATTGATAGCGGTGTTTATCCTCATTTAGATTTAACTACTCCAACAAATAAAATAAAAAAATTCATAGATTTAATCAATGGTGCTACAAACCCATATGATGATAATGGCCACGGAACATTTGTATCCGGAATAATTTGTGGAGAAGGTACTAATAAAAAAATTAAACATCGCGGTATTGCTGTTAATAGTAACATTGCTATGGTTAAAGCTTTTAATAAATTTGGGAAAGGATATATCTCTTCTACCCTTTGTGCCCTAGAGTATCTATACAATCTAAGCGATGAATTAAATATTAAAGTCATCTGTGCTCCCTTTGAACTAACAACTTTAAATAAATTCACACTATCTCTTTATGATACATTCTTCTTAATGTTTAAAAAGAAAAACATATTAATAGTTGTACCCGCTGGTAATAATGAAAATAAAGAAGATACAATAAAAGGTTTAGCTTTATCCGATAAAGTACTTACCATAGGTGGTATTAACACCAACACTTCATATTTCTCTAGCGAATATTCTTGTTGTGGCTCTACTAAATCTTTAAAAAAACCTGACTTTGTAGCCGCTAGTGATGATGTTATTTCTTTAAATTCTGATACTACTTATATATCAGAACGTGATGGTGAAAAACTTTATCCAACACCACTTACTTCACTGTATACTACCTCTAGTGGAACTTCTATATCTTGTGCTTTTATCTCCGGTCTCTGCGCTTTATTATTTGAACTAAACAAAGATTATACTTTTGATGATATTTATACCTTATTAAAAATAAATTCTATTTTAATAAATGATAAAAAGTATAGACAAGGGAATGGATATATAAATGTAAGTAATCTTCTAAATACTGATTTACCTCATCATAAACAAGACTCTAAGAAGAAAAAAAAATAAACATCCCACAACACTATGGGATGTTTTTTTATTGTTCTAATCTTTAAATCTAGTTTAATTTTAGTTTTAAATTATTTGAATTTATTCCTCTAAAATTTTTATTTAAGTTACCATTTAATTTAAGAGAAGTCTTCTAATCATATCTATGGCTGTTATTGTGGTTCGTTCTCTTACCTTTTGTCTATTTCCTACAAAGTTCAATTCTTTTGTTGTAACTTTACCCTTATAATATATTCCAACATATACTCTCCCTACTGGTTTTTCATCTGTTCCACCACCAGGTCCAGCTACTCCAGTAGTTGAAATTCCTATATCTGCTCCCGATGTATTTGCTATACCACTAGCCATCTCACTAGCAACCTGATGGCTTACTGCTCCAAATTCTTCAAGAGTTTCTTTTTTTACACCTATTCTCTTCATCTTAGCTTCATTACTATAAGTTACTACACCCTCAAGTAAACTTTGAGAAATCCCTGGATAATTTACTAATCTTGCTGATACCATTCCACCAGTACATGATTCTGCCGTCGCTATTGTAAGCCCCTTATTTACTAAGACTTCTCCAAGAACATTTTCTAATGTAGTCTCACCTTCACCATAAATATTAGCACCCAAAATTTCTCTTATTTTTTCTTCTATTGGCTTTATAAGGCTATTCGCTTTAATTTCATCCTCAGCCTTCGCAGTAATTCTAAATATCATTTCTGAATCCTTAGCATAGGGTGCTACAGTTGGATTTTCACTATCTAACATATCCCCTAACATTTCCGCAGCTGCACTTTCTCCAACCCCTATGACTCTGAGAATTTTAGACACCAATACTTCTTTAGAATATTTTTTTAAATATGGTATTACACTTTCTTCAAACATTAGTTTCATTTCTTTTGGTGGTCCTGGTAACATTACAAGCACTTTATCTTTTTCTTCTATTATGCATCCCGGTGCTGTTCCATTATTATTTTTAAGTATTAAAGCATCACTTGGAAAATAAGCTTGTTTTTCATTAGTACTTCCCATAGGTTTATTTACCTTTAAAAAGTATTTTTTTATACTTTTTAAAGATTCTTCATGACAAATAGCTTTCTTTCCAAAGTAATCAAAAGCAACTTCCTTTGTCAAATCATCTTTTGTTGGTCCTAATCCACCTGTTGTAATTACTAAATCTGCCCTTGAAAAAGCCAATTCATAAGCTTTAGTTAACCTTTCCACGTTATCTCCAACCACCGACTGATAATATACAAATATGCCCTCTTCACTTAATCTCTTAGAAATATATTGTGAATTTGTATTTACTATATCCCCTAATAAAATTTCTGTGCCTACCGCAAGTATTTCACATCTCATACTTTACCTTTAATAAGAACTTGTTACAATTTATATTCAAAGTTAACTAATGAATATTCTAATGCATTTCATACACTATATTCATAACCAGTCTATTAAAGATTCACCCCCTTAGCTTAATGTATTTTTTAACTCTTTAAATAATTCTTTATCATTTTTAATCTTACTATCATTTCCTAAGACTACAATAAAATCTTTTTCCATTACATCAGATATAAGCTTTGAGAATCCATTAATATCTTTTACATTAGTATTTAAAATTTCTGTTCTTTCTCGCTGTCTGTCCTCATTTGATATACCTCTTATATGATAACTTATCGCAGTATCTCCAGCCATTGATGGTGTTAATGGCATATCTAACTCGCTAATTGTTCCTATTATATACTTTAGCATTTCTCTATCTGTAGTTGTAAAGTCTGCTACATATTTTGCAGCCTCATCATAAGCCTTTAGTGTCTCTCTTATATTAGGATCTCTATAACTTGCAAACATTAAATTTCCACTTCTAACTATATTTGCAAAGGCTCCATAAGCTCCACCCTGTACTCTAACTTTATTCCATAGATAATCCATACCTATTATAGTTTTTAGAACTAATAATTTCCCGGTAAATTTGTAACCTAATCTTTTATAGTTATATCCTTTAGCTACATATTGTACATTTGACGGTGTAAGCATTCCTTCTTTTTTATTATCTTCTATAAATTTATAATCTTTTAATTCTATATGTTCATCTGATAATACATCTAGAACTATGTTCATATTTTTATCAACAGCTTCAACTTCTTCATTTTGGCCTATTACCGTTACTATCATATTATTTTTATTGAAAATTTGTCTTCTTACTGCTTCCAACTTTTCAATAAACCCATCTATTTTTTCATCAAAGCTATTTTCAAACTCCTTTAAAAATCTATAAAAGTCATATCCTGATGTACTTTCTATATATGAATATGCTGGTGAAAAATATGAACCTAATCTAGTTGTTGCCACTTGATGACCCCTATCCATAAATTTCATTTCCATTCTTGATATTAAAACTCTAATTAAGTCTCTTATCCTTTTCTTGTCATCGAATACTGTATTTTTTATTATATCACTTAAGATATTCAATGCTTTTGGTAGTTTATCTACAACTACACTGCAATGTGCTTCAAAATATGGGCTATATTTAAGGGTATCCTTACTATCTCCATAAATCTCATTTTTAAAATACATACCACCAGTATTTATCAATATCTCATTAGACAAATCACTATAGCTATAGGTTTTTGTATTAACTTTACCCATTAAAGTACTCAATAAACTTATATATGGAATATCTTCTTGATTTAATACTTTGCTATTAAACATAAAACTTAAATAAGCAATCTTACTAGTGAATACATCATGGTGTAGTAATTTAATCCCCTTAGTACTAGTCTCTTCTATTTGTAATTCCTCTATTTTCTCTTCTATATCTTCAATTGACAGTACTGGTATGGTTTCTAATATTTCATCTGAATCTGGAGTTGTTTGCCTCTTTATTAAATTTCTTGTTTCATTTACTATATCCTTAATCTCATCCATAGATAGGTTAGCCTTGTAATCCTGTAATTTCTTATTTAGTTTTTCATCTTTTTCATCGGCTAATCCTTTCTTTGGAGATAATACTAAGATAGAACCATGGTTATTATTTAATAGATATTTTTCTATAAGATTTTCAAAATAATTAGATGTAAGTCCCATCTTCATCTTCTCAATGCCTTTTTCATATCTTAGATGTGTTAATGGATCACCTCCATGAAGCCAACTATCCATAGCTGTCATGTAGTAAAATAATCCCTTAGGCATTCCTTGGAAATCTGCTTCTCTTAATTTAAATTCTGTGATGTTTACACATGCCTCTATAAGTTTTTTATCAATACCATTGTCTACTAGATTTCTCAATGTAGTATATACAACATCTATAAATTTTTCTCTTTTATCACTATCCGTATTTTTAAGCACTATACTAAATACTGGTTGTAAAATACTATTGTCTAAACTTCCATAAACATCTTTTCCTAAGTTTGCATCTAATAGAGCTTGCTTAAGTGGAGCTCCTTGAGTTTCTAGTAATAAATACTCTAAGGTACTTAAACTTAGATATAATTCATCATCTGTAGATTTTCCTGTAACAAAATTTAGTGCCATGAAAGTTTTTTCATTTTCATCATCTTCTCTGGATATAGAGTATTCATACTCAGCTTCTTTTATTTCACTAAAAGGTTCTTCTGGTTTTATTTCAGAGTCAATTTTAGTCTTTTCGAAATTTATTAAATAATTATCATTTATAAATTTTAATCTCTGCTCTAAATCTCCATCTCCATATAAGAATATATAACTGTTTGATGGGTGGTAGTACTTGCTATGAAAACCTAAAAACTCTTCACTTGTTAAATCTGGTATTGCATCTGGATCTCCACCTGATTCAAAGCCATATGTGTTGTTTTTAAATAGAGACTCTTGTATTTTTCTCATCAAAATACCATCTGGTGATGAAAATGCCCCCTTCATCTCATTGTATACTACACCCTTATACGTTAAATCATCCTCGGCATTCTCTAATTCATAATGCCAACCTTCTTGCATCAAAATCTCCTTAGTATTATATATGTTTGGATAAAAAACTGCATCTAAATATACATCCATCAAATTAAAGAAATCTTTTTCATTTTTACTTGCTAAAGGATATATTGTCTTATCACTAAATGTCATTGCATTTAAAAAAGTGTTTAATGAACCTTTTATAAGTTCAACAAAAGGCTCTTTTGTAGGAAATTTTCTAGAACCACAAAGTACACTGTGCTCTAATATGTGTGCAACACCCGTATCATCGCTTGGGGGCGTCTTAAATCCTATTGCAAAAACTTTGTTGGAATCATCATTTTCTAAATGCAAAAGTTTTGCACCTGTTTTTTCATGAGTAAATACTCTTGAAATAGAATTTATCTCCACCACATTCTCTTCTCTATCTAATTTAAAACCATGGTATACATTGCCTATCTTGTAATTCATATTCTTCCTCCTTATGTAATGATATATTTTCTTGATTCTACTGTTACTATTATCTATCTGTACTAGTTTAATATTCATTATTTCATATATAATATAAATTTAATATTATATTATATACGAAATGTAACTCTATACCTACTCGTGACGACAATTCATTATTTTATAAATTTTCACTTAATATCATTATATATTATAAAGAGTTAATACTAAAGTTTTTAGTATTAACTCTTTATACACTTAAAATTGAACTTTTACTCTTTATAACTAAGTATAGGAGAAATAATTTTTGCCAAGGTATTAACAAAATTTAATTCATCATGAGTAAATTCCTTGTTATTAATCGAAACCGCTAGATAAATTACACCAATTATCTTAGATTTGTTTTTTAGTAAAACTATCATTTTAGACTTTACATCCGGAACATTTTTAAATTCCTCTACATGTTCCCAATCTATTGCACATAGATTTTCACCAGTTTTTATAGCTACCTTTACATTGTCATAGTTATACACACCAACATCTGAATTATTATCCACATCTACTATTTTAGAATATATTTTCTCTAATTCATCATTCTCAACCTTAAATATAGTACATAAATCCGCCTCAGTAATTTCTGCAATTCTATTTATTGAAATCATAAGCTTCTCTTCTATGCTTATTTCATCATTAATTAAATCTATGAACTCAATTACGGTAGATACATTTTTATAATCCTGATTACCACTTCCCACAAGTATTCCACTCAATCTATTAGTAGTGCTAATTTTAGATTCATAATATTCATTCCATATCTTTGTGTTGTTTCTACCATTATTTTTCGCAGCATATAGTGCTTGATCTGATTTTTCAATAAGTTCCTCATAATTAGTTGTATGATTTGGATAATTAGCTATTCCTATACTAACTGTTACATCTTGCTTGTCTCCCATGATTTTAGCTTCATATATCTTCACTCTAATTCTTTCTGCTATAGTTTCCGCCTCCAATATTCCAGTATATGGCAAAACTATAATGAATTCTTCCCCACCATATCTCCCAACTACATCATCTTTTCGTATATTCTTTATCATAACATCACATAGTTTACTTAATACTTTATCTCCCATTCTATGACCAAATGTGTCGTTAATATGTTTAAATTTATCTATATCTACCATTAAAGTTGAAAATTCATATCCATGAGTTGATGATAATTCTATTTGTTCATGAACAAATGTCTCTAAGTACTTTCTAGTTAATGTGTTTGTAACTCTATCAATTGTAGAGCTTTTCTTAATATTTAACTTATCTATTATCATGTATAGTATTTTTCCTATTGTTATACATTTATTCATTGTATCTTCGCTAATATTATTTAATTTTGAGTCACATTCTATATATATATACCCTATAATATCTTGGTTATACTCATATTTACTGCCTCTACTTGAATGCCTTAAAACTTGTGCTATAGGTATACACATAGATGATTTAATATAACTTTCAGCTTCATGACTTAGGATATTTCCACAGCTATCTTTAATTAACCCTCTATTCACTCTTAATGGAATACCTTTATTCCTAGAAATATTAACTAGTGTCATGTCCTCTGGCAGTTCTTTACACTCAATATTACTTGATATTACTGAAAATTTGTTATTATTCTCTACTACTATCTTAGTCTTTGAAGCTAATGTTATTGAGTTTATATATTTACATATGAATTCTATATTTTCATCACTATTTCCATGTAGATTATTAACAAGATCTTCAATGCTATTAACATCTTTCAACTCATCACTATTAAGTTTTCTTGCTTCATTTATGAACTTCTCATTTATAAAATCACTTTCTAAAATAATTTTTAGTACTTCCTCTATATTATCTATAAGGTTTAAATCTATAGGCATTTCACCCATATTAACTTCATTATTATAATAACTTTTTATATATAAAAGTATTTCAAAATATTTAATCATGTGACTTTCTCTTTTTAAAAATGATTTCCTATTATTTTTTGAAATTTGGCCTAAAATTTCTAGGATTATATTGCAAGCCTCTAAGAAATATTTAGTAGCATACACATAATTAAACTCACTATAATATGAATATGCTATAGTTCCATATACCCTCCACATAAGCATTGGATTCGTAACATCATTATACAAACGTGTAGATTCTGCCAAATCAGCAACTGATACTCCAATGTTTAATTTGCACCCAATATAATCCAATGTTAATTTGTTTATATTAGACTTTACACTTTCTCGTAGTTTATTCATATAGGTATACATTTCGCTTGCTATCAAATATTCTTCATTATTTAGTAACCTAATTACATGTTCACAAAGCATCGATACTCTTAAATCTATATATAATATTTTTTCACTTGCCTCAATTATATCATTTGTAGAAATATCTCCATTATTATCAATAGCATTATTAATAATATAAAGAAGTTGTACTTTATGCTTAATAACCGAATCTGAATTCCCTAATATATTTTTACCCTTAATTAAGCAATCTTCCGCTTTTTTACTTTCACCTAATAGATTATTTACATAATATAAAAATATATAATAAACACTAAGTTCTTGACCGCTAGCTGAATTAGCATCTATATAGCTAGTACAAAGATCAACATATCTAAAGCACTCTAAATATTTACCCTGCTTAAATAATACAGTTCCTAAATATATATAACTATAAAGATTTAAATATACAAATTGCTCTTGTATAGCTTTGTTAACTGACTCAATTAAATATTTATATGCTTCATCATAATTTAATAACACATAATTTACAAATCCTATATTTGCGCCTGATGTTATATCCCAAGCTCTATCACTATCACCTTTTTTTACTTTATATAGCTTCATAAACCATTCTAGGGCTTCTTCTGGACATTGAATATAATCACTATACATTAATCCGACGCTGTTATAAGCCCTTATTAGTTGACTTGTATAGTTATTGTTAGAGCACTCTTTAATTATTTCTTTTGATGTATCTAACGCTTCTTTAATTTTATTCTGATCTATTAGTGCATTACAATAACTATTTAAAAACATAAGCTTATATTCCAAATAATTTTCTTTGCATAATTGAATACCGTATTCAGTTAATAATTCCAGTTTTTTAAAATCTTGATTAAAAAATGAATTTCTTATTTCTATGATTAAATATTTTATTTCACCTTCAACATAATTAACCGATTTTAATAATTTGCTAATTTCATGTGTATAATATATAACCTTCTTATTATTACTCAAATCTCTATATAATGTTGCCATTTCACTCATGATATCTATAGTGGTTTTAACTTCATTAACTACATTACATAACTTTAATGCATTTTCATAATATTTAAGACTTATAGTCTTCTGGGATAACTTATTATACAACTTCCCAAGGTTCACATTAGCTTCTATTTCATCCTGAATAAAATTAAATCGATCTTCAATAGTATCTAAAATATCTAATATTTTTATGTTGCATTTAATTGCTTCTTTACTATTATTTATAGCCTCTAATCTCTCTTCATTTTTTTTATAATAATAAATTAATTTCTCTTTATCTCCTATTATATCTAGTTGATAAATAGTCTCTTCCAGATATACATTTAAATCTCCCTTGCAACAATTTATAAGCATTTGCGAGATCTCATTATGACGACACATCTTCTCGGTGTTATCTACAGTTCTATATAAATAATTTTTTAGAAATTTATTGTAAAAGCTATATACAAACCCATTATCCCCTATACTACTATATAAAATTCCCTTACTAACCAATTCATTAATTGTATTATTTATATTTTCTTCATCCACATTTATTATTTGTTTTATCATATCAATAGATATTGGCATATAAAAAAATGACATGATGTACAGAACTTCATATGATAACTTATCTAGATCACTTAATTGACTCTTGCATATTTTCTCTCTTCCTAAAGACATAAATATTTCATGCCCCTTAATTCTATTCCATTTGCCGGTATCCTTATTGATGTATATAATTTTCCTAGTAATTAAATCCTTAAGTGCCTCTTCTATAAACAATGGATTACCACTAGAATATCTATAAAACATACCTAAAAATTCCTCTGATACATGTGAAACATTTAAAATATTTTTTATAATCGTTCCTACTTTATCTTCTGATAATGTTCTTAGGTGAACATCTAGACTAACTCTTTCTGAAAGTTGTCCAATTAGTTCAATGAATTTATTATTTTTCAGACAATCTCCATCTCTATAGGCTAATACTATAGCTAAATTTCTATGTATACTAGGTTTACTTAATACCTGTTGTATTATACTTAATGTAAAATCGTCATATATACTCATATCATCCATAATAATAATTCCTGTATTTTTACTATAATACTCTTGTAAAAATGAAGAAATTTTTAATATAAGTACTAGTTTTGATTTACTGTCCAATAAATTAACATCCAAAACACCTAAATTGCCTTCTCCATTTATTTGAGGTAAAAATTTAACTAAATCCTTCTTATACTTATTTATTAAATTATTATCTGCAACTTTAACTATTTTTTCAAGCAATATTTCAATTGTCAATTTGCTAGAATCTACTTTATTGCTGATAATATAAATGCCACCACTACTTTTTACCTCTTTATTTTCTTTTATATTTATTCTATGTTTTATATGCTCTAATAGCCTACTTTTTCCTATTCCAATTTCACCATGCACCAAAATTATATTTTTTGATTGCTGAAATTTTTCTATATTCTCTATAGCTTCCAAAATTAAATTTACTTCTTCTTCCCTTTCTATTAAAGGTATACTAAAATTAAGATTTTCTAACGCAACATTGGCCTCATATTTATAATTTGTTCCATATAATTCATTGATATACCTAATTATATCAAATATATTTTTCACTTTTCGACCTTCGCTACTTTCACGCAATTCATTTAGCAGCATATAGATTTTATTTGAGCCTACATCTTTACACTCATTATTATTAACTTCATTTAATCCATTTACAATATTTTTATAAGATTTGATATGTCTGTACTTATTTTGATTTCTCGTTGTAATATCAACTAATATTTCCGAAAGCTTTTCTATGTAATAATTACTCTCAGTATATTTATTGATTTCTCCTGTAGCTATATCATCAGAATTCTCTTCATCATAACTAGTTATTCCAATTTCTCTATATTCAAGCATTATTGTTATTTTATCCTTTAGTTTAGGTTTAATATTAGATGTAATATAAATACTTTCTGCATTAAACGGAATTATCTTATTATAACTATAAGATTGAGTATATGCCATTTTACAAATTTCTACAAAAATATCTATTAGCATCTTCTCTGAAACCCCATCTACAAACTGCAACAATGATTTATACTCGCCAATCCATTCTGTAACATAGTAATAATTCCTCTTATTATTTTTATCTGTTTCATCTATTACTACGCCAAAATCTAAAATTTTTATAATTGTATCATTATCTATGCTGCCCATTTTTTCTAATTCAGATATACAAAACTTAAGTAGTCTTTCTTCCATATGAGTAGTATTTATTATACATAATTTAACTTTACTTATTCCTTGTGTTATATCCATAGCTTCATATACTGAATACGTCCTACTTTTATTTACTAACTCAACTATTTTGTACCTTTCATTCACCATCTTCATATCAAATACCTACCTAATCTAATTAATAACTCACTAATTAATACTCTGATTATTCTGTTAAATCATTATATCATACCTATACATAATATGTAATATATTGAAATATTTTATTTTAATTTGTATTTTTGTTTAAAAGAACTCATAAAGTTTTAAAAAACTTTATGAGTTCCATGATTAATCTAAGTTAACACTTCACATCCATTATCTGTAACAAGTATGGTATGCTCCCACTGCGCTGATAACAAATCATCCTCAGTAACCGCAGTCCAATCATCCTCTAATACTAAAGTTTCAGGCACACCTTCATTAATCATAGGTTCTACTGTAAATGTCATGCCTGGTAATAATACCATGCCTTCACCTCTTTCACCTATGTGAGGCACAAATGGTTCCTCATGAAATTCATTTCCGATTCCATGACCACCATAATCATATACTACCGAATAACCTCTACTTGTAGCTAACTGATTTATAACAAACCCTATATCTCCTAATGTATTAAAAGGTTTTATCTCTTCTATTCCTTTTATTAAACATTCTTTAGCTGTCTCTACTAACCTTCTTGCCTTTTCACTTACATTTCCAATTAAAAATGTTCTATTTGAATCTCCATAATAACCATCTAAAATACATGTAACATCTACATTTACTATATCTCCATCTTTTATTATAGTATCTTCATTTGGTATACCGTGACAAATTACATTATTTATAGATACACAAGTACTTTTCGGAAATCCATGGTAACCTAATGGTGCTGGATAGGCATTATGGGATACTGTATATTCATGAACCCAGCTATTTACTTCTTCCGTAGATATACCTGATTTTATTTTTTCTTCAACCATATCCAATATTTCCTTAGTTAAAGCACAACTCTTTCTTATACCTTCAATATCTTTTTTAGACTTTATAATATCTCTTGGTATTTGATATCCATATTTATCACTTAATTTTTCTAAATATTTATCCTGCTCCATATGACATTTCTTGTACTTTTGCCCACTTCCACACCAACAAATATCATTTCTATTTAACTTATCCATAGTTTCCTCCATTGACCGTAAATATAAATTTTATATTTCACCAATCTAATCACTTATATTTTTCATGTGTTATATATATTATAACACTGATTGCCTGTTATAATTAAAGTTTTTTTGCAATGTAAAAAGTCTTGTAAAATTTCTTATACAAAACTTTTTATTTTATCTTAAAAATGAATATAATTTTTACTTAAAAATCCTACTATCTTTCATTTCCTATAAAAAATAAAGCCAATAATCCTGCACCTGTGTGACTACCTATTGTTGGACCTAAATGATTAATAACACACTCTTCGACGTTGCCATTTTCCCTACATAATTTCTCTAATGCTCTGGCATCTTCTATACAGTCTCCATGAGATATTGTTATCATTTGAGGTTCACTACTAGTTTTTTGAATAAATTGATTCGCAAGTTCTGATATAGCTTTTTTTCTACCCCTTGCCTTAGAAATTGGTACAAGTTTACCCTCATTATCAATGTGAAGTATAGGTTTTACATTTAATAATGTCCCTACTGCCGCCGCTGAACTTGATACTCTTCCACCTCTTTTTAGATGATATAAATCATCTACTGTAAAATAATGGTTTACTTTTAATTTAGTACCTTCTACAAATTCTATTATTTCCTCTTTTGATTTCTCATCTTCCATCATTTTGTATACTTTATAAGCTAGAAGAGCTATACCCATACTTGCAGATAATGTATCTATTACAGTTATATCACTTGATGGTATTTCTTCTTTTATATCTACCGCTGCTGTCCTCGCGTTATTTATTGTTCCAGATAGGCCTGAAGAAAGCCCTAAATAAATAATAGACTTACCCTCTTTAACAATCTCTCTAAAAGATTCTTGAAATTTATATATATTTATCTGTGATGTAGTATACATCTCACCTGCTCTTAACCCTTCGTAAAACTCTTTGCTATCTATAACCTCACCAAAGTAATCTTCAACATCCCTACCTTTAAAGTTACATCCTATTGGAAGCCCTACTACATTAGGATTTTTTATAAATTCTATCGGCAAATCACTTCCAGAATCGACCATCAAAACTAAATTATCTCTCATGATTCCTCTTCCCCTCAACTTCTTATTACTATATTTTTAATTACTGTATAATAATAGTTATTTTATATACACTAGTTTCTACATAGTATTCGTCTTAATATCTTTTACTTTTAAAATGATTTAATTAAAAAGTTATAATTTCATCATACTTACATTTGCATGTTAACTATACTACTACGTATTATACCTTTATACAAATAAAATAACCAATTAATATTGGTAATGTAATTATATTATCACATATTGCAATAATTTACATTAACATTTTACATTAATTGGTTGTTTTTATTATTTTTTATTATTTTTACAAGTTTTACTTTTCTGTAAATTTTCCCATCTTTCTAAATTTGTAATATCTTTTTGTAAGTAATGACTCTATTGGTTCTCGACTTAATCTTTCTATTGCTTCTTTCAAATTTAAATATATACTCTTTGACATTCTTTTAAAATCTTCTTGTGCACCGCCTATTGGTTCTTTTATAACTCTATCGATTATATCCAATTTAAATAGATCGTCCGAAGTTATTTTCATCTTTTCTGCGGCCTCTTTAGCTTTAGATGCATCTTTATATAATATAGATGCAAATCCTTCTGGTGATAAAATGGAGTATATTGAATTTTCTAGCATCCAAATCTCATCTGCTACAGCTAATGCTATTGCTCCCCCACTCCCACCTTCACCTATAACTATAGATATTATTGGAACTCTCAGCGTGCTCATTGTCATAAGATTCTTTGCTATAGCCTCTCCGATTCCTCGCTCTTCTGATTCTATACCACAAAAAGCCCCTGGTGTATCTATAAATATTATCACTGGCCTTTTGAACTTCTCTGCTTGCTTCATAAGTCTTAACGCTTTCCTATATCCCTCAGGCCTTGGCATTCCAAAATTCCTATCTATATTTTCCTTTGTATTATTTCCTTTTTGTATACCTATTACCGTTACACTTTTATCTAGAAACTTCGCTATTCCACCTACTATAGCACTATCATCACCATATCCTCTATCACCTTTTAATTCAATAAAGTTTGTGAATATATCATTTATATAATCTAACGACGTAGGTCTTTTTATGTTTCTAGCTATATTAACCTTTTCCCATGAAGTAGCTTTACTCTCCATAACCTTACTACACCCTCTAACACTCTAAATTTCAACTATTATGCAATTCTAAAATGGTACTAAGTGTGTGTTTCATATCTTTTCTATGCACTATTTTATCTATATATCCTTTTTCTAGAAGAAATTCTGCCTTCTGAAAATCCTCAGGTAACTTTTCTCTTATTGTTTGTTCTATAACTCTTCTTCCTGCAAAGCCAATAAGTGTATTAGGTTCTGCAAGGATTATATCTCCGAGCATTGCAAAACTAGCAGTTACACCACCAGTCGTAGGATCTGTTAAAACTGTAACATATAGCAATCCTTCACTGTTATGGTAAGACAACGCTGCCGATGTTTTTGCCATTTGCATCAATGAGAAAATACCTTCCTGCATTCTAGCACCACCTGAACAAGTAAAGATAATAATTGGTAATTTATCCCTTGTAGCTATCTCTATTGCCCTTGTTATTTTTTCACCAACCACACTACCCATACTTCCCATTAAAAAGTTACTATCCATTACACATAGTACAACTTTTTTGGACCCTATATTTCCACATCCCGTTATTACTGCATCATTCATATTGTTTTTTTCTTTTACTACGTTTAATTTCTCTTCATACTCTGGAAAATCTAAAGGATTAACTGAATACATATTACTAAACCATTCTATGAAAGTTCCATCATCGATTATTTGTTTAATTCTTTCTCTAGCCGTCAACCTAAAATGACCTCCACAAGAGTAACAAACTTTCATATTATTTTCTAAATCGCCTCGATATATTGTCTTCCCACACCCTAAGCATCTAACCCACATTCCATCTGGTACATGTGGCTTTTCTATTTTTTCTTCATCTTTGGTAGGCTTTATTTCTATATAAAAACTCTTCTTAAATAATCCTTTTAACTCTCTCATATCCTTACCTCATTTAGATTAAACTTATAACTATAATTTAATCACCTATAATAAAAATCTCAAATACTTAAATTACGTATGCAATTTATTAATCTTAAAATAGTTATTACATGAACTTTAGTTAGAAATTTAGTAGTTTTACTTATTATTTTTAAGATACATTTCTAGAAAACTTGTATCAAATTCTCCATTAACAAAATTATCATTAGATAAAATACTTAACTGAAGATCTATATTTGTACTAACACCTTCTATTATAAATTCTCCTAGAGCTCTCTTCATTTTACTTATAGCTTCATTTCTATCTCTACCATGAACTATTAACTTTCCAATCATAGAATCATAAGTGTGTGGTATTTTATATCCTTGATATACTGCTGAGTCTAACCTTATTCCATTTCCACCCGGCACATATAAATTTGTTATTAATCCTGGGCATGGCATAAAATTTTTATATGGGTCCTCAGCATTTATTCTACACTCAATTGAGTGTCCTTTAATTCTTATATCCTCTTGAGAAAAACTTAACTTTTCTCCATATGCTATCTTGATTTGCTCTTTAATTAAGTCTATCCCTGTAACCATCTCTGTTACTGGGTGCTCCACCTGTATTCTGGTATTCATTTCCATAAAATAAAATTTCATATTCTTATCTACTAAAAACTCTATAGTTCCAGCATTAACATATCCTATAGATTTAGCAGCCTTAACTGCAACTTCACCCATTTTTATTCTCATCTCTTCATTAACAATAACAGATGGTGCTTCTTCTAATACCTTTTGATTTTTTCTTTGCACCGAACATTCACGTTCTCCTAAGTATACTGTATTTCCATAGTTATCAGCTATTAACTGAATTTCTATATGTCTAGGTTTCTCTACAAACTTCTCTATATACATCGAATCATCATTAAATGAAACTTTAGCTTCTCTTTTAGCCGCATTGAAATCACTTATAAGCTGACTCTCATTATTTACTACTCTAATTCCTTTTCCTCCACCTCCACTGGAAGCCTTTATCATTACTGGATATCCTATTTCTTTCGCTACCCGCAATGCTTGTTCTTCATCTTCAACAATCCCTTTAGATCCTGGTACTACTGGAACTCTTGCCTCTTCCATAAGTTGTCTAGCTTTAGACTTGTTTCCCATATTTCTTATATTATCTGATGTTGGTCCTATAAACTTAATATTACATTCCTCACACATTTTTGCGAATCTATTATTCTCTGATAAAAATCCAAATCCAGGATGAATAGCTTCTGCACCCTTTAATATAGTAGCACTTAAAATGTTATTTTCATTTAAATAACTATCTTTTGAAGGTGATGGACCAATACAAACGCATTCATCTGCCATTTGTGTGTGGAGTGCGTCCTTGTCACCCTCTGAATATACTGCCACCGTTTGTATTCCCATTTCCTTGCAAGCTCTAATTATCCTAACCGCAATTTCCCCTCTATTAGCAATTAATATCTTTTTAAACATCTCGCTACCTCTCTTACTTTCTATACTCCTACAGCAAATGTCAACTCACATTCACAGGCAATATTTCCATCGACTGTTGCTACGGCTTTCCCGATACCCATTGGTCCTTTTATCTTTATAATTTCAACTTCTAACTTTAATCTATCGCCCGGCACAACTTTCCTTCTAAATCTAGCATTTTTTATTCCACCAAAATATGCTATCTTCCCTCTAAATGCCTCATCATAAAGTAGTGCTATTGCACCAACCTGAGCTAATGCTTCAATTATTATTACCCCTGGTAGTACTGGCTCTTCTGGAAAATGTCCTTGAAAAAAGTATTCGTTCATTGTTACATTTTTATATCCTATAGCCCTCTTCATAGGCTCTAATTCTTCTACTGAATCTACAAATAAAAATGGGTATCTGTGAGGAATTATATTTTGTATTTCTTTTATATTTAATTTTACATTTGATTTATCTTCAATTAAATCTGACATTAAATTCACTCCCTCTATAATTAAACATCCTAATACTCAATTAATTTCTTATTGCCATTATTGGTTGCCCAAATTCGATGACTTCTCCATTCTCTACAAATACTTCAGCTATAATTCCATCAACTTCACACTCTATTTCATTCATTAACTTCATAGCTTCAACTATGCAAAGTGTAGATCCCTGTGAAACACTATCTCCAACCTTAACATATGGTTTTCCATCTTCTGTTGGAGATGAATAGAAAGTTCCTACCATTGGTGATTTTAGAATAAATCTTTTATCTACACTAGCTACTTCATCAATACTAACTTGTGATTTTAAATTTACCTGTGCAATTTGACTAGTTGGATCAATAGTATCAAATTCATTACTCTCCATAGTAGTATGTCTACTTATAATCTTATTCTCTTCAGAATAAACCACTTTACTATTATCATTTTTACTCATTCTTATTTTAAGTCCAGCTTCCTCAAGTTCTAATTCTTTCAAATTAGAGTCATTCACTAGTTTTATTAATCTTTCTATGGCATCATAATTCATTACTATTCCTCCCATTTCTTAAATAAAAGTGTAGCATTATGTCCACCAAATCCTAATGAATTTGATAATGCGTACTTAAGATTAGCTATTCTTCCAACCTTTGGAACATAATCTAAATCACAGTCTTCATCTGAATTTTCAAGGCCTACTGTTGGTGGAATAAAACCTTCCTCCAAAGCCTTAATACATGCAATAGACTCTATTGCCCCAGATGCACCTAAAAGATGTCCAGTCATAGACTTTGTAGAACTAACTGGAATATTATATGCTAAATCTTTAAATAAATTTTTAATTGCAACAGTTTCAAACTTATCATTGTAAGGGGTACTAGTACCATGGGCATTTATATAAGAAATCTCTTCTAATCCTATATTTCCTTGCTCAATAGCAAGTTTCATAGATCTTGTTGCGCCTTCACCATCTGGACTCGGCGATGTTATATGATAAGCATCACAAGTAGACCCATAACCCACAACTTCTCCATATATTTTAGCTCCCCTTGATCTTGCATGCTCAAGTTCCTCTAAGATAACTATGCCCGCTCCTTCTCCCATTACAAATCCACTTCTGTTTTTATCAAAGGGAATAGATGCTCTTTTAGGGTCCTCACTATTACTAAGCGCCGTTAGCGATGTAAATCCTGCAAGTCCCGTAGCTGATATTGAAGCTTCTGCTCCACCAGCAATAATTACATCAACTCTATTTGACCTTATCATTTCAAAACCTTCACCTATACTGTTTGTACCTGTAGCACAAGCTGTAACTACTGACATGCATGGCCCTTTAGCTCCATATTTTATTGCTATATTTCCCCCCGCTATATTTCCTATCATCATAGGAATCAAAAAAGGTGATACCTTAGTTGTCTCTCTATCTACCATTCTTTTATATTCATGCTCTAATGTTTGAAGTCCACCAATTCCTGAACCTACTAAAACACCTAATCTATAACTATCTATTTCTTCCAGATTCAACTTTGAAGATTTTACCGCTTCATCTGCTGCTACCATTGCAAATTGACAGTACTTATCCATCCGCTTACTTTCTTTTTTATCTAAAGCTATTTCCGGGTCAAACTCTTTAACCTCAGCTGCTATTTTCACCTTGAACTTTTCAACATCCATAGATTTTATGAACTCTATACCGCATTGTCCAGCCTTAATTCCATTCCAAAAACTATTTACATCATTTCCTATAGGCGTTACTGCTCCCATACCTGTAATTACAACTCTTCTATCCACTTATTTTTCCTCCTATTTAACTACATTACCATTCCGCCATCTACATTTATAACTTGACCTGTAATATATCCCGCGTTTTCTGAAGCCAAGAAAGTTACTGCCTTTGCTACTTCTTCTACCATCCCAAATCTATTTAAAGGAATCACATTCAACATAGTATCCTTGACCTTATCACTAAGCACATCTGTCATATCACTCTTTATAAATCCAGGTGCAATGGCATTTACTGTTATTCCTCTACTTCCAACTTCCTTTGCAATAGATTTTGTAAGTCCTATAACTCCAGCCTTTGATGCTGCATAATTTGCTTGACCAGCATTTCCTACAATGCCTACTACTGAAGAAATGTTTATTATTCTTCCATGTTTTTGTTTAATCA
The DNA here is from genome assembly GCF_036660475.1 of Clostridium sp. Classification (GTDB taxonomy): domain Bacteria; phylum Bacillota; class Clostridia; order Clostridiales; family Clostridiaceae; genus Clostridium_J. The sequence continues at coordinate 9,038 of NZ_JAVXAO010000007.1, read as the reverse complement.
TATGGGATACAACACACTTGCAGGTATTAAATACACCTTTAAGGTTTATATCTATTACCTTATCAAAATGTTCTTCTTTCATTCTCATAAGTAATCCATCTTTTGTTATACCTGCATTATTAATTAATATATCTATTGAACCAAATGTATTTATCGCTTCATCTATTAAAAGTTTACCTTCTTCAAGTTTACTTACATCTGATTTTACTAAAATAGAATTACCACCGAGCCTCTTTATTTCCTCGGCAACTTCTCTAGCCTCAATCTCACTACTAACATAATTTATTATCACATTAGCTCCACACCTTCCAAACTCTAAAGCAATAGCTTTACCTATTCCTCTACTTCCTCCAGTGACTATAACATTTTTTCCTTTGAACATATTTATATCATCTCCTATACACTTAGCTCTAAATATTTTAAAGTGTTATAAATGGATTCCTTGTCTTCCACATTCAATACTTTAACTTCTTTATTAATCTTTTTTACAAATCCACTAAGTGATTTTCCTGGTCCCACCTCGATGAATGTGTCTATTCCCATGTCTATCATTGTCTCTATTGTCTTCTGCCATTTTACTGATGATTTAACTTGATTTTCTAATAACTCTTTAAGATCATCTATATCTGATAAAACCTCTCCCGTAACATTTGGTATTACAGTAACAGTAGTTTCATTAAATTTCACATTATTAATTTCATTTCTTAACTTTATTGAAGCGTTTCTCATTAATGTTGTATGAAAGCCTCCATTTACAGCTAACTTAATAGTCCTCTTAGCACCTTTTTCATTTAACATTGTAATAGCTTCATCTACTAGGTGATTTTCTCCTGAAATTACAGTTTGAGAACTACAATTATAGTTTGCTATTGATATTACACCTTTAGAACTAAGCTCCCTACATATATTTTCAATAGACTCAATGTTACCACCAATTATAGCTGCCATTGCACCCCTTGTATTATCAGTATCTTCCTTCATAAATAAGCCTCTTTGCTTAACCACTTCTATACCCTCTTCTTGATTTATAATTCCACTCGTAATTAAAGCTGAGTACTCTCCCAAGCTTAAACCAGCCACCGCCACTGGATTTATTCCATATGATTTTAATATTCTTGCTAATGCTATCGAAACTGTAACTATCGCAACCTGATTATTCTCAGTAGATATTAATTCTTCTATAGGACCATTAAAACAAAGATCTCTTATATCTCTCCCTAAAATTTTACTTGTAGTGTGAAATATGTCTTGAACAATTGGAAACTCTTCATATATTTCCTTTCCCATACCAATATATTGGCATCCTTGACCCGGAAAAATAAAACCTATCTTCCTCATAGTTACCTCTCTATATTAAAAATTATTTGATAAAGCTTTAAGTAGTCTTTCTGTACCTTCTACAAAATCTTTTATAATATCTTCGCAGCTCTCTTGTTTCTTTATCAGTGCCGCAATTTGACCTGCCATTACTGATCCATTGTTTACATCACCATCTATTACAGCTCGTTTAAGAGCACCTACACCTAATCGCTGCAACTCTTCCTCTGATGTACCTTCTTTTTCTAGTTTTATATACTCTCTAGATAATTTGTTTCTTAAAACTCTTATTGGATGCCCCGTGCTTCTAGCTGTTACTATGGAATCAATATCCTTTGACTCTATAATTTTCTTTTTATAATTTTCATGAACAGTGCACTCATTTGCTACAAGAAATCTAGTTCCAACTTGAAATCCACTAGCTCCTAGAGCTAATGATGCTACCATTCCTCTTGAATCGCCTATACCGCCAGCTGCTATAACAGGAATATTTACAGCATCAACTACTTGTGGAAGAAGTGCCATAGTCGTAAGCTCCCCTATATGTCCTCCCGCTTCACAACCTTCTGCTATTATCATATCTGCTCCACTTCTCTCCATTCTTTTTGCAAGTCCTGTGGATGCTACAACTGGTATTACCTTAATATTATGACTTTTCCACATATCCATATACTTGCCTGGGTTTCCTGCTCCAGTGGTAACTACACTTACTCCTTCTTCACAAACAATTTTTGCAACCTCATCTGCATTATCACTAAGTAACATTATATTTACTCCAAAAGGCTTATCTGTAAGTTCTTTTGCTCTTCTAATTTCCATTCTCACATTTTCAGGAAGATTACTTCCTGCTGCAATAATACCAAGTCCTCCAGCGTTAGAAACACTACTAGCCAAGCTACTATCTGCAATCCAAGCCATAGCCCCTTGAATTATTGGATATTTTATTCCTAAGATTCCACATATATCTGACTTAAACATACATACCTCCTATTATTAAGGTCAGATAGTTATCTATCTGACCTTATCTTCATTACTTAACTTTCCCTTGTATATAGTTTGAAATGTCTTCAACAGTCTTAATATCCTCGATATCTTCATTTGGTATCTCTATATCAAATTCTTCCTCTAAACTCATAACAATTTCAAATATTTCTAATGAATCTATTCCTAAATCATCTGTAAATGAAGCTGTTATATTTAACTCCTCCACCTCTACTGATAACTGTTTTGCTACAACCTGTTTAACTCTTTCTAATACCATTTTTTCTTCCTCCTATATATTTAAATTTTAATATTTTTACCTATTCCATTTTAGCAATGCGCTACCGTAAGTTAACCCACCACCAAATCCTATGATTATTATGTTATTACCACTCTCTATAATCCCTGACCTATTAGCCTCATCTAATGCTATTGGAATGCTTGCACTAGATGTATTTCCTGTAGTGTCTAGATTTATAATAAATCTAGATAGTGGAATCCCAATTTTTTTACTAAAACTTTCTATCATTCTTAAATTTGCTTGATGTGGAAGAATAAAATCTATATCATCCTTACTTAGTTTACTTGTTTTAATTATTCTGTTAAACTCCTCTTCCATAGTTCTAACTGCAAATTTATAGATTTCTTTTCCATTCATTTTTATCTTATAGTCAGATTCATCCTTCTCTAATGTATAAGGATTTGTTAAAGGTAACACATTACACGTAAGTGATTCCCCTTTTGATCCTACACTTTTACAATTAACATATGATATATTTTCATTATAATCTGAAGTTAATACAGCAGCCCCTGCTCCATCACCAAATAATATACATGTATTTCTATCTTCCCAATCTACAATCTTAGATAAAACCTCTGCTCCAATTATAAGGGCATTCTTTGCTCTACCAGTAGCTATATAGTTATTTGCTATATCTAAGGCAAATATAAAACCACTACATGCTGCATTTATATCAAATGCCATAGCATTTATAGCTCCAATATTTTTTTGCACATTACATGCAACTGAAGGTATTAAAGCATCTGGACTAACCGTAGCTACTAAAATTAAATCTATATGGATACCTTCTAGCCCGCTATTTTCCAAAGCTGCAACTGCAGCCTTTGTTGCAAGCTCAGTAGTATCCTCATCTTTTGATATACACCGCTTTACTATCCCTGTTCTCTCTTGTATCCATTTATCTGATGTATCAACAATGCTTTCTAGAACCTTATTTGAAATCACATTATCTGGTGTATAAGATCCAGTACCTAGTATTCTTGAACCATTCACAATGTTTCTCCTTTACTTCTTTTTAAGATTATACTTTTCCTTTAAAAACTCATTTACTTTTCCTAGGGATTTTACTAATACTGCCTCTTCATCTTCGGAGAGACCACTTATAGTTTTAGTTATCATTTCCTGATGAAACTTTTCATGTACTCTATATGCAAGCTTTCCCTTTCTTGTAAGTGCTATCATTACCGATCTTCTATCTTCTTCACCTCTGGTTCTTTCAACATATTCCTTCTTAACAAGCTTCGTTATAGCTGTAGTTAATGTTCCAACCGTTATTCCTAAATCATTAGCTACCTCGGTCATAGTTCTTGGCTTATACATTCCTATAGCCTCAATTGTATGTATTTCAGTAACGGATAAATCATTAAGTATTCCCTGACTTAATGCATTTTGCTCTATCTCTAAAATATCATTAAATATAGTTACTAATAATTCATTAAGTACATGTTTATTTGAATTGAAGGACTTCATTAAAACTCCCCCTTCCTTTTGTTTGATTTTCAAATAGTTTGATAATCAAAGTATATTACTAAAAAAAATATAAGTCAATATATTTTTAATTTTTATTATATTTTTCCAAGTATTACTATAAAAGCTTAAAATAAATACTCTAAGCTTTTATAGCATAGCTACTAATATTCTGTTCCTCCACTATATGCAAGTGGATTTACAACCATTCCATCTACTCTTATTTCAAAGTGAAGATGTGGTCCGGTGCTATCACCAGTACTTCCAACTTTAGCTATATTCTGACTCCTAAAAACAGTTTCTCCAGTAACTACATTTAGCTTACTGCAATGTGCGTATACTGTTTGTAGTTTACCACCATGGTCTATTATTACAACATTTCCATACCCATTTGCAACTCCTGCAAAACTTACTTTTCCATCTAATGCTGCCTTTATGGACGTACCACTCTCTGCGGCTAAATCTATACCTTTATGATTATAACCGTTTCTCTGCTCTCCAAATGTAGACGTTAATACTCCTTTTATTGGTGTAGTTATTGAACTATGTAAAAAAACTTCCCTATACAACTCCGATTCACCCCTACTTAGAGGTCTGAATGCTACTTTATCACTGTTCCCTTTATCTACTATAAAACTCACTATACTATCGTCATGTGAGTTATTATACTCTATTATTTTATTTACAACGCCCTCTTCTGTTAAGATTTCAGATTTATCGCAAGTTGTATCTTCATAGAGTATTTCATTATACAATGTAATATCCTTTATATCACTTATATTAGCACTATTAATATAAATGTCCTTTACCATACTTATGGCATCATTCCCAACAATTTCATTCGAAACCACACCTATATACTTATCATCTGATTTCATTATTAGTGCCTTTATTCTTTCGTTTTTTTCTACATATTCATTTTTATCTACAGTATTTATTCTAAGCATAACTAAAATACATAAGGTTGATACGCACACTATGATCAATTCTTTAACTAGATTTGGCTTCATAGTATTACCTCCCTACTACAATGATAATATACCCATTATTAAATTTTTTAATCAAAAACTCTAATTTAATAATTTCATTTATTATTCATTTGTTTAAAATTTATTAAAAATCTTTATTATGAAATTTCCGTTTTAATGAGTTTACTATATGATATACTATGACTATATAATAATCTTTAGTTTTAATTATTGTATGTATCAAAAATCTAAAACTAATAATATATGTATGTTCTAATTAAATTTAATATTTCTTTATGATAATACAGAAAGGTCGCGATTCTATGAGTACTTTTATGTTTAAAACCAAAACTTTAGATTATACTCCTGTAAATAATGTATTTATTGACAACTATATGGCAAATGCTAGAGGAGAATATATAAAAGTTTATCTTCTTGGTCTTAAATATTGTGTCAGTGGTGAGATAGGTGTTAATTCAACTCTTATAGCTTCTGCACTTTCCCTTCTAGAAACCGACGTAATAAATGCTTGGAATTACTGGAATGACGAAGGTGTTATAAAACTAAATCCTATAGATAATATGGGAAACTACAATATAGAGTTTTTAGAATTACTTAAAGTTCAAGATAATAAATCAATAAATCTTCTAAAAGAACTAGACAATTCCTTAGTTAAGGATATGCTTCAAGATATAGAAAGACTTTTAGCTCGACCTCTATCTCCAAAGGAAATGACCACATACCTTGGCTGGCAAAAGGATTTCAACTTTTCTCCGGAGCTAATACTTCTTCTTATAGAATACTGTGTATCTAGGGGAAAATCCGACTATAGATATATCGAAAAAATTGCTTTATCTTGGAATGATAGTAATATAACTAATATAGATCAAGCCCAAAATTTCATAAAAAAACACGAAGATAAATGGGTTAACATTAGAAAAATATTAACTTATTTAGGTATTAAAAACGGGGATGTAATGAAACCTCAAGAAGAAATTCTTGAAAAATGGTTAAATGTATATAACTTTCCTCTAGATATTATTTATAAAGCTTGTGACATCTGCTTTGAAAGACTTAATCGAGCTGATTTTAAATATATAGATGGGATTTTAAATAGTTGGTTTAAAGACAATATTAAAACGCTTCAAGATATAGAAATTAGAGATAAAAAGAAGGTTAATTTTAAATCTATTGTAAATGATTCATCTAATAATAATGCTGGATCAAAAAATAAGGGTAAATTTAACAATTATGATCAGCGAAGTTATGACTTTGATGATTTAGAAAGAAAACTTTTAGGATGGGATAATAATGACTAATGCTCACCACTTACAACTTATAAAAATTTATGATGAAATACAATCTAAACAAAAACAGGCTCTTGATAATCGAAAGAGCGAAGTTAAAGAACGTATTCCTGAAATAGATGCCATCGAGAAAAAAATAGGTAATTTTTGCATAAAGTTATCCTTAAGTGCTTTTCAAGATATACCTAATAGAGATGAACATCTTCAAACTTTAAGAAAAACGATAACTAACTTAAGAGTAAAAAAATCTGAACTTTTAGTATCTAATGGATATCCTATAGATTATCTGGATATTCATTACTCTTGTAATAAATGTAAGGACACAGGATTTATTGGTGTTTCTCAATGTAGTTGCTATAAACAAAAATTAAATAACCTTTATTATAAAAATAGTGATCTTTATGCTGTTTCTAGTGAACATAACTTCACTAATTTTAATATGGAATTTTATACTGATAAAAATAATGGCCCTGAAAAATATAGTCCTAGATCAAATATGAAAAAAATACTAAATTGCAGTCTTAAATTCATAACTAACTTTGATTCTACTTATGAAAATTTACTTTTCTACGGGAATTCAGGGACTGGAAAAACATTTTTGTCCCACTGCATTGCTAAGGATTTAATAGACAACGGTTATTTCGTAGTTTACAAAACCGCTGAAGAATTAATCAAAAATCTAAGAGATGTTAGATTTAATAATAATTCAACTTTGGAGAGTCATCTTATAAATTGTGATTTATTAATAATTGATGACTTAGGTACTGAGATATCCTCGGAGTTTTCTAAATCTGAATTATTTAATCTTCTAAATACTAAGCTTCTACGGAATAAAAAGATGTTAGTTTCTACAAATTATTCCCTAGATGAACTTTCATCCATATACTCTGAAAGAATTACCTCAAGACTTTTTGGTAATTTTACTCTATGTAAGTTTTATGGAAGTGATATTCGCCTTCAAAAAAAACTATCACCATAATACGTCCTCTATAAATAATTAAAATCCTACTCTTTAATAATTAATTTATAGAGTAGGATTTTTCATATTCAAATATTTTAAGGTTCATATAAGCCTCCCATCATAAGATAATCCTCCTGATTCTTTTCAACTATAGGATTAATATCTGAATTAATAAATGTAGATCTTATTATAGCAGCATCCCCATACTTACCTCTTATTTTATCAATAGTTTTATCTAATGATTTTTGCTTCTCCGACTTACTATCATCAAACAGTGACCTTTGATAAATTTTATTACTACTCAGTTTTGTAACTCTAACCCCTAATAACCTTATCCCCTCACCTTTCCACATATCTTTAAATATTCTAGTTACATCATTGAATAGCTGTGTAGTAGAGTCTGTGGGCGTCAATAAGGTTTTCTGGTGAGAGTATGTCATAAACATATTAGACTTAATAGACACTGCAACAACTCCACCTAATGTATTATTTTCTCTTAACCTCATTGCAACTGTCTCTGTAAGATTTAATAATACCTTCAATGCATCATTCTCATTTAAAATATCATTTTTTGTTGTAGTAGAATTACCAATCCCCTTTATATCTATGCAAGATTTTCCATCAACCTCTGAATTATCAATACCATTAGCATATTCATATATAGTAATTGCATAACTCTTAAATATAGTCTTTAGTATATTTAAGTTGTATGTTGCCAAATCTCCAATAGTGCATATATTAAGCTCTATCAATTTCTTTTTTGCCGACTTTCCAACCATGAATAAGTTTCCAATTGGCATTGGCCATAACTTCTTTTCTATCTCATTTTTAAATATTGTATGTATGTGATTTTTCTTAGGAAAATCACTTGCCATTTTTGCAAGTAATTTATTATTTCCTATTCCAATATTTACAGTAAAGCCTAATTCATTTTCAAGCCTTAATTTTATTTCATTAGCTTTATTTAGATAATCATTTTTAAAGTGGCTTACATCCATAAATACTTCATCTATTGAATATCTTTCAATAGTATTTGAATAATCTCTTATTAATTTAAACATAGCATTACTACATTCCATATATAGCTTATGATTTGGAGGAAATATTTTTAAGTCAGGACATTTTTTCAAAGCAGCCACTACCGGTTCTCCTGTTATTATATTAAACTTTTTAGCTGGTATAGATTTAGCCAACACTACTCCCCGTCTATCTTCAGAACTTCCACCTATTATAGAAGGTATTTTTCTTATATCTATAGAATTTTTATCATATTGAAGTTGATTTACTGCTGTCCAAGACAAATATGCTGAATTAACATCTATATGAAATATTATTTTTTCTAACATTGATTCCATAAATATCACCTCTTTTAAGATTAAGCTTCATACTAATTTTAACGAACTAATGTTCATTTGTAAATATATAAATTCTAATTAAGAATGTATAATTTTAAATTTACGGCTAAAATCCTAGAGGATTTTTAAATAATTCAATGTGTAAATTTAATTAGAACATATATATTAAAAAAATAAAAAACATTATAAAATTATAATGTTTTAATCTATAAATATAAAAAAGGTTCTGAATAAATTCAGAACCTTTTGGAGCTGGCAATAGGAATCGAACCTACAACCTGCTGATTACAAATCAGCTGCTCTACCGTTGAGCCATGCCAGCGTACATGGCGACCCAGAAGGGACTCGAACCCTCGACCTCCGGCGTGACAGGCCGGCACT
>NZ_JAVXAO010000006.1:0-220244 GCF_036660475.1 Clostridium sp. | reverse complement strand
ACATAGCCTCAATATCATCATTAACTTCTGAACTAACCATTATAAATTTCCATTTTCTTAATCTGCTGTTAAATTGTGGCTCCTTAGAAATGAGCAACATATAATCTTCTATTTGCCTATATATTTTTTTGGTAAGAACTACTCTTGGTGCTTTTAACTCTACAATTATATTTTCTTCAAGTTCAGTTGAATTTTCAGAGTAAGTACTTCTGGATCTATACATAAAAATATCTGGACGTCTCTTTTTTTCAGGATTATTTATTGTATAATTCTCCGTACTTTCATATCCATCTAATAAATAAGTATATTTTTCTAATGATTTCTCGAAATTTACGTCTGCAGATACTAAATGATATTGTTCACCAAATATCCAATAATTATTTTCTATTATTTTCTGTATATGATCTCTCTCATTGGTAAACATAGTTTCATCATAAATTAATTTCTTAAGTGCTTCTATTACTTTAAGCCTATTTTGAATAGATGATACTGTTCTAAGAATTTTTGATAAAGTAGTTTTCTTTAGTACATCATTTAATTCCAATCTTTCCTCTGGAGTTAAACTTGTTATACTATCCATAATATTTATAATACCCTCCCTTTCATCAGTATCTAGCAACAAATTAAGAAAACCTACAATAGATTTTTTATTTTCAATGGAACCAACAAATATTTTAGGTTGAACTGCGCATATCTCTGTTAAAACTTCCTTTAAGTCATCTTTTCTCATTAAATCATATCTGCTATCTTTAAATTTAGGAAAAGCGCCTTCCTTTTCAAGTTCGTCAACTATTAAAGGAGCTTGACTCTTAGTGAAATGTTTAATTTGGGATATTACCAATTCCCTTAAGTATTTTTCTAGAATTTTAAATGTTTTATCCTTTTGATTTTTATCATTGAAAGCACTAATCTGATTAGCATCTATATTTTTAATATCATCAATAGGATAAAAATCATTGAAATAATTCGACCGTACATATATACTATGTGGAAATTCTAGAGTTTTATTATTAAATGATGTCGGTTTCTTATAAATTTGCATATAATTTTCATTAATAAAATACGAATAATATTTTTGCTTTATTTTACCTACCCATTTAATAAAGTTTACTCTAAATGAGGCTCCCTCTATCTCAAATGTTACATCTTTACTTAATGATTCATCTATAAATTCCATATAATCCAATTTATTCCCATTTATAGTTATTTCATAATTATTATCTTTATTAAGATATAAAAACCATGCAAATTTATCATTGAAATATTTTGTAAACTTATTTGATTTAACATCTTCTGTATTTATAGAATTTATACCATAAATAGTTACTTCAGTACCAGTATTATTATCTGTTAACTCTTTATCACTTACATCAAATTCAGTTGAAGTTGATCTAAATATTTCAATTTTAAACCTTTCATTAGTGTCCCCATTATTACAAATAGTTTCCCAAACAGCTTGATTTCCAAAAGATATAAACGAAAATCTACCTTTACCTTTTGACCCATGAACATTACTACACTTTTTTATAGTTGTTTTTTTAGAATCTAAAACACATTTAAATGTGTTTTCCAATTCCTCAAAGTTAATTCCTTTACCATTATCCTTAATTATAACTGAATCAACTGTATCTAGTTCATTATAAGTGAATGATATATCTATTTTAGTTGCCCCCGCATCAAATCCATTCCATATATATTCACTTATTCCATCTTTATAATCTTTGTTAGATATTAACTTATCAATACTCCTATTCGTTAATTGAGCCGTATGCTTCATATTTATACCCCCCACTTATTCTTGCACTTCAAAAATAAACCAAGTATAATAGAGGTATATTAAAGAAATACAATTTATCATTTGAAACCACTGTTGATTTAGCCGTTATAGTGGTTTTATTTAATTTTACAATAAATTCAATAACTTTGTCTATACACCATCACAATTCATAATTGTTATATTCATATAATAATTATTTGATTTGGATCTTCTTGAAATTATAGCATAAAAAATAAAGGGAGCATATCAATTTATCCATACTAGCCTTTAAATCTATTTCTTAATAAGTACTATTTCCTTAACTCCATTTTTTAATTCCTTTTCTACTGCTGCAGCTATATCTTCATGGGTAGTTTGCCCGTAATACTCACCATTAACTTTCATTTCATATATATTAATAGGCTTGGCTTCTACATAATCTAGTCCAAAATAACTTTGTACGCCTTTGGTTATAGCTACTGAATATTCATCTTGATAAGTTCTAAGTAACAGATTATCTTCTTTATTATCAATGAAAGCTAGTTCTATTAAACAAGCATCCATATTGGTTTCTCTTATAACTTGGAAGTTTCCTTCTTTTACTCCTCTATTGTTCCTATATAAATTAGTATTTTTTAATAGTTCGCCATGTATAACATCCGCTAACTTCCTATATGCTAATTTGTAACAATACGTTTCTATACCGTAAGCCTTACTATTAAATGCGTTGCAGTGTAGGCTGATAAATATATCTGCCTTGAAATTATTAGCATCTTGAACCCTCTTTGATAGTGATCCATTTGTTATTAATACCTGGTGACCTTGTCTTTCCAAATCTATCTTTAATCTATTGGCCATTGAATGTGTAATATCACACTCTTGTGTTCCAAATCCTACTGCTCCACTTTCACAATTGTAATGTCCTTCATCTACCACTATCTTTGCCATAATCAATTCCTCCTTAAATTTTAATATAATAAAAGAGCAAAGTTTCCCTTACTCTTGCTTACTAATTTGATTTATAGTTATCTTTCCAGTCACAACATCATATCCACCGCACAGAACAACTGCAATTATTAGTGCATTACATATCAGCGTATAAACTCCAATTAAGTTTAGTGGAAATAATATCAAACTAGTGTTTATTATACATAGATGTAATACTGCTATCATCCAAGTATAAACTTTAGTTGGTATTTTTTTTATGATAGGTAATTCCTTTGTGAAATTAACCCACAGTTCTATTAATAATATAGCTACAGCAAAGGTTACTATTGTATCTACATTAAGATAATTACTAAATTCCATATATACTATTCCTCCTTATCTTCTACGCTATCAATACGCTTATGTGCTGATTTAGTACTCTCTTCAACTCTAATTAATCTTCCGTTAATATCCTCAATTTTTCTATCCTGCGCTTTAATATCTAGCCTTATATCGTCCACACCTCTACTTATATAATCCAGCTTAGTAGATACCACAGCATCATCTCGACCTTCTTGCTTAATATCTTTGCTTTGATTTCTTTTGAATGTGCTAATACCTATTACAGCTCCAATAACTGTACATATTACTCCAATGCTCACAGTTTCCATTTTCACACCATCCTTTTTATTTTTAAACATAAAAATAAATCAATAAAATACATGAGTATATTTTTTTTGAAAAGTGACACAATACTAAAAGAATTAATTAAATAAAAAAACTTATAAAATATTAAAATAACTTTGCATAATATATTAAAATAACTCACATACTATATATAAGATTGATGGTCTTATATATCAGATTTATTTTCTCCATTTTTGAATGCTTTATACTTTGAAAATATTACCTTTACATAGTAGGACAAGCCTATTTAACAAAAAAAGACTAGATTAATCTAGTCTTAAATTTCTATTTAGTTCGCTTTATCTGTCTAAAGTTTATTAACTTCTACCAATATTTCGTTTTTTTCACTTTCAGTAAGTTTTGTATACTCTAATATAATATCCTCACTTGTCCTATTTTCTTGTATCATCCTAGACCTTATTGCATTTACAAATATACTCTTTTTCCAACTTGGCATACATCTACACCCCCATCATATTAGCTATGGCTATTTCTATGTTCACCATTCTAGTTTCCATTGTACTTGGTACTATATCTATATATTCATACCAAACTTCATTTGTAGATTTTCTACATTTAAGAATTGCAATCTTGCCTTCTCTATTCTCTTTTAATGGTAATGATTCTATTGCAATACCTTTGACTTTATCTTTTTCTGTCAAGGTTTCTTCATCAAATACTATGCTAGTATCGTTATTTTGATTTTCAAATAAATATATCACTTATATCGCTCCTTTTTATTTTTAAATAATATTCTCACTTATTTTTTTATAACTTTCTATTGTATATACTCTTTCAAATTGTGGAAATTGTGTTATTATTGATGTTTTTGCCATAATTAATGTTCTACCACTAGATACATTATGATATACTCCAGTACTATATCCATGTGAAGTACTAGATACTGATGTATATAATATAGATAATGTATTTTTATCTAATTCATAAAACCCACAGTCTGAACTATTATATTTAGTTGCAAATATTCTACCATCGATAGTTAGATATATACAATCTACATAATTTTGTTTATTAGATACAACTATAGACATAGTTTGTGGATTTAATTTTAATATTGTATATTCACTAGTAGAATTTGATTTTATATACAAAAATCCATTATTATATACTATTTGAGATATAGCTGCATTCACATTTGTAAATAATTTTGAAGATGATGCTACTCGTAATAAGGTATTTTTATCTATTTTTTCAATAATAGCCCCTTCTGTACTATTATAAGGAATATATAAATAATTATTATCAAATGCAATACTATCTTGTCTATATATATAATTTAGAAAAGCAAAAGCAGAAGAGGCTGCTGTTATAGTATTAGATTCGATATTTAATTTTAATATTATACCCCTTTGATTAACAATATATATATAAGTATTATCAATAAACATACTACTTATAGTATTTAACTCAGTACTTGATGTAATCCCAATATTTAATAATGAATTACTTTCTTCCATAGTTATAAGATTAATTTTTGTTAAATAATAATTAGTATTAATAACTGTTATTGTATAAAAAAATTGTTCATTAATACTTACAGTTCCACATATATAGGGTGCTGCCAGTTTATTAGTAATAATCTTAGTATTTACAGTTTCTAAAGTATTACCTTTTAGTATTTTTATCTGACCAGTAAAACTTGTATCTGAAAAACACATAATAATTGTATTATTCTTGAGTTCTATTAATTGATTAAAATATCTAAACGGTGATTGTAAAAAGTTTATCACTTTAGTTTGAGTTGTCATTATAGGTAAGTATTGTTCTTTATTTATATCAATTATTGCACCTAAATATATTCTATCCATTTATTCCACCACCTTTTCTAAAAATACTGAACCATTTTCGATTCCCCATCTATATTTTTCTTTAGTAACTGTGTCTTCAATAACACTCGCCTTAGTAATGCCATCTTCTATGTTATTCATATTACTAGCACTTATTGGAGTTCCTTCTTCTGTAATAAGCCCTGATTTTGGTGTAAGTGTTATACTTCCATCTAGATTATTAGTTACATCATAAGTTCTAGGCTTTTCAACTATTCTATCTTTCCATACTGTTTTTGTATAAGCCATTTAATTCGCTCCTTTCTAAAATAACCTTGTATCATCACCGCAATCTATAACCCCACAAAACTGTATACTTGCCTTTGCATTTCTTATTAGTTCATATAAAAGTTTAATATTTATTTCTAATCTATTTGCATCAATAAAACTAAATGGTTCTAATGGCCTCCATGTATTTTTAGTAGGAATCCATCCAGGTACCTCATGAAACTGATTTTTCAAACTCTCTATATTACTCTCAATTCTATTTAAACTATCAGCAAATTCTACATCTGCATAAGTTCTATCTACTTTAGTTTTGCCTATACCTGCAGTTTTACAAAGATATTTTAATTCATCCAATGTTTCAATAATATTAGATTCTACTCTGTTGAGATCTTCTGGGTTATATATTCCTTCACTTGTCCATATTTTAGTCAACAATATTAATCCCTCCAATCAATGTAGACTTGCCTTTTAAATAGCCTTGGTACTCATATTCTTGTTTAGTAATTACAGCTTTTTTAGTCTCATAACTGTTCTCTATATCCACAATATCTAATGCATCCATGGAAGGATTTTGTCTCCAGTTTGCAATGTAGAGTGCTCTTAAATTCTTTATGCCTATTATCCAACTTCCTACACTTGTAGCTACAGTAGAGTTAGATATTAAAGTATTATCTATCTTTAAAGTATCTCCGATTTCCACACTTGAATTATTACAAATAACATCTACACTATTTTCTAAATCACTATAGTATTTAACCTCAACATTTTTTATTAAAGGTTCTAATGAAATTTGAGGTTCTTTAAACATATTATCCATGTCTATAATTCCACTAGATACCCCTAAATTAATGTTTATCAACTTAACATATAACTTATTATCTACAACATAAACATTACATTTTGCTGCTATTGCAACCATCTGTAGTGCAGTCCTGCAACTTACTTTCTTAATAAGACCAGTAGTACTTATGCTCTCCAGTGCAACATCTAATTCATAATCAATTATTCCTGCCTTAGATAAAATTGCTATGGCTACAGCCTTTAAATTAGTAGTACTTGATATTAAGTTTTCATATTCCTCACCATCCAAGGAATCTATAATATTTCTTGCTGTAAATGTAGCTGTCATAGCCCCTTCGTCACTCTGCCATTCTTTTAGCCAGTAAGTCCCCATTTTACAATATTCAAAAGAACCATTAAGTTCAGTACCTATCTCGCACAGAACTTGCTGCCTTTGTTGCAAAAACCTATAAAACCCTTGTGGATTTAAGATATTAAACTCTCTATTATTGTTGTATACCACAAACTTAAATTCATCTGGAATTATATTA
Organism: Clostridium sp.; assembly: GCF_036660475.1. Taxonomy (GTDB): domain Bacteria; phylum Bacillota; class Clostridia; order Clostridiales; family Clostridiaceae; genus Clostridium_J. Next base: position 213,468 of record NZ_JAVXAO010000006.1, on the reverse strand, counting down.
GAGCTTGTTAAATCTAATTCCTGAATCAAATTAGCATTAATTAAATTGTTGTCATCATAAACACGCACTACTCCAAAATCTATTCCTAATACCTTTGCCCTTCTGTATGACTTACACCATTTTTTAATCTTAATTAATATCTTTTTGTAAAGATATAAAGGGGTTTCTATTACAAATCTAACTTGTGTATTATTAGTTATATTTATAGTACTTATAATGTTGTTATCTGTACCATAAGCCACTATATCAAAATCTACAGCATATTCACCACACAAGGTATCAAATGTTATTGTAAGTCCCATACTAGAATGAGTATTATTAAAGATAATTTCTATATTCTCTGGAGTAGTAAACATACTACCTTCTCCACACAAGCTATTACTCCACCACCCCATTTCTCCATTTGTGGCAGGGACCTGAGAAGGAATAACAAAGCTCCCATCAAGTTTCCACCTACTCTTTTCCCAGGTAGCTAACTTATAGGAGCTTTCTCTTTCCTTATTAAACATTTGTTGCTTATCACTTAAATTAAACTCGGTAGATGTAATCACATTTTTTATATCACCATTTGCTGTAGTATCAGATATATCGAAGGTTACACGTAACTTGCACATTCTACTAGGCGCTACTATAGCATCCCTAAATTTATCACTTACACTTTTCATTAGTAACACCTACCTTTCAATAATATTAAATGTAATTCCCTTATATTTAGGTACACCTTTTACAAATGTAATCATAGGTATTGTTCTATCGCCACAATAAAAAGTACCAGTTTTGATTCCATTATCTTCTGGATCTACATATTGCACCTCGAAAAATATTTGACTCACAGCATTTAATAATATACTTGCCTTCGTTCTATCTAATAAGTTCCAACTTAACTCTATTTTTCTCTTAGTAGCAATACGCTCTATTATCATAGTTCCATTTGCATTTCTTTCAGCATTAGAAATATCCTGTATTCCAATTTGATAAGTAGAAGGAGTGGGAATTTCCACCCCATTTATTTTTATAAGCTCCATTCTAACCACCCCTTTTATATAGTTTTAATTATCATGTTATTACCTAGTCTTTGTTTTTCCTTAGCTGCATATGGATTAATAATTCTAGCTAATGTCGTGCCATCTATCTGAAGAATAATATCTCCACTTTTAGAATTATTACTACTATTACCACTGGTTAATTGACTTGTAAATTGCATTGCTGATAAAAACCCATTAGCTATTATGCTTTGCATTTTATCCATCCACTCTGTATTATTTTCAAGTGGTACGATAGCCTCTTTACCAGCTTCCCCAAATACACCTAAAGTTGCTCTGTCCACAACTCCACCTTTTGCAAAGTAATTAACTCCAACCTTAGGTACTTCCTTGGTTTCTGCATTAAATTCACCAGTCATATAAAAATGAGGAAGTTTAACTTTTAATGTCGCATCGAAATTATTAAATAGCCTTTCAATATTTTCTATAGTATTCTTTGCCTTTTTATAAATTTTATCTATTTCATCAGTTATATCCTCAGATACACCTTTAAAACTTTTCTTAAATTTATCTGTCATATTACTTGTATTATTTATAAAGTCTTCTATATTCTTTCTAGTTTCATTTAGATTTTTATTAACTTCCTTTAGAGCTTCATTAGATGTACTCGCAACATCTTTATACGCTTGTCCTTGTGCATCAGTACTTTCCTTATTAGCTCTCGCCATTGCATCTGTAGCACCTTCTACTGTAGTAACTTGGTTATCATAAGATGTCTTAGTTATATTCTCTATATGTGATCTATCATCATCTATTGCATCCCTTAACTCCTGCTCATAAACCCTACCTTGGTTAGTAGTATTCCCATGAGTTCTTAATAATTCATCAAGAGATCTTTGTTTAGCCCCAATACTCTCTTCATATTTCTTAACTTCGTCATCAATAGATGCTTTAAAATCAGCATTAGCCTTATCAATTTTTGATTTTTTCTCTTGATAAGATATACTATCATCTTTTTCTATTGTAGATAAATAAGCACTATGCCTAGCAACTCTTTCATCATACTTTAAGCCCTCGTAGTTAAGCATATCATCGTTAATACCTTGTATAATACCATACTGCTTCATAAATTCATTCTTCTCAGCCTCTGTTAAATCAGCATACATAATTTTGACCTCTTCATTATACATGGACTGATTTACGCTCATTTCAGCTAATTTCTCAGTATTATGTGTTGCTATGGCATTCATATATTCTTGTGCTGATTGAGATAACATTCCAAACTTTTCTGTAGATGATTGTGTTGCTAAATCTACTTCCTCAGCTAGTCTTGTAGCGTTAAAATGAATACTATCAAGATAAATGTTTACATTAGATGTAGCAGTTCCAAATGCAGTATCTGTAGTTTGCGCTGCATTCTCTGCTTGTAATCCTGCCGCTGCTGATGCATCTCCTATACCTTCAATAGTCTCCTCACATGCAGCATTATCATTCCACCCAAAGAATCCCTTGATTTTGTCCCATAGCCAGCCAACCTTATCACCTATCCACCCTAAAACTGATCCTAAAGCATTGGATATGCTAGTCCACCACCCAAATTTATCTCCTATATTCTTTACTGCTACTACTAAGGCGACTATCCCACTTATTAGTAAAATGATTGGACATGCATCCATAGCTAGATTTAAAGCCATTTGTGCTACTGTTGCACCACCTGTAGCTAAAGTATGAGCTTTTGTTGCTATTGTACCCCCAATTTTACTGGCTGTATCTATAGCCCACTTTGTAGTACTTTTAATTAGTTCTACAGTTTGTTCTTTTAATGCTAAAGCGCTTTTAACAATTGAATCTTTTAATGCTCCCATTGATTTAATAGGATGTAATATTATATTTTTCCCCCATGCTATAAATTCGTTTGTACTTGTTCTTATTTTACTACTAAGTGTAATTATTTGAGCAATAGCATTAGTTGCTATTGTACTACCTAGACTCTTTATTGATCCTATACAATTAGTTAATAAAGTTTTAGCCCATATACCAAAATCAGCTATATTAATAATTATATTTCTACTTAGTAACATTATTTTTTCTACGAATTTACCCAAAGTATTTGTACCAAGCATAACGCCTTCTATCAATTGTTTAAATTTCCATGCGCCCCATAATACCAAAAAAACTTCTAAAACCTTATGACATTTTTCTATAACTATAGCTACAGCTTTAATTGCTCCAGCTACAATATTTAAAGTTACTGCTACTGCTCCTATAATTACGCTACCTGCCCAACTATTCATGAAATCTGTAACAAACTTAATTGCATCCCTTATTATCTCTGCTAATATAGTTCCAACCAACATAACTATGTCACCTATAACATTAATAAATGCCTGTCCTCCTAAATCTAAGAACTTACCGAACCAATTGCCAGCACTTACAATAAAGTCCCTTGCTGATATCGCTAAGCTATTCATGGAATCTATAAACTTTCTTGTATATGGATTATTATCTGGATTAAGATAATTCCAAAAGTTGCCTAATGCTACAAGTATATCTCCACCTATTTGAAGAGCTACCCCGCCAATTGCAATTCCTACTTCTCCTAAGCGTTGTACAAAGGCCTTACCACCATTATCCCATACAGATAATAGAAAAACTTTTAAAGAGTCACAACTATACCCAAATGAATTTTTGAAATAATCCCATTTTGAAAGAAACCATTCTCCATAATTATCCCATGCTGTTTTAAGCGGACTTAATAATTCAGATAATATTCCTTGAACTTTATTATTTAATTCAATAAGAGATTTTTCTGTTTGACTTGTATCTATAACTGGACTACTTATTGTACCAATTCCCCCAACTCCGCCTGAACCTGCTCCTCCTCCTGCTGAGTCATCATCACTAGATTTTAAGGTGTTTATTTCATCAAAGCCTACTAAAGCTCCAAGCTTTTTCTTTGCCTTATCAGCTTTTTCACCAACACCATCAGTTGCACCCCCTAGGTTATTCATGGCTCCAGCAGCATCCTCTATTTCTCCACCAACTCCCGCAAAAGCCATTCCGCCTCCCCCATCAGAACCACTACCACTTATACTAAATCCTAATGAACTAAGTACCGAATTAAATGTATTGGCCATTGCTACTAACTTCCCCATAATAGTATTGATAACATTAATTACTGGAGTCAATACTGCTATTAATCCTTGACCTATGCTAGCTTTAAGCGATTGAAATTGTAGGCTCAATAATCTTACTTGGTTAGCCCATCCACCGCTGGTCCTAGCAAAGTCTCCATTAGCGGCACTTAGTGTTTGTGTTACATATGCAAGTCTTAAAGATACCTTCTCCTGCTGATTCATAGCCTCTGTAGTTTTACCAAAACCATTGGCTAAAGCATATGCATCAAGATTCTCTTGTGTCATTACAACACCTAACTCTTTAAGTGCTTCTGTCTCACCAGTAAATACACTTTTTAATTTTGTATAAGCTTCATCCTGTTTAATGTTATAAAATGATGCTACATCTCCTGATAAATTAGTAAGTGTTTCTGACATCTCTTCAGCTTGACCCACTGCAAACCCCATAGACTTAGACATAGCTCCAAAGTTACCCATATACTTTTTAGCCATAGTTTCAGATAGTCCTGCGGTATTAATAGCATTTTTAGCAAATTCATCTACCTTAGCACTCATAGATCCAAAAGTAACATCAACAACATTTTGTACTTCTGTAAGATTTGATCCTAAATCCAAACATGACTTAGTAAATTTAGCTATCGTTGCAATTGCAAAAACACCAGCCAACATTTTACCGAGTTTGTCAAATGTACCACTCATGCCATCTACACTAGTATTAACCCTACTTGCCATACTATCCACTTTAGTTTGCACTTGTGCTACTTGATTATTAAACTGTTTAGTATTAGCACTAATAACTACTTGCAATTCTTCTAGTGTCACTTATTCTCACCCCCAATCTGGTACTTCTGTGAATTTATTCTTTGTGCAAACTCTTTCATATGCTGCTTATTTATTTCTATCTGTGCATTTATTTTGTTTTCTTCATTATCCTTACTTTCTTCCTCAAATATATCAGCAAATATATCTAAGAATTGAATCGGTTGATTATCCTTACTTATTATGCATGCTGTACCATTAGTAATTAATGTAGAGAGTCTATAAACCATATCTGCTGTATCTTTTCTTCTTATTTCCCTTTTTCTCAGAAAAGAATCTCTTACTTTGGTTATTTCTTTAATTGTCATATCATAAAAATCACTTACGCTTATTCCGCAATCTAACGCATCATCAAGCAAATATTCTTCAATAAATTCTGTATATGTTTCTGGTGCTTTATTTAAAAATGGGGAAGTAGCATTTTCGCTATCTTCCCCTACTTTAAATTTTCTCCTTTCTCTTCTGGAGTACCTAATATTCCACTTTTATTAAGTAAATCCATCACTTCTTCAAATAAATTAAGTTGTGTTTTACCACTCTCAATATACTCATCCACTAAATCACAGGTCTTGTCAAAAGTCATTCCATGATGGTATTTTTGAAGTGCCCCCCATAGTATTGATACCTGGTATTTCAAAGAAGGTATCGGCATTTTACTTATTTTTTTCATATTGACTTTACCTTTGCCATCAACAGAGTTTGAAGTAGCATTCCCCATACCTAGTATTTCATCAAGTATATTGCCACCTAACTTTTCTTCTATCAAAATAGTTGAACTAGTTGTTAGCTTTAATTTATACTCTTTTTCTCCTACTGTTAAAACTTTATACATCATATAAATCTCTCCTTATCTATTTAAATTAATAAAGGACATACACTTAAGTACGTCCTATGGATTAAGCTTGCGCGGTTGGATCTGTTACTGCAATGTCTGATTGTAAAGCTAGTGATAGTGTAAAATCAATAGCCCCATTAACTCCGCCACCACCAAGTTTCACACTACATTGTGCTCTAAATACAAACTTTGTTCCATCTGGATAAGCTTGTTCGAAGTCTACTACAGTCTTATCATCTGCAAACTTTCTTAGAATTCTATATGGGCTAGTAGCACTATCATTCTTATACTTAAACTTATAAGCCAAATCTCCATAATCTCCAATACCGAACTCATATTGTTTAGTTGTATCCTCTAACGTTGTATTTTCTACCTTCTCTGGATCATTACCCATCTCAGGCACTTCTTTTAACCCCACTAGCTTTATAAAAGTACTCCCTGTGGATTTATAACTTAATGTAATTCCATTTGCTAACATTTAACATCATCCTTTCTAATTTAAAATTATTCTTTATATACAAACTCAGTCTCAGTATCTATAACACCTTCATACCTCATAACTTTATGTTTTAATCCACTAGTGTCTGAAACATCTTGACAAAATGTACGTTGTAGTCCTAACTTTGATAATTTCTTATCCACTTCTAATGTCGTAAATGAAGTGCTTTTGTTATGCCATATATCAACTCTATATCTTAGATATGACTTTGATTCTTCCCCATCTACCCATTCAGCGACTTTATTATCCTCTTCTGTATATTGAATAGCGGGGAATGTTGCCCAATCTGCTGGATAGCTATCACTTACATTAGAAGATATATCTTTAATTGCTGCATATACTTGGTCCTTAACATTAATCATCTACCTGCCACCTCCCTTATTTTCTTTTCTAAGTCACTTGCTATATTCTTTTTCACAAGTTCTTCATTATTCTTTAATGCTGGATACAAGTAAGGTTGAGCTGGTTGCCCTTCAATCCACCTAACTCCTACATCTGGAATATTAACCTTCCATTTATCTTGCTTATAGCTTAATTGTCCAGGATATTTATCTGTTACTGAGGTAGTTTCTCCTTTTTTACCAGTCCCAAACTCAACATATGGCGCTATTTCATAATTAGTTGTTACTGTTGCAACTATGCCACTATTTACTTCTTTCACATCAGTTGTAATGCTATTTCTCAAATCACCATTATCTACTGGACATAATAATTTTGCTTCCCCTTGAACCATCTTTATATTTTTTTCCATAGATTTCTTAAGCTCTTGCTTACTATTAATATTCAAGCTATCTAGTTTCTTTAGTAGCTTATCCATACCTTTTATATTTCCGCTATTCATACTATCTTCTCCAGCTCTATTACCCTATGTGAGTATCTTTTAATAGATATAATTTTATAGTCCGGTTCACTATCTTTAGATACATAAACACAAACTCCATCACCCTCTATTAATTCCATCTGTCCATCGTAAAGCATATTTAAAATATAATTAAGTCTTTCTCCATATATTTCAGCCTGCAACTTTCCACTTGCTGGAGATATATTAGCCTTTATTTCTATAGACGTTGAATATCCTGGATACTTACCACCCTCATTATCCCTTATGATTACTTTCTTTTTAATATAATAAAGTTTCTTATTCTTAATTCTCATTAGCTATACCTACCGCCTTTAATCTTCTAAAAGTATTAAGTCTATTCTTAATATTTTCTGGTATCTCTGTAGAATAACTTACAGATACCCCACCTTCACTTCTAGATGATTCTCCCTCACTACCCATACGATTATAGTAAATAATAGCTAATTCTCTTTGTATGCCTTCTGCTTTAGCTATAAGTGTATCTCTATTGGTATAATCTAATATTTCCCCTTCTGCATCTTCAAGGAATTGATTTAGTAAAGTATCCTCACAATCTGGCAGCCTTATTTTTAACTTTTCTAACTGAGTCACATTAACACCACCTAAAAAAGGATACTATTTAGCATCCTCTATCATTGTAATAATCTCATCTTTTTTAGCTTTTGAAGGTATCTCAATTCCTTTTTCAATTGCTAACTCTTTTAATTGTTCAATATTTAGTATGCTTAATTCAGTAGCTATATCTTCCCACCCATCTTTAACTAATCTTTTCTTATAATCTTCATCAACCACTACTTTTTCAATATTATCCTTCTTTAATCTATATTCCATAATTTTGCCTCCTATTTAGTATTAAGGTAGATTGATTTTTCTTGATTTTTCTTAATCCATAGTTCATGATATCTTCTATAATCCATAGACCAACCACTAAATCTTTGATTTACAGATGGATCAAATATTCTTAAATCATCTTGTTTGGATACTGCAATTGGAGTGGTTAAAGGACAGATTACAAAGTTAATATCTTTTGCAGTAGATCCTTTTACATATCCACCTACGGTTTGTCCAGTTGTTTCTCCATCATATATTTCTATAGCACTATACATTCTATTATCTGGGACCGGAATCATTGGTACTCCATCAATTGAATTTACTGTAGTATTAAATCCACCTGCTGCAAATGTTTGAGCTGATAACTTTCCTGTCATTGCTAACTCTATCTCCATTTGTGCATCATAAGAAATCATAATAACCAATGATCCATTATATCCTTGCTTTCTTATATTCTTAATACCAGTTTTAATCTCAGTTATTATAGTTGCATTAGTAGCGGTATATCCGTCCTTTACCATTGTTCCAGCAGTAATAGCAGTAGTGGCAACCTTAGAAATACGATAAGCATCTATCTCTGGTATTACATGCTCTCTTTGAAATTCTCCCATAATTGTTGATGCAGTTAAAACAAACCCAGTTTCATCAACATCATTCTTATCTATTCCAAATGCTCTACCTCTATCTTGTGTCATAGTGTAGGTATTATATTTGTAATCTATCTTTCCACCTACAAACCCTTCATTATTTGCTCTTTTATAATCTGCAAGTCCTTCCATTGATAAAGTAGGTATTTTTACTTCATTACCTCCAGCATATTTAACTTGCCCTGCATTAGCATCCATCCATCCTGTACATGCTTCTTGAACTGCCATTTTATCTAATTCACTTTGAATTAAAGTTGCGAATTGAATTGTATTTGCCATTGTTTATCATCCTCTTTCTTTTTAAATTTGACCTCTCATTGCTTTAGCTATTTGTTCTTGCAATGAATTATTACTTTGTCCACCCTTAGGAGGATTTCCACCTCTTAACTTATCATTTACAGCTTTCTCTACTGCTCCTTGGAACGCCTTCTCCACTGCTTCAATGCTTTTATTGCACATATCAGCATTTTCATAATTAAGAATATCCACTAGCTCTTTAGGCATACCTTTTTCTGCTAGAGTTTCATAAGCCTGTGCTTTTAGTTCTCTAGTAGTAATATCTTTTTCCCTCTTAGTAAGTTCTTCTACTCTCTTTTCTTCTGCATACTTTGCCTTTTCATCAGCATTCATCTTTGCCAACTTCTCGGCTTCTGTCTTCGCCGTTTCTAGCTTACTATTATACTCAGCTTCCCATTTTGCCTTTGCTGTTTCTTGAGCTTTGGATAATCTTTTATCAAATTCGGATTGATACCTCTTATCCTTTAATACATCATCAAAGCTCTTATCCCCACCTTCTTGTCCTTCCTTACCTTCAGTATCGCCCTCTGTATTAGTATTGTTGGTTCCAGTTTCTCCAGTTGTAGCAGTTCCCCCATTAGTTCCAGTATCTGGTGCTAACATAGGTCGATACCTACATAGTCCTAAGTTTATTAATAGTTTCGTATTCATAATTACCTCCCGCCCGATACATTGCTATTGCCCCATATCGTTCAAATATTTTATTCTAGCCTTTTAAAGCCTTGCTAAGGGCATAATAAAAAGCCTTAGTTTCCTAAGACTTAATTAATCATAAAATTTAAGCTCTTTAACTTCTTCTAAAAGAACCTTTGTTTCATTTAACATTATTCTATTCTCTATAGTCCTCATTATGTTAACTGAAATATTCATAATCAACGCTATAATAAGCACTATTTCTATAGATATACTTATTTGATTTTTAACCTTATAACCCGCCATCTCATCCTCTCCTTAATTTTAAGTATAATAAAAGCACCTACATAAGTAAGCGCTTAATAACTTTTATATTTTATTTACCCGGTTTCCATTGATGACCACATTTTAAACAAGTTACCAGAACTTTATTCTTTCCATGGCCTGCTGCTAAAACTCCATATGCTCCCACAGTTGCTACACCTAATGCACCTTTTGCTAAACTAAATCCTTTTTTATTAGCTGTAATTGATATGCTTCCACATTTAGGGCATCGAACTACACTATCATCTTTAGTACCACCATCTTGGTTTGAATCCATTATTCTTTCATAACCTTTTCTTTTTCTTTCTTTTTCCTCTTCTTTTATGGCTCTTTCTATTCTTTTTTCTTCTCTTTTATATTCATTTTCTATTTTCACTTGACTGACTTCCCCGTTTAAATTTTCTAATCCTAACTCTAGATGTTTTCCTAAGGCATTGTAAACTTTAATAATTTCCTTTTCTTTTGCTATTTTTATTTTTATTATTTCCTCATTTTTCATGTATATTTCTATAATTCCATCTTCAAATCTTACATCCTTTAAATCTTCAATTAAGAAGCACATCTTATCACCAAGTGGTATATCAAAATATAATCTCTTTGGATATATCTTAAGAACAGCAGATATTTCTTTTTTTAAATCTGGTGCTTCTTTAATATTAACTGAAATATTACAATCATGTCCCAATGAACCACCATCAACTTTTATAAGCTCTTTATACTGTTTCTTATCTATAATCATAATTTTACCCCCTATATCCCTTATGAGTATAATAATATAACAAAAATAGGAATAATAAAAGCACCTACTCTTTATCTAAGTAAGTGCCTTAGGGCCTATATATTATTTCTAATATGTCTTCTTTTTCAATAGTATCTACTTCTGGTGGGTTTATTTCAATTTCATAAGCTTTTTCGTCTGACCATATGCCTAACACCGTTCCTGTTCTACCATCCTTTAATTTTACAATATCACATTCTTTAATATTAATCATACTTTAAATCACTCTCCTTTAATTTATCAATAAATACAGTAGTTAATCTGGTTCCATTATCATCTGCCATAATCCCAACCTTAACCTTTGCTTGTTTATTTTTTAATCCTCTTAGAACCATATTTACTTCATATTTTTTACCATGAAGTGTATCACCTTTTAATATAGCTGGGTATTTATCTATATTATCTTTTATTAATATATCTAATTCTTTAAAATTATCTATAGTATATCCTAGTCTGCTTTCAAAAGCTTTTCCTTTAGATAGTCCTTGATCATTAGAACCACCGAATAAATAGTTCGTATATTTTCTCTCATCTACACTAAATTTATCAGTATTTTCGAGTATGTTTTTAGGATTGTTTTTTACCCCATTCTTAAGTTTATAATTATATTTAGTAAGTTTCCACTCTTCAATATTATTATACTTCAATTCTCTAAAATCTGTAAACGACTTAGGGACATCTTTCCCAAGTATTTCTTTATATTTTTTATATTGAATTCTATCAGAAGCTTTATTCTTAATCATATTCTGGAATGTTTCAGCTTGCTGCTCTCCATACTTACCTACTACATTCTGCTTATACCATTCATCATATTTCATATTACCTGGTACTGTGTAAGATTTACCGGTCTCTGGATCTCTTGCTCTTCTTTTTAAGTTGTTATACCATTCATCACCCATATAGGCTATAGTTGTACTTCTGCACCATGGATGTAATGGTGGTAAGTTTTCACCTGCGACACCTTTGCTTACATCAACACACTCTCCATCCATTTCCCTACAGTTTGTTGAAGTTCTTAAATCTAGTGTAGCTACAAATACATATTTCTCAATGTCACATTCCTTATAACTTTCTAATTCTGCATCATTAGTAATATAAGTTGTTTCTGTTCTTATAAGCCTTTCACTGGCCATCTTGCCATATTGACTTAATTCAGCTAATTCTAAAGCCATTCTTTTGGAGCTCTTACCATTCATTAGTCCTGATGTTATAGCTTCCTCTAGCTTTTTGGCTAATACCTCTGTATTACCCCATACTCTTTCTGAATAGTTTTTTCCGCTCCAATTATTCTTCAGTACTTCTTCTATTCTATCTATAGGCATAGGTGAAAAGTCAAATCCAAGTCCTGTACCTTTCTGTATGTCGTAGATGTTCTTATAGTAAGCATCATTAATATTATTAATATAGCTCAATTCCCCTTGTTTTAACTGCACAGTAGCTACCTTTGCAGTATTTATCCTAATGCTTTCTTTAAGTGCCTCTAATCTTGTAATCCGTGCTTTATACGCATTAGCATTTATTTGAGCCATCAAAGTTCTTTTTAACTCTACATCCTCAATACCATTAATTTTACTTCTAATGCTTTCAAGTTCCTTTTTAGGTATTTTACTATTAAGTATTTCCTTAGTTTCTTTTATACTTAACCCACTATCAAATTGAAACTTAAAGAATATCTTTTTAATATCACTATTAATATCTTCTATAGCTTTATCATGAGCATTATTTATCCTATAAACAGTTTTATCACTATTCTTATGATAAGACTCCATTCTCTCATTAGCTCTATCACTCCAATAGGAATTACTCTTCTTCCTCTTCATCTACCTCACCATCTTCTTCAGTAGATTTATTATATTTGCTATTGTTTTGTTGTCCAAACTTAAAGTCATATGACCCAAATGCTTTCTGCTGATCCTCAAGATTCTTTTCTTTTTCTTTATCTAGTCTTTTCTTTTCCTCTTCAATATCTATTTCACCATCAAACCTTTTAACTCTAGTTTCCCATGATATAAATCCATCTGTTTCTTGTGCTATCTTTGCCATTAATTCCTCATCCACTGGAAGAGTTCTCTTCATAGTAATATCTATATCACCCGAATTAACGACCTTAGCTTTTATATTTGATATATTAGACATTAACCTTAACCGTTGTCTTAAACCCTTCTTGAAGTATCTCTCCTTGGTCTTTCCGAGCCCTTCAAACCCTAGAAGCTTATACTTCATAGCTATTCCTGAAGAATTACCTACAAAATTTTCATCTGTAAGGCAAGGTACTTTACTAAATTCATGTATATCTTCTTTAATAGCTCTTTTTAATACTTCTGTTTGCTCTTCGTCTAATTGTTTAACTAACCACTTGGCATCCCCATTTTCATCAAGCTCTATTATTTTATTTTCCCTAAGGTATTTAACTGTTTCATTTACTTCATCCTTAGTATCCCCTAGCGATTGTCCAACAATTACTAAGAATGCATCAACTAACTGCTCTTTATCGTTTACTCTATCCGATTGAAGCTTGTTATAAGCATCTATTAAACTTATTACACCTTCAAAATCTCCTCTAAGTTTTTTATTATTTTGATATTCAACTATAGGTACATCTCCAAAATAATGTACATCTCTGTCTTTTTCTTCTGGAGTTTTAGTTCCTAAATCACTAAAAAAATAATGTATAACCTCATTATCAGTATATACATTCACATCATAGCCTTTACTTGTATCATTAATATCTAACTTCTCAATATATGTTACTGCAAACATTGGCTTATGTTTTACTGTAGTATCTGATACTAAAAAAGTATTTAAAGGACTAGATACCGCTAACTCTGAATAGGGTAATTCATCATCATTCATGTATAGTAATTCATATCCTACACCCATGATAGATATGTCTATAGCAAGTTCATTATTGTGACTATCTTCATCTATTTCAGTAAATATCCCATTGAGTTCATCTGAACCCACACCCGCATAAGATACTGGAGCTCCAAATACATATCCAACAGCTATATCAGTTATATATTCTGCATGATTGCATACTAATTTATTGTTAGGTATATTAGGGTTATCAAATCTTCTATTTAATATCTTATGTTCGCCATCGTAATAATTATTTAGATGCTCATACCTTTCAATCATAGCTTTATGATTATCAATACATTTAATTAACAGTTCTATTGGTATACTCCCATCTTCATTAAGCAGTTCTCTATCTTTATAAATTGCCATTCTAACCCTCCTACCTTATTCCAAGTTTTGATTTACTACCTACCCCAATTTTAGAATTTGTCATATCATCTTCTAAACTATACCTAAGTGCATCAATCAAGTGATTGTCCTTATCCACTGGTATAGGTAAAACATTCCCATTCTTATCTTCTTTATATTTATATTTACTAATCTCTGTCTTAAAGTTTTGACACCTAGGATGTATTATTATTTCTAATCCTTGTAGGAACTTAATACCATACTCGATACTACCTGGTCCCTTTTTAGCTGCCTTTGCATTTACTCTTAGTTTTTTATATTCAGCTATGGACTTAGGTTCAGCACTATCACATGTAACTCTACTCTCACCAGCTTTTTCTTTTACCTTAGGTGCTGATTCATCATTAAGTAATCCTACTGCTTCAATTTCATCACAAATATAAAGCTTTTTACGTGTTTTATCTAAATGTGATTTTATATACGCAAATGGATCATCAGCAAATCCCCAATCGACACCATGCCTATATTTATCAAATGCACCTTCAATATCAGTGAAGTCTTGCACTTTCCAATTTCTAAATATAACCGCTCCAAGCACACCCCAGTTACCTAATGTATAAACTTCATAGTAATACTTGTCAGTTTCATTCTCTAATGCTGCTATATCATCTTTAGTTAGAAACTTATTATCCTTATATGTAGTTTTAAGTATACTTACATTATTCTTCTCTACATACTTCTTATCATCTTCCCATATATCAAAATAAGAAGAGTATAGCCAATGATCCTTTAATATAGGATTGAAGCTTAGAGTTAATCTCTTTGTTACTTTACTTCTTCCCCTAAGTCTCTTATCTAGTTGTTTCACTGCTTTATAATCTGTTTCTGTGGCTTCTTCAACCCATATATCAGTTATTACGCCATCTATGGGAGTTATTGACTTAATCTTTTCAACATCATCAAGTCCACAAAATAATATTTGCTTTTTATTTAGCTTACAAGTTATTATCATATCTGTTTTATTAACTTCAAAGTACTCACTCATCCTAAGATTACTTATTGCTTTTGTTATTTCATTAAGGCATGACCTCTTGATAGTACTTTGCACATTCCTAACAATAAGATAATTTCTATTACCGCTTAATACATCTAATACAGTTCTTTGGGCCAAAGAAAAAGACTTACCACTGGAGCTTCCTCCAAAGTAAATCTGATACCTATTATTATTCTTTAATTGATGCTTAATGTATATTGAATTAAATACTTTTGAATCAATACTTATATTAATCCCCATAGTCTTCACCATCTATTGTTATGTTAATTTCGTTAGCTATAGCTCCACTGTGTTCAACTTTATCCTTAAACATTCCTAAATGCTTACCAAGTAGCTCTAAGGCTTTAACCTTATCATTTAATTTTACCTCTATGCCATTAGTACCATACTTTATACCCGCTATTGCTTTCTTGCTATTCTCTGTAAGATTATTAGTTAATTCTAGTTCAACGTCTTTATACATTCTAGAATTGCCATCATTATCTACTACTGGTATTCCGTTCACTAACACTGGCTTTTCTACAATTTTCATGTAATCTGGACCTTTAGCTGCTGCTATTGCATAAAGTTCATTTAGAACAAAATCTTGTGTTATTTCGGTTCTTTGTTCTCTATCTTTCATTCGCTTTTGAATATACTCTTTAACTCTAGTTTTACCTAGTAATTCAGAACCTATTTTATCAGGATATTTTGTTTTATACCCTGCTCTAATTGCTGCTTGTGTGGCATTTAAGTCGATTAAATACTCATCACAAAATATTTTCTGTTTTGATGTTAACTTGGCCATAATGCCACCTCGCTTTCTATATATAGTGTTACTTGTCCACATTATACACAATATGTTGTGTATAACATAAAAAGAACTCCATTTTTAGAGTTCTTTTACTATTTTATTCCTATAAATTTTTTAATATCCTTCAATTCTTTATGTATCTCATCAAGCTTAACCTCATGTCCAGGCGCTTGCATTAAAATATTTTTCACTTCAATCTCATTTTCAATCTCATTTTCAATCTTCTTTAATACCCTTAAACACATATTACTGTAGCCATTGGAATACATTAACTTTTCCTGCGCTACTAATTTAATAAAGATTGAAACTACCATTAACCCCGAAGCAATCTTAAGTAGTATATCATATGCTACTTCAAATGGTATCCTAAAATCATTTGCAAACGCTAACATTATTGTAATTATCAATGTAAACCCCGGTATAAATATACCTTCAATGTTAAATGGTTTACTATGTATAATTTCATCATCTACCTTTGCCATTTCAACTAATAGCCTATTTTTTGAAGATATTAACCTTTTATAATTTTTCTCTAACTCATAAATTAAACTTTCATAATCTGTAATAATTACCTTTTCTTTTGAAATATTAAACTGTTCACATATACGACGTTTATACTTATGTATGTGCTTATTTTCATGCTTATATGTACGCTTCTTCATCTCATCACCTCTTATTTTACATTTCTATATAAATATAAAAAATCCTTCTAAAAAAAGACACCTATATCTCTACAAGTGCCTTTTTATATTGGGGTTTAGGGGGGAATCTAATTTTTCCATAATATCATTATCTCACGTTTAAATTATTATTAAAATATCATCTTTCTATCATTTTTATATCATATCCAATTTTAACCCATCTATTCCAAATAATAATATACTTAGTTCATTAATCATTTCATTAACCCACCTTCTAACTGTAATTACACCACAGTTAAGTTCTTCCGCTATTTGTTCATAAGTTTTTTCATAGAAATAGTATTTTTCTAACGCTTTGTATTTTTCACTAGAACATAATCTATATTGTTTCTTTCTCAACTGCTCCATAGCCATTTCTATATGTGCTATCATTATTAAGGTTTTACTCTTACTTCTTCTAATACTAGAAATGTATAATTCATCTCTATCTGTAATGTCTCCAAATTCTCCTAAGTCACATTCAAGGCTGTTAACATCATCTATGGCATTATTTACATGCGTTTTTAAATCATTATAATGTTTTAACAATAACTTAGTGTTATGAAATACATTCCTTTTCTGCTCCTGCTTCTTCTCCTTATCATATTCCCTTATAGCCTCTTTAGTAGCTTTTTTTATTGCTTCATCTACGTTATATCTCTCTTTCACTATATCACCTCATTTTTAACTTCTTTTAATCTGGCTTTAACTGCTTCCAGTAATACATTTTGATTTATTTCTTTATTACCTAATGATTTCATAACATCTTCATCAACAGTACCTTTACTTATAAGATGGTGTATGATAACTGTTTCCTTTTGACCTTGTCTGTGTAGTCTTGCATTAGCCTGTTGGTATAACTCTAAGCTCCAAGTTAATCCAAACCACACTATTACATTACCACCATACTGAAGGTTTAAACCATGTCCTGCACTTGCTGGATGTAGAAGTAATATATTAGTCTTGCCTTCATTCCAAGACTTAATATCATCACTACCATTTAGTTTCCTAGGTTTATAATTCTTTGATTCTAAGAATTTTACTATTCTATCATAATCATGTTTAAAACTATAAAATATTAATACAGGTTTTCCATTGGCTGCTTCAATGATTTCTAACAATGCTTTAAGTTTTTCATCATGTACTTCTATAACTTCTTTAGTCTCTGAATAAATTGCACCATTGGCCATTTGCAAAAGCTTACCTGTAAGCACTGCTGCATTAGCTGCAGTAATATCATTTTCATCAAGTTCTATAATTAATTCCTTTTCAAATTGCTTATATCTCTTCTTGGTAACTTGAGATAGATTTACATTTATTATATTATCTATTCTTTCAGGTATATCTAGATAATCCTTGGCCATCATAGATATACAAATATCATTTATCTTATTATGAATTTTATCTTCTGCACCATCTTTAAGTCTATAATTATAAACTATATGCCCATTCATTTGCCCTGGTGTAAAATACTGTTGTCTATAGCTAGTAATTGTTTTACCTAATCTTTTCCCACCATCTAATAGGTATATTTGTGGCCATAGATCTATTAAGCTATTAGGTGCTGGTGTACCAGTAAGTCCTACTATTCTTTTAAAATATGGCCTTACTTTTTTAAGTTCCCTAAATCTAATTGACTTAGAACTTTTAAAAGAACTCAACTCATCTATAACACACATATCCCATTTCCAGCTACTCCAATATTGTTTAACCAACCATTCTACATTTTCTCTGTTAGTAACATAAATATCAGCATCTTCTTCAATGGCTTTTGACCTTTGCTTTGGAGTTCCTAAAACCTTAGATATTCTTAAGTGTTTTAAGTGATCCCATTTATCAACTTCAGTGCTCCATGTATCTTCTGCTACCCTTAGAGGTGCTATTACTAAAACCTTTAAAACTTCACTAAGAAATATTAGATTATCAATTGCTGTAAGTGTTGACACTGTTTTACCCATACCCATATCTAGGAATAATCCTGAAGCTTCAAAATCTATAACATGGTTAATTGCATATTCTTGATAAGGGTGAGGTTTAAATTTCATAGAATCACCTCTTTTATAAGCATATCTACTTTTTCTATTGTATCTATAATCTCAACTCTGAATCCTAAAGCTCTTAATTCTTTAACTCTATATTCTTGTAATGCTCTTAACTTTTTACCTGGTGCTTTAAGTTCTACAAATATCATTTTTCCTTGCGGTAATAGTATAATCCTATCTGGCACTCCTGACACTCCAGGACTAATGAACTTTAAAGCTTTACCACCTAACAATTCAATTTGTCTTTTAAGATATCTTTCTATTTTACTTTCTTGCACTTTATCACCTACTATTTTTAAAGTGGAACAGTGGGCACAAATTTTCCATATATATATATATATACGTATTAGGGGTATATGTATATATATGTAAGTATGTGTATATGCCTAATCATATAAATAATACTTTTATAATATATTTTGTACCCACCGTACCCACTAACCTTTAACCTCTTGATTTTACTAACTTTAAAGTGGGTACAACATACGGAACAAGGTTAAAAATATTGTACCCACTGTACCCACTACATAATTATGTCAATTTCATTTTGTACCCACTAAGTCCACCCTTATATAAGCCCTTTGTTTACCATAAGTTTTTCCGAACCTCAATGAACTTTTAGCTTTTTCCCATCCTTTGAGTCCACTTAAAATATCATTAATCTCTCTAGCCATCATAGGTGTTAGTTGCTTAGGATCACCATTAAAAAGTTCTACCCATATCTCCATTACACAAGTTTTATCTCTTCTTAAATCACCCTCTGATTCATCCCCAAAGTCCCCACCTTGAATATAATTTCTCTTATCTATAATACTTAAGTTATACCAATTATCTGTAATAGGCTTATCTAAGTATTCTTGAATTAACCCAGCTTTTGCACTTTCTTCACTATGATCCTCTTGCTGCTTCTGTGCTTCTTTCTCTTCCTCACCAGATAAGTATAATCTCTCACCATTCTTGAATAGCTCTACAGACTCAGCCCATATTTGGTCTATATCATTGGTAGTTAAATCAAATACACTTTTTTGATTCTTCTGTACCCCTACATCTACAGGCCAAAATCTTCTATTTCCTGTCTTATCTCTTAGAAATTCTCTATCATTGGTAGTACCTATTATTACACACTGACGAGGAAATCTACTTGTCCTTCTTCCGTATGCAACTCTATAAATATCTTCTGTCTTAGATAGGAAGTGTTTTACTGCTTCAATGTCAGCTTTCTTTGTGGCCATCATTTCACCCATTTCTAGAACCCACACACCCTGAAGCTGTTCAAATGCTTCCTTCCCATTAACAGTTGTCAATGAATCTGAGTACCAATTTTTACCCAATTTTTTAATAAGAGTACTTTTACCAATTCCCTGAAGTCCACTAAGCACAAGCATATTGTCAAATTTAACTCCTGGTATAAAAACTCTTGCTACTGCTGCAGCCATTACTTTCCTTATTACAGTTCTAGTATAATTATTATCCTCGGCTCCTAGATAATCTATAAGTAATGTGTCTACTCTATTTACACCATCCCATAAAAGTCCATTAAGATAATCTTTAATAGGATGATATGAATTCTTTTCAAATACTAAAGCTAATGCATCTGCGCATTTTGCGGTGGAACTTATACCATAATAATTCTCTATAAAATCCCTTATTCCAGAATCATCTGTATCATTCCAATCACTCTCTTTACTATCCAACCTCCAAGGTAACTTATCTGTAACCATAGCTCTGTTTGCAAATTGGTTGTATGCAATTTTCTTTTTAAGTAATGGTTCATTCTCTATTATTAATGCAAAGTTAGTTATTGTACTTTTAAGCTTTCCCTGCTCTGTATATTTTAGTTTGGATAGCCATTCAGTATTATCTTTATCATAAACTTCTATTGCATCAAAGTCCTCTTGTGCCTTCTCCATACGTTCTTTACCTAAAGTAACCATAATTTTTTTATCACTTGCAGCAAACTCACTCATTTTAGTAAAAGAAGGTAATCTATTTATTGGAGTATCTTCTTTTGCGTTATCATCAAGTTCACCAAATTTGTTAATCCTAACTAAATCAAATGCATTACATAAAACTCCACTCGTAGGATCAGTACCATGATGTGAGAATGTAAATTTATCATCATATACTACAACCCCGCCTGTTGTACTTCCTTCTGCATATGTGTACCTAGTTTCATCTGCACCAGGTACATATACATCATTTAAAAACTCTGCTATTGCTTCTGTGATACTATAAGTCCTACAAAAGGCTCCTATAATACCCTTCTTTTCTAGTGGGTCCTCTTGCTTTTTAATAGCACTTGTTACCTTAGCCCTTGCTCTACTACTCTCTGGCCAGTAACTAACATCTGTCCAATCTAAGTATCTACTAAGAACATCTTCTGGGTTTAACCAGGCTAAATCCTGAACCTTGAATATATAATCTCCATCATTACTAGTTGATGGCCAATACATTAATCTACTAGGTTCATAAGTAGTATCATCGAATTGATCTATTCCTAAATCATTTGCTATCATTCGAGATATTGCTTGATATTCATCCGGAAGCACTGGTCTACTTAACGGTATTACTAATCTTAATCTTTGGTTATCATGTGCGTGTGTATGTGTGGAATACATAGCAATTGAGAAGTCATATAAAAGCTCTATACTGGACCACACATCTCCTATTACATAATCTAAGTCTAATGTAAGTAAAGTTCTATTTGCTACGTTCTCTGCTTTACGTCTACCACTTTTAAGACTTCCACCAACAAATCCTCCAACATCCTTAATTCTATCCCTATCAGTTTTAGGCATCTTCTTATACTCTGTATATGTTTCTGGAGTCCTAGTCGTATTTGTAAGCTTGTCTATTAATTCCGACCAAAGCATGGTTTTATTCTTCCAGTGAGTTTCTTTTTTACTTTTCCCAGTAGCAATTGCTATGGATCCATCATACTTAATATTCACTTTTACACTATCATCTGTTTTTGCATCCATGACTTCCCTCCTTTTCTTGTCAATTTCATTGAATTATGCACTAGTCTATATTTCTATACCTTGCTTTTCTGCTTCGATAACAAGCCTATCTATAACATTCTTATAAGCAAACATTACAGAATTATATTCTTCCCTAGTCATTGCTCTACCTAGATTTCTACTCATTTCAATTAAATTTCTTTGCTCCATAACTCCTATTGTTTCATATTCAATACTTATATTTTCTTCTCTCATTTTAAATTCTCATTCCTTTACAATTTCTACACTTTTTAAAATTATCTTGGTCTGTTTTTAATTTTCTTTAGATGCTTTGGATAACTCTCCATAACCTCATAAGCTGTAATATTTCTTCTTTTGAGTATTAACCCTAAAAGTGACTGAAATGTATCTAAAGTTTCTTCTACAACTTCATCATCAGTACCCGTTTTTATAGCTGTCATAAGTTCATTAAGTTCTTCAATAACCTTATCTGATTGTTCTTCATTTGTTACGCTGCTTAAATCTATATTTTTAAGTTCTATCATTTAAGTATCACCTCTTCCTCCAACCCACCATGCACAAAATAGAAATCCAAGATTAAAAGCTATAATAAACATTAGCATTTAATCACCTTCCAGTTCTAAACCTGTATTTTCATCAAATCCTAGTTTTCTACGAACGTCCTTAAAACCCCAAGCGCACTTACCGGTCCTATCTTGATATTCTTCAGCATTACACTTTTTAAATACCCAAACATCATATGCAGTAACCTTATCTTTAGCTAACTTTTTATTAGCAATATCCGCGATTCTTTGATTTAATATTTCTCTACCTTTTTTACTTCTGGTCTTTATTTCTAGGCCTTCTTCTGCTCTATCTAAAGTCTCTAATCTAATTGAATTACTAATTGAACTTAACTGATATTTTGTGTATTGCTTTCTACCGTGTGAGTTCATATAACTTAGTACATCTCTTTTACCTTGCATACCAATTTACTCCTTACTCCAAACTTCTTTAATATGTCCATTTGATCCACAATCTCTACAACTAACCTTATACTTTTCTATATTTCCTTTAATCATAGATTTTCCAAATTTAACATTCATACCTTTACAGTAAGGACAATGTATTGCTGTTCCATGAAATCCAAAGAATAAGTTCTTCAATTTCTTTTTAAACATTTACTACGCCTCCCTTGCTGGTTCAATTTTATTCCCACAGAAAGGACAATATGAATATACTATATTAACACTAGATTTATTTACCCTATCTTTGCCAGTTTTAGTTACCCAAGGGTAAGATATTTCAACCACTGAATACATTCTTTGACCCCCTTTAAATAACCAAGCTAAATTGTTAATATTAAGACTAATATCCTTGCCTTGATATTCATCATCTTTTCTTAATTTATCTTTTAAACGCTCTTTTATTTCGGCAATGCAATTACAAGCCACAAATAACACCTCCATATTTAATCTTTCATATAATAGTTACACTCATAGCCATCAGCTTTAAGTGGAAGCCCTGGTGCCCATGAAATAGGTTTAGCGAATATCTCACTAACCTCATCTAAACTACCAAAATCTTTAGGTACATCCATGATAAGTTCATCATGCACATGCATAACTGTGTCATAACCTACTTTTTCAACATTAAACATTGCTTCTCCTAAACAATCTCTTGCCGTAGCCTGTACAATATTTTCTACAAGTTTAGGTCCGTAAGTTTCTAATGTAGTCCATTGCTTAGAAGTCTGTTCCATACCTTCATAAGTAATAATTGGTTTATCAAATTTCCCAATCTCTATTTTTGGCCTTATATACGATAATCTTCTACCTGAAGGTAATTGTATAAATAATATTCCCGGATTATATATAAACTTAAGCCCAAACTGCATACATACTGTAGTTCTTTCTTCAATAGCTTTTTTAGCTGCCTTATCACAATCCCACCAAAATTTTGTTATCTTCGGATTCGCATTTCTCCAACTCTTAACTAGTCCCGGAAGTTCTTCCTCTGGAATACTTTTAGCTTTATCCATACTAGCTATAGCTCCAACACTTCCACCATACCCAAGAGCAAGTTCCGCGATCTTACCTTTCTGTCTTAAATCGCTACCTTTTTTTACATCTTCTATAGGTACCTTAAACATTTGACTTGCTGAAGCTTCATATATCTTTCCATGGGTTGCAAATACATCAAGTCTCCATTGCTCTGATGCATACCAGGCAATTACTCTTGCTTCTATCGCGGAGAAGTCAGCTACCATGAACCTATTCCCATCTCTAGGTATAAATGCTGTTCTAATAAGTTGTGACAATGTATCTGGAATACTATCATATAGAAACTCTATATCATCGAATCTACCTTCTCTTACACAGTTTCTAGCATCATCTAAATCCGGTAAATGGTTCTGTGGAAGGTTCTGCACCTGCACCAATCTTCCAGCCCATCTACCAGTTCTATTAGCCCCATAAAACTGTAATAATCCTCTTACTCTACTATCTTTACATCTGCCTTTTAACATAGCTTCATATTTCTTAATTGATGTCTTGGCCATAAGTTGTCTTAGTTCTAAAACTCTAATTACTTCTTGATTTCCATTAGAGTTAAATATGAGTTCTGGTATAGTATCTTTTGTAAGACTTGTAATCTCATAACCCACACGCTCACCTAGCCACTTTTTAAGCTGAGTCGGACTATTAGGATTACTTAACCCTGTTAATTCTCTTGCTTCATTTTGTAGCCTTTCAGCGAATACTAAATCGCACTCTATGGCTTTATTAATTAGCAATAAATCAGTACCAACACCTCTATCATTTATCCTTTGGTCTAGTTCCCATAATCTCTGTTCATTCTCTGTAGTTATATATTTACTTAACTTATTTCTTATAGTTCTTTCAACTTCTACGTCCTGTTTACAATACTCTTTGAATATTTCCCATTTCTCCGGATCATGTTCTGGAAGGTTACGTGTTCGACCACCATTGGTTTTAGTAGGTTTACAGAAATACTGTATTAATGCCTTACCTTCTTTCATCTTCTGCTTATCACTTTCAAGCTTTAATACTTTACCTACCATATCAAGGCTTCCAGGTAACCCAATTGTTAATGCTTTTATCATGGTACATTGCCATTGTTCTGGTGGGCACTCTATTAATGCAAAATCATTGCTAATGGCATTTCTTTCAAAGTTTGCATTAAATGCTGTCTTAATTACATTAGGATTTTCTAAAGCTTTTATTACTTCATCAGGTAAATCTTCTTCAGCCCTAAAATCTATAATTTGTACTTCTTCATCATCAAAAGCATAAGCAAATAGCATTACTTCAAAATCAGGGGCTTCACAATATCTGTAAGCCCCCGAAGTTTTAATATCTATACTGCTATATGTTTCAACGTCTATAGCTAACGTCTTCATTCTATTAACCTAAGAAGTCATCTTCTGCAGCTACACTGTCAAAATCATCTTCTGCTCTAGTAAATCCTCCAAGTGGTTCTCCATCCTCTAACTTCTGTACATTTCCGAGTCCACAAGCTATTCCTTTGTTACCATTTGAACTATAAGGGTAGAAGTTAAGAGTTAATCTACCATAACAACCACTGTATACCTCTGTAGCATCTAGCACTGGTTGAACATATTGGTCAACTACACCAGGCTTGTTTTTGCTATTAGCATTTAAGAAATAACAATTAGTATATGATTCATCATCTGGTCTTTCTGCATCTCCATCTCGTAACGGAGTTTTTAAGTTAGGTGGAACTTTACCGCCCCACTTAGCAGCACCTTCTTTTTTAACCTGGTCTACCGCCTCTTTAATTGCTTTAAGAGTTTCTGTATCTGTCTTAGGTATTATTACAGATACACTGTACTTAGGTTCTTGACCTTCCATTGCCTTTGGTTCAAACAAGTGAGCATATGAAAATCTCACCTTTCCTGTAGTTACTTTTGTTCCTGTTCTTTTTGCTTTAATATTTACCATTATTAATTCCTTCTTTCTTTTTATATATTTATTTAAGATTTATTGAAAATCAGCTTTCGCTGGATTAAAAACTGGTCTTTTATCTGATTCTTGAGCTAATGTAGGTTTACCTGGTGGCTTTATAATTAGTTCACCTAGTAATCTAGTAACTTCCTTCTTACCTATAGCACTTTCCATATTAGTTATTCCAGCAAGTTTTTTAGTGTAGATAATCTTTTCAAGGAAGCCTTCTTCTATAAGAATTTTACCTATCTTATCTTCATCAACCCATTTTCTATTACTTCTACCCTCTACTATCTTCCAACCATCAAACTCTTCACCCTGTAGTGCTTGCTCTAATGCAAACTCTTTAATATCTGTTGCCCACTTTACAAGTTCATCAACTCTTCCTAATATAAAAGCTACATCATTATTATCTAAAGTCTTTGGATCTTGGAAGTCATACTGCGCTAGTTCCATATTTTTATCAGCTCTAGCCTTACAAACTGCTTTAGCCCTACAAAATCCACAATGATTATCTGCACGAAACTCACCTTCACCCTTGAATGCTAACTCTGCTATTGGCTTTAATTCTTCCTCTGCCCATTTAAGCAAATCATCTGCATCAACTTCATCTGTTGAAATACTATCAAGTCTAGGTTGTATAATCGTCATTCTTACTTTTTCTATATCATATAAGAATCCAAATTCATGTATTGCTCCCAGTGCATATAATCGCATTTGCTTATTATCTATTGCACTTACTGGAACTCCTTTACCATACTTTAGATCACATATTTCCATAACCCCATCCGCAATTATTACAAAGTCACCTGTACCGAACCCTTCTGGTACCCATTCACTAAAGTTAAGTTTTTGTTCTATGCTAAATACCGCATCAGGAGTCTTTGCTTTAGCCTCTGCTACCTTTTCAATACAAGTATCTACATATACCTCTACATAGTCAGGCATATCAGCAGTATAAAGTTCATGAGCTTGTATCTTCTTAACTTCAATATTGTATTTTCTTGTTGATATTACCCCCAGTTCTTTTCTTAATCCTAATTCTCCAAGTTCATGTGCCAACGTACCCTCCCTAGCAAACTCACTAGATTGGTTAGTGTAGTTCTGTTCTAATCTAGCAGAAGGTGGGCAGGCCATCCATCTACTAGCACCAGAAGCACTTAATATTGCATGCGCTGCCATTATAATAGTTCCCCCGCATCCTTTAATATTGCTGCATAGTCTTCTTCTTTTACTTCCCCTAGCTTAGCAGCTCCGTACTTACTTGTAAGCTCTTTAGCTTTAGCCTGCTTACCTTCTTTAATCAGCTTAGTGAATATAGCCCTTACCATTTCCTTAGTCACTACTGGCTTGTCCTCTTGTTTATCATCAACTACAATTTCAGCATCTTTAGTTTCACCTTGTTCTTGGTTTACACCAATTACTTCTGCTTCAACTTTAGGTGTTTCTTCTTTTACTTCTTTAACCTCTTCATTTATAACCTCTACAGATTTAGACATTTTTGCAGTGAATTCCACCTCTTCTTTTGTATTATTTCCTAATAGCATTTTAGCAAATGCCATCATTTCCTCACCATTATTAAACTTTGCTGTTATTTCCATCTTTTCTTCCTCCTCTTATATTGATTTATTTTATGAAAATTCTGTATTTCATGAATCTCAGCACCCATTGCCTTTTCCTTCTCTAGTCTTTTAAACTCGTATAAGTCATTAATTGCTTTACTCATGAATTCAGATTTGCTTAATTTATTCATAGCTACTCACCTAGAAACATCTTAATTTCGTATGCTTCAATATCAACTTTCTGAACTATCCATTTAGTTGCATTTCTAACATGCTGCTTATTATCACTGTACCTGGCAAAGTATCCTATACTGTATGAATTATTAGTTGGAACTACTAGAACATCCCCGTCAACTAAATTGTCTATATCTGTTAAGTATGAATATTCCATATGATCTTGATAGCCTTTAAACTTAACTAATGCCACTTTCTTATTCATTCAATATCCCTCATTTTCTGTTAGCCGTCTTTTAACACCACATATCTTTTCAATAATAATTGCTCTATTTAATCTAGTGGAATCATTAACATAGCTAACTAGTCTACTTAGTTCTTGTACTTCATAACTTACACCGCTTCTTAATGAAGTTAGGTCTACATCATAGGACCTTATATCATCTTCTGTATATTTGTTCTCCTCTTGATTTAATTCAATCTTCTCTTCCGTGAAATACATAATTGCATTCCATACATCCTCACCCATTGTATTAATAACTAAATCTTCTAAGTCCCTAATACCGAAAATGGTGTAAGATTCTTTTTTAAAGCTAGTAGCATTTATAACCATAGGCATTATATCCCCCTTAACAACAGATTTCATCCAATAACATCTCTCTAAATTCCATTTTGAATCTTGATATCTGAGTTTGACTACACCCTATTATTTCAGCAACTTCAAGCTGTTTATACCCAATACTTAAGAGATTTATAGCTTTAACTTTATCCTTTCTTCTTACCTTACTAAGTGCTCTCTCGAAACTCAATTTACAGTTTAAATCTTCCTCAAAGTTATCCTCTTTCACTATTAAATCTAGTAATTCATTTGACTTATCTGCCGACTGAGATAATGCATTAAAATAGACATTATTTACATTAGACTGTCTCTTGACTGCATGATATCCTCTAATTTTTTTCCATAAGTCATTTTTAATAATCTGATAAACTATTGTCATAAATTCAAACTCTGTGTTATCATAAGCTTGATAAGCTTTAAAGAAACTGAGGTCTATTTCTTGCATTAAGTCCTCACGTTCCATTGGCATATGTCTATATTCATATGCTATTTTATTTCTGAGCGGTGCGAATTGGCAGTAGCACTGCTCAAAATCCATTTCATGTATTACCCCTTTAATCTTGATAGGTTTCATCATTCTTACATCCCCTTTCCACATGCTTGTCTACCTCGTATTAAAATCAAACTTTTCTCACAGACACTAATTAAATCTTGTTCTTTAGTTAACCTATTAAACCCAACATTATTGAACATAATGTCTTGCGTAGCAATTGTTAGCACTTCTTTAAACTCTTGTTCTGTTATACTTGCTTTCAAATCTCTTAAAAACTTGAATGACATTTTTGAATTCCACCACCTTGAATATGTTTACCCTCACACTGGAGCCGTTTGAATATATTAAGACTGAACATTAATTATCTATGCTGTAACCCTTTTATTACAACAAACTATATCTGCTGCCTCTTTCCTTTTGTCATTCCCATTAACTACATTTGTTATTACAATCTTTTTCTTACCATTCATTATAGTTACACTATAAGTTTTCAATTTCTACACCCCCCCCCTCAGTTAATTCCCTAAATTTATCTAGCGAAATATTTAATGCATCAGAGATTCTACATGCAGTCTCTAGTGTTATTTTTCTCTTCCCATTCAGAAATTGACTTAAAGTTGCTTCCCCAATGCTTGCAGCTTTACAAACTTCGCTATTTGTTAATTGTTTTTCTTTTAGATACTCTTTCAATGTCATTTAATCACCACCTTTGTTCCGCTTTCGAAACTTATGAGTTAATTGTATTCCGAATCCGAAATATACACAACCTTCAAATTCATCCATTTTTTCGGTTGCGAAACAAATAGCTTTCAATTGCTCATTCTTGCTCTAAATTAATTCAAATTACTACATCATTTTCACTTTTAATAGCGTTTATTGTTTCGTTGTCGAAACATTTCTATTTACTTTCGTTTTGTGAAGCATTATAATTACAATAGTCAAAGATTAAAATTATAATTAAAAAGAAAGAGGTTATTAAAAGTGAAATCAATACTTGGAAAAAACATCAAAGAAATTAGAGAAAATAAAGGATTAACAGTAAATAAACTTAGCCAACTCGCTAAAGTTGGCCAATCTACAATATCGCAGATAGAAACTGGTAATAGACAAAGTTTAAGGAGTGAAACATTAGAAAAGATAGCAAAAGCTTTAGGCGTTACAACAAATGATTTATTGAGTATAGATGAAGGTTCATATGAAATATCAGAACTATCTGAGGCTATAGATTTTATAATGCAAGATGATGAATTACTTATAGATGGCAAAATTATGACTATGGATGAAAAACATCAATTTGAGTTTGCAGTTAAGATGGCTATTAACACAATTATTAATAATCGAAAGTAGGTTTTAATTATGAAAAGAGTTGCTATATATTGTAGAGTATCTTCTGACGATCAGAAAGAAAGAGAAACTATAGAGAATCAAGTTGATATATTGAAAACTTACATAGAAATGAAGGAAGACTTAGAATTAGCTTGTGAATATTTAGATGATGGTGTAAGCGGCACTGTAGAATTTGAAAAACGACCTACTGGTAAGTTATTAATTGATAAAGCTAGTGAAGGTGAATTTGATGCTATATTGGTTTATAAAATCGATAGATTTGGAAGAGATACTTTAAGCGGATTAAGCGCCGTTGAAGTGTTAAGAACTTATAATATTGAAATAATAAGTCTTACTGAGCCTTTTGATCTCAATACACCAACTGGACGATTTCAGTTTATAACTTATTTAAATATGGCTGAATTAGAACGGAATAATATCCTTGATAGAATGTTTTTGGGTGCTTCAAGGGCAGCTAAACAAGGTCGATGGTTGGGTGGCATTGTTCCGTTTGGATATTTTGTTAATAAAGATAAATATCTAGAGATTAATGAAGATGAGGCTGTAATCGTAAGGAAAATATTCGATATGTATGTTGAAGATAAGAAAAATAGTCTAGATATAACTATCTATTTAAATAGCACAGGAATCCCTACTAATTATGCTGCTCGAGGTACTGGGAAAAGAAATAAAAATGAAAAGCAAAGTCTTTGGTCTGTAAGTACAATACAACGTATTCTTGCAAATACTACTTATATGGGGAGGCATGAATATGGTAAGAGGTCTACTAGACGTACAGAGCTTATTGTAAGAAGTGTACCCGCTATAGTCCCTATTGAGGTTTTTGAATCTGCGAAAGAACTAAGACTTTTAAATTCGAAAAATTCTAAACGGAATAGTCCTAATAGAGATTTCCTTTTAAGAACATTAATTAAGTGCGGTGAATGTAAAAGAACTTATTATGGAGTATTTTATAGGAATTCACCATCTGTTTATAGTTGCAGTGGTAAAAAATCTTTAAATAAAAAACTTTACAATACAAATTGCCATAATTTGAACGTTGTCGCTGATACACTTGAAAAATTTGTTTGGAATATATGCAGAGAAATATTGGTTGATTTTGATGGCTATGTATTAGATGATGATAAAACAAATGAAGAATCTGAACTAAATATGGAGTTGGAATTTCTAAATAAACAAATTATAGAATTAAATAATGAAAAATCAAACATACTGAAATTATTTAGGAAAAATATAATAACTGATGCCGAATTAGAGGAGCAATTGGCTGATATAAAAAAAGACTTAACTAAACATGATGACATCATCAAAGCTGTAAAAAACAAGATGTCAATTTTTAATGATAAACACAATGTAATTAATAAATTCAAAAACAACCTAGAATTCTATAAAAATAGAGTAGACACATTAAATAATAGTGAAAAAACCGAAGTTATAAGATTACTTGTTAAATGCATAGATATAATTCCTATTATTGATAATGGGACGAAATCCAGTGAATATAGAATCGAATGGAATTTATCCGACTTGGCATTTGAACCCTCATGGATTCAATGCTGCTACAAGCATAAAGTTAGCGGGATATATAACTGTACCACTAACTCTCGACAATTTAATTTTTCTATCTTCTAGTGGTTGTCTTAGTACCTGTAAAGATTTTTTATCAAACTCTAATATTTCATCTAAAAATAATACGCCATTGTGTGCTAACGATATTTCACCAGCAGATGGATTTCGACCACCTCCTACCAATGCAGTATTAGTAATTGTATGATGGGGATTCCTAAATGGTCTAGAACCAATTAGCCCCAAATCTTTTAACTCACCACTTACACTATATATTTTAGTAACCTCTAAAGATTCTTCATAATTCAGGGGTGGCATTACAGAAACAATACGCTCAGCTAACATAGTCTTACCAGACCCCGGCGTTCCGTACATCAAAGCATTATGATTTCCCGCAACCGCAACTTCCAAAGCTCTTTTAGCTGCCTGTTGCCCTATAACATCACAAAAATCTAAAGTAGTACTCACACTTTCATTGATATCCCTATCTAAAATATAAGGTTTCATATCTTTATATGTAAAGAAATGAATAACTTCTTTTAAATTACCCATTGGATAAATATTTGCACCTTCAATACACGAACATTCATCTTTATTTCCAAATGGGACTACAAAATTTTTTATACCTTGTTTGACTCCTTCAATTACTATTGGTAATGCACCATTAATCTTATTTATAGCTCCATTTAAAGAAAGTTCTCCTACAAAAATAAAATCATTCACATCAGACATTAATATTTGATTTGTTGCAGTAAGTATTCCTACTGCAATTGGCAAATCATAATGTGAACCTTCTTTTCTTATATGCGCTGGAGCTAGATTTACAGTTATCCTACTTATAGGAAACTCTAATTTTGAATTAATTATGGCAGCCCGAACCCTATCCTTTGATTCCTTTACCGCAGTATCCCCTAAACCTACAATGTTAAAATTAGGAAGCCCGTAAGAAATATCTACTTCCACATTTATCAGCACACCTTCAACACCTAAAAAAGCTGCACTCTTTATTTGAATTGACATAATTTCACCTCTATATATTTAAAACTTTACCTAATTTATAGCACAACCATACTTCATGTTGATAGATTAAGTATTGACCATTCATTCTACTATAATCAACTTTTTCGAAATTCTTTAGTTGTAGATTTCAAAAATAAATAATTCAGCATCCTCTACTTTTTTCAGCTATACTGCAGAAACATTTCTCTCCTTTACCCGAAAATATTCATCTCAGCTTTGACTTATTATTTATTTTGATATGACTGTAATTGTTGTTTAAAATAATTACATATTGTCAATCCTTCCATTGATATAATAATACTTTAGAAAGGTGAAAATTATGAAATCTTTAAATAAATCCATCGGTAATTATGGCGAAACCCTAGCCAAGACTTACCTAGAAACCTTAGGATATATATCAATAGAACAAAATTTTTCATGCAAATTAGGAGAAATCGATTTAATTGCAAAGGATAGCAATTATATATGTTTTATAGAGGTTAAGACTAGATATGCTACTCGTTACGGATACCCCTTAGAAAGTATAACGAGCAAAAAAATAAAAAAGCTCTATAGAGCTGCCCAATATTATATATCAATAAATAATATACATAAATCTTTTTTCAGATTTGATGCCATTGAAATAATTATAAATGCTAATGATTCTTCCCATAGAATTAATTTAATTAAAAATGCTTTTTAATGCACGCTAAAAATGCCTGTAATTCATAAACTATAAAGTTTACTGATACTTACAGGCATATACATTTTACATTATAAAAATAAAAATATTTTACCTAGTTCCATTAATATTCTTCAAAAAGCTTTCTCTATGTATTTCACAACTTCCATATTCAACAATTGCATCCATATGTTCTTTTGTTCCGTATCCTACATTCTTATCAAAGTGATAATTACTATAAAGATTTCCGTACTCCTCCATAATATTATCTCTATATACTTTTGCTATTATTGAAGCACATGCAATTGCAGCACTCTTCGTATCCCCTTTAATTACAGCTTCATTTCTAAGATTAAACTCTTTAATTCTATACCCATCTGATAAAACCAAATCCGGAACTATACTTAATCCCTTTATAGCTTCTTTAAATATTTCATTGTTGCAAAATCCAATACCTTTTTCATCTATTTCTTTATTGTTTTTTATGGCTATTGAATAACTAACTGCTTTTTCTTTTATTATCTCACTAAGTTCTTTTCTCAACTCTTTCCCTATCTTTTTAGAATCATTTATATGCAAGATTAAATCATTAGAATCATTGTCAAGAACTACCGCAGCAGCTACTATAGGCCCAGCTAATGGTCCTCTTCCAACTTCATCAACACCAGCTACAACTTCATATCCATAGCTTTTATCAAAATCGTAAAATTTTTGTACTCTCACTACTTCATTTCTATAGTGTTCAACCTTTCTACCGACAGTCTCCCCCAAAGCTCTAACATTTTTTCTTTCATCATAACTTAAAATCTTTTGTATCTGCTCATACTCATCTTCATTATAAGCTACCTCATTCAATGACATAAATCCCCTTACTGAAGACTTTATGTCATTGAATCTCATAGTCTTTATTTCTTCTAAAAACACTTTACTCTTCATTCTCCTTTTTGGTATTAGGTGCCTCTAATGATATAGGCCCTAATTTTCCACCCCTAAATTCATCTAACAACATCACTGCTATCCTATTATAGTCTATGTTCCCACCAGCGATTATAGCCCCCCTCTTCTTTGCAATATTATCCATATTCACAAGAGGGTTTTCATCTAACTCATTAAGTTTGTATCTTTCCTTTAACCTATTTCCATTACTAATTTGAAGACGTTCTATAAGCTTTAATGCAAGCTCTTCAATATCCATGATTTCATCTTTTATAGCTCCTGTAAATGCTAAGTTAAGTCCAACTTCTTCATCCTCAAATTTAGGCCATAAAACTCCTGGAGTATCCATTAATTCTATTCCCATTTTTGTCTTAATCCATTGTTTACTCTTAGTAACTCCAGGTCTATCTCCAGTTTTAGCTATATTATTCTTAGCCATTCTATTTATGAATGTAGATTTTCCTACGTTAGGTATTCCAACTACCATTACTCTGGTAATAATATTTACAAGCCCCTTA
Organism: Clostridium sp.; assembly: GCF_036660475.1. Lineage (GTDB taxonomy): Bacteria > Bacillota > Clostridia > Clostridiales > Clostridiaceae > Clostridium_J. The sequence goes on along the minus strand of NZ_JAVXAO010000006.1, from coordinate 179,205 downwards.
CTTTTCATTCTATCATGCTTTACTTTTAGCAATTCATCTAATGTTGGTTTTATTTTATTAAGACCAACTCCTGTAAGACAGTTAACTGATAGAACTCTCGTACTTTCATTAGATAATTCTTTTACCCATCTTTTAGTTACATTACTATCACTAAGATCACTTTTATTGAACAATATTATTCTTGGCTTTTCACTACAGATATCAACAATATCCGGATTTGAGCTTGAATATGCTATTCTCGCATCTCTAATCTCTATTACTGCATCTACTAGTTTTAAATTTTCTTTTATTTCTCTACGAGTTTTAGCCATATGTCCTGGAAACCAGTTTATACTCATTTATTTCTCACTCCTTTTAATTTACATATAAAATCCTAATATACTTTATATATTTAAATATGTTCTTTATAACAAAAAAAGGGACTTAAACAGCCCCATTTTCTTACATTCTCTCTTTAACTTTAGCAGCTTTACCTACTCTGTCTCTTAAGTAGAATAATTTAGCTCTTCTAACTTTTCCTTTTCTTACTACCTCTATTTTTTCTATAACAGGTGTATTGATTGGGAAAGTTTTTTCAACTCCAACGCCTGATGCAAATCTTCTTACAGTGAAAGTTTCTCTAGATCCACCATTTTGTCTCTTAAGAACTGTTCCTTCGAAAATTTGAACTCTCTCTTTAGCGCCTTCTTTGATTTTGATATGAACCTTAACTGTATCCCCTACATTGAAAGGAGTTAAATCAGTTCTTAACTGTTCAGCTTCTATTTCTCTTATTATATCTAACATGTGCATTCCCTCCTAAATTTTATTACGACGTTCTTAACCACAATGAGTGACAGAGGACCGCCTGTACTAGCACGAATCTCATTCTACCACACATAATCAAATTGTGCAATATTATTTATCTCTTTTATAATAGTTCTCTAATAACTTTTTATCTTCCTTTGTTAGTTCTATGGTTTTATACATATCTTTTCTTCGCTCTTTTGTAATCACCAAAGATTTCACTCTTCTCCATTTCCTAACATTTTCATGATGACCTGAAATCAAAACCTGTGGTACCTCATCACCTTCAAATGAAAACGGCCTGGTATAATGAGGATATTCCAAAAGCCCATCATAAAATGACTCTTCTTCAAAGCTTTCGTCACAGGATAATACACCAGGAATCATTCTTGAAATACTATCTACTACCGGTATACAAGCCATTTCCCCACCTGTTAGCACAAAATCTCCTAATGATATTTCCATATCAATATACTTATATACTCTCTCATCAATACCTTCATAATGACCACATATAAATACCAATTCTTTTTCCTTAGATAACTCCTTACACATCTGCTGATTAATTGTTTTTCCTCTAGGTCCTAAGAAAATAACTTTCCCTGAATTAGTTTCCTTTATATGCTTTATAGCATTTACTATTGGCTCCGGAGTCATAACCATTCCAGCGCCACCGCCATAAGGGTAATCATCCACTTTTTTATGTTTATTAGTTGAAAAATCTCTTATATTTGTTGCCTTTATTGACAATATACCCTTCTCAATAGCATTCCCTATAATACTATGATTAAATATATTAAACATTTCTGGAAACAATGTTAAAATGTCTATATTCATTACTCAGACCATACCTTCACAGGTTTTATTACTATTTTATTATTTTCTATATCAACTTCTTCTACAATATCTTTTAAAGCTGGTATTAATACATCTTTCTTACCTTCTTCTTTAACCCAATACACATCATTGCTACCAGTTTCAATTACTTCGTACACCTTACCCAAAGCTTCTCCATCAGTATCATATACATAACAATCCATAAGATCTGCAATATAATAACTATCTTTCGGTAATTTTATAGCATTTTCTCTTTTAACTTCCAAATATTTATTTCTATACTCTTCTGCTTGCTCTATTGAATCTATTCCTTCTATTTTCAAAATTGCTCTGTCCTTTTGAAGTTTAACAGATGTAATTTTTATTTCCACTCCATCTATGTACACTTTGTCTAAGGTTTTAAATCTCTCTAAACTATCCGTTAATGAACTTACCTTAACTTCGCCTCTAACTCCGTGAGGTTTAGTTATTTGACCAACACTCATTAATTCCTTCATACTATTTCTCCTTTTATCTAATTATTATTAACCACAAATTTATTTATATAACACTTACTAGTTATTTTTTGTATGAAAATAAGAGTTAGGATTACCTAACTCTTATATTATCTCAACAACAACTCTTTTATTTTCTTTAATCGCTGCTGCTTTAACAACAGTTCTAATAGACTTAGCTATTCTTCCCTGTTTTCCAATTACTTTCCCCATATCTTCTTGAGCAACTTTTAATTCTAAAATTATAGATTGCTCTCCAACAATTTCATTTACTGTGACAGCCTCTGGGCTGTCAACTAATGATTTTGCAATGATTACAAGTAATTCTTTCATGGATTGCGCCTCCAATCAATTAAACTTTCCTATTTTATTCCTGCATTAGTGAAAAGTCTTTTAACTGTTTCTGTTGGTTGAGCTCCATTTTGTATCCATTTAACTGCCTTCTCTTCATCGATCTTTACAGTTATTGGCTCTGTAGTTGGGTTGTAGTATCCAATTTCTTCAACAAATCTTCCATCTCTTGGAGATCTTGAATCAGCAACAACTATTCTGTAGAAAGGAGCTTTCTTAGCACCCATTCTTCTTAATCTGATTTTAACTGCCATTGTATTTCACCTCCTTCAAAGGATTAAATATATCAAAGCTAGAATGGTAATTTTCCGAATAAACCCTTCTTACCAAGTTTACCCATTTTTCCACCCATGCCTTTCATCTGCTTCATCATTTTTTTCATCGCTTCAAAATCTTTTAAAACCTTGTTTACTGCTTGAATAGTACTTCCTGAACCGTCAGCTATCCGCTTCTTCCTAGAAGGAGAATTTGAAACTAAATTCGGATTTTTTCTCTCTTTAGCAGTCATGGATTTAATTATTGCTTCCATTTTCCCCATAGTTTTCTCACCTTGTGAAAAATCTACACCCTTTAACTCCTTAGAGTTAAATCCAGGAATCATTTCTACAAGCTTACCCATAGGTCCTAAGTTTTTCATTTGGTTCATAGTTTCTAAAAAATCCTCAAGATTAAATTCTTGATTCATCATTCTGTTACCAAGCTCTGTAGCTTTTTTTTCATCTATAGCTGATTGTGCTTTTTCTATTAGTGAAAGTACATCTCCCATACCAAGTATTCTTGATGCCATTCTTTCAGGATGAAAAACTTCCAAGTCAGTCATTTTCTCACCAATACCAGCATATTTAATAGGCTTATCAGTTATCGCTTTAATGGATAAAGCTGCTCCACCCCTAGTATCACCGTCTAACTTAGTAATTATAACACCTGTAATATCTAATGTTTTATTAAAGGTCTCTGCTACATTAACTGCATCTTGACCCGTCATCGCATCTACAACCAACAATATCTCTGATGGATTTATTGAAGTTTTAATATCTTCAAGCTCACCCATTAGTGTTTCATCTATGTGTAATCTACCTGCTGTATCCACTATAACCACATTTGAACCAATACTTTTAGCATGTTCAACTGAAGCCTTTGCAATATCAACTGGATTGCTCTTATCTCCCATTGTAAATACTGGAACATCTATAGATTTTCCAACTACCTGCAACTGTTTTATAGCCGCTGGCCTATATACATCACAAGCTACTAAAAGTGGTTTTTTATTGCTTTTTCTCAGATTAAGCGCAAGTTTTCCTGCCATGGTAGTTTTACCTGCCCCTTGCAGTCCAACTAGCATTATCATAGTTATTCCGTTATTTACGAAGTCAAGTTTCTTCTCCGTGGTACCCATCAGTGAAGTTAATTCATCATTAACTATTTTAACAACTTGTTGTCCTGGGGTTAAACTTTCCATAACTTCATCCCCAAGGCATTTTTCACTAACTGATTTCACAAAATCCTTAACAACCTTATAATTTACGTCAGCTTCTAAAAGAGCAAGTTTTACCTCTCTCATAGCTTCTTTGATATCTTTCTCTGAAAGTTTGCCTTTACCTTTAAGCTTTTTAATGGTTTCTTGCAATTTAGAAGATAGTCCTTCAAAAGCCATATGAAAACCTCCTATACATTCTCTATTATATCTTCAATTATATACTCTATTGTTTCTTTCTCGTTCTTTTCTGAAACAATACTTTGTAATTGTTGTAATTTGTTAATAATTTTTGTCTTAGAGTTTTCTATAGTTAAGGTTTTTTCCATTAAGTTAAGTTTTTTCTCATACTCTTCTAAAAGGTGGTTGCATCTTTTAATTAAGTCATGAATTGCTTGCCTACTTGTGTTATTAATCTCAGATATCTCTGATAGAGATAAGTCTTTATTATAATATAAATCCATAATATCTCTTTGTTTATCAGTAAGCAATAAATTGTAATAATCTAATAAAACCGATATTTCAACTCTTTTTTCCATATAATCACCTAACTCACAAAAACTATATTAACAAATTAATTGCTAGGTGTCAAGTATTTTTACTTAACACCTTAATAACATTTTATTAAAATAATGCTTCAACAAATTCTTTTGAATTAAATTCCTGTAAATCATCTATCCCTTCACCTACTCCAATATATCTAACTGGTATATTTAAGCTATGCTTTATAGATATTACTATTCCACCCTTAGCCGTACCATCCAATTTCGTCAGAATTATTCCGTCAATAGGGCATACCTCCATAAATTGCTTTGCTTGAATAACTGCATTCTGGCCAGTAGTTGCATCTAGAACTAATAATGTCTCTTTTCTAGCCTCACTATATTCTCTATCGATTATTCTATTTATCTTACCAAGTTCATCCATAAGATTTTTTTTATTATGAAGCCTTCCTGCCGTATCACAAATTAACACGTCTGTCTTTCTAGCCTTTGCTGCTTGAACTGCATCAAAAACAACCGCCGCTGGATCCGATCCCTCTTGATGTTTAATTAAATCTACATTAGCTCTTTTACTCCATATTTCTAATTGATCAATTGCCGCTGCCCTAAATGTATCTCCAGCGGCAAGCAACACCTTGTAATTTTTGCTTTTAATCCTTGCTGCCATCTTTCCAATAGACGTAGTTTTACCAACCCCATTAACTCCAATTATAAGCCTTACCTCTGGTACACTCTCCGGAACTATTGAACTCTCATAGTCCCCAAGCATATCCATTATTATAACCTTCATTGCTGGATATATTTCTTGTGGGTCATTAATTCTTTCCGATATAACTTTTTTCTTTAATTTCTCAATAATTTCCACTGAAGTTTCCACTCCAATATCGCTAGTTATAAGAATTTCTTCTAATTCCTCATATAAATCATCGTCTATTGTAACCGCAAGCTTTAAAACCTGTGTCACTGCATCATTTATAGTATTTCTAGTTTTTGCAAGTCCCTGTTTTAACTTATCAAAAAATCCTCCAAACATTTATACCCCTCCTTATGATTTTGTAAATTCTAATGACACTACCTTAGATACCCCTTTTTCTTCCATCGTAACTCCATAAATCATGTCACTAGTTTCCATAGTTCCCTTCCTATGAGTTATTACTATGAATTGTATGTGCTTAGAAAACATCTTTAAAAATTCCCCATACCTAAGTACATTGGCATCATCTAGGGCTGCTTCAATCTCATCTAATATACAGAATGGTGTAGGCTTCATCTTTAAAATAGCAAATAATAATGCTATGGCAGATAGCACCTTCTCTCCACCCGAAAGAAGATTTATGTTTTGTAATTTCTTTCCTGGTGGCTCTACATCTATTTCTATTTTACAGGTTAATTCATCATCACCTTGAAGTGTTAAATCTGCACTTCCACCTTTAAATAACTCTTTAAAAGTTTCATTAAAATAAATTCTAAGTTGCTTAAAATTGCTCATAAATACACTTTTCATCTTATCTGTTATTTCCCCTATAAATATAACAATTTCTTCTTTTGATTGAACTAAATCTTCTCTTTGTTCATTCATAAACATGTACTTTTCGTTAACCTCTTTAAATTCTTCTATAGCACCTAGATTAACTAATCCTAAATCACTTATCTGTTTTCTTAAAATTATCACTTCATTTTTAAGTATGTTTATATCATATCCCTCAATTTTAAAAGTTAATCCTTCTGCAAATGTAAGATTATATTCTTCATTAAGTTTCTTCAATAAACTCTCTTCTTCAGATTCAATTTTAGCCAAAGATATTTCATTTCTATGGATTTCCTTTTCTAGTTTATCCAATTGCAGATTAATATCCTCAATTTTTGAAGTTATAACTGGGATTTTACCTTTTATTCTTATTCTTTCAACTTCTGATTTCTTAAAGTACTCCTCTAACTCGTTAATCAATACTATTATAGATTTAACATCATCACTACTGTTGTTTATCTTCAATTCATATTCTTGTTTTTCTAATATAGATTTTTCAATAGCCTCTAAGTTATCACTAATTACTTTCTTTTCAAATACTATACCCCGTTTAACTCTTTCAAGCTCTGTACTATTGCTACTGATCATCTCCATAATCTTAGCCTTGCTTATTCTTATAGTAGTTAATTCTTCTTTTAACTTATCCACATAAATATTTTTATCCTTAGTCTTTGAACTAAATTCCTCAAACTCATTTAGAACCATTAATACATTTTCATTTAGCTTTTCAATTTCGGTGTTTATATTAATAAGTTTCGATTTAAATATTTTGATCTTATCATTTTCTTTCGCTAATGATTCACTGGCTCTTTCTACTTCTTTTTTATTTCTCTCTTCTTCCTCTATAACCTTTGAAATTTCTCCCCGTATTTTTGTTATGTTAATATTTTGAGAATGTATTTCATCTCTAAGATTCAATCCCTCATCATCTAACCTCTTGATAACCTGATTCAAATCATTTATTTCCTTGTTTTTCTCTTCAACAATTAGGTGGCTTTTTTCAATAGTTTCAGTCAATTCCTGTATTTCTCTTTTTCGCCCAATTACATTAGCATTTTTAGAATAACTACCACCAGTTAATGATCCCCCTGGATTAAAAACCTCACCATCCAAGGTAACAATTCTATATTTATGTCCACTAATTTTGGATATGTGTAATCCATCGTCCATAGTTCCACATATAAGAGTTTTGCCAAGCACCTGATCTACAATACCTTTAAATTTACCATCGAACTGTATAAGTTCACTTGCTATACCTATATACCCCTTAGATTCTATTATAGATTTATCAACAGCTACATTCTTACCCTTAACAATATTAATAGGCATGAAGGTTGCCCTTCCTATTTTACTGGTTTTTAAATAATTAATTAAATTCTTAGCGATAGTTTCATCTTTAGTTACAATGTTAGATATACTGGCTCCCATAGCAATTTCTATTGCTTTTTCAACAGTCACCGGAACCTTAATTATATCTCCTAACACATAACAATCTGAATTTATTTTATAAATCTTACTATCAGATATATATTGCATAAGTAACTTTACTGATTTATTGTACCCCTCATAGGACTTTTCTAAAGTTACTAAAGCATTTAGTCTAGCTTCCTTATTTCCTTGAATTCTTACTATATCCTTTAGGTTTCTTTCTAAAACTTCAGCATCATGTTTATTCTTAGTGAATTTTTTCCTATTACTTTTAACAGCCTCTTCATAGGTTAATATATTTTTTATGGTAGTTTTCTCTTCTTCTAACAGACCATCTTTTGTTTTGCCATTTATAATTATTGAATTATTATAAGTTTGAACATCTAAAATTAAATTTTCTATACTTTCATCACTCAACTCAATATTGTTATTTAAAATACTCATTTCACTGGTTTTTGAATTTATCTGACTATGATTTTTAAATTTTAATTCCTCTAATTCCTTCAACTTAATATTATAATCTAAAACACTTTTAAGTATTTGGGATACTTCCTCATCCTTAATGACAATCTTTTTGTTCATTTCTTCTTCTTCAGTTTTCATTAAAGAAATTGTTTTTATCCTCTTATATATATTTTCTTCTTCTTTTTTTATGGCTTCTGTTTTTATTAAAACTTCTTTCTTCAATCTATTTATAGTTTCATCTAAATAGCCTATTTTTTCTTCAAATCGCTTCACTTCTCCAAGTACATGTTGCTGCTTACTTTGATTTTCATAATAATTTTTTCTTTTTTCTTCTACAATCTCATTAAAGGATTCTAGCTCTTTATTATTTTCTTCCAAAGTAAATTTAAAACCTTGTTTTTCATTTTCAAGGTTTTGTCTAAATGTTTTAATTCCTTCATTGCTATTATTAATTTTATCTATATTAAACTTTGTTTTTTCCAAAAAGTCTATTATTATATTAACTTCTTTTACTTTTATTTCTTCAGATGCTTTTAAAAACACCTTAGCCTTTTCACAATCTGACTCCAAGTCTGGCAATCGTTCTTCATAGGTTGAAATAATATCATTTATCCTAATAAGGTTTTGCTCTGTATTTTCAAGCCTCTTCTCAGCCTCTTCTTTTCTATTTTTATATTTCACAATACCAGCAGCTTCTTCTAACAACTTTCTTCTATCTTCAGATTTAGCGCTTAAGATAGCATCAATTTTCCCCTGTCCTATAATTGAATATCCCTCTTTACCAATACCAGTGTCCATAAACAAAGCTTGTACATCTTTTAATCTGCACACTGTATTATTAATCAAATATTCACTATCTCCGGATCTATACAGCCTTCTAGCAACAGTTACTTGCGAGTAGGCTATATCTAATTCTGAATCACTGTTGTCGAGTGTCAATGCTACTTGAGCAAGCCCTACAGCCTTTCGATATTGGGTACCTGCAAAGATAACATCTTCCATTTTATCCCCTCTAAGGTTTTTAATGCTCTGTTCCCCCAAAACCCATCTTACTGCATCTGAAATATTACTTTTCCCACTACCATTTGGTCCAACTACCACCGTTACCCCTTGTTTAAAGGTTAAATCTGTCTTATCTGCAAAGGATTTAAATCCCCTTATTTCAATAGATTTTAAGAACATTTATTCACTCCCCTAATACCCTAAAACAATTGGTAAAATAAACATTAAAACTAGCATTAAACACACACCCATCATGATAATTCTAGTATACTTTTCTCTTTTTTGTTTATTCATTCTCATAAAATCACTCCTTAGTTAATCATATTTTGCATTACCTATTATAAACGCTTTTCAAATAATCCTTTTGATTTATTATATCTAATTTTCCATTATTATAAAACCCTAGAGTCCCTTTTTCTAAATCATAACTTTGAAGAACCACTAATTTTTCAACTTGTATCCTTCTTAATAATTCATTAAAATATTCTTTTTTGTTAGCATATAGCTTTGATATATCTTTTGGATTAATATAAATATTCGAAGGTACTTCGTTCTTGTCCTTTATATATTCATAAATAATATCACAATATATACTACCTTCAACTAACTCTCTATAAGCCGGGTGAAATGGTCCATCTACAATGTCTCCACCATCATTAATTTCTTCTGTAGGCTGCAGACCTATTCTTATAACATTTATACCACTACTTTCTAGCATACCATAAACAACTTTACTTATATCTACTGATTCTTTTAAGCTATAAGGTTTATATTTGCCTTCCAGCAAAAGTTTCTCCATTGGTGTATCTTTTATTACTAGCGATGGATAAATCCTACATATAGAAGGTTTCATCTCTATACTTTTCTTTGTAGTAGCTATATCCCTCTCCTTAGTGTCACCTGGCAGTCCCAACATTATCTGATGACCTAATGTGAAGCCATATTCATTTATAAGCCTTGAAGCCTCCTCTACATGCTTAGCAGTGTGTCCTCTTCCAGATTTATATAACACCTCTTCATCTAATGATTGTACTCCTAATTCAATGATATCTACTCCAAAGTTTTTAAGATGTATTAATATTTCATCATTTATATAGTCTGGCCTAGTAGATAGTCTAATAAATTTAATCTTTCCAGCATTTTTATACTCCCGAGCAACCCCCAATAGTTCTCTTTGCTTACACATATTAATTCCTGTGAATGTACCCCCAAAGAATGATACTTCAATTATTGCTTCACTATTATTAATAGTTTCAAGGTACTCATCTATAGTTTCCTTCACAAACACTGCATCAACATTCCCTGTACTTCCTTGAATCCCTGCATCTCCTGTAATGCTATCTTGATTACAAAACACACAGGTATGAGGACATCCTATATGTGGTACAAATATAGGTATTATATAATGCTTATTACTCACTTATATCACCTCTACTTATCAACACCTTCTTAGCAGCCATCTGCTGTGCTTCTTTCTTATTGTACCCTGTACCGCTACCTTCCGACTTTCCATTGATCACAACTTCCACAAAAAATTCTCTTCTATGTGGCGGACCTTCAAACTTAATTAGATCATAAGAAATATTTACATCTCCATTCTTTTGGAGTATTTCCTGAAGTTTAGTTTTATAATCTAAAATTATCTGATTTTCAACCGCTTTCTCAATTGTCGCATTAAAGTTTCTTAATACAAATATTTTTACAGCTTCAATTCCTTGATCTAAATATATAGCAGCAATTATAGCCTCTACCGCATCTGCTAAAATGGATACTCTAGCTCGCCCACCCGTTAGCTCTTCACCCTTGCTCATGTAAAGATATTTGCCTAGATTCCATGATTTAGCTATTTCAAACAATGAATTTTCACATACAATAAATGATCTTATTTTAGTTAAATATCCCTCAGTCTCAGCTGTATGATTTATAAATAGATACTCTGATATTATAAGTTCAAGAACCGTATCTCCCAAAAACTCTAATCTTTCGTTAAACGTAGCATTTCTTTCATTAGCATAAGAACTATGTGTTATTGCTGTCTGTAATAACGATAACTTCTTAAATTCAATCCCTAGTCTCTCTTTTAATTCTATTGTGTTGTTTAATATTTTCATCCTTATCCCTCTCTCTCAGAGGTTTATTCTTCAATTTACACGATGACCATCACTTTGATACCCCTTATATTTTCATATTCAGGAACCACTTATGATGCTGTCAAATATAGGTATATCCTATACAAATAGATTCAAGAATAAACCTAAAAATAAGGTTCCGCATTACTACGGAACCCGATCATTAATCCTCTACTCTTGTTTTAATATAGTCAACCACATCGCCTACTGTAGTTATTTTTTCTGCATCTTCATCTGGAATTTCTATATCAAATTCCTCTTCAAGAGCCATAATAAGTTCTACAATATCTAATGAATCTGCACCTAAATCATCAACAAAGCCTGCTTCCATTGTTATCTCATCTTCATCTATGCTTAGTTGCTCCGCTATTTTTGCTTTTACCTTTTCAAACATTTTTACTTACCTCCTAAAATTTGAATATAATATCATTATTAATATAATATCATATTAGATAATAATCAACTATTTATTTATAAATACTATAATATAATATACTAACTTTGTATACTTTTATTCATGAATTCATGAACTTTATTTTTCATCTTGAAAAGCAATTTTAACTTTTTCTAAAACTTTAGTATCATAATATGTTTTTGAAAGTCTAATTGCATTCTTAATAGCCTTCCCATCCGAGCTACCATGAGCCTTTATACATATACCGTTAACTCCCAAAAATGCAGCTCCACCATATTCTTTGTAATCGTAGTGCTTTTTAAACCTGCTAAAAACTGGTTTTAATAAAAGTCCACCTATTTTAGTTCTTGTAGAACTCATTATCTCTTCTTTCAATTCATTTAAAATAGTACTAGCAACACCTTCGTACATTTTTAAAACTGTGTTTCCAACAAACCCGTCACAAACAAGAATATTAACTTCACCTTTTGGTATCTCTCTCGGCTCTACATTCCCAACAAAATTAATATCCTCTTCTTTTAAAAGTTTATGGGCCTCTTTCGTAAGTTCATTTCCTTTTTCTTCTTCTGCCCCTATATTAATAAGCCCTACAGTGGGGTTATTAACACCTAACACATTCTCAAAATAAACTTTACCCATTTGCGCAAATTGAGTTAAATAATGTGGTTTACAATCTGCATTTGCCCCTACATCTATTATCATAAAAGGACCATTTTTCCCAGGCATCACTGGAGCTAATGCCGGTCTATTTATCCCCTTAATTCTTTTCACAATTAGTGTACATCCAGCTAAAAACGCACCTGTACTTCCTGCCGACACAATCGCATCTGCCTCATTTGCTTTTACCAATTCTAAAGCTCTTACAAGCGAAGAATCCTTTTTAGTTTTCAATGCCTTAACAGGAGTTTCATTAGTTGAAATGACTTCTCTGGCATCTAAAATAGTTATCTTTTCCTTATCATATTCATATTTTTGTAACTCTACTCTTATAAGTTCTTCTTTTCCAGTTATTATTATATCTATATCATATTCCTTCTGTGCTAAAACACACCCTTCAACTATAGCTGCTGGTGAATTATCTCCGCCCATTCCATCTACTACAACTTTCATATTAAACCCTCTCACTATCATCTATATTTAATATAACAGAGTTCTTATCTTTCACAGGAGCATTTACCCCTCGAAAACAGAACTAATTATCCAGAGACAACTTAGCCTCAATACATCTACCATAGATTACTATTAGATGTTAATGATTAGTCTATGAATAAAATATTTAAGTTTATTATATATTCTTTTTAAATAAAATTCCACATAAAAAAACAAAAGAAAGTCTAATGACTTTCTTTTTTACTCTTCAGTTGAAATAACTTCTCTATTTTTGTAGTAACCACAGTTCTTACATACTCTATGAGCAAGTTTCATATCATGGCACTGAGGGCATTCAACTATTCCTGGTAAACCAAGTTTAAAAGTTGAAGCTCTTCTTCTATCTCTTCTGCCTTTTGAAAATTTTCTAGCTGGATTTCCCATTATTACACCTCCTTATAGTCAGAAAACATTTTTGTTAGCTTTTCTAGTCTAGGGTCCACATATAAATCAGCACAAGAACATTGTCCAAGATTTAAATCTTTACCACATGTCTGGCATAAGCCTTTGCAATTATCCTTACACAACCTTTTTACAGGCAATTCAAGCATAATACTGTTTTCAATAATTTCATACATATCTATATTATCAGCTTGGATTGAGATAATCTCACAATCTTCAGTGTTTGATAATTCTTCCTCAATATGAATATTAATCTTATAAGGAAAAACCTTCATACATCTAGAACAGTTTAACAATACCTCAGTATCTACATCGCCAATAAGTTCTAGTACCCCTCTTTTACGACGTAAAAAACCGTCAAACTTAATAGGTTCGGAGTACGCAACTATCTCACCACCATCGAAAAAGTTATCTCTTTCAAGTTGTATATTGATATCTTTTTTTTCATAGCTTTTGTCATTTAATTCATTTATATCTATAATCATCATAACGGCTCTAAAAAAACATTCAATCTATGTTTTCCCTCATATAACCAATAATTAAACTAGTTATATATAATGCAAATTGCATAGCTTGAGCAAAGCTCCAACGCCCCTCCTTAAGTTAATTAAATGTATCATTCAAACACAAGTTATTATATAAATTATACAGCTAAAAGTCAAGGCAATTTATACATGTATATTTTTTCCTTATGTAGAAGCGTTGAAATCATTAGATTTTATATATATTTATAATTATTTTGAAGTAAGTTCTTTAGTATCTCTTGCTATTACTAATTCTTCATTAGTAGGTATAACAAATACTTTTACTTTAGCTCCATCTTTACTTATTTCTGTAGACTTTCCTCTTACATTATTCTTAACTTCATCGATTTCGATTCCTAAGAACTCTAAGCCTTTGCATATGTCTACTCTAGTTCCTATAGCATTTTCTCCAAGACCAGCTGTAAATACTACTGCATCTACGCCGCCCATAGCCGCTGCATAAGCACCTATCATCTCTCTTACTCTGTAATTATATACGTCTAAAGCAAGTATAGCTCTTTCATTTCCTTCTCCAGCTGCATCTTCTATATCTCTGAAATCACTACTTACTCCTGATAATCCAAGAACTCCTGATTCTTTGTTCATTAGATTGTCAACTTCTTTAGCTGTCATGTTACACTCATTAATTAAGAATGTAGCTATAGCAGGATCAATATTTCCACATCTTGTTCCCATAGCTATTCCTTCAAGTGGAGTGAATCCCATACTTGTATCTACACAATGTCCATCTTTTATTGCAGCTAAACTAGCTCCATTCCCAAGGTGACAAGTTATGATTTTAACGTCTTTAATATCTTTCCCTAACATTTTAGCACATTCAGCTGACACAAATTTGTGTGATGTACCGTGGAAACCATATTTTCTTATACCATGTTTTTCATATAACTCATATGGTAGTGGATACATATATGCTGTTTTAGGCATAGTTTGGTGGAAAGCTGTATCAAATACTGCAACCATTGGAGTATTTGGCATTAAACTCTTACAAGCGTTAATTCCGATTATGTTTGCTGGGTTATGAAGTGGTGCAAGTTTTACACATTCTTCCAAACTAGCCATAACTTCATCATTTATTACTACTGACTCTGAATATTTTTCTCCACCGTGAACAACTCTGTGTCCTACTGATGATATCTCATCCATAGATGCTATAACACCATGTGTTCCATCAACTAATGCACCTAAAACTAATTTAATTGCATCTTTATGATCTGCCATTGGCTGCTCTATTATATATTTATCTTTTCCTGGAGCCTTTTGAGTTAATATTGACCCCTCAATTCCAATTCTTTCTACTAATCCTTGTGCTAGACTTTCTTCAGTTTCCATATTGATTAATTGGTACTTTAATGAAGAACTTCCACAGTTTATTACTAATATTTTCATTCTCATTTCCTCCTGACGGTATTGTAATATATTATTCTATTAGATTACCCTATATTGATAATTAAATCAATAACCTGTTTAATGGTATTTATTTGATATTTTGTGCTTGTACTGCTGTAATTGCTACAACATTAACTATATCTTCTACACTACATCCTCTTGAAAGGTCATTTATTGGTTTTGCAAATCCTTGACATACAGGACCTATAGCTTTTGCTCCTGCAAATCTCTGAACTAGCTTATACCCAATGTTTCCAGCTTGTAAATCTGGGAATATTAGAACATTTGCATTTCCTGCTACATCGCTTGTTGGAGCTTTAAGTCTAGCAACGCTCTCTACTATTGCAGCATCAAGCTGTAATTCTCCATCTATTGCAAGGTCTGGTCTTGCCGCTTTTGCAATTTTTGTAGCCTCAACAACTTTATCTACATTTTCATGTTTAGCGCTGCCTGCAGTTGAAAATGATAACATTGCGACTTTAGGGTCAATTCCACATAATACCTTTGCATTTTCTGCTGTACTTATAGCTATAGATGAAAGTTCCTCAGCCGTAGGATTTGGGTTAACTGCACAATCTCCAAACAATAATGTACCATTATCGCCATATGGTGAACTTGGTACTTCCATAACAAAGAAACTTGACACAACTTTTATTCCTGGTGATGTTTTTATTATTTGAAGACCTGGACGTAATAAATCTCCAGTGCTATGTACCGCTCCTGAAACTAAACCATCTGCATCTTCCATTTTAACCATCATAGTTCCAAAATAAACAGGGTCTTTAACTGTTTTTAATGCTTTTTCCTCTGTAACCCCTTTATTTTTTCTTAATTCATAGAATGCATTTGCATATTCCTGAGTTTTTGATGAAGTTTCTGGATCTATTACTTTAATTCCTTCTAAATTCACTCCAAAACTTTTAGCGTTTTCTCTTACCTTAGCTTCATTTCCAACTAATATAACATTTGCAATTTTATTGCTATGAATAATTTCTGAAGCCTTTAAATTTCTTTCCTCTTCCCCTTCTGGAAGTACTATTGTTTTCACATTTCTCTGTGATAATGCCCATATTTTCTCTGTAAAACTCATTTAATCTTACTCCTTTCAGTAAAAAAATCCTAAATATCCCTTACTAATATACCCCTTTTTGTGTATATTTTTCAACCTTTATAGTGAATTTTTTTTATTTAGTATATAATAATGGCTATAATACACTATACTATGTATATTATTCAGTATAAAATCAATTACATTAATATGTGGAGGTAATTAAATGAAAATATCTGGCATTATAGTAGAGTATAATCCATTTCACAACGGACATCTATTTCATATAAATAAAACAAAAGAACTTACTAATAGTGATTTAATTATCGGTGTTATGAGTGGTAACTTTAATCAACGAGGTATCCCTTCTATAGTCGATAAATGGACTAAAACTAAAATGGCCTTAAATAATGGAGTTGATATTGTTTTAGAACTACCAGCGGTATATAGTTTATCTTCTGCTGAATTTTTCTCCTTTGGAGCTGTAAGCCTACTTAATAGTTTAGGCATTGTTGATTCTTTATGCTTTGGAAGTGAAATTGGAGATATTGATCTACTTAATAAAATATCTACCCTCCTTGTAGATGAACCAATTTCATTTCAAAACATTTTAAAATCAGAACTTGATAAGGGTAACCTTTTTCCTAAAGCACGTTCAATGGCTTTAATTCAGTATTTAACTGATAAAACTCCACACAGCGAAGAATACTTAACTGAGCAACTAAATTCAGCAAACAACATCCTTGGTATTGAATATATTAAAAGTCTAAAAAAACTTAATAGCAATATAACTCCTTACACTTTAAAACGGGAGGGTGGTTCTTATAATAGCACAATCCTTAATAATATTTTCTCTAGCGCTACCTCAATAAGAAAAACTCTAAAATCTGAAGCTTCTATTTCAAGCCTTAAAAATCACATTCCAAAAACTGTATATGATGAGTTTACAACTTTGAAAAATGATAATTATACTTTTCCATTTGACAATATGATGTATCCATATATAAAACATAAAGCCTTGACCAGTGTTAAAAATAATTTTGAACTTATACCCGATGCTTCAGAAGGACTTCATAATAAAATACTTAAAAGTCTTGAGAACTCATCTAGTTATGAAGAATGTATATCAATGATAAAGAGCAAGCGTTATACATACACTAGAATTAGTAGAATTCTATGCCAATATTTTTTAGGATTTCAGGAATATGATACATTATCTATGCGAAACTCACCTAGTCCTTATTGTCGCATATTAGGATTTACTAAGCATGGCTCTTCCGCCCTTAAATCAATGAAAACCAACTCTAACATTCCCATCTACTCTAAAATACCTAAAGATTTGAACCCATTTTTAAAACTTGATTTGCAGTGTACCAAGGGCTATAGTATCCTCAACCCATCCATTAGGCCCAATGAAGATTACCTTACAAGTCCTATAATATTTTAATTATTCTTCGAGGCTATTTTACACTATAACATAGCCTCGAAGATTTTATTTAAACCTCTCTTTATTATCATATCTTCCTAAAGATGAAAATATATTTAAATATATCACTTAAGAAGGAATGTTTTAATGAAACTTTTATTATTAATTGTATTAGGCCTAATTGTAATATTAATATATTTTTTATTTCGTAATTCTTCAAAAAATCTGTTATTTACAGCTATCTTATCCTTATTAATTTTCTATATTATACTTAATCCGCAAAACTGTATTTCTTTCACCATAGGCGGAGCAAAGTTGTTTTTCAATTCTGTATTTCCATCTCTTTTCCCATTTTTAGTTATTATAAATTTAATTTTTGCCTTTGGTGGCATAGAAATTTACTCAAAATTTATTGGCAAAATCATTTGTGCTCCTTTAGGTCTTCCTAAGGAATGTAGTGTAGTTCTTCTCGCTAGCATATTCTGTGGTTATCCATTAGGTGCTAGATACGCTTCTGAACTATATGAATTGAAAATAATCAATAAAACAACATTTCAAAGACTTATAAATATAGCAACCAACGGAAGTCCACTATTTATAATAGGTACTGTTGGTACTTCAATGCTTCATAGTACTTTTTTAGGATATATTCTTATCCTTTCAAATTTACTATCCTGTATTATCATGGGACTAATACTACCTGGCCGGTCAAACTCAAAAAAATATGACACATTAAATGCTTCTTTAGCTGTTACCTCTATTAAACCTAACTCACCTAATTTTGGTGTGGCCCTTAAAAATGCACTTGAGGATGCAACTAAAACCTGTCTTTCAATCGGTAGCTTCGTCGTTATATTTTCTGTATTAATAAATATAATAAAAAGCAGTGCTTTGTACAACACTGCTCTTACAACCTTATGTATATCAGGACTAGTTCCATATGACCTTATAGATGGGTTATTTCTTGGCTTTTTAGAAATCACTAACGGCTGCAGTATCTTATCTATAAGCACCCTTAGCTTAAATACTAAAGTTACTTTATGTAGCTTTCTAATAGGGTTCAGCGGATTATCTATAACTTCTCAGGTGTACTCCTTTGTATATAAATATAAAGTCTCAATGAGAAAGTATATAACAACTAAATTCCTTCAAGGTATCATCTGTGCCTCTATAACCTTTTTATTATTAAGTCTACCCTTAGCAAAGATAACTCAAGAAACATTCTTAAACAACCATAGTATATTACCATCTAAAACTGCTCTATTGGTAATACCAATGTTACTTTTCACTTTGCCTGTTATACTAAAAAAATTCAAGAAAATATTATTAAATTTCTCCTAAATCCTTTATATTTTCCCTTACCTTAGATGTAGTGGTAGAAATTTGTTTATACATTTTTATAAGCATTTCTTCCATTTCATCTTGCATAGATTTAAGGGATTCTTCACCTATAATATCTATATCCTTTTGCAAATTGCTTAATGTATTATCTGCATAGTTCATAACACCAAACTTTAACTCTTTTGCTTGTTTCATCGCTTCTGACTTAACTTTCTTGGCCTCACTCTTCGCATTATCTAATATTTCTTGTGCTTCTCGTCTCGCTTCTAGCAATATATCACAATTATCATATTCATCCTGGGCTCTTTTTCTGCTATTCGCTATAATCGCTTCTTCTTCCCTCTTGGCTTCCCCTAAAATAGATTCTTTGCGTTTTATTATATTTTTAGCTTCTTCCAACTCATCAGGTATAAGTCTTCTCATTTCATTCAAAGTCTTTACGATTTCTTTTTTGTTCACTGACACCTTCCCCACTAAATTTTTTGGTGACATCTCTATTGTTTGTTGTAAGTAATCTAATAACTCTAATACTTTCACTTATTTCCCCCCCTAAATTCTTTGGCCTTCTCTCTTATTTCATCTTCTAATTCACTTGGTATTAAACCTTCTAGGTGCCCATTAAATAGTGCTACTTGCTTTATAGCCGTAGAACTAAGGTATGAATATTTTGAATTAGTCATCATAAACATAGTTTCTTTCTTTTTATTTAACTTTTTATTCATTAATGCCATTTGAAATTCATAGTCAAAATCAGACATGGATCTTAAGCCTTTTACAATCACCTCAATATTTTCCTCTTCCATAAAATCTACTAAAAGTCCTGTAAATCTTTTGACTTTCACATTTTTCAGTGGCTTAATTACCCTTTCAATTTGTTCAACCCGTTCTTCAGGATTAAACCAACCTTGCTTGTTTGGATTAACTAATACAGCTACTATTACTTCATCAAAAACAAATGAACATCTTTTTATTATATCTAAATGTCCATTTGTAATGGGATCAAAACTTCCTGGATAAACTGCCTTAATCATCTTTTACTCCTTAAACTCATAAAAACACACTGTTGTATTTCCATATTTTCTTTGGTCTACTAGTTCAATATCTTCATATCCCGGGTAAATTTCTTCACCTGAATCTATTTTCGTTACAATTAAACCATCCATTTGCAATAGTTTATATTTTTTAATAAGTTCTAATGATGGTGGTATCATATCCTTAGCATAGGGTGGGTCTATAAATATAAGATCAAAAACTTTTCCCGTATTCCCAAACTCTTCTAAATATTTATAGCAATTGCCTTTGTGAGCTATACAATTATCCTGAAACTTTAGATCCATGATATTTTGCTTTAAATGTTTGTACGTAATATCCCCCATATCAATGAGATGGCACTCCTTAGCGCCTCTACTTGCTGCTTCTAATCCTAGACTTCCTGTTCCTGCAAATTGATCTAGAACAACGCTACCTCTAACCCTGTTCTGTATTATGTTAAAAATTGATTCTTTAACCCTATCTAAAGTTGGTCTTGTTCCCATACCTTCTGGTGATATTATTTTTTTACCTCTAGCTTTTCCTGAAATTATTCTCATTTCAAATCTCCTTTGTTACCTAGTTAAAGCAAATATACTTTGTGCTTTTCTCCAGATTCATCATTATTTCTCCAAGTATTCTTTGATTTTCTTCATCTCTCTTATCAAAAAAACTTTTAGCTTCATCATTTGCAATTTTAAACAATTGAAAGTCTTCTCCTAAATCACTTAAAATTAATCCATTTTCTCCCGATTGCCTTACACCAAACATTTCTCCACTACCTCGTAGTTTCAGGTCTTGCTCTGCAATATAAAAACCATCACTACTATTCTTCATAATTTCCATTCTTTTTTTTGTAGTTTCACTTTTTATATTAGCTACAAGGACGCAGTATGATTTATGTTCCCCTCTTCCTACTCTACCTCTTAACTGATGTAGTTGTGATAACCCAAATCTCTCTGCATTCTCTATAATCATCATAGTTGCATTAGGTACATTTACCCCAACTTCAATAACCGTAGTTGATATTAGCACTTTAATACTACCCTGCTTGAATTCGTTCATAATTAGATTTTTGTCTTTATTACTCATTTTACCATGAAGAATGGCGATTTCCACACTTTTAAAGTAAGTTTTTTTAAGTTCTTCATATAAACTTGTAACAGCACTCAATTTCATCTCTTCATTTTCTTCCACAAGAGGACAAACTACATATATCTGCCTTCCCTTACTAATTTCGTCTAAAGCAAAATTGTACACTCTGCCCTTTTCTTGATTTGCCAAGTAAAATGTATCAATAGGCTTCCTTCCTGGTGGTAACGTATCAATTATTGATACATCTAGATCACCATAAAGATATAGACACAAAGTCCTAGGAATAGGTGTTGCACTCATAACCAATACATCGATATTTTCACTCTTATTTCCAAACTTACTTCTTTGTCCAACTCCAAACCTATGTTGCTCATCTGTTACTATTAACCCCAGATTATTAAATTTCACATTATCTTCTATAAGTGCATGTGTTCCTATTATTAAATCAATTTCACCACTTGAAAGCTTTTCCTTTAGGATGTTTTTATTTTTTTCTGTGGTACTCCCTGTTAAGAGCTCTACCCTTATATTAAACTCCTTATATAGCTTTTCTGCTTCATAGTAATGTTGCTTTGCTAGAATCTCTGTAGGAGCCATCAGTGCGCCTTGATACCCATTCATCACTACATTAAAGAGCGCAATAAGAGCAACTATAGTTTTGCCACTACCTACATCTCCCTGTACTAATCTATTCATAGGTACTTGTGATTTTTCATCTCGCAATATTTCTCTTACAGTTCTAGTTTGAGCATCAGTTAACTTAAATGGTAGTTTTTCTTTAAATTCAACTAATTCTTTAGCTATCCCAAAGGATATACCTCTATTATTCATATTTCTATTTTTAAGTGCCAGTAACTTCAAAGAATATGTAAAGAGTTCTTGAAATTTAAGTCTCTTCCTAGCTTCTTCTAATAATTTTATACTTTTAGGATTATGTATATTTCTTACTGCATCATCCAAGGCCATGAACCCGTGAGCATCTATCAACCACACTGGTAAATTTTCTTGAATCTTAACATGATTTAAAGCCTCTGTTATTATCTTATTTAAAAATGTATTTGAAATATCATCCCTCAATGGATATCTTGCCATAATATCCGTACTTTCAGTAGTTGTATTTCTCATTATAACTGCATTTTTTATTATAAACTCCCTGCCTTGTTTTTCTACAGTTCCATTTATAACATATCTGCAGCCAACTCTAAACCCACTTTTTATATATGGTTGATTAAACCATAACCCCTTAACTAAAACTCCCTTATGAATAAATCTTATGGTTGTAAGTACCTTCCCTGTTTTAGTTCTAATATCAGGTAAAATTCGGTCAACACCTACTTCCAATATTATTTTCCCTTTGGAATCTAGGTCCTGTAAATCATCAACTATAAAAATACTTTCATAGTCCCTAGGGAAATATAATAATAAGTCTAATATATTATATATACCACACTTATTTAACTTATCAGCCATTTTAGGTCCAACACCCTTTATTATCGTAACACTACTATAAATATTCACTTCATCACTCCAAATTTTCAAATATAGAAAAAAAGCCCTAAGGCTTTTATTCTACTGATGTTATGAAATAGTATAATGGCTGTTCTCCACTGAAACATTGAACATCCATGTCTGGATATGCGTCTTCTAAATCCGCTACTAACTGATTAACCTTCTCTTCTTCACAGTCCTCACCATAGAAAATAGTAATAAGCTCACTATCCTTATTTACCATATTCCCAATCAAAGTTTTACAAACCTCATAAACATCTGTACCTATTTCGTTAATTTTACCTTCTAATAAACCTAAAATATTTCCCTCTTTAATAGCTCTTCCATTATCTTCTGTATCTTTTACCGCGAATGTTACTGATCCTGATGTAACATTTTCAATAGATTCATTCATAAGTTCTTCATTTTCTTCTGAAGAACCGTCTTGATTAAACATTGTTATGGCAGTAATCCCTTGAGGAACTGTCTTTGTTGGTACTACCACAACTTTTTTATCATCAACTAAATCTACGGCTTGATTTGCTGCCATTATTATATTTTTATTGTTTGGAAGTACAAACACAACCTCTGCATTTATGTTATTGATGCTATTAACAATATCCTCAGTACTTGGATTCATTGTTTGCCCGCCTTCAATAACCTCATCAACTCCAAGATCCTTAAATATTGAAGCTATCCCATTACCTCTAGCAACGGTTACAAAGCCATAAGGTTTTGCATCTTCTTTAGTATCCTCAGTTACCATTTCTTCTTTATTATCTATTTCCATTAGAGATCTATGCTGCTCTCTCATGTTATCAATTTTAATCTTAGATAGTGGTCCATATGTCACAGCCTTAGATAAGACTGCACCTGGGTCATTTGTATGAACATGAATCTTAGTTATATCATCTAAGCCTACAAGCACTAAAGAATCGCCATGACCTTCTAAGAACATTTTAAATGCATCTGGATCTTTAACCTCGTTTAATATTATAAACTCAGTGCAGTATCCAAACTTAATATCTTCTGGATTAATATTAAAATCTGGTGAATCATATTGATTTTCTTCTTCAACAGCTTCTCCATCCTTAATAAGAGATATATCTGCTTCTGATTTTAATGCCTCTACCATCCCTCTTAATATTATTAGAAGTCCCATTCCACCAGCATCCACTACTTTAGCTTGCTTTAATTGTGGCAGCATATCTGGTGTTTTGTCAAGCACTCGCTTACTTTCTTCACAAACTTCTACAAGCAAGTCAATCATTTCTTCAGCCTCACTACACATAGCACCTTCTCCAGCGGCCCTTATAATTGTAAGGATTGTTCCCTCTGTAGGTCTCATTACTGCTTTGTAGGCAAAATTAGCACCTTCCACAAAAGAATTCTTTATATTATCTATATTTGCTTCTTCTTTATTTTCAAGAGCTTTTGCCATACCTCTAAGAATCTGCGAAAGTATAACTCCCGAATTCCCTCTAGCCCCCATTAAAGCACCTTTAGCTAACCTCTTAGAAACTTCTCCAATGGATTTATCCTCAAGTCCTTCAATCTCTTTAGCTGCTGCTTTGAATGTTAACGACATATTAGTTCCTGTATCTCCATCTGGAACTGGAAACACATTCATTGAGTTTACATATTCCTTTTGTTTTTCTAGTGCATTTGAAGCACTTCTTATCATATTTGAAAAATTACGTCCATTAATTGTTGTATACGCCACTTCGTGTTCCCCCTTAAACTCTAATTCCTTGAATATTAACAGTAACCTGTGAAACTTTAACCCCTGTAAGGTTTTCTAAGTTATATCTAACTGTTTGTATTATATTATTAGCTATTACAGCAATTTTAGTTCCATATTCTACAATTATATATAATTCAATAGCAACAGAGTTTTCTTTTTGAATTATTTTAACACCCTTGGCTAAGTTCTCAGCTTTTAATAATTCCCATAGTCCATCCTTAGCATTTTTTAAAGCCATGCCAACAACTCCATAACATTCCATTGTTGATACTCCTGCTATATTAGCTATTACATCTTCAGAATAATATACATTTCCTATCTCAGTTGTTATATTAGCTTTCATAATCAATTCCTCCTTAATTATACCTTATAAATATTTTATATTAACTTACGATTTAATTCAACTAATATAATAATATATATTCTTGAATTTTATAAGGATTGTATGTATAATAATAGTGGTATGTGTTTATTTTTCTTAATACTTGCAACAATCATAGTAATTGTGTTAAAATAACTTATGTTTGATTCATAGCAGTATGTTGGAATTTCGAGGAGGTGTAATATATGTCAAGAAGATGTGAAATATGTGATAAAGGTGTAGTTTCAGGAGTACAATTCTCTCACTCTCACCGTCAATCTAAAAGAAAATGGGCTCCAAACTTGAAAAAAGTTAAAGCTATCGTTAACGGGTCACCTAAGACAGTACATGCTTGTACTAGATGCTTACGTTCTGGTAAGGTACAACGTGCCGTTTAGATAGCACAAAAAATGCAACTATAAAAGTTGCATTTTTTTTATGTCTTAAATTATTACATATGTTTTTTCTTCATAAATACTTTAACTATCCTTGACAAGAATCTAGGTAACTTGATTACTTTTATTGTCACAATTCATCCCCCTTTAATCAATAATTAACAAAACCTATCCATGATATACCATCCTAGCGCTATAATAGAACATCCTACAACTATCATCCATCCCCAAAATGGAATTAGCATTGATAACACTATTCCTACTCCTATTGAACTAACAACAAGTCCTACCTTCCGCGTTGTCCTAACTCTCATATTCTAAATCCCCCCCGTGAGGCTTTTGTTACCATTATATGCAGCCTATGAAAATTGGTGCATGTTATCAATTTAAAATTATAAATTAAAGATTAAAAATTTAAGATTTAAGATTATTACCACATATATATTAAAGGAAAAAGGACTGCAACTAGCAATCCCTTCAAACTTTTGTTTATATGATTATATCTTTGAAATACCTTAAGTTATCTTTATTACTAAAAGACAGCCTTTAGTAAACTCCAACTTAACCTTTTTACCTATAAATTCATTTGAAACGGTTAAATTATCTACAGTAGACAAATTATATCCTTCCAGTGGATATTTTGCTCCTTCAATCTTCAAATTTAAAGTATCCTCACCGTAACTAAATAGTGAAAACACCTGCCCTAATATACCTTCTATAACTGTAGACTTATCGATTAAAAATATTTCATTGATTTCATCCACGATATAGCAAGATATAGATTTTTTTAACCCTTCATAAAGTATAGAAATATTAGCCATAAAGTGATCAATGCGTTTTCCCGTACATCCTAAGAATACTATTTCATCAGCCCCAAGTTCCACCGCTCTATTAAATGCTATATGACTGTCCGTATAGTCCTTTTCCCTTGGGAACCTTGTAGTATTAGTAGTATAACTTAATTTTTTATAAACCACATCTTCAATAGAATCAAAGTCACCAATAAGATATGTTGGAGTTATATCATAAGAATATAAAATGTTAGCTCCACCATCTGCCGCAATAATTATTGATGTCTGATCCATATATTTCTCTATAAGTGGCTTACTTGGCGCTTCTCCACCACCAACTATAATAGCCCTCATATTAAAACCATTTTTTCAATGATTTTATATTTTTTTCTATTTCATTATTTTTAAATACCGCCGAACCAGCTACTACAGAATTTGCTCCACATTCTATAACTTTATGAATATTATTTTCATCTATTCCACCATCTACCTGAATGTATAATTCTTTGTTGTATTTATCTTTAAGCTCCTTAACCTTTGCTATTTTTTCACCACAGTACCCTATGTATTTTTGACCACCAAAGCCAGGATTTACAGACATAATAAGAACCATATCTAAATCTGGAATTAAGTCTTCAATTAAAGATACAGGTGTTCCTGGATTTAGAGCTATACCCGCTTTCACACCTAGACTCTTAATATACTTAATAGTTCTATCAATATGTCTATCAGCTTCATAATGAATTGTTATAATATCTGCACCAGCATCTACAAAATCCTTTACATACCTTGATGGTTCCTCAATCATTAGATGCACATCAAAAACTAATGAAGTAAGACCTCTTATAGATTTAATTATTGGTACACCAAAGGATATATTTGGCACAAAATTTCCATCCATAACATCTATATGAATCCAATCTGCACCATATTTCTCTATTTCAAGTATATGATCCCCTAGCTTTGAAAAATCTGCTGACAGTATTGATGGTGATAATTTAATCATTTTCTATTCCCCCTACTTATAATTTCTTCTATTGTTTTTATGTAAAATTCATATCTACCTTTATTTATTTCCCCCGACTCAACCTTTTCCTTTACAATACAACCCGGTTCCTTATAATGAGCACAATTATTAAATTTACATTGATTATTGTATTTTTCGAATTCCGGAAAAAGATGCTGTAATTCATATTTGTCTATAAAATCTAACTCCAATGATGAAAATCCTGGTGTATCTACTAAAAAACCTTTTTCAACTCTAATAAGTTCACTATGTCTTGTTGTATGTTTTCCTCTTTTTAATCTATCACTAATCTCACCAGTCTTCATGGCCTCTCTACCAATCATTTTGTTTAGTATTGTTGATTTACCAACTCCTGATGGTCCACAGAACACCGTAATATTATCAGTTATTTTCTCCTTCAATCCCTCTATTCCAATACCATGCTTACCTTCCATGTATAAGACTTCATATCCTGAAGTTTTAAGCATTTTACCAATTTTTTCACTATTTTCACTTTCTAAATCCATTTTATTAAAGCATACTATAGGTATAACTTTGTTATATTCACAAAGAAGTAAAAATTTATATAGTAATCCAAGGTTTAAATCTGGATTTTTACTACTAACTACTACAAATGCTTGTGTTACATTTGAAACTGCGGGTCTTAATAATTCATTTCTTCTATCAAGTATATCAGTTATAACTCCATCTCCATTTTCTTCTTCCTGAATGATAACCTCATCACCAATCATCGGTATAAGCCCTCTGTGTCTAAATTTCCCTCTTGCCTTACACTGAATAACCTTTTCATCTACATCTACATAGTATAATCCGCCAATTCCCTTAACTATAATGCCTCGCATAAATTCCTCCTAAATAATTTTAACTAATCCTTAGATAATAGGAACCTAAGGATTAGTTTATTTAACTTGATATTGTATTTATGGTTTTTCTGGTTCTACTGGTTTTACTGCTTGCACTTCCACGTTAACTACTGTTCCTTTTTCTACTTTTGTTCCAGCAGTGGTTCCTTGACTTATGACCTTACCTTCATTATCTCCAGCCATATTTAGACTTATTCCAACTGCTTTAGCTTCATCAAGCGCCTCTTTAACGGTCTTCCCTATAAAATTTGGAACCGTCACTTTACCTTCATCTGGATCTTTATATTCATAGTAATTTACATTTATAGATTCATTCTCTTGAACTCTTGTTCCAATATTAATGCTCTGGTTAAATATTTTTCCATTTTTTGATTTGTCAGCCGTTATTACCGCATTCGTAGTCCCTAACTTAAGTTTTGAAACCTCCAATACTTGCTCTGCTTCTTTTACAGTCATATTGCTTAAATCTGGAACCTTAGTATACTTTAATTTAGATCCCTTACTAACTACGATATCAACAACATCACCCTTTTTAACTTTTGTACCACTCACAGGATTTGTTTTTATTACTGCGCCTTCTTGTACTTCCTCTGAATTCTCATCACTAATAGTTCCAACTTTAAGCCCTAAGTTAACTATATAATTTTGTGCAACTTGACTCCCAAGCTTCACCACATCAGGAACTACTAATTCCTCTGGCCCAGAGCTGACTCTTACACGTACTTCACTTTTACTCTTAACTACAGTTTCTTCTGTTGGGAATACTGCAATAACAGTACCTGCCGGTTTATCACTTTTCTCTTCACCAAGTACTACAAATATCAATTCCAATTTTTCTACAGCTTCTTTTGCCTCTTCTACAGTAAGCCCAGTAATTTTAGGAACTTTCAGTTCTTCTTTTCCCGGTTTTCCATCATTTTTACTATATACAAGATTACCTGCCGCTATCCCCAACAAAATTACTAATAATATTGCTCCACCAATCATCAGTATTTTTTTCCACGTACTAGTTCTTGTCTTATTACTCTCATCTTCTTCATCTTCTTCATCTTCTTCATCTGCATCTTCTTCATCTGCATAATTTTTAATATGGTTTCTTTCATTCATTGTATTCTGTATTTGAGTTGCATCTAACACTGTTGTAAATTCATTATCAGTATTTATAGGTGAAACCCTATATAGATTATTTTTTTCTATTCTTATTAAATCGATTAACATTTCCGTAATATCATTATATCTCTTTATAACTTCCTTTTGAGTAGCCTTCAATATTAAATTATTAATATTATCTGGAATTGTAGAAATTACATTTTTAGGTGGAATAATTGGATCTTGAATGTGATTAAGTGCTATCGCCACTGCACTATCCCCATCAAATGGAACTTTTCCAGTCACCATTTCATACATAACTATTCCAAAGGAATATATATCTGTTCTATTGTCTACAATTTTACCCTTTGCTTGCTCTGGAGAAAAATAATGTGCAGACCCAATAATCTTATTAGTATGAGTAATTGTATCTGAAGAAGTAGCCTTTGCAATCCCAAAATCAGTTACCTTTACAACTTTATCATCAGTAATTAGAATATTATGTGGTTTTATATCTCTATGAATAATTCCATTCTTATGTGCACATTCTAAAGCTTTAGCAATCTGCACAGAAATTTTTATAGTCTCCTCAGCACCAAGTGGCGCATTTTCCCTTATATACTCTTTCAGAGTTTTTCCTTTAACTAACTCCATAACAATATAGTTAATATTATCTTCGCTCCCTACATCATATATTCCAACTATATTATTATGCGAAAAACTAGCTGTAGCCAGTGCCTCTCTTTTAAACTTATCCATAAAGTCAACATTATTAGAATATTCAGGCTTAAGTATTTTAATCGCTACAAACCTATTTAAAATTTTACACTTTGCTCTATAAACTACAGCCATCCCACCTTCGCCTATCTTTTCTACCAATTGATATCTATTTCCTAATATCCTACCCAACATCTATATTCCCACTTCCTTTCAGAATGATGACAGAAATATTATCTCTTCCACCATTTTCTTTACTCATATTTATTAGCTGTAGACACTGCTCATTACTATTTCCCCGTAAAACTTCAAGTATTTCTTCTTCATTTACCTCATTTGTAAGCCCATCACTGCAAATAAGCACCTTAGAAACATCTCGTATGTCTAAAACATAATAATCAACTTTTACAACAGGATTAGTTCCCACTGCTCTCGTTATGACATTTCTATTTGGATGCTCTTTAGCTTCTTCCTTAGTTATTGTTCCATTATCTAAAAGTTCTTGAACCAAAGAATGGTCCTTAGTCACTTTTATAAGTTCTCTGTTCCTTAGAATGTAAGTTCTACTATCCCCTACATTCATAATCACAAGTCTATTCCCCTTTATAAAAGCTCCAGTTATAGTTGTTCCCATTCCATTACATTCTTCATTTATAAGGCCTTCTCTATATATTTTTCTATTAGCATTCAATATAGCATCATTCAGTATGTCTTCTTGCGACTCTTCATCTTTATGTTGAATTACATAGTCAATTATAATATCCTTAGCAAGATTACTTGCAATCTCTCCTGCATTATGTCCCCCCATACCATCAGCCACTATATAGATTCCAAAGTCATCATTTTCATAGTACCCCACAGCATCTTCATTGAATGTTCGCTTGTTACCCACATCCGTTGCTATTCCCACTAATCTCCCCATATAAAATTACAACCCCTCTTTTTTAATATAACTTTTTCTTAATTGTCCACAAGCTGCATTTATATCAAGTCCCATTTCTTTCCTTACAGTAGTCTCAATTCCATATTTTATTAAGATATCCTTAAATGCTTTAACTTCATCTAAGTTGGATTTCTTAAGGTCATTTTCACTTATCTCATTAATAGGTATTAAATTCACATGACATAGCATACCTCTAATTAACTTAGCCAATTTTTCCCCATCCTCTTTTGAATCATTAACACCTTTTACTAATGCGTATTCAAATGTGATTCTTCTCCCAGTCTTATTTATATAATAATTACAACTTCTAATAAGTTCTTCTATTGAGTACACCTTTGCTATAGGCATAGTCTTGATTCGTAACTCATCAGTTGGTGCATGTAGTGATATGGCTAAAGTTATTTGCAAATTTAAATCTGCAAGGCTAATAATTTTAGGTACAATACCACAGGTTGAAAGCGTTATGTGTCTTTGACCTATATTAAGACCGTCTTCTGAATTTACATCCTTGATAAATTTTATCACATTTTCATAATTATCTAAAGGTTCTCCACTACCCATTAATACAATATTTGAAATTCTTTCTTTAAGCTGTGCCTGAGATGCCATTATTTGACCTAACATTTCTCCACTAGTTAAACTTCTAACTGCACCCCCTATTGTTGATGCACAAAATTTACATCCCATATTACATCCCACTTGTGTTGATATACAAATAGAGTTTCCATGGCTATATTGCATCACTACTCCCTCAACTACATTTCCATCTTCCAAAAGAAATAAGTGCTTTCTTGTATCACTATTTTTAGAACTATATGTTTCAACAATCTTAGGTATGCCAATATAAAAATTTTTTTCTAATTTTTCTATTGTTGACCTTGGTATGTTTTTCATGTCATTAAAATTCCAAACCTCTTTATAAATCCATGAAAATACCTGCTTTGCTCTAAATTCCTTATCTCCACTCTGTTTCATCCACATCTTTAACTGTTCTAAGTCTAAATCTAATATATTTTTCATTTTTTCTCCTATTTATTTCTACGAATTTTAGCTATAAAAAATCCATCCATATTCTCATTTGGTAAAACTGTTACACATCCATTATTATCATAAATAACATTATCCACCCTACCAAAATTCAAAGGTTCAACATTAAAATTCTTAAAGTTCTTGAGAAACCACTTCACATTTCCTTCATTCTCATCTTTATTTATAGTACAAGTTGCATATACTATGATTCCGCCTCGCTTAACATACATAGCTGCATTCTTCATTATATCTCTTTGAACAGAAATTAAAGATTTCAATTCTTTTTCTCTTTTAGTATATTTTATTTCTGGCTTCTTCCTTATGATTCCAAGTCCAGAACACGGTACATCAATTAACACTCTGTCCCCAGCTTCTATTAGTTCTTTATTCTCCTTAGTTGCATCCAATAATTCTAACTTTATATTATTTAATCCTAATCTCTCACTATTACTCTCAATAAGTTCTAATTTATGGTCATATATATCAAAGCCTATAACCTTACCTGTATTATTCATTATTTCTGCAATATGAGTTGTTTTGCCCCCCGGCGCACTACAAAGGTCAAGAATAGTCATACCTTCTTCTAAATCCATGCTAGGAGCTACAAGCATGGCACTTTCATCTTGCACTGTAATAAGCCCTTGCTTAAACATAGGATTATCTTCTATGCTCTTACCTCTAATAATTCTTATAGCTTCAGGACATATTACCCCTTCCTCTATATTATAGCCATTGTCTTCAAGCAATTTTGAAACCTCTTCAAAGTCTCCCTTAGTAGTATTAACTCTAACTGTAACTGACGGCCTTTTATTTAACCCTTCTAAAATATTTTCTCCCTGAACTTCACCATATTGAGCAATAAATAATTTCACCATCCACTGGGGATAAGAATATATAAACGCTAATTTTTCGTTAACATTTTTTTCGTCATAATAATTTTTTTCTTTATTTCTCAAATAATTTCTTAAAACTCCATTAACTAGTTTGGATGCTCCTACGGATACATTTTCTTTAGCTAAATTTACCCCTTCATTTACCGCTGCAAATTCAGGAATTTTATCTAAATATCTAAGTTGATATATACATACTCTTAAAAGATTTAATATATATTTATCTGTGTTATCAAATTTTTTTTCTAAGAAAGTCTTCAAAATTTTATCAATAGTATATTTATATTTAATTGTTCCATATACAAGTTCTGTAGTTAATGCCTTATCTTTATCTATTAAATTACATTCATTAAGATTTTTGTTTAATGCGATGTTTGAATAAGCTTTATTTTCAAACACCTGAATCACTGTATTTATAGCTACTTCTCTAGCACTTGTCATTTATATCATCCTATCTTATCCATCTCGTTTTATTCTATTAAAAACTGAGATAATTTATTTTTACTTATTTAATCATAATTTTTCTTTAGTTTTCAATTCAATGTAAGCTAAAGGCCTGCCCCTTAACTCTCTATACCATAATTATTAATAACATTACAAATTGCACATTACTATTTACCCATCATTTCTGTCTCTAATAGCCAAAAGTCTTAAAAGCTGTGCAATAGCTGTAACTGCTGCTGCCACATAAGTTAATGCTGCTGCTGTCAACACATTTTTAGCTCCACTTATTTCATCTTCATATAGTATGTTTTTAGCCTTTAATATATCTATAGCTCTACTTGATGCATTAAATTCAACTGGTAATGTAACTAGCTGAAATAGTACTGCTGCTGAAAAAAATATAATCCCTAAATTCACCAACGGAGTTATTGCGAATACTATACCAATAAAAAACAACACCCAAGATGCCTTCGATCCAATATTTGCAACTGGAACTAGTGCACTTCTTATCTTAATTGGAGTGTACCCTTCCTTATGTTGAATAGCATGGCCTATTTCATGAGCAGCTACTCCTATCGATGCTAGTGATGTACTGTTATATACATCACTAGATAGTTTAACAACCCTATTACTTGGGTCGTAATGATCAGTCAGATGCCCACCGGTAACTAATACTGGTATATCAAAAAGTCCATATCCATCTAATATTATTCTTGCCACTTGACCACCGGTATATCTATTCCTACTATATATTTTAGAGTACTTTGCATAACTACTTTTTATTTTTGCCTGTGCCCAAATTGAAATTATTAATGCCGGTATAAGGATAATCATTGTTGGATCGTAATACATTCTATAAAATCCCATATAAATTCCTCCCTTAATTCATTCTTTGAATTATTTATTGATACTCTCTTTTAAGTATCACATTTTCATCTATTGAATTCCCTCTTATATATTCTTCAACTCTAAGAGGCTTTTTGTTTGGAAATTGCACCTTAGTTATCATAATATTATTATCCTTTGTGGATACTTTAATTCCATCTTTATCAACACTCACTATAGTACCCGGTTCTTTTGAAGATTTCTCTATTGTAACTCTTGTCTCAATAACCTTCATTGTAACTTCATTGTAGTAAGTGTATGCTGTTGGAAACGGATTTAACCCTCTAACAAAGTTGTGGATATTTGTAGCACTATCATCCCACTGAATTCTTGCCATATCTTTGTTTAACATACTAGCATAGCAGCTTTCGCTATCACCTTGCTTTACAGGTGTTATATCTCCATTGTAAACTCCATCTATAGTTTTAATCAACAGTTCTGAACCATTATTCATTAATATATCATGAAGTTCACCAGTATTCATATTTTCTGTTATATCAAACTTACTTTTTAAAAGCATATCTCCTGTGTCAAGACCAACATCCATTAACATTGTTGTATTTCCACTTTCTTTTTCACCTTTCATTATTGCATAATGTATTGGTGCTGCACCCCTATACTTAGGTAATAACGACCCATGAAGATTGATACATCCATACTTAGGTATATCTAAAACCTCTTTAGATAAAATCTGTCCAAAAGCCACTACTATTATAAAATCTAAATTCATAGATTTTAATTCCTCTATTAACTCTCTTTCATTTCTTAATTTCTCTGGTTGATATACTTCTATATCATGTTTAATTGCCATCTGCTTAACTGGTGACATAGTTACGGACTTTCCTCTACCTTTAGGTCTATCTGGCTGTGTTAATACTGCTTTAACTCCATATTTTTCAATTATAGCTTCTAATGAAGGTACTGCAAAATCTGGTGTTCCCATAAATACTATATTCATTCTAATCTCCTCCTTACTTCACTATTTTATCTATATATAATATTCCATCTAAGTGATCTATCTCATGACATAGGGCCCTTGCAAGTAATCCCTCGCCTTCTATTTCTATAAACTGACCTTTTCTATCTTGAGCCTTAACTTTTACATATTTAGGCCTTATAACATTTCCATCTTTTCCCGGCAAACTTAAACATCCCTCTTTATCATTAATTTCTCCTGTTGCTTTAATAACTTCAGGATTAACCATTATTATTGGACCACCGCCAATATCAACCACTGCTATCCTTTTTAAAATACCAACTTGAGGTGCTGCAAGTCCAACGCCATTTGCCTTATACATAGTATCTAGCATATCATCTATTAAAACCTGTGTTCTATCATCAATATTAATTACAACTTTACTTTTTTTTCTTAGTAATGGATCTTCATTTGTTCTTATATTTCTTATTGCCATTATTATTCTCCTTTATAATAAACTATTTGGATTTATATCAATCCCTATTCTTATATTTTTATAATTTAAATAATCATAAATTATATTTTTGACTTCCATTGCAAATACATCATCGAAGTCACCTTTAATTATTATTTGCCATCTGCATAAATTCTTTATTTTAGAAACACCACAAGGACAAGGTCCCAACAATTCAACTTTATCGTTTCCAAAAATCTTTGTTCTTAATTTATCAGCTAAAGTTTGTATTCCTTTTATCAAATTTTCCTCATTTTCGCTACTAACATTAATACATAATATCTTTGCAAAGGGTGGATAATCTCTAAGTTTTCTTATAGCAATTTCCTCTTCATAAAAACCTACATAGTTGTTTTCAGCAGCATAAATAATACTATAATTTTCCGGTGTATAAGTTTGTAGTATTACTTTCCCTTCTTTACTTCCTCTGCCTGCTCTTCCTGCTACTTGAGTAACAAGCTGAAAAGTTTTTTCACCGGCTCTATAATCTGGAAGGTTTAAAGATAAGTCTGCAGCTATGATTCCAACTAAGGTTACATCTTTAAAATCTAATCCCTTTGCAATCATTTGTGTTCCAATTAAAACATTATACCTTTTTGCTGCAAAATCATTATAGATTTGTTCATAGGCATATTTTCCCCTTGTTGTATCAAAATCCATCCTTAGTGGTTTACTATCAGAAAAAGTTTTTCTTACACTATGTTCTAACTGTTCTGTTCCTACCCCAAAATACTTTACATATTTACTTTTGCATTTAGGACAAGTACTCACAGCCTCCTGCTGCATTCCACAATAATGACATGTCAAAGTGTTATTCTTATGATATGTCAAAGATATATCACAATTACTGCACTTAAAGACATATCCACATTCTCTACATGAAACAAAGGTTGAAAATCCTCTTCTATTTAAAAACATTATTGCCTGTTCTTTTTTTGCAAGTGTGCCACACATCTCTTCATGTAGTCTTCTACTAAACATGGATTTATTCCCTTGTTTTAGCTCTTCTCTCATATCTACAACTTCTATAGTTGGAAGTTTTGCTCCATCAGCCCTTCTATCCAGAGTTATGATATCATACTCTCCTTGCATAGCCTTATAATAAGTCTCAATTGAAGGTGTAGCTGACCCTAATACTACTTTACATCCTTCAATGTCAGCCTTGAGACAAGCAATCTCTCTAGCATTATACTTAGGATCACTATCTGATTTATAGCTGGTTTCGTGCTCTTCATCTATGACAATAAGCCCTAGATTTTCAAATGGTAAAAATATTGCAGACCTTGCCCCAATAGCAACTTTTACATTACCCATCTTAACTCTCATCCATTCATCAAATCTTTCACCACTGGAGAGCCTACTATGGAATATTGCTACATCACGCCCAAATCTCCCTTTGAATCTTTCTACCATTTGAGGAGTAAGTGCTATTTCTGGAATTAGTATAATAGACCCTTTATTATTTTTCATCATATCTTTCACTAAATTCATGTATATTTCAGTCTTCCCACTACCAGTGATTCCATGTATAAGAAATTTATTATTCATACTATGTATCAGTATTTTATCTACACACTTTTGCTGAAATTGATTCAGTACCTTTTCCTCATATGATTTATATCTTATTTCATTATATCTATTAACTATAGATTTTTCTACTGCTAAAAACCCATGTTTAATTAATGTGTTTATGGTAGACAAAGATATATTAAACTCATTTACGAGTTCTGATTTATTGTAAATACCACTATGTATCTTTATAGTCTCTACAACATTCTTATAATTTTCTTTATCATATTTTCCCGACAAAGGTTCTCCTATAATTAAAACATTCTTAGTTTTAAATGTTGCCCCCTTAGTAATTCCACTTGGAATCATAACTTTTATACACTCTAAATATGTGCATAAATACTTTTCCCTCATAATTTTGATAAGTTTTATATTTTCATCTGTAAGAAATTCAACTTTATCATCTATATCTAAAATATCCTTTAATTTAGTATTATCATCTATGTCATAAAATATATCTACTATAAATCCATATATTTTCTTATTCCCATTTCCAAAGGGTACCGTTACCATCCTGCCTTTTTTTACCTTATCGCATAATTTATCAGGCACCTTGTATGTAAATACCCTATCTACTTTTACAGCTTCATTATTCACAATAATTCCAAGATACATATCCATAAGTTTCTCACCTTTCAATGATTAATCAACTATTATAAGCTTTACTATACACCATTAAATCAATTAAAAAATAATAAAAAAAGCGACACTGTCGCTTTTTTTATTATTTATATCCTAAAATCATATTAAAAAGCTCATAGCCAACTAATCTTTTACTCATATTATCAAGAGATATTTCTTTTCCGTCTCTTTTAATTATTGTAACCCTATTAGTATCTGCCCCAAATCCTGCATTACTTTCAGTAATATCATTAGCCACAATATAATCAAGATTTTTACCTTGTAATTTTTTATGAGCATTTTCTATTACATTAGTACTCTCAGCTGCAAATCCAACTAAGATTTGATGTTTTTTTAAAGTTCCCAAAGTCTTAAGTATATCATTATCTCTAGTTAGTTCTAGATTTAAATTTCCAGGGCCCTTTTTTATTTTTTGATTAGAATAGGTTTTAGGTTTATAATCTGCCACTGCTGCAGATTTAACTACAATATCACTAGTTGCAAATTCATCCATTACAGCATTTAGCATCTCTTCGTTAGTTTCAACATTAACTACTTTTATTCCACTAGGTGGTTTTATATTAGTTGGTCCACTAACTAGCACTACATTAGCGCCTCTATCTCTGGCTTCCTTTGCAATAGCATATCCCATCTTACCTGTAGATTTATTTGTTATAAATCTTACTGGATCTAGATTCGCTCTTGTTGGACCCGCCGTTACAAGTACATTTTTGCCTATTAAATCCTTTGGTTCATGTAATTGTGACATGATTACCTCTACGATATCTTCAGTGTCAGCAAGCTTTCCATCACCAATGTCACCACAAGCAAGTCTACCACTGCTTGGATTAATAAATTCATATCCATAACTTTGTAACTTTTTAATATTCTCTTTAACCATAGGATTATTGTACATATTAGTATTCATCGCAGGTGCAAAAATAACCTTTGACTTTGTTGCCATTATTGTGGTTGATAGCATATCATCTGCTATCCCATTCGCTACCTTACCAATAATATTTGCAGTAGCCGGAACCACAACTAATAAGTCAGCTTTTTTAGCCAAAGATATGTGTTGAATTTCAAAAGCTTTTGGTTCATCAAACATATTCTTTATAACCATGTTCTGACTCAAAGATTGAAAACTTAAAGGAGTAACAAATTCACAGGCTGATTTAGTCATAATAACATGAACATTTACATTTTCCTTTTTTAATCTACTTACTACATCTAAAGCTTTATAGACCGCAATTCCACCTGTTACTCCTATTACAACATTCTTCTCACTCATATTAGTTTAATCCTTCTTCCACCTCTTGTATATCTTCAACTTCTTCGTTTAATAAACAATCTTCATTTGTTACGCTTTCCTGTACAGTTATAATTCTTTCATCAACTTCCTGTATAGCAATTGTTAAAGCCTTTGCTTCACCAACACGTATTAGTGGCTCGGCTCCCTCAATTAATTGTCTTGCTCTCCTTGAAGTTGCTACAACTAGTGAATATCTGTTATCTACTGTCTCTAATAACTTTATAATAGATGGATTTATCATTGAATCATTCATATTACTAGAACCTCCCTAATAGTTCATTTTTAATTTTAAATACTCTACACTTTTCTGCAATTATTATACTTTGAATTTTTTCTACGGCGTACTCCACCTCATCATTTACAACAGCATAGTCATATTTAGATGCAAAACTTATTTCATCATAAGCAGATTCCATCCTAGTCTTTAATGACTCTGGAGTCTCACTTCCTCTATTCGTAATCCTATTCCTCAGTTCCTCCATAGATGGTGGCATAATGAAAATAAAAACACCCTCTGGATAGGCTGACTTTATTTTCAGCGCTCCCTGTATATCTATTTCAAGTATTACATCTTTACCTTCATCTAACATTCTTAAAACTTCTGACTTTGGTGTGCCGTAAAAATTACCGTACACCTCAGCATACTCTAAAAATTCATCATTATCAATTCTTTTTAAAAAATCTTCTCTATTTGTAAAAAAATAATTTATACCTTCAATTTCTCCATTCCGAGGCTTTCGCGTTGTACATGATGTTGAAATCCATATTGAGTTCTTTTCAATTAATTCCTTACATACCGTTCCTTTTCCCGCTCCAGATGGTCCAGACACAACTAATAGTTGTCCTTTACTATTCATTTTATTCATCAACCTCTTCAATGTTCTCATCTTCTTTTGACGCAAGTCTATGTGCTACGGTTTCTGGTTGCACTGCAGATAATATTACATGATCACTATCAGTGATTATAACTGCTCTTGTTCTTCTTCCATATGTAGCATCAATTAACATACCTCTATCTCTAGCTTCTTGAATTATTCTTTTTATTGGAGCTGATTCTGGACTAACAATAGCCACTAATCTATTTGCTGAAACGATATTTCCAAATCCAATATTAATAAGTTTTATACCCATGCTGTACCTCCTAGCTTATTCTATGTTCTGAACCTGCTCTCTTATTTTTTCTATTTCACTTTTTATGTTAAGAGAAATATTTGTTAACTTCAAGTCACCAACCTTTGAAGCAATTGTATTAGCCTCTCTATTCATCTCTTGAATAATAAAGTCTAATTTTCTTCCTACCGGTTCATCTAAGTTAAACGCATTAAGAACTTGATCTACATGGCTCTTAAGTCTAACTATTTCTTCATCAATACAATTTTTATCAGCTTGAAGAACAACTTCCATAGCAATACGATTTTCATCTATATTTCTATCTGTAATTATATCCTCTACTTTCTTCAGAAGTTTTTTTCTATACTCTTCCGAAATCTCTGGCACTCTACTATTTATTATATCAACATTTCTAGAAATACATTCACATCTTTCCCTAATATCAATCGAAAGTTTTTCTCCCTCTTGCTGTCTCATATCAAAAAGATTGTTCACTGCATCTTCAACTGCCGGAAATAACATCCTCCATACTATGCTTAAATCCTCTTCCTTTTGTCTTAGTGTAAGGACCTCTGGAAATCTTGCTAACGTTGTAGAGGAAATATCATCCTTCAAATTGTATCTATCCTTAATATTTTGTAGTGCTTTCATATAACTGTTTGCCAAAGTTTCATTTACCACTACTTCCATATCTTCCCTAGCCAACTGACTCTGGGTAACATAGATATCAACCTTGCCTCTCTTTATTCTTTCATTTACATATTTTCTCATGTTATCTTCAAGAGAAATTAAAGCTCTAGGCATTCTAACATTAAGTTCAAAGTATCTATGATTAACAGTTTTTATTTCTACTGTAAAATTTGATATTTCTCCACCCGATGTACCTCTACCAAATCCAGTCATGCTTTTTACCATATACAACTCACCCTTCTAGACTTTGATAAATTCTTTACTTATTATACATAAAGTTTATCACTTATTTCAACCCATAAACACAAGAAATTCAAAGAAAATCGAAATATTTCTTAGAAAAACGCCGAAAACCTATGTTAATTACAAATAATAGCCAAAATTAAAAGTCTGCGGAAGTTAACCTCGCAGACTTTTGTTATTATTACACATTTTTTTCATCTAATTAAAATTAAACTTTATACTATCTATCCAAAAATAATTTTTACTAAAAAAACTAATGCAAGTATATATATTACACTTGAAACATTCTTTCTATCTTCCTTCTTAGTTGTAATATTGCTTAATAAATTTAATGCAGCATAGGATAACATACCTAGCATTAATCCATCACCTATACTATAAGTCATTGGCATTAAAGCTATAGTTAAAAAGGCTGGAACTCCTTCAGTAAAATCATCAAAATCAATTTTTCTAACTACATCAATCATAAAGAATCCTACTATGATTAGAGCCGGTGCAGTTGCGCAACCTGGTATCGCTATAAATAGAGGAGACAAGAACATAGCAAGTAAAAATAATATTCCTGTAACTACTGCTGAAAGACCTGTTCTAGCACCTGCTGCAACCCCTGCTGAACTCTCAACATAAGTAGTTACTGTAGATGTTCCTATAAGCGCTCCGAAAGTTGTTCCTATTGCATCAACTAATAGCGCTTTCCCAGCATTTTTAACTTTCCCATCTTTATCAATCATTCCAATCTTTGACGCTACTCCAACTAGAGTTCCTGCGGTATCAAAGAAATCTATGAATAAAAACACAAAAACTACTGAAATGAAATCTTTTATTGATGCAGCATCAGAAAATACTGAAAAATCTAATTCACCTGCAACAGGCGCTATAGATTCAAATTTGAAAATCTTTTGTGGTAAATTTATACCTAAAGACGCAGCCGCCTCTGGTGATACCGCTGCATAAGCCCAAGCTGCAACTGCACTTGCACCCATACCCCATAGAATTGCACCTTTTACATTCTTCTTCGATAAAACTACAATTATTATAATTCCTAAAGTTGCAATCATTACTGTTGGACTCATCAAATTACCCATGGTTACCTTCGTAGCTGCACTTCCAACTACAATTCCAGCATTGTTAAACCCTATAAATGCTATGAATAATCCAATCCCCGCTGTAACCGCATATTTTAAATTAGTTGGGATGCAGTTAACAATAGCCTCCCTTACTTTTGTTAGCGATAGTATAATAAATATTATACCTTCTACAAATACTGCTGTAAGTGCCACTTGCCATGAAATCCCCATGTCCATTACCACCGTATAAGCAAAGAATGCATTAAGCCCCATTCCCGAAGCTAGCCCAAGCGGTAGATTTGCATATAATCCCATTAAAATTGTGGTAACACCAGCTGCTAAACAAGTAGCTGTAACTACCGCTCCTGGATTCATACCAACACCAGGATCTCCTAACATATTTGCATTAACTGCAATTATATATGCCATAGTTAAAAAAGTTATTAATCCTCCAACAACCTCTTTTTTCACATTTGTACCATTTTCCTTCAACCTGAAGAATTTTTCCATAAGTTTGTCCCCCTCAATAAGTATTAGAAATAAGTGCAAAAAATAATAACCACTGGTTTGAGAATCCCAGTGGTTATATATATTTAACATAGGAATTCTCATAGTCGGATTTTATCGGCATCCGGTAGAAACATCTAATCCATTTTATTAGATATATATGAAAATTAGTGATTATATTCTTCTTACAAGAATATAATATCAACTCCCTACTTATATGTCAAGATTTTTACGTATATTTTAGCTTTTTATTTTCAAATTGTTCGTGTTTTAGTAATGTCCATTTTCGAATATGCTTCTTACTTCCTCTAAATCTTGAGTTTTTCCTAGAGCTAACATAAGTTTTATTCTAGCCTTTTGACCCGGCATACTATCCCCGAATATAACCCCCATATTCCTTAATTGTTTTCCGCCACCTTCATATCCATAACTGTCAAGAACCCTACCTTTATAACATCTAGATACTATAACTATAACTACCCCTTTACTAATAGCCCTTTGCACCGATTTTGCCATTAGTGGTGGAATATTCCCTCTTCCCATAGCTTCTACAACGATTCCCTTTACTCCCTTTTCTACACAAAAATCTATAAGAGTCCCATCCATGCCTGCACATGACTTAATCAAATAAACACCATTATCTATTTTGTCAGTATCTATATACTCTTTAGCTATACTCTCTCTATAGAATCTAACCTCGTTGCTATCCACAATTCCCACTGGCCCAAACTCTGGGCTTTGGAATGTATTTAGATGCATAGAATGAGACTTAGTAACTTCACTTGCACAATTAAGCTCATTATTTAAACATACCATTACCCCTCTATTCCTTGCAGCTTTAGATGTGGCCGTGCAAATTGATGCCGCTAGATTAGCTGGTCCATCATAGCCTAATTCCGAACTATTCCTCATTGATCCTGTCACAACTACTGGTTTTTCATTATTAATCGTCAATTGAAGAAAATATGCTGTCTCTTCCAGAGAATCCGTACCATGAGTAACAACCACACCATCTACATCTGCTCTATCCAAAAAACTTTTAACATAGTTTGAAAGTTCAAACATTATATCTGGTGTTATATGAGGACTTGGCAAACTTGAAAAAGTATATGATTCAACCTCCGCATATGCTTCTATACCTGTTACCATGGACATTATTTCTTCTCCCGTCAAATTAGGCACTGCGGCTTTTATCTTTTCATCAACCTTCATAGAAATTGTTCCACCATTAAAAATAACAATAACTTTACTCATATCTTATGTACCTCCTAAAACTTAATATATCTAATTATACAATAAACTCTGACGATAGTAATAAAAAAAATATAGTTTTGAAATTATAATAACCTCAAAACTATATTTTTGTATCTTTACTATAGATTCCCTATTCATATTAGATAATTATACAAATAAGCCCACCATTTTCTTCATTAACTATTTTCTGCAATGCCTTTTGCAACTTAATTTGAACATCCTCCGGCATTTTATAAAGCTTGTTCTGAAGTCCCTCTTTAACTAATTCCTCTAAAGATTTACCAAACATATTACTTTGCCAAATTTGAGATGGATCATTCTCAAATTGCTCAATAATTGATTTGTAGAATTCTTCACTTTGCTTTTCACTACCCATAATCGGTTGAACCTCTGTCTGAATATCCGCTTTAATTAAATGCAATGATGGTGCTGAAGCCTTTAGTTTTACACCATATTGATTTCCTTTTTTAACAATTTCAGGTTCTTCCAATTTCATCTCTGTAAGTTGAGGAGCCACAAGTCCATATCCGGTTTCATTAACCTCTTTTAATGCATCAGCTATTTTATCATATTCAATTTTTGCCTTGTAAAAGCTCTCCATAATACTTAGCAAGTCATTCTCATTCTTTATGTCCGTATTACAAATTTCACCAAGAATTTTATAAAATAACTCGTGCTTAGGATTTATATCCACACATGATGTTCCTTCACCCATATTCATTTCTTTAATTTTTATGTCTGAAAGGAACTCTAACCCTTTAAATCCATCTAAACATTTTTTCATATCTCTAATTTTATAGATATCTTTACACATAGCCTTTAAAATAGTCATTATATTGACTTTTAGCCAATGAGATGAATTCAAACTTTCCATCCATTGTGGCATATCTATATTTATTTCTTTTACCGGAAATTCCTTAAGTATTGTATCAAATATTTGAGCAATTTCTTTTTCACTAATATTCATTACATCCATAACTTTTACTGGTACATCATATTTTTCCTCAAGCTCTTTTTTCAGTTCCATGGCTTCATCTGAATTAGGATTTACCGTATTAAGAATCATTATAAATGGTTTATTTATACTCTTTAATTCATTTATAACTCTTTCTTCAGCCTCTACATAATCACCTCTATTTAATCCAGTAATACTACCATCCGTAGTTACTACAACTCCTATTGTAGAGTGATCTGTGATAACTTTCTTAGTTCCTATTTCCGCTGCCTGTTCAAATGGTATCTCATAATCATGCCATGGTGTAGAAACCATTTTAGGCACTTCTGCTTCAGTATATCCAAGTGCATTTTTCACTATATACCCCACACAGTCAACCATTCTAACCTTAAATTTTATTCCATCTTCAAACTGAATTTCCGCAGCTTCATTAGGAACAAATTTTGGTTCCGTTGTATGAATAGATTTTCCTGATCCACTTTGTGGAAGTTCATCTTTCGCTCTTTCCTTTTTATGAGAATTCTCTATGTTAGGTATAACCATAAGTTCC
Organism: Clostridium sp.; assembly: GCF_036660475.1. Taxonomy (GTDB): domain Bacteria; phylum Bacillota; class Clostridia; order Clostridiales; family Clostridiaceae; genus Clostridium_J. Next base: position 134,398 of record NZ_JAVXAO010000006.1, on the reverse strand, counting down.
ATAAACTTTTTAATAAAAGTAGATTTCCCTGTCCTTACCGGCCCTACTACCCCTACATATATATCCCCCTGAGTTCTTTCTGCTATATCTTTATATATATCAAAATTTTCCAAGGCTACCCTCCCGCAACTACTTATTAACACTATATATATATTGATACTAACTCCATATTATTACCTATCCAATTTAAAAATTTTAGTTATTATTAACATAATCTATAATTTCTTCTAAAGTTAAATTATTATCATGACATAACTTACTAATTGTTCTATCTCCTATATATCGATAATGCCAAGGTTCATAGCTATACCCCGTTATATCTTCTTTTGTTTTTATGTATCTTAAAATAAATCCATACTTATAGGCATTTTTCAAAACCCACTGACCTTCTTTTGTATTTTCAAAGGATTCATCAAGTTCAAATTTCATGTTTCTACTAGTTATATCTACAGCAAGCCCTAATTGATGTTCACTCGCTCCAGGTTTTGCCACATAATCACTTGGCTCATTTCCATTCTCTATAGTATCTGCAGAATGAAGATATTCTTGCTCATCAAACCCTCTAAACCCATTACTTAAAAACAAATCTATCCCATCTTTTTTTGCATCTTGAAACATTTGTTCTAAATCATCTACAATATCCGCTCTAACTAAGTTTCTTTCATTTCCTTTTTCCGCAACTAAATTTATATTAGGAATCGCCATATTTAGAGGCATATATTCTTTATCCAACAAGTTTTTTTTATTAGCCAACTTAAACAAGCCAGTTCTATCAGCATTAACAATTTGTATCGCATCTTCTATTTCACTGCTTGTTAGCTTAGATACGTCTAATTGTGGCACTTCTTCTAATTCACTTGTATTGTTTCCTTCCTCAGTATGAATGTCTTTTATTTCACTGTCACTTTCATCATTATCGCCACTGTAGTTAAATGCCCCTAAAGACTTCAAAGGATTTATATCTCCATTTAACATAAATCCACCCATTATTCCTAATAAAAATAGTAATCCTATAATTAATACTACACCTTTATTAAAACTTAATCTATTTCTATAGAATTTATCTTTCGTCTTATAAAATTGAGTTTTTCTATTTAAATATCTATTATTTTTCTCTCTACCTTTTAACATTAAGATTCTATCCTCCTATATAGTCCAACATCGAATCCATATCCTATTTACATAAGTTCCAATGTTTATTTTTCATTAATATTATATCAAAAATAAAGCCATCCTCAAAACAAAATATTTTAAGAATGACATTTTAGAATATTTTTTTATGCTTCATGACCCTCTTCTCTGTATTTCCTTCCCATAAGCTCACCTACGGCAGCATTAGGGCTTTTACCTTCGAACAATACTTGATATAACGCTGTGGTTATTGGCATATCTACATCAATTTTCAGCTTTAATTCATAGAAAGCTTTAACAGCTTCTATTCCCTCTACCACCATACCTATCTCTTCTACTGCTTCAGCTACATTTTTACCATTACCAATCAAAATACCTGCTCTTCTATTCCGACTATGCATACTAGTACACGTAACTATTAAATCTCCCATGCCTGTAAGTCCATAGAATGTTTCTGCTCTTCCTGAAAGTTTAGTACCTACTTTTATTATTTCACTCATACCACGAGTCATAAGTGCAGCCTTGGTATTGTCTCCATATCCTATTCCATCTGAAATACCTGCCGCTAATGCAATTATATTTTTAAAAGCACCGCCAATCTCTACACCTATTAAATCACTATTAGTGTATACTCTAAATGTATTATTACTAAAAATATCTTGTATGGATTTAGCTGCTTCCACATCCTTAGATGCAGCCGTTACCGTTGTCGGTATATCTCTTGCTACCTCTTCAGCATGACTAGGTCCTGATAAAATTACTATTGGATGATTCTTAATCTCATCTTCTATAATCTCAGACATTCTCTTTAGTGTATGCTTTTCAATTCCCTTAGCAACAGTCACGATTATTTCATCCCCTGTAAGAAGTGGTGCTACTTTTTGGGATAACTCTCTTATAGCCTTTGAAGGTACCGCAAGAACTACCACTTCACTACCTACTAACGCTTCGTCTAAATTACTATAAGCAGTAACATTGCTTGGTATAGTTATTCCTTTAAGATATTTTACATTCTCTCTTTTATTATTAATCTCATTAACAGTACTCTCTCTATGGGACCAAATAGAACATTCAAACCCCTTTTTAGCGAGAAGCACTGCTAGCGCAGTTCCAAAACTTCCGCCTCCAACAAATGAAATCTTACTCATATTACCCCTTCTTCCCATTTTTATTTCAGCCTATTAACAAGGTGAGAATAAATATATTATTTATTCTCACCTAAAAGTACAATTATTAATCTTCTTTTCTTTGTCTAAATATTGTTTTTATTCCTGTTCCTTTAAACTCAAAACTTTCTCTTAATCTATTTTCAAGATATCTCTTGTAAGAGAAATGTAGGAGATTTGGATCATTTACGAAGAAAATAAATGTAGGCGGTTTTATATCTACCTGTGTCACATAATATATTTTCATTCTTTTAAGCGCAACTATTGGTGGTTCATTCATAAGAACTGCTTTACTAACTACATCGTTTAGTATTCCTGTAGAAATCCTCTTAGTGTAGTTATTGTAGCATTCCTTAGCCATTGTAAGAACTTTATTTACCCTTTGACCTGTTAATGCTGAGATAAATATATATGAAGCATATGGCATAAATGATAATCCCATTCCTATTCTATCTTTATATTCCTTCATAGTCTTATCATCTTTTTCAATAAGATCCCACTTGTTCACAACAATTATTATAGCTTTGTTAAGTTCATGTGCATATCCAATTATCTTTTCGTCTTGATCACTTAATTCTTCTGTAGCATCAAGAACCAGTATTGTTACATCCGATCTTTCAATTGCTGTCAATGTTCTTATAACACTATATCTTTCAATCTCTTCTTTAATCTTACTTTTTCTTCTCAGTCCTGCTGTATCTATTAAGACGAATTTTCCTTCTGCTGTTTCCAACTTACTATCTATAGCATCTCTTGTTGTACCTGGAATATCACTAACTATATTCCTTGTCTCCCCTAGAAGTTTATTTATTAGAGATGATTTTCCTACGTTTGGTTTTCCAACCATTGCAATTTTTATGTACTCTTCATCTTCTTCATTACTTGCAATTGCATCAAAGTGAGATACAACTTCATCAAGCATATCTCCAAGACCTAATCCTTGAGTCGCAGAAATAGTTACCGGAGTTCCTATTCCGAGATTATAAAACTCATAAGAATTATCCTCAAGTTCTCTTCTATCTATTTTGTTTACAACTAACACTATCTGCTTTCCAGATTTTCTTAACATTTGAGCTACTTCGTGGTCTGCCGGATGCAATCCTGCTTTTCCATCAACTATAAATACAATAACATCTGCTGTTTCAATTGCAATGTTTGCTTGTCTTCTCATCTGAACCATTATGATATCTTCATTTGCAGGCTCAATTCCACCTGTATCAATTATTGTGAAATTATGTCTAAGCCACTCTGCCTCCGCATAAATTCTATCTCTTGTAACTCCTGGTGTATCTTCTACTATGGCAATTCTCTTTCCTGCTAGCTTATTAAAAAGTGTAGATTTACCTACATTAGGTCTTCCGACAATTGCAACTACTGGTTTTCCCATATTAATCCTCCCTTAAGTGTTCATTGATTATAGAGATTAAATCATCTCCTGTAAAATCACAAACAATAACTTTTCTATTTAGTATTTTGGCTAAATCTTCTATAGTATAATCATCTAATAATATCAATTCATCTGAATCTGAAAGCTCATATCCTTTTCTAATCAAATTATCAGGTAATATCACATACTCTCCAACTTCTCTATCCTTTAATGTATTTATTATATCAGTACCAGTTAAAAGCCCTGTTACCGTAATAGTTTCTCCAAAAAATTTATTTAATATCTTTTCCACAAAAATATTTACATCTTTGTTTACACTTTGTATTTTTCTTTTTATTTCTTCTATTTCAGGGTAAACTAGTGCACCTGTTATCATTGTAAAGGATCCACTTCCACTTGTTTTTAGGTTCTTAATTGTTTCATCAATGGTTTGGTGTAATAATGTTACCATTCCAATTCCATCTTCAATTTGACCAAATCCTTCATAATGATCACCACCTGGTAGTGGCTCACCAGATACAATGTAAAATTCATCAGATAATTTTACAAAAGATGTACCTACCTCATTATAATATTTTTCTTGAAGCTTTTGAATTAACTTAATTTGTTCTAAGGATGTTTCCTTTGTAAATAGTTTAAGTTCTCTTAGTCCCTGTCTATGTTTTGTAACTCCTAAAGGCACTACTGCAACACTATTAACATTTGGATACAACTTATATAAATCTTCTACTGTACTAGTTAATTCTTTCTCATCATTAATTCCTGGACAACAAACTATTTGAGTGTTGATTCTTATTCCTGCATCAGCCAACCTCTTTAGTATATCATATATTCCACCTGCAAACCTATTATTAAGCATTCTAACTCTTAATTCTGGATTTGTTGTATGTACAGACACATTAATTGGACTTATTTTATACTTTATTATTCTCTCAATATCCTCTTCCTTCATATTTGTTAAGGTCAAGAAATTACCTTGAAGAAATGACAATCTAGAATCATCATCCTTAAAGTAAAGAGTTTCTCTCATACCTTTTGGAAGTTGATCTATAAAACAAAAAATACAATCATTATGACAACTCATAGGTTTATCTAATATACCTTCTCTAAATACTATCCCTAAATCCTCGTCATAATCTTTTTCTATTTCAATTTCCCAGATTTCTCCGTTAGTTTTTTCTATCTCCAACACTAACTCCTCATCTGTTATCAAATATTTATAATCAATTATATCTTTAACTTCATTTTCATTTATACTAAGTAACCTATCTCCAACTTGAATTTCTACCTCTTCAGCTATAGATCCTGGAATAATTTTACTTATTTCATTTTTCATACTTTTATCTCCTTTATTAGCTTTACAAGTATTTTCACTATCAGTTAAAACTCTATTTAATAATTTTTTAATCTCAATCAATAAATTACTTTCACTTAGTATGATTATACCCACTATTATGTAATATTATCTTAATTATATTCTCTAGTCAATGTTACATTTTAATATTTCTTCAACTGTCAATATGTTTTCTAATGAAATATCTTTAGATAAAATATATACATTAATCAAGGATTGATTATAGCATAAACATTAACTTATCTCCATATGATATTTTTCTTCCACTGAATATTACATCCTTTTTATCTAAATCATCTTCATATTTATTCTTCAGAAAGATAATAATCGAAGTTTTTCCCCTAAAACTAGAAAAAGTTGACCACTTAATATTGTGCAGTCAACTAAAGTTTTAGTTAGTAATATTTTTCTAATTTAAATTTAGTTTTTCTCCTGTTTCTAAATACACTGTCCATTCACATATATTGGTAGTATGATCCGCCATTCTTTCTAGAAACTTTGATACAAATAAGAACTGACTAGCTTGATTTATTACATTAGAATTTTCTCTCATTATAACTAATAGTTCATTAAGTATAACTTTAAATAAATCATCAACTTCATCATCCATCTTACATACTTCATATGCTCTATCTACATTCCCAGTTACATAGACATTTAAAGCTTCTCTGATCATAATCTGCACTAATTCTGCCATTTTAGGTATATCTACTAATTCTTTAATATACTCTTCATCGATCAACTTAACTGCAATTTTAGCTATATCAACTGCATGATCTCCCATTCGTTCTAAATCAGTTATAATTTTTGTTGTTATAAATATTTTTCTTAAATCAACTGCTAATGGTTGCTCTGTAGCCATAAGCTTAATACATTTATCCTCTATTTCTACTTCATATTTATCTATCACATCATCATTTTCTATTACAAATTCAGCTAAGTCTTTATCTTTATTTCTTAAAGCTTCTACACTATCCTTTATTTGTTTTTCTACCGAATTCCCCATTTTTATAAGTTCTTGATGTAATTGTTCTAATTTGAAATCAAAACCATTCCTAGTCATATACTTCACCCCACTATTTTAATACTAAGTTTATAATATAATACTATAAATCCTCTAATATTTCTATCCAAATCTACCTGTTATATAATCTTCTGTTCTCTTATCCTTTGGTTTATGAAACATCTCTTCTGTCTTGCCATATTCTACAATTTCCCCATTCAAAAAGAATGCTGTCTTATCTGAAATCCGCCCTGCTTGTTGCATATTATGAGTTACTATAACTATAGTATATTTCTCTTTAAGAACATCCATTAATTCTTCAACCTTTAATGTTGAAATCGGATCTAATGCTGAAGTCGGCTCATCCATTAAGATGACCTCTGGCTCAACAGCTATAGTTCTAGCAATACACAACCTTTGTTGTTGTCCACCCGAGAGCCCCATGGCACTTTTTTTAAGCCTATCCTTAACTTCATCCCAAAGCGCTGCACCTTTAAGAGATTTCTCCACAATTTCATCTAATCTTTTTTTATCCTTAATCCCATGTATTCTTGGACCATAAGCTATATTATCATAAATCGACATCGGAAACGGATTTGGTTTTTGAAATACCATCCCCACCCTTTTTCTTAATTCTATCTCATTTAAGTCCTTATAAACATTTTTATCCTCAAATATAACGTCACCTTCAATTCTAACTCCATCAATTAGATCATTCATTCTATTTAAAGTTCTAAGAAATGTAGATTTACCACACCCCGATGGACCAATTAGTGCTGTTACACTATTTTTATCTATATCTATATTTATATTTTTCAATGCACGACTAGTTCCATAATATAAATTAAGGTCTTTCGTTGAAATTATTGACATACATTTTCCTCCTACTTACTCTTCACTATATATTTATACTGGTTATATTCCACCAACTAAATCATGAATTTAGAGCGTCATTTATCTTTCTTTATTTATAGTTCTTGTAATTCCTTTTGCTAACAAGCTCAACATTAAGATTACAAAAATCAACACAACACCTATTGCTGATGCTAACTGTATATTACCTGTTTCTTTAGCTACTAAATATGCATGAACGGTAAGTGTTCTACCACTAGACATTATACCTTTAGGCATAGCAGCTACAGTCCCTGCTGTTAAAAGCATTGCCGCAGATTCTCCTATGATTCTTCCAATTGATAGAATTACACCTGATAATATTCCTGGCATTGCACTTGGAACTATAATTTTATGTAGCACTTCAAATTTAGTTGATCCTAATGCTATAGCTCCCTCTTTATAACTAGGTGGCACAGTTTTTAATGCCTCTTCCGTTGTTCTTATAATTACCGGCAAAACAATAATTGCGAGGGTTAATGATCCTGAAAGTATTGAAAACTGCATTTTTAATGTAGATACAAAGAATACAGTTCCAAATAGTCCATATATAATGGATGGTATCCCTGCAAGGCTCTCAGTAGCAAATCTGATTAACTTTACAACCCTACCTTGTTTTGCATACTCTTGCAAATAAATTGCGCCTCCAATTCCTATTGGTATGGATATTGCGAGGGAAACTAATACAGTTAATATAGTTGTAACTATCATTGGTAATATTCCTCCACCAGTTGTAGGTGAATAGTTTCCAAATATAAATTCTAAGTCTATAAGTCCAAATCCTTGTTTGAATATATATCCAATAATAGTTAAAATAACAGTCATTGTCAATAATGCAGATAACCATAGAATTATTTTAAAGATATTATCCTTTAATTTTCTCATTTTAATTACCTGCCTTTTCCGATATTTTTGATAATACAAGATTTAATAACAATATGAATGAGAATAAAACTACCCCTGTTGCAAATAACATTTCTTGATGTGTTCCAAATGCATATCCCATTTCTAATGCAATATTAGTAGTAAGTGGTCTAACTCCATCTGTTATACTCATTGGTATAATTGGGCTATTTCCAGCTACTAATATAACCGCCATAGTTTCACCTATTGCTCTTCCCATTCCCAATACAACCGCTGTTAAAATTCCAGACTTAGCAGCTGGCAGAGTCACTTTAAATATAGTTTCAATCTGAGATGCTCCAAGAGCAAGTGATGCTTCTTTATAATGCTTTGGCACTGACTTTATTGCCGTTTCAGCCACTGAAATTATTGTAGGTAACATCATTACAGATAGCACTATTATAATTGCAAGTAATCCTTGTCCTTTAGGTAAATTAAGTTTATGTTGAATAGTAGGTACAATTATTCCAAGCGCAAATATACCAAATAATACTGATGGAATCCCCGCTAGAAGCTCTACTCCTTGAGACATTATTTTGGATATTGGCTTAGGTGCTATTTCTACAATAAACACAGCTGTTAATATACCAATCGGAACCCCTACCACAAGGGATCCTAGCGTTCCATAAATAGATGCTATTATCATAGGTAAAATACCAAATTTATTAGCACTTGGTACCCACTCTGTTCCAAATATAAATTCCCTAAAAGAATATCCCTTAGATACAAAAGGTGTTAATCCTTTATAAAATACAAAACCTATTATTATTATCAAGCTTATAACGGCTACTAATGCACAACCTTTAAATATGTTTTTAGACAAAACATCTAAAAAATACTTAGTTCCCATTATTGGTTTTTTACCATTTATATTCCCAGTCTTATTTGACTTATTTACCATATAATTAACCTCCAACTTAATTCCAGTATACATTTGAGAACTTCATATTCCTCAAATGTATACTCTATTACAAGGTACTACATACCTATTTAACTTTTATTCCACCTGACTTCTCAACAAGCCCTTGCCCTTCATCACTCAATATATAATCTATGAATTTTTTCCCCGCTTCTGTTATTCCCTTTTCTTTGTACACTACTAAGAATGGTCTTGATATTTTATATGTTTTATTTATAACATTAGCTGGAGTCGCTTCTACATTTTCAACATTTAAAGCTTTTATAGAACTATCTACCTGCTCAAAAGAAATATATCCTACTGCATTTTCATTCGTTGCAACTGTAGTTTTTACATTTCCATTTCCATCTGATATTGTTGCAGTCTTCTCTAATTCTTCTGATTTAAATCCAACTAGTTCTTGAAATGCATCTCTAGTACCTGAGCTTTCATCTCTTGACACAACAACTACTGGAGAATCCTTTCCTCCAACTTCTTTCCAATTTTTAATTTTGCCTGTATATATTCCCTTAACTTGTTCCATGGTTAAGTTGGTTACTGCATTTGCTGGGTGAATTACAATTGCTATTCCATCATATGCTATCACCGTTTCAATTACTTCTGCTTTTTCTTGTTCTTTAAGTTCACGTGATGCCATACCTATTTCACTAACACCTTCTATTGCATTCTTAATTCCTGCTGAAGAACCAATTTGTTGTACTTCTATATTAACATTTGAGTTTTTACCTTTATATGCTTCTGCTTCCTTTTCCATTAATGGTCCGATTGATGTTGATCCTGAAATTTTAATTGTAACATCCTTTCCAGTATCACTTCCCTCATTATCTTTACCACCACAGCCTACAAGTAATCCTGTAGTCATCGTTGCAACTAATGCTAAAATTATCATTTTTATTGATTTCTTTTTCATATTAAGTCCCCTCCATATTCTCTTTTAATTTTCCTTACAAATCTTATTTTACACATTGTCAGTTAAGCTACTATTATGACCATATTAAGAATAATTTACTTATGTTAATGAAATTTAACATAAGTAATTTATATCCCTCGGTGTTATATATGATATATAAAATATATATCATTGCTTTAATTATAGAAATTATAAAAGACTATAAGCTGCCTATAGCTTATAGTCTTTCATTAAAATATGTTTTTATTCTCTGTTTACTTATCGGCATTATATGGTACATTTATAATAAATTTAGTTCCAACACCTAAAGTGCTCTCTACATTTATGCTACCATTAAATCCAATAAGAATATGTTTTACTATTGCAAGCCCTAGTCCCGTTCCGCCTTTAGCTCTAGATCTAGCTTTATCAACTCTATAAAACCGTTCAAATAGTCTTGGTATAAAACTTTCATCTATACCCATTCCTGTATCCTCAATTATTATAGAGAAATCTCTATCATTTGCTTTCTTAGTTATTATTACAGCGTCAAAATTATCACTGTATTTTATAGCATTATCAACAAGATTAATAATCATTTGTTTGAATTTATCTTTATCACCTAATATGTTAGGTATATTATCCCCTACAATCTCAATATTAATTTGTTTCTTATCACTTGTATTTTTCATAAGATAAAACACATCTTCAATAACTTTATTTACATCAAATACTTCTCGTTTAAACTCCTGCTTATGTTCAATTTGGGACAAAAGCAAAATATCCGATATAAGTCTTGTAAGTCTTTCTGCTTCTTCATTTATAATATTTAAAAATTTATTCTTAGTCTCTTCATCGTCTACATCCTTTAATGTTTCAGCGAATCCTCTAATTGATGTTAATGGTGTTTTAAGTTCATGAGATACATTCGCTACAAATTCAGTTCGCATATTTTCTAATTTTTTAAACTCTGTAATATCTTGAATTACTGCAACTGCACCAATATGTTGATGATTATTAACTATAATATCCGTAGTTTTAACTCGTAGTATTTTTCTCACCGGAAATCTTAGTATAAACTCTTGTATATCTCTATCTCTCATTGAAAACATATCTTGAAAATCGATATCATTACATATATGCTTAACCGGCTTGCCTACTACATCATGTTTAATATTAAATATCTTTTTAGCATAATTATTAATAGTAATAATATTCCGATTGTTATCTATTGCAATTACTCCACTTTCCATACTCTGTAGTATAGCCGAAAGTTTATTTTGCTTCTCACTAAGCTCATTCAGGCTTCCTTCAAGTTCAGATGCCATGTGGTTAAAATTTGATGCCAACTGCCCTAGTTCATCATTTGTAGTCACCTTAACACGTCTACTTAATTCCCCATTTGCAATCATCGACGTTATAGAATCTAAATCACGAATAGGTTTAACTATAACATATGATAGCTTGTTTGATATCCAAAAAGATATTGTCATAATCATTACTATTGCAATACTATACCACACTAGGTATGTATCCTCTAATTTATTTATATTTTGCACATCTCTTGAAGTCCTAATTATTAATCCATTATCCATAGCCACCGCATAGTAAATAACAGTTTTTTTTTCTGTTGAGCTATATCTTGTAACACAGTACTCACCATTTTCGGTTGCCCCTATTATCTCTTCTCTATTGATGTGATTCGGCAATAAATCTTCATTCATAACAGAGTCAAATATAACCTCTCCATCTTCAGCTATAACAGATATTCTAATACCTAAATCACTATATTTATCTATTACTGATTTTGCATTTCCATAATCTACATCTTTCATATATTGACTAAGCAAATGACTATATGTGCTTAATTCTTTTTTTGCATTAGATTCTCTTTCATGAGTAGATATTGCATAAAACAACGATATAGTAAATATTAACATAAAAACCAATACTCCCAATACACTTAGCATTAGTCTTCTTTTCATAGTTCCATTTAGTCTATCTCTCATACCCTTCTCCATAATTAAATTTATATCCAATGCCTCTAATAGTTTGTATGTATATTGGACTCTTATCATTTTCTTCTATCTTCTGTCTTAAGTGCCTAACATGAACATCTACAGTTCTAGTTTCCCCAACATATTCATATCCCCATATTTTCTCTAATAAAAAGTCCCTAGTCATCACTCGTCCTTTATTTTTTATAAGTATTTCAAGAAGTTCAAACTCCTTTAACGTTAGTTCTATTTTTTCACGTTTCCGATAAACCTCATGTTTTTGGAAGTCAATACTTATATCTCCGAATTTAAAACTATTATCCTCTTGTTTAATCCCCATTCTTCTTAAAATCGCCTTTGCTCTTGCCACTAACTCTCTTATAGAAAATGGTTTAGTTATATAATCATCAGCTCCAAGTTCCAACCCTAGCACTTTATCTAGTTCCTCTCCTTTAGCTGTAATCATTATTATCGGTATACTATCTATAGATGGATTTCTGCGAATTGATTTACACACCTCCAGTCCATCTTTACCTGGCAGCATAAGATCTAAAAATATTAAATCCACCTTCTCATTTTCTACAATTTCCAAGGCATCATCTCCATTATCAGCTGTTAAAACACTGAATCCATTTTTCTCCAAATTGAACTTAATAAGTTCCTGAATATGTATCTCATCATCAACCACTAACACTGTCTTTTCCATAATTATTACACCTCCAACTCATGGGCAAACACAAAGGAAAATAATCTCCCATGAGACTCTTCTTTCTTTCTATAAGAATATAGTTTTATAGCTTGACTACAATATGTGCATAAATTTAAAGATATTATATTTTCTTTCTTTATTCCAGAATCGATTAATTCAATCTCTACACATTTTTGCAAATCTAAATTTCTTTCATAGTTAATTACTTCCCCTTTAAATAATTCACTACTTTTAAATATATCGATAAGTTCCTGACTCACCTCATAGCAACAACTTTTATTATGTGGTCCTATAAAAGCTTTGATACTATTTAAATTGCAACTATAATTATTTTCCATGGCTCTAACTCCATTTTTAATTATATTATTTAAGGTACCCTTCCATCCACTATGAATAGCTGATATAACATTTTTCTCTTCGTCTACTAAAATTATAGGTACACAATCCGCCGTAAAAACACCTATAATTGTATCTTGCTCAGCAGTTATCAACCCATCCCCATCTACATTTATTATATTTGCATCTTTTCTATATTCTTGAACTAATGTTCCATGGACTTGATTTAGGTAAACAACCTCATTAATGTCAAATATTTCTTTGAGGTTTTGCAAATTTTTTTTACCTTCTTCTATATTTTTATTAAAACTAATATTATTTTTTCCCGTAGAAAATCCAACCGATATATTATTTTTTAATGAATACATTAAAAATTCATATCCATGAATATTATATAGTTTCATCGCACTTATCACCACTTAATCTTTTTATCTCTTCTATAAAACTATTAATATCATCAAACTTTCTATATACTGATGCAAATCTTATATATGCAACCTCGTCTATATCTTTAAGATTTTCTAATATTAATTCTCCTATCGATTCTGAACTAATTTCACTAGTCATATTATTATTGATTTTTTTCTCTATAGTGTTCACCAAATTTTCAATGTTAAATCTTGATATCGGACGTTTTTCACAAGCTCTAATTACTCCATTTATAATCTTATCCCTGTTAAAAACTTCTCGCGTTAAATCTCTTTTTATAACAAAAACTTGAATATCTTCTATTTTTTCATAAGTAGTATATCTTTTGTTACATCCAAAGCATTCCCGTCTTCGCCTTATTGCAACTTCATCTTCTGTTGATCTTGAGTCTACGACCTTACTCTCTTCACTACTACAATAAGGACACTTCATCACCCTCACATCCTTTTAAGTTTTTTAAGTTTATACTATATATTTTATTCATACTATTAATTTTTATTTTGTAAATTTAATACTTACAATACCTTTTCATACTCTGATTATACACAAAGTACTTATCATTTGTATATAATAAATTCTTTTATCAACTATTTTCCACAATACCTTCTCCATCAACTAATATTACATCTATTCCAACTTTTTTAATTCTTTCCCAAGGCAATTCTATATCCTCATTTTTAGAAAACCACCCAGCTTTCTGGGTCGGTATAATTATCGACTCCAACTTATACACCTCACAGTTAACTTTAAAATCTTTTATATATCCTAATTTTGTACCTGTATTAATATCTATAATCTCCATTGTTTTCAAACTATTTACTGCAAACATAGATGTTTCCATACAATTACCCCCTTAATTTAATATCAATTAATCTATATTCACCTCATATTAATATAGAACAAAAAAAAGAGCCTTTGGCTCTTTTTTCAGCATAATAACTATGAAATTTTTTCCATATGAAACTCAAATTGAACTAGCTTATAACTGATATTAATATGCTATATTAATTATTATAAAAGTAATACAACATATACCTTTGAAAAAACTAATTGTTCTATCTAAGATCATTTATCTTATACGTGTTTTCTCATATGTTTTAATGCTGTTTTTTCTAGTCTCGAAACCTGAGCCTGAGATATTCCAATCTCATCTGCTACTTCCATTTGAGTTCTCCCTTGAAAAAATCTTAAATTCAAAATTAATTTTTCTCTATCTGTAAGCTTTTTCATCCCCTCTTTTATAGAAATATTTTCAAGCCAGCCTTCATCTAAGTTTTTACTATCACTAATTTGATCCATTACAAATATAGCATCTCCGCCATCATGATATATGGGTTCAAATAGTGAAATAGGATCTTGTATGGCATCTAATGCAAACACAACCTCTTCCTTAGGCATTTCTAATTCTTTTGCAATCTGAGATATCGTTGGCTCCTTATTATCTTTATTAACCAATCTGTCTCTAACTTGCAATGCTTTATATGCAATATCTCTTAATGATCTACTCACTCTAATAGAGTTGTTATCCCGAAGGTACCGCCTAATTTCTCCAATTATCATCGGCACTGCGTAAGTGGAAAACCTTACATTTTGACTTAAATCGAAATTATCTATAGCCTTCATAAGTCCTATGCAGCCTACTTGAAATAAGTCATCTACATTTTCCCCTCTGTTGTTGAATCTTTGAATTACACTTAATACTAATCTCAGGTTACCTCTTATAAAGTCCTCTCTGCAGTTTTTATCGCCCTGCTTGATTTTGATTAGCAGCTCTCTCATTTGTTTTTCTTTTAATACAGGTAGTTTTGAAGTATTAACTCCACAAATTTCCACTTTATTAATCATCATAAGGTCTCATCCCCTTCAGAATAATCACATTAAAATTATCTCCTGAAGTATTTTTTTTATACTAAAGACAACCTTACAACATTTTATTAATTTCTTTTTTAAGTCTTTTTATTATTCTCTTTTCTAACCTTGAAATGTAAGATTGCGATATACCAAGCATATCAGCCACTTCCTTCTGGGTCTTCTCTTGAATCCCATTTAATCCGAACCTAAACTCAATAATTTCTTTTTCCCGACTATTCAGTTTGCTCATAGCTATCCCCAAAAGTTGTCTATCTACCTCTTCCTCAATATAATTATATACCACATTGCTATCTGTCCCTAATATGTCTGATAATAAAAGTTCATTCCCATCCCAATCTATATTCAATGGCTCATAAAATGATATTTCTGTTTTTATTTTGTTATTTCTTCTAAGATACATAAGAATTTCATTTTCTATACACCTTGATGAATAGGTAGCTAATTTTATTTTTCTTTCAGGCGCAAATGTATTTACAGCTTTTATTAACCCTATAGTTCCTACTGAAATTAAATCCTCAACATTTACCCCCGTATTTTCAAACTTCCTTGCAATATAAACAACTAATCTTAGATTTCTTTCAATAAGAATAGATCTTATACTTTCATTACCCATTTCTAAATCACCAACTAAAGCTTCTTCCTCTTCCTTTGTAAGTGGTGGTGGTAAAGCATCATTCCCCCCTATGTAATAAATAGATTTTGAAAATACGCTAAATCGACTTAATATCTTGCTTAATAGCCCCTGAAACCTATCCTTTACATTTGAAAATATTTTTAATACTTTGCCCATAAAAACGCCCCCTATTCTATAATTCCCCTTGGTAAAAGCCCATTGTAATCATTATTTTTGCTAAGTTTTATATCGCAAAATGCTAATATCAAACTTTCTTCTTTCATATTCCCCTGAATATCTATCTTTACACTATCCGGTTTTATCCCAATAAGTTTGCCACCACATCCACCAACCCCTGAATAAGGAATATTATATATTATATAGTTCTCTAAATTTAACCCAGAAAAAAATTCATTTTCCACTATCATAACTGGCAAATTTGTTGCTGGTTCTGTAAGTTCATTGCCAGTGTCAAGAAAAGCTTTAACTAAAATTTTCTCATCCGCTATATAAATCTCAGTATTATATACATAACTTACAAGCACTTTCCTCTCTTTCACGTAAATAACTAACCGGTGTGATACTAAATATATAATCATCAGCGATAATACAAGTCCTTTACATGAAAAATTATATATCATGGCATTTGGAGATAGTGTTGAATTTTCTTGAATAGCTAAATAGAAAGTCATTCCTGCAAGAACTACAGAGTATAAAATAAAAATTCCTGTTCCTTTTAATATTGTCATAATATCTTTTTTATCAAAAGTAATTCCTACCATTATTAATGCAACTAATATTTTAAAAGGAGTTGCTGTAAACACATGCAACTGTGGCCAGATGATTGATATAACATATATACTTCCAATTGATGCACCTAATATTAGTTTCTTCGCTGTAACTTTCTTTTTTATGGTCTGCATAGTTAATGTAAGTAAAAATAAATTTACAAAAAAGTTTTCCACTAAAAGTATATCTAAGTATACTATCATTTGCCTTACCCCCTTAAAATTATTATATAGATTACTAACAGTAAAATTTGTAAAATCATATTACTAAATTTTATATTATTACTAGAATTTTATGTCATTTTGCGATTGTTTTCTCCTATAAATTCTTCACACAATACCATCTAGCCTACTACCACCCATACTTTAGAAAAATTATTTTACTTTCAGCAATTCTCCTAACACGTAATTTCTAAGGGTTTATTGACGAATTATAAAACTTCTATCATAATTCTAAAGAAAAAAAGAAGAGTACCCACTTTAAAATGGTATACTCTCCTAAATTTATTTATACATTCTAATTATCTCATATTTTTCCTAAGCCATGTAGGAACTGTGAAATCCTCACTATTATCTTTACCACTTGCTGATTCTGTCATTTGAGTTGCCGCTACTTCCGATTTTGCAACTTGTCCTGGTTTCTTAATGGTATCAAATCCTCCTATATTACTGTCTAGTTGATTTTTTTCACTCTCAAAACCAGTTGCTATAACTGTTATTCTTATTTCATCCTTTAAGCTTTCATCAATTACAGCTCCAAATATAATGTTTGCATCTGGGTCCGCTTCTTCTTGAACTATTTGAGCAGCTTCATTGATTTCCAATAATGATAAATCAGATCCTCCAGTAACATTTAAAAGCACTCCAGTTGCACCTATAATTGAAGTTTCTAGAAGTGGACTAGCAATTGCCTGTCTAGCTGCTTCTTGAGCTCTGTTGTCCCCTGTACCAATCCCTACTCCCATATGAGCAAGCCCCTTATTTACCATAATCGTACTAATATCAGCAAAGTCAAGGTTTATTAATCCTGGTATCGTTATAAGGTCAGATATACCTTGTACCCCTTGTCTTAAAACGTCATCTGCTTTTCTAAATGACTCCACAAGTGTAGTTTTTTTATCTACTACCGATAATAATCTTTCATTAGGAATTGTTACTAATGTATCCACTGATTCCTTTAACGACTTAATTCCCGTTTCAGCATGTATCATTCTTTTTCTACCTTCAAAAGGGAATGGTTTTGTTACAACTCCTACAGTAAGAATTCCCATAGATTTTGCAATTTCTGCTACAACGGGAGCTGCACCAGTACCAGTTCCGCCACCCATTCCACAAGTGATAAACACCATATCTGACCCTTTTAAAGCCTCTATTATTTCTTCCTTACTTTCTTCAGCTGCTTTTCTACCTATTTCCGGATTTGCACCTGCACCTAGCCCTCTTGTTAACTTGTCCCCTAATTGAATTTTAAATTCTGCCTTAGATAGAACTAATGCTTGCTTATCTGTATTAATACCTATAAATTCAACATTCTTTAGCCCCTCTTCAATCATTCTATTTACAGCGTTGTTTCCACCGCCACCGCATCCTACAACTTTAATTTTGCATAGGTCTTCATTTTGTACATCGAAATCAATCACTTTATTACCTCCTCATTAGAAAAACCCTTAAGAATTCCTTTTATTTTTGCTATAAACTTATTTGTATTTTTAACAATTTTTTTCCCATTTGCTTCTACATTAATGTTGTCATATAAGCTTTCATCACTATTAAAATTCTGTTGTTGTTTTAAAACATCCCTTATAATGCCTGTTGCTGTTGAATATATCGGATTCGCTGCCCCAACATAGTTTGGAACTCCAACTCTCGTTGGCTTCCCTAACAATTCAGATGACACTACTGTAATATCCCTAAACAACGATATTCCACCACCGACAATTACAAAACTCTCAATTTCATTATTTAGATGTTTTTTTTCTATATTGCTACTAATTATTTCAAGAAGTTCCTTTATCCTCTCATAAATTATATCAATCACCACTTCAGAATTAACATCTACAATATTATTTTCGTTAGTGTTAACCTTAATTCTATGATTCTCCATGGAATTTTCTTTTAGCAGACTGTTGCACTTGAATTTTAATCTTTCACTATCTTTTCGTGATAATTTTAGACAAATTGAAATATCATTAGTAATATTTCCTCCACCTAAAGGCACTGAAAAAAAGTCTAAAAACTTATTGTTTTTGAATACTGTAACTTCCGTATTAGAATTCCCTATATCTATTATAGCTACGCCCTTATCAAGTTCATCTTCTTTTACAACATCTTTAGCTATTCCTATAGAATTAACAACCCATCCCTTTACCTTCATTCCAGTTTCTTCTAAACATTTTTTATATTCATTAACATATTTACTTTCTAATATAAATGCATTGCCCTCTGACTCAAGAATCATACTTTTCATTCCAAATGGATTACTTATATTTTTCATTCCATCCACTATGTACTCTTCAATATCAACTTGGACGATTTCTTGATTTTTACTAACGCCAAATTTTGCAACTTCACATACATTTACTATATCTTCTTTAGTAATTTCTTTAATTGTAGGAAATGATATAACGCCCTTAGTTTTCACAACTTCACATAATGAAATTGGTACAGATAAGTATACATATTCTAGCGGTGAGCTAACTATATCCTCTAACCTCTTTATTACATTACTAACTATATGGGAAATATACTTTTCATCCACTATAACATTATCATTGATATCGTTATAGTCAGATGTTGTAACGCCTAAAATCTGTATCTTATTTTCTCTGTCTAGATTCGCAACTATCCCACATACCTTTGAAGAACTTATATCTAATCCAACAACGTAATCTTTCATCTCACTTACCCTCACATTCTACTTCCTAAGAAGTTTACCGTGTACAAAGGTATATTCAACATTAAAGCCTAAATTCCTTCAAATTAATAGAATAAATACATAATAAATTCAAGGTATCTTGCAAATAATCCTCTGTAAGTTTACAAATATGCCATTAAACCATTTAATTTTCTAATTACAGTATAAAACTTAATGACTGAAAATACAATAGCAAATTATTTTATTGTAGCCTGTCAAACCCCACTATAATCGGTTATTTTTCAACTTTATTTCATTCCATTATTCATTGTTTTCTATCAAATTGCTAATTTTATTAATAGCCATATCCATAGTTTGCATTCCATACTTTGCCGAAGTCTCCATGGTTGAAGGAATCTGATGTATCTTCCCTTCTCTTATAAGATTTTGAACTGCTGGAGTATTTACCATAATTTCAAGTGCAGCCATTCTGCCACTACCATCTGATTTTTTAAACAGTCTTTGGCATACAATTCCCTTTAATACTGTTGATAATTGATTTCTAACCCTTAACTGCTGTTCAGCTGGGAAATAATTAATTATTCTATCTATAGTTTTATATGCACTTATAGTGTGTAATGTAGACACTACTAAATGCCCTGTTTCCGCTGCTAATAAAACCGCTGACATAGTCTCTAAGTCCCTTATCTCTCCTACCAATATTACATCTGGGTCTTCCCTTAGTATTGATCTTAATCCACTATCATAACTTTTAGTATCTATTTCTATCTCCCTCTGATTAATAATTGATTTTTTATGTCTATGTACATATTCAATAGGATCTTCTAGTGTTATAATATGCTTTTTTTTATTTATATTTATTTCATTTATCATGGCAGCCATTGTAGTACTCTTCCCACTTCCAGTCGGCCCCGTTATAAGTATTAATCCATCTTTTTTATTTGTAAATTCTTTTATAATATGAGGATGTTTTAACTCATCTAATGTAGGTATATCATATGGAACAACTCTAATTGCAATTGTATCAAACCCACGCTCTTTATATAAATTAACTCTATATCTGCCTGCACCTTCTAAACTGTATAATTTGTCATACTCACCTATTTCTAAGTACTTTAAATACTCTTCTTGAAGAATTTCTTTACTGTATTCTTCCATTACTTCTCTTGATAAAACTTCTTCATTTACACTTATCAACTCACCATTCACCCTCTGAACAGCCGGTATACCAACAGACAAATGCAAATCTGATCCACCTTTTTCTGATACGAACATTAAAAGCTCCTTCAATTTCATTTATATTTCCCCTTTTTACATTTTTTATCTCATTATCTCTATTATACAATAATTTAACAACTTATTAATCAATAGTAAACATTTATTTAAAAATAATAAAATTTAAAAGGGCCTATAAATTAATTTATGAAGTTACCCACTAATTAATTTACTTACCCTTAATATTATATGCTGTATTCATTTTAATCCTCTTTGTGTTCATCATACATGAAACTTTTTTTCTAATGATTTTTTCACCAATTTAACTCTTTAAATAATTTTTTTAATGCTCGTTTCTCTATTCTAGATACATAGGACCTGGAAATGCCAAGTGTTATCGCTATCTCTCTCTGTGTTCTAGCCTTCCCATCAAGAAGACCGTACCTCATCTCTATTATGTTTTTTTCTCTTTCTTGTAGTGCAGTTTCTAATACAAGATAAAGCTTTCTAACCTGAATCTTGCTCTCAACAACTTCTAAGATGGAATCCTTATCACTGCTTAATATATCCATAAGTGATATTTCATTTCCCTCTTTATCCAACCCTATTGGATCCTGCAAATAAATTTCACTCTTTGTCTTTTTATTATTTCGAATAAGCATAAGAATTTCATTTTCTATACATCTAGCAGCATAAGTTGCAAGTTTCGTCCCCTTCTCCATATCAAATGAATCTATAGCCTTAATTAATCCAACAGTGCCTATAGATATTAAATCATCCACTTCCTTGCCTGGAAATGAGTATTTTTTCACTATATGAGCTACTAATCTTAAGTTTCGCTCTACAAGAACTCTTTTAGCCTCAGGATCACCAGCTTCCAGCTTTTGTAAACATTCTCTTTCTTCTATCTCAGTCAATGGTTTTTGAAATGAATTGTTACCCGAAACATACCCTGTTAGTAAGGCATATTCGCCAATTATATTTAATAACCAACTCAAGCAAAACATTTATGCTCCCCCTAATACTGCTTATTAATATACTATGTTCGCAAATGTAAAAACGTGCATGTATTAAAATATTTATTTCCTATACTCTTATTACACCTTTTACAATATTGGTTCTATTATATTAACTCTTTTATTTGAGATAGCCATAATCAACTAAATTTTCTGCTATATTTTTAAATACTGAGCATGCAACCTTGCTAGTTGGCATTTTATTTTCACTTTGAGGTATGAAAACAACCATAGAATAATACTTATTATTATAATTAAAGAACCCTGTAAACCATACATCTGAACAAGCTTTTCCATTATCGGGATATTCAGTTGTACCTGTTTTCCCTCCTACTTCTAAGTTTTCTATCTTGGCATTGATTCCAGTCCCTAACTCATCATTAACTACTCCAATCATTCCTGCCTTAATTATTTTTGCTGTATTTTCGCTAAATACTACCCTTGATTCAGATTCATACTTCTTTACAACTTCATTTTTACTATTTATAATTTCTTTTAAAATTTTAGGCTTTACATATACACCGTTATTTACAACTGTATTCGGAATAGCTAACATAGCTAGCGGTGTTGATCTAACCGTTTGACCTATAGAAGTGTTGCTTATAAGCTCTTCATTCTTTTCCATTTTATACTTATCAATACGTCCACGGTTCTCATCTTGTAACCCTAAAACCGCATCAAATATCCCTTGGTTATTTGCAGCTTCATAAATATTATCTAATCCAATTATCTCTCCCACTTGCCCAAATGTTTTATTAGATGATGCTATATAAGCTTCTTGCAAATTATATATATCACGCTTTTCTATGCTTGCAGGAAATTCATCACAATCTTTTATATCAAATTTTTTATCTTGGCTTATTAACCTTTTTTCCATAGCTACTTCATAAAGTATAGTTTTAACTGTTGATCCAATTAAATAACCATAATCATTTGATACCCCAATATTTACATTGGATAATTTATCATCCTTCTGTGCCATAGCTAATATGTTTCCTGTTTTGCTTTCCATTAACACAGCACCAATTTGATTATATTCCTCATAATCCTTTCCCTTTAAAATTTCTTGTACCTTATCTTGGATTTTATAATCCAATGTCGTTACCACCGAATTATTTCCTTCGTCTTCTATCAAACTTTCCGAAATTATATTACCGCTTACATCTTTTTCAAACCTTATTTTGTCTTGCTTATTGTCCTTAACAAATTCATATATTTCTCTTTCCAACGTCCCCTCATCCTTTAGTTTAGAATTATCCTTATATGTAAATGGTGTAGCTAATACATTTTTAATATTCCAATCCATACTCTTGTCATATTCTTTATATTCATAAACATAAATCCCTCTTACATCGTTTATTTCCTTTAATTTTTCATAGCCTTCCTCATCAATTTCATATATATGATTACCCTTATCCATCTCATATTGAAGTAAATATATATCATAATCCTTATTATAACTCCTTAGTATATATGAAATATTTTTCATTGGTATGAACGCCTTCTCTTCATTTAAAGTAAAATATGTTACTGGATCTACTACAACATTATATTTAATTTTGTAATCAAATAATTCCTCATTATCTCTATCCAGCAACTGAAATTTCAAATTATTTGTATATTCCTGATAGTAATACTGTTGATTAGCTGATACTTCAAGGCTAGGTCCCTCCGCCAATTGTACATATCTTAACCTTACTATTAGTAAGGCAAATACCATAGTCATTACTGTAGCTATTATGTAATTCCGTTTTCTCATTTTTTTCTCATTACTTATAAATAACAATAGAAAAACACCTCTCTTTAGTACAATTTTTGACTAAAAAGAAGTGTTTCATACAAAATTATATGATTATTACTTTGCTAAAATTTGTTGTATATTACCTTTTATTACTTCAATAGCTACCTTATTATGCCCACCTTCTGGTATAATAATGTCTGCATATTTCTTGGTATTTTCAGTAAATTGCTCATGCATCTGCTTAACGACCGTTAGATATTGATTTATAACTGAATCCACAGTTCTTCCTCTTTCTTTTATATCTCTAAGCATTCTTCTAATAAATCTAACATCTGCATCTGTATCTACATAGATTTTAATATCTAGCATATCTCTAAGAGATTCATCCTCTAGTACAAGAATTCCCTCTACGATTATTATTTCTCTTGGCTCTACAGTTATCGTTTCTACCCTTCTATTATGAAGTTCAAAATCATACTGTGGTTTTTCAATGGTTTTACCATCAATTAAATCTTTTAAATTATTAACTAGTAGCTCCGTATCAAACGCATGAGGATGGTCATAATTTGTCTTCACTCTATTTTCCATTGTTAATTTGCTTTGATCCTTATAATAACAGTCCTGCTCTATCATTGCTATACAATTTTTATCGAAACTTTTGCATATTTCCTTGGCAATAGTACTCTTACCTGAACCAGTACCACCCGTTATACCTATTATGACTGGACGTTTCATTAAACTTCCTCCTTAGCCTTAATTATAATATCATTCTCTTCTAAATCTACATCTACTACAGCAGTATAAATCATTTTAGAACTAGGTGCACAATCAATTTTATTTCCCTTTTCATCATGCAAATTATTCAGTACAATTTCTACATTAGAGCCAACTGGTCTTAAAACTTCCACAGTTGCCCCTTCTACTACTTTATTTCTATGTTCAATAGTGACAATCTTATTGACCTTATCATAAGCTTTAACCATCCCTACGATGTCATAATTCCTGATATAGGCTGAGGAGTCTTGCACCTGTTTATTTTCTTCATTTAAATAAAATCCAGTATAATACTCTCTGTGACTTGGTTTGTTTAAATCTTCTAACCACTTTGGATTAAATTTGTAATCCTCAGGTGACTTCATATATTCATCTATCGCTTCTCTATAAGCTTTAACTACACTTGCAACATAATAAGTACTCTTCATTCTACCTTCAATTTTAAATGATAATGCTCCTGTTTTCATAAGTTCTGGAATATGTTCTATCATACACAAATCCTTAGAATTCATTATGTAACTTCCTCTATCATCCTCTATTACTGGATAATATTCACCTTCACGCTTTTCCTCTACTAAACTATACTTATATCTACATGGTTGAGCACAGGACCCTCTATTAGCATCCCTACCTACCATATAGTTTGATATAACACATCTTCCTGAATAAGCCATACACATAGAACCATGAACGAATATCTCAACATCCATTGTTTCAGGAATTTTATCTTGTACCATTGTTACTTCTTCTAATGATAATTCTCTCGCTAAAACAACTCTCTTGACACCCATCTTGTGCCAGAATTCACATGTCTTCCAGTTTACAGTGTTAGCTTGAGTACTAAGATGTATTTCTAAGTCTGGAACCGTCTCTTTAGATATCATTATTATTCCTGGATCTGATACTATAATTGCATCAACACCCGCTTCATAAAGTTCTCTAAGATAGTCCTCAAGCCCTTCCAAATCCTCATTGTGTGGAAATACATTTAATGTTACATAAACCTTTTTATCTCTAGAATGAGCAAATTCTATTCCTTCTAGTAATTGTTCATTACTAAAATTATCTGCAAATGCTCTAAGATTTAATTTACTTCCGCCTAAGTACACAGCATCAGCACCAAAGTTTATAGCTGCTTTAAGCTTTTCCAGATTCCCTGCTGGTGCCAGTAGTTCCGGTGTTTTCATCTTTGTTCCTCCTAACTGTTAGTGCTATTCCATCTCCCATAGGTAATACCGTTGTAAGTAAGTTTTCATCCTGTGAGACTGTTTCCATATAGTTCTTCATTCTTTTAACTATAGTTATTTTTCTTCTTATCATTAAATCTTTACAAGCAACCATTCCTCTAAACAATACGTTATCAGCTATAATCATACCGTCTTCTGCAAGCATTCTTATACAATGAGGTAAAAAATGGCTATAATGCCCTTTTCCTGCATCCATAAAAATCATATCATACTCATCATTTAAAATTTCAAGAATATCCATACAATCACCTTTTATTATAGATATGCTATCGCTTAAACCCGCTGCTTCTATATTTTTAGTTGCAATTTCTACCATATTTTCATCTCTTTCAATAGTAGTTATGCTAACATTATTTCCTGATGCTAAAGCCATTAATATGGAGGAATATCCTATCGCTGTCCCAAGTTCTAATATCTTCTTAGGTTTTTTAACATTAACCATAAATTCAATCAATCTAGCAGTTTCTTTCTGAACTATTGGTACTCCATTTTTTTCTGCATAATCTTCTAATTCTTTTATTATACCTGTTGACTCACCTATGAGGTCTCTTAGATATTTTTCCATATAATCGTATGTAATACCGCTCATATTTGCCTCCATTTAATCATTAAATAATTTCATAATATAAAGTTATAAGCCCAAAACTATTGAGCTTATAACTTCACTATTTAATATCCATAAGTTTTATATTTTACTAGCTACAGCATAGCAACTATAAAATGATTTTAAGTCCTTTTACATTTCATACAAAACTTAATATCCTAATTCTTTTTGTTTATTCAAAAAATCCACATCATTATCTGTAAAATAATGATTATCTGTACCTTTTATTAAAACATAAAATAAGTAATTAGTATCCTCCGGATTAACTGCTGCTGACATTGAAGCTAATCCTGGACTACATATTGGTCCTACCGGTAATCCAGCATTTTTATAAGTGTTATAAGGTGATTCAATTTCTAGGTGTTTATATAGCACAGTATCAACGTGTTCTCCCAATGCATAAATCACCGTAGCATCAATCTGCAACTTCATTTCTTTTTCAAGTCTATTATATATTACAGATGAGACCGTACTTCTCTCAGTGTCAACTCTTGTTTCACCTTCTATAATAGATGCTATAGTTGCAATCTTATAAATATCTTCATCCTTACTTATAACACTACTTATTTTCTTATAAAAAGCATTGTTCATAGTTTTTATTACTTCCTTAGGTTTAACTCCCTTTATAAAGGAATATGTGTCAGGAAATAAGAATCCTTCTAAGTCATATCTTCTATTGTCTGACACAGGAATATATTTAGGAATAGGATACTCCTGAATAGCACTTATAAATTCATCCTTAGTGAACAATCCTTTTTCTTCAAATAATACTGCCATTGAATCTATATCAAAACCTTCTGGAATAGTTACTATTACATTATCTTCATTACTACCCGTTTCTAATCTTGATACTATTTCTTCTATAGTTGCCGTCCCTGGTACAGTAAATGTTCCAGGAACTAAATCAGCAGAAATATTTTTAACTTTTATAGAAATTCTCGTTAATAATTTATTTTTTAGTACCCCTTGGCTGTCAAGTGTATTCAATACATTGTAAAGTGAATCCCCCTCATTTACAACTACAGTTACGTCCTCTCCCTTTAGTGGAGACTTCGTTGCATAACCATAATAAAACCCGCTAGATATTACTATCATCGCTATAATTATTACAATTATACCTATAACTTTTTTCATATTGCACCCCCATGATACCTTGAATTATTTATTTTTTTAATGTAGATCTTTTTCTAAGATTTGCATCTAAGATTTTCTTTCTGATTCTTATAGTCTTAGGTGTAACCTCTACAAGTTCATCTGACGCTATAAATTCTATGCATTGCTCTAATGACATTGGAGCTACTGGTATTAATTTTAACGCATCATCCGCTCCTGAAGATCTAGTGTTTGAAAGATGTTTTTTCTTACATACATTTACTTCAATATCACCACTTCTAGCACACTCTCCACAAACCATACCTGCATAAACTGGCATTCCTGGTGCTATGAATAATTTTCCTCTTTCCTGAGCATTGAATAGTCCGTATCCTATAGATTCACCAGCTTCAAATACTACTAGAGAGCCTCTACTTCTTTCAACTATATCTCCCCTGTATTTTTCATAACCATCTAGAACATGGTTCATTATACCATTTCCTCTAGTTTCAGTCATGAATTCATTTCTCAGTCCTATTAATCCTCTTGATGGTACTCTAAATTCAAGTCTTGTGTATCCATTAACTGCACTAGTCATGTTAGTCATCTCTGCTTTTCTAGGTCCCATTTTTTCCATAACAACTCCCATGTACTCTTCTGGCACGTCCATTGTTAAGTTTTCGATTGGCTCTAAAAGCTCTCCATTTTCATGTTTATATATAACAGATGGCTTAGACACTTGGAATTCATATCCCTCTCTTCTCATAGTTTCTATAAGAATAGAAAGATGAAGTTCTCCTCTTCCACTAACTTTGAAAGAATCAGCTGAATCAGTTTCTTCAACTCTTAAACTTACATTAGTTTCAAGTTCTTTCATCAGTCTGTCTCTTAAGTGTCTTGATGTAACAAAATCTCCTTCTAACCCAGCAAAAGGTGAGTTGTTAACTATGAAGTTCATATTAAGAGTTGGCTCATCAATTTCTACAAATGGTAGCGCCTCTGGATTTGAAGAATCTGCTATAGTTTCACCTATATTTATACCTGCTATTCCTGATATAGCTATAATATCACCTAATTTTGCTTCTTCTACTTCAACTCTTGCTAATCCATCGTAAGTATACACATTTGATATTTTTACATTTTTTACAGTTCCATCTTTAGCTATTTGAGCTACAGATTGGTTTTTCTTAATAGTTCCTCTTTCAATCTTACCTATACCAATTTTACCTACATACTCATTGTAGTCGATTGAAGTTACAAGCATTTGTAATGGTTCTTCTATGTAACCTTTTGGTGGATGTACTGTATCAATTACGGCTTCAAATAATGGAACCATATCTACAGCTTCATCTTCTAATTGTGCTGTTGCAACACCATTTCTAGCTGATGCATATATAACTTTGAAATCTAGTTGCTCATCATTAGCACCTAACTCTACAAATAAGTCAAATATTTCATCGATAACCGCTTCTGGTCTTGCATCTTTTCTATCTATTTTATTTATAACTACCATTGGCTCTAATCCTAGCTCTAACGCTTTTTTTAGAACAAACTTAGTTTGAGGCATAGCACCTTCGTAAGCATCTACTACAAGCAGAACACAGTCAACCATCTTAAGTACACGTTCAACCTCTCCACCGAAGTCAGCGTGTCCTGGTGTATCTATAATGTTTATTTTAACTCCATTATACATAACAGCAGTATTTTTAGAAAGTATAGTTATTCCTCTTTCTCTCTCTAAATCATTTGAGTCCATAACTCTTTCTTGCATAACTTCATTTTCTCTAAAAACCTTACTTTGTTTTAAAAGTGCATCCACCAAAGTTGTTTTACCGTGGTCAACGTGTGCTATAATAGCAATATTTCTAATATCTTCTCTTGTATATAAATTCATATTTTTCCTCCAAAACATTTATTTTACTTAATTAATTCCAAAATAAAATTGGATACTTGAGTATCCAATCAAAATCAACTATTTCAATTCTAATATTATGTTGATGAAAAGTCAATGTTATTAAAACATTATTAAATCCCAACATAGAATAGATTTCCCATTAATTCTTATTTTTTGAATACCATAATGTATTATCCTGAGACTATACTCATTAATTCTTAATTTAACAATTATATATTAAGTTGTATCCCCCTGATAATAAATTATTGGTTTTAGATATTTTCATACCATCTAAAACCAATAATTCTTCTAAACTTCCATGATTATTGGTAATATCATCGGTCGTCTCTTAGTCTTTTCATATAGATAAACTCTAAGAGATTCTCTAATGTTAGCTTTTATACTAGGCCACTCTGTAATATGCTTTTCTTCACATTCTGCAAGCGCTTTTTTCACAACTTCTCTAGCTCTATCCATCAAATCCTCTGATTCTCTTACATAAACAAATCCTCTTGATATTATATCTGGACCTGCAACAACTGTACCCGTACCTTTACCCATTGTAACTACAACAGTTAAAATACCATCTTGAGATAAATGTTTTCTATCTCTAAGTACGATATTTCCAACATCTCCAACCCCAAGTCCATCTACGAATATCTGGCCTGAAATTACAGTCCCCGCTTTTCTTATCGATGTTCTACTCACTTCAATAATATCACCATTATCTCCTAAGTAAACATTTTTTTCAGGAAGACCTAGCTTAACTGCTAACTCGCCATGTTGTTTTAAATGTCTATACTCTCCATGTACTGGTATAAAAAATCTTGGTTTAACCAATGTATGCATAAGTTTTAACTCTTCTTGGCAAGCATGACCCGATACATGAACTTCAGCTAAAGATTCATATATTACATCTGCACCTTTTTTAAATAGCTGATTTACAACCTTTGAAACCAGTTTCTCATTTCCCGGTATAGGTGTTGCAGATAATATAACTAAATCACCCTTTTGTATATTAACCTTCTTATGCTCCGATGCAGCCATTCTTGAAAGAGCTGCCATTGGCTCACCTTGGCTTCCAGTTGTTATCATAACTATTTCATTGTCTGGATATTTATTAATAGAATCTATGCTTATAAGCGCATCCTCTTCTATTGTAACGTACCCAAGATCTATAGCTATAGCTATTATATTTTCCATACTTCTACCTGAAAGTGCAACTTTTCTACCGTACTTTCTTGCAGCTGTTATAATTTGTTGAACTCGGTGAATATTAGATGCAAAACTGGCAACAATTACTCTTCCCTTTGCACCATGAAATATTCTTTCAAAGCTTTCACCAACTCTACTTTCAGACATAGTATACCCAGGTCTTTCAACGTTTGTACTATCTGCAAGCAGTACCGTTACACCTCTTTTACCAAGTTCGGCAAATCTTGCTAAATCTGCAACCTCACCATCAATAGGTGTAAAATCAATTTTGAAATCTCCAGTATGAAGCACCACACCTAATGGTGTGTGCACTGCAATTGCTACAGAGTCTGCAATACTATGATTCGTTTTAATAAATTCTACCGATACGTTGTTAAGCTTCATAATATCTTTTGCTTTAACTTCGTTTAGCTCAACTACTCCTAATAATGCATGTTCTCTTAATTTACTTGCAACAATTCCCAGTGTAAGTTTAGTACCGTATATTGGAACATTAATCTGCTTTAAAACATAAGGTAATGCTCCTATATGATCTTCATGAGCATGAGTTAAATATATACCTCTTACTCTATCCACATTTTTAACAAGATAAGTTACATCCGGTATAACTACATCAATTCCAAGCATCTCATCATCCGGGAATTTCAGTCCACAGTCAATGACAACTATATCATTTTTATATTCTATAGCTGTTAAATTTTTTCCTATCTCGTTCAATCCACCAAGTGGAATTATCTTGATTTTTTCTTTCTCTTTTTTCAAAATTCTACCCTCCTTTTCCGTTTTGAATTTAGTTCTACCTTTTGCATTAAATATCAATATCTCAGATAGAAACTTCAACTATTGCTATACATTAAGTTCTTTCCATTAATCTTCATGATTAACTAGTTTTTAACCCTTAATTATAGACTTTTTATATAACATTTCTACAATGTATTACTGCAGAAAACAATTATCACAAATTCCATAAAATTTCAAACTATGGTTTTTTATCTTGAAATTATATTTCTTTTCAATCCCTAACTCTAACTCCTCTAAAAGATCACCTTCAACTTCAATGACTTCCCCACAATTTTCACAAATCAAGTGATGATGTTGGTGGTTTTCATCCTCATTACAAAGTTCATATCTACTACACCCATCATCTAAGTCAAGCTTATATACTACACCCATCTCTTCTAATAGCTGAACCGTTCTATACACCGTCGCAAGTCCAATTTCCGGGCAATTAACCTTCACCAAGTCGTATATTTCTTCCGTTGTAAGGTGGCTACCTTCATTTTTAATAATTTCATCTAGTATTGATCTTCTTTGAGGTGTCAATTTATAACCCTTTTCCTTCAATGTACATTTCAAATTTTCAATTTTTTCATGAGACATAAATTAACTCAACTCCTCTCATCCTAGGTAAATATTATTATATAATTCCTTCTTCCATTAAAGTTTCGAAAGTTTCATTAACTAAATTAAATTCTTCCTCATCCTCTACTGTTGCAAAATATTCTTCACCATCTTCTCCCTTAACAACTTTCAATGCTATCGCATCATCATCATCACTATCGATTGGTGCTACTATGAAGTATTCTGTACCTTCACCTACAAACTTTGCTACAACTTCAAATTCAACATCATTTCCCTCTTCATCTGTTAACGTGATATTTTCTAAAAATTCTTCCATAATTTCCTCCTATAATACCTTTATTTTTATATTTTAATATTTTATAATATTTAAGTTTTTATGCACATAATTTCCATTATAATCTTAATTCATTTAAGTGGTAATTACCAAATTTATTTACATAGGCTATCAAGATACCCCTGCAAAATATATGTAGCAGCAATTTTATCAACTAATCCTTTTCTTTTTTTCCTGGACATATCAGCCTCTAACATCGCCATATGCGCTGCCCTTGTAGTAAGTCTCTCATCCCAAAACTTAATTTCAACACTTACATATTCACCTAAAACCGCACAAAATCTTTGAACCTTTTCAGCTTGTTCTCCAATTGTTCCATTCATATTTTTAGGTAACCCTAAAATTATAGTTTCCACTTGATATTCATCACATATTTTAACAACTTCATTCATATCATATTCTTCTTTTTTACGTCTAATTGTAGTTATTCCTTGGGCTGTAAATCCTAATGGATCACTTATCGCAACTCCTATAGTTCTATCCCCCACATCTAATCCTAATATTCTCATACTTTTCTCCTTATGTGTATTATAGAACTAGCTTGTTTTCTGTCCTTCAGCCTCTAATCTACCTTCTCAAATAACCTACTATTCTATTTTCTATATTTACCACCAAACAAAAACATATATCTAAATAAATTCTAGATACACAATAGTTGTCGATTTGTATCATTTTATATTAATCAAATTATTTTTACATCATATATTAACATCTATTATGTGTAATTTTAAAATAAAAATGCCTATTAAGGCATTTCTATTTTATATCTAGATAAGATTTTAAAACTTCCTCTAATATCTCGTCTCTCTCTAGTTTACTCACTAATGCCCTTGCTCCATTATAGTTAGTTATATAGGTAGGGTCACCAGATATAAGATATCCTACTAGCTGGTTTACTGGATTATAGCCCTTCTCTATCAGAGCATCGTATACATCAGTCAATATAACTTTAGTCATATTTTTCTTATCCTTCATCACATCAAACTGTACTGTATGTTGCTTATCCATTATATCACCTTCTCAACCTTACTTTATTTAATATTATAACATTAACCAAAGCAAAAAGTATACTATTTTACTAAACTTTCTACTATTTGGCTTACCCTTAAAATAGCTTCTTCTAATTTCTCTGGTAGTTTTCCACCTGCTTGAGCCATATCTGGTCTTCCACCACCACCTCCTCCAGTTATAGTTGCTACCTCTTTAACAATCTTACCTGCATGTGCACCTTTAGCTACTGCTTCCTTACTAGCCATTACCACAAACTGCACCTTTCCAGCTACTTTACTTCCAAGAACTACTATACTATCTGAAACCTTATCCTTTAATTTATCACAAAGATTTCTAAGTGCATCTCCCTCAATATCATTTAATGATGCTGCAATTACATTAATTCCTTTAATGTTTATTACTTTTTCAAGAAGTTCATCCTCTATTCCACTTGTAAGCTTTTCTTTCAATCCTTGAATTTCCTTCTCCTTCTCTTTAATTGAGATGATCAAACTGTTTAACTTATTTAACAATTCCTTCTCACCACATTTTAGAGCACTTGACATTTCCTTTATCAACTCTTCTTTTTCACTAACATACTTTTCAGCCTTCACTCCTGTTACTGCTTCAATTCTTCTTACGCCAGCTGCCACTCCAGTCTCACTAAGAATTTTAAATAACCCTATTTCACCTGAGTTCTTAACATGATTTCCACCACAAAGTTCTTTACTATAATCCCCAACAGATACAACTCTTACATCTTCTTTATACTTATCATCAAATAGAGCTATAGCACCCTTTTCCTTTGCTTCCTCAATGGTCATAACATCTGTATTAACATTATAAACTTTAAGAATCTCATTGTTTAAACTTTCCTCTACTACTTTAAGTTGTTCTTGTGTCAATGCAGAAAAATGTGTGAAGTCAAACCTTAATCTTTCACTATCAACATAAGACCCTGCTTGATTTACGTGATCACCTAGAACTTCTTTTAAAGCCTCATGTAACATATGAGTTGCAGTATGATTTTTACATATGTTATTTCTCACACTACCTTCTACTTCTAATGATATTTCGTCATTAATTCTAAGTTCACCATGGGTAATCTCTACAAAATGAAGAATATTTCCTCTTATACTCTTCTTACAATCATAAATTTCACCTTTACAATCTGAGGTTTGTATTATTCCAACATCACCAACTTGACCTCCCATTTCTGCATAGAAAGGTGTTTTGTCAGTTACAATTACACATTTTTGTCCCATTGAAACCATATCTGCAAATTTATCCTCACACACTATACTTAGTACTTTCGCTTCACATTTAGTAGTTTCATAACCTAAGAATTCAGTAGTTATCTCCATAGGAATACTATTTAAAGCACCCTCATCACTACCCATATAGTTTGAAGATCCCCTTGCTGCTCTTGCAGTATTTCTTTGATTCTCCATTTCTTTATTGAATCCATCGAAATCAATATCCATCCCCTTCTCTTCAAGGATTTCTTTAGTAAGTTCCACCGGGAACCCAAAGGTATCATAAAGCTTAAATGATTTTTCTCCACTCAAAGTGTTTTCTTTATTCTCTTTCAATTCTTCAATATAACCCTTTAATATATCCATTCCTTGATCTATAGTTTCTGCAAATCTTTCTTCTTCAAGTCCTATAACTTTTTTAATATAATCTTTCTTTTCGCTCAATTCACCATATGCACTTTTTGAGCTTTCAATAACCATATCACACAATTTATTTAGAAAAGTTCCTTGAACTCCTAAAATTCTTCCATGCCTTGCTGCTCTTCTTAAAAGTCTTCTTAGAACATAACCTCTACCTTCATTTGAAGGTAAAATTCCATCACCAATCATAAATGTAACACTTCTAACATGGTCAGTTATTATTCTTATTGACACATCTAAATCCTTATCATTTCCATAAGTTGTTCCTGACACAGTGCAAACTTTATCTAAAACTTGTTTAATCGTATCTACCTCAAAAATGTTATCAACACCTTGCATTATAGTTGAAATTCTCTCAAGTCCCATTCCTGTATCTATATTAGGACTTGATAACTTTTCATATCCACCTTTGCCATCTCCATCAAATTGAGTAAACACCAAATTCCAAAACTCTATTATTCTATCTTCGTCACTAGCTTTTAAAAATTCTTCTACACTTTCTATTTGTGGTAATTGTGATTGCCTGTCATAATGAATCTCTGTACAAGGACCACATGGACCAGCACCATGTTCCCAGAAATTATCTTCTTTTCCCAATCTAAAAATTCTACTTGAATCTACGTCTGTTTTCTTAGTCCATATATCAAAAGCTTCATCATCTTCAAGATAAATAGTTACATATAGGCTATCCTTAGATATTTTCAAAACCTCTGTTATATACTCCCAAGCCCACATTATAATTTCTTCTTTAAAATAATCCCCAAATGAGAAGTTACCTAACATCTCAAAAAAAGTACCGTGTCTTGATGTCTTTCCTACGTTTTCAATATCACCAGTTCTAATACACTTTTGACAAGTTGTAACTCTTTTACTCGGTGGGGTTTGAATTCCTGTGAAGTATGGCTTCAATGGCGCCATACCAGCATTTACCAGCAATAAGCTTTTATCATTTTTAGGCACCAACGAAAAACTATTAAGTCTTAAGTGTTCCTTTCCCTCAAAAAACCTCAAATAATTTTCCCTTATTTCATTTAAACCCATTTTTCCCATATATACTCCTCCTAATTATTTCTAATAACCTTAATTTTTATTCAATCTAATATTTTTTAATTTTATCTAAAAAAGTGTATAAAAAAAACTCCCCCCCTTTACAAAATAAAGGGACGAAGTTTATCCGCGTTACCACCCTAATTATACTAGTAACCTAGTATCTCTTAATTAACTATAGCTCTAAGACAGCTTCAATATATTTCACCAAAAGTTTGCACCAACCACTTTCTCTCTATAGGTTTCCTAAATCTACTAATCCTTATCATTGCTTAATATTCACTTATAAAATAGATTATATGTATGATTTTTATAAATGTCAATAATCATATACTAAAATAAATAATATTCTACTTCCCCAACCATAATTTTAATCATTACCCATACTGGTATTACAATAATCATACCCATTATACCACCAACACTACCACCAACTATAAGTAGCAGTAAAATTGTCACAGGATGAGAATCAACGGTCTCTCCTAAAATCTTTGGACATATTATATCGCCTTCTAGTTGCTGTATAACAAATAGCCAAAATATTACCATAACTGCTTTTTTTGTTGAAGTTAAAAGTGCTATAACAACTATTGGAATTGCACCAATTATAGGTCCAAAATATGGTATTATATTAAATATTGCATTGATAAATGATAAAATCAAAGCATATTTAACACCACTAATAGTCAATGCTATAAAAGTTAAAACCCCAATAATTCCACACAATTCAAATTGTGTTATTATATACCTCTCCATAACTTTATCCATATGCGCGAAAGCTCTTCTTATTGCATATTTATTGTTAAACGGAATATATTTCATAATTCCGTTAGATATATTTTCTCCATCGCTTAAAAAGAAATACACCAGAGTTGGAACTATAAATAATAGAATTACATTTTCTGCCATTGAAATCATTTCAGATATAAGTCCTGTGGCAATATCTGTCATTGTAATCTTGAATTTTTCATAACTATTATAAATCACTTCTTGAATGAAAGGGCTTTCAACTATATATTGAACATCCTTTGTAATACTATCGTAATACTGCTTTACATTTGCGATGACCTCTTTAAAGTTAGAACTTTCACTATATACCCATGGTACCAAAACAGCTGTAAGTACACCAACAAACCCTAAAATAACCAAAATAACTATCAACGCACTTAGTTTTTTGTTAATGCCCCTCTGAGTAAAGAACTTATGAAAAGGTCGTATACTATATGAAATTATAAAAGACACAATAATAACCCCAATAAGTTGCTTGAAAATTGGAAATTTCCACAAAAGAAATATCATCAAACCTACGCTTATTGTTATAATTAATATTTTATATATAATGTCAGATTTCCAATTAAACTTTCTCATAATATACATCCTTATCATTGTTTTTTCTACTCTCAACCGATGAAATACATTCCAATTTTATGTTGCTATTTTCTCCATTATAAAATACGTACTCCTCACCGATAATCAAATCCTTCTTTAAAAAAATCAATCTATTCTTAAACATACCGAGTATATTATAATCTCTTACTGCTAATCCCTTTATTTCAAAACTTTTTTCGCAAAATATAATTTCATTAACAAGTCCTAATATATTAGAATGCTTATCTACTACATGCATATTAATAATTGTTGAAAACTCTAACTGCCTATCTCTTGTTATATTATTTATTACCAGTTGAGATTTGTGATATATTATATTCTCCTTTGGAACATTAAAATCCTTACCCAGCAATTTATATGGATTAATTTTAAATCCAACAACCATCCCTTTATTAAAATCAATTAATATATCCTTTATATATCCAATTTTTTTACCTGCAATATTGATAACATCCATATAAATATAATCCCTACTTTTAGCCACAAAAATAAACCCCCTTTATAGGAATAGATATTTAAATCCTTGCCTTCTTAAAGAGAGTTTATACCTAAGTAAAATTTTAATATCCAATTAAATCATTAAAAATTTCTAACCAAACAATTATAACCATAAATCAGCTTTGCTACCTAATATCTACTAGTCTTGCTTCCCATATTCATCCTGCCACTTTTCAAGCCCCATGGATTCTCTATAATTATTCACAGCTCTATGAATTGTTTCCTCTGCCAATACAGAACAATGTATTTTGGACTGTGGCAATCCATCTAAAGCTTCTACAACTGATTTATTCGTAATATTCCAAGCCTCTTCAATGGTCTTGCCAATAATAAGCTCTGTAGCAATACTCGATGACGCTATTGCAGATCCACAACCAAAGGTCATAAATTTAGCATTTTTCACTATGTCATCCTCTATCACCAAGTAAATCCTCATAACATCTCCACACTTTACATCTCCGCATTCCCCTATACCGTTTGCATTGGGCAATATACCAACATTCCTCGGAGAATAAAAATGCTCCAACACTTTATCACTGTAATCCATCAAAATCCCTCCGTAAATACAATTAGGATATCTAGGTTCACCTAAATATCCCAATAAATATTTTCTTATAATTCAACACTGGTTCGTAATTTAATTATAATACTTCATTTCACCTTTTAATCATTATAGTTTTACTACTTTAAGATTGTATCAATGATTCCTCCACCAACAACCAAATCATCCTTATAACAAACTACAGATTGACCCTTAGTTATTGCACGTTGTGGGGTTTCAAATTCAATTTTAATATGGTTTTCATCTAATTGAGTAAGTTTTGCTGCAGAAGGTTTGGCTGAATATCTAACCTTAGCCATAACTTCCATCTCACCTTGAACTTTATCTACTGATATAAGATTTATATCAGTAGCAATCAATGTAGTCTTGAAGATTTCTTCTTCATCTCCTAGTACCACTTCATTTCGCTCTGGTATAATAGCTGTTACAAATCTAGGTTTTCCAAGGGCAATTCCAAGGCCTTTTCTTTGTCCTATTGTATAATAAACAATGCCTTTATGTTTTCCCAATATTTTTCCATCACTATCAACAAAGTTTCCTTGTGATACTTCTCTACCACTGTATTTGCTTATATAGTTTCCATGATCATTATCTGGTATGAAACAAATTTCTTGTGAATCCTTCTTTCTGAATACTTCAAGACCTATTTTTTCTGCAATTGCTCTTATTTCAGTCTTTGAATAATCTCCACAAGGCATCAGTGTATGCTTCAACTGATCTTGAGTTAAACTATATAGTGCATATGTTTGATCTTTTCTATCATCTTGGGCTCTCTTCAATCTATATCTACCATCTTCAAAATCAATGTTAGCATAGTGACCCGTTGCAATGTAATCAGCTCCAAGTCCTTGAACCTTCCTCAAAAACTCTTCAAACTTTATCTTTTTATTACACTCAATACATGGATTTGGAGTTCTTCCCTTAAAATATTCTTCTATAAAAGGTTCCACTACATATTCTTTAAATGGCTCCTTAAAATTCATAACATAAAAAGGTATATCAAGTTTATCTGCAACTCTTCTAGCATCATTTACAGCCGAAAGTGAACAGCATCCACCTTCATTTTCTGCATAGTCTGGATTATCCGGAGATAGCTTCATCATTATTCCTGTAACATCATATCCTTGTTCTTTTAAAAGATATGCAGCCACAGAACTATCTACTCCACCACTCATACCAATAACAACTTTTTTATTCATAAGTTATATCACCTATTCTTCGCCATGAACGTGATCGTGAATATCATCATGTTCTTCATAGTCCCAAACCGCTAAACCTTTTTTCTCTCTATAGTCATTAATAGCTTTGTGTATAGCTTCTTCTGCAAGAACTGAACAATGCATTTTTACTGGTGGAAGTCCATCCAAAGCTTCAGCTACTGCTTTATTCGTAAGTGTCCAAGCTTCATCTACACTTTTCCCTTTAATAAGTTCTGTTGCCATACTTGAAGAAGCTATTGCAGATCCGCATCCAAAAGTCTTAAACTTAGCATCTACAATCACATCATCCTCAACCTTTAAATAAACTCTCATTATATCTCCACATTTTGCATTTCCAACTTCACCGATACCACTTGCATCTTTTATTTCACCAACATTTCTTGGGTTTGTGAAATGATCCATTACTTTTTCGCTATATATCATGATTAATTTCCTCCTCTATTATAAAACTTATTTTATTTAAACTCATTATATTATTCTAAAACCATTTTCCTATTTGAAAAAGCTATCACACTTACCATTTACAAAACTATCATATAACGGCGACATGTCTCTAAGTCTTTGTACTATTGCTGGTACAGTTTCAATCACATAGTCAACTTCTTCCTCTGTTGTTTTAGCACCGATTGTAAGTCTTAAAGACCCATGAGCAACCTCATGTGGAAGACCTATAGATAATAAAACATGGGATGGATCAAGTGATCCTGATGTGCATGCACTTCCACTTGATGCACATATACCCTTAGCATCAAGCATTAAAAGTACTGACTCACCTTCAATAAACTCAAAACTAATATTTGAATTACCTGGAAGTCTTCTTTCACCTACTGGTCCATTTAATTTAGAATATGGTATACCATCAAGTAAACCTTTTATAAGTTTATCTCTTAAGTAAGTTGTTCTTGCTTTTTCTTCTACCAACGTATCCATAGCTAGTTCTATCGCCTTACCAAGTCCTACAATGCTGGCAACGTTCTCAGTTCCGCCTCTTCTATTTCTCTCTTGTGCACCGCCATGAACTAAGTTATGAATCTTTACTCCCTTTTTAACATATAATACTCCAACACCTTTAGGTCCATATATTTTATGTCCTGATAAAGATAATAAATCTATATTCATTTCTTTAACATCCATTTCTATATGTCCTACTGCTTGAACTGCATCAGTATGGAATAATACTTTATTTTCTCTGCAAATAGCACCTATTTCATTAACTGGCTGTATGGTTCCAATCTCATTATTTGCAGTCATTATTGTAACTAATGTAGTAGTTGCCTTTATAGCACTTTTTAACTCTTCTAAACTTATAACACCTTCTGCATCTACATCTAAGTAAGTTATCTCAAATCCGTTTTTTTCAAGATATTCACAAGTATGAAGTACTGCATGATGCTCTATTTTAGTTGTTATAATGTGATTTCCTTTGCTTTTATATGCATAAGCAATTCCTTTTATAGCCCAGTTATCCGCTTCCGATCCACCGCCTGTAAAATATACTTCGCTCGGATCTGCATTAATAGCCTTAGCCACTCTGTTTCTTGCTTTATCTATTGCTTTTTTAGTTTCCCTTGAAATTGAATATATAGAAGATGGATTTCCGTAAAACTCAGTAAAGTAAGGTAGCATTTCTTCTACTACTTCAGGTTTTGTATATGTTGTTGCTGCATAATCCATGTAAACTGTTTTATTCATTTGGGTTCACTCCTTTAAATTTCAATATATTTGTATAATCATCTACAATATCTTGTAGTGTTATTGATAATGTAACAGAATCTATGCTATTTTTGATCTTTCTCCATACAATCCTTGTTGCACAACAGTCAATATTATCACACGCATCATTATCTAGACACGTCGAAATTTCTATAGGCCCTTCCAGAACTTCTAATATCTCATATACTGTAATATCCTTTGGTGCTCTATAAAGTATATATCCACCGCTTGATCCCCTTATACTCTTAATCATATTAGCCTTTCTTAGAACTGAAAATAACTGTTCAAGGTAATACTCCGAAATATTTTGTCTTCCCGAAATGCTCTTTATAGATATCGGATCTTTACCATAATTCACCGCAAGATCTACCATAGCCTTAACGCCATATCTTCCCTTTGTTGATAATTTCATAAAAATCATTCCTTATTGTTGAGTATTTTACTATGATATGATTTTATCAAATCCTAGTATTTATGTCAACTATTCTTTTTGTTATATAAACAAAATATTTTTGATTATATTTTTGAAGTACTCAATTAAAAAACCACTTAGTTTTTCATTCTTATT
Source organism: Clostridium sp. (assembly GCF_036660475.1). GTDB lineage: Bacteria > Bacillota > Clostridia > Clostridiales > Clostridiaceae > Clostridium_J. The sequence continues at coordinate 92,979 of NZ_JAVXAO010000006.1, read as the reverse complement.
CTCCATAATATGTCCAGTAAATTTACATATATATTTGCACAAATGAAATGCTTCATTAATATTATATATAATAACGTTATATATAATAACGATATTTTAACAATAACTTTTAAGGAGGTAGAAAATGAGTAACTTTACGAATAACCCCTATAGAGATTTAATCTATGGTGTAGATAATAAAATTCCTTTATGGGACAAATCTAAATGTATTGGAATTAATTTTGACAATGCTGCTACTACCCCTCCATTTAAATCTGTAATTGATGAAATTGTAAAATTTTCTCCATATTATTCATCAATACATCGCGGAGATGGATACAAATCACAGCTCTCTACTGAAATATACGAGAATTCACGAATTGTCGTTAAATCATTCTTGGGTGATTGCAATAACCTAATGGATGTAATATATGTTAAAAATTGCACTGAAGGAATAAATAAATTAGCCGGCATACTAGCTACTAAAAAAAAGGGCTCTATAGTTTTATCAACATCTATGGAACACCATTCAAATGATTTACCATGGAGAAATAATTTTAATGTAAAATATGTAAACATTGATTCTAGAGGATGTTTGGACATGGATGACTTAAAATCTAAACTAGAAATGTATGGTGATAATATTTCATTAGTTGCAATAACCGGCGCATCTAATGTAACCGGGATTAAAAACCCTATATATTCTATAGCTAATTTAGTTCATAGCTTTGGAGCGAAAATATTAGTTGATTGTGCTCAGTTAATTCCCCACAGTAAATTTACTATAGGAGCCAATCTTCTTTTAGGTCCCATTGACTTTGTAACCTTTTCCGGCCATAAGATGTATGCTCCATTTGGTTGCGGTGTGCTTCTAGGTCCTAAAGATTTTTTTAATGAGTATGCTCCCGACCATAGTGGCGGAGGAACAATTTCTTTTGTATCTCATGAAAAGGTAATTTGGGCAGATTCACCTGATAAAGATGAAGCTGGTTCACCAAATGTAATTGGTTCATTAGCCTTAAGTGCATCAATTTCTGAACTTTCTCGCATAGGTATGGAAAATTTAGATCAATATGAGAAACATTTAACGATGTATGCTACAAAAAATCTACTCTCAATGGATTATGTTACTTTATATGGTAACTATAATAATTTTGAAGATAAGGTTAGCATAATTCCTTTCAATATAGAAGGTATTCATCATACCCTTGTTTCCAAAATACTCTCCTATGAATTTGGAATTGCTGTGAGAAGCGGATGTTTTTGTGCTCATCCTTACTTGCAAAAGCTCATGAAACTTCCTGATTATATGATTGAAGAATTAACCCTGTCTGAAAAATCTAACCGCCCTGGCATGGTTAGAATTAGCTTTGGCCTATACAACACAATGGATGAAGTAACTGTATTTCTCTATGCCATGAATAAAATCACTAAAAATAGAGATTTTTATGTGAACAAATATAAAAATATATCTGAAAGTTTACTATAAAATATGGCATGGAAATAAATGGTTATTTAGCTCTTTCGTCTAATCTGCAGTAAGATTTTTTTCTTACTGCTTAATTTATATAGCTATATCGCTTGACACATTATATATATCACTAATTAATTAGCATAAAAGCTACATTGTAATCAATGTAGCTTTTAAAAGTTCAACCTCTTCTTTATTATGAGTGGTTATTATTACTGTTTTTCCAAAAATATTAGCCATTATATAATCAATAACTTTACCCCTAGTCTCATGGTCCAAACCTTTAAACGGCTCATCCATTATTAAAACCTCAGCACTTGCAACCATTGCTCTTACAATTGCTACTCTTCGTTTCATCCCTCCACTAAGTTTTGATACCCGCTTATTCATTACACCTTGGAGTCCAACTTTCTTAAAATGGTCTTCAATTGTAACTATATCTATTTGCTTATTACAAACCAATAAAATATTATCCAATGAAGTAAATCCTTCACATAAGCGATTTTCTTGAAAAACAACACTTATATTTTTGTTTTTTAAGCCTTCTATACTACCTTCATCAAGATTAACAAGTCCCATAAGAATATTTAAAAGTGTAGTCTTTCCGCATCCCGAAGCACCCATAATACAAGTGATTTCGCCTTCTTTAAATACCCCACTAAAAGCTTTTAACACCATAGTATTTTCAAAGCTTTTTGACAACGATGTGACCTTAATATCCAAAATACCACCTCTTGTCTTCACCTTAAATTTATATAATTAATCACAATATTATAATGTACTTAATTGTTATTTCTGTAACTCGCTTCCTAAAACCTCAACTTGCAATTTTTTCAGCAAATAAATAAATAATTTTTCAAATACAATGCTAACAATAATAATAACCAAAGTCCAAGCAAAGAGCTCTCCAGTATTTAAGAATATCTTTGCCTGATAAAGTTTTTCACCTATAGAGCCCTTTGGTAATCCTATTACCTCCGCAGCAATTCCAGACTTCCAACAAAGACCTAGAGAAACAGAACAAGCTGATATAAAGAAAGGCATTATTTCTGGTATATAAATATACCTAATCTTTTTTAATACACCAACTTTAAATACCTGTGCCATCTCGAGTAATTTTTTATCTGCATTTTCAATGCCCTTTAAAGTATTAGTATAAATTATTGGCAATACCATAAGAAATGAAATGAAAACTGATAAATTTTCTGACTTTATCCATATTAAAGCAATAATAATAAATGATGCTACCGGAGTTGACTTGATTATAGTTGTTGGTGGATATAAAAGCTCCCTAAATAAAATATTTTGAGATGACACACTTGCTAGTAATATACCTACTACAACTGCAAATAAAAATCCAATCGCAATTCTTATAAAGGAATAATATAAAGAACTCCAAAAACCTATCTCCTTAACTAACTCCAATAATGTCTTCACAACAGTAATTGGGGATACAATCAAAATTTCTCTACCTACTAGGATACTTATTACCTGCCATAAGAAAATCCAAAATACAATTGAGAAAATCCTTCTCCAATTATTTCTTATAATAGAACTCATCATCCGGAAGTGTTCCTCCCACTGACTGTGGATTCTGGTTAAATAACACCTTTAAATATCCACTAACCTTTGTTTTCATGTCATTTCCGTCAACATAAGTAATATTGCATAAAGGAATTGCCTTCTTAGCTACCGCTGCAGGTACAATGTCATATTTTTCTATAAGTGTAGATGCCTCATCAATATTTGAATTCACATAATCAGTAGATTTTTTATAATCTTCAAGAAACTTTTGAAAAGCAACATTGTTCTCTTTAATGAATTCATTACGTGCAATAACTACTCCAGTAACTAAAGCACTACCATTGTCCCCTTGAACTTTATTCCATTCATCAGTCATATCTAGAGCAACACGTAGATTTTTATTTTTACTTTGAGCTGTAGTTACAAATGGTTGTGGTAGCATTGCAATTGCACTGCTATCCTCTGATAAAATCGCTGCAACCTCTGTGGCCTCTGATTTATACTCAATTTTAATATCCTTTGTAACGTCTATACCATTCTCCGTTAATAGGTAGTTTAAAACATACTCAGGTGTAGTACCTTTTCCAGTACTATAAATAGTTTTACCTTTTAAATCTTTGATAGAGTTGATTTCATTTCCATTTTCAACAATATAAAGAACACCCAAAGTATTAATTGCTGCAATGCTTATCTCACCTTGAGTTTTATTATATAAAACTGAAGCTAAATTACACGGAACTGCAGCTACATCTATATCACCCTTAACAATTTTTGCTACAATTTCATCTGCAGTACCACTCATTGACACTTTATAATTATTATCTGTTATTCCAGCTTCTGAATCACTCATAAGCTTAACCATACCCATAGTAGTTGGCCCCTTTAATGTGGCTATATTAATATCAATTTTTTCCTCTACTTTTGGAACTGTTTGCCCTGCTTCTTCTTTTGAGGATGTTTGTCCACATCCAACTAATAAAAACACACTAAATAACATACATATTGTTGCAGTAAATATTTTTTTCATATAATATGCCTTCTTTCTTTTAAATTAAATTTTAGCTTATTTATAATTTTAAAATTACCTCATATATTCTATTTAACATATTAATCCAACCTTTTCAATACTCCAGGTATCCTGTCTGCGCATAATTTCTATTAAATTTACATTTTTGTATATACAATTGTATTTCACTTTATATTACTTAAATATTTTTTTAACTTTATTATCTACGGACGGCTTAGAATATTCATTTATAAGAGCCCAATATAATGCTACCTTTGCGGTGGACCACATGCTCTCTTCCTTCATGACTTTTACAATATTATCTATAGAGAACTTCTCAAATCTTAAATTTTCTAGTTCCCACTTTCCTGAAACACCCTTAGATCTTTCATCCATTATTTCTTGAGAAGTATATTTAGAATTTATCACCCCTACAATATTCCACTGATAATATTCTTCATCAAGTCCAAACCCAAACAGTTTTACCTCTTCTAAGCTAACCTCTATTCCTAGCTCTTCTTTTGCTCCCCTTATTGCAGTAGTGTATAAGTTCGGTCCTTCATTATTAAAAGCTCTATCATGTAGGGGATGTACCGCCTCAACAATACTTACGTCCAATTCACCTGGTCTTACTCCACTATACTCTGATCTCTTAGTGAAAATAGTTTTACCATCCCTAGTTATTACCACCAATACAGCTCCAAAACCATTTGAAAAAACCGTTAAAGGATTCTTAATATCTATATTCTTTAAATAAGTTTCCCTAATTGTTTTCCCGGTATGAATTACTCCATTTAAATTAGCATTCAGCGCTTTGTAAGTAAAATAATCACTAGGCACAAAGTTAAATATAACCTTCATATCCTCAGTGCTATCTGTTCTTGTAATAACATATCTATCTAGTGTCACTAATGATCCATTCCAAAATGGAATGTTTTTCTCTAATGATTGCTCCTTTGCTTCTTTTATAAACCCTTCTCTTATATTTTTTAAATCCTCTGGTAAAACTAATGGTGCAGTACCTAGCTTAGTTTCAATGTTGCTTGGCGAAAGTATCATTCTGCCATCCCCATCACATACCACAAACTTAGTCACCTGATTTCCTAAAGAGAAATAGTATGGATCTACTACTTCCTTAGGAGCAAAAAATTTATATCTCACTCTTCTTTTTACTAAATCAAAAAAATTCTTTATTGGGTCTTCTAGAATAATTCCCAATACTAACCCAACAAATCCGCTTATAAATATTTCTTTCATAATTCTCCCTCATCCTTCGTTTGTTTGTTACACATTTATAGTATATACCATAATCTATTTTATGAAAATTTCCTTAACCTAAAATATTAATGGTAAAGCATCTTATTTTCTACTGTTTAATTTTTTCATTAAACTTATTATACATTCCAACTATATGTGGCTCGTTTGAATATTCATGAAGACAATTTATAGGTAGCCATTTAACACCGCTATTCTCATCTTCTTTAATCTTAAGCTTCTCACTTTCATCTGCTTCTAATAAATATGCAACTGATAAATGTAAGTGGGAGGACACATAATTTCCTTTTTTAACATGTCCATTTACCCCTAATACATCTAAAGATAATATATTTTTTGTAACTGGTTTGATGTTTTTCACACCTGTCTCTTCCTCAGCCTCTTTAAGTGCTACGTAAAGCAAGTCACTCTCTCCATCTGCATGACCTCCCGTCCAAGCCCATGTTTTATATATATTGTGATGAATCATAAGTACTTTTGTTCTATCCTTATTTACAATATAGCCTGAAGAAGTCATATGCGCTACAACATTGTCTCTCGTTAGTATATTATCATAGCTTTTTATACACTGTAGTATTAACTCTTTATCCTTCAGTTCTTGATTATTATAAGGAATATATTCTTTTATCTCTTGAATCCAATCCATTTTCCCACCATCCTACTTCATTTCAATCTAACTTTATGTGACAATAACCACTTGGGTTCTTTTCTAGATATTTTTGATGATACTCCTCTGCTTTATAGTAATTTTCAACTGGTTTAATCTCAGTAACTACTTTTTTATGATAGCGCCCTTGAACCTTTTCTTTGCTTTTTTCAATTATTTCTAAATCTCCTTCGTCCATATAATAAATTCCGGTCCTATACTGACTCCCCACATCATTTCCTTGTCTATTTAAGGCAGTAGGATCAATAATTAGCCAATATTTATTTAGAATATCATCTAAATTAATTATATTTTCATCATAATCTACTATACATACTTCTGCAAAATAGGTATTTCCATTGCATATATCCTCATATGTGGGATCCTCAGTTCTTCCATTTACATAACCAACCTCTGTCGAAGATACTCCATGTATTCTACCGAAAAATCTTTCAACTCCCCAAAAACAGCCACCTGCTAAAACTATTCTTTTCATATATATCCCTCCAATTTGCTTATTTTTAAAGAAACATTTAGTCATTACTTTATCTGTTTTATTTCATAATACTATATTTCTTAATTCCTACACTATATATTTATTTCTTTCATATTTGTACATAACTATTTAGTAAATTTACTCCAAGTTAATTATAGTTTATATATTATAAAAATACACTGTATTGTAATAAAGATGTCCATGTAATATAATACATATGAATCATCATTTATATACACATAATGTTAAATCGTAATAAAACTTCCTTGTATGAAGTTTACATAATATATATTCTAAAAATTCTATATGAGTTGCAATTAATCTATATCCTTAGTTTAATTACAACATAGTATATAATTTTTCAACTTTTCTATAAAAAATATCTTTTATTTGGAGGTTAAATTTATGAATAAAACAGCAGTTGTAGTTTATAAATCTAAATATGGTAACACTAAAAAATATGCACAGTGGATAGCTGCAGAAGTTGGTGCTGATTTGTTTGACGCTAATAATGTAAATATAAATGACCTTTCACAATACCATACTATCGTTTACGGTGGTGGAATTTATGCAAGCCGCATTGAAGGTATTTCGCTGATAACCAAGAACTTTGAATCTATAAAGAATAGAACCCTTGTAGTTTTTACCGTTGGCATTACTTCACCTACAAACACCGAAAGTATAAAACCAGTTATAGAAAATGAATTTACAAAAGAAATGAAAGACTCAATTCATCTTTTTCATTTAAGAGGAAGTCTAGATTACGACAATATGGGATTTATGCATAAGCAAATGATGAAAATACTTAAAAGGTTTATTGTACATAAAAAACCCGGAGATTTAACTGATGATGATAAGATAATATTATCCTCTTACGGAAATGTTGTAGATTTTATTGATAAACAAACTATAGGTCCTATTTGCAGTTGTGTAGATGAATAATTTAATTCTAACTTAATAAAACTAATTAATATAAATAAGGCTACCACTTACTTTTTTGTGTAATTCATTGTAAGTGCTGGCCTTTATTTCATTAACAATTATTCTATATCTAATACTTTCTTTATTATTTGTTTAGGTCTTGAACCTCTGTTTCAGTTAAATATCTCCACGCTCCAATGTCTATACCTTTAATGTTTAAATTTAAAATTCTAATGCGTTCTAATTTAATTACATCATATCCAAAAACCTTGCTCATTCTTCTAATTTGCTTATTTAATCCTTGTGTAAGAACAATTCTAAAGGTATCCTCATTTATTCTAGTTACAATACAAGGTCTCGTTATTTCCCCTAATATTTCAACCCCTTCAGACATATCCTTAATAAATTTATCGTCAAAGGCTCTATCTAAAGTAACTACATATTCCTTTTCACAATGATTCTCAGCCTCCAATATTTTATTTGAGAGTTCTCCATCATTGGTCATTATAATTAAACCTTGAGATGCCTTATCAAGTCTTCCTACAGGAAATATGTATTCTGGATAATTCATAAACTCAATTATATTATCCTTTACTTCACTTGCTGCAGTGCAAGTAATCCCAGTTGGCTTATTTAAGGCAATGTAAATTTTCTCTTTACCCTGAATAGGAGCATCATCAATTAAAATTTCATCTTCAAGCTCCACCCACTGACCTTTTTCACAAAGTATACCATTAACTTTAACCCTTTTATCCTCAATAAGTCTATTAGTTTCTCTTCTTGAACAAACCCCTAAATTACTAAGAAGCTTATTAATTCTCATATTCTTTAGTCCTTTCAATCCAACTGTTATTTATCACTATATTAAAGTTAGTTAAATTAGCTTATGTAAAGTGATTCTTGAATTCAGAAGTATAACTTCTATTACTTTCTTAAAAGTTGTGGCCAAATTTCAGTCCATACATTTTCCATGATTCCCCTTACTTTGTCACCATGGGAATTAATTGCTATTACAGCATTTTGCTCTTCTAGAACTATACAATATTGACCATACTTTCCATCTGCTCTATATGAATTATGCTCACCTCTCCAAAATTGATAACCATATCCTTGTCCCCAATCACCTCTGTTGTCCGTATCAATTTGTTTTGAAGTTGCTTCTTTTATCCATTCTTCTGATAAAAGTTGCTTTCCTTCCCATCTTCCACCTTGAAGATACAACTGACCAAACTTACACAAATCTGTAATTGTTAATTGTAGTCCACCTGCTCCAAATGTATACCCCTTAGGACAAATTTCCCACTTAGGTCTATTTATACCCAATGGACTAAAAAGTCTTGGCATTAGATAATCCACTAAATTCTCACCACTAGCCTTTTGAACCATTACTCCTGCAAGATATGCAGCTGCATTATTATAAACAAATTTTTCACCTGGATTGTATGGAAAATGCTGACTCAAACAATATTTTACCCAATTATCTTCAGCTAATTCTCCTCTAGCACATGTTCCAAAGCTTCCATCTGCCATTAGATAGCCATTACAATGCCCCACTGCCATCTTCATTAAATCTCTTAATTTAAGATTTTGTAATCTTTCAGATGGTAATTTAGGCGCATCTTCCGGAAAAAAATCTAAAACCTTATCCTCTAAGGACAAAAGCCCTTCATTAATTGCAATACCAACAGCTGTTGATGTAAAACTTTTTGAAACCGAATATTGATCCCTAACCCTTTCTGGCTCTTTATGATAAACTCCTACCCTTTCACCATTTTGTAATACTATAATACTAAGTACATTTAGATCCTTAGTTGCCTTCACATAATCTGTTAAATCTATTTTTCTCATATTATCTCCTTTTCATCTACAACTACTCTTATTGTAGCTCTCTACCACTATACTCAAGGTTTATTGAATAGAAAACTAACTTTCCTCTATCTTCACATTGTATTCCTTAAAATTTATATATATTCTTTATTATACCTTGTACATTATAACTCAAATTTAATAATTAATCGCATATATCTTTATACATATAGAAATAAAAACACTTTATTTCTATGCTACCAATTGATTACCGGATATAAAAAATCAAGATTTATTCTATTACTTTCATATGTTATACTATTTATCTGATGTCTATAGATATATTATAAAATGAAAGGTGGTTAGATTTAGTTGGAATTTGAAGATGCCATATGACACATATTCCGCTGAATATATAATATGACTAAAATAAAAGTAACTTGTGAAATTGAAATAACCCTTATGGCCATTGGTGGTAAATGGAAGCCCTTGATTCTATATTACCTAATTGAAGAAGGAACCAAGCGTTTTGGAGAAATAATGACCTATATTAATCACATTTCTCAAAAGACCTTAACCAATCAGCTTAGGGAACTCGAAAAAGATGGTTTGATATCCAGAAAGGTTTATGCCGTAGTTCCTCCTAAAGTTGAATATACTGCAACTGAAAAAGGACACTCACTGCTACCTATACTTGAATTAATGTGTCAATGGGGAGAAGAAAATACTAGCGACAAATACGAAATTATAAATGCACAATGTAACAAGTAAAGGCTTCACCAAAAAAATTTAGTGAAGCCTTTACTATATTTAACTGATTAAAACTTTCTATCTTTGAAAACTTCCTGAGCCTTTTTCATATTTTTTCTTATTTCAACTCCAAATGGGCAGTTTGGTTCACATAAACCACATTGAATACAATCCTTTGCGTTTTGCTTTAGAGCATTATAATGCTCTTTTACCGTTTTTGGCACTACACTTTGCATCTCTGCTAAGTGTAGATACTTTGTAACTGCTGCTATATCTATTTTTGCTGGACATGGCTGACAGTGGTTGCAGTACATGCATCTTCCTGCCATCTTAAACTTAGGACTCTTCGAAATAATCTCTGAGTAATCTTTTTCACCGTCAGTAGCATTTAAATAAGATACTGCATTTTCCATTTCACCTATAGTATGACAACCTACAAGGACACTTACAACTCCTGGTCTTGTAAGACAGTAGTGACAACACTGCTCAACAGTCATTGCTTTTCCAAATGGTGATGTTTCATCTTTAAGTAAACTTCCTGCTGCTAGAGCCTTCATTACAGTTATTCCAATTCCAAGGTTCTCACAAGTTGAATAGAGTTTCACCCTTTCAGAATCTACCGTCCATCCACCTTCATTTAACCCTTTGAAATCCATAAGCGCAAATATATCTGTATTTGACTTTTCTAAATCATAAGCTGCATTAATACTAAACATTAGAACATCTATTAACCCTGTGTTTATCGCTCTAAGTGCTACTTCCGGATTATGTGAGCTCATTCCTAAAAATTTAACCCTGCCACTTGCCTTTAATTCTTTTGCATATTCTATAATTTCTGTATTAAATACTGAATCAAAATCTTCATTACTATCCACATAATGAATCATTCCAATATCAATATAGTCCGTTTGTAATCTTGAAAGCAAATCTTCAAATGATGCTTTAGTTTTATTTATATCTCGAGTTCTTGTATATTGTTCATCCTCAAATACCGTGCAAAGATGACCTTGAATAATCATCTTTTCTCTTCTTCCCTTTAAAGCAAGCCCAATATTAGTTCTTACCTGTGCTTGTGGCATAAATACATCTAAAATATTCACTCCATTATCTATAGCTATATTAATAATATTATTTACTTCATCAGCATTTAATCCATTTAACCATTCTCCACCAAGTCCAATAACACTGGCGTCCAAGTTAGTTCTACCCAGTTTTCGGTAAATCATAATTACTTCCCCCCTGTACTTACATATATTTCATTATTTTGTTTTCCTATGCTATATGATATCACACCTGAGATTTTCTTCAATACCGCACATTTTTTACAGTAAGTTACCTCTATTACACTTACTATACTTGTTAAATAATTCTTATATTCAATAATCCAACATAAATAAAAAAACTGTTGACTCCCTACACAATTATAGTAAACTAATCATATAGGTTGTCAGAAGACAACACATAAGGAATTATTTTTCATAGTACAAGCTAATTATTGCCATGAAGGCATTTATTTTTCTGAAGAAAACATCTATATTATAGTATTTTTACTAAGAGGAGAGATGTTTATGAAAAAATCAACAACTATCAACATGGTTATATCAGCACTATTTATTGCTATTGGAATTTTACTTCCACAAATGTTTCATAGCTTAGGGATGTCGGGAACAATATTCCTTCCTATGCATATACCAGTTTTATTATGTGGACTTATTTGTGGATGGAGATATGGTGCTTTAGTTGGTATAATTATCCCACTTTTTTCAAGTGTACTTACTGGTATGCCACCAATCTATCCAGTTGGCGTATCCATGGCATTTGAGCTGGCGGCTTACGGCGCCGCTTCCGGAATACTATCTAAAAAGACAAATACTATGGTTGCTCTATTAGTTTCTATGGCTTTGGGTAGAATTGTATCTGGACTAGCTACTCTTATTTTACTAAGCCTTAGTGGCAAAGTTTTTGCACTTCAAGCCTTTTTAACAGGTGCTTTTGTAACTGCTCTACCTGGTATCATCCTTCAAATAATTTTGATACCTATAATAATGCTGGGTCTAAAAAAATCAAAAATTATTGATAAGGTTATAAGTGCATAATGAGTGAATCAATAAATAAAACTTGGCCAAATTCTAAAACTAATCCAGTTTATAAGAACTATTTTCAGCTATTTTCTTATATAGATGAACTACTTAGCGTAGATAAAACTATCACTATAGCCATTGAGGGCCCTAGTGGTAGTGGTAAATCATCCTTAGCTTCTATAATTAAATCTATATATGATTGTAATGTTTTCCATATGGATGACTTCTTTCTTCCAGCTCAGTCAAAAACCAAAGAAAGACTTTCTGAGCCCGGCGGAAATGTAGATTATCTTCGTTTTAAAAAAGAAGTTAGTGATAACCTTAAGTTATATAAACCTTTTAAGTATCAACTCTTCAGTTGTAAATTAGGTGAACTTACAGACTTTGTATGCGTTACACCTAAAAAACTTAATATTATTGAGGGAGTATACAGCTTACATCCAACCTTTGATAATATATATGATTTAAAGATTTTCCTATCAATTGATGAAGAAACTCAACTTAATCGTATATTAAAGCGTAATGGAGAGTTTATGCTACAAAGATTTAAAAATGAATGGATTCCTCTTGAAAATAACTACTTTACTAAGCTCGATATTTCTTCTAAATGTGATTTAGTTATTATGAGCCAATAACTTTAATGCATCATTCAAAAAAGATTAAGCCACTAACTTGTTTATTTTTTGAGGATACCTTATCTTGACTTAAACATTATTGATATTAAAAATAGGAACTTATTAGTATTATTTATCTCCACTAATAAGTTCCTATTTTAGCTGTTCTTTATTTTTAGAATGATGTCCATCCACCATCTGTTTGTAATGTAGCTCCTGTCATATGTGTTGAATCATCTGATACTAAGAATAATATTGATGCTGCTTGTTCTTCAGCGGTTGCATCCACATTGGAAGCTCCTTTTAATATACTCTTAGTTTTTTGTCCAGCCATAGATTGAGCTTTTGATGGATCAATACCTTTAGCAATAGCATCAGCCATTTTAGCTTTAACAAAAGCCATAGCCTCGTCAACCATTGGTGTATCTGTTCCCGCTGGGTTCACCGAGTTCACTCTAATGCCAAATTTAGCGTAATCCAAAGCTAAATTCTTAGTAAGTCCATTTACAGCATGCTTTGATGCTACATATGCAGGATTTCCAGGAAGCCCAGTAAGTCCAGCTATAGAAGCATTATTTACTATTACTCCACTTATATTTCCTTTTATAAATTCATTTATTTCATGCTTACAACAGTAGAAAACTGAGTAAAAATTATTTGCCATTGTAAAATCCATTTTTTCCTTAGTTAATAGATGTGCAGCGCTTGGCTCTCCCATAACACCTGCATTATTAATAGCTATATCAAGCTTACCATATTTATCAATTGTTGCCTTCACCATTTCTTCTGCTGATTCTTCTTTAGATAAATCTAAATTCAAGAAGATTGCATCTCCCCCATTGTCTATTATAGTTTGTAAAGTTTTTTCACTTTCTTCCTTTTTTATATCTACTAAAACTAATTTAGCACCCTCTTTTGATGCTCTTATTGCAGTTGCTCTTCCTATTCCTGTAGCGGCTCCTGTTATTATCATAACCTTGTCTTCAAATCTTCCTGCATAATATCTTTTTTCCATAATAATATCCTCCTCATCATTCATAATTATAGCAACTATGAATTCACGCTTTTTATTTTTTATTATATCTTAAGTAAGCCTCCAAATTTTAATTTGGCTAAGACGAACTTACTCCTTCAAATGTATATGAGAAGAAGTTCCCTTATTTCTTTGTTATGTTTAATGGGTTGTTAAAACTTAAAGCTAATGATATTTGTCTTAGTGATAATCTAAATTTTTTCTTCCATAAATACACTTTCAGGTTTAGTCTTTGTAACTTTTCTAAAAAGGTAATAAAATTGATCTAGCTCTTCTTCCGTAAGCTCTTTTGCAATCTCTATTTCCCACTTTTTTGATTTATTTATAATTTCTTCTCTTTTCTCTTTCGCATAATCTGTTAAAAATATATAGTACTTTCTCTTGTCATTTACATCCTGTACTTTTTTTATGTATCCAGCTTCCTCAAGTTTAACAATAGCTCTAGTAGTTGCTGCTTTATCAACACCTATTTTGTAAGTTAGCTCATCATGAGTTAATCCATCCATAATATATAAATATACTAGAAACTGATATTGGCCAGCACCTATATTATATTCCTTATACTCTTTACCTAAAAAAACTATCCCCTGCCTATACAACTGATTAACATACCTACTAATTGATTCAGTTTCATACTTTTTCATGATTTACCCCTTATCTTAACCTTTTACTCTCTAATACAATTAATGCATCTTTTAAAAATAAATAAGTCAGTATGTTCGACTTGTTATTTATTTTATGATGACTAATAATAACTTTTGCTATATCGAGCTATTTTATACTCCATTAACTTAGCCTTTATAACACGGCTTAATCAATTCTTTGATTTTTATATTATCCCTTCTTAAACCTTGTTGACCTATCAACTATATTTTATCCTTATTTAGTTGATAGGTCAACCTTTTTTTTATGCCCTCCACACCTTCACCCTAATTAATTTAATGTATTAGATTCTATTTCTATATAATTTAATTTTTTGAAATTTTTGAGAACCATTTGCTAGTATATACGGTCTAATGTAATGTAATATATATTTAGCATGCTATATATGATTGGAGTGTTTATATGATTTATATAGAATTAGTTCACAAAAGCAAAACTGGAGATTCAGATTCCTTTGCAAAACTTATAAAGATTTATGAAAAGGACTTATATAGAGTTGCTATTGCCATGGTTAAAAATAATGATGATGCATTAGATTGTATTCAAGATACCATTCTAAAAGCTTATAAAAATATAAATAAGTTGAATAATGAAGCTTATTTTAAAACATGGCTTATTAAAATTCTAATTAATAAGTGTAATACTGTTATATCAAAGAATAAAAGATTTACTTCCTTATCTAGTATTAATAGTGAACCCTCCTACTCTGATAATTTTAATCAGGTTGAAGTTTCGGATATTGTAGATAAATTAGATCATACCTTAAAGATCTTAGTTACTTTGTATTATTATGAAGATATGAGTATCAAAGAAATTTCTGAAAGTCTTCATATTCCAGAGGGAACTATAAAATCTAGATTATCTAGAGCTAGAGGGCAACTTAAGTCTATGCTAGATGATGAATATAGTGAGGTGTTATAGAATGAGTAAAGACATATTTACAAATAAATCTGACCTTGAAAATGACGATTTACAAATTAAGAGTTTCCTTAAAGAAAATAATAATCTTAAAGTACCTATTGAGATATCTATTGGTATTGATGCTGTGCTTAGAGATCTTAACAGTGATATAAGCAAAGAAACTCCTAAGAAAACAAATGGGATTTTAAGTAAAGTAGCTATGGTCGCCCTAATAGCCTTAAGTTTAACTATAGCTACGAGTATTGTTAACCCAACACTTGTGAAGGCAATGCCTGTGGTTGGAAAAATATTCGACTTTTTCTCTGGTGAATCTGCAAATAAATTTAATGACGCATCTATATTAATAGGAATGTCTGCAAAAGATAAAGGTATAACCGTTACTCTTGAGGAAGCTAGTATGGATAGTGAAAAGTTCATGGCTACACTTAAGGTTACTGGAAAATCTTTTAATACTAATAAAATTGATGTGGAAGTTGGAGGAAGTGCTAATAATCGTAGATTTAGTCCATCTAGTAGTACAATTAAAAGAATTGATGATACTACAGTTGTGGTATTATTTGAAGGAACTCTATCAGATATTAATATAAGTGAAAAAGTGCATTTAGAACTTTATATTGGTGGTATATTAATAGATGATAAAGAGATAAATGGTGATTGGAACTTTTCAACAACTATTGATGCAGATGAAATATTAGTTCCTTCAAAGGAAATAAAGTCTATGGATGAAGTTACTATAGAAGATTACAAGGTTAGGATAGAAAAATTTACAACCTCGCCTTTAAGCACTAATGTTAATGCTAAATGTGTATTTAATAACTATAATTTTTTAAATAAAAGTGAAACAGATATTCTTAATGATTCAAATAACCTTTTCACAGTTGGATATATATTTAAAGATTCTCTTGGTAATATACTTTTATCCAAAGAAATTGAAGCTAGTTGTGATCTAAATACTATGGAGTATAATATGAAAAGTGAAATTTTAGGTGACCTGTCATATTCAGAGTATATTGATGTTATACCAGTTTTAAGGGGTAAAGCAGAAATGTCCTATTATGATGAGAACGGTGATATGTTATATCAATGCATATCTGATTCTCCTCAAGCTAATTTCGAGAAAATATCTATAGGCAATAACTATTATAACATGGATATTAATAATCGATTTTTAAGTATCGATGAATTAAAGGGTAAAACAATTGAAGTTAATAATACAGGAAGTGTATCTATAAAAGATGTTGAAGCTACTGATAGTTATACTAAGATAACCGTAAATATTAGTGATTATTATGATATTAGATTTCTAGGTTTTATGGGAATAATTGATGAAGACTTTAATGTTTGTAACAATGAAGGCTTCAATATGGGTCCAGTTGTAGAAAATTCTAGTGAGAAAGAGATAAGTGTAACTCTTCCCCAACTAGATAAATCAAAGAAATATACTATATCTCTCCCAAGAATACTTGACCTTAATATAGATGATGCTAATAAAATTAGAGTAAATTTAAATTAATAGCTAAAAAATAGGCAGCCAACTAAAGTGGAATCTATGTAATTATATAGATTCTACTTTATGCTTGGACTGCCTACTTGCATAATTGTTAAATATTTCTTCATTCGTTCAATTATTGGTGTATAATTAAATGGTAAAGTAATGAATACTTATATACCATTGTTAAGTGATAATTACTTATATATTGGAGAAGTACTGAAAAAATGGGTATTCTCATATTTTTAACAGCGGTTGTTATTAAAATTGTATTTGTAGTTTTATGCATTATTACGAAATCCAATCAACAAAGATTAAGAAGTATTATCAGAATTGTAACATTTGCAACCAAAACTGACACATACTCGGATACAAACCATGTTGAAACCTATATCGACACTGGTGAAAATAGAAAAAAGCACTGTTACTTCGTCTTTAAAATAATTATGAAATTTGATTAAAGTACTAAAAGTACCAGTAAAAATGATATCATTTTTTTCTTCATTATAGATTCTCTCTTTCAACTTCACCACCATTTTGTAAATAAATATATTTATTGTAAATATTTTAATATTTTGTTTGCTAATAATAATGCTTATTGTTATGCTATAAATATAGTATTATAAGTAAAAAAGGGGGTTTGATTATGGAAAAGCTAAGAGGAAAATTTGTTTGTTTATTTGTTATTATAATTTTGTTTTTGTCAATATTTACATTCATAAAAACCGATGAACTAAGAGATGCAAGGGCTTATGTTTTTTTTAATGGACATTTTAATTTTGCAATAAAGGGAAGTGTCACCGAGCAAAAATATTCGCCAAACCCTGATAATGTAGCAATTCATTTTTTATATGGAGATGAAAATATGGGACCAATTTCTCTGCATAAATCAAAATTAGGATTATGGTTTGTACAGGAAAATGGAACAATGCCTGATCCTCATTAATTTATTTTAAAATATAAGTTATAAAAATAATCATGTTTTTTAAAATAGGGGCTGTATCAGAATGAAGTTTTTAAACTTCATTCTGATACAGCCCTATTACTACAAATTTTTTTTATAAAACTATATATGTTTTTTATGTTGAAATCTCTTTTTACGGTTCTGAAGTAGACTTACCAAATCACTTAACAACTAATCTTATTTTTTCGGAAGAAATTTCTAAAAATAAATCTAAAGTTATAATTTCAGATTTACATATATCTATAATTCTTTTTCTCGCTAGTTTCCTTTGATAGTAATCATGAGTATACCTATTTCTAAGTCTTACTATTCCCTGAAGTTTTTTAGAATCCTCTGAAGATATGAATCCAAATGTTGATGATAAATCTATTATATCAACACCTGATTTATTAGGTATATAATTTTCTGTGGCTACTAAATAGGTTTCACACATATCTAATATAAATTCACAAAAGGAATTAAAATAAGATATCATAGCTTCATCTACTATCTCATCCTCACTATTTGGATTTCTCTTTAAACATTCCCTTATGCGCACTAAAAAAACTTTACTTTCTACAAGTTTTTCTTCCAGCTTTTCTTTTTTATATTTATAATAGACCATTGTTACACCCCTCTCTCCTTTAGATGATAGTCTCTAATTATCTCCAAGTACTCACGATCTCTCTTAAAACATGAGTACGCAAGTATATAATCTAAGTACTTCTCTTCTTGTAATATAAATTTATTAGGACTTGCTATCATAATTTCACCAAATGGATAAATTACATCATTAATGAAGGTAATATGAATATTATCATGATTAAAATACCCCGATAAATGATTAGTTAAATAATCCTCTATCTCTATTTCCCTATTCCATTCTAATTCTTCATTAGAAAGAACCATAACATCTATATCACTTCGTTCCTTATCCCAACAACTTTCATTGTAGCTTCCAAAAGTACATAAGCTTATAACATCATAGATCATATCAATATCTAATCCACTTTTACTAACTAATTTCATAATACTCTCCATTCTAAGAATTTATTAACTATATTATATCCCATAATATAGTTTTATTAAACAAAAACTCCTTATCACATGGGTTCTTATTTATTTAACCATTTTCTTACTTCCAAAATAAGTAGCTATGAAGTATCCTCCATAAACCATTACTAGCACTATAGCTGCAATGATAATGTGATTTATCATGCTTGCTGAGCCAAAGATTGCTACCACTTCTGAAGCTATCTTCAACCCTACAATGGAGTGCACTATAGCTAGCGATAGAGGCATCATAAAGTATATTGACACCTGTATTAATATAGAGTTATTTATCATAGACTCATCTACTCCAACTTTTCTTAAAAGCTTATATCGTTCTATATTATCTGCTGATTCTGATAGCTGTTGAAGTGCGAGCACTGCGGCTGATGTAATTAAAAATATTATCCCCATATATATTGCAAGGTATGATGCTAGAGCTCCAATACCTGTTGATTGTGCCTTAATCTCTTCTCTTGTAATATAGTAAGTTTTTAAATCACCATTTGCATAATTCCCTCTTACATTAGATGCTAAAGTTTCTCTTATCTCACTGCCCTCTCCGCCATCATTTAAATTCAAATGTCCATCAGTTGGAATTAATCCTTCTACCAAGTAATCTTCAACTATAAACGTACATATATTATTCTTCATCATAGAAGAATAAATTACAACATCTAAAGCTTTTCCATCATAAGGTGTAAGCTTTTCTCCAGCCACAATAATCTCTATGTTGCTGTCTAATGATTCCTGTAGACTTTCTGTCATATCGCTGATATCCCCAAAGACTGCATATTCTCCCGTATTTAGTTTTACTTCATCTTTATTTAGCAGCTTCATTATACTGTTAAATTCAGATATCTTTATTACAGGAATTGTTTGATTTTCAGATACTGGATAATATCTACTACCTTCTTTAAACCCTTTTTCACTAAGAAAATCTGCATAGGCAAAGTTATTTGCATAATACATATAACTTGCATAATGTCCTTCATATTTAGAAATATCCACATTATACTTCTGTAAAACTTCCTCTACACTTTTCCCATTACGATTCCAAAAACTCATATCATACTGAGTTAAATCTTCTACCTCTCTATTCATTGCTGTGCTAATTCCAAGTCCACCTGAAAGAGTACATATAGCAACAAATAACATTAAGCATATAAATGTCATAGATATAAAAGTGGTGTTAATTTTACTATTAATTTGCCTTAATACAAACATATTTAAATCTTTAAGATACATCTTTTTATTACTTTGCACCATCTTAAGTAAAAATCCCGCAAGTGAAAAGAAAAACAAAAATGTACCTATACAACCAAGTCCAATGGCTATAAAAATTTCTTTATTAAATGTAGCCATCCCATTTTCAAGTGCAATATTATAAGCCACCCCTATAGTTATAACAGAAATTATAAACACCATAACTGAAACCCATATATTCTTTATTTTTACCTTTTCATTCTTTTTAGACGAGGTAAGTAGGTCAACCAGTTTTACCTTTCTAACTGTGAATGAGTTAAAAATAAGAATTATAAGATATATAAATCCAAAGCACATCATAGTCTTTTTAAATGCATCCATAGAAAATATAAATTTAAAACTAGTCATATCTACCTTAAACATTTTTGCCGTTACTACAGATAATCCCTGTGACAAAAATACACCTAGGATAAGCCCTATAACAAGAGATACTATTCCTATCATCACAGTCTCTATAAATAGTAATGCTGAAAGTTTAGAGTTCTCCATGCCAAGGGTCATATAAACTCCGAATTCCTTCTTCCGTCTTTTTATTAAATAGTTATTTGCATAAACTATTAGAAACCCTAGAATAAAAGAAATAAATATAGAAGTTATTCCCATAATATTAGTTATCATCTCAAACATAGCTTGCTGCACTTCACTTACTTCCATTAAAATACTCTGTGCCTCAATTGAGTTGAAGGTGTAGAATATACATACTCCGAATATTAAAGTTAAAAAATAAATTGTATAATCCTTAATACTTCTTCTTAAATTTCTAGTCGCTAATTTAAAATACATCTCTTTGGTCACCTCCAAGAAGAGTTACAACTTCAATTAT
Organism: Clostridium sp.; assembly: GCF_036660475.1. Classification (GTDB taxonomy): domain Bacteria; phylum Bacillota; class Clostridia; order Clostridiales; family Clostridiaceae; genus Clostridium_J. The sequence goes on along the minus strand of NZ_JAVXAO010000006.1, from coordinate 72,222 downwards.
TTTATTGAAAAACTCCTTCCTAGAATCATTGCCACGAATTAGCTCATTGAATATCTTTCCATCCTTTATAAATAAAATCCTACTAGCATAACTGGCTGTAAATGCATCATGAGTTACCATAACAATTGTAGCACCTAATTTGCTATTTAAATCCTCAAGACTTTCAAGGAGCATCTTTGCTGACCTAGAATCCAAAGCACCTGTAGGTTCATCTGCAAGTACTAAAGATGGCTTTGTAATAATGGCTCTAGCTGAAGCAACTCTTTGCTTTTCTCCACCAGACATCTCATAAGGATATTTACTTAACACCTCTGTGATATTTAACTTAGCTGCAACTTCTAAAACTCTTGTATGAATCTCTTTATGATTCACCTTTGAAATTGTAAGTGCAAGAGCAATATTTTCATAGGCAGTTAAAGTATCTAATAAATTAAAATCCTGAAATATAAATCCAAGCTTTTCTCTTCTAAACTTAGCTAATCCTTTAGAATTTATTCCCGTTACCTCTTTATCCCCTATATAAATATATCCACTAGTTACTTTATCAATGGTAGATATACAATTTAAAAGAGTAGTTTTACCACTTCCTGAAGCCCCCATTATTCCAATGAATTCTCCCTCTTCCACAGATAAACTAATACTATCAATAGCCTTAGTCATATTTCCCTTATTCCCATAATATTTCTCTATATTACTTACTTTTAAAACTTCTTTACTCATAATTTGTTCTCCCCTTCCTTCTATATCTCTATATTACAACTCTAGGAGATTGCTATCCATAGAAGAACATAACAGAAAGCTTACATTATTGTAATATATATTAATATTATCATTATAAATTCAGTATAATTCCATATAAAAAAACATATAATAAGAATAAGGTAATGGTATATTTTAAAATAACTGTATATCTAAATTAGCCTTAGAGGTTAAATTATTATTTTTAAGTAACAATTTAACCTTTAAGGCCTTTTTTTATTTGTCTATGTTCTAAATAATTGTCGACAAATGCTCATAAGTAAAATGAATAAGTTCAACTTGTCAACCTTTGCTTAATTCTTATAAATCCAAAACTATTCACTGTTTTAGACATCCCCTTATCTGTACTATACTAAATCACATAGGATAATACTGCGCCCTCTACTAACATACATTTTTATAATAGGTATTCGCTGGAAATAGTATGGATACTACTGTTCCAACTTTAATTTCCGATTTAATCCCTATCCCAAGCCCTAGCTTCCCACATAATTTTTTACATAGATAAAGTCCCATACCTGTAGATTTTCCAAATATTCTTCCATTCTCCCCAGTATAGCCCTTTTCAAATACTTTACCTAAAGATTTTTCACTAATCCCCATGCCATTGTCGGAAATGTTAAGAATAACTTCCCCTTGATTTTCTTCACAATATATTTTCAAAGTGCTTTCCTTCTTATCCATATATTTAATAGCGTTACATATAATTTGATGAATCATAAACTCTATCCATTTATTATCTGAATTCACCTTTTTATCTATATTTTCTAGGTTAATTTTAATACCCTTTTCTATTAACATATTTGCGTTTCTTTTTATGGTAGCGTTAATACACTGCTTTATATTTATCTCCTTAATTAGATAATCCTTTTCTATACTATTGCTTCTTGTATAAAACAATGCTTGTTCTATATAATTTTCTACCCTATCTAGCTCCTCATCTATACTCATAGTAACCTTGGAATTATTGTTTTCAACTAAAAGCTTGCAAGCTGCTATCGGTGTTTTAATTTCATGAACCCATAGCTCAATGTACTCCTTATACTCTTTACTATTAATGCTAAAGGATGCCACCTGATCATTCATTGCTTTATTTGACCGACTTACTATTTCATATAAAATCTTACCTTCAAGAAAACTAGGCTCTTCCATAATTTCAGAAATGAGATATTTCTTATCTAAATTCTCTAGATTTTTTAAAACTTCATTATAATATTTATTCTTACTAAAATACTCATAACTATAAAATATAAAAATACCTGAAAAATTTAATACTGATATAAAGATTATTGCATAACTATCAACATTTAAGGCCGCTAACAGTATTGACGTAACCATGAGTATTCCTATGTTTATCAAAATAAAAACTATTCGTTCTTTAAAATACTCTCTAAATTTCATATCAACATGTACCCCTGACCTCTTTTAGTTTGGACATACCCTTCTCCACCAATTTCCTCAATCTTTTTTCTAAGCCTATTTATATTTACTGTTAAAGTATTATCATCTACAAACTCATCAGACTGCCACAGTGCTTTTATTATCTCATCTCTTGAAACTATCTTTTCCTTGTTTTTAATTAATGTATATAAAATCTTACTCTCATTTTTAGTTAACTCCTGCTTCTTCCCCTGAAACTCCACCTCACTAGTGGAAATATTATATTTTAGTTCTCTATGCTTTATAATCTCCATTTCATTACTTTTATAAGTTCTTCTTATAATTGAAGAAATTCTTGCTAAAAGTATCTGAGTGTTATATGGCTTTGTTATAAAATCATCAGCTCCTAAGTTCATACTCATAAGCTCATCGATTTCACTATCTCTACTTGTGACAACTATAATTGGAACATTAGACTGCTTTCTTATTTCTCTACAAATATAATACCCATCAAAATAAGGAAGATTTATATCAAGTAGTACTATTTCAGGTTCTTCACTTAAAGTCTCTTCCACAATATTTTCAAAGTTAGTAGAAGACTTTGTAATGTATCCATATTTACTTAAAAAAGTAGAAAGCTCTACCCTAATTTTCTCTTCATCCTCTATAATGAAAATTTTTTCATTCATAAATTAACTCACCTCTTCTATTATAATTATACCTAATTTATTCTATTTAAACATATCAATTGTATTTGACATAATGAATAATATTATAAATATTTTAAGTCACATGAATATTTTAATAAAATATGTTATATTTTTACAATAATATGATATAATTGTATAAGTTATTAATTTATATAGGAGGATTTAAAATGAAAAAAAATATTATTTTTCTGTTACTTAAAAATTCTAAACAATTTATGGAAAGGAAAAACTTTAAACGAACTATTGCCCTATCGTGTTTAACCGCATTCTTAACTGTAAATACAGCAACATCTGTTATTGCTATGCCTACCGCGACTATGAACAACACACCATTTGGTGTAGAATCACAAAATGATATAAAACAGTTAAAACCATCTAACCCATACGAAATGAAGGTTAATACAAACGAAAATGTTGTTCATGCTAAAACATTAACTGAAGGAAATGTCACTGATATAACTTTAATTAAACCTTTAGCGGAGGAAAATTTAGATATAACTCCATTTGCAGTTCAACGTAATTACACATTAAAAGAACTTTCAGCAATGAGTTATGAGGAAATGGTTAATATCATCGTAACTCTAGAATGGAGAAACATTGATGGTCTATTTACCTATTCTCCCGATTCTCAAGAATTTTATGGTGATAGTGCTCGTGTAAAATATATAATAAATGCTTTGGACTCAAGGTCTAAAACCTTTACTCCCCTTGATAACAAGGGAATTCCCACTATAGTAGAAGTTTTAAGATCAGGATTTTATTTAGGTTATTATAATACCGGTTTAAGCTACTTAAATGATAGAAATTTTCAAGATTTATGCTTGCCTTCATTAAATTCTATGTTAGCAAACCCTGATTTTAAATTTGGAAATAAACTTCAAAATGGTGTAATTGGAAGTTTTGGTTCCTTAATTGGAAATGCATCCTGCAATGCAGAAGTCGCTAATAAAGCTGCAGTATTATTAAAAGATTACAAATTAAATATGGCATCATACAGTAGTGATTTATCAAAAGGGAACGCTATCTATGCAGTAATTCAAGGTATATCCTATGACTTTACTTCCGCATCATATGGAAAGGTTCCTAGTTCAATGCCTTATTACGGCAAAATAGATACCTTATTAAATGAATTTAAAGATATAGCCCTACTAAGCGGTGTTAGCAGTAGCAACCAGTGGTTCGTCAATAATGCTATTTACCAAATAGGTGAGCTAGGTATTTTCCATAGCAATCCTAAAATGGCTCAAGAAGTATTAACAACCGTTATGGACAATGGGCCTAAGTATTCTGAAACATTTTTTATAGCAGCACAAAAAATAAATTATTCTTACAAGGGCATAAACTCTCGTGGTGAAAATATAAACTATGCTAAACTTCAAGAAGAAGGATATACTCACTATCTACCTAACAAATACACATTTGACAACGGCGCAATAGTAATGCAAGTTGGTAGTAATGTTACACAAGAAAAAGCTAAAAAACTTTATTGGGCAGCTAAAGAAGTTGAAGCTCAATTTTTTAGAACTGTTGGAAATGATAAAGCATTAGAACCAGGAAATACAGATAATGTTTTAACTATAAAAATATTTAACTCACCAAAAGAGTATAAAATGAATCAATACTTAGGCAATCTCAGTACAGATAATGGCGGAATATATATAGAGTCTACAGGAACATTCTATACTTATGAAAGAACTACCCAAGAAAGTATTTATAGTTTAGAAGAACTATTTAGACATGAATTTAGTCACTACTTACAAGGTAGATATTTAGTTTCAGGTCTTTGGGGACAAGGTCCATTCTATGAAAATGAGGATTTAACCTGGTATGAAGAAGGTTCAGCTGAATTTTTTGCAGGTGGCACCCGTACTGATGGCATAAAGCCAAGAAAAACCATAGTAAATCAACTTGCACCTAATGAAATAGATAGATTTACTCTTAGTAAAACTGTATCTTCAGGCTATAATAGTGGATGGCAATTTTATAATTATGGATTTGCTCTTGTAAGTTATATGTATAACAATGATATGACTTCACTAAATAGACTTCATGATTCTGTAATGGCTAATGATATAAAAGGTTATAGAGCCTTTATGTCAGAATTAAAATTAGATTCAGCTAAAAACACACAGTATCAACAGTATATGCAAAAATTAATAGGTGATACTACCATTGGAACTCCACTAGTATCAGATAGTTATACAGCAATTCATCCTAATAGAACTCTAGCTCAAATCTCTTCTGATATAATAAGTGTAAGTGGAATGAGTACTGTAACCCAAGATAAAACTACTTCCTCAGACTTTAATACCTTTAAAATCTCTGGTAAGTATTTGGGTGGAATTTCAACCGGCAGATTGCAAGATAATGCTGAAATGAATAAAACTGCTAATGAAATGTTGAAAAACTTATCATTAAAAGGTTGGACTGGATATGAAACCGTAACTTGTTATTTCACTAATTATAAAGTAGTTAATGGAAACTTTGAATATGATTTAGTTTTTAAGGGACTTTTAAATGATAATTCTATAATTCCTGAAAATAAAGTTCCTACGGCAAATATAGATGCTCCATCACAAGCAATAGTAAATACCTCTGTTCAATTTAATGCAGATAAATCTGTAGATACAGATGGATATATAGTATCCTATGCTTGGGATTTTGGTGATAACAGTATAAGTTCATCTAAAAACCCTGCTCACTCTTATAGTAATGAAGGAACCTATATTGTTACCCTTAAAGTTACTGATGACAAGGGCGCTATATCTGAAACAAAGTTTAACATCAATATTGTTCCAACCCCTATAGGTGGTGTAATAACTTCTGAAATAGAACCAAATAACACCAATGCTCAAGCCAATTCCTTCATAGCTAATAATACAGCTGTAACTGGCTCCCTAAAAAACTTTTCTGATGAAGATAACTTTGTATTTGAAGTAGACACCGCCGGTAAAGTCGATATAAAAATTACAGGTAGTGCTTCAAAATTAACTTGGGTTGTTTATAAATCAGATAACTTAAATAACTACAAATGTTGGAAACAATACACTCAAGGTGATATAAGTAGCGGAAGCTTCACAGCAACTACTGGCAAATACTATCTTAAATTGTATGCAATTGATGGAGCTATTGTAAATGGAAACTATAGTATAAATATTACTGGAATAAAATCTTATACACCTAATATCCAATAGAAATATATAAACTATTAAATCCCCCTTAAATTTAACTGTTTATAAAAAAATTTCGTGTAAATTAAATAAGAACTCACCCGTAACCATGACAGGTGAGTTCTTAAATTTATACGTTATTTTTAACTAAGATATAATTAATTCATCAAGTGATCTAATTATAGGATATTTACTTTTAATACTATAATCTTCATATCTATCAATTAATATTGGAGTCATTCCAAACTCTTCCGCTGCTATAAGATTTGATTCACTATCATCAATGAATATAGCTTCATTCGCCTTAATCCCTAGTTCCTCAATGGCAATCTTAAATAATACCTTTTCACTCTTATAAGATCCATAAACAGATGACATTACAAAAGTTGAAAAATATTCTCTTAAATCCTTATTTATAAATACTCTTTCTAGGGATGGCCATGTATCTGAAACTACCCCTAACAAATATTTTTCCTTTAGCTTCAATAAAGATGGTTTAACATCCTTAAAAAACACAAATTTTTCATCGTTATAAACATTATCCCTTGCTAAACGTTCAACTACCTCTTTATTAATTTTAGGATAATTAATTTCCTTTAACACAATTTCATAAAATTCTTTAAACATATTAAACTCATGGTCTTCAGTTTCAACTAATAGTGTTTTGTTAATATGTTCACAAGCCTTCCCCATGGCTTCATCTAGCATTTCTTCTGTGCACTTAAACCTTGAATTACTAGCAATGTGAAAAAAATTAGGTGTAATAAACCAATGCCCTGTTCTAGGTACATTTAGAGTTCTCCCTGAATCAAATAAAATAGCTTTAATACCATCCATATTCATTCTAATTCTCCCTCAACATTTTACTTTAACATTCTCCTACTCCTTTATTTTACGTTCAAATATAATCTCATATTGAGTAGGTTTTCCATGCGAATTATAGTACATAGGTAATACTTGTACTAATCTCCAACCCATCTTAGCATGTTCTTCTATTATGCCATGATGGTCTGCCTCGCTAAAAAATCCACCTAAAGTTGCTTCAACATATTTATATTCATACATACTGACTTCCACCTCCTCTTTATTAATATTCCAAAGTTATAATTAAAATCCATTTTTATATCCATATTATAACATATGTTTTATTTCTATGCTATTACAACACAAAACAGCAAAGCCAACGGCTCTGCTGTTTCTTAATTGCTGTTAAATTTCGTCTTGTATAAGTTAAAACTTAGTTTCTAAATTCCACTTTGCTGTAGCGTATTACTCTCCCATGAACATTTGCATGTCGTCTTCTACATTTGTGATTCCACCAATTCCAAAAGTGTTAACTAATACATTAGCTACATTTGGTGATAGGAATGCTGGTAATGTTGGTCCTAGGTGAATATTTTTAACTCCTAGATATAATAGAGATAGTAGAACTATTACTGCCTTTTGCTCGTACCATGCAATATTGAAAGCTATTGGTAATTCATTTATATCTTCAAGTTCAAATACTTCTTTTAATTTTAAAGCTATTAATGCTAGTGAATATGAATCATTACATTGTCCAGCATCAAGAACTCTTGGAATTCCACCAATATCTCCCAGATTTAACTTGTTATATCTATATTTTGCACATCCAGCTGTTAGTATAACTGCATCCTTTGGTATTGCATTTGCAAAATCTGTATAGTATTCTCTACTCTTATGTCTTCCATCACAACCTGCCATGACAAAGAATTTCTTTATAGCTCCAGTTTTAACTGCATCTACAATTTTATCTGCAAGTGCTAATACTTGATTATGTGCAAATCCTCCAATTATTTCTCCCTGTTCTATTTCAATTGGTGCTGCACAAGTTTTAGCAAGTTCTATAATTTCTGAGAAATCTTTAACACCCTCTTCATTTGCATTAATATGTGCACACCCTGTAAATCCAGCTGCTCCTGTAGTAAATATTTTAGCTTTATAACTATCCTTTGGAGGTACTATACAGTTTGTAGTCATAAGAATTGGTCCATTGAAGCTTTCAAACTCTTCTGTTTGCTTCCACCATGCATTTCCATAGTTTCCTATGAAATTTGAGAATTTTTTAAATGCTGGATAGTAGTGAGCTGGTAACATTTCTGAGTGAGTATAGACATCTACTCCTGTTCCCTCTGTTTGAATTAATAATTGCTCTAAATCCTTTAAATCATGCCCAGATACAAGAATCCCTGGCTTATTGCTTACTCCTATATTAACCTTTGTAACTTCAGGATTTCCATAACTTTCAGTGTTCGCTGTATCTAATAATGCCATTCCATCTACACCGAATTTACCTGTTTCTAAAGTTAATGCTACATATTGGTCTGCTGTCAGCTTATCATCAGCTGTTGCAGCTAATGCTCTTTGCATGAATGCGCAAACTTCTTCACTTTCATAGCCTAATGCATTTGCATGCTTAACATAAGCTGACAATCCTTTTAATCCATAAGTTACCATTTCTCTTAAACTTCTTATATCTTCATTTTCAGTAGATAAAACCCCAACTGTCTCTGCCTTCTTATTCATTTCTTCAGCCGTTGTAGCAGTCCATAATGCAGCCTCACTTAAACCTTCTGTAGTGTCTAATTTGCTTAATAATTCCGCTTTAATATTTAAAGTCTCTTTCACCATTTTATAAAATACTTCATTGTCAAAGTTAGCATTTGTAATAGTTGTAAAAAGGTTCATTGTTACAGCTTTATTTATTATTTTTGAAATTTCTATCCCCTTTTCTCTAGCTACCGTTGCAACCTCAGATAATCCTCTTGTAGTATATATTAGTAAGTCTTGGATTTTTGCAAGTTCTGGTGTTTTACCACAAACACCTCTTACTGTACAACCACTGCACCCAGCAGCCTCTTGACATTGAAAACAAAACATTTTATTATCCATAATTACATCTCCTTCATAATTAAATTTATCTATTAATACCTTCTCTTAGTTTCAATCTATGACCTTATTGTATATAAAAAAAACATAGAAGTCCGTAACCTAGGTTACAAATTTCTATGTTTACAATTAATTATATAAATTTTTTACAATTAAATTTCCTATTCAAACATTTCTTCCTCAAGTGCCTCTGAATTTAAAATCTCTATTGTGGTTCTGTCAAACTCTATATATCCTAATTCTCTAAGATTTATAAGCTCTCTTGATAGAGATGGTCTTGGAATTCCAATCGCTGCTGCTATATTCTCTTTACTTTCCCCTAGTTTAATAACCTTACTTTGCTGCTTATGTGACTTAACTAAAATATAATTTATAACTCTATGCTTTATACTCTTTAAGGAAAGATTTTTAATCTTTGAATTCATCATTAATATTTTATTACTAAGAAGTTCAAGAAAATTTTCAAGAATTCTTTCCTCCCTTGAAAATAACTCAAGTACCTGTGCTTTATCCACATATATTATTTCACACTTATTTAAAGCAATTACTGTAGCTGGATAGCTCTTCTCTCTTGAAAATATTATAGCTTCTCCAAATACATCACCCTCAATTAATTTACTTAGTACAATATACTTACCACTAGAATATATTCTTTGTATTTCAATATTTCCATCAATTAAAAGCCCTATGCTATTACATGGATCCTCCTCATGGGCAATAATTTCACCCTTCACATAGGAATTTATATGATATTTAGTTGAAGATAACAACTTAATTAAGTCTTCACTATTCAAACCTTTAAACAGGTAATTATTTTTAATCTTTTCTGCTATATTTTTCATTTTTTCTCCTTCAGATATCACATTACATCTCTTATTCAACATATATTAATTAATATAATATATGTTCTTATACATTATGTATACGGTAAATCATAACAAAATATTTTCTTTTTATTCTTAACTGTTCTACAACTAATATATTTCACATACAATATATTATAATTACTTAGTGCGGGAATGACTCAACGGTAGAGTATCACCTTCCCAAGGTGGCAGTTGCGGGTTCGAATCCCGTTTCCCGCTCCAAATAATAATAAGGATGAATCTTAGGTTAAACCTAAAATTCATCCTTATTTAATTTAATTTAATTTGTAATATTATTAGCACCTATATGAACATCCATCTGCGGATATGGAATACTAACCTTCTCTTCATCGAATTTCATCTTAACCTTCTCTAATAGATTAAAGTGAATAGTCCAATAGTCCTCAGTCTTACACCAAACCCTAACCACAAAATTTATTGAGCTATCTGCATGTTCAGCTAAAGCTATAAAAGGTAATGGCTCCTGTAGTATTAATTTCTCATTATCTACTATGTCTTTAAGTATTTTTTTAACCCTAACTACATTCTCCTCATAACCAACGGAGAACTTTAGATCCACTCTTCTTGTTTCCTTAGCTGAATAGTTTACTACACTGTCATTTGATAAGTTTCCATTTGGAACAAGTATCTGCTTATTATCCGGAGTTAATAATGAAGTATAGAATATCCCTATCTTCTCAACTGTCCCTGACTTTCCTGCACCATCAATATAATCCCCTACATTAAAGGGTCTTATAAGTAAAATAATCACTCCACCTGCAAAGTTTGAAAGGCTTCCTTGAAGTGCTAACCCAACTGCAAGTCCCGCTGAGGCTATTAATGCAGCAAATCCCGTGCTTTCTATACCTACCGTATTCATGACTACTATTACTAACAATATCTTTAGCACAATACTAACAAATCCATCTAAAAATGTTCTTAAAGTAAGATCCACTTTCTTTTTCGTTAAGAAAGAATTCATGATTCTCACAACTTTTGATATTAACTTCCAACCTACCCATAATGCAATAAGTCCAACTAGAATTTTAACTCCATTAGTAACAGTCCATGTTACCATTAATTCTGTTAAATTTTTTAAAACATCCATCTTTAGTACACCTCCACTGTGCTTTATTATATAAAACTATATGGCTAAACACAATAAGTTGCATAATATTTTTCATCGAATAATAATTAGATGAAAATATTTTACAAAATAATACATTTTTTCATTATTGTGGAGCATAGTTGAGGATTTAGTTGCTAGTTAGTAATAATGCCCATAAATTAACAAATTCCCCACTTCCTTTTTTAACCATATGTGTGTATCATGTAATTAAGACACTATAACTGATTAAACTGAGGTGAAAATATGGAATTAGAATTAAACTCAAAGGAACCTATATATGTACAAATAAAAAACTATATGAAAATGAAAATTATATCTGCGGATTTAATCGAAGGTGAACGATTGTTATCTGTTAGAGATTATGCTATGGAGCTTAAGGTTAATCCTAATACAATATTACGGGTTTATTCTGAACTCGAAAATGAAGGTTTGATAAATACTCAACGAGGAATTGGAAAATTTGTAACTCAAGATAAAAATCAAATTCAAACCCTTAGAAAAAGTTTTTCAAGAGAACTATTAAAAGATTTTATTCATAAAAGTAAGAGCCTAGGATTTTCCAAAAAAGAAGTACTTGAGCTAATTCTAGAAATGTATGAGGAGGCGTAGAGATGGATAATGGTTTATTAAATCTAACAAATGAAAATCAAATTCAAAATACTACAGATGTAAATTGCGTTATATTACCTGTACTTGAAGTTAAAAATCTCACTAAAACATTTGGAAGGAAACATGTATTGAATGGAGTTAACTTAAGTTTAGAAAAAGGAAAGGTTTTAGGCATTCTTGGACCGAATGGTCAAGGTAAAACCACCTTCCTTAATATTATATCCGGCCTACTTAAACCAACACTAGGTGAAGTAATAGTAAATGGAATTAAAGTTAGCTATGAAACTAAAAAATTAGTTGCCTACCTGCAGGAAACTGATTATTTATCTAAGTGGATGAGTGTAAATGATGCTGTTAAATTTTATCAAGACTTTTTTCCTGATTTTGATGAATTGAAAGTACAAAAGTTATTAGCCTTTATGAATATAGATACAACTGTAAAGTTAAAATCACTTTCAAAAGGTATGCTTGAAAAGGTTGGTCTTAGCCTAACTTTAAGCAGAAAATGTGACTTATATATACTAGATGAGCCTATATCCGGAGTAGATATTATAAGTCGAGACAAAATAATTAATGCTATTATAGACAACCTAGATAGTACCGCTTCAATTATAATTACAACTCACTATGTAGGCGAACTTGAAAAACTCTTTGATGAAGTATTATTCCTTGGTGAAGGTTCAATAATTGAATCTGGTGATGCCGAAACTTTAAGAATAAAGTATGGAACCTCAATAGACCAAATATATAGAAAGGTATTCGCAGAATAGGTGATTGTTATGAAAAATATTATAAATATAATTATGTATAGTTTTAGAAGCCTTAGGCTTACCTATATTATAGAAGCTGTAATTTTAATTATTGGTCTTTCTTCTAATTTTTTTATTTATAGATTTACCCTAGGACTTGATTTAATCTCAACAGTATCAATTGCTTTGATAATTAATTTTGTATCCCATGTTATAATTTTTTCACGTCAGCTTTCAAAGGAATCTGGAAGACTTCTTTTTCTAACTCCAATTAAGGGTATAGAATTTATACTTGGAAATTTCTTAGAGCTCCTTTTAGTTAACTGCTTTGTAGTTGCTTTAACCTATATATTAGGAATTATAAACTCAAATGTATTTACTTCTATTTGGTTTTGGGCGTACTCTTCCGTATTTATTGAGCTCATGATTGGGTATTTAATTATAACTGCCTTAATCGCCATCTTCTCATGTTATATAAGAAGGACTGTACTTTGTATTTTTGCAGTAATTTGCGGCTGTGCTTTTATAAATATTATTTATGATTTTCTATCTAAAGTTTTGCTATACCTACTTCCATATATATACATATCTATAGGAAGACTCGGGTTTATTGAAATAGATATATTTTCAGCAATCTTAGACACAATAGCATTGGTAGCCTTGCAATTTGTTGCTGCATATATGATAGATAAAAAGCTAGATATAATTTAATTATAAATGAGAGGTGTTATTTATGAAAAAGAAAGTTTTGCCCATAATTTTTTATCTACTACTGTCCTCTACTCTGCTTGTAGGATGTAATGTGAAATTTGGTATTAATTCAAGACGTGATATAAATGAAAATCCTGGCTTTAATGTAAACAGTATTTTTAAAAATAATTTATCCATCAATAGTATTAATAACAATCTAAATAATAACGTCAATACACCGTTATACGACGAAAATATTAATGACTCTATTTCCATGGACGGTATTAAAACCGTTAATATTAGTATTCTAGCTTCAAATGTTACTATAAAATCTATTGATGGCAAGGCTTTTACTTTACTCTGTTCAGGTCCAAGTTCCATAGTTAAGAGTACTACCTTTGAAAAGAAAGGCACCAACTTAAATATTCAAGAGAATGGCAGCATGTCTAATCTAGACGTTAATAATCTTCCTACCTCCTATGGTAGAAAGGTTATTATAGGTATTCCCAAGAGTTTTATGGACGATATAATTGTAAACTCAAATGCTGGAACTATTACTATCGACTCTATAACATCTAATAACCTTGATATTAATGGTGGTGTAGGATCTCTGACTATAAATGATGCTATTTTTAAAGATTTAAAACTCAAACAAGTTATTGGAACTACAAATATATCATTAAAAAACAAGTGTGGTAACATGAATATCTCCGGCCTTTTGGGTGAAGTAGTAATAAACCTTTCTGAGATTGGTGGAAATCTATCCTATAGTGGTGGTTGTGGAAAAACAACTATAAATATCCCTAATAACTCTCCTGTGAAGGTAAATACCAATGCTAATATAGGAAATGCTAATGTAAATGTTAGAACCTCTGGTGAAGATACTTATATATTTGACTTAAATATTGAAATTGGCGATCTTACAGTAAACTAATCTACTTTCTGGATACCACTAACCAAATATTTTACATCACAGCATGAAAAATGTGGAATGATTTGCTACATACCTTTAGCAAACCATTCCACATTTAATTATATTTTTGATAGAGCAGCCTCATCACCTATAATGATTAAATCATTATGCATTTGAAGAATTGATGCTGGAACTCTAGGTGTTACAGGACCGAAGAATGCCTCTTTTACAATATCAGCCTTACTTTCTCCACTAACTACAACTACTATCTTTTTTGCCTGCATTATTGTCTTAATTCCCATTGTATATGCTTGTTTTGGAATTTCATCCATTGTATTGAAGAATCTAGCATTCGCTTCAATAGTACTTTCGCTTAAATCCACACAATGAGTTTCTCTTTCAAAAGCTTCTTCTGGTTCATTGAACCCGATATGTCCATTATGTCCAAGTCCCAAGAGCTGTAAATCTACACCACCAATAGAATTAATAATCTTATTATATCTATCACATTCTTTTTTTTCATCCATTTCCATACCATTAGGAATATTAATATTCTTTGGTTTTATGTTAATATGGTTAAAAAAATTATCATGCATAAAATAGTAATAACTTTGATTACTTTCCTTACTTATCCCTCTATATTCATCTAAATTAACTGATATGACTTCACTAAAATCCACATCATTTTTATTATACCATTCTATTAGTTGTTCATATATTCCAATTGGGGTTGACCCTGTTGCAAGACCTAATACACAGTTTGGTTTCATAATCACTTGAGCCGAAATAATATTTGCTGCCTTTCTACTCATGTCTTTATAATCTTTTGCTTTATATATCCTCATATCCCCATCCCCTTATTTTAATTATCATAATATTACATCATTTATAACAATCTTAACATAAACGGGTACCGTAATCTACGGTACCCGTGTTCTTGTTTGTATAATTTTCCCAATGCTTCAATATGTATATCTATTGTTCAAATTTTAATTCCTCAATTATTCGACTTGCAATATCCCTCATATGTGCATATTGAAGCTTCATATACTTATCATCCATAGCGCTAATTTTCTTGATAATTTCTCTCCAGTTTCATAAACTGCATACTCTACATTTATTCTCTATATATTTATTACTTAAAGCTCCTGAAAATAAAAAAAGCCCTCTACCGAGAGATTCTTAACCTATATAATTGTAATAATTCACTATATATATTAAGCCATTCCTAAGGCTTTATTTACAATTTTATTCGTTCTTGTGGAAGATTCTATTATTTTTCCATAAAGAATATTATCATTGTACCCTTGACTCAAGTATTTACTTTCATAATACTCAAAAGGCAAATTAGAATTATTAACATCTAACTGTCTTGCTAGTGTTCTATCTTTCATTAATTTCCTAGCTTGCATTCTATATTTGTTTCTTAACTCGTGAGCCTGCATGGCTTGCTCTTTTATAGGTAATGATTTATCTATTTCATTAATAATATTTTTATCATGGTTATTATACCAAAGTCTTACTTCCAAGTTATTTAATTTTCCTATTAATTCATTATATCTTTTAAAATTATTTGCTGTTCTAACCTCTTTAACCCTTCTTTATTTTATTTGTATCTTATCATTATACCTTATATTCTAAAATTTATCAACCACACCTATTAAAACGTATTTCAATTTAAAAATGGTATCATGAATACACGATACCATATATTTTTTAATCACACTCATTGTTTTTTATATTATTTTTTATCTTTTCAAACAGTTCTCTATTATACTCTATTTTAGGATTGTCTGGTATATACTTGGCCGCCTCCTCATTATGATATACCGATTTATCTATATCACCTTTTTTAAAATATGCAACACATAATTGTAGATTTGGTACCCATGTATAGTAAGCCGTATCCATTAATGCCAAATAATCCTTTGGCGGCATCCATTTTGCTGCTATTTCGTACCAAAATATAGCTCCATCAACTATATCTCTATCCAAAAGTATATCCCCAATGATGCAACAAAAATCTGCTCTTGGAGCATCAAACTCAAAGCTCTTAAAAAGAATTTTCAAAGCACTATCCTTATCATCCTTAAATGCATAGCAATTCGCCAAATTCTTACACGCTATTTTTCTATCTTCAACCCAAGCTTCATCAAACTCTAAAAACTTATTATATTGTTCTATTGCTTCATCATATAATCCATTATAATACAATTCATTCCCGTAGTAAAACATATCTCTTACAGATAATATTTCCCCACTTGAAATAATTGATTTGAATATCCTCAAATTTCTATCTGTATAATGTTTTTCTTTCTTATGGATTATATCTATGTCAGCGTTAATTATTGGTTCTTCTACAGCTAAATATTCATGTATTGCACCAATCCATTTAAATCCACAGCTCCTTTTAACTAATCTATTTCTTCTTAATGAACTTATTGTATTCCCCTTAGTATCTTGTCCTAGCACATAATTCATAGTTACAGATTTTACACTTACATCAAAATTATTTTTTAAATCTATTAATCTTTTAATACTTTCTTCTCCAATAACATCATCTGCATCAAGCCACATTATATAATCCTTAGTTGCTTTGCTAAACCCATAGTTTCTTGCTTCTGCAAAATTATCTATCCACTTAAAATCATAGATCTTACAACCCAAGGACTCTGCAATTTCTTTAGTTCTATCGCTTGAGCCTGTATCAACTATTATCACTTCATCAACAGCATCCCTTATAGATGTTATACACCTTTCAATGACCGATTCTTCATCTTTTACAATCATACATAAGCTTATATCAATTTTATTCATACCCTCACATCCTCACTTAGATATTTAAAATATATAAGATAAAGGGAATACCTATTGATTAAGTACTCCCTTCAATTTATTAATTAAATATATTTATTATCAATGCCATCTTAATTTAAAAATAGCATATTATTTTCTACACTAACTATAATCTATTAACTTTTATACTAAATCACTAATTTTAGCATTTACACTTCCTGTTTGTCCTGAGGTAATTGTAACAGTTGCATTTGCTGGTGCTGTTACAACTGTATATTTAGTTACATCAACATCAAATACAACAGTATAGGTTCCTGGGCAAAGATTTGTAAATGAATATGGTATAGTTCCTTCGTCTGCTACTGCTAAAACAGTCTTTTCTACAAATACATTAGAGTTTTTATATAGTTTAACTGTTACTGGAATTGCACTTGATGCGCCACTATATGAAATTGTTCCTGCTACTATTCCTGTTGCATCTACAGGCTTACAGCATTCAACCTTAGCATTAGTAGCTTTTAAAAATAATGATACGCTCTTAAATATTACTCTACCATTTAAAACTTTAGCAAATACATCTTCTACACAAGCATCTACACAATACTTAGTTAATTCTATTGGAGTTTCATCATCTGGAATAACTATAAATGTGCAGAAAGGATATTTGAAGTTAACTGAGTGAAGAGATTGAACACAGGTATCTGCTGTATATACTATTGTTTGGCATATAACTCCATCAACTAAAAGTTTTCTACCTGTTAAAGTTGTTCCTTCTTGATTTTCTATTAATCTGCCATTAAGAACCTTGGCAGGTGTATCTATAACTCTCGCAGAATCTATTTTTACATTAATATAAATTCTTTCTAAATCTTCAATGTCAGGATAGCAATCTGGAAGTGGTAAAATTTCTGGAACTGTAATTTGTGTCCAAGACTCTTGTATTTCCGTATCAAATCTTGACGGGTCATCACATAGTCCTACTACTTGATAATTATTTCCATTATTACATTTGCAATACATAGTTTAGTCCCCCTTCTACAAGCAAGCTATAGGCTCTGCTTTAATAAATAATGTTGTATTCTTAAATATTTGTCTTTCATTAAGAGCACATGCATATAAATCTTCAATACAAGTCCTAATTTTATACTTGCTAAGTGGAGAAGTCCCATTTGGAAGAACTATATACGCTGATACTGGAACATCAAAATGAGCTGAGTGTACAGATTTACAATCTGTTGTAGAAATATAAGTCACTCTTTGTCTTAAAACTGCATGAACCAATAATTTTAATCCTGATAGCTCTAACCCTTCATAATTCGTAGCCGCTTGCGGAGTTATAATAACCTTTTGGCACATAACTTCAACACTAGAAGTAACAGTAAGAATTTGCATTACATCAGGTTTACAAGCTGGTATTGTTAATAACTCTGGTACTGATATTTCTGTCCAAAGAGTTTCTGTATTATCTTTTATTAGGTTTTCAACTTGAATTCTAGTACAAGGTCCTTTTATAACTGGTTGATCTGTAAAGCATTCAGATTGTCCACAAGGACCAATTGAACCCATACAATCTATACCTGAATTGTCATAGTATGATTTAGAACAATCAGTATTAGATGTTTTTTCTGCTGTTAATATAATTGCAAATGTAAAATTAATACTTCTATCACAAACTTGTTTAACACAAATTTCTTCAATCAATGAATAAACTTCATAATTTGCATCTACGTCAGCATCCTTAGGTAATACTATAAATGCTGAAAATGGAACTTGACCATGAAAGCTATGAACACTTTGATCTTTATTTAAAGAAACATAAGAGTTAGCTACACAAATTAACCCCTCGATTACAAGCTTTCTACCAGTTGTTATTTTTCCTTCTTCATTTGTTACTGTCTCTATAACAATACCTGAATTATCATAAACTGCTGGAGCTACTACTACTCTTCTACTAAGAATTTGAACTGTAGCATTTACAGAATCAACTTGCTCAATTGATGGTTTCTGCATTGGAACTGCTACTGATCCATTTATGCTTAACTCTGTCCATACATCTTTTAATTGAAAACTTGCTACCTTACTTTCAATGTCCGGGAAAAATATACTATCTTCATTAACACAGTAGTTACAATTATCTTCACTACAAGGTGTAACATTGCATTTGCAACTTGAAACTAACTCTTTTTGACATGGTGTTGTCATATGACCATCCCCACTACAAGGCATATTGTTAGCATTCTTTTTATTACAATCGCATGATATATTCTGACGTGATTTATCACAACCACATGTTGTATTTATATTATTCATTTATAAGAATCCTCCTAAATTTTATGATAGTATTACATCATCAATTAGCCAAAAACCTGCTGGTTCGTTTATATTATTAACTACTCTACTAGGCTCTGCAACAAATACTATTGTAGCTTTTAAACTCCCTGCTGGAATTGTTACATTGCTACAACATGGTCCCATTATTGTGTTGCATGTTGGAACTAAGCTATATGACTCAAAGTCATAGCTGTCTAAAACCGGAACCTTTGTAAGATCAGTTGCAGTTACATTACTTATACTAAGCTGTTGTGTTCCACCTCTTGGAAGCTTTACTGAACCAGCCAATTGGCCGCTGTAACTACAAATATTATCTGCTACAGGCCAATTTACAGGATTTAATATAAAATCTCTTATACTACAACAACCGCCTGTATTTAACACATCTCCCCAATATAAATAAGCTCCGGCAATTAAATTATAGTTTTGTCTATTAACATCTAAGGATTTTGTAGAATCATAATTTAATTCATAATTATAATCATATTTAGCGCCCCAAAATTTCAATTCATAAGAGCAGTCTGGATTAATATCCACAACTTTTATAAAATATGCTGGCAAAAATCCTAGGTTATTATTATAGTTTGGCTGCAATATTAAAGATTGATCTCCACTATGGGCTACATTGAAAAATCTACCTGTATTAATTGGAATTGTAACAGGAATTGCTGCTGGCGCAGTCCCTACAATATTTGCTAGACTAATAGATGAGTAGTATGATTTTGCAGTTGCTGTGCCTGTTGAACTTCCAATTGGAATTGTTGTACCTGTTGGTATTAGTATTTCATTTGTCCTTACAACGCCACTACTTGCTGTCCAACTACCCGGTTGATAACAAGTATCAAAACTACTACATCCTAATGGAAAATATTCAAAACTCCAATCACAAACATGATTACACTTCAAACATCCTGGTCCTGTTGCTCCTGTTGCTCCTGTTGCTCCTGTTGCTCCCGTTCCCCCAGTATTCCCTTGAATTCCTATACCTGTAGCTCCTGTTGGTCCTGTTGGCCCTGTGCAACAATTACAGCATCCATGACTGCATCCATGATTGCATCCGCATCCGCATCCGCATCCACCTCCGCATCCTCCTCCACCAAAACCAAATGGTTGACACATTTGTATTGGGACTGTTTGACCCGGCGGTCCTGGATCACCTTTTGGTCCTTGCGGTCCTGGAGGACCTGGCCATCCTGGGTAACCTGCTGGTCCTTGTGAACCTGGACATCCCGGATAACCAGCTGGTCCTTGTGGCCCCGGATAACCTGGATAACCTGCTGGTCCTTGTGAACCTTGATATCCTTGCGGACCTTGGCATCCTTGATCCCCCTTTGAACCTTGTTGACCTGGATATCCCTGTGGACCTTGGCATCCTTGATCACCCTTTGGACCCGGATATCCTTGATCTCCTTTAGAACCTTGAGGGCCAGGTTGTCCTTGAGGTGGCATTATATAATTAACTGGTGGTGTGTAGTATGGCATACCGCCAGATATATTAGTACTATTTAAACTTACTGTTTCTCTACTACTTGGAACTTCATTGTAATAGGTTGGATAAATACTCAACTTTATCACCCCCACTAATAGCATATGATTTTCTTTACAAGTTGCCACTTATTTCTATATTATTTATAAAAATTTAAATCATTAACATTTACAATTTTATTGTAACCCCATTCATAAAAATATTACTTTATCCTTACTACTATTCAGAATGTGATTTTTTCTATATTTTTACACTTTTTTTACATATTTTTTATTTGTAATTGCACCAATTTATACTTAGAACATATTCTATATTATAACAACATTTTAATATTGAGGTGAAATGTGTGGGCATCAATTGTGTACAATGTGATAAAACACAACGAATTATTAAAGAATTCAATTATACTAATGAATTATGCGTAGCCAACTGTAAGCCACCAGTTAAGGAAGTTTTAGATGCTTGTATGAAGCTTTTGATTATAGAAAAAAAAATTATAGATACCTGTACTGGTCTTAAATTATGCGTTAAAGGTCATAAATTAATAACAATTAGTTATGAAGCATGTGGTTGTTCTGGTCGAATAGTAAGTGATAAATTCACATGTCCATTTTTTGAACTAATACCATTAGATCCATGTATTGATGTATTAGATTTCTCTACTACCATTTGCTATTGTGATGTAAATACTTCCG
Organism: Clostridium sp.; assembly: GCF_036660475.1. Lineage (GTDB taxonomy): Bacteria > Bacillota > Clostridia > Clostridiales > Clostridiaceae > Clostridium_J. The sequence goes on along the minus strand of NZ_JAVXAO010000006.1, from coordinate 51,032 downwards.
GAGATCACTCTATTTGGTTTAATAACGTCATTTCAATAAATTTAGTTGTAGTAAGCAAGACTAATTCTTCTCCTTGTAATTGTGATGACCATAAATCCATGATAGACTGTGATGATTGCACTAATAACTGTGATTTAAAGTGTGATAATCCTTGTAATACTAATCATACTGAAACTAAATGGAATTTTAGAAATGACATCTTTTAATTAGCTTATTACTGATATTAATCCATAAGAACTACTTGTAAATTAATGCATATTATAAATATCATACTAAATTTAAAATAGACTTTGAGCTATTCCCTTTATAGTAATCAGTTAAAATAATAAAACTGTTTCTATAAATGGGTCACTTTTCTTTTAAATGTAGTCGGTTTTCCATGATAAAATTTCTAGTGAAGCTCCCTATATATTTGAATTGGAAGTTTAGATGTGAGATATAACTTAGATTAAGATATATTATTAGACTTATGTATTCTTAATTGTAAAATAAAGGGGCTATCTCAAAAATTAAATGAGATAGCCCCTTTGAATAAAGGTCGTTATATATTATCAATTAAAATTTGAATTTGACCTAAGGATTTCTCCTCATTATCAATTCCGCCCCTTGTCATTATATATATTTCATAAAAGTCTCCACTGACCTTTATATTATTTTCTTCAATGTAGTCATCAAGTGTCCCATAATATTTTGTTGTATCCTTATAGTCATCATCAAAGTTTATTGTAATATAATATCCTGACTTTAATGTAACTATTTTATTACCATCACTCTCTATATCTCCTTTTATACTTATCATCATATTATTATATGTTAATTTGTCTTGATTTTTAAAATCTTCATATGACGTTGAAAAAACTAACTCTTTATTAGTGCTCCCATATTTTTTATCTATATCACCTAATGTTTTAGATAAGTTTATCTCAAATTCCTCAGTATATCTCTGAGCATTATTATATTTTACAAACTTTCTCTCACTAAAATATTTTACAAAAACTCTGTCCATTCCCTCTTCTAATAGAGTTTGAATCCTATTTTCCAAAAAACATATATTACTTTTTATGTTATCTAATTCCTTCATTTTTTCTTCTACAATCTCTTTTTGCTTTGTTATAATATCTAAAATCGAATTAATAGAAGTATAATTATTTACTAGTATCTTTATCTCATCTAAGGATAACCCCATAGCCTTACATTGCTTTATAAGATCTAAAATCATAAAATGCTTTACCGAATAATATCTATATTTACTTTTTTCATTTACATATGCAGGCTTTAATAGTCCAATTTTATCATAATGTCTTAATGTTCGTATAGAAACATTATTAAGTTTTGCCACCTCACCAATTGAAAATCTTGTATTCATATAACATCACCTCATTATTATTATATCCTTTTACCCATAATGTTTATCTAATGTCTAGCCTCTGTACACGCTACTACTCTTCATCGCTAGATAACCACTGACACTCCCTATATAAGTTCTTCTAATATTCTGTTGGAATGATATATTTCCCTTAATATAAAAAGATTATTCGATAAAAAAATATAGTGTAAATAGTTATATTCAACTATTCACACTATATCTATATTACTATATTTTCTAAGCTTAAGCAGCTTGATTTCCTAACTTTTCTTCATTTAACACGGTTTTTGTAGATGTTTTTACATTAGCCATTATACTTATAGTTACAAATGTAATACTTTCTGATAATATTGTACCTCCCCAAATTCCGTTTGCCCCAAATATTTTATAAAGTACAATTAAGCAGATAGGTAAGTATACAACTGATCTTAAAAGACAGCTTATATTTGAATACTTTGGTGTTTCTAAAGCTTGGAAGTAAACTAATGTATTTAAGTTTATCCCAACTACAAAGTAACTTATACTTGCAATTCTAAGTGCTATATATGAAATCTTAGCAATTTCAGGGTCAGCCGTAAATATTCCTATAAGGGTTGGCCCAAAGGCAAAACTGATTACAACGAATAATCCACTGATTACTAAAGATGAGATGCATGTTATCTTAAAGAATCCTAGCATCTTATCTCCATCTCTTTTACCAAAGTTATAACTAATAAGAGGTTGTACACCTAGTGTTAACCCATAGAGAACCATATAGGTATTCGTAGTTATATAGTTTAGTATACTATACGCCGAAATTCCTGCTTCCCCAATAAATTTAACTAAAACAATATTATGAATTAATACTATTAGTGAATAGCTTGCTTGTGCAAAAAACGATGGGAATCCTATAAGACAAAACTCTTTTAAATCACTTTTATTTATTTTCACATTACCAAAGGTTAAGTACCCCCTCTTCATAATAAAGTGTGGAAGTAATACGGATACTGTAACGATTTGACCTAGTCCTGTAGCTATTGCAGCGCCCTTTATTCCAAGCCCTAACTCAAATATAAATATATAATCTAATACAATATTAGTTACTGCCCCTGCAATTGTTGATATCATTGCAAGTTTTGGTCTTCCGTCATTTCTAACAAAACTACTTAGCACTATTCCTATTAAGTTAGGAATACAAAATATTGCATAAAATCTTAAATAATCTACTGCGAGTCCCTTTAAGCTTGCCGTTGCTCCTAGCATTGTTACTATTTGCTCCGTGAATATAACACATACTATACTTATAATACCACTTACTATTAAAAGAAACTTGAATACTTGTCTAAAAATACTTACCGCTCTATCCGTATTCTTTGCTCCTATATTTTTAGATACTAAAGCTCCTCCACCAATTGCAAACATTGAAGCTAGCCCAAATAACATAACTGTAAATGGAAGTACAATATTTACCGCCGCTAATGCTAAATCCCCTACACCTTGCCCAACAAATATACCATCTATTACTGTATATAAAGATGATATAAACATCGCAAGCGCTGATGGTACTGCATATTTAAAAAATTCATTTACCATGCTTTTATTTTTCATTTCTACTTTTCCCATATTTTATTCTCCTTTGCTGTTTTAAGTGACACTCTAAATTTTATATTACTTTTATTTTGTGCTAATTTTGTTTTCACTAGTTTAGTTTTTCATTTTATTTTCACCTATATTTTAATATATTATTATATTGTTATATTTTAGCGTCACCAGAGTCCCTACGAAAATACTTATAGAATGTCTTTATAACACTCTTTTAAAAAGTAATCTTGTTTTATGCTACCTTATATATAATAAACTCTCTCTTTAGGGTAGAGTCAATAGTTAATTTCAAAGATATAGAATTTTTTACTGTTAAGTGTTACAATCTGTATATTCGCATATTTTAGTTCATAGGAGGCTCTTATGTTATTTAATGATACAAGACTAAAATTAATAAATGATTTACGTCCTTTTATAGAAAAAGAAATCTATATAAATAAAAAGACTCTGATTTTTGATCAGGATGTCCATAGAGATAATATTTTAATTTTGTTAGAAGGTAGGTTTAAACTAACGCATTTATTACCTAATTCAAAGGAGTTTATTTTAGGATATTTTCAAGCCCCCTGTATACTGTTACCCTCTTTCTTTGACAGTAATAATTTTATTTCTTTATTTAGAGCTGAAACTATGGAAAATTCTAAAATGGGTATCATTCCACGTATTAAGATATCAGACTTTACTACTACTCTTGAATATGACATTTTAAAATTTAATGATTTGCAATGTCAGAAGGTCTATCTTCAAATGCGAGATTTACTATACAACGGTAAAAAAGAAGCTTTATTTTCTATTTTAATAAGACTTAGCAACACTTATGGAATCCATACTGAGAAAGGTATTAAGTTAGATGTAACCCTTTCAAATATAGATTTAGCAGAATATATTGGAACAGCTCCCGAAACTGTCAGCCGACTATTGTTATCATTAAAAAATGATAACTTAATCTTATTAGAAGACAAACATATAATTATAACTAATATTCAGGAGATGAAAAATACACTTAACTGCTCTATGTGTAGAGAAGATTTATGTGAAATATAATAATTTTCTTCTTATAATTATCTACAATTATAATTCTACTCAAACAAAATAGGGCTGACATAATTTAAGAAGGTAATCTCAAATTATGTAAACCCTATTTTATTTATTAATTATTAAATTAATCGAGAAACTTTATAACGAAACTTTTCTTCCAAAGAGTTTCTCCTTTATTCTCTATTATCTATTACACTAATAGCTAAACCAATAAGTTATCCTAACTATCTATTATGCTAATAGCGAAACCATAAGTGGTCCTATCATAGTAATTAAAATATTTCCTACTGCATATGCTGGCGTATAGCTAATTGCAAATATACTACTTCCACACTCTTCAGTTATTGAATTTAGTGCTGCAGTAGTTGTACCTGCACCGCAAAGTGATCCAATAATATCTACAGCATCTAACTTTAATATATATTTGCCGAAATATATAGAAAGAATATGTGGTACTATTGATACAATTGCTCCTATTAATAAAACGCTTACTCCCATTGATTTTAGAGCCGGAAGGAAAGCATGTCCTGCTTCAATTCCAACTACTGCAATAAATAAATTTAATCCCATACTTTTAAGTAGCCAACGACTTGCTGGTGGTATTTGTCCACATCGGGGATTTTTATTTTGATACCAACCAAAGAAAAGTCCTAAGAATAAGGCACCGCCTCCACTTCCAAGGGTTATTGGAATATTGTGGAATTTAAGTGATAATCCACCCACTAATAGCCCTAATGCAACTCCAAGTGATAAATAGCTTACATCTGTATCAATTCCAACGTCCTTAATGTACCCAAATTCTTTAACAACTTTTCCAATTGCACATTTAGGCCCAATTATTGTTAACAAGTCCCCATTTTTCATTTCCGTTGTATCATTAATAACTTTTCCATTTCTCTTTACTGATACTAACATAATGTTATTTGAATATAATTCTTTTAGATTTTTTATACTAAAAGCTTTAGTGAGTACAATTTCTGATTCTTTCAAGGAAATAGATTGATATTTACTATCAGATATCTCTGTCAAATTAGAACTAGCAATCTTTATCATATCATCAAGATCACCAATAAGTGTAATAAAATCACCCTGTTCTAATCTGCTCTCTTGATTAAAGTCAAAATCTAATTTATTACGAAATAACTTTTCAAAAGTTATATTATTATTAAATTGTTTTTCAATGTTACTAATTGATTTTCCAATATATACTGAATTATTCTCCACTATAAATGAACGCATTTTTATACTATTTATAACGCTTGAAGAATCTTCATCCGCTTTAAAGCTAATTTTTTCTATCATTTTTTTTGTTTCTTCCTTCAAATTAACACCAAGTAATATTGGTGCAATATTCTTCAAAAGAATAATAACTCCAACTGTACCAAAAACATATGTTAACGCATAAGCAATAGCAACATTAGATTCCATAGTAGCCTTCTGAACTGAAGTTAAATCTAATCCATTTATTGCTGATGTTGAAGTACCTATAACTGATGATTGAGTTAGTGCCCCTGCAATAATTCCGGCACCTTCTCCTGGACCAACCTTGAAAATCTTAAAACATATTATAGCTACTGCAAATGCAGAAACACTAAAAAAGATAGAATGTATTATAATTTTAGCTCCAGATTTCTTTAAACTGTTAAAAAATGAAGGTCCCACTTCATAACCTATTGTAAATACAAAGAGACTAAAAAATATGCTCTTAACTACAGGTGAGATATCAAATATCCCAACCTGTCCTATAATTAACCCAACTATAAGTGTCCCAACTGTAGCCCCTAGGCTAAAGGATTTATAACGCAACTTACCTACTAAATATCCTAAAGCTAAACATATAAAAATAGATATTGTTGTGTTCTTTACTAAAAATTCACCTATTTCTTTCATAAATAAAACCACCTTTTATAAATCTTTAAATTAATTAACTTTTAAATTAATTTATTTTTGTGATTTATAGATTTCGTAATATTTATTTAATAGTTCTAAGACTCTTTCTGCAATTTTCTTATAGGCCTCATCCGGTAAGTTTGCCTGTGATATACGCAATGTTCCTGGTGTAGTTCCAAATCCCACACCCTCCATTAATACAACACCCTCTTCTTCAGCCAATTTCAACAAGAAATCAATTTCTTCAAATTTATCCCTTAAATATTCTGCAAATTTTCTATCATGTTTTTTTTCTGCCAATTCATAAATATCTATTAAAGAATAATATTTAGCATTTTCCGCACTATTATCTTCGTCTATACCTAGAGTTGACACTATATCATGATATCTTGATTCTACTATTTTCTTTGAAGTTTCTATATATACATCACTGCCTTCACTAACTAATGCTGTTAATGAAAATAATGCCATGATAATTTGTTGTGGTGTTGACAATCCTGATGTATGATATAAACCTATTGAACGACTATCTGCACCTAAACGGTCAATAAATTTTAACTTACGTGGCTCCAACGTTACAAGTTTGTATTTTTCATCAAGAGCTTTTAAATCCTTTTCTGGTAACTTTCCAATTAACTCATCGAAAACATTATCTTCATTTGTAGCAATTAGCCCAATTCTCCAACCTGTAGCACCATATAATTTTGAGAATGAGTAAACTAATAAAGTGTTATATGGCGCTACGCTATAAACTGTTTGGAATCCATTAACAAAAGTTCCATAAACATCATCTGTAATAATAATTAAATCCTTACGCTTTTCTACTATCTCTTTAATCTTATTAAGCACTTCTTTATTTAACGCCTTTGATCCCGGGTTTGATGGATTCACTAGAAATAATGCCTTAATGCTTTCGTCATTTAATTTTTCTAATTCACTCAAAGAAATATTCCAATTATCTTCCTCTTTAGATTGTAAATCAACCTCAACCATTTCATAGTCATCTAATTTCGGAATTTGTAAATATGGTGTAAATATTGGAGTATTAATAGCAATCTTATCGCCTGCTTTTATTAACTTATTTTCTTTCAATGAATTAAATATATAACAAATAGCTGCTGTTCCACCTTCAGTTGGAAATACTGATGTCTCTTTTGAAAGTTTAACTCCATTATATAATTCTTTCTCTAAAAACATATTTAAAATCTTTTCTGTATTTACTAGGCAACGGCTAGGTACTGGATAATTATTACCAATAGCACCATCGACAAATTCTTTAACAAGCTCATCTTTATCCATAGCTAATGTGCTTGTACAATATTTTATTACCTTTTTTAAGAACTTATCTGAAGCTTTATTGTTATCCAAAAAATTTTCAAACCTTTCTCCTATTTTATAAGTGCTAGTATAACCAGCTAAACTTCCATCACATATTGTTCTTTCTGATTCCATAACACCAAACTCTATGATTCTTGTAAATGCTAATCTTGCCTCTGTATTAATCCAGTTTGGATTTCCTCTTCCTGCATTTAAAAAAGTATTATGTTTATCGTTATTTTTTGCTAACTTCAACATCTCATTACTTATTTCAAATGCACCTAAACTTTCTAGTTCTTTTTCAAATTCTTTTGTAATCATAATAATCACTCCTACTTCTAATTTATCTGTTGATATGAATATACCATATTAGTTTTTTATAAAAAATGATTTTTGTCATGATGTATTTTTCTTCCTTTTTCATTCACATTAAAACCTACAACTAAAATAAGGTAGAAATCCATACTCACTAAAATACAAATTCCTACCCTCCGCAAATATGCTCTTAATTCATTCTACTAATAAATAACTTCTGTATATTATAAGAAATAATTCTCATCCTTACATTGTTTAATAAAATTATGATAGTTGTCACTTGGTAAATTTTTAATGACATCTTCTAAATTTTCTTTTAAAAATTTAAATTGCCCCTCTATTTCTTCAATTAGTTCCAAATCATAAGAATCGACTTCCGTCATTCTACTATTGCAATAACAATCATCATCCTTATACTTAACATCCCAAACTTCACAACCTTGGAACGGGTTAGCTGTGCCAAGGTATAATTTATTTTCACAATCTACAAATAGTATTCTTCCGCCATAATTGTTAGGGTTATTTAATCCCCTTTTTAATATTGGCTCAAAGGTTCTACCATTTTTAGAAGCATATAAATCAAACCCAATTGGATAGTTAACTCTAGCTAAAATTCTAACAACTGCTTCATAAACTTCAATTAATATTTTAGTAGCAACAACACCAATTATACCCTCAATTGCAACTCTATTTCCAAGAATAGTGTCTAGTATAACTTCCATATTACTTGAATCATCAAAAGTTGATATTAATAATTTACCTTTATACTCCTGTATTTGCCATGCATATACATTAAAAGGATTATTAAAACCTGATCTAAGACCTGATATGCTCTCGCCTCTAGTTCCTTTAGACGGAGTAGATGGAATTAAAGGGATTCCGCCAACAACTAATTCCCAATCATCATTTTTATTAATCCTAATTACATCGCATCCAAAAGGAATAGCCCATGAAAGTGGTAATGGCTTTGTTCCACTTACATAAAGATAATCTTTAAACACACCTATGCTTAGAACATATTTATTTGCAGAATCACCAAATCCTTTATCTACTACAAGCACCCAATGATTTACTCTTGGCTCTTCACCTTCAGTTCTCCATACCTGCGCACCATCAGAAGAACTTGTTGCAACATAAAGTTTATTATTAAATATAGCCATATTTGTTATAGCGCCCTTAGGGTTCTTGTCAAAATTAAAGTCTGGATTACTAGAATCTATTACATCTTCCCAAGGATAATATTCTGGATCCTTGCTACTATAAAGCAATGGTGTATCACCTAAATTTGCATCATCTACAGTAGCTACATATAGTTTATCCTTGATGACAATCATAGCCCTTGAAGACGTTCCTACTAAAGCTTCATAAGGCATCTGAAACCAATCACATCCATTAGTTGATTTAAATATTTTAACTTGAGCTCCAAAAGCCGCAACGAAAATACAAGGACTACCACCTGCTGGTCTATCAGATATCATAAACCTAAATCCTGTAATTCCTGAATTTTCTTCTGCCTTATAAACTCTATTCCAAGGAAGACTTCCATCCTTCTTATACCTCCAAATCTCTGGTAAATTATCCTGAGGAATTGGCTCTAACAAAGAAGGTGGATTAACGCCAAGTGCCATAGATTGAATCACTAATAGTGGAATATTACGTCCAGTACCTACATAAATATACTCATCTAATTCTGCCATGGACCATGCATAATTATTTTGCCTTGCATTATTTAAGTCATAAAAATCAAATCCGTTTGTCGGTGTAATATTTTTAAAACTATACATAAATTTTCCTCCTAGCTTCATAAAATATTTTGTCACTAATATTATATGAAGCTCACAACTAGATGTTTCTCAATTTGACTGTAAATACTTACATGATATAGTTTATCTCCTATTCCATAGCTATCATATTGTCTTCATTTATTACATAATCCTCTGTTTGCGCATCCATTGCACCCACTACAAGAAGACACTCCTTTTTTCTTTTGTATATATGTGTAATATAAAGTACCTGCAAATGACCCAAGTACTAAAGTTCCAATAATTGCCGTTGCCATAAATATACCCCTCCTTAAGTGAGCCTCCAAATTTTACATTTGCTAAGGTGAACTTACTCCTCCAAGTGCATACGAGAAGGAGTTTCCTTAAGTAAGCCTGTAAATTTTACATTTCGTAAGTATAGTATTTTAAACGTCCTAAGTATAGTGTACCAGTGTAACTATATGAATGTTTTCACTAGTTCTTATCTTTAAACTCCAACACTTCTTTTTGAAACACTTCCACTACTACTTTGATTCTTATATGGTTTAAATAACACATATAAAAGTCCTGATAACAGTATAACTGCAACTATTGTACCTATTCTGAATCCATTTCCCGTAAATAGCATACCTAGTTGATATACAATAAGTGATATCACATAGGCAAATCCAGTCTGATAACCTACTGCTATAAGTGTCCATTTATTATTTCCCATTTCACGTTTTATTGCTCCAATTGCTGCAAAACAAGGTGCACAAAGAAGATTAAACATAAGGAATGAGTAAGCTGATATTACTGTAAATGACTGTGCAAGTGCTGGCCAAATTTCTGACCCATTCTCTGCAACTTCTGCAAATCCAAATAATACCCCAAATGTACCTACTACATTCTCTTTTGCAATAAGCCCTGTAACTGTGGCAACTGCTGATTCCCATGTTCCAAATCCCAATGGAGCAAAAATTGGAGCAATTACCTTGCCAATAGCTGCTAGTATAGATTCAGATGTATCTACCATCTCCATACTAAAGTTAAAAGTACTAAGGAACCAAATTACACCTGATGATAAAAATATAATAGTACCAGCTTTCATTATGAAAGATTTACCTCTATCCCACATATGAATTAAAACACCTTTCATGCCTGGAATGTGGTATGTAGGAAGTTCCATTACAAATGGAGCTGGGTCTCCTGCAAAACCTTTTGTTTTCTTTAAAATAACCCCTGAAATAATAACGGCTGCAATTCCAATGAAATAAGCTGATGGTCCGACCCACCATGCACCACCAAATAAAGCCCCTGCAATAAGTGCGATTATTGGAAGCTTTGCTCCACAAGGTATAAAACTCGTAGTTATTATTGTCATTTTACGATCATGTTCATTTTCAATTGTACGTGATGCCATAATACCAGGAACGCTACAGCCTGTTCCGATTAACATAGGTATAAATGACTTCCCCGAAAGTCCAAACCTTCTAAAAATTCTGTCCATTATAAATGCAACACGAGCCATGTATCCACAATCCTCAAGGATTGCAAGGAATAAAAATAACACAAGCATCTGTGGAACAAATCCAATTACTGCACCAACTCCGCCTATAATACCATCAAGTATAAGAGAGTTTAACCACTCTGCGCTACCCACTGACACTAAAAATCCTTCTATAGCTGGTGGAATTATTTCGCCAAAAATAACATCATTCGTAAAGTCTGTTACCCATGTACCAACTGTTGAAACGGAAACAAAATAAACTAAAAACATAATTGCTGCAAAAATCGGAAGTGCCAAAAATCTATTAGTTACAACATGGTCAATTCTATCAGAAGTAGTTGTCTTTGATTTGTTTTTCTTCTTAACACAACTCTTTACAATCCTACTTATGTATGTGTAACGCTCGCTTGTTATAATACTTTCGCTATCATCATCTTCTTTATCTTCACATTGTTTTATAATTTCCTCAATACTATTATCTAGTACCTTAATTCCTTCCATAACCTTCTCATCACGCTCAAATACCTTAATTCCATAAAAACGAATATTATCACTAATATTATCCTTAACTAAAATCCCTTCAATTTTTCCAAGAGTATTTTCTACATTTTTTGAAAAAGTATGTCTAGGTACAGTCTTAACCTTATTCTCTACTATTGAGGTAGCTTTCCTCGCAACTTCCATGCATCCAATTCCTTTAAGTGCTGATGTTTCTACAACTTCACACCCAAGTTCTTTAGATAATGTGTTCACATCAATAAGGTCACCATTTTTATATAAAATATCCGTCATATTTAAAGCAATAACAACAGGAATTCCAAGTTCCACAATCTGTGTAGTCAAATACAAGTTTCTCTCAATATTTGTGCTATCCACAATGTTAATAATAACATCAGGCTTATCATTTAAAAGATAGTTTCTAGATACAACCTCTTCTAATGTATACGGTGAAAGAGAATATATACCCGGTAAATCTATAATTTCTACATCCTTATTTCCTTTAAGTTTTCCACCCTTTTTCTCCACTGTAACTCCTGGCCAATTTCCAACATACTGCGAACTTCCTGTAAGTTCATTAAACATAGTTGTCTTTCCACAGTTTGGATTTCCAACAAGTGCAATTTTTATACTCATTTATTATTCCCCCTCCAATTAATTAACTAACTAACCTGATTATTTAAGTGACAGTCCAAATTTTATATTTGATCACTGGAACTTACTCAGCGAACAAACGTGAGTCGAGTTTCCTTTTAAATTTTTCACTTCAATAGTTCTAATTTATTTAACTTCAATGATTTCAGCATCTACTTTTCTAAGAGTTAGCTCATATCCACGGACATTAACTTCAATAGGATCTCCAAGTGGCGCCACCTTACGAACTAAAACCTCCACACCTCTTGTAATTCCCATATCCATAATTCTACGTTTTACAGCACCTTCACCATGAAGTTTTACTACGGTACCCGTATCTCCACATTTGACCATTTTAAGTGTATTCATATCTCTTTACCCCCTATACAATAATTCTATTTGCCATACTCTTATCAAGTGCGATACGAGTGTTTTTAATATTTAAAATCATGTTCCCAGATATATCTGAAACAACAGTAACACTTTCTCCCATTACAAACCCTAGATTTTTTAAGAACTTACGTGTTTCATCTGTACCTTTAATCCTTTTTATAGCCATAGTTTCACCTATTCCCATCATAGTAATTGGCATAACACTACCTCCCCTTAATTTCATTAATTTCTCAATCAACTTTAAAATATAATTTCTTGATTTAGTTCAAACTTAGTTCTTAATATACTAGATAACTCCACATGCTTATTTCCTATTAATATATTATCAATAGTTTCAACCCTAACACTATCGTAGATAGAAAATATAACTTTTGCTTTGTTATATTCGTTATAAACCTTCCAATATCCACAACCTAAACATTTATTTTCCTCACAATTCATAAAAGATTTAACATCTTCAATTGGGTACCCAAGAAATATTCCTAATTCATGGGGGCAATTATATAGCTCATATCTATGTATTAATTTAATTACTACTTCTTCTAACGAAGAATCTTTTTCATATCCTATATTAGTTAAAACATTTAAATTCTCCGATTTTTTTATTACTCGTTGCAATAAGTCAGTATCATATATTAATACTATTAGAGAATCATCTGTTTCTCTTAACTTGACATGCTTTAATCCTAATTCCATCAAGCAATTCTCTCCATAAATATTCCATAAATAGTGTGTTCTCTTTTTATCCTCTTTTTTAAAATTGAGAGTTATTGCTGGCTTTAATTTTGCGCTTATTAGAGCAACGTTATAGGATATAAATGTTTCAAAGTATTCTTTACCGCCCAACTGATTTAATAATTTATAAAAACTACATAACTTGCTTAACATCGTTCACTCCTTATTGATAATAATTATCATTATCATCTATAATATATATCAATTGATATTCATAGTCAATAGTTTTTCAATATTTTCAATTTTTTTTAAAACAAAAAGACTGTTTAATAAAATTGATTTATGCTTTATTTAAACAATATAAGTAACTTAAATATTTTTCATATCAAAGTTACTTACAGTCTAAATTAAAACATATTCAACTTTAAAACAGTCTTTAAAATTATTAATTTAAAAATCAACTAAAAGCTATTTAAGTACTCACTCAAAATAAGCCATAATACTCACTAGTCTTTTAATTCACCTTCTTAAGTGCAAATCTCACCACTTTTTATAATCATGATATCATCTACAAATACTGTAGGCTTGTCTATAACTATATCAAAATGTCCTCTAGCCATATGAGTTCCCCCTAAGGCTATATTTCTACCAAATCCAATATGGAATGTTCCATAGCAACTTTCATCTTCTATATAAGACTCACCGATGCATTTTGCCTTCTTGTTAAGTCCAATACCTAATTCACTTGCAACATACATATTTCCATCTTGAAACCCTTCAATATACTCTGAAAGTCTTTTTCCATCTTCGCTAGCTTCAATATAATTTATTCGACCATTATCTAATTCTAGCTTAAATGGTTCTTTCTCAACCTTTCCTAAGTATCCCATAGATGCATCTAAAATTACAGTTCCTGTAGTAAATGTTTCTACTGGTGGAATATAAAGTTCAAAACTCGCTGAACCAGTTTCTCCATTATCTCTACATTTACCGCTGAAAATATTTGCATCCCTTTCCTTTACACTGAAGGTCACATCAGTTCCTAATACTGTAGTTATTCTGATTTTTTCACCCTTATCCACAATTTTGTTGATTCTCTCATACATCGTATGAGCTTCATCTACATCCATAGTAATAAATTCACACTTTAGCAGTGATACTCCATTTGTAGTTGCTAAAGGTAGCGATAAAAATCTTGAACCATTCTCGATAGCCTGTTTTTTTATATCCGTTGTTATAATTGAATACTCTGTTGCCGCAATAATGACTTCTGCGTTTAGCATTGCAAATGATACTATATCACAAGGTTCTCCCTCTTGCGGTTTCTCACTTGGCATTGTAATTACAACCACATGTTTTGTCGCTTTTTCAGCAGCCGCTCTTAAATACATAGCTTCCTCAACATGCAACTCATCTGTTATAATTACTATTCTTTCATGACTCTTTAGCTCAATCCATTTATTTATGATTAATCCAGCACTTTTTTCCATAATACTAATGTCTTTATTCATTGTTTGCCCCCACTTTGTAAGTTTTACTAACGCTATCTAACAGCCACAAACTTACTGCCCCATAGACTTCACCTTGACACATCCCAATAAATGGATTTATAGTTCCAATCAATACTTTCATTTTTCTCTCCTAACTCCTAACCATAATATTTATTAGGATACATAATATAATCTGTATTTGACTTTTTTCTCATCCACATTGGTATTATACAAAATGCTTCATATTTTTTCAACATCATATTAAAATTTATTTAATATTAATGTATTTTTTTGGATTTAAGCCATTTTTTTCGTGTATTTTGTCATATTTATTGTAAATATTTACTTGCCTCTCTCACACTAAGAGGACTTAAATCATTATTGCTAATGAACTCCACTACCCACTCCTTGTTAGTCTTTGAATATTCCCTCAATGACCAACCTATCGCTTTCCTAATGAAGAATTCCTTATCTCCTGAATTGCTTCTAACAATAAAATCTAGTGTATTTTCATCTGTAAATTCCTTATACTTCAATTGATAAAGTATAGATGTTCTTCTTAACCACATATTGTCACTTACAGCCCATTTAAGTACATATTTCTCTACAAGGTTAGGATATAATTTACATAATTCTCCCACTAAATTTGAGGCTATAAGATCTACGGTATCCCACCAAGACTTAGCGATGATAAGTAATTCTATAAGATCCATATGTTCTTCTAATAAAACTTTCTTTTTCTTTATTAAATAATCTATAGCTAAATAGTGAAATTCTCTGTGAGGATAGCTCCACATCTGTAATACCCATACAGTGTTAATAGATTCATTTTTGTCTAAACTCCCTAAAAAATCCTTTTGAAGACTTTTTCTTTCTGTACTCCTTATTCCAAGAAACTCAAATTGATCCTTCATGTACCTTTTCATGTCCTTAGCATCCTCTTCATTTGTATTTTCAAGAAATACTTTCACAACTTTAGTTAATCTTTCCATGATTTCCCCCCTGTTTTTTATTTCTTCCTTACTATTAAGTTGATTAAAATCAGCAATCATTATTAAACAATATTATCTAATAACAACACCTACTTTAAACCTACCCCAATATTAATATACCAATACAATATTAATATATTATACTATAAATAGTTTATTTTTACACATTACCCACATAATTTGTTAAGTTAAATCTTATTACTATTTTAATATGACTATTATAGAAAATCTAGTATTTAATTTAGAATCCATCCAAAATTTCATACCATCTCCACTAATAGATTCGAATCATATCAGTAAATGTGAAAAAACATAGCAATAACTTTTATAAAGTCATTGCCATGTTTCTAATTCTATCTGTTTCAGCAATTAAAGCAGTCCTTATTTCATTAAAATCTGCCAATTGAATTTTTCTATTTTCCACAACTATTTCTCCATTAATAATTACATGTCTAACATTCGATGGATTAGCTGAATAAACCACAGCTGAACAGTAATCGTATATAGGTTGCATATTAACTGAACTTGTTTCAATAATTACTAAATCTGCCTTCTTTCCAATTTCTATTGAACCAACCTTATCACTTATCCCTAATACCTTAGCTCCATTTATAGTAGCCATTTCCATAAGTTCAGCAGCTGGCAATAACGACCTATCATTATTTACTAGTTTATGAATTTTCCCTACCTGACCCATTTGTGTCATAATATCAATAGTATTTCCACTCATAGGTCCATCACTACCTAATCCTATATTTATGCCTTTACTTTTCATTTTCATTAAAGGCATAACACCTTTAGCTCCCTTTGAATTAGCTCCTATATTATGGGATACACCTACATTATGAGCCTTAAGTATCTCTATGTCTTTATCATCCACTAAAACAGTATGAGCTGATATAAATCCATCATTTAGTACGCCTATACTTTCTAAATACTGTACAGGTGTTAATCCATAATCTTTTTTATATGCCTCAACCTCATAGTCCATTTCTGCTACATGCATAGTAAATGGCACTTTGTATTTTTTTGATATTTCATATGCAAGCTTTAATTTTTCTGTGCTGTTAGTATATGGTGCATGAGGAGCTATCCCCGGGGTTACCAATGAATCATCTTTCCACTTTTCTATAAAACCTACAGCATAATCTATTCCACCATAAGGCTTCTCTGAATCTGGTGAAGGAAAGTTTAAGATAGTCTCACATAGAATACCTCTCATACCCATAGACTTGCAAGCCTTTGCTACCTCATCTTCATAGTAATACATATCACAAAAAGTAGTAACTCCACCCAATAACATTTCACTTATTGCATATCTAGCACCAATATAGACAAGTTCCTTATTCATACATTTTTTTTCTAGTGGAAATAAATATCTTTTCAATCTATCAGGATAATCATCTGCTAAGCTTCTAAAAGGAATCATTGATCCATGGGTATGACAATTAATCATTCCCGGCATTAAAATACCATCTTCTCCATCAATAATTTCAACATCCTTTTTCACCTTGTACTTTTCATAGAGTTCCACAGACCCAATAGAAATAATCCTATCGTCTTCAACAACTACCGCTGCGTTTTCTATAATATCCTTATTTTCATTCATAGTAATAAGCGTTACATTATGTATTAACTTTAAATTACTCATTTCTTATCTCCTCCATATGATTAAACTCAAACTCCTAAAAACTCTACATACATAAATAGGATTCTCATATATCTACAATTCCACTTTCATTTAGAAACTATATATATGAAAAATCCTACTTATTTATAAATCTCTACTTATATAAAGAAACTACCTCTTGCTTTTTAACATCTATTAATCCTTTATCCGTTATCTTAATTTCCGGACTCACTGGTAGTGACAATGTGCTAAATGACATTATCTCATTATTATGATTATAGCCTAGGTCTTTCATGGCCTTTCTTACCGTCTTAAGGTCTTCACCCAATTCTTCTATTGGAACACTGCTTACTATACCCCCAATCGGCAATGGTGCCGAAGCCATGATTTCCCCTTCACTACTTACCGCATATCCACCTTGCATTTCTATTACTTTATTTGCAGCTTCAATCATATCTTTAATGTTTCGTCCCATAACCATTAGATTGTGGTGGTCATGAGCCCAAGTAGTTGCAACTGCTCCCTGTTTTATTATATCCCCAGTAACTATTCCAAAGGCACTTCCCCCACTTTTACCGTATCTTTCAAAGACAGCTATCAAAGCACAATCTTCATTTTGCCATGCAACCTGTCCATCCTCAACTTTAAGTGTTATTTCTCCTTCTTTTGTAAATGTAGTGGTTCTAGTGACCTCCATAGTCCTACATTTCACTTTAGATTTATTACCTTTACAATTAAGCCCTTCTAATTTTTCACCTTCTGATTTACAACCTACTAATTTATCTTCGCCAAATTTTACTTTTTCATATCTTAGCATTAACTTCTCTTCTGTAATATAATCTAATTTAACACTATTTAAAAATTTACTAGGAAAAGTTGAAATGTTATTAAAATACTCTTCCCTCCAACTCTTATTACTCTCATAAACAAGATCTCCACTTTTATAAACAGCGTTTATTTCAAATTCCTCAAGGTCTTCTATTAAAAGAAAATCTGCTATCTTTCCTGGTGCTATAGCTCCTCGATCTAAAAGTCCCATTCTTCTAGCTGGAGTAAATGTACTAACATAAATAGCATCCTCTAACTTCATACCAAGTTCAACAGCCTTTTTAAGTAAAAGATTCAAATGCCCTTCCTTTAATTTATCTGCCATCACATCATCAGTAACTAAACAAAAGTGTTCATACAGATTATTATCTATCAAAAATTTCATATTATCTTCAGACATAGATTTATGTTGTATTTCCATAAACATTCCGTTCATTATCTTCTCTTTTATAGATTCCACACTTTGCTGAGTATGATCTCCATCTACACCTCTATAAATATATAAAGCTAAATCAACTCCATCAATCCTTGGGCAATGACCTTCTAAAGGAATATTTTTTCTTTTTTCTCGTACAGATTTAATTATTCTATTTATCAGGGATGTTTCATCCTCAATTAAATCCTTAAAATTCATCACTTCCCCAAGGCATAATATTTTCTCATAACATAAAAGCTCATCTACCTCTTCATCACTTATAATTCCACCTGTAGTTTCAAGGTTTTGTGATGTTGATGGTACCGAGCTAGGTATACCATAAAAAATATCTAATTTTTCATCATACTTTATAAATTCCTTTATTCCCTCTACTCCAAATACATTGGCTATTTCATGGGGATCAGCCACTACAGTGGTGACCCCATGTTTTATTGCCCATTTGGAAAATTCGCTTGGAGTAGTCATGGAGCTTTCTATATGCATGTGTATATCTACAAGACCTGGAACCATAAATTTACCTTTTCCATCAATGATTTCATCTGTAAATAATTGATTTTCATAGTTCTTACCTATGTATACAAATTTGCCATCTTTAATAGCTACATCCCCTTGGATAAACTTTTTAAAATAACTATTATACACCTGAACATCTCTTATAATATAATCAACTACCATGAATATAATACCTCACTCTTTAAACATTAGTTCATTAATTTACATATAAAACTGGTAACAATATCTTATCATCTGCTACATAATTCTAAATGCTAGTTCATTAATCTATTCCACTTATCAATCCATTCTGTCATCAAAGGATTAACAACTTTAAAATCTATTGTATGTGCGTTATCAACCATTGGTCCATAAGTTAAATTCTTAGCTTCTTCTTCAGTTAATTTTACCTCAGCATTAGTTGGAGCCTCTTGGTACCCTTTAGCTGTTCTTGTTTGTGTTTCTGCACTTAATGCAAAGTTTAAAAAATCATAAGCAAGATCTTTATTTTTAGAATTTTTATTCATGTTTATAGTATTAAAGTTTAAGTAAGTTCCTGATTCTGGAACTATATACTTAGCCTCTGGGCATGCCTTTACTATGTTTCCATAAGCAAAATCAGGACCTACTGCAGCTATAATTTCTCCACTTGCAAACATATTTGCTAAGTCTGATGATTTTGAATAAGTTTTAACTATATTTGGCTTTAATGCTTCTAATTCTTTGAAAGCAGCTTCACCCTTGTCAGTAGCAATATCTACCCCAGCTTTTTTAGCTGCTATTTGAACCATAGCCGGTCCGTTAGTTGTAGCTATATCTGGTATCGCTATCTTACCCTTTAACTCCGGCTTCCATAAATCTTCCCATGTATTTACTTCAATACCTGCTGTTGTATTTACTATAAGTGCTATACTATTTTGTGATTGAGCTGGCCCAAAACCTGACTTTACACTTACCTTAGCCTTATCATTTAACTTCTCACTATTTGGAATCTTACTATAATCTAATTTTTCAAATAGGTCTGCATCTATCCCCTCTTGTGAAAAGGATTGAGCCAAAACAATTAAATCCACATTAGAGTTTGGATTATTTTCAAGTTTAGTTAATCTTTCAGAGTTATTTCCTGTTTCCAAAACAATTTTCACTCCATACTCTTTTTCAAAAGGAGTAAATAAATTTTCCCACATTTTATCTTCATTAAGTCCAAAAGTTGATATTACAAGTTCTTTCTTTCCATCCTTATTAGATGCACCTTCACCTGATCCACTTCCCTTTGATCCACATCCTACAAGTCCAACCATTGCTAAAGTTAATGCTAGTGTTATTGCTAACGATTTTTTTAACATAAAAATTCCCCCTACTTTTGTTTATTTTAGGCATTAAACTGCCCTTATATTTAATTTATATGTTTTAGTGTTTGAAAAGCCTTAATTTTAAATTTAAAATCTACATACCCTATACTAAAACTATTTTATTTTTAGGCAATTGTAGTATTATGCTATCACCTTGGTTATAAACTGTATCATTTTCACTATTTATAATTAATGAACCTATTTCTGTAGTTACATTGTACTGATACGATTTCCCTAAGAAAGTTCTTATTTCAATCTTTCCTTCTACAGTATTTTCAGTGCCATCTTGAACGATTTTAATATCCTCTGGCCTTATAGTTGCCTTAACATTACTAACTTCTTTAGTACTATTAACTTTAAATTCTTGTCCTGCTGATGTTTTATAAACTCCCTCAGATACTTTTTCTAAATCTATAAAATTCTCAAAGCCTACAAATCTTGCTACAAACTCTGTAGCTGGATTTGAATATATATTTTCTGGAGTATCAAATTGTTCAATTAATCCCTTATTCATTACAGCAACTCTATCAGATATTGAAAAGCACTCCTCTTGATCATGCGTCACAAATAAAGTTGTTATTCCAAGTTTCTGCTGAATTTTCCTTATCTCAACTCTCATTTTAAGTCTTAATTTAGCATCTAAATTACTTAGTGGTTCATCTAAAAGCAATAAACTTGGCTCTATAACTAAAGCTCTTGCTATAGCAACCCTTTGTCTTTGACCACCAGAAAGCTCCTTTGGAAATCTTTTTGCAAGGTGTGACATATCTACAAGTTCTAATATATTAGCCACTTTTTCCTTAATCTCAGTTTTAGGAATCTTCTTCATTTTAAGTCCAAATGCCACATTTTCAGCTACATTTAAATGTGGAAATAGAGCATAACTTTGAAATACTAATCCAAAATTTCTATTATGTACCGGAATATTCGTATAATCCTTATTTTCTAAAGTAAAGCTACCTTTAACTGGTTCTATAAATCCAGCTACAACTCTCAATGTTGTAGTTTTACCACATCCACTTGGTCCTAGTAATGAAACAAATTCACCCTTTTTTACTTTTAAATTTAAGTTTTCTAATATATTTGTTTTACCATCATAGGATACTGTTATATCTTTTAAATTGATTAATTCCATATTTATGTTCCTCCAATATTCCTAAAATATTTAAGCTGAAAAATTGCTTAACCCCAATGTTTTTTCCACTATGAACATGATTCCTACAGTTATTAACATCAATAATACTGATAATGCCGATACTGTTGGATCATAATTATATTCAACATAGCTCATCATAGTTATTGGTAAAGTACTAACTCCTGGACCTGTTAAAAATATTGATACAGGAACATTATTAAACGAATTTATAAAGGCAAGCATAAAAGCTGCTATTATTCCCGAAGTAATATTTGGCATAACCACCATAAAGAATGTCTTAAACTTCGTACATCCTAAACTCATGGAAGCCTCTTCTATTGAGTAATCAAAAACTTCCAAACTTGATCCAACAACTCTAATTATATAAGGAATAATTACTAGGGTATGACCTATAAATAAACTTATATATATTGATAGTTGTAACTTTACTATTAAAAATTGAAACAATGAAAACCCAACTACTATTCCAGGTATTATAAGTGGTGAAAAGAAAAAATTCTTGATAACTCCCTTTCCCTTAAAATTCATTCGACTTAATCCATAAGCAGCCGGCATTCCAATTAATAGAGCCGTGAATGTAGCAACTATTGATATAAAGAAACTTGTCCCCATAGTGTCCATAAAGGATTTTGATTTAAAAATATTTGCAAACCACTGCAAACTAAACCCTTTAGGTGGAAACGCTATATAGCTCTCTGTCCCAATACTTGTAAGAGCTATTATTATAAGTGGAGCAAACAAAAATATGTATACTAAGAATACAAACAATGTAAGAGTTTTATTTTTTTTCATCTTAAACACCTCTCTTATCTAACTTTCCAGCTAGATAGTTTATGCCTTTTATAACTATTAATGTAGTAACTATCATTATAGTAGCTACCACCGCAGCACCTTGCCAATCCCCTAAAGTCATAGTCTTTTGATATATAAGGGTCGCTAGCACAGTATTCTTATTTCCACCTAATAATTGAGGTGTAGTGTAAGCTGTTAATGAACCCGTAAACACAAGAACCGTTCCAACTATTAAACCAGGCACACTTAGAGGAAATACAACCTTTAAAAATGCTTTAAACCTATTAGCACCTAAACTTTCTGCCGCTTCTAATAAATCCTTGTCTATATTTTCCATAACTCCCACAAGAGAAGTTATCATTAATGGTAAGAATATGTACACTGTACCAACTATTATTGCCCCTTCAGTATAAAGTAACGATAAAGGTTCATTAATTACACTAAATTTTAATAAAAAATTGTTTATTACACCCTTCTTACCTAGTATACTCATCCAAGCAAATGATCTTACAACTGAGTTTGTAAGTATTGGGAATATAGTCATAGCCATAAGTAGTCCTCTAATTTTTTTAGAAGTTCTTGATATGTAGTAAGCTGTTGGAACTCCAATCACCATACAAATCAGTGCCGATATTAATGATATTTTTAAAGTTCTTGAAAATATTTTCATCATATACTCATCTTTAAAAAAATCTATGTAATTTCCCAATCCAAAAGTCCCTCCAACATTAAATGTTGGAATTATAGTGTTTATCAGTGGAACTATTAAGAAATATAAAACTAAAACTAAACAGGGCACAAATAATATATATGTCCATTTTTTCTTCATGCTACTTACTCCTCCATAAAATTCAATACTTTATATGCGAACATTAAATGTGCATCGACATCCTTCATTCGTGTTTATCTTATCAACTTTTCACTAGAATGTCAAACATTTTTGATTATTTTTCTTGTTTTGTTCGTGAAAATATTATATTGCAATTATTTTCATAATAATAATTCATTTATGTATCCATTGTACCAATTATAATTATGGAATATAATTAACTTTGTAATATATCATAAAATTCAATTAATATTTTTATTGGAGAAATATATGAAATCTTTTAAAAAAACTATTACGTTATCACTCTTGGTTGCTTTCTTAGCAGAATTCTATTTCTATCCTTTTGACAGTAATTTTAAAATATGTGTAAGTGTCATCATTCTAAATTTGGTTATCCTTACAGTTGATGATGTCCCACTAATACATTTATGTATATTTTCAGGAATAGGAGTATTCTTTACTAGAACAATAGTAGCCCTATTCATTTCTATAAACTCGATTACAGAAATATTCTTACTTAACCTTCCATCTTTAACCTTTTATTTGTTTTATGGAATAACCTTTTATTTTATGAATATAAAAAATCGAAAAGAAAACATACTAGTTCTTCTATTATCACTTACATGTGCGGATTCTTTATGTAATATACTAGAATGTATTCTTAGACAAAACATTAATTTCAACATTCTTAAAATTATTGTTTTCATGGGCTTTTTAAGAAGCATTATAAGCTCAATACTGTATTTAGCTTATGTCAAAGAAAAATTATTTATTTTAAACAAGGAACATCAAAAACGCTATACTCAACTAAACTTATTAATTTCAAATATACAAGCTGAAACAGTGTACTTAAAAAAATCACTTAAAGATATAGAAGATGTAATGAGTAAAAGTTATAATTTATATGATACATATAAAGGTGATCCCAAATTACGAAATTCCACTTTGGATATTGCTAGAAATGTTCATGAAATTAAAAAAGATTACTTTAGAGTTCTAAGTGGATTTGAATCTCTAATGAATGATTTGAAAAATGAGGCTCCAATGAGTCTTTCTAACATTTTTACCATTATAGAAGATAATACAAATATTTATATTAAAGAAAACAATTTAAAAATAAAAATTAATTTTTCTTATACCAATGATTTTACAGTTAAACCATATTACAATCTTTTTGCTTTGCTTAACAATCTTATTATTAATAGCATAGAAGCTTGTGATTCCAATGAAATAATTACACTCTCCGAAACTGATGATATATCACACATATGCTTTCAATTATGTGATAATGGTCCTGGAATTGACAAAGATATTTTACCTTACATATTTAATCCTGGTTTTACCACTAAATTTGATAAATATACCGGAAAGTCTTCTACCGGAATTGGACTCTGTCATGTTAAAAACATTCTTGAAGATTTACAGGGTACAATAGAGGTAACCTCTGAAGTTAATTTAAATACAGTATTCACTTTAAAAATCCCTAAAAATTCATTGATTGGGTGATGTAAACATGGAAAAAACTTTTTTTATCGTTGATGACGATATCAACACAATAAAAATGCTTGAGCTCATAATAAATAAAAATTCTCTTGGGAGAGTTATTTCTCAATTAGATAACGGAAAAGATGCCGTGGATGAAATATTATTTTATAATCCTGACATTGTTCTAATAGATTTATTACTACCATCCTCTGATGGTATCGAAATAATTCTCTCTGCCACCAAACAAAATTTTGGTGGGAAATTTATTATGATTTCACAAGTTGCTGATGCTTCTTTAGTATCAAAGGCCTATGAATCTGGAATTGTATTTTTCATAAATAAACCTATTAATAATATCGAAGTTGTTAATGTTATTAATGGCGTTTCTAATACTATCGACTTAGAAAATTCATTATCGCTTATCAAAAGTACATTGTTTAATTTAGATAATAGCGTAACAAAAAAAGAGCCTAATCTCGATAACTCAATAACCAATGTTTTTACTGATATAGGCATTTTAGGTACTATAGGGAGTAATGATTTGAGGAAAATAATTCATGAAATAATGAATTTCAAAAAACGTAATCCATTCCTCCCTTACCAACTTCAAAATATTTATGAAAAAATTATATTAGATGAAAATTCTGCAGAACACCTAATAATAAAAAGAAAAGCTTTAGAACAAAGAATTAGAAGAACTATTCAAAAATCCTTTGAAACTATAGCTGAACTTGGTTGTGAAGATTATTATAATTCTACGTTTATTGAATATGCGACTTTATTATTTGATTTTAAGCAAGTTCGGCAAGAAATGCGTCATATTAATAACTCAACTGAAGAAACCGGGAAAATATCTACTAAAAGATTTATAGAAGGAATTATCACTCGATTATCTAATGAGTAGCATGAAAATATATTTCATTTCTTGACTCTCATTATTATTAGAATTTCAATCAATCAATAAATTTAAAACATTACTTTTCTAATTATGTAAATTTAAAACAATATTCCAATGAAGTTTTTTGAAGTTTTTTGTATTTCCCCGTAGTATGCCGTGTACACTATACCTATAAAAGTATACAGGAGGTATAAATATGACTTTTAAATTAGATATGATTCAAACAGCATCATTGGCTGTAGTGGTTTTATTATTCGGAAAATTTATAAAAAGAAAACTCCCATTGCTTGACAAATAC
Organism: Clostridium sp.; assembly: GCF_036660475.1. Taxonomy (GTDB): domain Bacteria; phylum Bacillota; class Clostridia; order Clostridiales; family Clostridiaceae; genus Clostridium_J. Next base: position 25,396 of record NZ_JAVXAO010000006.1, on the reverse strand, counting down.
TGCATACCTGAACCAGTAATTGGTGGACTACTTTTCGCAATTCTTATGTTAATTTTTAAACAGACAGGTATATTAATCCTAGATATGGATGCCACCCTACAATCATTTTTTATGACTGCATTTTTTACAACTGTAGGGTTTACTGCAAGTTTTAAGCTATTAAAAAAAGGAGGGCTTCAGGTGCTTATATTTTTAAGCATTTGCATAGTACTTATATTTCTCCAAAACATGGTTGGAATATTTTTTGCTAAAGTTTTTAATTTGAATCCACTTATAGGTATATGTACAGCTTCTGTACCTTTGGTTGGAGGTCTTGGGACTTCTGGCGCCTTTGGCCCTTTATTTGAAAGTGTAGGTGCCGTAGGTGCTACAACCGTAGCTATAGCTTCAGCTACCTTTGGATTAATTATGGGTAGCATTATAGGTGGCCCTATCTCTAAAAGATTAATAGAAAAAAATAATCTTGTAAATTTATATTCTAACTTTGGAAACGACTATGATGAAACAGCTTCAACCTATGAATCATCTGTAACAGAATTAGTTCCTAATAACTTCATGAATGCTACTACTGAAATATTCCTAGCCATGGGGTTGGGTACTATTATATCATTACTTCTTAAAATGTCTGGAATGACTTTTCCTCCGTATATTGGTGCAATGTTCGCTGCCGCTATAATCAGAAATTTATCTGACGGAACAAAGGCGTTTGAGATTTATGAAGATGAGATTGATATTATCGGTAATGTTGCCTTATCATTATTCTTATCTATGGCCTTAATGAGTTTAAAACTGTGGCAGCTTGCTGATCTTGCGTTGCCACTCATTGTAATGCTTATTGCACAAACTATAGTAATGATTATTTTTGCTTACTATATTACTTTCTACTTCATGGGAAAAGATTATGAAGCAGCAGTAATTTCTTCTGCTACCTGTGGCTTTGGAATGGGCTCAACAGCTAACGCTATGGCCAACATGGATGCTATCACCAATAAATATGGACCTGCCCCAAAAGCCTTCTTTATAGTGCCTTTAGTTGGAAGTTTGTTTATTGACTTTTTCAACGCCGGAATTGTAACACTATTTATGAATTTTTTCACAAAATAACTTTAAATTACAATGCGTATAAAAGTTCTTTGATATATACATTACACTATAAAAAGCTTAAATCGTACACTTTAATTGGTACAATTTAAGCTTTTTATATAATATTAATATCAATATTAATATCAAGATTAATATTGCTTATGTATTCATAAAATCCTTGATAAACATTCCATATTCACCTTATTAAAATCACATACTAATAGCCTTATTCTCCCGCAACTGATATTTCACGCACAACAACACTTGGACTTTCAAAATATCCACCACCCATTGAAATCCCAAATTTTAAATCAATTCCTACTGTTTCTATATTTTTAAATAATTCAAAGAAATTGCCTGAAATAGTTATCTGCTCTACTGCTCTAGTTTTTTTACCTGCTTCAATTAAGAACCCCTTAGCCGAAAGAGAAAAATCGCCCGTTACATCATTAGCTCCATTTCCTGTGCTCTTCCTATTCCTCTTCTTCACCATAGATTAATGACCCTTATCTATATAATTTACAGTAGATTGGACAACTTCATTACTATAACCATATGTTTTTAAAATAGTATTGTTCATTGAAAGTTCTCTTCTTTGTATTCTATTGCATAATTTTATCTATATGTATTAATCGCAAAACATATACATAAGAATGGCAACAATAACTATTTTAAACTTTATATACCAAAAGGCTATAAGTATGGTATTATAATAAATAATATGTTTTGAAAGGATGAGTTAACTATGAATGAAGTATTAAAAAATATCAAAACAAGACGCAGCATACGTAATTATACAGAAGCTCAAATTCCATCTGAAGATTTAAATTTAATTCTAGAAGCAGGCACTTATGCTCCAAGTGGAATGAATAAACAAAGTTGGAAGTTTACTGCTATCCAAAACAATGAAAAATTAATGGAACTTGCAGCCGCTATTAAAGCAGAATTATGTCTTCCTGAAGATAAAGAATATAATTTTTATAAGGCTCCATCTCTAATAATCGTGTCTGATGATAGAGATTCTAAAAATGGTCATTTAGATTGCTCTGCAGCCCTTGAAAATATATTCTTAGCTGCACATTCATTAGGCATTGGTTCTTGTTGGATTAATCAACTAGGAGTTACATGTGATACTCCCCAAATCAGATCCATATTAACTAGCTATGGAATACCAGAGACTCATGTAGTTTGGGGTTCTTCAACTCTTGGCTATGCTGCATCTGAAGCTGTTGCTCCTGAACGAAAAAATCACACTATAACAATTATCAAGTAAAATTTAGGCAATGAATAAAATATAGTTTTTTAATAGGATTATACTGTATAATAAACATAATTAACTTTGCAAATGTTTATTAGGAGGATAACCCGCTACACTTTTCATGAATTAATTATTTGATTATTCCCTGCAACTATAGCATACATCTTACTTGAAATAACAATAGTAATATTAGATAACACGTGCAATATTATCAATATAACAAATTTATTGGTGCACATAAAATCGAGGGGGACAAATCAAAAATGACAAATAATATTGAATCAAAACAAAAACAATTTATATTAGCTATGGACCTATATGAAAACAAAAAAATTTATCAACTCTTTGGAAAATTTATCTCCACTATAAATATTTCTCTTCAAGTGATTATCATCTACTTAGTTATTCCTATGCATATAGGGGCCCTATGGCAAATTTTTTCATTTATTGTAGCTTATGTTCTTACCGACTTCATAAATGGACTCGTCCATATGTATATGGATAATAATGATAATTACGAATCCATAGCTGGTCCACTAATAGCAAGTTTCCATTTGCATCATAGAACTCCTCTATATACTAAAAAAAATATTTTAGTGGTATATTTCAATGAATCCGGTTCTAAAATTTGGCTTTCAATTTTTATGATAATCGCTGCAATAGTAATTGGCATGTTTAATGTTAATGGCATAGTTGCATACATTATATTATATTTTAGTATACTATCATCCATAGCTGAACTTTCCCATTATCTTTGCCATGTATCAAATGCAAAATCATCAAAATTCTTAAGAAAAATAGGATTCTTGCTTAATAAACCACATCATGGAAAACATCACATGGAAGATAATGTTAATTATGCATTTCTAAACGGTATCTCGGATCCACTTATTAATGTAATTGCAAAATCACTTTATGCTGGCTATAAAAATAATACAGATAAACATTATACGTATTATAATGGAAATGACACCAAAAACAGGTCATAATTTTTTATTACACCTAATTATTTTCCTATAATATTATAACTTCACAGAAAAATGACACAGCCTCTTTTAAGCTGTGTCATTTTTCTATACACTTATTACAATTCTAAGAATTTCACCTTAGAAACCTTTAAAATCCAAAATCATTTAATATTGCTATATCAATATTAAATGGTATTCTATCATAATATCCACTAGCATCCTCTTCTTCTATTACTAAGAAATATTGCTTTGCTTTTTCATATATCATACTCTTTAATACAAACTTTTCTCTATAAGTTCTTTCTACTGGATTTTCAGATCTAGAATCTCCAATAATAATATTTTCATTAGATATTCTATTTCCTTCTTCATCTTCAAAATAACACTTAACTCTTCTAGAAATAACCTTATCTTGAAGCTTCTCATCTTGGAAGAATTCTAAATAAGTTATTATATTAGTTATCCTTCTTGTTATACTTGTTAGTGATATCTTTACATTTCTAATATCATTAACTGAAGATACACTTCTATCATTTTTAAACTTAATTACTGGAACTACTACTTCCTGTGGCATGGCTCCACCATGTACATAATTAGCACCTGATCCTTGAACTTTAAATCTTGAAGTTCCTTTTGGAGTAATTACATATTTATTAGACTCTTTTCCTAGTAAGTAATCCATACTAAAAGTTAATGCTCCTTCAATCCGGTCACTATTTGAGGATAATAAAAATCTTCTATTTTCCTCGCTATCATCAAGTTTTATACCTGATAATTTATTACTCTCTTCTATAGCACTTCTCTTATAAAGATATCCGTGATCTGCTGTAATAATAATACTTGCGGCGCTAACTCTGTTAACTAGTTTATTTATTAAACAACTTATCTCTTTAAACGCATCCTTAGTAGCAGTAAAAACTTCTCTTTCCGTACTAGCATGGTCTCCTCTAGCATCAATTGTATTATGATAAATATATACCACGTCTAGTCCTGTAAATACTTTTCTTATTTCAGCATCCTTCATATCCATAACCTTATCATAGGTAATTGCTAAAGATTTTTCATTTTCCATCTTTAAAATAGTGTTTCTATTCTCAGTTCCATTACTGTTAATACCATTAACTAACACATCGTATTTATCATTAATCTCTATAATATCATTAGGTAAAAGTGCAGCCATTCCTAGTTTTGTATAAGATGGTAATACCCCTTGCATATAGCTCAGCTCCACTTTTCCTTTTCTCCCGTTTATAATAAGTTCGCTAAGTTCCTCTGCACTCTCATATCTTAGTCCATCTGATATAATTACAAAGACTCTCTCCTTAATCTTAAACTTAATGTTTTCCTTATAGAAATTATCTTGTTGCTTTAACCCCTCTATTCGCCAAGAGTTTCCTCTTGTAATAGCCTCATTCCACTTAATAGATAACTCTTGTAAATACCAATTGTTATATATATTTTCAACAGTATCCCTTAGGTCATTCAACAATTCCTTTGATTCACAATTATCAAAGTGATAATAAAATTTTCTATAGGATTTATCTATATAGTAATATTCCTTTGAATAAGATTTAACCATATCATAAGCATTTTCTGTCTTGATTGTGGAATCCAACTCTTTCTTTTTATTAAGTAAATTAATTACCCACTTTATAGCCTTATACTCACTTATATGTTTTTTATAATATTGCATAGTTCTTCTTGACGATAATAGACTAATGTACTTATCATACTCCTCTACTCCATCCTTAAGTAGATTAGTTATCCTAGTTAAGATTAACTTATCCATATCCTCAAACACATCACTATTTATAAATGTTTCAGAGTCATTTTTTTCTAATAATTCTCCTATTTTTAACTTACTTGCTACAAGCTCCTGCATTTTATGATAGTATTCATTATCTTTTACATTGTTCATAAAATGATTTATAAATACAATACAATTAGTCACTTTAGGGGACAAAAATGATACATATTGCTTTGGCAGTTCAAACTTAACTGTTTCATTCATATTAGTCACAAGGAGCATAGCCATAAATTGCTCTAAGCTTCTTTCCTCAAAGGTATAACCATAATATTTTTCTAGTAAAGTCCATAAAGCATCTAAACATCCAAACTTCTTTATATCCTCATATACTTTATTATTTCCATCTAAGCAATCTTTAATTATTCTCTTCACAATCTCTTCCATATCCATAATTCTTACCTTCGTTAAAACTGCAAGAACACCAATATGAACTTTTTCCTTGGTATATTCCTTTATATTTAAGCTCTTAAAATTTGCTATTCTATCTTTATTCTTAAAGAAGGTATTGTAAATTTCAAATTCCTCTTTAAGTGAAGATTCCATAACCTTTAACTCTCTCATTATTACAGTGGCTCTATCTGTGGAAAATTCCTCACTATAAGAAAGAATATCATAAAGCCAATCCTCCTGTGGATTTGGCTTCTTCATATTAGAATAAACCAAGATGTTGCTATTTATATCTTCTTTTTCTATATGATACTTTACCCAAAACGCATTATTTGGGCTTAATTTAATAACCTTAACACCTTCAAACTCAAAATTGTCTATATCCTCAATAAAGTCTTCACTTTCATCATACCAAAATACAATATGACGATTCCTTCCATCACCTAAAGGCTTTTGAAAAAGTGCCTTAAGTAAGTTTGTTATTTCTTGCAAATTCATTTCTTCACCTCTCTCTAACCCTAAATCATATACAAAAGAAGGAATCCTAAATGAATTCCTAAGATATTATTTTTCAAATCCATCCAAGAGTTTTTTCCTTCTTTTAATTCTTAATCTAAATTTATGATTTCAAATTAAGAATTTCGAACTTTAAATCTTCAATTTTAAATTTTTAATTTAACTATATTAAACTTATTATTGTATCTTTTTCCAATTCTTCTTCTAATTTTCTTCTTAAAGCTTCAATAACTACATCAATATCTTCATGATTCTTAATAATTTTTTGCCCCTTAACTAATTCTCTCATGCTAAGAGTTTTAGTCTTTATTGTAACTGTTGGTATTTCTTTAGTTATTGAAGGTGTATATCCACTTGCACTGGCAGTTACTAATGATGTATCATTTTCAGAGCTAGCTCTTCTTATCTCATACTCTTCTAATCTCTTTAATCTTTCTTCTTCTTCTATTATTATTTTAGTCCACTTTATTTTCGCATTTTCTGCCAACTTATCCATTGATGATAATATAGTAAAACTATTGGCAGCTTCTGCTCTATTTTTAAGATTTGCAAACTCTTCTTCAATTTTATTTGTGAACTTCTTTTCAAGTTTATATCTCTCTATAGTTTCAAGGACTTGTGTCTTTGATTTTTCAATAAACTCTTTTACATGTATGCTTTCTTCTTCTAATAGTTCAATTATCTTATTGTTATACTTTTCAATTAGAAGAGGAATTGTTGGTATCTTTGAAAAAGGTTCAGCCATCTTTATTATTGATTTTATATCATCTATGACAACTTTAATATCATCATTAATTATAAATTCCTTATTTTCTTCATAGTTATTTAACTTATCAATTGCATTATCAAAGATAATTCTTTGTTCACCTTTGCTCCCAATATCAATTACACCACTTTCCTTCTTAAAGAAGAAACCTTTAATGTTGTCTATTCTATCTACATAATCTAGGAAATCATCCTCTAAATCATAAACCTGCTTAAAGAATTCTAAGGTATCCTTAATTTCAATTACTTTAACAAACGTTTTTTTACCGGCTTTTAAAATTTCTTCTCCTGGATAATTGTTTTTTAAGGTGAAGTTTGCAAGCATAATATTTATTTTTTCAACCTCTGATTTTGAATACTCTTTAAATATACTCATCATTCCATCTTCATCAGCTGGAAGTGACGAAAATCCAAATAAATCTTTATTTAAATCACGCAGTGTTTCTATATACTTTGTCGGAACCTTTTCTCGAGTTTTTAAAATTGCTCTATCCACATAGTCTTTCTTTATAACATAGCTAACTATTTCCCTGTTATTTGGTGCTAAAACTTCACCACTTAATATTACCTTAATATCTTGTTTCTTAAATAGATGAACTATTACACATTGTATATCAATGTCCTTCCATCCAAATGGCGGATTTGAAAATTTCGCAACTAAACTCTTTACTGTAACTTGAAGGTTTCTAGAAGAACTAGTTTCTATGTGTGACTTTATCTCTTCCACTGCAAGTCTATTTGGATCATTATCAATGATAGACATTTGATTTAAATCAACATCCATAATGTCATATAAATCTTTAGCGTTGTCCTTAAAGACTTTTACATAGTTTAACTTGTTATACTTAGAGTCTATTAACACTCTTAGCCCTTCATTTATTCTATCTACACTACTTTTCTCTTTAATATCCAAAAGGCTTCCATTGCTGTAAATTTCTGCAGTTCTTAGCGCTTCTTCTATTAAAAATTTTGCCCTTTTTAATCTATCTTCACGTTCTCTACTCTTCTTAGTTTTTATATCCTCAATAGCAGTACTTGATTTAGCTGCACCTTTAACTCTAAGATATGAATCTATTTTTAATACATTTTCTATCTCTTCTAAATAGTTAACATCCTTTGCAATGTTAACTATCACATTATTTTCTCTAATAGATATCTGTTTCAATTCACTTTGACTCGTTCCAAAGGCTAAATCAAAGTTTGCAGTAATGACCTTAACTCCAATCTCATTAGTTTGTGGTCCTCTGCCTCTATCATCCACTAACTTATTAAAGGTAAACATGTATTTCTTAGAGTAGTTAAACTTTGATTCCCCATATATATCATCAAATATTATTTCTCCAACCTTTTGAATTACTTCCCCATTATCTACAGCCATATTTTTAATTTCTTTATTTATATCTTGCTCGTCATTTGTAAGAAATATATAATCATCCCCATTTTTTTGCACAAGGGTTTCTCTTATTAACTTATTTAAAGAAGCTTGAACACACTTCTTTATTTCTAACTTATCTGCATCTATTTCAGCTGCTAATAAAGTAGCTAAGTTTTCAATGTTAGATTTAATTTCTTTTACATACTTAACTAAAAATAATAATTTTAATACCTCCACATCAAATTCATCTAACCTGTCATTCTTCTCTGCATTTATAATAACTAATCTAATGGATGAATCTAGGAAAGTTTCTATTGTCTTATAAAAAGCTGAAAAAGGTATAAGAACATTTGTATCCTTATCCATATAATCTATAGCCACTTGTTGGTATGCTCCAAGTAAACTTCTTTCCCCCTTAGATAAACTCTTACCTGAAGCTCCATGCTCTCTTACTCCATTAAATGCCGATTGTAATAAATTGAACTGATATGGTATAAATGGATAAACATCTGAAAAATCGTCACTATTCTTATATAATTTCATCTCCGCTGTATCAGAGCTGAAAGTTAAAAGATTTTTAATAATAGACTCCTTTTGCTCATACACGGCTTTCAAATGGCTTGTTGCACCATCTGTTTTTCTAAGTATACGTTTCTTTATAACTTCATCAACATTTGCAGATGATAAGGATAATCTTGTACTAAATCTTCCTTGAATCTTAGAGAAGTCATTTCCCTTTACTTTAGTAAACTCATCTAACCCCTCTTGTGACGTAACTATAACCCAACATTTCCCACCACACTTAGTACCTAAATCCTCAACGACAGTTTGAAGATTCAACATTAGTTGAGTATTATCTCCTATATATTGGCCGATTTCATCTACTAGGAATACTACATGATGATTCTTTCCTTTAGAATCACAGTATTCTTTTACCTTAGCCGCAAATTTGTCTATACTAAGAGAATAATTATCCTGACACTTTTCATACCAATTTTTTGCTGCATCCTTGCTCATCTTAGTAGCTTTTGACAATGATTCAATAATAGAATCCTCTTCATAGTAAAAGTCTTCTCTTCCTTCTATCCATGTATTTCCTGACTCTTCCTCAAAAATATTTTTAAACTCTTGATAAACTCCATCTTTCACCATTTGTTTTTCTAAGTCTGCTATCCAAGGCATTGATCCACAGAAACCTTGCATTTCGTTAAATACCTTATTAAATACATTAACAATAGCATCCTTATTAGATTTTGAGTTTGAATCTGATTTTGAATCTATATTAAATAGAATCACATCACTGGACACATCCCCTGCTATCTTCATATTTTCTAATATAAAGTTGTCTAAATTTTTATCATCAAAGTAAGATATAGCATCTTTTCCTTCAATATTTTTATTTTCCAAGAGATACGAAAGTATTTTTAGAAAGTGAGATTTACCACTACCAAAAAATCCCGATATCCATACTGCATTTTTATCCGCATTGCCTATTATTCCCAATTTGTAAGCCTCAAAAAATCTATCAATATGCTTAGTTAACTCACCTGTTAAAACATACTCATCTAACTCTTGCTTTATATTCTCATCAGATCCTTGACCAACCTTAATTACACCTTTAATATCTCTATCAATTTCTTTATAAAACATTGATTTTAATTTAATTTCCATTTATACTCCCACTCTCTTTTGTTATTTATCAATCAACTGAAATGCTCTATAATAATTGTCATCCTTTAAATAATTGAATAGCATCAACGATCCACCATCATAGTTACCTGGGAAAAACATAACTAATGGTTGCTCCTCAACAATTCTATGTAAATTGTTTAATATAGTGTGGGACCTTATAATAGGCCAAGCCTTACCTACCCCTGTTAAAAACACTATATCATTATCACTCAATCTATCTTCTATATATTTAACGACTAAATCATTCTCCAGTGTTAATCTTAACGCCTTTTTAGTAGCATCAAATACCTGTTCACTACCTTTTTTATCTTCCATGATAAAATTTTTTTTCAAGAATCCTTTTGACTCTAGTATTTCTAAAATCACTTCATATAGATCAAACTCTACTATATTTAATCCGTAAGCATTCTTCGTCTTTTCCTTTATATATTTCACTCTATCTCTAACTAACAATTCATCCTCTGGATTATAATCAAATATATAGAAACCAATTTCATTTCCTAATCCATTATTTTTTCTAAAATTTGGATTCACTATCTTTGGTAATATCTCATCAAGTCTTTGATATATATCCTTCACTCCCTGCACCTCCTACCAATTGTTTTTTATTAACTTATTCCTAGTATTGCATTAATGTATCTATCATTTCCTGTACTATATAAATACTCTTTCAACTCAACCTCAATTATAGGTACTCTAATTTCTTTATCACCCTTTTGGTTTATAATAAGACCACTTTCAAAAAGAATTCTTATATAAACCTGTTGTAATTTCTTAAAGGTATACTCCGTCCACGAAGCAACTTTTTCACTTTGTTCCCTTTTATTTTGAAAAAATATTCCAAAGTCTTTATCTCTTATATATAAATCCTTTAGTAAAATTTTTTCCCGATATACTTCATTTATAAATTCAAAGAAAAGTCTATCCGTCCTTAAAATTAATAATAAGACTATCACTTTTGATGTTTCCACATTGCTATTTTCTATTTTATTAATTAAATAATCATCTCCAGCTTTTAACCTAGCAGTTATAATTGATGCAACCTCTATCTTTCGCGCTTCACTTTCTAATTGGAAAATATTCTCATATAATGATTTTTCTTTTATATATTTAAATTCAAAGCCTTCATTTATAAGCCTTGCAGCCTTTTTAGTCTCTTTATATAAATAAGGTCTAGATTTAATTGTAGACTTATAATCCATTCAATTATCCCCTCCATGGTCCACTTTTATATTATTATAACACAATTAGGATTTCTTTAACCTTCATTATTATCGCCTTTATATTATAATTTTCTATTTTCAATTCATGAATTTTCATTAAATAATATAATCCTTCTACTAAGTATTTTCATAAATATTAGGTATCTTTTTCAACGTGAAATTACTAGAAGAGTTACCCCTTACCAAAACAATAAATATCAGTAGTAATTGCATAAAAAAGTGATACAACCAATTTATGATTGTATCACTCTTAAAGTTTGCCTTATAATATATCCATCCCATTGAGAATCTCTTTAAGCTTCTTTAATTCATCAATGCTTAGAGTCACACCCTTACCCATCTTCTCATGTTTTGGTGCCCATTCTCTTAAGTCATACTTGGGTTCTTTATCATTCCAACTAATTAGATTTAATTCTTTCTTCCACCCTTTATTTGATTCTGATATAGTGCCTAATTCTTTTTCTATTGCATATTTAATTTCTGCCATATTACTCACCCCACTCTATTTAATAATATATCATGATACTAATTAACTACAAACTTTTTATTTAACTTTAAAACAATAAAATATAGCTATCTTTAAAACAATTGTTGAAACCTTATTATCACAGATTTTAAACATAGTAAGTAATTAATCATCAGCATACCTTATGAATATATGTCTGAAAATTCAATATGAATTTTATCTACATTACATTGTGGTATAAATCCTTCTATGAAAGATTGATCCTCTTCTTCCGAAACCAATTTAACAGGTATTTCTATGATGAATTCTGTACCTTCGCCACATTTGCTTTTGACAAAAATATTACCATTATGCATTTCAACTAAAGATTTAACTAACGATAACCCTATTCCACTTCCCTCATTTCTCCTAATATATAATTGATCTACCTGTCTAAACCTTTCAAATATTATTTCTTGTTTATCTTCCGAAATACCTATCCCAGTATCCTTTACAGATATTAAAACACTTTCTTTTTTATCACATATCTTGACCTCTATTTTATCATTTGGATTTGTAAATTTAACTGCATTTGAAATAAGATTCAACATAATTCTTTCCATCTGCTCAGAATCAAATGCCATAATTTTTTCTTCTACTTCTGTATCAAATATAATTTCTCTGGATTTACTATTTACATAGTCAACTGTTGACAATGTTATATTTTCAACAATCTCTACAATATTCTTATTTTGTAAGTTTAATTCCTTAAACCCTGAATCAATTTTTGAAATATCAATTAAATTATTTACTAGTTTTAATAATCTATAGGAATTTTGATTTACTAAATCTATGTATTTATTTAATTTTTCACTGTCTAGGTCATGATTATTACTATGCAAAGACATTAATTGCATTGTAGAAAAAATTATATTCAAGGGAGTTTTTAGTTCATGAGATATATTTGAAAAAAATTCAGTTTTTAACTTGTCATACTTAATAGCTTCTTCTAGTAAGCTTTTATTTTCTTTTATAAGAGTATTAAAACTATTTGATAAAATTCCTATTTCATCATCACTTTTTATATCCGATTGAACTGTGAGATCTCCTTTTGTAGCTATTTCCATACATTCTTTTAATTTGTTAATAGGTTTAACAAATGCATTTGTTAGAAAATATAATACTCCACCAATCAAACTCACTATTACAATGGATGTAATTATAACATATGCCTTTAATACTTCTAAACTTTTAGTTACCTCATAATAATTAGCTGACATGCCTATCGCCCACCCGTTAGATTTAATAGACTTAAATGACACTAATTTTTTTTGGCCATTATAAGAATAATATTCAGTCCCTTCTTCACCTCTCATCATTCTCATAATAATGTTTTTTAAATCCTCACTAGCATTTTTAAATAAATAATTATCCTTCGGATGTACTATTGTTCCTCCATTAGAGTCAACCATATATGCATAACCATAATTCCCGATTTTCTCTTCATTTATAATATCAGTGATGACAGATAAATTTATTGTGCCTGCTACTAATCCAATGACTTCACCTTTATTGCCCCTTATAGGTGCAGAAATTATAATAATTGGATTTCCTGTAGATTTAGATATCATAGGATCTGATATAATAGTTTGTCCTTCAATAGTTTTATGGAAATACTCTCTATCTTCAATATTACCTGATACTCCGTTGCTTGCCTTGTAATTCCCATCTAAATCCGATATTAAAAGCACTTCATATTCCGTGAAATACTTTTTATTTTCATCAATGTAATTCACTATTGCATCATAATCTAATTTCTCAGCGGAGTTAAGTGTGGATATTATTTCTATTTGCTCTCGCCACTTTTCAAATTTATTTTCAACATTCACTACCAACTTTGACACTTTTTCTTCAGTTATTGTTTCAATGTGATTAATAATTATTTTTTCTGAAAAAGAATATGCTATTAATGCTAAAGATAATAAGCCTATAGTAGCTACTAAAATTACTGGAAATATAATTTTTTCCTTTAAGCTTTTCATATTTTACCCACTCCTATATTGTAAAATTATCTCTATATGCCTTATTCTTCTACATTTTAAATTTCAACATATTTCAACGTAATTCTGTACATAAACACAATTTTAAGCTACTTTCCTATTTTTTTCAACTTAAACAGCTACATAAAACTACATATTGTTCCTAAATATCTTTTAATATGTAATAATGAACTTAATTTAATAAAAATAAGGTATCATCTTAAAATACAAATAAATGTTTTTTAAATGATACCTTGTAACTTTCCTGCAAAATTTATTTCTTTTTAATTACCCTAGTAAAATTATATTTCCTATATAAGTTATAGATAATAGTTATAAGCAAAATAGTACTCATTACAACGGCTACTATGCCTATTACTTTCATTTCTTTTTGCTCAACTGCTATTGCTACATATCCCCAAATGAAAACTAAAGGGAATATGTTATCTTGATTTATAATCGAAAATAAAATAGCAATCACACTTCCAACTATAATCAATATGATAGCCCACCCTACTTCACCTATTCCGAATATTTTTGTTACCCCCATGATTTTAAGCACCAAGCTTATGTTAGCAATAGTTGCTACAGATAGCCATGCTGTCAAAAAAGAAAATGGAACATTGAAGTATTTACTTAAACCACTTTCACTTATAATCTTATAAATAATCAAAGCTGTAATTAATGCTCCTATGATAAATATAGGCGATAATTTTATTGGTACCAATATAGTTAGTCCTGTAAGAACCATACATGCTGCAAACCAATATCCTACCGATTCATACATATCCTCTTCAATTGCATTTGCAAAGAATTCTTTTATTACCCATGTGCCAAGTAAAGAGTAAATCAAAATCCATATGCTAAATGCATAAGGTGCAGGCATAAATAAAGCCATAACTTCATTTGTATTAAACATACTGCCACTTTTAGCAAATATAAAAGATGACATTAATAAAAATATGAAACTTAATAAATTAATTATAAATAATGGTTGCTTATTTTTCATATTATTCCCCCCATACTTAATATATATGGGATAAATATATTATTTAGTCTCATCTTTTCAAAATAACACTAAAATCCAACCAAACTAAAATATATAACTACTACAGCTAATTAAAATGGACTTCTGCCTTTGGTAGTTCATCTAGATACTCTGCTTTAACTGCTGGAACATAGTAGATCCCGTAGGTTTTAAGACCATTACTCTGTTCCATGGTAGGCATTTCAATATAAAATCTATAAAATGGAATAAATACGTCATTGTAATTATCTTTATTGTAAGTTATCTCAACCTTTCTAATATAGTTTTCACCTGGAAACCTCTCTGGCACTGAAGTAGAATAATTACCTTTTAATAATAACTGCTTAGCTTCCTCTTTTGAAATTATCGGATAATCCCCAATACTACTGGATATATCTACATTGTCAATCCATATAATGAATAACTTACCAAAATCATTACTACAAAATCTTATTTTCTTAAAATTATAATTTAGTATCTGATTGGTTAAATCACCTTTACCTTCATAGCCACTATAATCCCATAGAAAATTTTCCCCATAGGTATAACTCCCACTAACCGCTAAAACTGGAGCTTGAAACTTGGTAAGATTGCTAAATTTATTCAGTAAAATACTTGTAGTTTTCTTTACACTATCTATACCATTCACTGTATTCCCATTATCAAAGGATACATCCGCTGAAATATTAGGCGCTGTTACAAAATAAATCTTAGTAGTACCAGATTTATTTACTGTAATTTCAACATCTGAAGATTTAGCTATTATATAGTTGTTATCTTCTTCAATATTATTTATAGAAATACCTAGTGCTTCTGCATTAGTCTGAGCAATTTTCCTCATTTCATCCTTTGATATCCCCCCTAAATATTTACCATTTTTATCTGTTTTTGAAACATTATTGAAAACAGGTAAGGATGCAATGTTAGCATCTTTCGTCCATGGATTTCCATTTTCCAATTCCGAAATATTAAAGGCCATTAAGGCTTCATAGCCCATTCCATCCTTCACCCCATAATTCATTGCTAGTATCGGAAGATTATCTTTTGGTACAAATTCTGAAGGTAAACTATCTTCCTGTTGTCCGTTATTTACCTCATTATCTATTATATAATTAGGATTTGAATCTTCTTGTTTAGTTGGCTGTTTTGATATATCGGATGTATACTCACGGTATTTAATTAGAAAGGTTCCACTAATAAGAATAGTTAGTATTGCAGCTACCGTTGCTAGACTTCTAACTATTTTAGACTTCATAGTCCTTTTTGCAACTATTTCATTCATATTTTCTACTAGCATTTTCTTTGTACTATTCTTAAATGCTTCACTCACTGTTAAATTATCTAGTTCTGACTTGTATTTATTCATATTCATATCCATTGAACCTCTCCTTTCAATAAAGTTTTAAGTTTACCTCTCCCCCTATGGAGCCATGACATTATAGTGTTCTCCTTTACGGATAAAATTTTAGCAATTTCGCTGACTGATAGTTCTTCATAGTAATATAGGTAAATAGCATTCCGCTGATTTGTTGGAAGTTTTTTTACATAAGCAAGGATGCTATCCTCTTGATCAATTGATGAAAAAATCATTGAATCATTTATAGGTATAATTTTTCTATACCACGCTGTCTTGAAATTGTCCTTACATAAGTTAATTGTAACTCTTATTATCCAAGACTTTTCATGATTTTCATCTTTAAATTTCGGTTTTTTTTCTATAAGTTTTAAAAATACATATTGCGTAATATCCTCTGCATCTACCTTATTATTTACATAATGCATTGCAATACGTAATATCATATTTGAATACTCTTCTACAAAATATTCAATATCTGAAGGACTTAAATTAGATGTATAATTCATATTTTCAACCTCCTTTCATAACTAACACGAATGACCCTCCTAAAATATTGCAGTGTATTAAAAAATCTTTTTACCATTTCGCTGATAAAAAGATTCTTAGCTTATATTCCATTACTTTGAATTGCTAACACTTAGAAAATACGCTTTATTTTACAGTCATAATCACCATACTTGATGAAACCCTTAGAAATTATTATTGTTACCAATTTATTGAGCCATTTCCCATAAAGCACCGTCTCTATAGTAATTTATTCCTTCATTCTTCATTCTTTCTCCTTGACTTTCCAGTCTTATTTTATATTCATCCCAATTTCTATCTACTTTAGGTGTCCAACCTATTTCAGCATAGCTAATAGCCTTGGATATATCATATAGTCCATCTGATTTTGAGTTGAAATAGTTTCTGTCCAAAGTGGTGCTTCTACACCTAAAACTAAATCCTTTGGAGCATAGTCAGTAGGGTCCCAATTATATGCAGTTTCTATCGGTATATAGCCTGCCCAGTTTAGCCCATATGGTGTATTTTCGTTGTATTTCATATCTAAATAAGTTTTTGATGCAATTGAAACAAGTATTTTCATTCCTTTCTCAACTGCCGATTTATTAGAATCCTTCCAATTCTGTAATATTACACTTGAATTTATCTCCGGTGATGTATCAATTGGGTCCCACCCTATTGGAATTTTTCCATATTTCTCAGCTATTTTAGTTACCCTACCTACAAAATAATCATAATCTTCCTTTTTAGTAGCATCTGCTTCATCCCCTCCAATTTGAAAATATTTTGAAGGCGATATGGCAGAAACTTCCTTAATTACATCATCAATAAATTCATAGGTTTTTTCATCATGAGTCATAAAAGTGCTAAATCCTACTTTTGTACCAGTATATAAAGGTTTCTTTTTACCATCTGGATTTAAAAATCCATAAGAAGCTAATGCAGCATTAGTATGACCTGGCATATCAAATTCAGGAACTATTTCTACATATCTCTCCGCAGCATATGCAACCATATCTTTAAATTGATCTTGGGTATAATATCCTCCAGGACCTCCCCCGACTTCTGTACTTCCGCCTATTTTAGTTAAGTCTGGATATTTTTTTATTTCCAAACGCCAGCCTTGATCATCGCTAAGATGTAAGTGAACCTTGTTTATCTTATACTGAGCCGCAAGATCAATTTGACGTTTAACTTCATCTACTGAAAAAAAGTGTCTAGCTACATCAATCATTAATCCTCTGTAGCTATATTCCGGTTTATCCTTTATTGTTGAAGCTGGGATACTCCATTCTACACCTTTACTCACAGTTGTTTTATCAACGGCCGGTGGCATTAACTGTCTTAATGTTTGAACACCCCTTGAAAGCCCTTCTGGCTTATATGCAGTAATTTTCACACTTTCAGGTGTGGTTATAATATTATAACCTTCATTACCTTGATCCTCTGTCCCCCCTATAGTCGTCATGTAAATACTACCTGGTGCTGGATTTCCTCCTTCGATAACTTTCAATTTGAAACCCGTTGAAGTCTTCAGTTTGCCTCTTATAAATTCTGCAATTTTACTAATTTCCTTGGTTTCCTCCTTACTATTGCCTTTCACATAAATTGAAGTATCTTTTGTAAGTATAAATTTCCCTTCACTACCTTCATAATTTAAAGGCTTTGGAATAATATTATTAGCCATGCTATCCACCATAAAAGTTGACTGTACAATATTATTTTCCCTAGACATTACCATTAAGAAAGATACTATTGGTATAAAAATTATTAATATAATCATCATTACGGCTATAAACTTCCAATCTGTATTACAATTACTTTTCATTAGTTCACCATCCTTGCATATTAATATATAGTTATTTTATTTCCTAAAATACTTAGGTTATACTATATATTATTTGCAATATGGCACATAAATTATTTAGATAATTTAAAAATAAAAATTTATTCACTACTCATTACATATCCTCATATACCGGTTCGCCCTCAATAAATGTAGCTACAAGTCCAAGTTTTTCAAAGTAAGCGCACATCTTCTTACATGCAAATTTTTCTGTAGAATAGTGTGTACCTCCCAAAACATTAATACATTCCTTTTGTTCAAGTTTATGCACTTCCGAATAGCTTTCATTATTAGTGGTAATACCTGTAATTAGTATATTTACATCATTTTCAATCATTTCATAAATAGTATCTTTATTATTTCCTCCACCTGCTACAATAGCTATTCTTCCATCCTTTATATTACTATCTCCATATAAGTAAAGACTTGTATCATGTCCCAATACCTTTGAAAACTTATTATGCAATCCCTCCATTGTTTTATACTTACTTTTCCCAATCACACCACTTAAAGCTCCACAATAAGCCTTAAATGGTTTTTCAATTTCTATATCTAAAGCATCTGCTAAAGTTTTACTTGTCGAATATTCACCAAAATTATCTAATGGCACATGCAAATTGTATATAGATATTCTATTTTCTCTAAACTTTTCTAATAATGCTCTATCCATCTGATAGAACGGTTTTTTTCTTCTAATATCCCAAATAGAAGGATGGTGTAGAAATAGCATAGCATCTGTTATTCCGTCATCAACAATACTCTGCAGTATTTCTTTAGTAGGAAACACTGCAGAGTAAACTTTATTAATTTCATCCGAAAAATCGCATACTATCCCCATACTTCTTTCTTTGAAATTCATAGAAATATATTCTTCTACTTGACCCATGAATCTTGACCAATCATCTCGCATACCTTTCGTGATAAAATCTTTTTCTAAATGACTATATAATTCACTAGATTTCATAAAATCAACACCTCCATATCCCTTATTATTTTATAGCATAAATTGTAATTTCCCCTGGAAGTCTTTTATTTGTCCAACTTGGCTCTTCATTAAATTCTTTAATTATAAATCCATTTCTTATCATTGAATTTAGAATTTCACTAATACTATATAATCTAACTGAGCAATCTGGGAACTCTTCACCTTCTTCTTTATTTAACATACTTTTATATGCAACATCTCCCTGGTGTATATCCGTATCAAAATAATCATCAACTGATGATTCAAAGAAGTTAATTGGCATTACTTTTCTAAATGGATGAAAGTCATTTAATACTACTTGTCCACCTGGTTTCAACACTGAGAATAAAATCTGCATAAATTTATCAATATCATGAAAATAATGAAGTATTCCACCTTCTAGATATAACATATCAAAATAATTTTTATACTTATTCATATCTATATCATATAAATCCCCAACAATATAATCCAGCTTCACATTAGAACAAGCTGCTAATTCCATAGCATATTTTTTATTATCTTCTGATATATCAAATACCGTTACATTTGCACCTAAAAGTGCTAATGCCACAGCTCGCCTCCCATTTGAACCACATGGATTCGCAATTTTCAAATCCTTAACATCAGAAAAATATTTTCCATGTTTCTTAAGCCTAGAAATCGGATTCTCAATTATCTTTTTAGCCAGTTCCTGTGGCAACCCATCACTCTTCACCCAAAATTCATATGCTCTATATTCCCATGCTCTTTTATTTACTTCACTTTGGTTATTCATATTTCCCCCTATGATAAAATTAAACCCTTATTGTTAATAACTCTTTTACAATCATATTAGAAATTTTAGTGCTGAAGTTTTAAAAATAAGTATTCCCTTTTTCATGCTGCAAAAGCCACTGCTTTCTATTAAGTCCACCAGCATATCCTGTTAAACTCTTATTAGCTCCTATAACCCTATGACAGGGGATTATTATACTTATTAAATTTTTACTATTAGCATTGCCTACTGCTCTTGTTGCTTTTTCATTGCCTATTTGTATCGCTTGTTGTTTATATGACCAAGTTTCCCCATAGGGTATTTTCATCAAAGCCTTCCAAGCATTTTTTTGAAATTCCGTTCCTTGTACTTCACACTCAATGTCAAACTCTCTTCGTGTACCATTAAAATATTCATCAAGTTGTTTAATACATTCCTTTAAAATCTCTGTCTCTTCTAAATTTTCTTTTGCTTCATCTACAAACATAACCGATATTATTGCTCTATCTGAAGCAATTATTTCTACCATTCCAATAGGCGAATTATAGTATCCATAGTATTTTCTAATCACATTGCCACCTCCATATGCTTATCTAATTAATTCCTTAATTACAGACTTAGTTGTTATGCTTAACTCCTTTGGAAATTCATTACTTCTATTCGATAAGATTGCAAAGTATCCTTCCTCACCAAAATCCTCTTCAATTCTAGAATTGTTGAATTCTAACTCGCTTACTAAGTCTTCAAAAAAATCTTTATGGTTAAGAATATCCTCTGTTGCTATATGAAAAATACCATTCATCTTATTTTCCATTATATAACTTATTTTTTTTGCTATGATTACATCTGTAACAACATTTAAAAATAATTTAGGATAAACAACTATTTTTTCATTATTAATTAATGATTCTCTCAATTGTTTCATTCGTACACAATCTTTTCCCCAAACCTGTGGAAGCCTTAATATACAAGCATTATTCTGTAGTATTTTTAAAATTATTTTTTCACATTTTATTTTATATTTTCCATAGTCAGTACAAGAATTTGTAAACTCATCCTCATAGTGTGGTTTTATTAAATTATTATCAAAAACATTTGTAGTCGAGAAAAAATATAGTCTTCCATCAATAGCTTTAAGATATTCAGCAATTTTTTCATGGAAAACTAACTGTTTGTCAAAATCCCCTCTCAGGCATGATATTATAATTTCAGGTTTTAAAGTGCTTATCATATCGTAAGCATTATCTAAATCCTCTAAATCTAATTTGAAGCTCATATTTCCCTCTATCAGTTTAGGATGTTTATAATATGTTCCATATACTTGAAATTCATTACATCCATTTAATTCATTAATTATTGCCTTACCTACAAGTCCACTTCCACCTAACACTAAGACTTTATTCATAAATTAGACCTCCGTTAATTTATTTTGTACACTTCATTTGGAAATTATAATTCAAAATTTCAACTGCAACGGTAAAATTATTTTTATATGCAACAATATTTATCCACATTCCTCATGAAAAAATATCCACATAATATAATAAGTGTAAAATATGATTATTCAAACAGCAATACCTTATTGATAAATATTTTATATATTTACCAATAAAGTATTGTTGCTTATTTTAATTAAAAATAAATATAAATTTATTTTCACTAATATCATTGACTTCTTTGGATAATAACACTATACTTACGAAGTAGCTTAAGGAGATTTCTTAAGAACTTAATATCGCGGGATGGAGCAGTTGGCAGCTCGTCGGGCTCATAACCCGAAGGTCGTAGGTTCAAGTCCTGCTCCCGCAACCATTTAAAATGGCTTAAACATATAGTTTAAGCCATTTTTTCTTTTGTTAGAAATGGAATAAACTTTTACTATCTACTCCTAATTATTCATAACCTAATATATAATTAATATTTTATAAGGAGTGTATTAAATGATTAAAGATAAAACAATGTTGCTTACAACCTCTTTAAAAATTCTAAAAATGCTTCCACTACTCTTGGATCAAACTGAGTACCTGAACATCTTTTAATCTCTTCAATAGATTCTTCACTGTTTACTGCTTTCTTATAAATTCTATCATTTGTCACAACGTCATAGGCGTCTGATACACTTACAATCCTTGATATTATTGGTATTTCCTCTCCCTTTAATCCCATTGGATATCCCTTTCCATCCCCTCTTTCATGATGGTGTAAAACTCCTTGTGCTACATTTTGAAGTTCGCTAGATGCTCTTATTATCCTATTAAAACCATTAGTATCTCCCATTATTAGTCCTAATGGTAAATAACTCTCCTTACTCAGCTCTTCGGCTCTCTCTTCAAAGCTAGTTTTGTTGTTTACTTCCGTTAATATATCCGTATAACTGAGATATTTAAGTCTTTCTTGAGCTATCACTTTTTCAGTAATATCTATAGAACGCCCAACTATTCCTAATATATTTCCTATACCATCTATAAGTGGCATCTTTACAACTTCTCTATAGTTCTTTGTTCCATCTGGATTTTCAAATATAACTTCATTAAATATACTTGTTTTAGTCCCTGATATTATTGCATCATCATGTAAAAACTTCTCTACTAACTTTTTGTTTGGATTTATTTCAATATCAGTTTTTCCAATTATATTATCTATTCCTCTTAACTTATTGAAATCTCTACATTCTTTATTTGCATAAATATATCTTCCATCTTCATCTTTATAGAAAATCACCCCTGGTAATATATCCATTATTTGATTCGTTAGATTTCTTTGTTTCTCCAATTCCATATCTTTTTCTTTTACCTTGTATGCTTATGTGATTGTATAAACCATACCTGCTATAGCAACTAGCTCCTTATTATCATTTATTATTGGTACTATATTGCATTCTCTGTATTCACTATCTAAGTATAAAAAAATGATTTAGCCTTTAATGTATCCATTACCAATCTGCAGCTTTCATTATATGTATTGCATGTATTCTCATCAAATATATCTTCATTTTTAAGACCAATGAAGTCTACATTTACTTTATTCGTTATCTCTTTATATTTATTATTTACAAATATATAATTTAGTTCTAAGTCTTTTATCCATACTGGAATACTTGAATTCTGAATTAAAATCCTAAATATTTCATCCATATTTTACCCCTCTGATTTAAAGTGCTAAGTATTCTATATTTTTCTAATTAATTACAATTTTACAGTAATAATTACATATTGTCTACAATCCTCAAATTATTGTTACATAGAACTACACTATTTTATACTTACTTATAATTTAAAATACAAAAAGACATCATTTCTGATGTCTTTCTATTTCTCACTTTGCATATCTTTCTATTTCTCACTTTGCATTCTAGTATTAACTACTAGAATTTTAAAATCATGCTTATTTATTATTTGTTATTTATGTGAAAATTATATAATCCATCTATATCTTCACTGCAAATATACCTCAAAGCTTCATTTATCGTATCTATTTCCCAATCCCACCATTTAATTTCTAGCAACTTATTAATATGTTCTTCGGAAAATCTTTTCTTCACAAGTTTTCCTGGGTTACCAACTACAACTGTATATGGAGCTACGTCCTTTGTTACCACTGCCCTTGTTCCAATTACCGCACCATCACCAATTTTCACTCCTGACATAATCATTGCTTCTGTCCCAATCCAAACGTCATTTCCTATAACTGTATAACCTTTTCTTTGAAACCCATCTTTCGCATTTGAAAACACACTTGGATTAAAGGGATATGCTGAAATCCATTTATGGTTATGGCCCTGATTCCCAGCCAACATAAATCTAGCTCCTGAAGCTATTGAACAGAACTTGCCAATTTTTAATTTATCACACTGAAAGTCCTGGCCAAAAATCTCTTTATAGCTTTTAGTACTTCCATCTCCTAATAGATATCTTACACAAATATCTTCAAAATTCTCTTTGTGATAATATCCTGAGTAATATGTAAATTCACCGACTTCTATGTTAGGATTTTCTATGCTATCCTTTAATATTTTACTATTTAGCCAACTCTCAAAATTATTTTTCATATAATTCCTCCAACTTAATAATGCTTTTAATATGTGTATATACACATTTAATCTATAAATTTTATACATAAATTTAAAATTCTATTTTATGGGTTTAAATTTATGTATTTTTAATTTTATCATATTATTAAATAAAAAAACTATTTATTTAGTTTAATCTAAGGTTTAAAATATTCTTGTATTCCCTTAACTATTCCTTCTGCTAATTTATCCTGATAACTATTACTTAATAAATTCTTTTCCTCCTCATCATTTGTAAGAAATCCAGTTTCTATCAACACAGAAGGGCATTCAGACTCTCTCAATATCTTATACTCTTCACGTTTTACACCTCTGTCCTCTGCTTCTACTGTTGACATTATCCCCCCTTGGATTTTCTCTGCAAGCTTCATTGATTTCCCATCATCATCTCTCCAGTAAAAAGTTTCAATGCCTTTTATATCTGATAACTCCGGTTCCGTAGCATTGCAATGCAATGATACGAGAATGTCAGCATTATTTTCCCGTTCAATTCTGTTTATATTTTCTAAAGATATAAATTCATCCTTTGTTCTAGTGGCTATAACCTCTATGGACTTGTCCCTTTTTAATTTATAAATTACCATTTTCCCAATCTCTAAAGTTACATCTTTTTCTACACTACCACTTACAAGATTTGATGCACCATCATCGTTTCCACCATGACCTATATCTATAACAACCCTTTTTTTATCATCCTTTTTATCCTTTTGTATTAAGTTTGTCTCATCTTTAGGTGATAACATTCGTACATTTACATCTTCATTTGAAAATATGATATTAAATAATTTAAAACCAATAAATATTACTATAAAACTAGAAATTATTAACCTTTTTTTGTTTATCTTTAATACTTTCCTCTTTTTCTTGTAATTTTTTTTCAACACAAAAACCTCCTTCTATAATAGAAATCCATTTTTCTAGAATTAATTCCTTATCTGTTTTGAAAGTTCTTTAAATGTCATATATAGGTTTTTAAAATTTGTTAACATTAACAATATAATAAATTTTACATTATCATCAAATTTTCCGTACCTACACGCTACTTAATGTACGTATTGTTTATATAATAAAATCCTCATAGTTTTTATTGCAATTATACCATAATTTTCAATATATTATTTGATATTAATATAATAATTATTATATTAAGTTCATTTTTCTGAAAAAACGTTAAACTTTTAAATATAGATATGAATTTTAAATCATATTTATATTTAAAAATTACAAATAAAAAAAGCAGTTGGTAACCTTATTTCACCAATAAAATGGTACCTATAGACCGGACACATATAAAAAAAGTGTCTAGTTTATAGG
>NZ_JAVXAO010000005.1:0-240882 GCF_036660475.1 Clostridium sp. | reverse complement strand
GCATCTGCCTTACAAGCAGAGGGTCACAGGTTCGATCCCTGTTGTGACCACCATTGTCTTAATGTGGCCCAGTGGCTCAGTTGGTTAGAGTGCCGGCCTGTCACGCCGGAGGTCGAGGGTTCGAGTCCCTTCTGGGTCGCCATTTAAAAATTTCTTTATGTTTGGCTCGATAGCTCAGTCGGTAGAGCAGAGGACTGAAAATCCTCGTGTCGCTGGTTCGATTCCTGCTCGAGCCACCATTTATTAAGCGGGAGTGGCTCAGTGGTAGAGCGTCACCTTGCCAAGGTGAACGTCGCGAGTTCGAATCTCGTCTTCCGCTCCAATATGGCGCCATAGCCAAGTGGTAAGGCAGAGGCCTGCAAAGCCTTTATCCCCAGTTCAAATCTGGGTGGCGCCTCCATAAAAGGCAAGTAATATATTATTACTTGCTTTTTATTTTTGAATTTTATTTTTAGTTTTGCATTATAAATCAAGTTATAAGTTTAATTATTAAAAAATGAATTAAAGATTTTAGCAAATCATTCTAAACTTTAAGCTTTAAACCTTTAGACCTTTAGACCTTTAGACCTTTAATTCTAAATTCTAAATTTTAAATTTTGAATTCCGAATTTTAAATTATCAAACCCCATCACTTCTAATATTAAATTAGAAGTGATGGGGTTAATTGTTTAAAGATCTATAAAAAAGATGCTACCTCGATCAATTAAAGGTGAGTTGCTTAAATAAATAGGGGTTATATTGTGTTTTTCGAGAAATGCCTTAACCATGTTTCCGTGGGAATAGGAATTTAAATTGCCATAAAAAACTATGGTATCAGAGTTTAACATGCCACAAGTACCGCCTATAAATCCATAGTCTAGACCAGGTAACAAGATATCACCTGGGGGAAGTAAAAGTACATCATAGCCTAAGTTGATCAGCGTAGTATAAATTGAATTATCAGAGGTTATAAATGCTTTTTCAGACAATATTACAGTGGAGCATTTTGTATAACCTTGATTTACATTGATGAGTTTTTTAGGCGCGATTTCTTGAAGTAGGCGTTTATCTGTATGATTTATATTGTGAAGAAAAAAATTCGTAGTATTAACTGCGTTTAAAATTATGTCTGATGGGTATTTTGGAGTTAGTAAACTTTGGCTTCTAAGGACTTCAATACCAAGAGCAAGAAGTTTTTTTTCGAAAAAATTGGAAGAGTTTTTATGGATAATAACTTTTCCATTATTTATAAAATGTAAGAGTATATCTGGATGGCCACATATTGCATCATATAGTTCATCACAAGGCTCGCAAAGAATTACATCGCAATTTAGAGCTTTTAAATTTAATATTTCATCAGAAGAGATTCTGGAATCAACAAATGCATATTTCAATTGTTATATCACCTCGTATTCTAATTTTTATCGTGATATCAAATAATATACCACAGATATTATAGAAGTTATAGAATAAATTGGCTTTTAAAACCTGAATATAGAGAAAAATAATAACATATAATATATATTAACTACTAGCTGAAAGGCGACATATGGCATACATCAGAAGAGGTGATTAAATGTTACTATTGACTATTATAAATAATAGCCATAGGGATTACGTGGTAAATCAAGTTCAAGGTATTTTTGATTATCTTAAGAAAAAGGGATTAGTTTTAAATATTAAGGTAGAACAAGGTGGAGAAGATGAGTTTATTGAAATATATGCAGAAAAAGATGAATGTACAGAAGAGGATAATAAGTGGTTTAACTATTGCATTTCGAATATTTTATATAGAGTCGTTATAGATGAATTTATTTCTAAACGGTTATCAAAATATTTAGGAGAAACTTATACTTTTCTTAATTATAAAGACATAAGTGTTGTTAAGGAAATGGTAGAAAAAGCTTTGAAGGAAGAAATGCCAATAGATGATGCTGCAATATTTTGTATGAACAAAAAAAATAATGTTTTAAAAAAGATAATAGTATGCTTAGAAGAAAATAATGAAATAAATGTGAAAGGCTTTTTAAATTTTAGGGCTAAGGAGTTTATGGTTGATGTTTATGGAATGATAGAAAAAACTATTGAGAAATATATGGTTGAGAAGGAGTATAATGAGTTTATAAGTCTTTTAAAATATTTTGTAGAGGTTCAGGAGAGTAAGTTAGATAGAGTGGATATTTTTATAGGAAGGGATTTAGGGGAATATATACTTAAAGATGAGTTTGGAAATGATATGATGAGAACATTACTCAGTGAACTTTGCGAAAATAAAAGCATAATAGAAGTTAGTAAAGATGACCTTGTAATTAGTGGATTGATAACAACGTGCCCTAAAAAAATAGTTATACACTCTGCTAATAGATTTAAAAATAAGGAGCTGTTAAATACAATACAAAGTGTATTTGAGAACCGTGTTGAATATTGTGAAGGATGTAATGAATGTTCCGTACTAAAAGAAAATATAAAAATCACTGTTGACAATAAGGTGAACCTGTAGTAAAATTTGATTTGTTAGTAGAAAAGTAAATAAATTATTAACAAGAAGAAACAGCCGTTTCTCACCTTACAGCAATGCTAGTAAGGTTAAAGATAATTACAATGATTGTAATAATAGGACGGCGTTTGCTGTCCTTTTTATTTTATATAAGGTTAATCAAAACCGGAGGTGAATGTTATCAGTAAAAATAAAGACTTCATGATGAATGAAGAAATAAGAGACAAAGAAATCAGAGTTATTAATTGGGATGGGGAAGCGTTAGGTGTAATTCCTACTAAAGAGGCATTAGAGATTGCTCAAAAGAAGGAATTAGATTTAGTAGTTATGTCGCCAAATGCAAAACCTATGGTATGCAAAATAATGGATTTTGGTAAATTTGTTTATGAGCAACAAAAGAAAGAAAAAGAAGCTAAGAAAAAGCAGAAAGTTGTTACAGTAAAAGAAATTAGATTAAGTGCAACAATTGAAGAGCATGATATCGAAATTAAAGCTAATAACGCTAGAAGATTTTTATTAGAAGAAGATAAGGTTAAAATTACTGTGAGATT
Source organism: Clostridium sp. (assembly GCF_036660475.1). GTDB lineage: Bacteria > Bacillota > Clostridia > Clostridiales > Clostridiaceae > Clostridium_J. Next base: position 237,855 of record NZ_JAVXAO010000005.1, on the reverse strand, counting down.
TAGAGGAAGAGAAATTGAAAACTCACAAGTAGGACATAAGATATTAAACCTTTTTGTAGAGAAATTAGGCGATGTATTTATTATAGAGAAGCCAGCTAGACAAGAAGGAAGAAATATGATAATGATATTAGCTCCAAAAAGAGCATAACCGAGAGGAGGACTTTACAATGCCAAAAATGAAAACACATAGAGGTGCTGCAAAAAGATTCAAGAAAACAGGAACAGGTAAATTGAAAAGAGCTAAAGCTTTCAAGCGCCATATATTAACTAAGAAGAGTGCAAAAACTAAGAGAAATCTTAGAAAAACTGGGTATGTATCATCTACTCAAGAAAAAATAATGAAAAAATTACTACCATACTTATAGTATAAAGTTATCTAGGAGGTAAATATAATGGCAAGAGTAAAAAGAGCGATGAACAGTCGTAAAAAACATAAAAAAGTATTAAAACTTGCAAAAGGATACTACGGTGGAAAAAGCAAGTTATTCAAGACTGCTAACGAGTCAGTAATAAGAGCACTAAGAAATGCTTACGTTGGAAGAAAATTAAAGAAAAGAGATTTCAGAACACTATGGATAGCTAGAATAAACGCTGCTGCTAGACTGAATGACCTTACTTATTCAAAATTCATGAATGGAATGAAACTTGCTGGAATTGATATAAACAGAAAAATGCTTTCTGAAATAGCTATCAATGATCCAAAAGCTTTTACTGAATTAGTAGAAGTTGCAAAAAAACATATCCAAGGTTAATTTTAAAACATAAAGCTCTGCTTATGAAAAGAAAATTAAGTTTTTCTATAATATAAGCAGAGCTTAACCTTATTCAGATAAATATATAGTATAAAAATGTAGCTTGGGCTACATTTTTATACTATATAATATTTTATCTGTAAATGGGGAAAATAATAAGAAGGTTTATTCTTATTGAAGTTTTCTCATAATATGAAATAGAGGTGTTTTAAATGCAATTGAGAATGCGAGATATGTTTGGGATGAAAAAATTCACTCCAGTTCAAGTGATAGCAATAGGATTTGCTACTATAATTTTTACAGGAGCAGTGCTTTTAAGTTTACCAAGTGCAACTATAGACGGAATAAAAACGCCTTTTATTGACTGTATTTTCACATCTACCTCAGCTGTTTGTGTAACAGGACTAGTAACGGTAGATACAGGTACATATTGGAACTATTTCGGGAAGACTGTAATTCTTATTTTAATACAAATCGGAGGCTTGGGATTTATGTCCTTTGCCACGTTAATATCTATAATGATAGGTAAAAAGATAACCCTTAAAGAAAGATTAATAATAAGGGAATCCCTCAATTCTACATCTCTTCAGGGGATAGTGAAATTAGCAAGATACATAATTATGCTTACATTTTCAATAGAAATGATAGGCGCATTACTTCTTTCAATACAATTCATACCAGAATTTGGCCTTAAGAAGGGGATATATTATAGCATATTTCATGCCATATCAGCATTTTGTAATGCCGGATTTGATCTTATGGGTGGATATAATAGTCTTATGGATTATAGCAATAATGGATTAGTTATTATAACTATATCTTCACTTATAGTTGTTGGTGGCTTAGGGTTTTATGTATGGGATGAAGTTTATAATTATAGAAAAACAAAAAGGTTAACACTTCAAACGAAGCTAGTAATAACTATGAGTGTAGTTTTAATTGTCATTGGATTTATTATGTTCTTTATATTTGAATATTCAAATCCAAACACAATGAAGGATATGTCAATGAAGAATAAGCTATTAGCTTCATTATTTGCATCAATATCTCCAAGGACCGCAGGATTTAATTCTATAAATTTAGGGACTATGACTATAGCATCTACGTTTTTAACTATAATGCTTATGTTTATAGGTGGATCTCCGGGCTCTACAGCAGGCGGGATTAAAACATCAACTGCAGGGGTGTTATTTATGACTGTTATATCAATTTTAAGGGGAAGAGAAGATACAGAAATATTTAAAAGAAAAATAAATAAAGAAACTGTTTACAAAGCTTTTGCGGTAGTAGTGATTGCGCTAGGGTTAGTTTTATCAGTAACAATACTATTATCAATAACTGAAAGTGCATCAGGGTCACCTTTCGAATATTATTTATTTGAAGCAACTTCTGCATTTGGAACAGTAGGACTTACGCTAGGATTAACTCAGAAGCTAACGACTATAGGAAAAATTATAATTGCTATTACTATGTATGCAGGAAGGGTTGGACCACTTACATTATTATTAGCAATCGCTATGAGAAAAAGTAAAAAAGGGAATTCAATTAAGTATCCAGAAGATAAAATTTTAGTTGGATAGAGGGGGATATATTATGAGTAAGAAACAGTTTATAGTTATAGGATTAGGGAGATTTGGTACGTCAGTAGCAGAAACTTTATATGCACTAGGAAATGATGTTTTGGCAGTGGATATAGATGAGGAAGCAGTTCAGAATATAGCGGAAAAGGTTACTCATGCAGTTCAAGTAGATGCTAATGATGAAAATAGCTTAAGGGCGCTTGGAATAAGTAATTTTGATGTGGCTATAATTAGTATAGGGGCAGATATCCAAGCTAATATTTTATCGACACTACTAGTTAAGGAAATGAATGTTAAACATATAATAACTAAGGCTAATAATGCACTACATGCAAAGGTTTTATATAAAATTGGTGCAAATAGAGTTATATTCCCAGAGCGTGATATGGGAATTAGGGTAGCCCATAACTTATGTTCTTCAAGCATTTTAGACTATATAGAATTATCACCAGACTTTAGCATTGCAGAAATTGTAACACCTAAAGAGTGGGAAGGTAGTTCCCTTAAAGATTTAGATCTAAGGGGTCGGTATGGAATAAACGTAGTAGCAATTAAAAGAGATAACGATATTGATGTATCACCATCCGCGGATGAGATTATTAAAGGTGGGGACATAATAGTTGCCATTGGAGGAACTTCTGAGTTAAATAATATAGAGGGTTTAGTTAGATAGGAGAAATGTAAGTGCAGTTTATAACTAGTAAAGATAATAATACATTAAAAGACATAAAAAAAATGAAAGACAAGAAGTACAGATTTGAACATAAGAAATTCATTATCGAAGGGTTTCGATTTGTTGAAGAAGGTTTTAAATCAGACTTTGTAATAGATAAATTGTTAGTTAAAGAAAGTTCTCTTGAAAAATTTAGGGAGAAATTTGATTTATATTTAGATGATTACGAAGAAAAGGTCTTTATATTAAGCGATAGTTTATTTAAAGGGATTTCATCTACAGAGAATTCTCAAGGGGTATTAGCAGTTGTTAACATGGTTGATGACACGGTTGTAAGCAAAGATGGATTATATGTTTTAGTGGATAAAGTTCAAGATCCAGGAAACTTAGGGACAATAATTAGAACTGCACATAGTGCTGGTTGTAGTGGAGTTATCATGACTAAGGATACAGTTGATATATATAATGAAAAAACTCTTAGATCAACTATGGGTTCTATATTTAACATTTCTATAATTCATGATGAGGACTTAAGGATTACAAAAGAGCTAATAGCTAAAGGATTTAACTTAGTATGCAGTTCATTACAAACAGATAAAAACTTTTATCAGGTTAATCTAGTAGAAAATGCTATTATTGCTGTGGGTAATGAAGGGAATGGAATAAGTGATGAAGTTATGGAACTTGCAACTTCAAAGGTAAAGATTCCTATGTTAGGTAGTACAGAATCCTTAAATGTTGGAATAGCAGCATCTATAATGATTTATGAAAGTGTAAGACAGAAATTGATAAAGAATAGTTAATGATACTTGAATTTTTTCTGTATTATATGTATAATTATAAATTATAAATTATAAATTAAAAATTAAAAATTAATTATAATTTAAAGCTTTTAACTAGAATTTTAAATTCTTAATTTTAAATTTTCAATTAAATAAGTATACGATGACGGAGAGAGTAGATATATATTTTTATATAAGGGATAAAAAGCCATAGACTGAAAGCTTTTTTTATAAAAACTATTTCGAAGTTCACTTCTGAGTACTAATTATGAAGTAGTAGTAGTAATTAGCGGCAATAGTCGATAAATTTACTAAGAGGAATTTCATTTGAAGTTCAACTAGGGTGGTACCGCGGATATTCCGTCCCTTTTTTGGGGCGGTTTTTTTATTGCAAAAAAACATAATCCGTAACTAGTGATTTAAATCAATATTAGATTTAAATATGGCATTAGAGGGCATAGATATAGTGTAAAACAAGTAATGTAAAAATATATTGAGAAAATATAATTTTAGGTATTACACTTTGAAGAATGAAAATAAGTTATTAAATATAGTTGTTAATTATGGTGAGAATCTAGTTAATGATTAGATTACATAAAGAAAATTTGGAAAGGAGAAAGATTATGAAAGAACAATTAGAACAAATAAAAAAAGTTGCCTTAGAGCAGTTAAATGAAGTTACAGATAAAGTTGAACTTGAAAACCTAAGAGTAAAATATTTAGGGAAAAAAGGAGAGCTTACTGCAATTTTAAGAGGAATGGGAAAACTATCAGCAGAAGAAAGACCGGTTGTTGGTAAGGTTGCAAATGAAGTTAGAGAGGAAATAGAATCCGCTTTAGAAAGTAAGGTAGAGGCTATTAAAAAAGCTGAAACTTTGAAGAAGCTAAATAGTGAGGTTATAGATATTTCTATGCCTGGTAAAAAACAGGTTGTAGGAAAAAAACATCCTATTAACTTAACACTTGAAGAAATCAATAATATATTCTTATCTATGGGATTCTCCATAGAAGAAGGTCCAGAGGTTGAGACTGATTATTATAACTTTGAAGCTTTAAACATACCAAAGGATCACCCAGCAAGAGGAGAGCAAGATACATTCTATATAAACGATAATATAGTTTTAAGAACTCAAACTTCAGGAATCCAAATTAGAACAATGGAGAATCAAAATCCACCTATAAAAATGTTAGGACCAGGAAAGGTTTTCCGTTCAGATGCAGTTGATGCGACACACTCTCCAATATTCTATCAAGTTGAAGGATTAGTAGTAGCAGAAGGTGTTACTTTTGGAGATCTTAAAGGAACTTTAGAAATGTTTATACAAAAAATGTTTGGAGATGAAATGAAAGTTAAATTTAGACCACATCATTTCCCATTCACAGAGCCATCTGCAGAAGTAGATGCAACTTGTTTTGTATGCAAAGGTGAAGGCTGTAAAATCTGTAAAGGTAGTGGCTGGATAGAAATACTAGGTTGTGGTATGGTACATCCAGATGTACTTAGAAGAGGTGGAATTGACCCAGAGAAATACAGTGGTTTTGCCTTTGGATTTGGTCTTGATAGAATGGTAATGCTTAAATACGGAATAGATGATATAAGATTATTATACGAAAGTGATATGAGATTCTTAAATCAATTTTAGAAAGTAGGAGGAAAGATTATGAAGTATCCAGTTAAATGGTTAAAAGATTATGTTGATATAAATATTTCCCCTGTAGAACTTGGCGATGCTCTAACATTATCAGGTTCACACGTTGAAGAAGTTATACTTACAGGTGATGATATTACAAATGTAGTAACAGGAAAAATAACAAAAATAGAAGGACACCCTGATGCTGAAAAGTTAGTAGTGTGTGCTGTAGATATAAATGCTATGGAGCCAATACAAATAGTAACGGCAGCTACAAATATGAAGGAGCAGGACATAGTTCCAGTTGCACTTCATGGGTCAACACTACACGGTGGACTTAAAATCAAAAAGGGTAAATTAAGAGGAGTACTATCTAATGGTATGTTCTGTTCTGAAGAAGAACTAGGAATAGCAGGAGATGAACCAGTACATGGTCTTATGATAATGCCAGAAGATACTGAAGTTGGAGTAGATATAAAATCTATTTTACCACTTGAAAGTGCAATAATAGATTTTGAAATAACCTCAAACAGAGCTGATTGCTTTAGCATAATAGGTATGGCAAGAGAAACAGCAGCAACATTAGGGGTTCCTTACAAAATGCCAAACCTAGAGTATAAAACTACTGATGAGACAAACTTAACGGACACATATAAGGTAGAAGTTAAGAGTCAATTATGCAGAAGATATATGGCTAAAGGAATTAGTAATATAAAAATAGAGCCTTCACCACAGTGGATGCAAGAAAGATTATTAGAGGCTGACGTAAGACCTATAAATAACATAGTTGATATTACAAACTTTGTTATGTTAGAGCTTGGTCAACCACTACATGCTTTTGATGCAAGAGATATAGAATCAAATACTATAGTTGTTGAAACTGCGAAGGATGATGAGAAATTCACTACTTTAGATGGAGAAGAAAGAACTTTAGATAGTTCTATGCTTTGCATTAAAGATGGCGATAAAACTATAGGACTTGCAGGAGTTATGGGTGGTTTAAATTCTGAAGTTAAAGATGACACTACTATGATAGTTCTAGAAAGTGCAAACTTTAATGGTCTTAATATAAGACTTACTTCTAAGAAGTTAAATCTAAGAACTGAAGCTTCAGGAAAGTATGAGAAGGACTTAGATCCAAACTTATGTGAATTAGCGGTTAAGAGAGTTTGTGCCCTTGTAGAAGAATTAGGTGCAGGAACAGTTATGGCTGGAGAAATAGACATCTACAATGAAGTTAAAAAGCCACATGCTTTAACTGTAGACTTTAAATGGATAAATAAATTCTTAGGTAGCAGAATATCTCCAATAGATATGAAGAGATACCTAGATGGGTTAGATTTATTTACTGAGCTAGATGGTGATAATCTAATAGTTACTTGTCCAACATTCAGAAGCGACTTAAATATTAAAGAGGACATCGCAGAAGAAGTTGCAAGAATACATGGATACAATAACTTTGAAGCTACGATGCCGACATGTGAAGCTGTTAAATCAGGGAAATCTGAAAAGCATAAGTTAGAGGACAAAGTAATTGATTCATTAATTGCTAGTGGATACAATCAATCGATTAGTTATTCATTTGTAAGTAATAAAATATTTGATAAACTTTTAATTCCAGTAGATAGTGAGCTTAGAGATGTAGTAGAAATAAGAAATCCACTTGGAGAAGACTTTAAGGTTATGAGAACTACAACCATTGCTTCAATGATGGAATCTTTAGCTAGAAACTATGTTAAGAGTAATGAATGTGCTATGCTATTTGAAATAGGTAGAGTATATATTAAGAATCAGGATGAAACAAAACTTCCAGAGGAAAGAAATATTTTAACTATTGGAATGTATGGAGCAGGAGACTACTTAGAGCTTAAGGGTGTAGTTGAAAATATTTTAAATGATCTTGGTATAGATAATGCAGGATTTATAAGAGAAAGCGAAAACCAAAGCTTCCACCCAGGAAAAACAGCAGGATTAAAGCTTAGAAATAAGATAGTTGGAGTATTTGGTGAGATTCATCCAAATGTTAGTGATAACTATGGTGTAGATACAAGATGCTTTATTGCAGAATTAAATCTAGATATGTTAATGGATTGTGCGAAACTTGATAGAAGATACAAAGCGCTTCCAAAATTCCCAGCAGTAACAAGAGATATAGCAGTACTTGTAGATGATAGCGTTCTTGTACAAGAGATAGAAGACACTATCAAAAAACAAGGTGGAGGAATTTTAGAAAGTGCTAAACTTTTCGATGTTTACAAAGGAAGTCAAATTCCAGAAGGTAAAAAAAGTATCGCATACTCTATAATTTATAGACATGTAGATAAGACTTTAACTGATGTTGAAGTTAATAAGGTTCATGATAAAATCTTAAGAAGCTTAGAGCATAAGCTAGGTGCAGAGCTAAGATAACGTAGAATATAAGAAGTTAACAAGTTTTACGAAGGTAATAAGTGTATAAATTCTAATTCAAAATGCACAATTTAGAATCTAGGATTTAGGATTTAAAATAAAGGATAAAATCCTTAATGAATTTTAAAGAATGAAAACACTAAGTATGTAGCTAAATTACTACATACTTAGTGTTTTTCATATAGAAAATCAGATGAAAATTTATAATTATTATATAATAAATTAATTTATTGTAAAAAAAATGAAAATTTTTCATTAAAGTTAAAGTATATGGAGTATAATGTTGATAACTAATTGGTATATTTATTAAATACCTTATTTAATAAATATGTAATTTGTGTTAAAATGGAAATAAGTTTATATAGGTGTAAATTTATATTTAAGAGGGTGTTTACGTGAGCATTATAACAGTTAAGATAAATGGGATGGAGTACAACCTAAGAGGCGAAGAAAACGATGAATATTTACAAATGATTGGACAATATGTGGATAATAAAATAAATATTCTACTAGCTAAGAATTCTAAAATAAGTCGTCCAGATGCTACTATACTTGCGGCTATAAATTTAGGCGATGAGGTTTTTAAAAATAAAGAGGCTTACGAGAGAGCCAATGAAAATTATAAAATGATTGTAAGAGAACAAAAAGAGCTTATTTCTGAGCTTGAAGGAATAAAAAGAGATTTAGAAGCTTCGAGAAAAGAGAATGATAACTTAAAAGAATCCATGGAGACCTTAAAAGAAAATGCTGCAAGTAAAGAAGTGGAAAAACAAAATCAAGAGATAACTAAAGAGATTCAAAATCAAAATGCAGAGTTAAACGTTGAAGTTTCAGAACTTAAAGAGCAATTAGATATTATGGAGCAACTAGTAAGAGAGTTAGAGTATGATAATAAGAAAAAAAATGGGTCAAATAAAAAACTTTTATCAGAAAAAACAGATTTAAAATATCAATTACTTGCTAAGGTTGGAACTATAGAAAAACTTAACCATGAACTTGAACATAAAACTATTGAGTTGATGAAAAATGGACAAACATCTACAAGTAAATAGTGAAAAAGGTAAAATGTAAGGATACCAATATGATTTAATATTGGTATCTTTTGTGCTTTTTTGAAGAGGTATGAGGTGGATTAAGAAATAATATTATTATATTTGTGATAATTAAAATCTAAGAGGCATAGGTATTAGTTAAAACCATAATTCTTAGGGGGATTATCCATGAAAGTTTTATTATGTGCTAGAGGAGAGTATGTAAATTGTAGTGGTGGAGATACTGCAATTATGTTTAAGATATATTCATTTCTAAAGGAGATAAATGTTGAAGTTACAATATGTGAGCCGAATGAAGAGGTAGAGTATGGAAATTATGATGTAGTGCATATTTTTGATATAAAGAATATATTTGATGCATATAAACATTTTAAATTAGCTATCAATAGTAAATGCAATATTGTTATTTCACCTATGTACTTTAATATGAGTAGATTCTTTAACTATACTAACAATACTGAGCGTTATAATATATGGAACAGTTGCAAGGTTTATAGGGAACAAATCTTGAAAAAGAGCAACTTGATATTTTGTAATAGCAAATACGAAAAAGATATTATTGTGAAAGATTTTAATCCTAAAGGGGAAATAATTATAGTTAATAATGGGGTAGCCATAAATTATGATGAAGTTCCACTTTATAATTTTAAGGAAAGGCATAAATTAGATAACTATATTTTATGTGTAGGGAGGATATGTGAGTGCAAAAATCAACTTACATTAAGTAAAGTATGTAATGAAATTGGTATTGATTTAGTATTAGTTGGAACTGTAGTAGAGGATGCTTATCTTAGTAAGTGTTTAAAGTATGATACTACTCATTATCTTGGGTTTATGAATGACTATGATCTTTATAATGCATATACATTTTCAAGTGCCCATGTTCTTGCAAGTTTTTCAGAGGTTACTAGTTTATCTTCCCTTACAGCAGCTGCATATGGATGTAATATTGTAGTTACCGAAGAAGGTGCATCTAAAGAATATTTTAAGGATATGGCTATATATTGTAACCCTTATGATTATGATAGCGTGAAAAATGCGGTTAAAGAAAGTATAATAAAGAAAAAGAATAATAAACTTAAAGAATATGTAAGAGAAAATTATAATTTAGATAATGTTATAACACAAATATACAATGGATATAAATCAAAAGTGAACCCTTAGCGGTTCATTTTTTTTGAGGAGATATAAATTAAAAAGTAATTAATAGCTATACTTATTGGTAGGTTTGCAACTTAATTAGTTGTGGTATAATAATGATTGAGAAGCTTTTGAAGAAGTGATTTTAAACAATTAACAATGGGTTATATTTGGAACCCTTGAAAACCTGTGAAATTGATAAATTTAATCTGGTTTTCATTTGAGATAATAGGAGTTGACAACATATGAATAAAATAGAATTACTAGCACCAGGTGGAAGCAAGGAAAGTATATACGCTGCGGTTCAAGGTGGTGCAGATGCAATATATATGGGTGGAAGTAAATTTTCAGCTAGGGCGTATGCAAATAATTTAAGTGAAGAAGAATTAATAGAAGTAGTGACTTATTGTCATTTATATAATGTTAAGGTATATATAGCTTTTAATACTTTAATAAAGGAAAATGAATTAAATGAAGCTTTAGAATATGGAAAGTTTTTGTATAAAATTGGAGTAGATGCAGTGATAACTCAGGATATGGGTTTATTTAAAGTGCTGAAGGAAGCCATACCAGAATTTGAAATCCATGCATCAACGCAAATGACTATACACAACGGTGAGGGAGCACAATTCTTAAAGGATTTAGGATTTCAAAGAATTGTACTTTCAAGGGAACTTGGCCTTGATGAAATAAAATATATTTCTAAGGATTTAGGTATAGAGACAGAGGTATTTGTACACGGAGCTCTATGTATAAGTTACTCGGGTCAATGTCTCATGAGTAGCGTAATAGGTGGAAGAAGTGGAAATCGTGGTAGATGTGCGCAACCATGTAGACTTCCTTATAATATAATAAGCAAGGGTACTGGAGAAAGTAAAGAGGGATATCTACTAAGTCCTAAGGATACCTGTACAATAGAAGAAATTAAAGGACTTATTGACAGCGGGACTTCTTCCTTAAAGATTGAAGGAAGAATGAAGAAGCCTGAATATGTGAGTGGAGTTGTAACCACATATAAAGAAGCTATAGATAGCGTTTATGGAAATAAAAGCTTTGATATAGCTCCAAAGAAGGCAATGTTAAATCAGCTATTTAATAGAGAAGGATTTTCAAAGGCCTATCTTAAAGGGAATGTAGGAAGAGATATGATGGCTTATAATTGTCCTAAGAATACAGGGGTATTCCTTGGAAAGGTAGGAAATGATTTAACTATAAAACTTCAAAAGGACATAAGAGTTCAAGATGGAGTTAGAACTGATAGTAGTGGCTTTACAATTACCAATATAATAAAGGGTAAGGATAAGGTTAAAGAGGCATTAAAGGGTGATATGGTAAAATTAATGCCTACAAAGTATAAGCCAGGAGAGTCTGTATATGTCACTGCGGATAACAAGCTTTTGACAGAGCTTCAAAAGAATTATGAGGATATCTATGGTATAAAATTACCAATAACTATGCAGGTTAGAGTTGCGCCAGGAGAACCATTTTATTTAGCTACAAATTATGATGGAAAGCGTTTTGAGGCTTATGGAGACACGGTGGAAGTGGCAGCAAATAAACCTATGGATAAAGAATCTATAATCAAAAATCTAGGTAAGCTGGGTGATACAGCATTTAAACTAGATGCAGTAGAATTTGATAAGTTTGAGGATGGATTCCTAAGAGCATCATCAATAAATAGTGGAAGACGTGAACTTATTGAGAAGGTAATGCACCATATAGAAACACGAGATAAAAGAGAAGTTAAAAGTTTAGCTAAAGATGAAAAAAACAATTGCAGTTCTAAGGGTAATTTAGTCTTAGAAGTTACAGAGAACTGTGTATGTAATAAAGAAGATTCAATAACTAGAGACGCTTCAGATTGCAAGGAAAGATTTAATGATGAATATTTAGTTTGTGTAAAGACTGAAACACAATTAAAAGCAGTTCTAGATTTTAATTGTAATAATCATGGTGTAGCTCCTGCTATAGCGGTGGATTTATTTCAAAAGGGATGTAATATAGATTTACAGAATGTAAGTTATGAAAATCTATATTTAGTAGTTCCTAACATAATAAAGAACGAATTTAACTTAGTGTGTCAGGTCGTAGAAAAGAACATTTCTAAGATTAAAGGAATAGTTACTGGTAACCTAGGGATAGTTAATGTATTTAAAGATAAACTTAAGATAATTGGGGATTATAAGCTTAACATTTTGAATAGTGATAGCTATGAATTTTATAGTAAATTCAATGATATATCAGCTTTAAGTGCAGAGCTAAACAATAAGGAATTATTCTCAATTTCTAAAAATACAACATCGCCGGTGCAGATAGTTGTTTATGGTAAGTATGAGCTTATGGTTAGTGAGTATTGTGTTATTGGAAGTACATTTGGAACAAAGAGTGCTACATCGAACTGTAACTTTAGCTGTCATAAGGATAAATTTGTTTTAAAAGATAGGATGAGTGAAGAATTCTTAGTTACTACAGATAAATATTGTAGAAGTCATATTTACAATACAGTGCCGGTTAATCTAGTGCCATTTATGAAAGAACTTAAGAAGAATAATATAAAAAACTATAGAATTGACTTTATAGATGAGACCTATGAAGAAGTTATAAATGTAATGGGATATGTTTTTAATGACGAGTATATAAATATAGGAAAGAGTACAAAGGGTCATTATAAAAGGGGAATTGAATAGAAAGTGGGGATTAGCAAATGAATGAAAAAACTTTTAAAGTATTAGAATATCACAAAATAAAGGAAATACTTAAAAAATACACGGTTACAACAGCTGGTAAAGATTTAATTGATGGACTTAGACCTTATACGAATCTTTATGAAATTAAGGAGCATCTACAAGAAACTAAGGAGGCGCTACTTTTAATTACAACTAAAGGAGCACCTCCCTTTGAGGGAATATATGACGTAAGGGATGGACTTTTAAGAGCAAAAAAGAGTTCTACACTTATGCCAGTAGAGCTACTTAGAATAGGAAATATGCTAAAAAGTTCTAGGAACTTTAAGGAATATGTTTCTACAAAAAATGAGGAAACAGTTTATAGAGTTCTAGAAGACATAATAGCGGGAATAGTTCCTTTTAAGAATATAGAGGATGAAATATTCAAAGCTATTATTGGAGAAGATGAAATTGCAGATAGAGCCAGTGAAACTTTATTTACAATAAGAAAAAAATTAAGGGATAAAAGTTCTTCTATCAAGGATAGAGTAAATAGTATGGTAAGAACCTATTCAAAATATCTTCAAGAAAGTCTGTATACAATTAGAGGAGATAGATATGTACTCCCAGTAAGAGCAGAGTATAAAGAGCAGGTTAAGGGATTAGTTCATGACCAAAGTGGTACAGGAGCTACACTCTTTATAGAGCCTATGGGACTTGTAGATCTTAATAATGAAATAAAAGAACTTAGAATTAAGGAAAAGGTAGAGATTAATAGAATCCTTAAAGAACTTACTTTAAAGATTGCAGGAAACATTGATGTTATACAAAACAACGGGAACATAGTTTGGGAATTAGATTTCATATTTGCAAAAGCTAAGTATGCAAATGAATTAAATTGTGTTTGTCCTGAAGTTAATGATAATGGGATTATAGATTTAATAGAAGCAAGACATCCATTAATAGATCAAAGAGTTGTAGTGCCAAGTAATATATATCTTGGCAGAGAATTTACATCATTAGTTATTACAGGGCCAAACACAGGTGGTAAAACTGTAACTCTAAAAACTGTGGGATTAATAGAGCTTATGGCAATGAGTGGAATGATGATTCCAGCAAGAGATGGATCTATAGTTAGTTTCTTTAATAAAGTATTTGCGGATATTGGAGATGAACAAAGCATAGAACAAAGCTTATCTACATTCTCTTCTCATATGACTAATATAGTAAATATTATTGGTGAGGCAGATGATAAGACTTTAGCTTTATTTGATGAGCTTGGCTCAGGTACAGATCCAACAGAGGGGGCAGCCCTTGCCATAAGTATTTTAGACAACCTAAAAGAAAGAAATATAAAGATAATGGCAACTACTCACTACAGTGAACTTAAGGGATATGCTCTAAAGACTGTAGGGGTTGAAAATGGTTCTGTAGAATTTGATGTTGAAACGTTAAGACCTACTTATAAAGTGCTTATTGGGGTTCCAGGGAAATCAAATGCTTTTGAAATATCAAGAAGACTTGGACTTCCAGAGTATATTATAAATAGTGCTAAGGAAAATATATCTACAGAGAGTTTAAAATTTGAAGAATTAATTCAAAACCTTCAACAAAAGAGTATTAAGGCAGAAAATGATGCTAGAAGAGCTGAAGGATTAAAGTCAGAAGCAGAAAAATTAAAAGGTAAATACGAAGAAAAATTATATAAACTTGAAAAAGTTAGAGAAAAAGCAATGTATGAAGCTCAAAGAGAAGCCAAGGATGTTATCAAGGCAGCTAAGGAAGAGGCTGATACAATTGTTAAGGGCATAAGAGAGCTTGAGAAACTTGGATATTCTTCAGAAGCTAGAACAAAGATTGAAAAAGAGAGAAAGAAAATAAAAGACTCTCTAGATAATATTCAAGATAACCTAAACAAAAAAGAAGAGCCTAAGGGTGATGTATTAACATCTGTAAACCCAGGAGAAGAATTATACCTTCCATCGCTAAATCAAAATGTAACAGTAATCACAGAAGTGGATAACAGAGGTGAAGTACAAGTCCAAGCAGGAATAATGAAGATTTCAGTTAAGCTTAAAGATTTAAGAAAAGGAAAAGCTAGTAAAGATGATAAGCAACAAAGAAAGATGCAGAAAAGAGAAGCAAAACTTAATTTGAAATCTGTTTCATCATCAGTGGATTTAAGAGGCATGGACTCACAAGAGGCAATTTATACTACAGATCAATATTTAGATGAGGCTTATCTTGGAGGTCTTTGTGAAGTTACAATAATTCATGGTAACGGTACAGGAGTACTAAAAAGTTCTATAACAGATATGCTAAGACGACATCCACATGTTAAAAGTTATAGACTTGGAAACTATGGTGAAGGTGGAACTGGAGTTACAATTGCAGAATTAAAGTAAAAGAATAGGGGTATGGGATATGATTTTAGTAAGTGGGTGCCTTTGTGGAATCAATTGCAAATACGATGGGAAAAATAATTTAAATGAAAGAGTCTTAGAACTTATGAGACAGGGGAAGGCAATTCCTGTATGTCCAGAGCAGATGGGTGGTCAGGCAACTCCTAGAGTGGCCCATGAGATAATAGATGGAAATGGAGCAATGGTCTTAGATGGTCAGTGTAGAGTTCTAGGAACAGATATAAATGACGATGTAACTTCTGAATTTATTAAAGGTGCTGAGGAAACTTTAAGTATTGTAAGGGAAATGAATATTAATATAGCTATACTAAAGGCAAGAAGCCCCTCTTGTGGAAAAGGTATCATTTATGATGGTACCTTCTCTGGAGGTAAGAAGCCAGGAAATGGAGTAACAGCAGAACTTTTAATAAGAAATAATATTAAGGTATATACTGAAGAAGAATTGGATAAATTCTTTGAAGAAAATCAAATATAAATTTAGAAATAAGGTAAAGTATAGGTAATAATAAAAATATAGGTTGGTGGGGATGAAATGAATTATAAAGAAATAAAAAAAGAAGCAAAAGTAAATTTAAATAATAGTTGTAAGGCGTGCCCAGTTTGTAATGGAGTTGCATGTGCAGGGGAAGTTCCTGGCATGGGTGGGAAAGGTACTGGAAATGCATTTAAAGAAAATCTTAAAGCGCTAGAGAGATATAAGCTTAATATGAGAGTTTTACATGATGCTAAAAATCCTGATACATCTATTGAAATTTTCGGAAGAAAACTTGATGTTCCAGTATTTGCAGCACCAGTTTCAGGTACAACCCTTAATATGGGTGGAAAATATTCAGAGGAAGAATACATATCTTGGGTTATAGGTGGATCTTTAGATGCAGGAATATATCCTATGGTAGGAGATACAGCAGTAGATTCATTTCTAACTACAAATTTAAAAGTGCTAAAAGAATTTAAGTGTGAAGGTATTGTATTTATAAAGCCTTGGGAAAATAAAAATATAATAGAAAAAATTAAAATGGCAGAGGAATCAGGTGCCTTCGCAGTTGGAGTAGATATTGATGCATGTGGACTTATAACACTAGCACTTCATGGAAAACCTGTGATGCCTAAAAATATTGAGGATATAAAAGAGCTAGTTAAAAGTACTAAACTTCCATTTATATTAAAGGGAATAATGACAGTGGATGAGGCATTACTTGCAGTAGAAGCTGGAGTTTCAGCCATTGTAGTTTCAAACCATGGAGGAAGAGTTCTAGATGAGACACCAGGAGTTGCGGATGTTCTTGAAGATATCGCAAAAGCTGTAAAAGGTAAAGTGAAAATTTTAGCCGATGGAGGAGTTAGAACTGGAGTTGATGTACTTAAGTTTTTAGCCCTTGGAGCAGATGCAGTGTTAATTGGAAGACCTTTTGTAACGGCATCCTTTGGAGCTCAAAGAGAAGGTGTAAAAACCTATATCGAAGAGTTAAAAGGTGATTTAAAATCAGCAATGGTACTTACAGGCTGTAATGACGTTGCCAGTATAAATAAAAGAATTATATTTGAAAAGAATAGATAAAAATTGTAATAAACTTGTTTAAAAAAACAGGAAATTTTAAAATACCACCGCAATGTGAATATCATTGTGGTGGTATTTTTTATAGGGAAAATTAATGTGATATTCAAAAATTAAAACCTAGGTATCTTCAAAAATAAACAAGTCGGTATCATCAGCTATTTTGAGTTATTATTTATTTTCAGATGACTTAAATAAATTTAAATACTAATTTGTATTAAAGATTT
Source organism: Clostridium sp. (assembly GCF_036660475.1). Taxonomy (GTDB): domain Bacteria; phylum Bacillota; class Clostridia; order Clostridiales; family Clostridiaceae; genus Clostridium_J. Next base: position 220,965 of record NZ_JAVXAO010000005.1, on the reverse strand, counting down.
TCGGAAAATAATAATTTGTATTAATTAAAATTAAATATAAAAGTAATAATAAAGTAATAATAAGGAAAAGAATTCATGTTAATATATTGTTGTAATAGAAAAATATAGAATAAATTTAAGGCAAAGTATTATAAGGAGAAGTAAATATGAAAAATAAGAGTTTACTAAGTATATTAGCAGCAGCATTAATACTAACTGGATGTTCATCAAATAAAATTGTTGAAAGTAAAATGAGTAGAACTGAATTGCAAAACTTCCCTAGCCATATCTCGGAGGAACTAGATAAAAATTTAACCATAGATGCAGAAACACTAGTATTTGATGCTGAAAATTATAATGTTTTAAATGTGAAGTACAAACAATATGATGAAACAGAAGCATCCAATATATTTCTTAAGGATGAGATTATAGATACAAGAACTGAAAATGGGAAAGATAATGACAAAAATGTTTGGATAAAGACTAAAAGTAATAAAGACTTAATTATTTCTAAACATTACTTAAGGTTTGACGTGGATAATAAGGATTATACTCATTTAATGTTTGAATCAAATCGGCATTTATTTAATGAGATGAAACTTAAATTCCCTAAGGATACCTTAGAATCTTTAAATAAAAAGGATAGCATTGATAAAGTTAAACAAGTTGCTAAAGATTTAGACTTGTCTTTATATGATGAACCTATAGTATATTCCCTTGATGTAAATTCTTTGAGGGATGCAGAAAATAATTTTATGACAGATGAACAGTATGCAGACTCAGAGAAAACAAAGCCGGGAACTGGTAAAGTAAATTGGACAGAAGAAGATGAAGCTTATCTAATTATTTTCAAATCTACTTTAAATAATATTCCAATATACTCTAGAGGCTTTAGACCTTCATCTGATAATTCTTTTTTGAGTCCAAATCATTTAAAAGCAGTGGTAAATAAAAATGGTATTGTACTGTTTGATGTATCTTCAATCTATGATTCACCTTCACTGTCCACTGAAAATTTATCTTGTATTCAGTATACTGAGGCTTTGAAAACTATAAAAAATAAATATAAAAATATAATTATCACAGACCCAATTAAGATTTCTAATATAAATTTAGAATATATTCCAAGGCTAAAAGATAAAGAATTGGGAGAATTTAAATTAACACCGGCATGGGTATTTTTAACCGAATATGAATACATCATAGATGATGTTATAAGTAATAGTAAAATAGTTATAAAAGATACGGATGCTATACTTATTGATGCAATTACAGGGAAGGAAATCAAATGATAATGCGGGGGAAATAAAATCAAAAGAAGTTATACAAAAGTATAAATATAGTAGATGTAAAGCCTATAGAACTTAAGACTAAAACCGTTGTAGAAGTTAAGCAGAAATTATTTAAGATAGATGTAGAAGTATCTGATAAATGGGATGAGTTTGTAAAGGATCATAAAGCATTTAAGGTCTAGCAGTTGATAAGCTTGGCCATGGATGAGTTTATTGGGAGGTATAAATAAAAATTACAGTTAACTATAAAATTAAATATAAAACTATATAATAGTAATGTAGCGAAATAATATATAGAGGTGATTTTTATTAAAATAAGGATAATACATTTTTGGTGGCTATACTACTGAGAATTCAATTTAATGCTACACTTACAAAATATATATATATTTTACAAATACAGTTGAAATTTACATAATTATGATTTATACTTTAGGTAACGTAACTAAAAATAATATAACTTTAGTTACAAATCGTGAAAGAAGGTGCAATAATGAATAAAAAGAGAATTGTTGGGGTTTTATCTGGGGCGATTATTTTGTCCAGTATGGCAACTGTAGCATTTGCAGGAAATATGGATTTTTCATTTGAATGTGATCCAAATATAGATGAAGGAAGAGTATATTCTGAAAAAGCTACAAAAGATGATGGTGAGAACTTTTGGTACGTTACAACTACCGATGGCAATCTTGATATTTTTGATAAAGTTTTTTATGGAATTGCTAAGGAGGATGGAACTAGAGTTAGTGCGTGGTGTAAAGCGAAAAATGGATCTTCTAAATTTCTTTATGACGCTAATGAAAGTATAATGTGGAAAAAATATAAATTGCTTGGTGATACTGATAGATATAAAGTTAAGCTTAGTGGGAAATTTTGTCCATAATATAATAAAGTATGTAGGAATTCAAACTTGTTTTGGCTTGAATTCTTATTTCTTTTCATTTAGATAATATCTAAATGAAAAGAAATAAAAATTGGACATTATAACTTCACGATACATATATATTAAATTAATTTTTGAGTAAAATAGTTTATACATAAGGAGCGTTTAAAATGAAAAGATTTTTTTTTGTAAGTGTAATATTAATAACGTTACTACTAACGGGGTGTTCATTATCAGATAATACTAATGAAAACATGAAAAATAACACCGTAATTGAGTCCGAAAATTCTTCTACTAATGTGTCAAAAGAACTAGATAAAAATTTAACTATAGATGCAGAAGCGAAGGTACCTGATGCTGAAAATTATAATGTCTTAAATGTGAAGTATAAAGAATATAATTCAGAACAGGTATGCGATTTATTGCTTAAGGATGATATTATTGACACAAGAAATGAGTATGGTACTGGTAGTGATAAGAGTATTATTATAGAAACTAAAAATAATAAAGTTTTAAGTATTAGTAAAGAGAGTTTATATTTTAGCTTAAAAGACAATGGTTATTCTCGTTTGAGATTTGAATTAGATCAATTTTTATTTGATGACATGAAACATAAATTTCCTAAAGATGAATTAATATCTTTAAATAAGAAGGAGAGCATTGATAAAGTTAGACAAATTGCTAAAGCGCTTAATTTACATATAGATGATGAGCCTATAGTATATTCAATGGATATAGATTCTTTAAAAGCGGCAGAAAATAACTTTATGACAGATGAAGAGGCTGCAGAGTGGGAAGCTATGAAACCAGGAACCGGTAAAAGAAATTGGACAGAGGATGAGGAAGGATATCTAATTGTTTTTAAATCTAGTTCAAATAACATTCCTATATATTCTAGGGATTTAGTTCTTTCATCAGACAATTCTCATTTAAACAGAAGTGAACTAAATGCAGTTGTTACAAAAAACGGGATTGCAAGCTTTGAGGTATCTTCAATGTATGATTTAGTTTCGATAGACACTGAAAATTTATCTTGTATTGATTATTCACAAGCTTTAGAGGTAGTAAAAAATAAATATAAAAATATAATTATCACAGACCCAATTAAAATTACTAATATAAATTTAGAATATATTCCAAGGCTAAAAGATAAAAAATTGGGAGAATTTAAATTAACACCGGCATGGGTATTTACAACAGAAGAAGAAAATGAAGTGATTGATTCTATCACTAATAATAAAAAAATCCAAAAATCAACGAAAGCTATTTTAGTTGATGCAATTACAGGGAAGGAAATCAAATGATAATGCAGGGGGAATAAAAATGAACAATAGAACTTTAAAAACAGAATTATATAGAGTAATTACATCGCCCTTATTTTGGATAACCTTTCCACTTATAACTGTTTTCTCTTGTCTGAGTTGTTATGAAGATTTGGCTAAAAATCTTTCAGGGCATGATGTAACTTATATTTATGAAATATTATTTGGATTAGGGGCTTTTAAAAATATGGTTATTCTACTTGCACCAATGCCTTATATCTCAACATTTTGCAGTGATTTAAACAATAACTTTATTCAAGATATTATTATAAGAGATGGAGTAAAGGCCTATTCAAAGGCTAAAATAGTTGTCAATATCTTGGTAACATTTCTAGTTTGTTTTTTCGGTTTAATGTTTTTTGTAGTATTACTAAATCTTACAATGCCATTACTTTCCCAAAGTATAGATTCTCAAATGCTTATGGACAAACCTTATGGACATATATTACTAGGTAGAACTCCTATCTTATATTTTATTATAAAATCATTTTTATTTAGTTTATCGGCAGCATTTTGGTCAACGGTAGGGCTTTATATATCATCGTACATACCAAATAATTTTGTAGCAATTTCAGCACCTTTTGTAAGTTACTATATATTAGGTGAAATAGGAGAGTTTTTGCCACCATTTTTTAATTTTCGGTTATTGGCAGAAGGTTATAATATAATTAATCAGAATGCTACTATAACTATAATTTATACGTTTATATTTTATGCAATTTTAACCATGGGCGTATCAGGATTATTTATAAAAAATATAAGAAGGAGGATTGGAAATGAGCTTATTTAAACAATCAATGCATATTTGCAATGAAAATATAAGAAAGTGGTCTTCTAATTATAGAATTTGGGTACTTTTTATAATGATTTCAATTTTTGTATTTGATTATGCTAATGAGATTATTAAATTTGCTTATGCTGTAAATTACAAAGTAGCACCTTGGATGTTTCCATTTCTTTTCACTCAAAGTTATATGAAAAGAATTATTTTCATGGGAGTTATATTGTTATTTTGCGATGCACCATTTATTGATAATACACAACAGTATGTGGTGGTTAGATCTGGAAGAAAATCCTGGAATATTGGTCAAATTTCTTATATATTTTTAGCTTCATTTTTATATTTTTTATTTATCATTGCTATAGCTATTATTTTTAATCTACGGTATATGGAATTTAATTTAGACTGGGGAAAGGTCCTAGGAACATTAGGTCTTTCGAATGTAGGAGATATGGTTAGCTCTAAAGTGTGGGTTTCTGGAAAAATAATAAGTTTTTATACACCATTACAAGCTATGTCTATTTCATATATTTTATCTAGTTTGGTTGCAACCCTTATTGGGCTTTTAATATACGTAATTAATAGTATTACAAATTCTCAATTTTTGGGAATACTCTCAGGAATAGTCTTAGTTCTTGTTGATACTTTAACTAAGTATAATGATGATTTATTATGGTTTTCACCTGTTTCATGGGCGAGCTTAGATAAAATAGGTATTGAAAAAACTGCTACTATGCCACCTATTTCATATGTATTTGGTGCCCTTATTATAATAATTTCTATTTTAATAAGTATAGCAATTATTTTCAGTAAAAAGAAACCCATAGAAATATGTAATTTAAAATAATAAAAGGTGGTTGATTAATATGAGCATGATTGAAGTTAATTCTTTAAGTAAATCATTTAAAGATATAGAGGTTTTAAATGATATTTCTATAAATTTTGAAAAAGGAAAAATTTACGGAATAGTAGGAAGAAATGGGTCTGGTAAATCTATGTTATTAAAGTGTTTATGCGGATTTGTTATTCCAACAGAGGGATTTATTAAAATTAATAATAAGACAATTGGAAAAGATATAGATGTTCCTGAGAGTGTAGGAATTATAATTGAAAACCCAGGATTTTTACCTAATTATAGCGCTTTTAAAAATCTGAAAATCCTTGCAATGATAAAGAATAAAATTGGAAAAGATCAAATTATTAACACAATAGATAGGGTGGGATTAGATCCTAATAGTAAAAAATGGGTTGGTAAATTTTCCTTAGGAATGAAACAAAGATTAGGTATTGCACAAGCTATAATGGAGAATCCAGAAATGCTTATTTTAGATGAACCAATGAATGGTTTAGACAATGATGGTGTAGAAGATATTAGAAAATTATTGTTATCCTTAAAGGAAGAAGGCAAACTAATAATTATCGCAAGCCATAATAAGGAGGATATTAATACTTTATGTGATGAAGTATTTTCAATGGATAAAGGAATATTATCTAAAGTGAATATTAATTATTAATTGCAATGTAGTATTTATTAAATATAATGGGTAAAGTAACTTATAGTGTATATTAAGTATAATTTGCAAGACAACTTATAGGATATATTAGGTATACACGACTAATATTAGGTATGGCTAGTATAAATAGAAGAATTATATTTGAAAAGAATAGATAAAAATTGTAATAAACTTATTTTAAAAAACAGGAAATTTTAAAATACCACCGCAATGTGAATATCATTGTGGTGGTATTTTTCATATGTAAAAAGATAAATTGTAATTTCATCTGATGATTAGTTCATGTAGTAAACATCTTTATTAAAGTGGAGATTGATGTGGTTAAGGCTCCTCGAAGGATTTCCATTTCACGTATGTGTATATAAGTTGACCTCCAGCTACAAGTGGAAAAGATAGAGTTAAGAAGATATTAATAGCAAAATTATCAATATATATCCAAACAAATATTAACAGTATTATATCAATTACTGTAGTGTATATGGTTCTAATAAATTTTTTTCTGTAAATTAAATTCTGATTAAGAAATTCAGGGTCTTTGTCCACATTATTTTTTGTTGGCATAATATCACTCCTTGTATTAATACTATCTATTATAAAAATACCATATTTAAAGATTTAATATTAAAGTACTTAATAATTATTATACTATTTTTCATAAATATATTATAGCTAATTAATTGAAATATATATGCTCTAATGAAAAATTTACATAGATGTAATTTTAAAAAAGTATAAAAATTTTGGTGGATTTTTAAAGAATGGAATGTATAAATTCAGTTAAAGAATATATATTATAAGGGAAATCAAGTATTGTATTTGAAAATATGTTACAATATGGTAATAAACACACTTGAATTAAAGATACTTATAATACAAATAGAGTGGAATTTCATTGAAATACAGTATAGCTCTAGGGCATTAATATTAGTAGTACCAAGGGGTTCAAGGTGCAGGAAGTTAGGAAGTTAAGAAGGGGGGACTTAGGAAGTTAGGAATGCAGATTTAATTTTAAAAAGTAGGTGAAGATATTGAAAAAAGTTAATGCTTTAGTTAAATATGAAACGATTAACTTAAGAAGAGGTATCCTAATATGGAGCATTATTGTTTTGTACGTATTTGGATGGCAGCAGGTTATAGGTAGTATGTTTTCAGCAGGACATTTATTTTTGTCATTAGATGGAGTGGTTTCAACCTCATGGTTGCCTTTAAATCTTATAATGATTCCACTTTTGCTTTTAAATATGAAAATTGGAGAAAGTGAAAATGATATATTTAAAACTTTGGATATATCATCCTTTGAAACATATTTAAGCAAAGTTTTTATATCCTCAACTATAGGTATAATAATTTTTGCTGCGAATATCATTGTTGCTGTTGTTGTAAGTTTATTATGTAAAGTTTCTATGGATTATTTTCTTGTTTTGATGTTAGGGTATACCGTAAATACTCTGATTTTTTTAATTATAACTAGTGCATTAGGGTTATTTTTAGGGCAAGTCATTAGTAAATACTTAGGGAGTGTTCTAACTTTTATAGTATTACTTATGTTATTTGGAATAATTTCAAATTTCTATAAGATTTCTAATGTAGTTCTTCCGCTTATCAATATTAGAAATTTTACAAGTTCTATTGATATTATTACCTATGATAAAAGCTATATATATCATAATATATTTTGGATACTAATTGGATTTGTTTGCTCTATTTTTACATATTGTAAAATATGGAGGCGTGAAAAGACACTAAGCTTTTATATTTTACCAGTAGCAATTTCAATTATTTCAGTATGGGTTTGTGTGTATTTAGGGGTAAATATAAATGAGATGAAGCCAGATTATTATGATATTATTTCAAGAAGGGATGCAGAGTATACTAATTACAGCAATACTAATGCTACATTTTTTTGTGATGAGAATATAGGCTTTAGGGTAGATGAGTATGACATGAATATAAATATAGATAGTATGTTAGAAAATACTTGTGATATGAAGATAAGTATTACCAAAGATGCAGTTACATCTTTAAAAATGGGTCTATATAAAGGGTTGGATATTTCTAAGTTAAGTATTGATGGAAAAACTATTGATTTTAAAAGGACAAACAATAATTTCGAAGCAATTCTTGAAAGAGAATACAAAGCAGGACAAACTATTAACATGAAAATAGTATATAGTGGAAAAATAAATACTAAATGGGAACAAGGAGAAGAGCTATTCTATGCAAGGATGGATGGAATTTTTTTAGCAGATGTTTTTGAATGGTATCCTAAGCTTAATGACAGTATTGTGAAAGATTACACTGTAAATGTTAAATATAACTCTAAAAATAAAATTTATTCAAATATGGAAGAGTCAATAAATGGTTATGAATATACATTTAAAGGACAAGATAGAGAAATATTTTTAATGAGTAGTCCTTTAATAATAGAAAGAAACTATAAGGATTACTTACTTGTTGGGAATGAAGAATTAGTTAATAGTGATAGGAAGTGTGATGATTTAATTTTTAGGATGACAAAGGGTAACGAAAGTGAGATAAATATAAAGAAACTTATTTTTGCACCATTTATTGCAGGGGGTGGAAAAATTGATAAGGGCTATATTAAAATGTATCTAGGGGCAAATTATTAATATATAGGATGTGAAATATAGTTATGAATACTTTAAAAGTAGATAAATTAAATTATAGTTATGGTAAATATGAAGCACTAAAGGATATTTCCTTTGAAGTAACGGATGGGTTAATCGGAATTTTAGGACCTAATGGCGCTGGTAAAACTACAGCAATGAAGCTTATTACCACTTTATTTAAAGCAGAACATGGTGAGATATTTCTAAATGATTTAAGTTACAAGAAGGATATAAAGGAAGCAAGAAAAAACATAGGGTATTTACCACAGGATTTTGCTACCTATGGTAATTTAAAAGGTAGAGAATTCCTAGAGATAATAGGAAGTTTAAAGTTAGATTATGATGAAAAAAGCATAAAGTCTGAAATCGAGGAAATTGTATCTAAATTAAGTATGAATGAATATATTGACAAAAAAATTAAAGAATATTCAGGTGGTATGAAACAAAAGTTGGGATTTGCCCAGGTACTTATAGGTTCACCTAAGTTAGTAGTAGTTGATGAACCTACAGTTGGGCTAGATCCAGAACAGAGAAATTATATACGTGAGTTATTTCCAATAATAAGTCAAGATAGAATAGTACTTGTAACAACTCATATCATTGAGGATATAGAATTTTACTGTAATTATTTATTGGTAATAAAGGATGGAAGGCTTCTTTATAAGGGGACAAAGGACAAGTTTATAAATGCGGTTGAGGGATTAGCCTGGGAATGTGATGTAAACCTTGAAACCTATAGAGAAATATGCAACACCAATAAAATATTGAAGACGTCACCTCTAGGTGAATCTATGCATATCCAGTATGTAAGTCCTAAGCCACTAACATCAAATTCTAAAAAAGTAAGTATAACTCTTCAAGATGCTTATATTATTCATAGTAGCCTTAAAGAAAAGGAGTATAGCTATGATTAAGTTTCATCTAAAAATCCAAAATAATATGATTACTACAAATTTATTATATATAATAACGGGTATTGTAATTATATTCAATGTGTTAATAAGGATTTTCCCAGCCACATTTATTGACGTAAGCTTTATAGATAATTACAATTCATTTTTCAGGACCATTATTCCAATAAATCTATTTACTTATTGTGATGTGTATCTACTTCTTTTATTTATAGTGATAATATTGTTCTCAATAGGGACAGACTTTGGTAACAGTATGGAAGAGATATCATTAGCAATAGGTGGAAGCAACACTAATAAATTTATGGTAAGAAAGTTAATCTCATTACTAGTTTTGTATATAATTTTGCATATGATTTCATTTATTAATATATATAGTTTATATATAAAATTAATAGGTCATAAAGCTAGTTTAATACCATTTTCAGAAATAATACTATGTTCATTTTCTACAAATATTTTCATAATATCCTTAAGTTTGTTAATTTTGTTTTTAGTAAGAGATATAACTGTTAGTATAACTATAATTGCTTCATATTATTTAATTGAGGAATCTCTATGGAGATGCAAAATATTTAAAGAATATGGGGTTCTTGGCCATTTATATCAATATTATAATTATGAAAATGGAGAAATGATAAAGTTTAAGTTGATTTATATATTAATAGCTATAGCATTACTACTAATAACCTATAAAATTTCCAAAAGGAAATTTAGTGGTAAAGCTCATTTTATTTTTAGGGGGCATAAGTAATTGAGGGAATTGTACGAAAAGGTCAAAGACATTTTGATTAATGTGGATTTTAATGAACTATGGAGTGGTTTTACTAGGACAGATTTTGCGTTATATAATAAAAATAGCGTGTACCTGGATAAAGGCATTATTCCTTATGATAATAGATTTTTAGGTAACACAAGTATAAATTATGAAGGTGAAAATTTAGCAATATGGTTTCTTGACAGTGTTGAAGATGTAAATTTAGAAGAGCTTTCAGCAAATATCGTTCATGAGATGTTTCATTCTTATCAAAAATCTCAAAATGAAACTAGATTTCCGGATGATATAAAAGCATTATCATATCCTAATACATTAGAAAATTATCAACTAAAATATAATGAAAATATATTATTGGTTGAAGCATTAAATTCAATAGACAGAAATAAGAAGATAGATTTATTAAAGCAGATAATAGCTGCAAGAAAATTAAGATTAGAAAAGTTTGGAGAACTAATAAAGTATGAATTTGTAATTGAAACCCTTGAAGGATGTGCTGAATATTGTGGAACAAATGCATTGAAAGTTATATCTAGTGATTTATATAGAAAGCACATTGAAGATTATAAGAAAAAAATTGTTTCTGATAAAAAGATGCTATTTGATATTCGTAGATGTTCCTATTTTACAGGAACATTGTTTTTAATGCTTTTAGATGAAATTGGAATAGAATTTTCTAAAGAAATATCAAATCAAAAACTTACAATTTTTGAACAGGTTTCTGAGTTTATAGATATAAGGGATATAAGTATAAACCAACCTAATTATGATGTAATCAAAGTATATTTTGAAGAAGAGCAACTGAGAAAGCAAATGTTAATTGATGATTTTTATAGTAAAAATCCAATTGTTCATGAGGGTGAGTTCACCATTTGTGGTTATGACCCTATGAATATGTTTAAAGTAGATGACAAGATTTTCTGTAGCCATTTTATTATGTTAAAGGATGTTAAAACACAAGAAACCAGTTTTATACCTGGACCAACTATGCTTATTATTGAAAAGGACTCAGAGATTATAAAAAGATATTATATAGGTTAATCCATTTGTGAATGATGATTAGTAAACTCATTCGATTCCCTCTTTCGAAAGGTCACCTGGGTGGATAGCAAAAGGACATTAGGACTTGAGATTGCTACTGAATAATTTAAATTGGTAAGATTATAATTGGAGAAATGGCATACTTGCAGAAGGATGTCGTTTTTTCTTTATTACAAACCTCTCATTATGACAAAAATAGCATAATATTACTGATAAAATTACAATTAAGAAACATTATAATTTTGTTAAATTATATAATAGCTAAATAGTTATATATACTTATGAAAGAGGTGCAGTATGAATTGTATTTATTGTGGGAGCTTTAGAGTATTCTAGCACACTGGATAAAGATAAGCATAAAGAGCTAAAACAAATATTTGAAGAAACTTCAAGTAGGGTAGTCTATGCATTTGATAACGAAGCCATTGAAGCTAAAATTGAGAGTGAGATTTTATATGGCATTAGAAAAGTAAGCAAAGTGGGTGGAGATGCTGCTACTTTAGAGTTTATTATTGAATCAGAAATATCAGGAGATCAATTTGTATTTAATGTGAATTCAGTAAAAGTAGATAATGTATGGAAGATTGACATAGAATCATTCATGACATCATTGGTGAACTTTATCAAATCACTTTAGTACAGGAAATCAGAAGAAGATACTCTACAATTTATAATGTTGGGCATTATATAGGAGATATAACACTCAGAACAGGTAAAGGTATTAGGTTTATTGAAGACAATATGTTAAAAAGATGTGATTTTCTTGCTCACAAGTTTGAGATATATATTTTATTAAAGAGGGGTTGAATAAGAATGTATAAAGAAATTCTTAAATTATTAAAATGTCCAAAATGTAATGGGGAATTAAGTTTGACAGTTGAAAATGAGGAAAATAGTGAGATTATTGATGGGAAATTACGCTGTAATGATGGTCATGACTGGGCCATTAGGGCGGGTGTAATTAACTTTGGTTCAGTAGAACAGGAAATTGCAAATAACTGGACAGAAGTTTATGAGCAGTATGATGAGGCGGAGATGGATAAAAAAATAGCTGAGGACGTTCCGCAGAACCAAGTAATAATAGGTGATAAAGCTAAAAAGTTTATTATTGATAGTATTAATAATAAAAATAGTGAATTTATATTAGACATAGCAACTGGTAGAGGAATATTATTTAAAGAGATGGTGAAACATGTAAAAACTGAATCACAGATAATATGTACAGATTTAAGTTTTATAGTATTGAAACATGATCGACTAAGAACTAAAAAAACTAATCCAGAAATGAAAGTAAACTATATAGCTTGTGATGCAACAAATCTGCCATTTAAGGATAATTCAATTGATACTGCTGTATCTTTTTGTGGAATTGCTAACATGTTAAATCTGGCTGCGGATGGAATAAAAGAGGCTAGAAGGGTACTAAAAGTAGGACAATCATTACTTGATAGTTATATTATTCTTAAAGAAGACTCTAAAGGAGTTGAAAAGCTAAAGGAATTTTGTAAAGAGAACAATATTGGTGGAGCAGAAGAATTTACCTTAAAAACAGGGATAGAAAAAGCTTATATTGAAGCAAAATTTGATAGTATAAGCATGACAACTATTGGAGAATCAATAGGAGAAAAAAATGAATTTGATTTAGTACCTTTTGAGGGAGAATGGTTTGCTATAGTTGTTGTTGAGGGTATAAAACTTTAGGATTCTTTTTATCTTTCATTTTATGTTAAGTTTGGTACCGAGAGAAGAAATTGAAAAAGTATATATTAAATTAAAAAACAGAGCCAATAACTTAAATATAAATAAGTTATTGGCTCTATTTATAATTTAAACAGTAATTTGTAATGATTATAATTATTGAAGGATACAATTTATTATTTATTTAATTTTATAGTAAACCAAAAGGTACTGCCACCACCTACTTGAGATTCTACACCATAGTTACCATCATGTAGTTCAATGATTTTCTTTACAATGGACAGTCCCAATCCTGTACCTATCACAGATCGCTTATGCTTTTTATCCACTTTATAATACCTATCCCAAATATAAGGTAGGTTTTCAGGGACTATACCTTCACCGTTGTCAATGACCTGAATTTTTACCAAGTCATCAAAACTATTTTGACGGATGGTTATTTTTTTATCATCACCACTGTAATGTAGGGCATTTATCAATAGGTTGTAAAATGCCTGGGTGATTTTAACCTCATCGGCAGTAACATATAAATCTTCGGTATATTCAAAGGATATAGAATAACCCTCTTTTTTCACAAGTTCAACAATTCTATCAAGAGTTATGGAAATGCTTTGAGTTAGGTTATATGGATGACAGATTAGCTCCATTGTGCCGGTTTCAAGCCTTGATACATCTAAAACATCATTTACAAGGGAAGCTAGTCGTTTTGTTTCATCCATGATTATTTGTGTTTGTTCAGGTGTAATCTCATTTGGGAAATCATGCATCATTTCGGCATAGCTGTAAATAAGTGCAAGGGGTGTACGTAGGTCATGTGAGATATTTGCCATAAGTTCTCGACGTAGACATTCCACCTTTGAAAGCTCACTTGCAGCGGTATTAAGAGTGTCTGATAGTTCTTTGATTTCCAAAAATCCTTGTCCGTAAAAATTCGTATCATACTTTCCAGAGGCCAACTGCTTTGCACTTTTGTTTATATTCTCAATTGGCTTGGAAACTTTCTTTGCAATGACAAATGCAATGACAATAGAAAGTAAAAGCATGATGACGGTGATGATACAGAGTTGCATTTGTAATGTGGAAACCGTGGCATCCACAGGGGTTACCATTGCAAAAAAACTTAGTGATATTATACTGCCATTATGCAATGTGAAGGCTTGGGTTTTGGTAATTGTTTCGGGTTGTGGTCTGCCACGATCATCCTGCAATGGTCTTTGTGGAGGAGTAAACTCCTGCATTTGCTTTACAATAATTTCTTTATCCGCTTCAAGTTCATTTAAAACAGTTTGTAAATTAGGGCTATTGATATTCTCCTCCACAAGAGTTATAGCTTTTTCGATTTGACTTTTACGTATTATTTTATACATATCTGTAAGTAGCACAGTTTGAAAAAACCATAAAATCACAAGCAGTAGGGCTGAAAAACCTAGAAGAAAGGAAAATATCTTCCACTTAAGCTTTAATTTATCCATCAAAACGATACCCCAATCCTCGAAGTGTAGTGATAAGGTATGCATAGACTCCTATATGCTTGCGAAGTAGCTTCATATGGGTGTCAAGGGTTCTATCATCACCAAAATAATCAAATCCCCACACCCCAGTGAGAATTTTTTCCCTCGGAATAGCTATGTTTTTATTGCGAATGAGAAAAAACAGTAAATCATATTCTTTTGGGGCCATGTCAATGAGTTCACCGTCAATGAAAACCTTGTACGCAGTCATATCAGCTTTAAAGCCGTCTTTTTCAAAGATGATATGACCTTCATTATCAGGGGTAGCAGTAGTAAGCTTTGCGGTCCGACGCAAAATTGCATTTACTCTTAGCATAATTTCCTTTGAAGAGAAGGGTTTGACAACATAATCATCAACGCCAACCTCAAAGCCTAAAACCTTGTCATATTCCTCACCACGAGCCGAAAGCATGATAACGGGAGTATCTGAAGTCTTACGTATTTCTTTTACTGCAGAAAAACCATCAAGCTCAGGCATCATAATATCCATAATGATCATATCAAACTTTTCACTTAGACAAAGCTCTATAGCTTCCATGCCGTCACCAGCCTCATATACCTGATGACCCTCAAAAATAGCATAACGCTTAATGACTGAGCGGAGACCTGCTTCGTCATCACAAATAAGTATTTTAGACATTTCATTCACCTCATTTTGTATAATTATACCATGGACTTCATAAGAAATCAGCGATTATTTAAAGTGAAAAAAGCTACAAAACAAATATTGTTTTGTGGCCTTTTTCTTAATATCCTTTCTTGTATTTAGCAACAAAAACAATTGCCACCATAAGGGTTAATACTAACAATCCGACAAGAATAAGATAGCTCTGATTTGATTCATTAGAAGCTACGGTTCCAGAGGTTGGGAGGGCATTGTTATTTGGTTGCATGTCAGACATATTATTCCCAATTGGCTTGTTTTCATTAGGTAATTTACCAATAGTATTACCATACGGTGAATTGCTACTCGGAATATTTCCATCAGTATGATTACCACCCATACCGCCACCCATCATGGAGCCTAAATCGTTTAAATTAAGATTTTCAGCTGGGATAAGTGCATTTGGATTTGAATTTTGCTCTGCAATAGTACTTGGTACTGAGCCATCAAGTTGGCCTTGTACGCTTTCAGATCTTAAATTTCCAAGGGTGACAAAAGCCTTAACTGCCGTTTGGTATTCATCAAGAGTGCAGAAAGCAGTTTTATCATTTTCTACATAGATTTCAATTAAAGTGTTTATATGTGAAACCTTCTCTTCAAATTTACCATCTATAAAATATTCATCAATAAGTGACTGTAAATAGCTATGATAAAGCTCTAGATATTCCTCATTTGCAAACAATTTTTCAAGTAAAGGTCTTGTTGACATTTCTACGCCGCTGACAGGTGTATCGATAGGGAAATTTATAACAGAGGATGCACTGCCACTTTTAAAGCCGCCCCATGCTAAGTTATAATCCCAAGGCAAAATAGTTATCTTACCATCATTCTCGTAGATGTAATAATTCTGAGCCATACTAGAAGAATAACTATCTAGATTTACTACCATAGTGTGAGCAGCTAAGTAACGAAGTATTTTATCAACATCAAAATAGGTTTCTAAAGACTGATCTTCAGATAAGGCTTTTAGGGCAGTAATAACTCTTTGATAATCATCTTCAGTACTTTTACCAACTACATTGTCAAAAATACTGCTATAGCTTGATGAGGTGTCATCCGTATATTCAAGGCTACCACCGCTACTACCCATTTTACCGCCGCCCATATTACCTCCATCAGGACGCCCAGGAAAACCACCCTTACTAGAGTCAATGTTTGTATTAGTACCATCCTGATTAGTTTGAATATTTTCAGGAGGAACACTTAGGGTATCCTTAGGTTCAGTTCCATCGGCATTAATCTGTGGTCTTTCACCTAAATTACCACCACCTGGAATTTCACCCTTATTTCCATTATTTTTAATGTTTGGTGCGCCCCCATTATCAGCACCACCACCCATATCCATTGTCTTTACATTATAAAGTATACCAGCGGTAGTGCCTTGGACACGCTGCTCATAGCTATCATCATAAAGTTCTACAGCAAGGTATAGTCCCCAATTCTCACCATTAAGCTTTACATCCGCATAGCCAAAACATGGAGAGTCTACACCGACTTCTTTCATTATGTCATAGGAAATATACTCTTTCATATAAGTATTGTCGCCTAACATATTATTGACAACAAAGCTTTGAAGTCCAAAGCAGGTCTGATCCTTCACATATTCATCAAACTGCAAACGAAAACTGTAGCGATTACTATCGCTGTTTGCAACCTGGGTAAGGCTAGAATTTCCTTTTGGGCGAATTCCTACATTTTGAAACTTTGTACCGTTAACAATAACATCCGCCATAATAAAGGGTTCTGAAATGGCATTATCCAGCATTTCCTGCCACTGAGCTTCATCAGCAAGTATTTCTATTGAAATTATATCTGTACCAAAAAGTTGTGTAGTATACAATGGCTCGATTTTTGCACTGTTGGATATTGATGGTGCATTTCCTAGACCAATAAGTGCTATGCTTGCAATCAAGGCGAAAACCACCGCAATCGCAATTACAATATTTATACATTTGCTCTGTATCATGTTTTCACCTCAATTCAAAAACGTATTTACGTAGTGTATTCTCCGTTGTAACTCACCAAAGTAGCATTGGTTACTCCACTTATTGTAAGGAGTTCATTTACAAGTTTTGCTGACATATCAAGAAGTCGAACTTCTATAGTGAGCTCTATGCCACTTTTAGAAACAGTTTTTGATTTGATAAGGGTTCTTTTAGTTTTACCTTTGATCATGGCAACTGCATCATTTTCTGCCTTATCGTTATCAAGATTAAGTACAATAATATATGGTGTGTCAGTACTTTTCTTATTTACAAAGATAAGGAGGACAATACCAATAAATAAAGAGCCTATGACTGCAAGGGGAATAAGTCCAGCACCGGTTACAATACCTACAGAAATTGACCAAAATAGAAAGGCTATGTCTAGTGGTTCTTTTACAGCTGTTCTGAAACGAACGATGGAAAGAGCACCAACCATACCTAGTGAAAGGATGACGTTTGAGGTAACAGCAAGGATAATAAGGGTTGTAATTAGGGTCATTGCCATAAGAGAAACACCAAAGGATGAAGAATACATAACACCAGTAAAGGTCTTTTTATAAATAAAGAAAATGAAAAGTCCTATTGTAAAAGATAATAGCATTGCCAGCCCTATGTCAGTGATTGAAAAGGCTGTAGCTTTTTCTAAAAAACTACTCTTTAAAATATCGTTAAATGTCATAATTATTTACCTCCAAAATTTTATATTATTCGTGTAACTGCATACTTTGAAAATGCAGTGCTTTGTCTGCTAGAAAGAGAGGTGATACCTCTAATAACCTCAGGCAGAAAATTATCATACTTAACTTCAAGAATGATAATATTGGGAATTGGAACCGTGATAATGTTAGGATTTAGAAATGTACTCACATTGGAGCTTGTCCGAATTTGAGTATCAAGGGTGATGCGGACATTGCCAGCATTAAACACATAGGCTTCACGATTGTAATCCACAATGTTTTTGGGTCTAAGTTGTTCATAGTGCATCTTAGTATAAAGCTCTAAAAGAAGAGGAGCTCCATTTTCTTTTAAAGGAGTCAAATCTCCATTTAGTAATCTGTCACAATCGGATGCTGATATAACAGTACTTTCCTTAAAACACATACCTCCTTTTTTACTCTTTTTTTCTAAGCGTATAAATGCAGAATCGCCGTTGTAAAGCCTCAATCTAAACTTTTCACGATAGTCAAGACCATTTATCTTTTCCAGAAGTGCCTTATCATTGTAATTGTCAAAGTAAAGACTCCTAACTTTATAACTATTACCCTCATAAGCATTTTCATCTGGCGAAGCTACATGCTGCAGTCTTGAACGGAGTTGCACAAAATCTGCATAATTTATGTAATGCTTTAGTTCATGACGTCCGCCTGTTTGTCTCATATTCATCACTCCTATCTATTGGTTTATTTAGATTTTATAATATCTAACTGAACTCTCCTTGTTGCTTATCTGAACTTTAACTGAACTTTCTAGATTCTTAACTTCAAGGCAATGAAGATAAGGGGATAACTTAGGTCAAGAATCTCAAAAAATATGATATTTAATAAAGGTATGTATTTTATATTTCAAAACTAATCTTAATAAATTTAAATATAGCTAAAGAAAGATGGGTTTTAGCAGGTTTCTAGTTAGAAATATATGGAGAATAATGATATAATTTACTTAATGCTACTAGTACTAGTAGTATTGCATATGTTAACAAAATAGAAGGTTTACTATAAATGGTATATATTGTATTATGAGGGGAATTTTGGGGTGTGCAGCAGATGAGAATTATATTGGTAAATTAAGGGAGGGATAAGGATGAGACTTTCAGCAATTATAAAAATAGCACGGGAATACTTTTTAGTAGGCATAATTTTAGTAGCTATGGTAGCTATTCTATTTTGGGTTGGATATTTTATCGTATATAAAGGATTACTAAAAGGTTCAAAAACACTAAAACTGAGGAAATTATCATTATATGCTATGCTTTTAATTTACATTGTTATAGTGCTTGGAGCAACACTTGGAACAAGAATTCCAAGGTATGGTGGTGGCGGTGTAAATATGCATTTGTTTAGCTCTTACAAAGAAGCATGGAATAGTTTTTCAGTAGTAGAATGGAGAAACATAATCTTAAATATATTAATGTTTACTCCACTAGGATTCTTACTTCCTTTGATTTTTAACAAATGTGAAACTTGGTGGGTAACTTATTTTGTAGGATTTTTATCTACTGTGTTTTTGGAGTTAATACAGCTTGTAACTGGAATGGGAGTTTTTGATCTAGATGATATTTGGAATAATACTTTAGGAGTTATGATAGGATATGGAATCTTAATGATTTGTATATCATATTTTAGGCATAAGAAAAAACATGTAAAAAGTAGTGTGGTAACTCTAACATATCTTCAAATACCATTATGCGTTACCGTTGTAGTTTTTATTGTAATATTTGCAAGTTATGCTAACCAGGAATTAGGTAATTTAAGTGTTGCATGTAGCTATAGTCAAGATATATCCAATATAACTGCAAAAGTAAAATTTGATGATACACCAGATAGTTCATATGTTTATAAGTCAGTTGTTGGGTCTAAGGAAGATACATTAAAAGTTGCAAATGAAATTCTAAGGGCAGTAAACACTGAAGTAGATGAGTCTAAAAATGATGTTTATGATGAGACAATATTCTATCATTCTAGAAATGAAGAATATTCGGTATTGGTAGATTATCTTGGATTGACCACCCGGTATGTAGCTTTTACAAAAGGTGGGAGTTCAGGGAAGGAAGGATTAAGCTATAAAGAAGTAAAAAAATTATTAAGCAGTTTTGCTATTGAGTTACCAGCAGAAGCTGATTTTACGGATAAGGGTAAAGGTGCTTATGAGATATCAATAAATATGCTTAGTTTGGGTGATATTTATCTTGATGGAATATTAACATGTGATATTAGTAATGATGGAATTGTATCAAGGTTTACTAATAAAATTATGTCCTATATCAAATATAAGGAATATGAAATCATATCAGAAAAGGAAGCCTATGATAAGGTTTTACAGGGAAAGTTTAAGGTATATTCATTAGGAGAGAAACCAGAAATCCAGATAATAGATGTTCATTTGATTTATAAAATTGACAGTAAAGGATTTTATCAACCGGTGTATGAGTTTATTTTGGAGGGCACTGATAGCAAGGAAAATATATTAGTACCAGCATTAAAGCTATAAAATGCTGTAGTAGTAAAGAACTGGGATTAAAGAGTTAATTTAAACGGGTAGGGGAGTGATTTATATGAGTGATGTAGGAAGTCAGAGTTCTAGTAACAGTAATTCTTGGAATAAACCTATGGGTAATATAACTTGGGGATTTATATTTACAGTAACGACTTTAAATTTTTATAATTTGGATTATATTTTGCCAACAATTGGAGTAGCACTTTTATTTATTGGATTCTATGATTTACGTAAAATAAATAAAGAATTACATACTGCATGGATTTTTTCCATATTAAGCTTGGTAATGAATATTTTAAGTTTAATATATACGGTTACACCATTGCATATTAAATTTAGTAATAGTTCTGCTATGATTTTTATATCTACAGTTTTTCAAATAACTTTTTTTATTGTATTTAGAGCAGGTTTAAATAAAGTGTTCCAAGAGGCTAACATAAAGCCTAATAAAGATCCTATTTTTTGGCTGGTTATTTGGAGAATTGTCATTGTAATTTGTGCATTGACTCAGTTAGGTAGTGTTTGGTTTATATTTATTCCTTTAATATACTTTTATTTTTATAATTTCAGATCCCTTTATAGATTAAGTGAACAGTTGGAACAAATCAACTTTATGTGTTCTGAAGGGGATATTAGGGTTAGGAGTAAAAAGTGCTTTGCTGGATATTTAGCAGTATGTGTGTTTATATTTACTCTTTGTTCTGGAATTTCAAACCATATTAAATTGGAACCAGTAGGATTTATTCCAACTAGCGATGCAGAAGTTGGCAAAAAACTTATTGATATGGGTTTTCCAGAGGAAATTCTTAAAGATATAACAGAGGATGAGATATCATTGATTAAAGATGCTATAAAAGTAGAGGCTTATAGTGAATTATTGATGTTTGACCCTAAACAAGAAACTATTAAAACTAATAATGGCGTACATACTATTGTGACTAATAAGGAAAAACCAGGAAGGATAAATTTAAGAGCAACAAGTATTTATGTTTTATTAAAGGATAATAGGATGTATGGGATTAAATATTTTTACTGGCAGGATGGAAGTGCTTATTGGAATGATGGGTTTACAATTAGTGGTTCTGCACCTGTAGAAGTAATAGCTGGAAATTTATTATATGAAAAGGATGGAATAAATTATTCAGCGGATATACCTAGATTGAAATGTGATATAGTTTCTGAAACTGGTTGGTTGGAAAATGGACGTAGGAGAGAAAAAATAACTGGTGCAGTAAATTATCCTTTTGGTTCAAAAGACCAAAGAGGTTATGTTTTCTATGAATTAGAGCTTGGAAAAGATGTTGTGCATGGGGGAATTGTATTTAATTATATCCATCACAGAAATCCATTTATAGCCCCTTACGAGGAAACAGAGATGAAAAATTTATTCTTTAGTGATATACAAAGACAGCTATATACCAATTTTGAAAGAAAATTATCAAATGAAGATAAATAATGAAATCAGAAGTGTAGTTGTATTAAATTGTTAGTGATTTAGGAGGTGATAGTCATGATAAAACAAGCAGTTATGGATGATAGTAAAGCAGTTGCAGAGTTGGCTATATTATTATGGCCAGATAATGAAACTGATGATTTAGAAAGAGAAATGAAAGAGTATATTAATAAGGGAGCTATTTTCATTTGTTTTGATGAAAATAGGGCAGTGGGATTTGCACAGTGCAATTTAAGAAGTGATTATGTGGAGGGTACTGAAAGTAGTCCAGTTGGATATTTAGAAGGTATTTTTGTAAGGATAGAGTATCGTAAGAGAGGAATTGCAAAGAAGCTTTTAAATCAATGTGAATATTGGGCAAAGGGTCAGGGCTGTAGTGAATTTGCAAGTGATTGTGAATTGAATAATACAGATAGCTTAAAGTTTCATTTACAACTTGGTTTTGAAGAAACAAATAGAATAATATGTTTTAAGAAAAAGTTATGAATATGATTTTGAAAATGGATTCAGGGTAGTGAGAAATCTGTATGAATACGCAGTAGAGCATTTACTCGAGAATAACAAAATGATAAGGGTAAGTTAAATAATAAAAGGACACTCTATTGTGTCCCGGTATCAATATATATTTCACCATTACCAACTATTACAATCCTATAATCAGGTTTAAGGGGAATTAAATTATATTTAGCTGATTTAGGTTCTAGTCGAATAGATTGTATTATAAGTTGATTTTCATCGTAAAGGGTAAGGTAAGCACTATCAGTTGGTGAGATATTTTGAACGATATAAGTTTCATGTGGTGAAAAATTAAAATCGGATGATTTATAAACGCCCTCTTTAAATGTATTAGCAGCAAATGCAGGAGTTGCAATAAATGTAATAAATACTAATATAATTAAAATTAATAATATAATATCAAATTTTTTCATAGCGTAACCACCTTTCAAACTTAGCTTGTGTAATATCTATAATAATATACAGATTTAAATGCCGTATTATTCTGATATGCGGCATTTTTGTTTTGCAATTTAAAGGTAAATCAAAGCATATATTGCAATAACATTCTTGATTAAATTTTAGAAATAATTCAATATCTATTTAAAAATATTTTTAAATAGATATTGAACTCGGGTAAATATAGGAGTATAATCTATTTAAATAGATATTTAAATAGATTCAAAGGAGGGAGAAAAAGTGGGATTTCCAGAAACGTTTAAAGCGCTATCAGATCCTGTTAGAAGAGAAATTTTAACTCTACTTAAACCGGGTAAATTATCAGCTGGGGAAATAGCGCAGCATTTTGATATGACAGGGGCAGCAATTTCCTATCATCTAAATCAATTAAAGAAAGCAGATTTGATTTATGAGACAAAATTTAAGAATTTTATTTATTATGAGTTAAATACATCGGTACTTGATGAAATAATATTATGGTTTGAAGGATTTAAAGGGGGAAGTAAAAATGAAGAAGAAAGTGAAAAGTAGAGAAAAAATCTTTAATATATTAATGTGGTTACCAATTATAGTAACGCTATTATTACTACCATTTATGCCAGATAAAATGCCACTTCATATAGGTCTTTCAGGTCAGGTAACTAGTATGGGAAGTAAATATACACTAATAATTCTTTCAGTTATTGTTATAATAATGGGATTATCAGTTAAGTACAGTATTAAAAAGGAAGCAAAAAAGGATGTTGAAGCTGAAAATGCTACAACTAGAAATGAAAAGTCCCTCACGATAAATGGAATAGCAGCACTGACACTTTTGAATGTTGTTTTCTTTGTATTTATTTATAAGGGTTTTGCATTGGCTTCACCAAATAATTATTTGCCAGATATTAATAGTATACAAATTATAAACATTATGATTTGTATACTATTAATAATTATGGGAAACATTCTTCCAAAAACAAGGATGAATTCACTTATTGGAGTAAGGACTTCATGGAGTAGAGCAAATTCTGAATCATGGGCAATGAGTCAAAGAATTGGTGGCAGGGTATTTATTGCAGTTGGACTAATTTCACTTATAGGGTCATTTTTTATAGCAAAGAGTTTAGTAATAGTTTTTACTTTAGGCTGTCTAATAGCTGGGTCAGTTGTAACGGTAATAGGTAGCAATATGGCATATAGAAAAACATTGAGAAAATAATATATATTGATACGTCAAAATAAAATGTCATAACAATGTACAATTGTTTTTATTCAATTAATATACAAATATGAATTGAGAGGGTGATTTCAAATGAATATTACTATTTGGATTGCAATAGGTGCTGCTATATTAGGTGCCGTTGTTACGATCAGCATTGATAATAATAAGAAGAAAAATAACAAGAAAATATAAATTATATAATTCATTTAAACACCTAATATTCAAACTGAATATTAGGTGTTTTTCAGTTCATAATCTAAGGGGAAAGTCCATGGAGGAATATAATATGTTCTTTTAAGCTTTAATACTGTTGCAAACACGAATATGTTATAATTGGTTGTAATGGAATTAAATAGATATATGTGGAGGAAGACATGAGATTATTTTTGATAAGACATGGACAAACAGACTGGAATTTAAAAGGGAAAATACAAGGGAGTTATGATATTGAGCTTAATGATACTGGAATAAAACAAGCAAAAGAGTTGGGCAATAAGATAATAGGAGAGAATTATAAATTCTCAAAAATATATTCAAGTTCGCAGATCAGGGCGGTTAGAACCTCAGAAATTTTGAGTGAGACTACTAACATTGAATATATAACTATAAAAGGATTAGAAGAAATAAATCTTGGAGAATGGGAAGGTTTATCATGGACAGAAGTACAAGCAAAGTATCCAGTAGAATATGAGGAGTGGTATATAAATAGAAGATATACAAAACCTCCAAAGGGAGAAGCCTATGAAGAGATGTTAGAGCGTGTTATAACAGCGATTTATAAGATTATTAATGAGAATTCTAATGATGTTGCCATTGTAACTCATAGTGCTGTAATTATGTGCTTGCAATGTTATATAACTAATACTAGCTTTGATAAAATGACCAACTTTAAAACTGATAATACTGCAATTGTAGAAATTGATAGTGAACTGTTAATCAATTGTATGGCAAAGGATATTACATATCTATCTAATATGGGGTAAAATGACTTAGATTTTTTCAGAAGTCAATTGTATTAATTATTAAAAAACACAATAAAAATTTCAGTTAGAAATAGGGATAAGATATGGAAAATAAGATTGTTGTATATGTTATGAAGGGAGCAAGTTTATGGGAAGAAAAATACGTAATTCTGCAAAAGCATTAATTATTAAAGATGGAAAAATGTTAGCATCAAAAATCAATGATAATGGCGATATTTTTTATATAATGCCAGGTGGTGGTCAAGACACAGGTGAGTTACTTACAGATGCAGTAAAGCGTGAGTGTGCAGAGGAAATGGGTATAGTGGTAGAGCCAAAATCACTGGAATTTGTAGTGGAAGGATTGCATGGAGAATCATTTCATCGAGTTGATTTGGTATTCTTATGTGATTATATTGGAGAAATAAAGAATGCAGAAATACATGGAGATAAAAACCAAATTGGATTTGAATGGCTTTCTATTGAAAATTTAATGAATGAACCGCTATATCCGTCAAAACTTCGTTCTCAAATAATTCATCTTTTTAACAATGAAAAAACAGATGTTTATCTTGGGGATGAAAGCATGGAATAACTGCGTGAAGGGAATTGAAAATATGAAATCAAAGAAAATTGCAATTTATATAATTAGTCTAATATGTATTGGTTTTTTTATGAATTTAATTAAGGAAGATATATGGGATAAAAATGAAAAGTTGTTAAGAAAAAACGTATTATCAATTGATGAGTCAGTTGAAATAGTAGATTTATCTGATATAGCACCATTTAATTGGGATTTGGCATATTCATTTGCTCCATATACACGTGAAGATGATATATATGAGACAGTTGGTTATAAATGGGACAATATCGTAGAAACAGTTAACGAAGGAATGAATCAAATAGTTTTTTTGAAGGATAAAAAAGTAGTTTGTTATTTGTATGGATATGCTGATAATAATGGATATGGTATAAATTTTGGAGGGGAAGGCTATAAAGATGGTGTCAATGTGCTTAACTTAGAGGATAATTTAAAATTTCAAGTGGTTAGACGTGACGGCGTAGTATATTTGGAACAAATTAACTTGAATTATAGTTGTAGCATTGTTAGTATATGACCTAATGATACAAATTTATTTAATTATAAAAGAACAGCTAAGTATAGTTATATTACATTATGTTTAAGATAAATATTGATAAAATAAGAGGATTAGCTAATCCTCTTATTTCTATTTAAAGGTTTCTATAACTAAAATATTCTAACTTCAGGCATTCCCTCATTGTAGTCTGAGTATTGTAGATGTTGAATAAGCCATTTACCATCTTTTTTCACTAAAACTCCTGAGAATCTCATTGGTATAATAATGGTCTCTCCCTTTTAAGTTTGATAAACATAATATATAGTATCGTAAAGTGCTGTCAATAATTTTTGTTTTGGTGACTCCTCAGAATTAAATGTATCTTCATTTGAGCTACTAGCCCATCCAAGTATTTTTTTATCAGAGGCAATTATTTTTAAAAATGCTTTTGTAGTAAAATAAGCAACATCACCATTAACAGATATCATTGGATTATCTACATTAAACTTAAAGTCACCCCAGTATTTCCAATCTGATTCAACAATGCATCTAGCAGCATCAACACCAAAGCAAAGTTCACCTGCATCTGTTCTTATTATTAGTAAGTCCTCATTTAATAGAAAAACTTCATTCATGTATTCATCAACAGAATTTACATCTTTTTTTATATATCCATCTTGAAATACTTGAAGTACTTTTCTTACTTCTTCACACTCTTCATATGAATTTATTTTAGGCATTTCAAATATACGGTTATAATAATCTCATCATCATTTAATTAATCCTCCCAAAAATTATTTATTCAATACAAATTCCATAATATGTAATAGTTTAACGCTAATGTAAATTAGATGAAAATGAGTAATTGGTTTATAAGGGGTAAGGCCAATATTTCAGATCAAAAGCCACAGTAAGATAAAGTGATTAAATAACTTATGGGCAACCACTCTAAAAATAGTAATATGTGGATTAAAATGATATAATTTACTTGTTGTTGCTATGTAATTATATTTTACAGTGATAATAAACCTGCTATTAATTTATATGAGAAGTTTGATTTTTTGTAAACTATATCAAATGTTTAACTAGATTAATAGTTGGAATAATAACTAATTTTTTTCTTTTAAATAGATATGTTAGTTCGTATAGTTAGAGTTATATGTTCTAGCTCAAAATTGAGAATAAGAGATAACTTATATAACGTGAGTGAATGGAATTTATATGAATGAAACTTTTGGAAAGCCATGTGCTGGAGCAATTATTGAAAAGAATGAAAATGGAGTAGATTACATATTAATACAAGAAAGAAATAAGGATAGTGATATTCAAGAGAATGGATTATTAAATTTTGAGGAGTGAAATCATATGAGGTTTCTTTTATTCAACAACAATAAATTGCGTTAGAAATTAATAAAAATAGTTATTGTAAAAACTTATGAAAACACATAGGTTTATTTGTTATAAAAAGGAGTTGGGAATATGAAAATAGATGATAGTATTATTAAATATTGTTTAAAAAATGTAATGTTTATTACTGGTACAGCTTATGCTGGAAAATCAACAATGGTTAAGTGGCTTGCGGAAAAGTATAATTTAATTTCATGTGAAGAAAATTACCATTTTAATATGACAAGTAAAATTGCAAAGCCAGACTTATTTCCTAATGTCTGTTATTTTGAAACAATGAAAGATTGGCAGGAGTTTGTTAATAGAAGTCCAGAAGCATATGAAAAATGGATTTTGGAAAGTAATTTGGAGATTGCAGAATTTGAAATAGCAGAATTAATTAGAGTGTCTAAGGATAGAAAAGTTATCGTTGATACCAATATACCAATAGAATTATTAAAAAACATTGCTGATTACAATCAAGTTGCAATTATGCTATCACCACAATCAATGTCTGTAGAACAGTTTTTTAATAGAGAGGATTCTGATAAAAAATTTATAAAAGCACAAATTATGCAGTCTAAAAATCCAGAAAAGACTATGGCTAATTATTTAGAAGGAATTGCGAGGGTAAATAGCAAAGAACATTATGAAGAATATAAAAATAGTGGCTTTTTTACACTAGTTAGAGATAATATTGGAGTTGATACTAAGGAAGCGGTAGTGAGTGCATTGGCTAAACATTTTGGACTTGTAGACGAAGAAATAACTAAACAATATTAATCAAGAAGGGTCATTTTACAGTGAATCATTTAATGAAATATTGAAGTCATTTGAGTATGTTTATAGTAAAAATAATTGGATGTTAAAGAAGCAGAAACATTAGTAGATTGTCAACGATAAATAGGAATTTAGAGGGGTGAATAATTTGATAGAGTTAATAAATATAGGCAAAAGAAATCTTGAATGTTTAATAGAGGGTGAAGGAGAAGATACAGTCATTATTCAGCCAGGAATGGGGTGTAGTATATATGCTTGGATGAATATTGTAAAAGAAATATGCAAATATGCCAAGGTTATAGTTATTCATAGGGCAGGAGTTGGAAATAGTGATGAACATGAAAATGGCAATACAACGGCTACAGCCTCCGAGGATTTATTTGCACTGATTGAAAAGCTTAATATAAATAAGAAGATTATTTTAGTAGGTCATTCGTATGGTGGCTTATGTGTTCAAAATTTTGCAAGATTACATCCACAGATTATAAAAGGGATAGTTCTTGTTGATTCAAGCTCTGTTAATGCATACAAATTTAATGAATTGGAATTACAAGTATCCGATGAAATTCAATCAGATGAATACTATATAAAAACATGGACAAGTTATTCTCAATATACTAAAGAACAATTAAAAGCAGAAATACAGCCAACTTTAGAATTAGATGAACTTAAATTACCAAGTGATATTCAAGAAAGAATAATTGACTTTATGATTACACCCAAATTATATAGAAGTGTATTAGCAGAAACTATAGATTTAAAAAGTACAGTAAGAAATATTGATAGTAAAGGTGAATTTCCCAATGTTCCATTAATAATATTAGCTAGAGATTATGAGTATTGTGTTCGAAAAAGCATTGATGAAGATGGAATTCCTAGGGATGAAGCAGAGAAAATTGAAGGGCTATGGCAACAATTATCAAGTGAATTAAGTGGTTTGTCCAATAAAAGTGATTTTAAACAAGTTGAAGGAAGTGGTCATTCAATCCATCTTGATAAAGGAAATGTAGTAGTACATTCGATTAAAGAATTAATATATAAATAGTGATGTAGATACATTGTTAGAAATACACAATGATAGCTTACAAATTGGATTTCGGATTAAAGTAATGATAAAGAAGAATCCAAGGATATTGTACAAAAAATTTTTTTCTAGGAAAAAGCCCAAAGTGATTGGAGTGATATATCATGCAAAATAGTAAGGTTAAACTAATAAATGTATGTCCAGTTTTTATATCTGAAGATGTAAAAAAAACTGTGGATTTCTATGTTGAAAAACTTGGATTTAAATTTGCAGCACATTATGATAAGATTGATAACTTTGCAACAATATACAGGGATTCTATTGAGTTTGTAATTGTACAATTAAAGTTTGGGCAAATACAATCAAACACTAAAAGATATGGTTCAGGGTATGACGCTTATATTGACACCGATACAGTTAGTGGTGTTGATATTATTTATGAAGAGTTTGTTTCCAAAGGTGTCCACATAGTATCCAATCCCCATAAAACAGATTATGGCAGTTATGAATTTGTTATTGAAGATATTGATGGAAGATTGATTGGGATAGGACTTATTTATAGTAATCAAATATACTTTAAAGACTCAAATTATTTGGATTAATTCATTAATTTTAATTCATCCTATTCTTATTTAAAATCATAGCAATAATGGACTGACAGTGGATTTTAAGACACAATCTGAAGATATGGCAAATTAGATAATAGAATAGGATTTTGAAAATTGAATAGTATTAAATTTATAAAATATATTATAAAAAATTTATAGTGGTATTTTATTATGAGTTAGATAAATAGGCAGTTGAATAAAGTAGGCATATCGAGGAGTGAAATAAACATGAATTTAAAAGTTGCAGTTTTACAAATGCATTCAGTAAGAAATAATATAGGTAAGAATGTTCAAACTATTATTGATAAAATAAAAGAAGCTTCTAAAAATAATGATGATATACTGCTACTACCAGAGTGTTTTATCACAGGATATGACTTGACAATAGCTTATGAAGATGCACTAGAAGATGATAATATCGATATAAAAGA
The DNA here is from genome assembly GCF_036660475.1 of Clostridium sp. Taxonomy (GTDB): domain Bacteria; phylum Bacillota; class Clostridia; order Clostridiales; family Clostridiaceae; genus Clostridium_J. The sequence continues at coordinate 190,885 of NZ_JAVXAO010000005.1, read as the reverse complement.
AATTTGCAACGTTGCAAAAGAGTACAGTTTGGGAGTTGCTGCTACAGCCATTTCACGAGGGGAAATCAAACCACAAAATACGGCTTTAGTAATAGATAAAAACGGTGAATGTGTAGATAACACTATCTTACTTGCAGATGATATGACAGAAGGGTTATATTTTGCAGACTTTGATATGGATATAATTAGTGAATATAGACAGCATGAGATGATGGAAAATACATTTAGTAAAGTAAAAGCATATGAAGAATTATTAAATGCTGAGATTAAACCACCATTTATTAGAAATTAGAATATATGCAAATTTTAATTTGTTTGTAAGTAAAATAAACAGTTCAATTATAAATGCCAGTAGAAGAAGAGTTTAACATAATCTTATAGATGATGATTTTGAATTATATGGAAATAAGATTTTAAATATTATTTTAGCACTTTTAAAAAAGAAGGTGCTAGACTAGGTTACTAAAAGGAGGCTTTGATATGGCTAAAAAAAATAATAGATACAAATCTATTAAGTGGCTAACAAAATTTGTTAAGTTATATAAATTCTATTTTTTTCTTAGTATTGTTATATCTACATTACTAGTTGGAATAAATGTTGTAAAAGTTTATTTAATACAAGAATTAATTAATGGAGCAATTTACTCCCAAATATCCACACTTCTATTAATAATTTTGGCATTTATTTGTGTGAATGCTATTGGAATCATCTTGAGTTATTTATCAAAATTATATAATGGGAAATTTGTTAATTATACAATCAAGGATATAAGGGATAAATTGGCAAAGCATGTAACTAGAATTGAGTTTAAACAACTTGACGATGAACACGCTGGTGATATGGTTTCGAGATTAAATAATGATGTTAATCAAATGCAACAATTTTTAGAAAATAGTTTGTCAACATTCGTTTCTCAATTACTATTAGCTATAATTGCAGCTATATATCTTTTTATTATTAATTGGAAAATACTGCTCATGGGGTTGATAATTACACCTTTTGGAATGATCGTAGCATACTTTGTTAATAAGAATACACAAAAATATTATCCGCTTTATTTTAATGAATTAGGAAAGGCGACAGCTGAGGTGGAACAAAGTATTTTAGGAGTTGATGTAATCAAGTCTTTCAACCTGTATGATTATTTTTATAAAAAGATTGATTATAAATACAAAAATGCCTTTAAGGCAGAAATAAAAGCACAGAAGTATGTATCATTGATTCAGCCCGCTTGTTTCACATTGTCTTTTGCTCCTAGACTAATAGGTGTTATTTATAGTGGATATTTAGCATCAAAAGGTGAAATTACGATTGGGACAATTATATTAGTACTACTTTTGTTAGAATGGATTGCAGCACCTACAGTGTTTGCTCCGTTTTTTATGAATGATCTTAATAGAATGTTAGCAGCAACTGAAAGAGTAGAAGAAATATTAAATTTACCATTAGAACGTTCAGTTGGGCAGCCATTTGAAAGGTTAGAAAGTAAGACAACAATTAGGTTTAAAAATGTTAGTTTTAGCTACTTAGATTCAGAGCCAGTATTAAAAAAAATAAGTTTTGAAATAAAGAATTCCAGTATTACTGCTTTAGTTGGTATTAGTGGAAGTGGTAAAAGTACTATTGCTGATTTGATTACTTGCTTGTATGAGTATGATGATGGAAGCGTAGAATTATTTGGTAATGAACTTAAAAGACTGAATCCAAAGGATGTTAGGGAGCAGATCTCAATTGTTTCCCAAGAAACTTATTTATTTCCTGGTACAGTGGCCGAGAATATTAAATATGGAAGTTCTAATGCAATTTATGAAGAGGTAATATTAGCTGCACAATCTGCATTTGCAGATGAGTTTATTCAACAACTACCAAATTCATACGACACATTAATCGGTGAAGGAGGAGTTGGATTATCAGGAGGGCAGAAGCAAAGAATCTCTTTAGCTAGAGCATTAATAAAAGATGCACCAATTGTGATATTTGATGAACCAACAGCATCATTAGATTATTGTGCTGAAAATTTAGTGAAAGAAACATTAGCCAAATTATCTAAGAATAAAGCCGTTTTGGTCATATCTCATAGATTATCTACTTTATTAAATGCGGATCAAATAATAGTTTTGAACAAGGGTGAAATAGTCGAAAAAGGGACAAAGGATGAACTTATTCGCAAAAAAGGTGAATTCTATGAAATATTTAAAGATGAAATACCAGCATAGTCATCAAGTAGGAGGGAACTATGATAAAAAATCTTAGTAGATTATTTGAAATGATGGGAAGAAAGAAATATATATTTTTTCTAAGTGTTTTTATAACCAGTGTAAGTGTTGTTGGTGTAGGAATCATAAATAGTTTTATATACAAAAATGTTGTAAACAGTGTATTTAATGGGCAAGTAGAACTTTTTAATACAGCTGTTAAATTAAGTTTTATATCATTGGCTTTTGTATGTATTATAACTCCTTTTACCAGTTTCTTTAGTATGTACTTATGTCACAAAACAAGTTATGAAATTCGAACAAAGCTCTATCTTCATTTGATCAAATTACCAATGATATATTTTAATAAAAATGGTGGAGGAGAAATCCTTTCTAAGTTATTGAATGATTTCAATAGACTAAAATCAATATACGATGGACAACTATATCAAGTTATTTTTTTAATAATGAATGGTAGCATTGCTTTAATTGCAATTATAATATTTGATTGGAGATTGTCTATTGTAATAATTTTATTGGGAGTTTTATCTCTATTTATCAATGTTTTATATGTAAAACCAGTTAGAGTCTACAGTGCAGAAATACAATGTAAATTGTCTAAATTAAGTCAAAGATTTATAGATATTTGTTTTGGTAATAGAGTTGCTAAACTATTTAATGCTGAAAATATTATATTTGAGAGGTTTGATAAAGAGAATACAGATATTCTTAAAGAGAACATTAATCTAGTTAAGAAGGAAGCTCATCGAGATAGTATAAATTATTTGTTTTCAGCATTTTCATTCATAAGTATATTAGGTATAGGAGCTTTTATGGTTGCATATAAGTTAATTGATCCAGGAACTGTTATTGCAATCTTTTCTTTGAGGGAAAGAGTTGAAGAATTGTTTGTTGGTGTAGGAAGTAGTATTACAAATATTCAAAAATCATTAGCTGGAACAGAGAGAATTCTGGAGTTTATTGATGAAGGAATAGAGGATGAGGAAATCAAAGAATATAGAGCAATCTCAAAGAATGATGACATAATAATAACTATGAAGGATATCGATTTCAGTTATGATGGAGATAAAAAAGTGATAAATAGTTTAAACCTTAATGTAAAAAGAGGAGAAATTCTTGCATTTGTTGGTGCAAGTGGATCAGGAAAATCCACTATATTGAAACTGTTAATGGGGTTGTATAAGCCTCAAAAAGGTGAAATTTTACTAAGTAGTGAAAAAGATTCTGACTTAACATTAAGTGAATTAAGAGAACAATTTGCTTATGTATCCCAGGAAGCATATTTATTCGACCTCTCATTAAGGGAAAATATTATATTACAAAATTAAGGCCTTAGTGATGAAGATATTATAGGTGCATCTAAATCATCTAATGCACATGATTTTATAATGGAACTTAAGGAGAAATATCAAACTATGACTGGAGAAAACAGTTCCAAATTATCCGTTGGACAGAGACAGCGGATCGCTTTGGCTAGAGCGCTAATAAGGAATAGGCATATTCTTTTACTTGATGAAGTAACATCAGGGTTAGATGGTAAGTCAGAAAGTTGTATTTTCAATCAAATTTATAATAAGCATCGAGATATCACAGTAATTGTTTGTGCACATCGATTATCAACTGTGGAAAATGCGGATACAATTGTAGTTATTAGCGAGGGCAAGGTTGTTGGTAGTGGCAAGCATCCTGAGTTGTTAGAAAATAATCAAACATACAGAAAGCTATATGAATCGCAATTTCAATCTGCTTAGTAATAGTCTACTTTAATATTTTTGACTAATGAATGGTTGTGGGCTATGCATGAGTAATGTTTTTAGCTATCCATTATTTGGTTATATTAATTATAGTTTGAAATTAGTGAGAAAATTATCTTAAATCTTACAGATGGAATAAAATATAAACTAAGTTCAAAAGTAGTTTACATTTTAACCAACATTTTGAATAGGGTAGTACGTTTTGTAAATTTAAATAGTGAAATATTACTTTAAATCATAAATTAAACTACGATTTTAAAATCTATGTAATTTTATACTACAACTATCTTGACAAACTCCGCTAGCTTAAAAACTAGAGCAGAAGATAAATTATATAACATGAAGGTGGGGATAAATGTGGAAAATATAAATATTAAAAATCAAGTTCATCGTATGTTAGAAGGTAAGGATATTGAACTTGTTCCTGTAACAAAGGAACATATGGATTTTATATGTGATGAAGAAAGTGATTCAGAATTATGGTGTTATGAAGAATACGTTGAAACTAACAAAGAGCTTATTCGAGAAAAATTTACTAAACGAATTGAACAAACAGATGTTTTCGATTTTATTGTTAAACGTAGTTCAGATGGGGTACAGATGGGAGTAGCTTATATATGGCAATGTATTTCAACTCGTAAAAGTTGGGAAATTGGATATGTTATCTTGCCTGAGTTTCAAGGTAATGGTTATTGTTTAGAGAGTGCACAGCTTTTAATATCCTTTGCATTTAATGAATTGAATGCCCATAAGGTATTAGGTATGTGCCATTGTGACAATATTAAATCAGCAGCTATAATGCAAAAATCAGGAATGTCAAAACAAGGTGTATTTAGAGAAGAATATCAATGTGGTGGTAAATGGGTGGATCAATTCTATTTTAGCATTTTAGAGCGAGAATATAATGAAAATTATAAAGAAGTGTAAGGTGTTGAACTATGTTAAAAATCAATGATAGAAAAGGAATGCCAACAGTACAGGAAGCAAAAGCATTTTTAGAAGAGGCAGAAAAATTAAATCCAGGATTCTGGGTTAAACATTCTATTTATGCTGGTAAAGCGGCACAATTGATAGCACAAAATTGTGATGATTTAGACTCTGGTACTGCATTAATATTAGGAATGCTACATGATATAGGTAGAAGATTTGGAGTAACAGGCATGAGACATATTTTAGATGGATATAACTTTTTAATGGAAAAAGGATTCTATCGAGCAGCCAAGGTATGCATTACTCATTCCTTTGATTGTAAGGATATACGATCTGCATTTGGAAAATGGGATTGCACTGATGAAGAGTATGAATTTGTAAAACAATACTTGGAAAGCACTGAATATGATGATTATGATAGGCTTATACAATTATGTGATGCCTTAGCATTTATAGATGGTTACTATCTAATTGAGAAAAGAATGGTCGAGGCCGCACTAAGACATGGTATAAATGAATATACTACACTTAAATGGAAGGCAACCATTGAAATAAAAGAGTACTTTGAGCAAAAAATGGGGAAATCTGTTTACAGTATACTACCAGGAGTAGTTGAAAATACATTGGGATTATAGACGGTTTTTACCGCAGTTCACTAGTGGCTAGAGTTATAATAACTCACAATGGACGAAGTAATATTTAGCAAGTTCAATCAGAATATATGAATCTATAAATTTCATATGTAAAGGCTAGGGAATTGTGATATGTTATTTTGACTGAGTTTCAAGGAATGGGCATTGTTTAGAGAGTGGATAGCTTTTAGTATAAATTAAATTTAATTAATAGGTGCAATAGTAAAGTATGGGTGAGGGAATAAAGATGAATGATTTCATTGTAAACAAAATTTGTTTTAATAATTTTAATAAATATCCAGATAAAATTAAACGATTTGAAATTGGGTATGGTAACTATGTATATAGAATCTGCATTGAACAGCATGAATTTGTAATAAGAATAAATTCTGATAAAAATGCTTGCGAAGATACTATTTATTGGCTGGATAAGTTGAACCGTTTAGAAATTCCAGTTTCTAAAGTTATTAGTAAAGGAAGATATGATAACCTTTCATATTTAATTTTGAATTATATAGATGGAACTGATTTAGGCAATATATATGAGGATTTATCCGATGAGGAGAAAAAAGGTATTGCAATGGATATAGTTAATATACAAAATGTTGTAGCTACATTACCTCTAAATCGTGGATATGGTTATCTAACTTCATATGATGATGAAAACTATAAAAAATGTTGGAAGGAAGTTATAATAGAGCATCTTGATGGGTCTAGAGATAGAATTAAAAAAAATGAAATATTTGACAATAAGAAAGTGGATAAAATTGAAAAATTGTTATCAAAGTATGATGACTATTTTACGACTATAAAGCCCATTCCATTTTTAGATGACCTAAGTTCAAAAAATATACTAATAAATCGAGGGAAATTATCGGGAGTAATTGATTTTGATTGGATTTGTTTTGGCGATAAAATCTATTATATTGCATTAACAAATATGGCACTTATTAGTTTGGGATATGATACAAAATATGTTGATTATATCATAGAAGAAATGAAAATGTCTGAAGTAGAAAACGAAATATTAAAATTGTATACCCTTGTGTTTTGTGTAGACTTTATGGGTGAAAAGGGAATGAAATTTAAAGATAAAGTTGTTGAAGTAAATATAAATGAAGTAGAAAAATTAAACGAAATCTATGAAGAAATTTATGATGGATTAATAGTGGATTTTTAGACGCAATCTGTAGGCTGTAAATGGCAAGTATTTTCATGAAATTCATGAAAATAATTTCCTTGAATAATTAAAAGTTAATAGTTTCCAATTGCTTAGCCATTCATTTAAGACTTCAATAGTCTTAGCTAAGGTCACTAATAGTGACGATAATCAAGTAGGCATTGAATGGATAAGTTTTAAGGCCAGTGGTAAACTATATATCCTGAAGTGCTAAAAGATGTTTTTAACAAATAAGGATATATTATTATGCCAATATATTTAGGTGATAGATTTTAAGTGTTTAAGAGGAGGAGCAGAGTCTACGCCTACTTTTAACATGAAAAATGTAAGGAGAATATTATGATTAAAAAATTTGATTTAAGTAAATTAGATGAAGTGATGGCTATTTGGCTTGAGACTAACATAGATGCTCACAATTTTATACGGGAAGAATACTGGACTGAAAATTTTGATATGGTTAAGCAAATGTTGCCATTAGCTGATATTTATATATATGAAGAAAGTAATATTATAAAAGGCTTTATAGGAATTGTAGAACAAAATTATATAGCTGGGATTTTTGTGAGAAAAGAATATCAAAGAGAAGGTATTGGGGAGAAACTAATAAAATATTGCAAATGCCAGTATCCATGCCTCATATTAGATGTGTTTATAAAGAATAAAAAGGCAGTAAACTTCTATCATAAGAATGGTTTTATAGTTCAGGAACAGCGTATTAATGGGGATACAAAAGAGCTAGAATATATTATGTCTTTTGATAAAAAATAGTTTGTTTAATAATAAAATATTTCATTCAAAGAAAGTAGCAAATTTCATTTTGAAATTTGCTACTTTTAAATTTTTCTATATTAAATCCTCTAAGCCATTAACAGTAGTTTGTTCATTTTCATTAATCGGAATAACTATGTATTTCTGGCCATCAATTATTTGAGATTTTATTTGAGATACTTTTTCAGGCTTTACTTGAAGTATAACATCATAGTGAGGAGTAGCTTTTTTATCCTCATCCGCTGAAGTTGCATGGTCAGTTTCTTCTATATTAGCTGGTAATTCTTCCTTCAAATTGGGTTCTGGAGATTCTTCTATATTAGTTTCTAAAACTTCTTCTGAATTAGTCTCTAAAGCGTCTTGGGTAACATTATCTTCATCACTATCTTTAGATGAACGTGTTTCCTTATCGATAGAAGCCTCTTGTTTAACTTGTTCAAGTTTATTTTCTAGAATTTCAACTTGTTTTAGAAGGTGTGTTTCCGTTCTTTTTTGGGCACTTGCTTTAAGTGCTTTTGTGTCAATTAAATTCGCGGCTAAAGGAAGCTCATCACTAAAGCATTCTACATAGGATTTTTCAATCTTAGCAGTAACTTCTTCAGAAACTCCACTGTCCATTAAAAGATTTTGTATATCATTTTTTGATAAAGTTATAGGTTCACAATCTATATCTTCATAGGTGGCATTATATTCATCTACCATAGCATTTAGATTATCTTGTATTTCCATAAAAATTTTATCAGCTTTTTGTTCATCATCACCCAAAGAATCTTTAATAATTGACTCAAAGGTTTCCTTTTGTATAGTAGCAGTCTGCTTTGAAGAACAGCCTAAAGCATTTTCCATTAACTCAGGATGTGGGTCCTTTGCATTTTTGGTGTAGTACATTATAGAGTTAACATCTGAACTACGCTCAATAAAAGCAGGGAACACAAAGCCATGAGTTGGAACATCAACCACCCAATCTCTAATACGTGCTTCTATTTTATTTTCTTTTTCAAAGTATCTAAGGCCAGGCTCTGAAAGTGAAACGGGACATATTGCACATAGCACATACTCATAAACCTCTTCAGATTCATCTAGCTTTGCATTATCACTAGTTTTAGTAATAACATCATAAGCATCATAGAAAACAAGTATTAAAATGTTACCAGTATAATCATAATTATCTATAATGGAGTCATAAAAATCATTAAGAAGAGCATCATTCTTTAATTGACTTTTCTTAAGCTGCATAAGAGAAATTTGTCTTTCGTTTATATAATCTTCATTAACAGGAAAGTTAAGTTCTAAAATGTTATTTCCAATAGTTCCAGATAGGACTTTTTTAGCAATTTCCATGTATTTAAAGAACTCATCATCATCTAAGTTTAGAAAGGATTCTCTAAATTTTAAAATAACATTTTTTTCTCCATTAACATAGCAACCACACATCTTAGTGAAGGTACACTGATCTTTTTTTAAACGTCTTTTCAACTCAAGTATATCTTTCTTTCTCATATATAAACCCCTCAATCTAGTATTTATTCGAATACACCAAATCACCAGTACCTTTAGGGTAGAGATTTAGATTCTCACTTATTAGTATAGTATTATTTCTATATTATTTAAACTCCTTTTAAAGAGAAGTTATAGTTATTTTGTTGCATTAGTTTTATCATATGGTAAAACAGTTATAAAGAATTTATCGAGTAGTCACTTTTATTTGAAGAAACTAAAAATAGTATAAGTTAATGGTGAATAACTTTTTAATTAATTGGAGTTGTTGTTTTTGTTTATTCATAAGTAAAGATATATACATAAATATGTTTGGGGATGGCAAGCTAAAGATAAGATTTGTAAAAAAATTCAGATTAAATTGTTGGTGGAATATATAGCATGAAAATAATCGGTGCATATAATTTGACAAATAAACAGTTTTGAGATAAATTGAATAATAGTTCAATGAATTTAAAATTAATTTTATTGAATATAGTAATTAATTATGATTACAGATAAAGGCGGTTAGTATTCATGAAAAGAGATGATCAGAAATTAGAAAGAAGAAAGCAAATATTAATGGTTGCACTTGATTTATTTGTAAATAAGGGATTTGCAGCAACAAAGATATCTGATATTGCAAATGGATGTGGAATGAGTACAGGATTATTATTTCATTATTTTAGTTCAAAGGAAGCTTTGTATATTGAATTAGTTAATGCTGGAGTTTCAAGATCCAAAGCAGGATTAAATAATTTTTCAGGTAGTGCTATTAACATTTTTGAAGAAATAGCAAAACAATTACTAAATGAAATACAAAACAATTGTTTTGTTGCAAAGATGTTTATTTTTATGGCGCAAGCTTCAAATAATGATTTATTATCGGAAGAAATGAGATATCATCTTAAATGGGATAATATTAAAAGTACTGAAAAAATAATTCGTCTTGGGCAGAGTGAAGGAACAATTAGAGAAGGCGATTCTACTGCTTTAGCTGTTGCATTTTGGTCGGCCATACAAGGGCTTTGTCAAACCTTAATAATGAATGAGAAAATGCCTTGTCCAGATTACAGATGGATAGTTGACATAATAAAAAATAATTAGGGGAAATATATATGAATAAAAATTCTTTGTTAAAAGGAAATAGAATTCCATTTTTAGATAACATACGAACACTTATGGTAGTTTTAGTGTTGATTTTTCATGCTGGAGCAGCATATAGTTCTGCGGTAGATTTTTGGCCATTTCATGAGAGATCATCTAGTGGACTAATTGATTTTTATATGCTATTAGGTGATGTATTTATGATGAGCACCTTATTTTTTATAGCAGGTTACTTTGCAATGCCATCCTACAATAAAAGGGGAGGCAGAGGGTTTTTAAAGGACAAATTTAAAATATTAGGAATTCCATGGCTTGTCATTACAGTTTTAATTCTTCCAATTATAGATTATATAAATTATATTTTTAATTTATCTGATGGATTAATAGGGACAAGCTTTGGGCAATATTGGTTATTGAGCATGAAAAAAATTCTTGAATTTAATTTCGGATTCTTAGATATGTCTAAATATATTGGGATGCCAGATCAATATTATCAACGTTATATGTGGTTTTTATCATTATTATTACTATTTTTTATTATTTTTGTTTTTTATATGTGGATAAAGAATAAAATGTTTAAAGAAGTTAAAATGAAAGAAAATAAGAACCAATCTAAGGGGGTAGCATTTGCAATAGTAAGTATTTTAACAGTAATTCTATTTGGTACTGTTAAGTTATTTGTTTATGATGAAATTTTAGGATCAGGCTGGTTTTCCTTCGGTCATATTCTTGAATTCCAATTAGGAAAGTTTATGATTTATTCAGTGTACTTTACTTTTGGTATTTATGCGTATACTAGAGGATGGTTCACTTCAGCAGGGAACATTGGTCGTCCATGGATGTGGGGAATAGGTTGTTATGTGTTATTTGGTGCAAATATGTTAGTATTTAAGGTCATAAATTCAAGCGATGCGCCGTTTTTAATATACAAAGTATTACATGTAGTTCTTTATCCTTTTTGGATTTTGTCATTTTTGGGAGTGTTTTTAGCATTTGGGTATAAGTATTGGAATAAATCAACATTATTTAACAGTACTATATCAAATAATTCATACAATATGTATTTAGTTCATTATTTCTTTGCAATGATAATACCTTTAACTTTAAGTGGTTGGATTTCTGGACCAGTAATAATAAAATTTATAATTACTGCAGTAACAACTATATTAGCAAGTTATGCAATTAGTCGATTTGTGATAAAAAAATATCCAAATATTTTTATTGGTGTAATAGTAGTGTGTACAGTATTATTAGCTATATTAACTAACATTTAAATTATAATTTGTAGGAGAGTTTAAATAAATCATTTAGTTTAATAAATAAGTAAAATAATATTGAAGTTATAGAATATCTTTAGATATAGTTGTTATACCTAAAGATATTTTTAAATTTTATTAAGGAATTTTATAGGTTCAATATTTTGTGCATTTTAAACAGAATAACTCTTATAAGAAGGGATTAAATAGATATAGATAGGAATTTGTAGTGTGAGAAATTTAATAGAAATTATGTAAGAGTAGGCTGAAAATGAATTTAGGTGAGCCTATTGCAAGAGGAAATGCAGCAACAATTTATCTTCTTGATAATAAAATTATAAAATTTTTTAATGATAGGTCGCCAGAAACAGAAGCATTATATGAGTCAAGAAAGCAGAAATTAGCATATTCGTATGGATTACCAGTGCCAAAAATTTTTGATGTAACTACTGTAAACGAAAAGCAAGCGATTATTATGGAATATATAAAAGGTCAAACCCTTTGAGATATGTTATTGAAAGAGCCAGAACAGGCAGAGAAATACATGATTCTTTTAGTTGATTTACAGTTAAAAATTCATGATATTAAAGCTGAAGGCCATCACTTAGTTTTGTTAGGAGACTTGATGAAAGAATTCTTAGGTGAGAAATATAGAGAAAATGCATTAACCACAAGGATATTCTCTGAATAGTTTCCATTATAAAAAAGCAACCTAATTTAAGATAAATTAGATTACTTTTTAGTTTTTATAAGAAAAATTTATTTATTAATTTCATATCTTCAAGAGAAATTTCAAGGTCTCCTGCTGCCAGCATTTCTGTCATTTGGCTTTTAGATGAAAAGGCTGTAACCGGAATTACTTGGAAATCTTGATGCATTATAGGAGCCAGTGATAAGGCTGCCATATCTGTATTGTACTTTTCCTTTAACATGGTTAATGTCTTGTAAATTTCCATATTTCTATCATTTGTATATGCCTCAGATACTGCTGGTTTCATGGTGTTTGTTTCTAATTTTCTAAAAAAACCATTAGAGGAAGAACTGAAAGGTATAAGTGGAAACTGTTCTTTTTTTAGCCACTGATAATAAGGAGCATCAACATCAACTAGTGTAGGGTCATTGATAAGTCTTTTATCATCGTTTGGATAAGCTAAACTCCATTGATTAGATAAAGCTGAGAATCCATTTCCAGAGGTGTTTTTCGAATAGTCAACAGCTGCTTCCATTCTATGAAGCTTATAGTTGGAAGCTCCAAAGTAACGTATTTTTCCAGCTTTAACGAAGTATTCACCAATTTCTACAACTTCTTCGATAGGTAAGGCTTCATTGTCACGGTGGAACCAGTAAAAGTCTAGACAATCTAGGCCAAGAGTCATAAGACTTTCATCTAATTCCTTAGTAAGTTCCGACTTTGTTACACGGGTACTTCCATCAAGCAAGCTTGGATGACCACCTTTACTTGCGATGACAACTTTATTATAAGCATTTCTAGATTTCAGCCATTCAAAAATATATTGCTCTGAGCAGTTTGTTGTGTCGGGAAGCCATCTACAGTAAACATTAGCAGTATCTATAAAATTACCGCCAAGGTCAACATAGTAATCCATAAGATTAAAGGCTGTTTCTTTGTCAATATTTGATTTGAAGTTCCCAGTTCCAAAAGATATATTACTTATATTTAAATCTGTTCCTTTTAATTGAAGATTCTTCATTTTAAAACTCCTTTATATTTCCTTATATTCGTTTATAATCATAAGCATAGACAATTAAGAGATGAACTATGATTATAAGAGTAAGATGCAAATAGTATATTGTTTTATATGTCATTTAGGATCTCTAAACTCTCGTCTACTAGTATATTATCTTTTTCATGTTATTGAAAGAGTTATTATTTGAAATTAAGGAGGATATGTAAGGAATAAGCATTTATAATTGCAAATGAAGAAAGTACAAATGAATGAGAATAGCATTAGATGAGTAACAACTTTAATATTTGTAGTGGTTCATGGCGGATATTTATATGTAAATTACATTGGATATAAAAATGTTGTTGAAATTAATTCAAAATGTTATCACATATTAAAAAATATATGTATAATTAGAAGAGTATAATTAATTTATAAATTTATCTTGGAGGTATTTAAATGGAATTTCTAGAAATTATAAAAGTCATTATTCTTGGGGCAGTGGAAGGTATTACGGAGTGGCTTCCTATAAGTAGTACAGGTCACATGATATTAGTTGATGAATTTTTAAAGCTTAAGGTAAGCGCTGAATTTATGGAGATGTTTTTAGTTGTTGTACAACTTGGTGCAATTCTAGCAGTTATTCTACTATTTTGGAATAAGATATTTCCTTTCTCTTTTAAAAGGGGAGTGGAAATTAAAAAAGATATATTTGTTATGTGGTTTAAAATAGTAGTAGCCTGTATACCAGCTGCAGTTGTTGGACTTTTATGGGATGATCAGCTTAATGCATTATTTTATAATCCTACAACCGTTGCAATAATGCTGATAGTATTTGGTATTTTATTTATTGTAATTGAAAATTATAATAAAGGTAAACGTCCTAAAATCAATAGTTTAGGTGAAATCACATACAACGTAGCTATTATGATTGGACTTTTCCAATTAATAGCAGCAGTATTCCCTGGAACGTCTCGTTCAGGTGCTACAATCGTGGGGGCTCTATTAATCGGTGTATCTAGAACTGTTGCCGCTGAATTTACGTTCTTTCTTGCAATACCTGTAATGTTTGGTGCAAGTGCATTGAAGCTTGTTAAATTTGGATTTGCATTTACAGGGGCTGAATTAATATTGTTATTTATAGGGATGGGTGTAGCATTTGTAGTGTCAATTTTATCAATAAAATTCTTAATGTCTTATATTAAGAAGCATGACTTTAAAGTATTTGGTTGGTATAGAATTGTTTTAGGTATTCTAGTGCTTGGATACTTTTACCTAATTGTTTAAGGTGTAAAATATTTTAGGATTCAACTTTCAAATGAAGCTGAAAAATAAATTGTAATAGCAGAAAAAATATAAAAAACAGAAGCTAGTAGAGTGTATATCTACTTGCTTCTGTTTTTATTCCAACTATGTAATTTATGTAAAAAATGAATAGAATAGAAAAAAGCATAACGATAAATTTAACACTATAAAAGAGCTTTAGTAAAATGAAGTTATATAAAATGCACATGAATTTTAGTTTGAATTAATTGGGTTTATTAATGCAGCTAGAGCATGTTCATTTTCACCAGTTAAAATAGGTGTTTGACCGATAAAATACTTACCTTTTTCTGATTGATATAATGGATATTCAATAGATACTTCCAATGGATTTTTTTTATCATAACATGACATTATAATCACCTGTATATAAAAATTTAAGGAAATACTCTTCCTTAAATTTTTATAATAATCATAATATATACAACATGTACAAGTATAATAATAAAGAGTAATAGGAAATATTGTAATGAGGTATGAAAATATTAAGAAATTAGAGTTAAACAACTAAGACGTAATAAAATTAGCCAATATCCTTAAAGGATATTGGCAATATTGTAAATTATAATTAAGAGGTTTGAGCTTAACATATATAGCCCAATTTAATTTTGAGAACCAGGTGAAGGTTTATTCATATCTTGAAAATTTTGTATAGACTTTAGTTCTTGATGCAGCATGTTTATAAATTTTGCTGGAATATCGGAGTAGGTTTCGTTTATACAAATTATATCTAAGTCCAGGTTTACTCTTGCATAAGTTACAGTATCATCACTTAATATAAAGCTTATTGTAATACTGTTTCCAGTGGCTTGAGAGTTACCTATTTTTTCATATATCTTTGAAGTCATTTCTTTTGTAGTAGCCTCTTTAACTAATGAAGTCATCTTATCTATATCATCTTTATTTGTAATAGTGTTAAAGGTTTCATTATTAGTATGATTTTTGATTTTGATTTCCGTTGTATATTTAATTACATTATCTATATCGAAGTTATTAAACTCCTTGTCAGGTATATATTGTTCATTTATAGGTGGAGATAGAGATAGTGGTGGTTGAGAATTGTTTATATTATTTTTAGTGCTGTAAATAGCAAATCCGCCAATTAAAAACAAACTTGCAAGAGCAATGGCTCCAATTTTTTTATTATTCATAAATATCATCATCCTCTCATTTATTGATAAATATTGTTTTTTAGTTTGGGTATTATCGTTGACCTTTTCATATACATTTTTTAAAATACGAGATTTCATTGAATTATCTGATTTGATATTATCAAAAATATTTTTTATATCATGGTTGTTCATTAATAATCACCACTTTCTAAGATACTTTTTAATATATTTCTTGCTCGATGTAAATTTGACCTTACTGTCGCTGGTTTTAAAACTAATATTTTTGAAATTTCTTCAGTACTATATCCTTCATAGTAAAAGAGATATAAGGGCATTTTATACTTTCCGGGAAGCTCAAGTATTTTATATAACAGCTGGTATTCAGTTTCTTCTTTGTAGAAATTGGATAAATTATCAAAGCATATTACCTTTTTAAACCAAGAGCTTTTAAAAAGATTTTTACATATATTCGAAGAAGTCTTAATAAACCAAGCTTTCTCATGGTCTAAATTTTCGAATACAGGATTATACCTCATATATTTTATAAAGGTGTCTTGGGTTGCCTCTTCTGCGTCATGAGTATTTTTAAGATATAAAACACATATTTTTAATACTCTATCAACCTGTCTTTCATAAACCTTTTCAAAATCCCTCATATTGTCGCCTCCTTTACACACTATATACAATTAAGATTTATAAAATGTTGCATAAAAATGAAAAAATAATATAAATATTACAATTAATTAACTATTTTAATGAAAAAATGTCGCAAAGTTAAGTTTCATTCGTTATATTGGTTGAGAGTACTCTTAAATGATAAGGAGTGATTAAGTGAAAGCTTCACAAGATGAAAATTTTCAAAATAACATGCTAAAGCAGCTTTATGATGCTTATGAATATAAAATGTATGGCATTGCATATTCAATTTTAAATAATGTTGGTCAAGCAGAGGATGCAGTTCAAGATGCATTTATAAAGTTAATTCCACACCTTGGAGATATTAATAGCCCAGTAAGTATAGAGACGAAACGATTAATAACATACACAATAAAAAATATTGCAATTGATATATATCGTAGGAATAGGAAAGAATCTGAATTGTTTACCAAAGGGGTAGACGAGCCCATGACAGGTGGAAATCAACAAGGAATTGATTCAGTAAAAACAGTAGAAGATAGGCAAATTGTTGTACAATTACTTTCAAGTTTACCATCAAAATACCGTGAGATAATTAGGTATCGTTGTTATTACGAATTTAGTTATAAGGAAATATCACTATTATTAAATATTAGTGAAAAAGTAGCAGCTAAAAGATGTGAAAGGGCAAAAAAGTTGTTAAAGGAAATCATGGAAAAAGAAATGATGGGAGATGAATTGTATGGATAATAAATTTAATATTGATAGAATGGCATATCTTATAGGTCAAGAAGATGCTATAGAAGAATTAGATAAATTTACAGAACCACATGAGTTTTCAAAAAAATATGAAATGGAGAAGATGAAAATGATTAAAAAGGAAAATCATATAGAGTCTATTCCTATGCCAAATAGAACAGGTAGAGGAATGATGAAGAAAAAGCTAATAGTGCTTATTGCGGCTATTACAGCTACTTTAGCAATATCAATAACAGCCTATGGGATTTGCAGAAAAATCTTTGTTACAACGAGTAGAGATGAAGAGGCAGGAACGGTTACTTATAATATAGATTCAGAATCAGAAATTACTGAAATACCCCTAATTAATATAACTCCACAATATCTTCCAGAAGGCTATTTACCACTTAATGGTGCCCCAGGAAAATACTCACCTAATGGCAAACCTAGTGGTGAAGAGGGGATACTTATATACCAAAACGATTATATATATCAACCTGAAAGTTATAACATAAGTAATGTAGAGGAAACAACTATTGGTGGTGTGAAGGCATATATAAACTCAAGTGAAGGAATGCTTTATAAATATAAAATTGATTTAATTTATGAAGATGATGGTCAAATTATTTCAGTTGGTGGTACTGGAGATTTAGAGGAGCTGAAAAAAGTAGCAGAGAATATTAAATATGAAGTAGTTCCTGGGGAATTCTTAAAACTTTATGAGCAAGTTATTGAAAAAAGCGATGATGTACATGTTGCTCCTTCGGTTCCAGCTGATCATGTGTTTAATCTTGGTGAAGAAATGACTGATGAAATATCACCAAATAAAAATCCAACCTTCGCTTTAAATAAAGTAGAGATTATGGATAAACTTCCAGAGGTAAATCAAAATTATTTTTGGGATTATGGTAAATACCTTGAAGCAATAAATGAAGATGGAACTCTTAAGGATTATGAAAGAAGTGTTTCGATTAAATGGGAAAACAATAAAATGAATTATGTTACTGAAACGGCTAGTAGAAAGTTTGCTTATGTAACTCTAACATTGAGAAATCCCTTTGACAAAGAACTGAAAGATATAGGAATTTTCCCAATAATTGAATACAAAACTAAAGCGTCGGATGGTACGCTTAAAGCATTTCCTAATGATAGTAGAGGTGGTAATGATATTGCAGGTAGTAAATTCCCAATATATTTTGATCAAGCAGATTATAAAGGGAGTTACTACTTTTTCTGTGATTTAGAACCAAATGAAACTAGAGAGGTTCATTTAATATATTTATTAGATGAAGATCATCTTGATGATGCTTATTTTTCTAAAATAGGAATGTTTGTTAGTGGTAGTGGAAATAATTTTACTAATATTTTTCAAGGTTATGTTAAGATAAAGTAATTAAATAAAATTTAGAGGGTCTATCTTGAAATTATTTTATTTTAAGATAGACTTTTTATTAGTTGAAAATTAAGTTTTATCTAGAGGCCTCAACCGTAGTAGTTTCTAAGGCTACATAGCCCTAAGAACATAAAAACATAAAAACATAAAAATATTGAAATTAAGAAAATTCCAATGTTTTTTAATCTTTATTTGCTAGTATGCTTAAAAGTATTATTTCTTTAATTTATAATTTTTTAAACTTGAACATTCCCTTATTTACAAGTAATGCTACAATATACTTATAATAGCATTGAAGGGTGCATTAATTTTTAATTATTGATTGTAAGGGGTGGGCTTTATGAATAAACCTTTAGGAATGTTGTTTGATTTAGGAGATACAGTTTTAGAATATTACAAGAATACTCCAAGTGAAGCAACCAAAAGAATATTAGAAGTCTCAGATAATCCATATGGAATAACTGTTGAGCAAGTTCAAGATTTAGCCATAAAATTAACAAAAGAAACTTTTGATAGGCGTGATGAAACTAATGTTGAAATTAGTTTTCAAAGTTTTCAAAGATTATTATATGAATACTATGGTATAAAGTTTAAGGTTCATATTAGTGAGGTAGAGAAGATGTTTTGCAAATATACTTATGGAAGTAACCCCAGCGAAGGAATTCAAGACTTATTTAAAACATTAGATACATTAGGTATAAAATATGGGGCATTAAGCAATTCATCATTTACGGAGGATACATTAAGATGTGAACTTGAAGAGCATAATCTTTATCCAAATTTTGAATTTATAATTTCAAGTAGTGATTATTGTTTGCGGAAACCTAATAAAATTATATTTGATTTAGCACAGAGGAAATTAGGCTTAAATGCAGAAAATATCTGGTTTATTGGGGATAATTATAAGTATGATGTTGAAGGTTCAAAAAATGCAGGTATGGTTCCTATTTGGTATAATAGAAAAAATAAGACTACTTATAAAAATGTGGATTGTATAGAAGTAAAAAGCATATGTGAGATAACAAAGATGATAACTGATATATATGAGAGATGAAAGTTAGGCAGAAGAGTTGCCTATATATGGAAAATGAAAATAGGATTTAAATATACTCTGATCAAATAGTTATCTATGAAAGGCTTACTTGAAAAAAGTAGGCCTATAAATATATTAAGAAATCTCAAAACTATTGACTTTGACGCGACGTTAACTTTTATAATTTAGCTAGAAGGGGGGATAAGCAGAATGGAGTTAGTAACAATTAGCCAAGTTGCAAAAAGGTTTAATATTTCCACAAGAACACTTCGATATTATGAGCAAATAGGGCTTTTAGAAAGTATTAAAAAGGATGATTATTCCTACCGTACATATGATGATTCGGCGGTAAGACGTCTACAGCAAATTATCATTTTACGGAAATTAAGAATAAAGCTAAAAGAAATTGCGATAATTTTACAGGAAGATGATGCGGTTACAGCACTTGAAGTTTTTAATGAAAATTTAGAGGCAATCAATGGTGAGATAACAGCTTTGACTACTATTAAATCAATTTTGCAAACTTTTATAGCGGGGTTAAGTGAAAATGCAAACCTTAATATTAGTTCCGACTTATTTAACGATGACTCTGTTATGAAGATTATAGATTCATTAACCCTTTCTAAAATTAATTTTAAGGAGGAAAGGTCAATGGAAGAGTTAAACAAAGCAAATGAAAAATTATCAAAATTAAAGAATGTTAGGATTATATATTTACCTCCATCAACAGTTGCATCAAGTCATTTTATAGGTGGAAATCCTGAAGGTGTTTCAGGGGATGTATTAAATGATTTTATTAGGAATTGCAGCCTACACAAAATTAAGCCAGATTTGAGGATATATGGCTTTAATAATCCTTGTCCTAAGGACACGCAAGAAGGATATGGATATGAGTTTTGGGTGACTATTCCTCATGATATGGATGTTCCTGAATCACTTGAGAAAAAATATTTTGATGGTGGATTATATGCAGCTCACTGTATTAAAATGGGGGATTTTAATGAGTGGCAACTTATTTATGATTGGATTGCTAATAACGATGAATATACGTTTGATATTAGGGAACCGCTAGGTATGAGCGGTTCGTTAGAAGAACACCTAAATGCATATACTTTTTATGAAAAAAATAAAGCGGATGCAGAATTCAAACAGGTTGATTTACTAATTCCAATTAAGCTAAAGAATGACTTATAGTCATACTGGACAAGTTATTTATTTTTAAATAGTCAAATAAAGATAATAGAAAATACATTTAATATATAGTTTGATTTTCTAGATAAAGAAAAGTAGTTAGTCAAAAGCATAAATGGAACAACCCTTCAATAAAGCACACTAGGTGTATTTATTGAAGGGTTGTTTATTTATTTTAAAGATTTAATGTTAATTGGAGTTTTTCAATTCTTCTATCATCTAAAGCTAAAACCTTTAGTGTGATAGTTCCCAAATCTACTTCATTATGTTCATCTTTTTTAGGAACAGTGCCTAAACACTCAATGAAGAACCCTGCTATGGTATCTGCTGAATCAGAAGTAATATTAAGGTCAAATTCATCATTGATATCATCTATTGTAAGAAGACCACTTATAATAAAGTTATTATTATCTATTTTTTGAATCTTAGCTTCTTCTTGATCATATTCATCGGTAATACTACCCATTACTTCTTCAATTAAGTCTTCTATGGTTACAATACCAGAGAAACCACCGTATTCATCAACTAGTATAGTTATATAATTTTGAGATCCTTGAATGTCTCTAAATAATTTGTCAATATTCTTAGTTTCAGGAACAAAATAAGGCTCTCGCATAATTTCATTAATTTTTATATTTTCTATTCCATTTAATATTATTTTACTAAAAAGGTCTTTAATATGAAGTATACCTACAATGTTATCAACATCATCATCATATATTGGTATTCTAGAAAATCCCTCTTGTAAAATAGTATTTATATTATCTTTAATGCTCGCAGTTACTTCAAGAACGAAGGTTTCAGTTCTCGGAGTCATGATTTCTTTTGCAATCTTATCGTCAAATTCGATTATTCCATCAATCATATCTCTTTCACTTTCATTGATTGCACCATGCTCTTCACCAATGGCAATAATACTTCTAAGTTCTTCTCTTGAAACTTTTTCTTCAATTCCTACAGTGTTCATTCCTATTAACTTCAATATGGAATTAGTAGAAATTGATAAAAGCCATACGAAAGGCTTAGTAAATTTCGAAATTATTATCACAGGTTTTACTGAAAACATTGCTACCTTCTCAGCATATTGAAGTGCTATTCTCTTAGGAAGTAGTTCTCCAAGTACAAGTGTGAGATAAGCTATAAATAATGTTACAAGAATAAGTGCTACATTTTCACTATATGGAATATTAATAGCCTCTAATTTTTGTGCTAAACCTCCTGATATAGAAGTAGCTGCTGATGCCGATGCAAAAAAACCAGCAAAAGTAATCCCAACTTGTATAGTAGCTAAAAACCCACTTGGTTCTTTGATTAGATTTTGGATGAGTTTAGCTTTCTCATTACCATCTTCAGATAATAAATTAATCTTTGTTTTATTAATAGATACTATAGCCATTTCTGCTGATGCAAAAAAAGCATTTACTAATACTAGTATAAATATAAAAATAAAACTGCCACTCGGGCTTCCGTCCATTAAATAATTCCCCCTTATAATTTAAAAACATAATGTTACAAGTATAACATAAATATGTATACTAACAAAAGCTTGTACTCACCCATTTAGTTTTATATTTATCTATATTTAATCTAAGGTGTTAAATAGCTCCATGTAGCATACTGTAGCTACTCCTTGATACCTATAATTATGTTTATTAATAAAATCAGTTATTATACCAGTTTAATATTATGACCATGGAATTTTAAACTTAACTATGGTAAATGACTTATTTTTGAAAAAAGAGAAACTATAGAGTATTTGTATATAGAGTAGAATTCAATAATAGTTTAAGGGCTAGTTAGATGAAAGTTTTTCTATTTTACTGATGCGAAAATATGTTAATTATGTGGTATTATGTAAATATAGTGAAAAGAATTATTTTAAGAATAAAAGCAAATTAGAGGGTTTACTAATTAAGCAGTAGTGGGAAAGAAGAGAATATGTGAAGGCGATAAAACGATAAAGGTTAAGTATAGGGAGATATCAGTGGTAAAATATACATTTTAATTAACATAGGGGGAAAAATCATGGAAGGTTTGAAAATCGTAGAATATACTCCAGTCTATGCGAAGGCTATTGCAGAAATGTGGCAAAAGAGCACTGAAGGATGGAATGGTGAAAATGGGAACGAAACAGAGGAAACAGTACTGGCTGATCATGTTAATTCAACGGATATAAATACATATCTTGCTATACTGGGGGATGAAGTACTTGGGTACTGTGCATTTTCAAAGTATGTAAAGGATGAGGGAGCGTTACATATTAGAAGGTTAAATGCTAGATATGATTGTCATGGAAAGGGAATTGGGAAGGCTCTTGTTAAGAAATCAGTAGAAAGGACAATTGAACTTAATTGGCCTCGTCTTGACATATATACATGGCCTGCAAATACAAAAGCAATACCTCTTTATAAAAGGTGTGGATATTTTCTTGAGAATAGGCAAGATACTATTCATCTTATGAATTTTATTCCAACAGTGGTTAACACGGAGGCGGTAAAAGATTATTTTAAGGATGTAGATTGGTATGATGATATGAAAAGAAAAATCAATATAGAGCCAGATGGAAGAGGGGAAAACGGTTTTGATTTTTATGAGTATTGTTGGGACAAGGATGGAAAAAATCTTAGGATGGAATTTGAAAGAAGAGGTAGAGGATTAAGACTTATTGAAACGGATGATTATATGATTTCACTGTCAGTTGCTTCACAAAATCTGATTTTGGGTAGAAGCTATAAGGCTACTTATGAAATTATTAATAAAACAGGTAATCAATTAAATATTGAAATAATAGGAAGAGATGATAAAAATATTCAATTTTCATTAAATAAAAAAATTCAAGTTGTTGAAAAAGAAATAGTTGAAGGCGAATTTTATTTGTCAGAAATTCAAGAGGAGTTTGGCAATTTTAAAACTCATCCAGCAGTTGTAGCTGAGGTTGTTATAAATGGTAAGAAGGCTTTGTTTAAGCTTGGAATAGTGCCTAAATTCCCAGCAAAAATATTATTAGCATGTGATGACGTAGAAAGATGTAGTGGAGAAACGTTCAATATGTATATTGATATTGAAAGCTGCATTAATGAGAATGGAGTATTTGAATTCGAACTTCCTAGATGTAGAGATATAGAATTCGCTAAAAGATTGTTTAAGATTAAGATGACAAAAAAACAGAAAGTTTCAATACCATTAGAGTGTAAGCTTAAAAATCCGTGTATATATCAAGAAGAAATTAATGTTAAAGTAGCATTAGAATCAGGGGAAAGCATTCAGTTCAAAAAGGATGCTGCAGTTATTTTCAGAGGACGTAACACTGCATTTGGTGGAGAAGTTGAAGGTAAATATGTAATTGTAAATGGAGTATATAAACTAACTCTGGAGAAAAATTATAATAGAGTTGAAATATTTGTAGGAGAAAAGAAAAAAAGTACCTACATAGTATATCCAAAGCTTGGAATGCCATATTCAGATGAGTTTGGAAGCATACTAGTGAAAAATATTGAATGGTATTTTGAAAATGAAAAGATGGTTTTAAGTGGTGAGTATGTTTCGAATGAATTTAGGAATATAACAGTTAAAACTATATTTAAAATATCTAATAATGGAATATTTGAACATCTATATGAAATAATGAATAATTCAAATGAAGAAACTAAGGATGATATATATATTGATAATAGCTTCCACTATAGAATTGAAGGGGCATACATTCCATATGACAACAAGGTTGTACAAGCTACAGAACCTCGTATGGAATATCCAGGTTATTATGATAGTGGGAAAATTAGTGAGAATTGGATATTCTCAAGTGTTGAGGAAAGTATAATATGGCCAAAGAATTTAAAGTGCGAATTTGACGGTTGGTTAATGCATATTGAATATCCCATGGGCAAATTAAAAGGCAGGGAAAAAATTCTTACTGAGCCTGTTTATTTAGCTTTTTCAACATTTAAGAACATAGATGAAGTTAGAAGGTTTGCTTTAAAATCAAATAATGTAAATCACATATCTTTAGCTGAGGATTTTCAAATAGATGTTAATAATAAGAATCCATTTGTAAAAGAGTACTTTGATATAAATATTATTGAGAATAGAAAACTTTTATATAATGGAGAAATAATCGTTAAATCCAAAAATAATTCCTTTGATGAAGTGCATGCAAAGGTTCAAGATGATGTAAACAATATTACTGTTCCAATTTATACAAAAAAGGGATTGGAAAATGACTTAATTTGTATACAAAGTAATTTTAGTTCAGTGAGTTTTGAAAGAAAAGCATCTGTATTCTACATTAAAAATATGGAATTTAAATCTAAGGTAACGCAGGAAAGTGGACTTAAGGTTTACTCAATAAGTAATGGAGTTATGAATATTAAAGCATCTCCTAAATTCTCAACAGGAATATTCTCGATTAAATTTATGGACAGAGAGTGGCTAGATAATTCATTTCCAAGTGCAGGACCAAGAAGTTGGTATAATCCATGGTTCGGAGGGATTCAAAATGTGCCAGAGAAACTAGTTGAAAATGGGAGAAGCATACTTAATGAAAAGGTTAAGGTGGAGTTTGTTGAAAAAATAGATACACTTGGGAATATGTGGAGTGGCATAAAAACTAGTATGTGTATGGAGCATATGGAGGACTATAAAGGACTTGAAATAAATCAATATTTTTTAATGTTGCCAGGAGTTCCTATTATTTTGAATACCACTGAATTAGTAAATGGCATGGATAAATATATTAGCAGTGAGAGAATTATGAATATCGCATTTTTCAAAATTGGTGATGAAATAAAGAATAGTTGGGTAAGTGTTAAAAATCATCAAGGAGATATTAATAAATATAAAGTTGGCACAAGAGATTATGAGATAAACACTAGTTCATCCCCTCTTTATGGCTGTGACAGTCTTGAATATAAACTTCAAGTAAATACAGATTTTAATGGGAGTGATCACTTGGCATATTTATCAACTAGAGACTTAGTGTCTATGAATGGGAATGATATACATTTAGCTTCAGGTGAAAGAAAAATTTTACCTAATGTGTTTTATACATTTACAAAGGAACATATATCAGACAAACTTATTAAAAATTTGCAAAATATAAGATTTGAATAAATAATAAGCTAACGGGGATATAAATTTATATATGCAGTTATCGTAGTCTCAGATGGATTTATAATAAAATAATTAAGAAGAAATAATTATATGGAGTAGTGAATGACATGTTTAATTGTTTAAGACATATAGGATTAAAATTGAATGAGGCAAATGTATTATGGGCAGTTGGAGGATCAATACTACTAAATCATTTTGGGTTAGTAGATAAGCCAAATGACATAGATATTTTGGTTGGTATAGATGATATTAAACGGGTTGAAGAAATTCTTGATAATATGGGACAAAAGAAAATATGGGAGAAAACAGACATATACTCAACACAATATTTTTATGAGTATGTCATAAATGGAGTTGAGATTGATGTAATGTCAGGGTTTAGTATTAATCATAGCAATGGAGTATTTGAGTATAATTTTGATTATAAATCAATTTCAGAGATGAAAGATGTTAGTGGAGTAAGTATTCCACTAACATCTTTAGAAGATTGGTATGTTTTATATCAGCTAATTCCTAATAGAGAATCAAAAGTAATGCTCATAGAAAATTATTTATTATCAAATGGAATTAAAAATCAATTTGTATTAGAAAGAGCCTTACGTGGAAATTTACCAATAAAAATAAAAAATAGAATTGAGGATAATATAAAGTGATAAAGTTATACAAAGGTGATACCGTGGGATTAATTTCATGTGGCGATGGAATAAGCAATGAGAATAAAAAATATATAGAAGAAATAGAAGAAATATTTAATGGTATGGGATTAAAGGTTAAATATGCAAAGACAATTTATAAGACAAATGGACCTTTTGCAGGAACAGGGAAAGAAAGAGCTAATGAGTTAATGAAATTATTCAGGGATCAAAGCATTAAAGCTATTTTTGATATTTCAGGGGGAGCTTCTGCAAATCAAATATTAGGGTATCTTGATTATGAAATTATTAAACACAATAATAAACCTTATCTCGGAATGAGTGGTTTATCAGTTTTATTAAATGCATTATATAAATGTGCAAGTATAGAGACCTATCATTATTCAATAGCAAATTTAATTGAGGAATGTTCGAAGGAACAAATAAGAAGCTTTAAAGAATCCTTCCTAAATGGAAAAGATGATATTTATAGGATAAATTTAGAGTGGATTCAGGGTAATGAAATGAGTGGTATAGTCATAGGTGGAAATATGCAGGCACTTTCAAAAATAGTAGGAACAAAATATATGTCAGATTTTCAAGATAAAATATTGCTACTAGAAAGCTTAGGTGGAGCACCTAATTTAATAGGGTCAATATTGTTTCAATTAGATCATGTGGGAGCATTTGATAAGATTAAGGGAATTATTCTGGGAGAGTTTACAGAGATGAAAGAAAAAAATTATACGCCAGATCTTATGGAGCTGGTTAACGAGGTTTTAGGGGATAGAAATATTCCAATTGTTAAAACAGATGATATTGGGCATAGTCCAAGTACTAAGTGTATAGTTGTAGGTAAGGCTATTCATTTAAAGAAGTAGAGAACTTTATAATAAAAGGTGAGCGGATATGATATATTCGGTCCAAAATTGAAATTTAACTTTAAGAACTTAGAAAATAGTTTGAATTATATTATATGGTTATGGATTAAAAATAAAAATGATTTTCGGCATCATTTATTTAATAGGAAGTAGGGAGTGTATATGGATAAACAAATGATTGGGATGTGTGGTACATACTGTGGTGTATGTGAATGGAAAGATAAAACAAACTGCCCAGGATGTCAAGCTTGTCAAGGAAAACCATTCTGGGGAGAATGTTTAATTGCAAAATGTTCAATTGATAAGGAATATAATCATTGTGGACATTGTCCATATTTACCATGTGAAAAATTACAGAATGCATATAACAATGAGGAGCATGGAGATAAGGGGGAAAGACTAATTAATTTAAAGAATTGGAAATGTGGTAAGAAAATATATTTAAAGTTAGGAACGATAAAGTCAGATGAGGATCAGTAGTAAGTAAGATGGATGGATTTTTACGTTATGAAAAAATATAATGGGTATAGCAGTTAGTTTTGATGGGTACATGATAGCATTATAAACATTTAGATGTAAGGGTGGGGTTATTATCCCCATTATAAATGAGTTATTTGAATAGACTTAACAAAAATAAGTTATAGAGGTGTGTATTATGGATTTGAATAAAGCTGTAATGTTAGAAATTGTGAGAAAACAATTATCAATAGATATGAATTGTAGAGTAGAAGATTTCATTAAAGATGGCATAGTATTTTGTGAAGCAAAATTAAATCAGGGAAGAAGGATGATTGATAGACAATCGCCTTTTCTTGAAATTGCAACCATGGGAAAAAGTATAGTTGTTTCAGGAGATTGTGATATCTTAAAAAAGGTAACCCCATTATTGGAAGATAAAACAAGGGAAGATATATTTGTAGCCCCATTTATATTTGGGCACTCTCTTTATTATATTCCTGATTGTAATAGGATAAAAAAGTTGCCTTTGCCTGATGGTTTTGATTTTCACATAAAGGAGGGTAAAGAAATTCATGATTTATATAAAATTTCAGGGTTTGAAAATGCAATTCAATATGATATCAATCATCCTCGCCCAGATGTAATTACAATATATGCAACTAATGGCAATGAAATTGTAGCAATGGCAGGAGCATCAGCCGATAGTAATTTAATGTGGCAAATAGGTATTGATGTGTTACCTAAGTTCAGAAATAAAGGTCTTGCAACAAGTTTAGTAAGCAATCTTGCATTAATGATTATGGAGCGAGGGATTGTACCTTATTATGGAACTGCTTCATCCAATATAGCATCGCAATCTGTTGCGTATAGAAGTGGATTTATCCCAACGTGGATGTGTTCATATAAAAATACTTTTGATAGAACTGCACCTTATGAAGATGATATACAAATTATTTTTTAACACTCTATATTGAGCATGATATTTTAAAAATTGAATTCCAACTCTTGTGATAAGGCGAATGTAAAGGAAATACGTGAGGGTAATGGTTTTAAATTGCCTATTAAATTATACTTGAATATTTTATAGAGCGGGGGATATCAATGAATTTAAATAACTATAAATATGTTAATTTTACAGAAATAACTGGGGATATAGTACTAGATGTAAATAACTTTCTCTTAGAAAATAATAAGAAAGAAACTTTGAAACATGTTACGAATGTTGCTAATAGAAATAGTGAAATAGCAGAAAGATATGGATTAGATAAAGATATATGTATTATATGTAGCTATCTACATGATATAAGTGCAGTAATTCAACCTAATGACATGTTAACTTATATGGTAGAAAATAAGTTGTTCATCGATGAAGCAGAAAGGAAATATCCTTTTATTTTACATCAAAGAATTTCAAGATTACTAGCAAAGGAAGTTTTCAATATAGATAACGAAACTATATTATCTGCTATAGAGTGTCATACAACTCTAAAATCAAATCCTTCGAAGTATGATATGGCTCTTTTCATTGCTGATAAACTTTCATGGGATCAAGATGGAACACCACCATTTTATGATGTAGTAATTAAAGATTTATCTATTTCATTAGAAAAAGCATGTCTATCCTACATAAATTATATTATAGATAATGATATGATTTTATATCCTCATTCATGGCTCATGGAAAGTAAAAAATGTTTGGAGAGATTATTAAGTATAATGAAGAATACTTTAATAAATTAAAACTACAAATAGAAGGTGCTCAGTAAAACTAACTGAAAAATTATTACATAAAAGAGATAATTATTATTATCTCTTTTATTAGGATTTTGCTTGAAATTATCACTAGAGCATAACAATATATTAATAAAATTAAAGTATAAACATATATTTATAGCGGTTTTTCTAGGATATAATCGATATACCCCAATGTCACAAAACCACCATCACGTTTTGGACCAATTCGCTTTCGGACTTCTTTATAAATCCTTTTTAACCCTAATTCTTCAAATAAGGCTTCACCCTCGTTTTCATGAAAATAGCTATGAAGTACTTTTTCACCGTGTTCAATTTCATAATATTCGCCGGGGCCTACTTCGTATCCAGTCCCACATCTTTCATCTTCAGTTGAAACAAAATTTACGAACATCAAACCACCTGGTACAAGTACTCTTATCATTTCTTTTAAACTCTTTTTAATTTCTACCTTGCTCATATGGAATATTGTATTATATGAAAAACAATAACTAAATGAGTTATCTGCAAATGATAGTTCTTTCATATCACCTTTATTGATATTTAAATTAATGTTATTTTCACTTTCAAACTTTTCTGCACGTTGAATGGCTACTTCACTAATATCTATGCCTAAAGTTTCATATCCTTGTTCTTTGAATAATGCTAATGGTGGTAATGCTCCACCTGCTCCACAGTCTAATATGTTTTTTCTAATCCCTGTCCATTACAATAAAGTAGAAATGTAAAAAGTTGGTTTTGTGTAAAAATTGGGTTCATAGATTCCTCTCCTTTTGCATATAGAATTATTTGAAATATTATTAATATTATACCATATTAAACATAATTTTAATGGTATGGATGGAAGTAATAAAAAACTGAAATCCATTAAAGAATTTCAGTTTTTAACTTTTATATTTAAAAATCCTAAGAATATGTCTAGATTTTCAAGAAATTGTATTTTTATAACTTGAGTTATATTTTAGTTTCCAGAAATATTAACATCTTTAATCTTCATCCAAGGAGTTATGGAATCACCAGTATTTAAAGTTTCTATAGATATTGCCTCTATATTATTAAATATATGATTTAAATTTGAGGTTATCATAGTCTCAGTTATGGCATATTTTATTTCTCCATTTTCAACATAAAAACTATTTTTTGCAATCCCAGAAAAATCGCCGTTAGCTGCTGGCATATCTCCTGAAAATCTCCCTAAAATTATTCCTTTTTCAGTGGATTTAATTATGTCTTTTAAGGACTTATCTCCATTATCTACAACTATATTAAAGGCAGTTTTAGTAACTAGTTTTCCAGTTTTATTTGCAGCATATAAACCTATAATAAAAGATTTTAATATCCCCTTGTCTATGATACTTATATTTTCTGTTTTATAGCCATCTTTAGTTATAAAACGCTTATTAACTATTTCATCACATACAGGCATACATCTAACTGCAAGATTTTCATTAGCAACTTTCTCATTTAACTTATCCCTTAAAATACTTGTGCCACTTATCAGTGGTTTGTCTCCAAGGAAAGTTATATTATAGTAATATAGCATGTCTACTACTAACTCTGGAGTTAAGATTATATCACCCACGAATTTATCATTTATACACTCACAGTTAAGTTGACTAATTAGGTCCTTAAACTTTTGTCTAACATCAGCATAATCCATAAAGTCTAAAGGTAATTCATTAAATGTATAAGAAAATCCTATAAATGATGTAGATTTTTTACCTTCTTTCCCTAAAAAAATCATGGTAACGCTATATATTCCTTCTGATATTTTAAAGTCTACTCCATTGGAATTTAAGAAATAAGTATCACTACTATTAAATTCTACTGTAGTTCCATCTAAAAATTTAATCTGCGGAAACTCTTCCTCTAACTTTTTTAGAAATGTACTGGTGAATTCATACATTTTATCTAAATCTGGCGTGTTAGATCCATTGATAAATTCTTCCTGTGGCTGCGCTTCTGAAATATCATTGCACTGGTCACTCTCCGCCGATTGGCACATTTCCATCAACTCTTTAACTTTCATATTTATTATGTCTTCATCTAACTTATTTAAGGATATAGTAGATTTTTTATGGTCTTTTATAGAGGTTAAATCTATATTACTATCTATGGTAGTTCTTAAAAGACCTATACCTTCAGTTGTAAAATTTAACTCATACTTTTTATTACTTTGAAGAATGCATTGAGCTTTATCAGCTCCATGTTTTATTATATTATCAATACAATATAAGGCGATTTCTCTATTTTCCATACTATTTCCCCCCTATATTTATCATGCATTTAATTTCAGGGCCACCCATACCTACAGTTATAGGTTGTTTCTTTCCACACATTCCATTATTTATCCATAAAAAGTTATCAGATACCATAGTAACACTCTTTAACATATCAAAAGCTACGCCAGATATAGTCGTGTCCTTTATGGCTTTGCCTAACTTTCCATTCTTTATTTCATAGCCCATGCTTACTCCGAACATAAACTCACCAGTAGCATCTGCTTGGCCATTACCAGGATCCATAAGGTAGTATCCGTCATCTACAGAAGCAATCATATCTTTAAGTTTGTCATTTCCAGGAAGTATGCAGGTGTTTCGCATTCTTATTATAGGCTCATCTGAAAATTCATAGGCTCTTGCATTTCCAGTTGGTGCTACATTAAACATGGTTGCACTTTCCTTACTATGCATATATCCTTTTAAAATACCCTTATCTATTATAGTTACATCCTCAGCCTTAGTTCCTTCATCATCTATATATATAGGCACTAGACATGTATCACCAAAAGCTGTATTGGCATAATCAACTAAAGTAATTAATGGACTAGCTACAGACTTGTCCATATATTCACCTGCTATGGATCCAGATAAAACAAAGTCAGCCTCAGCAGTATGACCAATTGCTTCATGGGCAAGAATACCTGATAAATTTGTAGCTAATATACACTCTTTTAAACCAGCATTAGCATATACTCCCTCAGCCTTGGCTCTTAGCCGTTCATAAATATTATCTATTCTTTCATATAAATCAGCTGGCTTATCTAAGATATCTTCAAGCTGACCTAATCCACCTATTAATTCATATAATTCTATAGGTACTCCAGTTTTATCATTAATTACTAGATCAATCATTATATTTCCCCTTGGTAAAAATGAATACAACTGAGCTCCCGAAGAGGTAATAAGACTTTTTTCCATATTTAATTCATTAATTCTTATACCTCTGCTGATAAGATCACTATATTTTTTGGCAATATAATGGTCTATCTCTTTAGTAAATTCTATTAACTCACTTTGCGTTAATCTTGCTTTTTTTGTAGCAAAGGATTTCTCTATTGAATAGTTTGTAGTTATTAATTCCTTAGGCTTGCTTACTGTTTTAGAATTTAAAAATTCTCCGTTTTGTCTTGCAAGATTTAACACCTGTCTAATACTTTCATCATTGATATTAGAATTCGATGCAAATCCCCAGGCCCCATTAACGTTTACCCTTGCAGAAATACCGCTAGAAGATGATCTAACATTTTGAGTTAAATTACCATTCATCATCACTATACCGATTGATGAATTCTCTTGACATCGAAGCTCAGTATATCCTTTTAATAAGTCGGTATATTTACCTAAATTTGATATAATCATAAAATCCTCCTTGAATAGTAGCTTTTACTACGTACATTAAGTATATATTTACACTATTTATAAAATATGTCAATGAAATTGCGATGAATTGATTCATATATATTAGTTGAATATTTTCCGACCTATATTCAATTACATTGAAAACCAATTGCAGATGCCGTAAAAGAAGCTCCATTTTAGATGGTTTCTTTTACGGCATCAAATACTTAAGAAAAAATTAGTGTTGGATACTTAAAATGATATTTATCTATTTTTCTTTCTTCTCACCCATGCCAAACATACTATACATTTCTTGGTAGGTTGGATCCGTAGCTCTAGATATGGCATTTTGTTTTCTTACTTCTTGTAGATAATTCTCATCATTTGAATTACTAAAATTAGTTGAATTTGACACACCATTTATACTAGATTGTGAGGTTGAATCATTTGTGAAAGTAGTATTCATTTTGTTATTTTGTCTTGATTGTGCATTTTGTTTTTTTACTTGAGTTAAATTGTTATTATCCATTTCAATGCTCCTTTCAAATATGGCTAGTTTGATTTGAAACCAAATTATAGATTTAACTTTCTATGTGAAAATAAATAATAAGTTAAATCTATAATTATTTTGCCCAAAAATATTAATTATATTTTAAATTTCAATGTGGAAATAAATCAATATCGATTAATTAGATTTTGTTTGGAAAAATGATAATTTAAATAAGGATATTTATGTACGAATAATAATTTAAATATTACTAACACACTTTAGCAGTTGAAATTGACTAAGGTATAGATAACCATTATACTTAAAATTAAGAAAATATAAAATATTATAAAAATAATAATATGTGTTATATTCATTTGAAAAAATTATAGTTTAAAGTTAAAACGTATACATTAGGAGGGATATTGTGGTTAAAAGTTTAGAGGAGTTATTAGAACTTGCAAAGAAGAAAGAGAAGAAAACTATGTCGGTTGCAGTGGCACAGGACAGTGTTGTTTTAGAAGCTGTTATAGCGGCGGTAGAAATGAATATTATAAATGCTATACTAGTTGGAAATGAAGATGAAATAAAAAAAATAGCTAGTGAGAATAATATAGATTTATCTAAAGTTAGAATCATAAATGAAGGGAACATAAATAAGGCTGCGGCAAAGGCTGTAGAACTTGTTACAAATGGTGAGGCAAGTTATGTAATGAAGGGTTTACTTGGAACCTCAGATTTACTTAAAGCAGTACTTAATAAGGAAGCAAATTTAAGAACAAGTAACTTGTTGTCACATGTTATGGTTTATGACGTGAAAACTTATGAAAAGTTGCTACTTCTTACGGATGGAGGAATGGTGCCTTATCCAGAGCTTAAAGATAAGATTGGAATAATCAGTAATGCTGTAACTGTAGCAAAGGCTTTGGAAATAGATACACCTAAGGTTGCACCAATCTGCGCAGTAGAGGTTGTAAACCCATCAATGCAGGCTACACTGGATGCAGCAGCATTGTCAGCAATGAGTAAAAGGGGACAAATTAAAGGTTGTATAATAGATGGACCACTTGGTTTAGATAATGCAATATCAAAGGAAGCGGCTCATCATAAAGGCATTGTTAGCGATGTAGCTGGAGATGCAGATATTCTGCTTGTACCTAATATTGAATCAGGGAATTTCCTAGGAAAATCTTTAACTTACTTTGCAGGGGCTGAAAGTGCAGGAGTTATTGTGGGAGCAAAATGTCCAGTTGTATTAGTGTCAAGGGCAGATAGTGCTAAATCTAAGCTCTATTCAATAGCATTAGGAAGTATTTTAGTATAGAAAATATAATAAGAGGTAATGAAAAATATAAAAATAGGTTAATGATTAAATTAATATATAAATAATTTATGGGGGTATATACTATGAAAAAAGTTATAATGAGTGGTAATGAAGCCATGGCTAGAGGTGCCTATGAAGCAGGATGTCATGTTGCATCAGCATATCCAGGAACACCGAGTACAGAAATATTAGAGAATTTTGCTTTATATGAAGAGGTATATGCAGAATGGGCTCCAAATGAAAAGGTTGGATTCGAGGTTGCATCGGGAGCTTCAATTGGAGGAGCTAGAGCTTTAACAACTATGAAGCATGTAGGTCTTAACGTAGCTGCAGATCCTTTATTCACTATGGCATATGAGGGCGTAAATGGTGGTTTTGTAGTTATAACAGCAGATGACCCAGGAATGCATTCTTCTCAAAATGAGCAAGATAATAGATTCTATGCACCACACGCTAAGGTTGCAATGATTGAACCATCTGACTCACAAGAATGTCTTGATTATATGAAGGAAGCTTATGAAATAAGTGAAAAATTTGATACTTTAGTACTTTTCAGAGTAACAACAAGAGTATGTCACTCTAAGACAGTACTTGAACTAGGTGAGAGAAAACCAGTAGAAGTTAGACCTTATGAAAAGGATATTAAAAAATATATTATGACACCAAACCACTCAAAGGCAAAGCATTATGAAGTGGAAGAAAGATTAGAGAAACTTAGACAGTATTCTAATAATACTAAATTAAACAGAATAGAAATGGGAGATACAAAGATTGGTATAATAACTAGCGGAATTTCCTATGAATATTGTAAAGAAGTTTTGGGAGACAATGCATCTTATCTTAAGATAGGATTCTCATATCCATTACCAGATGAAATGATAAAAGAGTTTGCTGGTAAAGTAGATAAGTTATATATTGTGGAAGAGAATGATCCATATTTAGAGAATGCAGTAAAAGCTTTAGGTGTTAATTGTGTGGGTAAAGAAATAATTCCTATATGTGAAGAGTTAAACCCAGATATAATTAGAAAAGCAA
This sequence comes from Clostridium sp., assembly GCF_036660475.1. Taxonomy (GTDB): domain Bacteria; phylum Bacillota; class Clostridia; order Clostridiales; family Clostridiaceae; genus Clostridium_J. Next base: position 155,155 of record NZ_JAVXAO010000005.1, on the reverse strand, counting down.
TACTTGGAGAAGTAAATAAAATAACTTATACTTTAGATACAAATCCACCATCTAGACCACCAGTATTATGCCCAGGATGTCCACATAGAGGAATATTCTATGCGGTATCTAAGTATAAAGATGTAATATCTTCAGGGGATATTGGATGCTATACTCTTGGTATGAATGCTCCACTTAATGTTACTGATACAGTAATATGTATGGGTGCATCAATATCAGCAGGTGTTGGTATTGAGAGAGCAAACATTGTTGGAAATAGAGAAGGTAAAAAAGTATTCTCATTTATAGGAGATTCAACGTTCTTCCATTCAGGAGTTACAGGCTTAATCGAAAGTGTATATAACAGTACTCCAATTGTAACAGTAATACTTGATAATAGAATTACTGGAATGACAGGACACCAAGAAAATCCAGGTACAGGTAAGACTCTTCAAAATAGACAAGCACCAATTGTTGATATAGAAGCACTTGTACTTTCATGTGGAATAAAGAAGGAAAATCTAATAGTAGTTGATCCATATAAATTAGAAGAGACAACTGCGGCTGTAAAAATAGCTCATGACAGCACAGAACCTTTTGTAATAATTACAAAACAACCTTGTGCATTAATTAAAGAAGTATTAAAACAGAGAGCTAACCTTAAATGTAAGGTAGATCCAGAGAAATGTAGAAAGTGTAAAATGTGCTTAAAAACTGGTTGTCCAGCATTGAAATTCCAAAATGGTGTAGTGGAAATTGATGAAAGTATGTGTAATGGTTGTGAACTTTGTAAACAAGTTTGTCCGTTCAAAGCTATAGAAAAGGTTGGTGAATAATATGAACGAAGTAAAAAGTATATTATTTATAGGTGTAGGTGGTCAAGGAACTATCCTTGCATCAAAGATATTAACTGAAGGGTTACTAAGACATGGATATGATGTTAAAATGTCAGAGGTTCATGGAATGGCTCAAAGAGGTGGAAGTGTTACTACTCAAGTTAGATTTGGGGAAAAGGTACATTCACCATTAATAGAAAAAGGTAAGGCAGATGCTATAGTTGCTTTTGAGAAAAGTGAAGCGCTAAGAGCTGTATCTTATTTAAAAGATGGCGGTCATTTAATAGTAAATGACTATGAGATACACCCAGTTCCAGTACTTATTGGACAAGAAAAGTATCCAGAGGGAATAAATGAGGTGTTAAAAACTTCAGTAGAAAATACTGTTATAATTAATGCTGCTAAAATTGCAAAGGATCTTGGGAATATTAAGGCTCAAAACGTTGTATTACTTGGAGCTTTACTTAAGGCTTTGGATGTTAAAGAAGTAAACTGGGAAGAGGTTGTAACATCATTAGTGCCAGCTAAAGCCATAGAGTTAAATAAAAAAGCATTGGTGGCAGGAATGGAAGGCTAAGTATCATTCTAAATCTTTGATTTAATTAATGAAACTTAATCCTTTGAACGAAGGAAAAATGAGTTTCATATGGTTTGGATTCAAAGCTATGATTTAGTTAAGGGAACTTACTCATTGGAAAACTATGAAAGTGAGTTTCGATTACTTATAGTACAGTAAATATTAGCTCCACATAATTATTTAATAATAGTGGAGCTAATATTTTTTTAATAACTATAATAAATTTATAGGATTTTAATTATTATTTGATATAATGTATAATATAAGAATATTATATCTATTTAAGTGGACGCATACAGTAGGATTTATACTTAAATAATAATTAGATAAGGCATCTGAAAATAAATAACAAGTCGGACATACTGACTTATTTATTTTTGAAGATGACAAAGAAGAATAAATTAAGATTTTATAAAAGAGTGTACACATATGAAAAATGATATTTTAAGGAGGAAGGTTCATGGGAATATACAAGGTGCCTAGTTCAGAAGAAATGAGGGCAATAAAAAAGTATGGTAAGCTATTTGAAAGTGTTAAGATATCTGATCCAGTGCTATTAGGAGGTACTACATATAGAGAAGTAATCTTCAAAAAGAAAGTGCTTTCGAAGTTTAAGAGCAAGGGGACAAGTTATTTATATATTGATTCAAATAATACAGCTGTAACTAATGAAAATACTATATTGAGATTAGGTAGAATTTTCTTTTTTATGGATGCATTTTTAAATGATGAAAGTGATAGTATAATAAAGGCATTACAGAATGATGATGATGTAGAAAAAAATAACGATGATTTAGAGTTAATGATGACTGGATTTCAGCTAATAGAGAGAAAAAATAAAAAATATACTATAAATGCTGAAGAGGTAGAAAACGTAAAAGAAATATTATCAAAATTACTACAGCTTAGAGCCAAGACAAATGAAAAGTTAGATATATTTTTAAAATTAGTAGCTAAAGAAATGAGTAAAAAGAAATATTTTGATGAAGATGTTATAGAAGCTTGTATGCCTAAATATAAGGATGTAATGAGTTGTAACTATGAGAAAGTGCAACTTATTAATAAGGGAGCAGAAAGCTATAACTATATTAAAAAAGCGGCAGAGAAAACAAGAAGGAATTATAGTATAAGGTTTGTTACAGCACATACCGAAGCATTAATGCGGGTTCACTATATGATGGGGTACTTTGAGAATCTAATAAGGTCTTATGGTAGTATTGTAGAAATGCAATATAATCAATATATGAAAGCTATAGAAAATGCAGGAAAAGTTAATGCTGAATATAAAGCATCAATTCTTAGAGGGCGTAAATAAAATGGACATTATTGAAGGTGAGGATTAGAATCAGTAGTAATATGGTAAAACTCAAGAATTAAAAAATACCAATTAAAAGAGAAGTCTTTTAATTGGTATTTTAATTTTAAAGGATAATTAGTGTAGTGAAGGTAGATTGATATCTCTCTGTATCTTTACTCTACACAGATAAATACAGCATCCTCTTCTTTAACTACCTTAATGTATTCAACTTCAGGATCTTCAGTACCTTGTACATATAATCCTGTATCTTTAAGTTTTTGAACGTAATCTACAATTTCCTGAGTTATTTTTTCACCAGGACATAGTATTGGAATACCTGGTGGATAAGCCATTAAGAATTCACCACTTATCATACCTACACTGTCTTTAATTCTTACGTCAGTTTTTACACTGTTGAAAGCTTCATTAGGTATTTGAATTTGTTCAGGTATACTAGGAATATCTATAAAGTCAGCTTTAGTAGAACCTTTTCCATAGTAGTCCTCGCTTATTTCTCTTAAAGCGATAAGAAGTCTTTCCATACCTTCTTCAGTGTCTCCGAATGAACCTACAATAAGTACATTATATAAATCAGAAAGTTCCATTTGTATGTGATACTTATTGCATAAAATCATATCTAAATCATAACCAGTTATACCAAGGTCACGACAGGTTATAGTTATTTTAGTTGGATCGAAGGCATAAGAGCCAGGGACTCCTAAAATTTCTTCACCAAAGCAATAGAAACCAGGTATTTTATTTACTTCATCCCTAACATAGTTAGAAAGTTCTATTGTTTTATCTAAAAGCTCTTCTCCGTGTAGTGCTATTTGGCGTCTAGAAGTATCTAGAGATGCCATTAATATATATGAAGGAGAAGTAGTGTGCATTAAATTTAAAACTTGTTTTACTCTAGGAATACTAACTCGCTTCGACTTAACTTGAAGAAGTGAACCTTGAGTTAATGCACCAATTATTTTGTGTGTACTTTGAGCACATATATCAGCACCTGCTTCCATAGCGGAAATAGGTAGTTTTTTATTAAAGTTTAAGTGTGGTCCGTGGGCTTCATCCACAATTAAAGGAATATCATATTCATGAACAATATCAGCTATTTGCTTAATATCAGTAGATACTCCATAATAAGTTGGATTTATTATAAGAACTGCTTTAGCATCAGGATTAGCTTCAAGGGTTTCTCTTACAGTTTCAGGAGTAACACCATTTGCGATTCCTATTTTTTTATCAAGTTCAGGTTGCATATATACAGGAATTGCACCAGCTAATATAATTCCACCAGTAATTGATTTGTGTACATTTCTTGGAACAATTAGTTTGTCTCCTGCGCCAACAACAGAGAGAATCATTGCTTGGATAGCTCCAGAAGTTCCGTGAACAGAGAAGAAACATGCATCTGAGCCATAAGCATCAGCAGCTAGTTCTTGAGCTTTTTTTATAGGGCCAGTTGGATGATGGTAGCTGTCTACAAGTTTGAAAACCGTAACATCGATTTTAAAGGGATTTTCACCTATAAAATTTTTAAAGTCTATATCTGCGCCTACGCCTTTTTTATGACCAGGAACATGGAATGGAAGGGTGTCCCTATTTACATATTCCATTAAGGCGTCAAATAGTGGGGTTTCATTTTGATTTAATTTATACAATTCCATACCCTCTTTCTAATTTATTTAATGCATATATCACTATATTTATATGTATAGTTATTATTTATGTAATTAGTGGTTTATTCATAAACCTATAAAACAAATCTATTATAAGATAATATGTGTGTCAATGCAATGAAAAATTTGTATTAGTAAGGGGATATTGTTTATTTTTTTGAAAATATTGATTTAAATTAATTATAATACAATTTTTAAAATAATATGAATAAACAACCATGTGAGGAATTTGGCGCGGATGAAGGCTGCTGAATTGCAGTGAATAAAAAAAAGGTGATTAATCATTAATTAAATGGTAATATATCTATGTATAGGTTAAAATACATAAGTGTTATAAAATAAAAATTGTGAGAAGGTGTACTATGAGTAATGAAAATTATTTTGTGGAAAAATTGGAGAAAATGTTATTCTTAGAAATAAAAGAGGGTAGTAAGATAAATGAATACATATTTAAAGAAAATGTATATTTGCCAGTAAAATCAGATAGAATAGTGTCTAAAACTAAAGAAGGGGATGATTTATCGGATATACCCGTAAATCTTTTTGTAGAAGGTATGTTCTATGCGTTAGGTGCAGATGAGAAGTTTAAATTTAACCGTATTTATATGGAGGTTATAAAATCTATTCCTAATAGTACTAAGTATATAAAAGGTAAAATATTTGAGAGTATTCAAAATGAACAATACGAAGATGGGTATATAATGTTAAAAGGATTGTTAAAAATTGAGAATACTAAAGAGATATTGGAGAAGGCTTTAATTTTAATAAATGGAATAAGAAAAACTAATCCAATATTTAAACAAGAGGCTTTAGTTCTCATTGAAGATGCTAAAAAAATTCAAGATTATGCAGAACCTTATTATTATGAAGGTTTAATTAATTATGAAGATAACAATTTTGAAAAAGCATATTTTAATATTAATCAATATATTGCACTAGGTGGAACTATAACAGAAGAAATTGAAGAATTAAAAGCTAGTTTGAATTTAATAAATACTTTTGATAAAGGAAAAGAACTAGTTTATGAAGATTCTAAAAATGCATTAGAAATATTATTACCTTTAATGGATGTTTTAGGAGATAATGCAGAATTATTTTATTACATAGCTATTGCTTATAGAGTTTTGCAAAATCACGAAAAAGCCATATATTACTTAAATGAAGCGTTATCAATTGATAGTGATTATGTTCAAGTATTCAATGAGCTTGGAATAAATTATGCTTCATTAAACGAATTTGAAACAGCTATAAAGTACTTCAGAAAAGTCTTTGAACTTACAAGTTCAGTTGAAGTATGTACAAATCTTATAATGTGTTATATAAATAATAAGGATTTAGAACAGGCAAGACTTCATTTAGAAATTGCTACAAAATTAGATCCGAATGATGAAATCGTTAAAGATATAGCAAAGCTATTAAAGTAATTAAAGTGAATAACAAGGTTGTAATATTGTAATAATAAATAATATTTTATTAATAAATCTAAATTTAATTGAGTTTATTTATAGAAAACAGTATAATCATGTATAGTAAACTGTTATTTTTATGAAGAATAGTAAAGAATGAATTAGTTAAATAGTATCATTGATTTTAGGAAGTGAAATAATGAAAAAAGAAAACAAAATTATAGTAGTGGACATAATTCTAATTGTAGTAAGCTTATATTTAGCATTATTACTGAAATTTGACTTTAAGATTAAACCAGAGTATATAAATTTATTTAAGATATCTATAATACCAGTTGTGATTTTCACAATAGTATTTAATATTATCTTTAAACTTTACAGTAACATTTGGAAATACGCATCGGTTGGTGAACTATTATCCATAGTTTATTCTATGGCCGCATCAAATATTGTATTTGTTGTTTATGGGTATTTTATAAATCGTATGTTATTTAAAACTCAATTTTTTAGATTCCCAATTACAGTGCATATAATATTTTGGCTATTAGGTGTGTTAAGTCTTGGCGGAATACGTTTCATATATCGTATTTTAGAAAATAATTGTGCAGGCAAATTAGAAATGATTAAAACAAAGAATTTGCTAATAATTGGTGCTGGAGATGCAGGAGCGATATTAATTAAAGAGATTAAAAATAACACTAGTTTAAATTATAAAATTGTTGGTTTAGTAGATGACAATACAAATAAAATTGGAAAGAGAATTAATGGTGTAAAAGTATTAGGTGATAGAAATAAAATTATATCAATTTGCAAATTAAATAAAGTTGATGAAATCATGTTGGCTATGCCTTCAGTAGATAAACATACAAAGAAAGATATTTTAAATATATGTAAGCAAGTTACTAATAACATAAAGACTATGCCAGGCATATATAAAATCATTGACGACAATGTAAATGTTAAGCACATGCGAGATGTGAATATAGATGATTTGCTAGGCAGAGACTCTATAAAATTAAAATCAGAGGATATAGATAAATATATAAAAGGTAAAACAATTTTAGTTACTGGTGGTGGTGGAAGCATTGGGTCAGAAATCATTAGGCAGATAGCGAAATTTGATCCAAAGAAAATCTTGATTTTAGATATCTATGAGAACAATGCGTATGATTTGGAAATGGAATTTAATAGAAATTGTCCTGAGATAAATAAAAGAGTATTAATTGCATCAGTAAGAGATTTAGTGAGATTAGAACAGATATTTAATGAGCATAAACCAGAGGTTGTATTCCATGCAGCAGCACATAAACATGTTCCTTTAATGGAAGATAACGTTGGCGATGCTGTTAAGAACAATATACTTGGAACTTATAATGTGGCTAAGTGTTGTGATAAATACAATGTTGATAAATTTGTACTTATTAGTACAGATAAAGCTGTAAATCCAACAAACGTAATGGGGGCAACAAAGAGATTTTGTGAGCTTATAATTCAGGCGTTTAATGAGAAAAGTAGTACTGATTATGTAGCAGTAAGATTCGGTAATGTATTAGGTAGTAATGGTTCAGTAATACCATTATTTAAAAAACAAATAGAAAAGGGTGGGCCTGTAACGATAACTCATCCAGAGATAACTAGATTCTTTATGACAATACCAGAAGCAGCTCAGCTTGTTATACAAGCGGGTGGACTCGCAGATGGTGGAGAAATATTTGTGTTAGATATGGGAAAACCAGTAAAAATGGTTGATTTAGCAAGGGATTTAATAACTCTTTCAGGATTCAAGCCAGATGTAGATATAAAAATTGAATATGTAGGGTTAAGACCTGGAGAAAAGCTTTATGAAGAACTTCTAATGGATGAAATTGCATTGACTTCAACAGAACATAGTAAAATATTTGTAGAAAAGCCAAAGGATGCTACTATGGAGTTTATAGAAGAATCTATAGCACGGTTTAGAAATGTTGATAACATGAATAAAGAAGAAATAATAAAATTGATTCAGGAGAAGGTGCCTACCTACGTAAGGAAAAGTTAATATAATAATTTTAAAAAACTCTAGGAGGAATTAGTATGAAAATATTTAATGTTGCAGTTGTTGGTTGTGGAAGAATATCATATAAGGGTATAGAGGCTATAGTAAATAATAAGGGAACTTTGAAGTTAGTTGCAACTTGTGATCCAGCAGAGGAAAAAGCTATAGCAAAGAAAGTTGAATATATAGAAAAATTAGGTGAAGACGTTAAAGTTAATACATATAAAGATTATAAAGAGATGTTAGATAAGGAAGATATAGATATAGTATATATTGCTACAGAGAGTGGATATCATCCGGCAATAGCTATAGATTGCATGAATAAAGGTAGTCATATTATAGTTGAAAAGCCAATGGCATTATCTACTAAGGATGCAGATGATATGATAGCATGTGCTAAGAAAAATAATGTTAAACTTTGTGTATCACACCAAAATAGATTTAATGATGCAATTCAAAAGTTAAGAAAAGAAGTAGATGCAGATAAGTTTGGGAAAATGGTAAATGGTACTGCTAGAATACTTTGGAATAGAAATATGGGATATTATGAGCAGGCACCATGGAGAGGAACTTACGAATTTGATGGTGGAACTCTAATGAATCAATGTATTCACAACATAGATTTGTTACAATGGATGATGAACTCAGAAGTTGACACTGTATATGCTCAATGCGATACTTTCCTTAGAGATATTGAAGCTGAAGATTTTGGAGCTATAATGATAAGATTTAAGAGTGGTGCTATAGGGATAATTGAAGGTAGTGCGTGTGTATATCCTAAGAACTTAGAGGAGACTTTAAGCCTATTTGGAGAAAAAGCTGCAGTTTCTATCGGAGGCCTTGCTGTTAATAAAATTGAAACATGGAGAATTGAAGGTTCAGAAGAATCCGAAGAAAAAGTGCTTTCATCTCAAGAATCAGATCCAGATAGCGTATATGGATTTGGACATACATTATTATTCAAGGATGTAGTTGATGCTATAGTAAATGATAGAGAGCCACTTATAAATGGTGAAGAAGGTAAAAAACCGTTGGAAATTATACTTGCTGCATATAAATCAACAGCAACAGGAATGCCAGTAAAATTCCCAATTGGAGATTTTTCAACTATGGATATGAAAGAACTTAAAAAAACAACTAATTAAAACATAAATATATATTTAATAATATGGAGAGTTAAAGTAGGGAGTGAATTATATGTATAAAAAAAGAGAAACCTTTTTACCTTATGCAATTCCTTTAATTGATGATAATGATATAAATGAAGTAGTAGATACATTAAAATCAGGATGGGTAGCTAAGGGTCCAAGAACTATCGAGTTTGAAAAGAAATTTGCGGAGTATACAGGTGCTAAGTATGCAATTGCTATGAATTCAGCAACAGCTGCACTTCATATTGCACTTATAGCAGCAGGAGTAAAGGCAGGGGATGAAGTTATAACTACACCTATGACATTTGCTGCTACTGCTAATACAATAATACATGCAGGGGCAACTCCGGTATTTGTAGATATAGATCCAGTAACATTCTGTATAGATGCAGATAAAATAGAAGAAAAAATTACAGAAAGAACAAAAGCTATAGTTCCGGTTCACTACACTGGCCATGCTTGTGATATGGATAAAATTAGAGATATTGCAAAGAAACATAATCTTTTTGTTTCTGAAGATGCTGCTCATGCTGTTGAAACATTCTACAAGGGTGATTTAATAGGTAAAAATGGTGATTGTGCGTGCTTTAGTTTTTATGCAACTAAGAATATTTGCACTGGTGAGGGTGGAATGCTTACTACTAATCGTGAAGATATAGCTGAAAAAGCAAGAGTTTTATCTACTCATGGTATGAGTAAAGCTGCATGGAATAGATATGGTAAAGGTGGAGCTTGGAGATATGATATAGAATATCCAGGTCACAAATATAACATGTTTGATATTCAAGCGGCACTTGCAAAAACACAAATGGAAAAGTTGGATTACATGCAAGATGTGAGAAAACATATTGTTGATAAATATACTGAAGCTTTTAAAAATTTAGATGGTGTTAAGATACCTGAGGTAGCAGAATACACAACACATTCTTGGCACTTATATGTTTTAAGGTTAGATCTTGGAAAGCTTACAATTGATAGAGATAAGTTTATAGAACTTATGGGAGAGGCAAATATAGGTACTAGTGTTCACTTTATACCAGTACATCTTATGAGCTATTATAGAGAAACTTATGGATATAGTGAAGGTGACTTCCCAGTTGCAGAAAGTTATTTTGATACAATAGTATCATTACCGCTTTATCCAAAGATGACAGAGGTTGATACTCAAGATGTAATCAATGCAGTTACAGATATAATTAATACACATAAAAAGTAATAATCATATTTCAAGGTAAGGCTTTGGTTTTAAAACTATAAAAGGTTTAATTATTACAAGGATTTATTGTAATAATTAAACCTTTTTTTATGTAATACATAGAAAAGATAGAGTGGATATTAATTTACATAATGAACAATAACAAAGAGTTTAGTATATATTAAATAATAAAGTGAAGGAAATACATGGAGAGAATAAATATTTCATTTATTCATATAATATTAATACATACTGTAATAAATTCTTAATAATAAAAAAATATTTTTTTTATTCAATAAATGGTATAATAGTTTTGGACGCTGAAGAGGAGGATTTATTTTGGAGAATAATATAATTATAAACATAAAAGAAAAAATTGATAACAAAAAAATGCAGTTTTTTGCCAAGAGAATTTTAGATATGTTTTTATCACTTATAGGAATAATAGTACTTATACCAGTATATCTGATTATTGCGATAGCTATAAAACTTGATAGTAAAGGTCCGGTATTATTTAAACAAGTAAGAGTGGGGAAAAATAGAAAAAATTTTAAAATATATAAATTTAGGACTATGGTAGTATCGGCAGAAGGCAAAAGAGATTTGCAAATAAATCCTAGTGATATGGACAATTTTGTATTTCAAAATAAAAATGACAATAGAATAACTAAAGTGGGAGCTTTTTTAAGGAATAGTAGCCTTGATGAAATACCGCAGTTATTTAATGTTTTAATCGGAAATATGAGCTTGGTTGGACCAAGACCAGAGATACCGGAAGTAGTAAAATATTACCCGGAAAATTATTATCAAAGATTATTAGTATTGCCTGGGATTACAGGACTTGCGCAGATTAGTGGAAGAGGCGAAATTGAATTAGGAAAAACTATTTATTATGATTTGACATATATCAGTAAGTTTTCTGTTTGGTATGACATAGAAATATTGTTTACAACTGTGTTTAAAGTATTTAAAAAAGAAGGGGCATTTTAGTAGAGTAAATAAGTTAGGGGAAAGTAAAGGTTATGGACAAGAATAGTGATAAAATAAGAGGGATTTTTTATATTGTAATAGCATCTGTGGCATTTGGAGTAATGCCTATACTTGCAAAGCTTGCATATGAAGGAGGCGCAAATGCTATAAGTACTCTCGCACTACGATTTACATTTGCATCTCTACTACTTTTTTATTATATTAAAAGTAAAAATATCTCACTTAAGATAACGAAAGAGCAATTTAAAATTATATTTTTTTTAGGTGTAGTAGGATACTCAATGACATCGATATTATTATTTATTGCTTATAATTATATTGATGTAGGTATAGCGGGAATGATTCTACATACATATCCTTTAATGGTTATGATTTTATCTATTATTATATATAAAGAGAAGTTTAAATTGAAAAAACTTATATACTTGATAATAACAACATTGGGTGTATTTATAATGTTGGATATAAAGGGGAGTAACTTTAATACTTTGGGCGTAGTTCTAGTACTATCATCTGCATTTTGTTATTCTATATATGTGTTAGGTGCATCAAATAAAAAAATTAGAAATATAAATAGTTATGTTATAACTTTTTATATTTCGGTAATATCTGCTATTGTAGGTGGGGGTATAGGGATAATAAGTAATAGCTTTGTAGGAAGAATAAATTTTTATGGACTAATTTCTATATTATTAATTGCATTTATATCTACAGTAATCGCACTTATGACTTTCTTAAAAGGGGTCAAGCTTATAGGACCAACAAATGCAGCTATATTTAGTGCATTAGAGCCTATAGTATCTTTAGTGTTAGGAATAATAGTATTAGGAGAACCAATAACGGTTAAAATAGTTGTTGGAAGTATTATGATAATTTTAGTTATGATTGCTTTAGCAAAGGATACTGTTAAGAATTAAGAATTAAGAATTAAGAATTAAGAATTAAGTGTGAAAACCTGCAATGATGAAAATTATTGTAGGTTTAATTTTTGGTACAGGGATAAATGTTAACCCTTTAATAAGGTAAACTGATAATATGTTAAAAATATTCGCAATTTTCTGACAGGGCAAATAGAAGGTTATTTTATGTTTATCAAGAATAGTATTTAATAGAAGATAATCTTAAATTATCAAGGGGGAATTAGTAATGAATAAAGTAATCATAAATGGAAATGACTTAACAATAGCAGATGTGATAAATGTTGCTAGAAATAATTATACGGTTGAAATTAGTAAAGAAGCAATAGAAAGAGTTAAGACTTCAAGAGCTATAGTAGATAAGATAGTTGAGGAAGATAAAGTTGTTTATGGAATAACTACAGGTTTTGGAAAGTTTTCTGACGTATCTATATCGGGTGAAGATTGTAAAGCTCTTCAAAGAAATCTTATTATATCACATGCCTGTGGATTTGGAGATAGTTTAGATACTGATATAGTTAGAGCAATAATACTACTTAGAGCAAATGCATTGTCAAAGGGATATTCAGGAATAAGATTATCTACGTTACATACGCTAATAGAAATGCTAAATAAAGGGGTTCATCCTATAATTCCTGAAAAAGGGTCATTAGGAGCATCAGGAGATTTAGCACCGTTATCACATATGGTATTACCGATGTTAGGAGAAGGCGAAGCAGAGTATCAAGGCGAGGTTATTGATGGTAGAGAAGCTATGAATAGAGCTGGTATTGAAATAGTTGAGTTAATAGCAAAAGAAGGCTTAGCATTAATCAACGGTACTCAAGTTATGACAGCAGTTGGAACTCTTGCACTATGGGATGGAATAAATGTAATTAAAAACGGTGATATAGCGGCAGCATTAACATTAGAGGGCTTAAGAGGTATAAAGGATGCCTTTGACCTAAGAACTCACAATATACGTCCACATGAGGGGCAAATTGAGACTGCTAAAAATATCTTAGCTTTAGTTGATGGAAGTTCACTAATAACATCTCAAGGGGAGATAAGAGTACAGGATGCATATACATTAAGATGTTTACCACAAATTCATGGTGCTTCTAAGGATGCTTTAAATTATGTGCAGCACAAAGTTGAAATAGAAATTAATTCAGTTACGGATAATCCTATTGTAACTGAAGAGGGCGATGTTATTTCCGGTGGAAACTTCCATGGTCAGCCTATGGCTTTAAGTTTTGACTTTTTAGGAATTGCTATGTGTGAACTTGCAAACGTATCTGAAAGAAGATTAGAAAGATTAATTAATTATCAGCTAAATGACCTTCCAGCATTCTTAGTTAAACATGGTGGGTTAAACTCTGGGTTTATGATAACTCAATATGCAGCAGCGGCGTTAGTTTCTGAAAATAAAATTTTAGCACATCCTGCAAGTGTAGATTCAATACCATCATCAGCTAACCAAGAAGATCATGTTAGTATGGGTACAATTGCTGCAAGAAAGGCAAGAGATATCATAAGAAATGTTGAAAGAGTTATAGCTACAGAAATTTTAGCGGCATGTCAAGCAATTGATTTTAGAGGCGAGTGTACATTAGGTAAAGGAACTAAGATTGCTTATGACACTGTTAGAAGTAAAGTAGATTTTATAGAAAATGATTTAGTTATGTATAAAGAAATTGATAAGGTTACAGAACTTTTATGCAGTGGAGAAATAGTTAAAAATGTAGAACAGGTTGTTAAAGTTAATTATTAATATAAGTTTATTACAGGTGTAGTAAATTTATTGAAATTAAAATTAATATCAAAACAGAATAAATTTAGTATAAATTATTAATAAAGAGGAGGAGTTAATATGGCAAGAATAGTTGAATGTATACCTAATTTTAGTGAAGGTAGAGACAAGGATAAGATAGAGGCTATAGTTAATGTATTTAGAGGAGTTTCAGGGGTAAAGCTTTTAGATTATTCTAGTGATGAAGATCATAATAGAACTGTTGTAACTGTTGTTGGAGAGCCAGAGGCACTTGAAAATGCTATTATAAATATGGCAGAAAAAGTTTATGAAAATATCGATATGAGTGTACACCAAGGTGGACATCCAAGAATGGGAGCTTTAGATGTAGTTCCATTTGTACCTATCGATGGAGTATCAATGGATGAGTGCGTTGAGATGGCTAGCAGAGTAGGTAAGGCAATTGGAGAGAGATTTAACATTCCAGTATACCTATATGAAAAAGCAGCGTCAGCACCGCATAGAGAGAATTTAGCTACGGTTAGAAAAGGACAGTATGAAGGTTTCTTTGAAAAAATAAAAGAGGCTAACTGGGCCCCAGATTTTGGTCCAAGTGAAGTAAATGTAAAAGGTGGATGTGTAGCAATTAGTGCAAGACAACCATTGGTGGCATTTAATGTAAACTTAGGCACTGACGATGTTAAAATTGCTGACACAATTGCAAAAACTGTAAGACACTTAGGTGGTGGTTTAAGATTTGTAAAAGCTATGGGTGTAAAGCTTGAGGATAGAAATATTGCTCAAGTATCTATGAATCTAGTAAACTATGAGAAGACAGCAGTCTATAGAGCTTTCGAAATGATTAAGATGGAAGCAAAACGTTATGGTGTGCCTGTTATCGGAAGTGAAGTTATTGGACTTGTACCAATGGCAGCATTGATTAATAGTGCAGAATATTATCTGCAAATAGAAAATTTCTCTATGGATCAAATACTAGAGAGAAGAGTAAATGAGTAATTAGCTAAACATTTCTAAGCTTCAGGGAAAGTGTAAATTTCCTCTGGAGCTTAGAAACTTATCAAGCAAATATGATATAAATATAAATAGAAATATTTAAATATGGTTATTAAAATATTAGTTAGTATTTAGAAATTATTTCATACCAACTATTATAGGTAATTAAAGTTTAGGAGTTGATGTTTTGGATATTTTAATTAAAAATATCGATTGTCTTGTAACTTGTGAAGGCAGTCATAGAAAAAAAGGAAAAGAAATGAATGATGCTAAAATCATAGAGAATGGTTTTATTGTTATAACTGATGATATTATAACTGCAGTTGGAAAAGATGATAATTATAAGACTTACATAAGTGAGGATACTGTAGTTATTAGTGGAAAAGGAAAAACTGTTACACCGGGGCTTGTTGATCCACATACTCATTTGGTTTACAGTGGTAGTCGTGAGAATGAGTTGCCGCTTAAGTTAAATAAGGTTGGATACATAGAAATCTTAAAAATGGGTGGAGGAATACTGAGTTCAGTAGAAAACACTAGAAAGGCATCAGTAGATGATTTAGTTGAAGAAGCCAAGGGTAGACTTGATATAATGCTAAATCATGGTACTACTACTGTTGAGAGCAAATCAGGATATGGTCTAGACTTAGTTAGCGAGAAAAAAATATTAGAAGTTAATAAAATATTAAATGAAACTCACTCTATAGATATAGTATCAACGTTTATGGGGGCTCATGCAATACCTAAAGAATATAAGGAAGATAGACAAGGGTTTATAAAGTTAATCATGGATGAGATGATACCGACTATTGCAGAAGAGAACCTTGCGGAGTTTATAGATTGCTTCTGTGAAGAAGGAGTATTTACTACAGAAGAATGCAGAGAAATACTTGAAAAGGGTAGGAAATATGGGCTAAAACTTAAATTACATGGTGATGAGGTTGAATCTGTAAAAGGGGCAGAGCTTGCTGGAGATTTAAAATGTATTTCAGCAGAGCACTTAATTGCAGCTTCTGATGAAGGTATAAAGTCTCTTAGCGAAAATGATGTAGTGGCTGTACTTTTACCATCTACAGCATTTTATTTAATGCTTGGTAAATTTGCAAGAGCAAGAGACATGATTGATAATAATGTTGCAGTAGCTCTTGCTACTGATTGTAATCCAGGAACTTCACCTACTGAATCTATGCAAAGTGTTATGACGTTTGCTTGCTTTGGTATGAGAATGCTTCCAAGTGAGATTATAAATGCAATGACAATAAATGCGGCTTGTGCTATAAATAGAGAAAAATCTATTGGGTCTATTGAAATAGGAAAGAAAGCAGACATTACTATGTTTAATAGCAAAAATTTAAATTATCTTGTGTATCATTTCGGAGTTAATTCTGTAGACAAGGTTATAAAAAATGGTAAAATAGTTGTGGATAGAGAAATAAATAAGTAGTTACAGGAGGAATATAGTATGTTAGATACAAAAACAATAAGAGAATTTATAGATGAACTTGGATCAAATTCACCAGCGCCAGGTGGTGGAAGTGTAGCTGCACTCTGTGCATCTTTAGGAAGTGCACTATCATCGATGGTGTTTAACTTAACAATAGGTAAAAAAGTATACGAAGCATTATCAGCTGAAGAAAAGGAATTAGTGGATAAGTACTTAGTAATATCAAGTAACCAAAAGGATGAATTCTTAGATCTTATGAATGAGGATACAGAAGCATTTAATGGGGTTATGGCAGCATTTAAAATGCCGAAGGAAACAGATGAAGAAAAGGCTAATAGAAGTGCTAAAATTCAAGAAGGTTATAAAGCCGCTACACAGGTACCATTAAAGGTGGCTAGAAAAGCATATGAGGTATATGAGGGAATTCTAGTATGTGTTAAGTATGGTAACAAGAATGCCATATCAGATGGCGGAGTAGCTGCACTACTTATACAGAGTGCTGTAGAGGGTGCAATTATGAATGTTAAAATAAATTTATCATCTATAAAGGATGAAGTGTATAATGAAGAAATAAGAAAAGAACTTAAATCATTAAGTGAAAATGGTATGAAGAAACAACAAGAGATATTGGCTATTGTAAATAGTCATATGTAAAAGTGTGCAAAATATATTTGTAATAACATGTGTAGAGGTTCAGTTTTTAATTAAACTGGGCCTTTTTATATATTTTAAATATACAATTAGTTTTTAATATGAGTGTTTAGGGAAATTCATATTATGAAAATTGAATTAGAGAATAAGATCTTATTTTCTAATTAGGAAAACATGAGGTCTATTCAACGGATAAAACGTAGAATGAAACAATAAAATGACATAATATGTATTATTTTTCTTTTTAAAATTTTGGAAAATACTGTAATAGTTTATAAATTTAGTGTATAATAATTTTAGTGTTCTAAATAGAATAATTATTAATACAATATAGGTTGGAGGGAAGTATATGTTACTTAGGTTTGAACCTTTAGATGATAAAGTGATAGTTACACTTCAGGGTGAGCTTGATCACCATAGCGCCGAGGAAGTTAGAACTAGAGTTGATGACATTTTAGACAAAGATGGCTTTAAAGCCTTGATTTTCAACTTCTCTGGAGTAAATTTTATGGATAGTTCAGGAATTGGCGCCGTAATAGGAAGGTATAAAAAAATGTCCCTTAGAGGTGGTAAAGTATGTTTAACAAATGTAACACCAGCGGTTAAAAGGATATTTGAACTTTCGGGTATGTTTAAAATAATTTCAATATATGACAATGTTGAAGAAGCACTAAGGAACATTTAGTGGGAGGAATTATTATGGAGAATAAAATTAAAGTTGAATTTACTAGTTTGTCAAAAAATGAAAGTTTTGCTAGGGTTGTTATTTCAGCATTTGCAGCACAATTAGATCCTACACTAGATGAAATTAGCGATATAAAAACAGCGGTGTCTGAGGCTGTTACAAATGCAATTATCCATGGGTATAAAAATGAGAGTGAAGACAACTATGTAAAGCTAGAGGGTGTAATAAATGGAAATGAACTCACTGTTAAAATAAGTGACATTGGCGAAGGGATAGATAATGTGGATATGGCAATGCAACCATTGTATACATCTAGACCGGATTTAGAAAGATCGGGAATGGGATTTACAGTTATGGAAACATTTATGGATGAATTAACAGTAGAGTCTATAAAGGGTGAGGGAACGACGATAACAATGAAAAAAGTTTTTAACTCTGTAAGATAGGTGAAAATATGAGTGGAAAAATTCATAAAAATAATAATTACAATTATGATGACAATAAACAACTTATAAGATTGGCAAAGGCAGGAGATGGTTCTGCACTAGATTATTTAACTGAAATGAATTTACCATTAGTATCCTCTATAAGTAAGAAATTTTTAAATAGAGGGTATGAATATGATGATATTTTTCAAATTGGATGTATAGGTCTCGTTAAAGCTATAAATAATTTTGATGATGGTTTTAATGTGAAATTCTCTACATATGCGGTACCTATGATTATTGGAGAAATTAAAAGATTTCTTAGAGATGATGGAATGATAAAAGTTAGTAGAAGTATTAAAAATACAGCTAGAAAACTTCATTATGATAAGGACGCATTAACAAAATCTCTAGGACGAGATCCTACGATTGAGGAACTTTCTGAATTTTCTAAGGTAGAAAAAGAAGATATAGTTATAGCATTAGAATCTGCTACTAGTATGCAATATTTATATGATACAATTCATCAAGATGATGGAGCTCCAGTGCTTCTTATAGATAAACTTAGTGAGGTTTATGAGGAAGATAATGAAGTTATTGATAAACTTGCATTAAAAGAAGCATTAAACAAACTAGATGTGAAATCTAGGCAGATTATAATATTGAGGTATTTTAAGGATAAAACACAAATTGAAGTTGCAAAGTTAATGGGTATAAGTCAAGTTCAAGTATCTAGAATAGAAAAGAAGGTTTTAAAAATAATGAAGGATAGACTTATAGGGTAATGAAAAATTAAAATAAACTTTACTATATAAATTTCAGAAAATACAGTAAGATTTTATAGTATTAGTTTAAAAAGATGCATTAGCATCTTTTTTTTTGTTTAAAATTCTATTAAATGCAAATACTATCTTTAGCACTTTTATAATTATATAAGGAGGAGCGTAATGAAAGTAAAGGAGAGTAAGATAAAAAGTCAATTTCAAAAGGTGTATGAAAGTTCTAAACCAAAGCCACCCATATTAAAAAATTGCTTTAGGGCATTTTGGACTGGTGGATTAATATGTATTATTGGAGAAATAATCTTTAAAATATTAATTTATTTTGGTCAAGATAAATTACAGGCAATGACATGGGAAACTGTAATTATGATATTTATTGGAGCGTTGTTAACTGGTATGGGCATATATGATAAAATTGGGGACTATTCAGGGGCAGGATCTGTAGTTCCTATTACTGGATTTGCAAATTCAATTGTGTCACCAGCTATAGAGTTTAAAAAAGAGGGATATGTATTTGGTGTTGCAGCAAAAATGTTTACTATTGCTGGTCCTGTACTAGTATATAGTATAAGTGCATCTGTAATACTTGGACTACTATATTATTTTTTTAGGTGGTAATGTTATGGCAAGAAAAATGGGAATACAAACAGCAGAGTTATTAAGTAAACCGAGGATAATGACAACTTATACAATTGTAGGACCTAAAGAGGGCGAAGGCCCCTTAGGCATTTATTTTGATGAAATATTGGCAGATGATATGTGTGGATGCAAAAGTTTTGAACTTGCGGAGAGTAAGATGCAATTAAATGCAGTTCAAAAGGTTATAGAGAGAGCGAACCTTAAAGAAAAAGATATTTCATGCATGTTTGCAGGAGATTTGTTAAATCAAATAATGTCATCATGTTTTATGGCTAGAGAAGTAGATATACCGTTTATAGGTATGTATGGGGCATGTTCAACATTTGTAGAGTCCTTATGTATGGCTTCGATGGCACTTGAAGGAGACTTTGGTGAACATGTTTTAGTGGCTACATCATCTCATTTTTCATCTGCAGAACGTCAATTTAGGTTACCACTAGAAATGGGAAGTCAAAGATCACCAGCATCACAATGGACAGTAACTGGTGCCGCAGCTGTAATACTAGCAAAGAAAGGTAAGGCGCCTTATGTAACTCATATAACTATTGGAAAAGTTAAAGACTATGGAATAAAGGATCCAAATGAAATGGGAGCAGCAATGTCTCCAGCAGCAGTGGATACAATTAAGCAACACTTTGAAGACACAGGTAGAAAACCTAGTGATTATGACCTAATAGTAACAGGTGATTTAGGGTCAGTAGGTAAACAAATAACTACTGAATTATTAAAGGAATATGGCTATAATATTGCACCTAATTATATAGATTGTGGTGATGAAATCTTTGATTGTCAGTGCCAAGGAACTAACTGTGGTGGTAGTGGTGCGGGATGTTCTGCAACAATAATGAGTAGTATGGTTTATAAAGGATTGCTGCAACACAAATATAAAAGAGTTTTATTAATTGCTACAGGAGCATTACTTAGTACTACCTCAAACCTCCAAGGGGAAACTATCCCAGGTATTGCACATGCAATTGCGCTAGAGTTCGGAGGTGAA
This sequence comes from Clostridium sp., assembly GCF_036660475.1. Lineage (GTDB taxonomy): Bacteria > Bacillota > Clostridia > Clostridiales > Clostridiaceae > Clostridium_J. The sequence goes on along the minus strand of NZ_JAVXAO010000005.1, from coordinate 134,721 downwards.
TAAAATGTTGATGGAATTTTTAAAAGTGTTTTGTGTAGGTGGTATAATTTGTGTTATAGGACAAATTTTAATGGATACAACTAAACTTACTCCAGCTAGAATTTTAGTATTATTTGTGGTTTCTGGGGTTGTGCTTCAAGGGTTAGGTATATATGAAAAGATAGCTGTATTTGGATTATCGGGAGCACGGATTCCATTACCTGGATTTGGATATTCACTTGCAAAGGGAGTTATGGAGGAAGTAGATAAAATTGGACTTCTAGGAGTTGTAACTGGAGGAGTAAAATCTACAGCTGCGGGAATAACGGCAGCTATAGTATTTGGATATATAATGTCAATTATCTTTAATTCAAAAACAAAATAAGCTCTAAGTAGTGAAAATGCAGCTTATGTAAATAATGAAATTAGTTAAGTAAAATAAAGAAAGCTTCTCATTAAATTGAGAAGCTTTCTTGCATAACATGTATTTATTATTTTTAGGTTAGTCATTAGGTTCTTTATCATCATCCCCATCCCCAGGCTTAGGTGGGTCAGGTTTAGGTGGGTCAGGTTTAGGTGGGTTAGGTTTAGGTGGATCAGGTTTAATTGGATCCTTGTCTTTATCCTTATCTTTATCAGGTTCAACCTTATAATCAGTTGGATCTTTATCCTTAGGTGCTAACCACTGATTATCAGCCATATCACCAGTATATTTAGGGTCACGAGTAATAAATACTACTTTTTCAATTTTATCCTTAGGTGTTTTATCTGATGGCAAGTAGTATTTTCCATCGGCACCTTTAACCACTTCTAGTTCAACATGAATGCTGTCTAGTGTAGTTGGTTGGGTTCCAGTAATAAATAGCTCAGAGTAAAGTCTATTTCCTCTAAGATCTTTTTTTGTAAGCTCCGTTGGAAGGGTTCCAGAATCTTTAGAGATATATGCGCTAGTTAATCCAGATGGAGCTTTAAGGGATTTGTTTTCTAAACCTTCATGGGCAATTTTCATAATTTTACCCCAAAGTGCAGCAGACATATTACTGCCAGTAAAAGGTAGTTTATCATTATTATCACATCCTAGCCATACAGCTCCAGAGTAATATGGAGTTAAGCCAGCAAAGTAAAGATCTCTAAAATCAGTAGTTGTACCAGTTTTACCTCTAACTTCCATATTGCCAAAGGCTGCACCAGGACCAGTTTGTGCAACTGAACCAGCCATCATATCATAAACGATATAAGCAGCTTGAGGTGATATAACTTGAGTTGATTCAAACTTAGGCTCAAGTAGAACCTTACCATCCTTATCAGTTACTTTAGTATATATTCTAGATGTTGTCATAGCACCTTGATTTCCAAAGGCACCAAATGCTTGAGCCATTTCATAAGGCGTAGTTCCGTCTATTTGTCCAAGAGACAGTGCAGAAATACTTGTCTTGTCTCTATCCGTTATACTAAGACCAAATTTTTCTCCATAGGAAGCAGAGGTGTTTAAACCAATTTTGTCAACTATGGTTGCTGCTATTGTGTTTTTAGAATACTTAATAGCATCTCGTACAGTTATATACCCAGCGTATTCGTTAGGTAAATTCGTTGGATTGTATGGACCATCTTCAGTTGGATATTTAGAACCTGTCTCTTTAGGGAGTGGTCCATCTACGAGTACCGATCCAGCAGTTAGATTTTTGGAGTCAATAGCTGGAGCATATACCGTTAAAGGTTTTATACTAGAACCAGGTGAACGTTTAAAGCTCTGACCATCATTACCTATAGAAATGGCTCTATTGTAGGACATGGATGGTTGATCACCAACACCTCCGATTATAGCCTTTACTTCACCACTAAGATAATCTGTTATTATACCAGAGGCTTGAACTTCAGGGTACTTAGCAACGTAATCATTCATTACTTGTTGCACGGAATCTTGAAGGTTTTTATCCATGGTAGTATATATTCGTAAACCACCGTAATTTATTCTATCGTAAGCTTCAGATTCAGTATAACCATAGGTTGACATTAAATCTTTAGCAACTTGCTTTATTACTGGTCTTGAGAACCATTCATAGGCCATTTTATTTGCTTCTTGAGTTGAGAAACTCAGAGTAAGAGGTTCTTCAACAGCAGTATCATATTCTTCTTGAGATATTTTACCAAGCTCTAACATCTTACCAAGTACAAGTTTTGTTCTTGGTGAGTCAAAGGGTTCATTGTTTTGAAAGGCTTCATAAGCATTGTTATATGAAATAGTTGGATTTTGTGCTGCACTAGCTAAGAAAGCACACTGCTTAAGGGTTAAACCATCGGCTATAGATTTGCCGAAATATACATTTGATGCAGCTTCAATTCCATGGGCATTACCACCTAGGAATATGGTATTCATATAAGCTTGTAAAATTTGGTCCTTAGATAATTGTCTTTCAACTTGAAGAGCTAAGTAAATTTCTTGAACTTTTCTTTCAATATTTAATCTGTCATCAATTGATTCTTCAAGAAATAGCTTATATTTAACCAGTTGTTGGGTAATAGTTGAAGCACCTTGAATAGAGTCATTAGATAATTTAAGAATAATCTTAGCATCTTGAATTAATGCTCCACCAAGTCGTCTAATGTCTATACCTTTATGTTCAGTAAATCTTTGATCCTCAATACTAATAAAGGCATCTTTAAGATCTTCTGGCACAGCAGATATATCTATTGAAAGTCTTCTTTCAGTAGTTTTATATTCATCCATGTATTCAGCATTATTGGTATATAAAAGTGAAGTCTCTCCATTAGATAGGAAGGTATCTAGGTCTAGCTTAGGCGCGGTTTTAATCATACCGGATAGGATTCCAAAACCAGCAGCTACACCAGTAACAATTAGTAACAATAAAATTATATATATTACTTTAAATATTTTTCTTTTTTTCTTTTTGTGTTTAGTGTTTTTGGGGGTCGGTTTTTTATTATCTCCCATATTCTCCTCCTTAAGATGAAATATAATTTAGATACTATATTATAACTATATACGAATAAAAATACAATATAGTATTCTTCAATGAAGATTTTTAACATATACATAGAATGCTAAAGCTAATAAATGTTCATATGTAAAAAAGATACATTTATTAACATTATACCACAATTGTAAAGGAGTAATACAATGAAGTTGTCAAGTAAAATAAAATTTACGGTAATAATATTTTTATTTATGGTAGGATGCGTTACATTTATATACACTTTAGATAAGGTCCTATTACCAACAATTAAAGTAACCTGTGATGCACATATGAGAGCTAAAGTAACAAATATAATGAGTAAGACAATCTTCGAGGAGTACTCCAATAAATTTGATTATGATTCCATAATTAAGGTTGAAAAAAATGCTGCCAATGATATTACAATGATTAGGGCAGACACATTAAAGCTTAATGAGATTGCAACTATGACGGTGTTGAAAGCACAAGAAAAATTGGATGCAATAGATGAAGTTGAATTGAAGATACCAATTGGGTATATTACAAAAAATAATCTGTTATCAGATTTAGGTCCTAAGGTTAAAATAAGGATGCAACCAATAGGAAATATTACTACTAGATATATATCAGACTTTGAATCTGCAGGAATTAATCAAACAAGGCATAAGATTTATATAGAAACAACTACTAAAATTAGAATAATGATACCGACGGATACTAGCGATTTGGAGATTGTAAATCAAATACCTATAGTGGAAACTATAATAGTTGGTAAAGTTCCAAATACGGCTGTGCAGATGGATCTAAATGGCAAATAAAAAGCAAAATATATATAAAAGAAACACCACCACCAAATTAGTTATAAACCGTTTTGGTGGTGGTGTTTAAATTATATATTTAATATGAAATTATTTACTTTCCCAATTAAATATATAAGGAATATTTCTGTATAAATCACCATAATTTAATCCATATCCAACTACAAATAAATCAGGGATTTCAAAGCAACAGTAGTCAGGTTTAATATCTACAGCTCTTCTTTCAGGTTTATCTAAAAGAGTACAGCATTTAACACTTTTAGCACCAAGTTTTTTCACGTGTTCTACTACAAATTTCATAGTAATACCACTGTCAACGATGTCATCTACTACTAGTACATCCATACCTTCAATGTTGTCAGGTACATCTTGAACTATTTTACAAACTCCAGTACTTTCTTCGCCATGACCATAGCTTGACGTAGTCATAAAGCCTATAGTTGTGGGAAGATCAAGTTCTCTAACAAGGTCAGCTGCAAAAATAAAGCTTCCTCTTAATAAAGATAATACATAAATAGGTCTTCCTTCGTAATCTTTAGTGATTTTAGCACCAATTTTTTCTACAGCAGAATTAAGTTCTTCTCTAGAAAATAGAATGTTTCTTTGTTTGTTTTCCATGTAATCACACCTCAATTTATATTTACATTAGTGGTTTCATAGTATAAAATTAAGTTAAAAATGTCAATAGTATAAAAAGGTAGAAATAGAAATACAGTATAAAGAAATAAAACCGAGTTGGAGATGAAATATATGATAAACGGAAATGTAGATGGAGTAAAAAATTTCATATTGAAAAAATTAGAGTTAGTATATGATATGAAATTTCAGAAGTCAGATATATTAACAGAGGAATTAAGTGAATTATTAAAAGAGGTAACATTAGAGATAGAAAGAGAAGTAAGTGTTGCAATAGATAGAAAAGGAAATGTTATCAGTGTTGCCGTTGGAGATAGTTCTACTGTAGAAGTTCCTATGATTGATACGAAAGAAGGCAGATTATCTCAAATTAGAGTTATACACACTCATCCGAATGGGAATCCAAGGTTATCAGCCCTTGATATATCAGCATTACTGAAACTAAAGCTAGACTGTATTGTAGCTATAGGTGTAGCCAAGGATAAGGAAACATGTTATGACATAGGATTTTGTGATGTGAAGGATAATATTTTAGTTGAGGATGAAATTCATAATATAAATACAGAAGAAATTTTAAAGTATAATTTCTTAGATAAACTTAGGTACATTGAAGAAATTTTCAAGGGTGATACTGTCCATGAAGAAGATACTGAAAGAGCAATTTTAGTATCTATAGAGGATGAAGAAAGTCTTGCTGAACTTAAGGAACTTACAAAAGCTTGTAGAGTGGAACCAGTTTACGAAATTCTTCAAAAAAGAAATAAAATTGATCCTGCATTCTTTATAGGTAGTGGTAAGGTAGATGAAATTGCATATCTAAGACAATCACTAAGGGCTAACGTAGTAATTTTTGATGAAGAGCTATCTGGTTCCCAAGTAAGAAATCTAGAGCAAGCAATTGGTGCAAAAGTTATTGATAGAACAACTCTAATTCTTGAGATATTTGCAACAAGAGCAAGAAGTAAGGAATCAAAAATACAGGTAGAATTATCTCAATTAAAATATAGACTTAGTAGGCTTGGTGGACTTGGAACTATGCTGTCTAGAACCGGTGGAGGTATAGGAACTAAAGGACCAGGAGAGAAAAAGTTAGAGACTGATAAAAGAAAGATTAGAGAGACAATATATGATTTAAATAGAGAGTTAGAAAAAATAAAAGGAATAAGAGCCACTCAAAGGGAGAGACGAAATAAGGAGAGTATCTCAAAAATATCTTTAGTTGGATACACAAATGCTGGAAAATCAACACTAAGAAATGCCCTTTGTGATTATTCACCAATGAAGTCAGCAGTAGCTAAAGAGAAGGTTTTTGAAGCAGATATGTTATTTGCAACTCTAGATATAACTACAAGAGCTATGGCACTTCCAGACAATAGATTAGCAACGGTAACGGATACTGTAGGCTTTATAAGAAAACTACCTCATGATTTAGTAGAAGCTTTTAAATCTACACTTGAAGAGGTAATATATTCAGATCTTTTACTTCATGTTGTGGATGCTGCTAATGAATCAGCAGAGAAACAAATAACTGTAGTTGAAGAAGTTTTAAGTGAGCTTGGAGCTGGGGATAAACCAACGGTACTAGTACTTAATAAGATAGATAATTCTAATGAGGAGCTTTTAAATTCACTTAAAGAAAGATTTAAAAACTATAAAATATTAGAAGTATCTGCAAAGCATAAAACAAACTTTGAAGAACTCCTAAGTACATGTACAGAGATATTACCTTATAAGTTAAAATTATTTAAGGTTTTAGTTCCATATAGTGATTCCTCAGCAGTAGCGTATCTTCATAGAAATGCAATGGTTGAGAGTGAAGAGTATGTTGAAGAAGGAACAGTACTTGTAGTTCAAGGAGATGAAGAGGTTTATAATAAGTCTTCAAAGTATGTTGTGTTGTAGAAGAATAGAATTAAATCAAAGTCCATTTAGAAGAATTCTAGATGGGCTTTAGCTTTAAGTGGTTAAGAAAATGTGGTTATTGTATGAGGTTAATGATTTTTAGTTCGTGAAAGTATATTTTATTAATAGGAAATGAATAGTTCAAAGTCGTATACAATTGAAAATCATTGAAAAAGAAATAATGTAAGTATACAATTAGAACATCGAATAATAACAAATAATTTCAATAGGAGATAGTGATTTGAGTACAGGATTAATAAAGTATGATTGGAATTTTATTGAGAACTATAGCGATGAAGAAATAAGTTATTTCTTAAGCCTAGAAGGCAAGTCCTTAGACGCTATAAGTAAAATAAGAAATATAGACAGAGCAGCAGTACAAAAACATATTATAAGTTGTAAAATTAAATATAGATTTTTAGTGAAAAGTGAGTCTCCAGCAGAATTATTTAAAACTTTAATGGTAGCAGTGAAGTCAGAAAGAATTATGGTTTTAAATAGCATTGATAGAGTAAATAGAGAAAAATTAATATACTTTATAACTAAATCATATATGGATATGGGGCTTAAGGATAAGGAAGCTGCAATTTGGATAATGGGGGAGCTACGTAGTAATGCATGTGTAGATATTTTAATAAAGGCAACAGTAAATAACCATGTAAATATTAGAAGAATGTCAATTTCAGCTCTTGGCAAAATAGGAGATGTTAAAGCTGCAATAGCTGTAATTAGAGCTTTAGAGGATAAAAACCCTCAAGTTGTAAGCTATGCAGTGAAATCACTTCAAAAAATTAATACACGGGAAGCAGATAAGAAGGTTCAACTACTTTTTGAGAATACAGATAAAGAGTATATTAAAAAGGCTTGTGAGGATTATATGAGACAAGCGAAGAACGAGGATATTAAAAATGATTAATATATTACTAGCTATCTTATGTAGTTCCTTAATTGCGATTGTTTTCAAGTTTAGTGAGGGTAGAGAAAGTAATAGGTATATTGTTACCAATATAAATTATTTATCAGGGATGATAGCAAGTATTATAATGATGAATAGTTTAGATGTATTTCATTTTAAGTGGTTCTCCAACTTTATTATTGAGGGGCATAATGTATTTGCAAATGGACAACTTTTTTCAATAGAAGGAACCATGGCTCTGGCAATTATACTAGGTGTAGGAACAGGAATATTATATTTTCTAAGTTTTATTCTATATCAGAAGTCTGTGGGAGAAAATGGAGTATCAGTTTCAGCTACATTTATGAAGTTAGGAGTGTTAATTCCTACAATATTATCAATTATACTATTAGGTGAAACAATAGATATTCTTTCTGCAGTAGGTATAATAGTATCAATCATAGCAATAATAGTTATGAATTTGGGTATTAATAATAAAACTACTAAAAAAAATATAAAATTAGATTTAATATGGCTATTTATATTAGCAGGAGGTGGAGACTTTTTAACAAAACTATTTCAGAATTTTGGGATGGTAGAATATAAGGGATTATATCTTTTTTATACCTTTCTAACAGGATTCATAATAAGCTTTACAATGATGTTGATTAACAACAGAAAGGTTAAATTTTTAGATATATGCTTTGGAGTTTTAGTAGGAATACCAAATGTTCTAATGCCTAGTTTCTTAATAAAGGGATTAGAACATGTTAAAGCAGTGATAGCATTTCCATTAGTAAGTGCAGGAACTATATTAGTTACAAACTTTTGTGGAGTAATATTTTTTAATGAGAAGCTAAATAGAAATGAAGTTATTGCAATAGGTCTTACAATAGTAGCCATAGTTCTTATGAGTTAGAGAGGTAATTAAGTAATGTTAGGTGGTTAAATAATGAGTTATTTTACAGTTAAGGGAAATGCTATATCAGAGTTTCAAGAGAAAAAATCAGTATTTATAGGGTATATAAAAAGAGTAAATACAGAGGATGAAGCAAAAGCATTTGTTAGTGAGATAAAAAGTAAGCATAAAGAAGCAACCCACAATGTTTATGCGTATGTGGTTGGAGAAAATAAGGGTATACAGAGATATAGTGATGATGGGGAACCACAGGGAACTGCAGGTATACCGGTATTAGAAGTTATAAAAAAGAATGATTTAACAGATGTAGCTGTGGTGGTTACTAGATATTTTGGTGGGATTCTACTTGGTGGAGGAGGCCTTATAAGAGCATATTCTAAAGGGGCATCTACCGCAATTGAAGAAGCTGGAGTAGTGGAAAAAGTAAAAGGTCTTAGTTTAAAGATTATATTAGAGTATGATTTGATTGGTAAAATTCAATATTTGTGTGGCACAAATAATTGGCATATAGAAGATACAATATATACAGATATGGTAGAATTATCAATATTTGTAGAGGTAAGCAATAGGGATGAAATAATTGCTGCATTTGTAGAGGCTACAAATGGTAGGGTTAATATATGTGAAGATGAACATGAGTATTTATTTAAAGAAGGACATAGATATTTTAGAGCTTACTAGAGGGGAAAATCAGGACATGAGCTTTGAATTTGAAATTATTATACATATTATGTTATAATAGGTACATTGATTTTAAAGTTAACAATTATATATAATGCGGGAGGGAATGTATATGTCAGGACATTCAAAGTGGAGTAATATCCAAGGTAAAAAGGGTAAAATAGATGCTAAAAGAGGTAAGATTTTCACTAAAATTGGTAAAGAAATAGTTGTTGCAGCTAAAAATGGTGGGGCAAATCCAGAAATAAATGCTAAGCTTAGAGACGTTATAGCAAAAGCAAAGGCTGCAAACATGCCTAATGATACAATAAATAGAGCAATTAAAAAAGCTTCAGGTGAGTTAAGTAATGTAGATTACGAAACTATAATGTATGAAGGATATGGTCCAGAAGGAATAGCAGTTATAGTTGAATGTCTTACTGAAAATAAGAATAGGACAGCAGGAAATGTAAGATATGCATTCTCTAAACAAGGTGGAAATATGGGTAATATCGGATGTGTTTCATTCATGTTCCAAAGTAAGGGAGAAATTATCATAGAGAGAACTGATGGGCTAGATGAAGATGAATTAATGATGATGGCTTTAGATGCTGGTGCAGAGGATTTTGCATCAGAAGATGAGGTATTCATAGTGACAACAACACCAGAAGACTTTGGTACAGTAAGAGAAGCAATGGAATCTAATGGAATTGAGTTCTTAGAAGCAGGGGTTAAAATGATTCCAGACTTATATACTGAAGTTAGTGAAGAAGTTGCGATTAAGATTCAAAAAATGTTAGATGTCCTTGATGATGATGATGACGTTCAAAACGTCTATCATAATGCAGAGTTCCCAGAAGGTTGGGAAGGTTAATACTTAAAGAATAGAACCCCCCATAGCTGAGGCTATAGGGGGTTATTTATACATTATAAAGGTTATATAGTTTCTTTAATATCTTGTTTTGGATTCACATTATCTTTTACTATAAATATAGATAAAATCATAGTGAAAAGCCCTATTAACTTAATAATGGAAAAAGGTTCATCTAGTATAACCCAACCTATAATAACGGAGATAATTAATTCAATAGAGCTGATTATACCAACTTTTGATAACTCTATATCGGTATTTATGCCGGATACATAGCATATATAGGCAGAAGCGCCAGGTAATAATCCAAGGCATAGGCACAAGATTATATTATTCTTATCATGAAGAAGTGGAAGTATTTCTAGGGGATTTGCAAATGGGGCCATTAATATTGAACCAAAGAGAAATCCATATATTAAAAGAGAAAATCTATCACAGGATTTTAAGGCAGTTTTACTGATAATAGGCATTAAAGCATAGGTCAAAGCTGAGCATAATCCTAATAGTAGGCCAGATATGCTAAGGGTTGAGAAATTTAAAAATCCTCCAGTTAAACTCATAAGGGCTCCAATAAAGCATAAAGCTAAAGAAAAAACTTTGTTTTTGTTTAAGTGTTCCTTATAGATTAATTTAGAAAATATAGCTAGGAATATTGGGGATGTGTATAAAAGGATTGCAGCCAATGAAACTCCAATTTTATTAATAGCATTGAAATAGCTAAGATTAAATAAAGCTTGAGTGATAATACCAATAATTAAAGAATACATAAATGTTACTTTGTTTAATTTTAGGGAGTTGGGGGTTTTAAAAAATGAATATGCAGATAAAAATAGAAAGCCTAAAAAGAGCCTGGTGAAGCCAACTTGTTCAGGGGTAAAATTATTATTTATCAATCCATTTACAAGAATTCCAAGAAGTGACCATAAGATTCCTGCTAAAGCTATTAGCAAATACCCTTTATTTCTCATAATAGTCTCCTTAAATATAAATTTTATTGGTAAATTTATTTTAGTTACATTATACTACAATATAATACATATGTTAACAATTAAACGCATTATTACAAATACTAGAAAATAAACTAAAAATATGGTAGTATATATTAAAAGCTATAATTATAAATCTACATACTAAAGTTAATACTTATGTAAAAAAATTTCAAAAGTTTTAGGGGGAGTTAAGATGTTTAATAATGTAATTGTAAGAAGACCATGTAATGCGTTAGTAGAAGGAATAACAACGGCTAATTTAGGAAAGCCAAATTATGAGTTAGCATTAAAACAACATGATAAATACATTGACACCTTAAAAAAATGTGGAGTGGAAGTTACTGTATTAGAAGCAAATGAAGAGTTTCCAGATTCTTGTTTTGTAGAAGATGTAGCACTTTGTACAAGAAAATGTGTAATAATTACTCGCCCGGGTGCTATCAGTAGAAGAAATGAAGTTTTACAACCAGATATGCAAAAGGCGCTTGAAAATTTTTTTGATAAAATCGAATATATAAGAGATCCAGGAACTGTTGAAGCAGGAGATATAATGATGGTGGGAGATCATTTTTACATTGGTCTTTCTGCAAGGACAAATGAAGACGGTGCAAGACAAATGATTGAGATTCTTGAGAAGTATGAATTAAGTGGTTCGATTGTTTCATTAAGGGAAGTATTACATCTCAAGACGGGACTTTCATATATAGAAAATAATAATTTACTTGTGGCTGGAGAATTTGTAACAAGCCCAGAGTTTGAAAGTTTTAATAAAATAGTAATTAATAATGATGAAAGTTATTCTGCAAATTGTATATGGGTAAATGATGTAGTTATAGTACCGGAAGGATATCCAACTACTAAAGCAGCTATAGAGAATGCAGGATACAAGGTTATGGAAGTTGATACTTCAGAATACAGAAAAATAGATGGTGGATTAAGTTGTCTATCACTTAGATTCTAAAATAATAAATTTAAATTAAGAGATATGAAATTAAAGATGTAATCTTTAAATTTCATATCTTTTAACTATTATAAATATATTTAATAGTTAAATTTAATGGTATATAATAGAAACAGATTATATGCCATTTGGAGGAATTAAATGAAAAAGTTAAGACACTATATATTTGTTTCATTGGGATTGATAGTTTTATCATTAACAATGTTTTATGCTCATTATTTAGTATTTGGAGAATTAAAAAATACAATGTATTATTCACTGATGAATATATGTTCTATTCCTATAAACATACTTGCGGTTACATTAGTCTTTGAAAAACTAATGGAAAAACGTCAGAGATTAGAGCGATTAGGAAGGTTAAATATGATAATAGGATTCTTTTTCAGTGATGTCGGGTACAAGCTATTGGGGTTAATGGTAGATAGTGATGAAGAAGCTAAAATACTTAAATTGGATTTTTCAGATTTAAAGGTAGTTGAAAGTAAGCTTAAAATACATCCGCATGATATAAATTTTCATAAGATAAATTATTTTAAGCTTGAAGAAACACTGTTAGCTAGTAGAGATGTACTGGCTCAGCTTATAGGTAATGAAAGCATTTTGGAGCATGAATCTTTTGCTGATTTACTTATATCATTAATGCATTTAAGAGATGAATTTATATTTTTCAAGGATAAAAAACTTAGTGATACAGATTATAATCATCTTAAAGTTGATACAACTAGGGTGTATAAAGCATTAGCATATCAATGGGTTCGTTACCTTAGTCATTTGGAAGATTCTTATCCTTACCAATATAGTGGTGCTATTAAAGTTAGCCCATTTGCTAAGGTGGAAGTTTGAATAATAAATAAAAAGTGTAAAGAATTATATGATCATATCATTAATACCATAAAGTCATATTGGTTACACTAATTTAAAAAATGTGATAATATTATGTTGTAAAACATATATGTTTTTGGTATCATGGGTCATAAATGGAAAATTAACGATTAAGGTTGTGATTTATTGAAGAATATAAAATTTTATTTAGGATTGATTATTACAATTATAGTATCATATGTTTTGATACAATTTGTGGATAGCTATAGTTATTTTTGGGGAATTATTACTAAGTTTTTATCATTATTGACACCGTTTTTTATAGGTATGATTTTAGCATATATTTTATCTCCTTTAGTGGAGTTTATGGAGAAAAAGCTAAAGCTTAAAAGATGGTTAACTATTCTTATAATTTATGGAGTGACTCTAACTATAACCGTGGTGTTTTTAATTATGGTAGTCCCATCAATTACGAATAGCATTATAGAAATAATAAACCAAATTCCACAGTATTCAAGTGAAGTTGAATCATGGATTGTGGATATTGTTGGAAAAGTTGATCGTGCTTCAATGGCTAAAGTTGAGGAAAGCTTGTTATTAATTGTTCCTAAATTTGGGGAGTTAATCAATGTCCTATTAAGCTATATATTAAATGGAATGGTAACAATGACTACATTAGTTGTTAATTTAATTTTAGGATTAATTATATCAGTGTATATAATTATTGATAAAGAAAATATCTTATATTATATTAAAAAAGTTACATATATATTATTAAAAAAGGAAAAGGCAAGATTAGTTGTTGAAGTAATTAAAACATTTAACTCTAACATTGGAACCTATATTGTTGCGAAATCTATAGATTCATTTTTTGTAGGATTAGTAAGTTTTATTGGGTTATCATTAATTGGATCAAAGTATGCATTACTTCTTGGAATACTTTGTGGAATTACAAATATGATTCCTTATTTTGGACCTATCATAGGTATGGTACCAACAGTGATTATAAACATGTTCTATAGTCCATCAGTAGCTATAGGGTGTTTAGTGTTTTTAGTAATTCTACAACAGATTGAGGGCAATATAATAGAGCCGAAGTTTGTTGGGGGGAAATTAGGATTAAGTCCAATATTGACGCTATTAGCAGTAACGATTGGTGGCGGGTTCTTTGGAATCATAGGAATGGTTTTATCAGTACCAGTTATGGGAGTTATTAAGATTTATTTAGATAAAATAATTGAGAAGTATAAATATAGGGAAAAAGAAGATTAAATATATAACGGTGATAGAAGCTACAGGGCTTTAGAAAATAATTCTAAAGCTCTGTAGCTCTTTTTATATGTAAATAGTAAATGATATAGAAAAAAGGCATAAAGTTAGAATGTTTAAAATATATTGAATATTATGAAAAACTTTCACGGTAAAGTATTGAAGGTTTTGCGTGTGTGTTTTACACTTAATACAATAATTTAATATATTTACCAACATGTATTGTGAAACCTATTTTTATAAGAGTTAAAAATAATAATTTAAGGAGGTGAAAAGGACTAAAGTGTAATTGGAAAAAATCATGTAAGGCAAAAAAGTATATATGAAGCTTTACGACCACTCAGATACTAAACTAATTATATAGGGGGGGGTTAACATGGCAAATAACAACCAATTAGAAGGTAAATCAGGTGGACTTGGATATGCAAGGCTTGCGGCAGTTGCAATAGGAGCAACTATAGGTGGAGGAGTATTTAGTCTATCAGGAGATATGGCGGCAAATGGAGCTAATACAGGGGCAGTGATTATTGGATGGATAATTTGTGGTATTGGTATGCTTGCATTGACAATGTGTTTCTTTGGATTAAATAAAATAAAACCACAGTTAACAGGGGGAATATATAGTTATGCAAACGAAGGCTGGGGAGATTATGTAGGATTTAACTCTGCTTGGGGATATTGGATAAGTGCATTACTTGCAAACGTATCTTATGCAACTTTATTATTTGCAGCTATATCTTATTTTGCACCGGTGTTTGGAACAGGAAACAACCTATGGTCTATAGTATGTGCATCACTAGTTATATGGTTTATGAATTACTTAGTATTAAGAGGTGTAAAAGAGGCTGCAGGTATAAATCTTGTAGTTACAGTAAGTAAGATTGTACCTATTCTTGTATTTATAGTAGCGTTAATATTTATAAAATCATTTAATCCAGAAATATTTATGTCGAATTTCTGGGGAGAACCAGGAGGAATGTCTTTAGTTGAACAAATAAAAGCTACATCAGGAACTACAGTTTGGGCGTTTATAGGAATTGAAGGAGCAGTAGTTATTTCAGGTAGAGCTAAACGATCTAGAGATGTTGGTAAAGCAACAATAACAGCATTTTTATGTGTAATTGCAATATATATTATGGTTTCTATGCTTAGTATGGGAGTTATGCCACGTGCAGAACTTGCAGAACTTGGTAATCCACCAATGGCAGAAATTTTGAAAACAGTAGTAGGGCCATGGGGGGCAGTACTTGTAAACTTAGGTGTAATTATATCCCTTGCTGGAGCAACACTTGGATATACAATAATAGCATCAGAGTGTCCATATCTTGCAGCGAAGAATGGTGTATTTTCAAAGGTGTTTGCAAAGGAAAATAAAAATGGAGCACCTGTAAATTCATTATTTTTAACAAATGGAGTAATTCAAATATTTCTTATAATAACTTATTTAAATGAATCTACTTATCAAATATTTTATACTATATCAGCTAGTATGATTATGATTCCATATCTTTTAAGTGCACTTTATTATTTAGTTATTTCGTTTAAGAAGGATGGATTTGAAACAGAAACAAGTAAATCAATTAATTTGGCAAGGTTTATAGGTGTGATTGGAACTATATATGGATGCTGGCTTATTTATGCTAGCGGACTTACAGGACTATTAATTACAGCAATCCTATATGCACCAGGAACCTTAGTATATATGAAAGCTAAAAAAGAAAAAGGTGAAAAATGTTTTGAGAGTACTAGAGATAAGGTAATATTAGTGGCATTAGTTGCCCTTGCTATATTATCATTAGTTCTAATTTTAAATGGTACAATAAGTCCTTTTTAAATTAGGTGAAATTTGATTTAAGAAGAGAAACTATTAGAGTTGGCAGTATGGGTGAATTGAATTAATATAAATTAAGAAGGTGTGAAATTAAAGGTTAATCCTATAATTTCACATCTTTTTTAAAGCTAAATATTTAGCAATAGTTTTGATTTATACAATACTATAAGTGTAGTACATAAATAAAGAAAATAAAAAGTAGCAACCCCCATAAAAGGACTTAAAAATACAAAACATACTATATATGTATAAAGAAAATATAAAATTATACGAGTATATAATAGAGAGTTAAATAAGGTTAAAAATAAAAGGGGGATAAACTTATGATAAATAAAAATAAAATTAAAAAAACAAAGAAAAATAATATTAATTTCAATGGCATTAAGGCACAATTAATGATAAAAAATCTAATATCATCAGGGGTGATATTATTAACTATTTTATTATTAGCCGGAATTATAAGTAGTAGTATAATGACAACAGATATAAAAAAATTAATGGAGGAAATATCTGAAGAGGGTGCAAGTATAATTTCCTTAGAATCAGAGAAAAAACTAATGATTATAGATGTTATAGTGAATGATAATATTTTTTTTGATCCAAATAGTGATAAAAGTGAAAAATCATATAAATTAGATAAATTGAAAAGTGACTACGAGTTGGAAGATGTATTGTTTATAAGTTCAAATGGAGACATTATGGGGGGGGAAACCAAGGGTAATGTAGCAGATAAAGAATACTTTAAAGATGGAATGAGTGGAATAAAACATATAACTAGTCCATATTTATCAGACATAACAAATGAATATGTAATGGTTTATTCAGGACCTATATATAAAGATGGGGATATAGTAGGAGTTTTAGCTATAGTGGATAAAGCAGAGAAATTTTCAGAGCTTACTTCAAAAATAAAATATGGAGAAACGGGAGAGGCTTATATAATAAACAAAGAGGGTACTATGATAGCAGATAGTAGTTTTGATCTTGTGGCTAGTGGGTATAATACAACTGAAATAGCAAAAACAGAGCCTGGATATAAAAATTTAGCAAATTTAGAAGCTAAGATGATGGCTGGTGAAAGCGGAGTTGGAAAAGTTGAATATGATAATGGAATTGGGGCAACGCAGTATATAGCATATCAACCAATCAAAGGTAGTAATGGGTGGTCACTAGGATTTTATATTAGAGAATCAGAAGTTATGAAACCAGTAAAAAATATGGTAGGTATTTTAGTTATATTTATTATTTTAGGATTTATAATTACATGTGTAGTAAATTATATCATTGCAAATAGTTTAGCTAAAAATCTTAAAAAAGTTGAAGGTGCTATAAATGCATTTTCAAGTGGAGATTTTACTGGAGAAATAGAAGGTAAAGATTTAATAAAAAAAGATGAAATTGGAAGTATATACAGAGCTATGGAGGAAACAAGGAAAAACATAAAAGGCATTATTTTTTCAGTTAAGGCTGTAGCCAATACACTTAAATCTAATATGGGGACTATGTCAGATACTACAGAAGATATGCTTAGTGTATCTGAAGGAATTACTCAATCAGTGCAAGAGGCAGCTGCAGGAAATGATATTCAATCATCAGATTTAACTTCTATAAGTAATGTAATAGAAGAATTTAATAATAAGATAAATGGGATGATTAGTAACGTAACTTTAGTAAATGAATTATCTGAGACAATTCATAAAAAAGCAGAAATAAGTGGACAAGATACTTCGAAGCTAATAATATCTATAGAAAGTTTCGAAGCTGGTTTTAAGGCATTTACAAAAATTATAAATGCAATGAATGAGAAAATAGGTTCAGTAAACAACATAGTTAATGTAATAAACTCGATTTCAGAGCAGACTAATCTTTTAGCACTTAATGCAGCTATAGAAGCAGCACGAGCTGGAGAATCCGGAAGGGGATTTTCGGTAGTAGCAGAAGAGGTTAGAAAACTTGCGGAACAAAGTAAAGCATCATCCGTAGAAATAAGTAAATTAATAAGTGGTGTAGTAGTGGAAAATAAAAATATTATAAGGTCTACAGAAGTTATGGGTACTGATATACAGCTTCAGAAGGCAAGCATAGAAAAAGCTATAGATTCTTTTGGAAATATTGGGAAATTAATAGGTGAAATAATACCAAAGATAAAAGGTGTTGACATTAGTTCTAATGAAATTGTAGAAGATAAAGTAATTATTAGTGAAAAGATAGAAAATTCTACATCTATATCACAAGAATTATCAGCAACTACGGAAGAGATAGCTGCATCTACAGAGGAATTTAACAGTTCTGTAGACGAGATAAATAATTTTGCGAAGCAAATTACAGAGCTTACGGAAGAGTTAGAAAAAGAGTTAAGCATATTTAAAGTATAGATGTAGTTGTATTTAGGTTGTAAAACTATACCTAATTTAGAAATATGTTGTACAAAAAATTACTCAGTAAATAACAAGTGTGTTATACTGGGTAATTTTTGTATAATTCATTAATGCGAGAGAGAATTGCATCTATTAAAATAATTTTTAATAGGTTATTTCATCTTTCTCTGAATGATCTTTGCTATTTGCATAAGAGCCAATTTTAACACCATTTATGATGCCCACATCAGCACCATCCTTAGGGTACATTTTTCTAAGTTCTGTTTGACTTCGTTCATGATCCTTTAAACGACTTTTATTGTTATCAGCCATAAAAATTCCTCCTATAATAAACTACTTTTATAATCATTAATGATTATAAAAGTAGTTTATACTAAAGTGATAAAAATATGTTGGAAATGAAAAGGATAAATGGGTATTAAAGAAGTATTGGATTATATTAGATGTATTATTTGCTTGTTTGTACACATAATAATATTGAAAATTATATTGACATAGGAGGAATTGAATATGGGCAAAAATAACAAAAACCGAGAGCATACTTCAAGTAGTCCAAAGACTGGCAATACGAAGGGTCATATATCTTCCAAGGCAGGGATGAAAGCTCCTAAAGAAAAATAAATTTATTATGGTTTATTTATAAGTTAAAAAGGTTAAATCATCTTTGGAATAAAGATGATTTAACCTTTTTTATATTATTTAAATAAATAGGTTAAGGCCTGAATCTTCCGTAGAAGCTAGGTAAGTGGCCACTCCACCAATTTCAATTTCAGGAATAAGCTCTTCGCGTTTTATTCCCATTAAATCCATGGACATAGAGCAAGCTAAGAGTTTAACACCCATATTGAGGGCATTAATGATAAGAGTATCAAGGCTATCTACATTATTTTTTTCCATGATGTTTTTAATCATTACAGGTCCCATGCCAGCCATATTCATCTTAGATAGCGGTAATTTACTTGTATTACTAGGCAGCATAATATCAAACATTTTTTCCATGGCATCTTTTTTAACTGAAGGCTTATCTTTTCTTTTTAGTATATTAAGTCCCCAAAAGGTAAAGAACATTGTTACCGGTTTTCCCATGGAAGCTGCCCCAGTAGCTATAATAAAGGAAGCTATGGCCTTGTCTAAATCTCCACTAAAAACTACAAGAGTTGCACCATCCTTAGGTGAAGTTGTAGATATATCAGTAGCGCAACTTTCAGTTAGAGAAGTATTTGATCCTTTTTGAAGTGTAGCTACAAAGGCATTTGAATCTTTGTTAAATTCGCTTTTTAACAGTATGTTTCCAGTTTTATTACACCATGATTCAATATCTTTTTTAAATCCAGGATCAGAGGCTTTAATTTCTAACACGTCGCCAGAATTCATTTTTGTCATTTCTTCGAATACTTTTCTTATTGGTCCTGGGCATTGAAGCCCACAAGCATTTATAGTTACAGTAGCTTTTGGAATTTCTTCACACTTTAACTCGTTGTTACTACTGAAACAATTGCTTTTAACATCGGTGTTAGTATTACTGCAATTATTATTGTCCTTTGAATTAAGTGGTAATTTAGTTATGCAATAAGTTTTATATCCACCATCTAGGTTTTTGCATTTAAAACCATGTTGAGTAAGTAGTCTACATGCAATATAGCCTCGAAGTCCAACCTGACAATATACATAAATAGTCTTATCTTTAGGGAGCTTATCTAAGTTATCCCTAAGAGTGTTTAGAGGTAAATTAACAGAGTTTAATATATTACCAACCTCTGCTTCCATAGGCTCTCTTACATCTAAAATAAATTCTCCCTTATTTGATAATTCATCAACTTCATGCCATTGGAAAATATCTACTAAATTATCCATAATATTAGAAGCTATATATCCAGCCATATTAACAGGATCTTTAGCAGATGAATATGGTGGAGCATAGCAAAGTTCTAAATCAGGAAGATCGAATACTGTTAGATTTCCTTTTATAGCTGTAGCTATTACATCAATACGTTTATCAACTCCATCTAAGCCAACACCCTGAGCTCCAAGAATTTTACCGTCCATTGGGCTAAATAATAACTTCAAAGAAACTGGGAAGGCTCCAGGATAGTATCCAGCGTGAGAGCTTGGGTGAAGATGGATAGCTTTGTAATCTATATTTAGTCTTTTTAGAGTTTTTTCATTATTACCTGTAGTAGCTATAGTTAAGTTGAATACCTTAGCTACAGAAGAACCTAGAGTTCCATTATATTTTGCTGCTTTTCCACAAATAATATCAGCTACAATATGACCTTGTCTGTTAGCAGGCCATGCAAGAGGAATCATTGTAGGGGTTCCATTTATATAATCCATAACTTCTACAGCATCCCCAAGAGCATAAATATTTTCATCTGAGGTTTTCATATATTTATCTACAACTATAGCTTTTCTATTATTAACTGTTAAGCCTGCATCTATAGCAATTTTACTTTCAGGTTGTACTCCGATTGACAAAATAATCATATCAGTACAGAGTTCTTTACCACTGCTAAGAATAACTTTTTTACCATTATTCTCAAAGGATTTAACTCCATCTTCAAGAATTAGGTTAACTCCATTTTCAGTCAAGGATTCATGAACGATAGTAGCCATTTCGTAGTCAAGAGGTGCCATAACTTGATTAGCCATCTCAACGACAGTTACATTAACTCCTCTATCATGAAGGTTTTCAGCCATTTCTAAACCTATAAATCCACCACCTATGATTACAGCTTCTTTTGGTTTACTATTATCTACAAAACCTTTAATTTTATCTGTATCTGGAAGATTTCTAAGGGTAAATATATTAGTGGCTTCATTTAAGCCTGGAATTGGAGGTGTTATTGGATTAGCTCCAGGGGATAGAACTAATATATCGTAGTTTTCCTCATATACTTCTGATGTTAAAACATTTTTAACTTTAACATGTTTGTTAGCCTTATCTATACTTATAACCTCGCTAAGATTTCTTATATCAATATTAAATCTAGAGCTCATACCTTTTACAGTTTGAACTAGAAGGTTATTTCTTTCTGTAATTGTTTCCCCGATGTAGTATGGTAGTCCGCAGTTTGCAAAGGAAATATATTCTCCTTTTTCAAACATTATAATCTCTGAAGTTTCATCTAATCTTCTGAGACGAGCAGCAGTTGAAGCACCACCTGCAACACCACCAACAATAATAATTTTTTTACTCATAATTAAAGACCCCTTTCATAATTTGAAATAGTATATTATTAATACATTTATTGTTAAAATTATAACTTTCATATATCCGTATATTTAAATAATATGATTTACTTTTTAAAATAAGAAGCCTAAAATATAGACTTCTATAAAGTTTGAATCAATAAATTTATCAGTAAGGATTTACATAAACAATTTAGATATTTTCAAATAAAAGTTCAATTAAATTTTTAATGCTATCATCACTAACGCTATAGGTGATTTCCAAACCATTCTTTTCCCAATCAATGATTCCACAGGATTTTAATTTTGCTATGTGTTGTGATACTGTAGATTGAGGTACATTTAGACAATGTTGCATATTTGTAACATTGCAGCCGCCGCTCTCTATAAGCCCTTTAACAATGCAAAGTCTTACCGGATGAGCTAAGGCCTTCAGAATATTTGCCTTTTCTTCAAAAAGTTTTGGATTATTTAGAAATGTATCATTAGTTATCATGTTATTATATCACCTCATATTACTATATTCATATAATACGATATAGTTCGTAGTTATGTCAATGTTAAAATAATAATTAACAAAATCTACTTTGTTAAATTGTGCTATATTTAATATTTATAAGGATTTACTTTGAAAATATTTGGTGACACCATATTAAATAGCTAAAAAGATTGAAAGATGGAAACAAGGAAGGGCAGAAAAAATCTTTAAGGGACAATGTTGGGAATAATAAAAATAAAAGTGTTTAAGTTGGTAAAAAATAATATATAATATATAAAGTAAAATAGTTTACTAAAAATAGAAGTTTAAGGAGATAGTGATGAAGGAATTTAAGTTTATTTATAATGAAGAGGAATTTATATTAACGGAAGAAAATTTTAATTACATGGAAAGTGAAGATGTTGAAGGCTTTACAGTAGAAGATGTGTTAACAATATTGAATGAGGGGAAATCTTTAGTAGATTTTGATTATGAATACTATAATGATAGTTGTGAAGAGTGTGGTGGAGGGAAAATAGTTGATAAAAAGCACTATGGATTTTTGGAATACCACTTTTATATTTTTTCTAAAGAGAATAAATATGTAATAAGCAATATAAGTGAAGAGTTTGAAGGTACATCATATACAAGTTTGGCAAGAGAGAAGAAGATTGATGATAGCCATATAGTTTCAGTTGTAGTGTGTAGTCAATGTAAAACATTTAGTGTAGAAGTTGAACAGTGTGACATGTAATATATATTATATTTTTTAAAATAGAATGTACATATTAATGGATTTTAGTAATATTTAAGATATGTTGTCATATGATTCATAGTGGAGTTTGATTAAAGTGAATTTTAATATTATTTAAATACATATAATTCACATGAAATTATTAAAGACTTTATTAAAGACTAACGTATAATTATAAAGTAGTTGGATACAATCCTAAATAGGAGGGATTGTATGTTTGAAAAATTTAAAAAAAATAAATATATATATATGATAGTGGTTTCATTAGGCATCATAGTATTTCTAATTAGTTATAATATAAGTATAAGTTTTTTTAGAGACTCTGAAGATGGAGATTTAGGATTGTTTGGAGAAACTAGACAGACGGGATCGTTTAAAGGAAGCAACTTGCTGATTTCGAAAGATAGTAATATTAAATTTATGCTAAATTATAAAAATTGCCTGGACAATATAGAGTTTGATGAAATGTTAGATGATCGAATTCCAATAGATGGAGGGTCAGACAATTTATTGGGATTAAATCAAACCGAAGCTGAAAAAATATTATCAGAGTTTGGATATAAAATAGATAGGTTTACGAAGGAAGAAGTGGTTTTTGTAAAGCATATAGATGGCTATAACTATGGAATAGGTTCATACTTCGTTGGGGTTAAGGGTGAAAATGTTGTAATCTATAAAAACGAAGCAGATGGAAAGTTGGCCATCGCAGAGAATACAATACTAAATCCGAAATCTGAAAATGGAGCTTATTTGAAGGTGAAAGACATAGAAAACAAAGGTAATCTGCTCAAAACTTTCTATGAAGGTCATGAAGATTATCAGTTTTTAAATATACAAGAGGCAATTCAATATGCACAAGCTCTTTGTAGCACATAGTCATGAAATAAAAAACTTAAGAATAATTTATTCTTAGGTTTTTTTATTTGATTACTTTTTATTGAATTGTTACATTATAGATGGTAAAGTATAATATAGTTATAATTTTAGAAAAATCATAGCAACTTACTAAGCTTAAATTTAGATACAACCTTAAGTTTAGGTGAGTTTAATTTATGTTATAAATTTTGAATTTAAATTATATTAAAAAGGTAAATATTTATAAGATGGTGATAATTTAATGTATGAATATATAAAAGGAATTTTTAAATCAATACAAAAGGAATATATAGTAATAGAATGTGGCAATATAGGCTATAAAATATTCACTTCAGGGAGTACTATTTCAAATATGCCTACTATTGATGAACCGGTAAAAATCTTTACTCATCAAATTGTAAGAGAAGACTTTATCGGGTTATATGGATTTTTAACTAAGGATGAAATAGCAATGTTTAATCTTCTTATTTCAACAAATGGAGTTGGACCAAAGGCAGCATTATCTTTAATGTCAATAGCAAGTGTTTCAACACTAAAATATGCTATAATTACTGATGACGAAAAGATGATTACCAAAGCACCGGGAATTGGGAAAAAAATAGCACAGCGAATTATCTTGGAACTTAAAGATAAGATTAATGTTGGAGAATCCATTCAAACTACAGGTGGAATGGATGTAATAGATATACATAATGAAAAATTATCAGAAGCAGTAGGTGCACTTATTGCACTAGGATATTCTGATAAAGAAGCTGAAAAAGCGGTGGAAAAAGCTGATAAAACCAAGACGGTAGAAGAAATTATTAAATATTGTTTAAAGGTATTGATGGGATAGTTGAAATTTTATTTTTATAAGGGATACAATATTGTACATACAATTAAGGTTAAGGTGTTAGATAGTCTGAAATCAAGTTTAATGGAGGGGTATTATGGAAGATAGGTTCATCACCTCTAATAGTATAGAGGCAGATATGGAAGTAGAATATTCTTTAAGACCCCAACGACTTAAGGAGTATATAGGGCAAGAAAAAGTTAAAGGAAAGCTAGATATATTTTTAAAGGCTGCAAAGATGAGAAATGAGGCACTAGATCATGTGCTTTTATATGGACCACCAGGTCTTGGGAAGACCACACTTGCAAATATTGTGGCTAAGGAAATGGGAGGAAATTTAAAGGTTACGTCAGGGCCGGCTATAGAGAGAGCTGGTGACTTAGCGGCATTACTTACTAATCTTAATACTAATGATGTATTGTTTATTGATGAGATTCATAGACTAAATAGGTCTGTAGAAGAGATATTATACCCTGCTATGGAGGACTATGCCTTAGACATTATAATAGGAAAGGGAGCAGCGGCAAAATCCATAAGACTTGATTTGCCAAAGTTTACACTGATAGGTGCAACAACTAGAGTTGGACTTTTGACAGCTCCACTTAGGGATAGATTTGGGGTAATGTGTTCCATGGAATATTACAATAATGCGGAGCTTAAGGAGATTGTTTTAAGGTCTTCAGAAATTTTGGATGTTAATATTGATCATGAAGGGGCATTAAGTCTTGGAATGAGATCACGTGGAACTCCAAGAATAGCTAATAGATTGCTAAAGCGTGTTAGGGATTATGCTATGGTTAAGGGTGTAGAGGTTATAAATAGTGAGATGGTAGAAGAGGCTGCAGAGCTTTTAGAAGTTGATAGTGAAGGCTTTGATAGATTAGATAATAAAATATTGGAGGCTATAATAGATAATTTTGGTGGAGGGCCAGTAGGAGTAGAAACTCTTTCTTATTTTATAGGGGAAGAAGTGAATACTATTGAGGATGTTTATGAACCTTATTTAATACAAAAAGGGTTTATAATTAGATCCCCGAGAGGCAGAATCGCGGCTAGGAAGGCTTATAATCATCTAGGAAGAGTTGTACCGGAACACATTTTATAGGATGGAAACTATGAAATTAAAGCAAGTCGATATGATATATGTTATACAGAATAAGAAAAATAGAATTCACATTTATAATATGTTTTTATAGATAATAAGATAAGACGAAAGGGTGTAGATTTTGAAAGTAAAGGATTTTTATTTTGACTTACCAAAGGAATTAATAGCCCAACATCCTTTAGAAAAAAGAGATGAATCAAGGCTTATGGTTCTAAATAAAAAAACTGGAGAGATAGAACATAAGATTTTTAGAAATATAATAGAGTACTTGAATCCAGGTGATTGCCTTGTGCTAAATGATACTAGAGTTATGCCGGCGAGACTTTATGGAGCAAAGGAAGGTTCAGGCGGTAAAATGGAGTTTTTACTACTTAGAAGGTATGACAATGATATATGGGAAACTCTAGTTAAACCAGGGAAAAGAGGAAAGGTTGGAGCAACCTTTATATTTGGAAATGGTGAATTAAGGGGAGAAATAGTAGAGGTTTTAGAGAATGGAAATAGGAAGATAAAATTTTACTATGAAGGTATTTTTGAAGAAGTATTAGATTCATTAGGGGAAATGCCATTACCACCTTATATAGAAGAAAAATTAGAGGATAGAGAGCGGTATCAAACTGTATATTCAAGAGAAGTTGGGTCAGCGGCGGCACCTACTGCAGGATTACACTTTACTAAAGAACTATTAGCTGAGATAGAGACAAAGGGGATAAAAATAGCATTTGTAACACTTCATGTAGGGCTTGGAACATTTAGACCTGTTAAGGCAGAAGAGGTAACAGATCACGAAATGCATTCTGAGTACTATGTTCTAGATGCAAGCAATGCTGAAATTATAAATAGTGCTAAGAAAAGTGGAAATAGAGTTATAGCTGTAGGGACTACATCGAATAGAACATTAGAAAGTATTGCAACCGAAGATGGTCAGGTTAAAGAGCAATCTGGATATACAAGTATATTTATATATCCAGGATATAAGTTTAAAATTGTAGATGCAATAATAACTAATTTTCATCTGCCAGAGTCTACATTAATTATGCTTATAAGTGCATTTTCAACTAAAGATATAGTTATGAATGCCTACAAGGTTGCAGTTGATAATGGATATAGATTCTTTAGTTTTGGAGATGCTATGTTTATACAATAAATAATAACTGAGGACTAAAGATAATGAGTAAATGAAGTAAACTATTGAATTTAATAAATTATATTTAATAGAAAAGATTTAGATTTACTCGTTAAAGAGGAAGGACGATGAATACGTGTATAAATTATTAAAAAAGAGTGGGAAAGTTAGGCGTGGAGAGTTCGTAACTCCCCATGGAACAATACAGACACCGGTATTTATGAATGTTGGTACCTTAGCAGCTATAAAGGGTGCAGTGTCATCAATGGATTTAAAAGAAATAGGATGTCAGGTTGAATTATCTAATACATATCACCTTCATTTAAGGCCAAGTGATGAAGTGGTTAATAAAATGGGTGGAATTCATGAGTTTATGAATTGGGATAGACCAATACTTACAGATTCAGGTGGATTTCAAGTGTTTTCATTAGCTAGTATGAGAAAGATAAAGGAAGAAGGTGTTTACTTTAGTTCACATATTGATGGTAGAAAAATATTTATGGGACCAGAAGAAAGTATGAGAATTCAAAGTAACTTAGCATCAACAATAGCAATGGCATTTGATGAGTGTATACCAAATCCATCTACAAGAGACTATGTTGAAAAGTCAGTAGCTAGAACTACGAGATGGCTTGAAAGATGTAAAGTTGAGATTGATAAACTAAATGCAGAGCCAAATACAATTAATAAAAAACAGATGTTATTTGGAATAAATCAAGGTGGAGTTTATGAAGATATTAGAATAGAGCATGCTAAAACTATTACTAAGATGGATCTTGATGGGTATGCTATTGGAGGACTCGCTGTAGGCGAAACTCATGAGGAAATGTATAAAACAATAGATGCTGTAGTTCCACATCTTCCACAAGATAAACCTATTTACCTTATGGGGGTAGGAACACCGGCAAATATATTAGAAGCTGTTTCAAGAGGTGTAGATTTCTTTGATTGTGTTTTACCAGCTAGAAATGGAAGGCATGGACATGTGTTTACTAAGTATGGTAAAATAAACATTATGAATGCTAAATTTGAGCTTGATAAAAATCCTATAGATGAGGGCTGTCAGTGTCCTACTTGTAGAAATTACTCAAGAGCTTATATAAGGCATTTATTTAAAGCAAAAGAAATGCTTGCAATGAGGCTATGTGTGCTTCATAATTTATATTACTATAACAAGCTTATGGAAGATATAAGAAATGCAATCGACGGAGACTATTTTGAAGAGTTTAAAGCACAAAAACTCTCGGAGTGGAATCAAAATAATTAGGTATTTATTTAAACAAATATATACATAAGTGATACTCTAAATTTATGATTTAGAGTATATAGCTTAATCATTCGAAAGAATGAAAGAAAGAGTTTCATTAATAATGAAAGGAGTGATATTATGCAAAACTTTATGGCGTTTGTTCCAATGATACTTGTATTTGTATTATTTTATCTTATGATTTTCATGCCAGAGAAGAAAAGAAAAAAGCAGTATAATGACATGATTAATTCTTTATCAATAAATGATAAGATTATGACAAAAGGCGGAATAAGAGGAAAAATAATAAACATACAAGAGGATTATATTATTTTAGAGAGTGGCCCAGACAGAGCTAGAATCGAAATGAGTAAATTAGGTATAGCTTCAGTTATGGAATCAGTTAATCAACCAGTAGAAACAAAGTAATAATCATCATAAATCCCCTTATATGAACATATTTATTAAGTATAAGGGGGGTTATAAAATGTATAAGAAGTTTAATTATTCTGCTATTGGTTACGGGGTGTTTAGAGCATCAATTTTAACGGTGATATTCGTTCTGGTATATTCACTTGTGACTGCATATTTTCCAGCTAGCAACACTGTTACGTCAGTATTTTTAGTGATAGCTACGCTAGTGAGTGTTGTGTATGGTTCAATATATGCCACACTTAAGATGGGGAAAAAAGGTTGGATAGTGGGATTGCTGGTAGGATTATTTTATATGATAATACTATATATAGTATCTTTATGTTTTGGAAAAGAGATATCATTTGGTACAAAAGATATAGTTAGATTAATTCTCGCATTAGCGGCAGGTTCATTGTCGGGTATGCTTGGAGTGAATTTATAAATTAATAATGGTATAGGGAGGGAATACAAATGAAACACATAAAAACAATTAATAAATCTAATATTAAAGAAAGTTTAAAGAAGCCAGGTTGCAAAGAGTGTGCTAACTCATGTCAATCAGCTTGTAAAACTTCATGTACAGTAGCTAATTTAGAGTGTGAAAACTAATCATTTAAAGGCAGTAACAAAAGGTTACTGCTTTATGTTTAGTTGGGAGGAAAAATAATGGAATTAATTCATAAATTTAAACAAGGTAATGATTTTTATGTTATAGATGTAAACTCAGGGGCTGTTCATGAAGTGGACGAGCTAGTTTATGACATGCTAGACGCAGATAAGCTTAAGGCTAAAAATGAGTTGAAAGAAATATACAAGGATAAATATTCAAGTGAAGAAATAGATGAAGTATATGAAGAACTACAATACTTGGTAGATGAAGAAATGTTATATTCTAAGGACTTATATGAAGGTATAGCGATGCTTAGTGAAAAGGCAGAAGTAGCTATTAAAGCGCTTTGTCTTAATATAATTCATGATTGTAATTTGAAATGCAAATATTGTTTTGCAGATGAGGGTGAATATAAGGGTTGTAGAAAGACCATGAGCGCACAAGTAGGTAAAGACGCTATAGATTTTGTTATTAAGAATTCAGGTAAAAGAAGAAATATCGAAGTGGATTTATTCGGTGGGGAACCACTTATGGCATTTGATACTATAAAAGAAATTGTAGATTATGGTAGAGCACAAGAGAAAATTCATAATAAAAATATAAGATTTACAATGACTACGAATTCTACACTTTTAAATGATGAGATAATTGATTATCTTGATAAAAATATGGGGAATATCATATTGAGTATAGATGGTAGAAAAGAAGTTAATGATAAAGTAAGAGTTAGATTTGATGGAACTGGTTCCTATGATTCGATACTTCCTAAAATTAAAAAGATGGTAGATGTTAGAGATAAATCTAAAACTTACTATGTAAGAGGGACTTTCACTAGAGAAAACACAGATTTCTTTGAAGATGTTAAACATATGGTGGAGGAAGGGTTCGAGGAAATATCTATTGAACCAGTAGTTCTGCCAGATAGCCATGAACTTTCATTAAGAGCAGAAGATCTTCCTACAATCTTTGAGCAGTATGATAAGTTATATGAATATATGGTTAATAGGATTGAAGTTGGTAAGCCATTTAAGTTCTATCACTTCAATATAGATCTTCAAGGTGGACCTTGTATATATAAGAGGATTTCAGGCTGTGGAGCTGGACATGAATATGTTGCAGTTACACCAGATGGAGAAATATATCCTTGTCATCAATTCGTAGGAAATAAAGATTTTCTTATGGGAGATATATATGAAGGGGTTAAGGACTACTCTATAGTTCAAAATCTTAAAGATGCACATATATATAATAAGCCTACATGTAAGAATTGTTGGGCAAAATTCTATTGTAGTGGTGGATGTCAAGCTAACAACTTTAACTTCAATGGTGATGTTCATATACCTTATGAATTAGGATGTGAAATGCAGAAGAAGAGAGTAGAGTGTGCAATAGCGTTGAAAGCTAAAACTACAAATAAGTAACTAGTAAATTAAACATGAAATATTAATTCTAGGTCAATGATAAAAACCATTAATATTTATGATTTATAATAAAGGGATAAAAGTATGTATGAAAAGAAAATATAATGTTAAATTTTTGAAATTTACTTTTATGCACTTGCTTTTATCCATGATATACCTGTAAAATAAGTGGTAAAGTGAAAGTTGTTTAGTGGGGGTGGAATCTCCCACTAAATTTAGCTGAACGAATCTAGGGTATTAGCAACTCTTAAGCCTAATTAGATGATAGTTGATATCAGATCTATAGACATAAAAATGAGGTACTTAGAAAAAATGAAATAACAGGAAAGGGGATAATCATGAATAAGAGGAAGAAAAATGGGAAAAGTGGAAAAAGTGGAATTAAGATTATAATTTCAGTAATATTAATAGGCGTATTTGCGTATGTCGGATTTGCTGGCTTAGATTTAGGTAGTTATAAAATTAATACTTTTGAAAGCAACATAGACAAAGGGCTTGACTTGGTCGGAGGAACATCACTTTTAATGGAAATAAAAGATGAAAATATAGATCAAGAAGTAGTAGATAGAACTATTGAACTTTTTTCTATGAGGGTTGACAAAGATGGAGTTAGTGAAATTCCTATAACGCAAGAGGGTAAAAATAGAATCAGAATTGAGATTCCAGGAGAATTTAATACCGATAAGGTTTTAGAAACCATAGGTAAAACTGGAGAACTGAACTTTGAAGGTCCAGATGGTGGTATTATTTTAACAGGTAAAGAAGTTAAAGAAGCAAAGGCTTATCTTTCTCAAGATAATAAAGCTTTAGTTAGTCTTGAATTAAATGAGGAAGGTACAATAAAATTCGCTGAGGCTACAAAAACATTCCTAAATCAGAGCATAGCTATTAAGATGGATGGTGAAATTTTAACTAATCCAAAAGTTAATGCGGTTATAAGTGATGGAAAGGCTGTTATTGAAGGTATGAGTTCGTTGGAAGAAGCAAACTCAATAGCAAATATCATTACATCAGGGGCGCTACCTGTAAGTGTAGAAGCTATTTCAGTTAAAACTGTAGGTCCAACTATTGGTGTTGAGGCATTAAATCTTAGTAAACAAGCTGGAGTTATTGGTATTATATGTGTAATGGTATTTATGATAGTGTTCTATAGACTACCAGGTATTGTTGCATCTATATCATTGGTGCTTTATACATGCATAGTTCTCATAATCTTTGGTGAATTTAATGTTGTATTAAGCTTAGCCGGTATAGCAGGATTGTTACTTACAATTGGTATGGCTGTAGATGCAAATGTACTTATTTTCGAGAGAACTAAAGAAGAATTGAAAATGGGTAAATCAGTGAAAAGTTCTGTGGAAGCAGGATTTGATAGAGCGTTAAGTTCAATTCTTGACTCAAATATAACTACAAGTATAGCGGCTTTAGTGCTTTACTTTTTAGGAACAGGTGTAGTAAAAGGGTTTGCGGTAACTTTGTTAATCGGGATAGTTGTAAGTATATTCAATGCCCTTGTAATTACAAAGTTCTTACTAACCAATGCTGTGAATGCAGGGTGGATAAATAAACCATCACACTTTGGTGTTAGAGGAGGAAAAAGCCATGAATAATATTATTGGGAAAACTAAAATTTGGTTTGCAATAGCTCTTACTCTAATTATAATAGGTATGGGATTCATGGCAACTAAGGGATTAAATTATGGAATAGATTTTAAGGGTGGTACTTTAATAACATTAGAAATGAATCAAGAATTTCAAAAATCTGATATTGATGCCATTATAGATGAATTTGCTAAAGATAAATATTCTACCAAAATAGCAGATGAAGGAAAAGAAATACAGATAATAGTTCAAGAGGGAGTATTAGAAGAAGAGGAAACCAATCAACTTGTAAATAAAATTAAGGAAAAATACTCTTTAGAAGATAGTGCATTAATTGGTAAAGAAACTATTGGAGCTACCGTAGGTAATGAATTAAAGAAAAAGGCAATACTATCATTAGGGATTGCTATAATTGCTATATTAATATATGTTACGGCTAGATTTGAATTTGATTTTGCTGTGGCAACTATAATAGCTCTTATGCATGATGTTTTGATAACACTGTCATTTTATTCAATTCTAGGTATTCAAGTTAATACCCCATTCATAGCGGCGGCATTAACTATAGTAGGTTATTCTATTAATGATACAATAGTTGTTTTTGATAGGATAAGAGAAAATAACAAGAAAAATAGAAGGTTGACACCGACAGAAGTTGCGAATATTAGTATAAAAGAAACTTTAGTTAGAAGTATAAATACAACAATGACAACACTAATAACTATAGTTGCAGTTTATGTGTTAGTACCATCTATTAGAGAATTCTCTCTACCACTTATAGTTGGGGTTGCTAGTGGAGCGTACTCATCAATATTTATTGCTTCACCAGTATGGGTTGTTCTAAAGAATAGAAAAAACAAGAAAAAACTTGCTGCTGGTGCATAATATAGACAAATTTCAATGGCGAAAAACATTTTATTGTGTTTTTCGCTATTTTTATGAGAAATTATTTGTAATATTGGTAGTTTTAAATTATAATATATGTGTTTTCTATTAATTTGGAGGAGAGCATATGGAGTATAATTTAAATGGAAAAGGGAGTAATCCACTTTTTTTAAGAAATATGAAAATTGCATTAAGTAGAATTGTTAAAGCTATCAATGAAAGAGAAAAGATAGTCATATATGGCTATCATGATTTTGATAGCGTATGTGCAATATCTCTTCTAAGATTAGTATTAAGGTATGTAAACAGTGATGTGGAATATTTTATACCAAGCATATACAGAGAAAATAGAAATTTAAATAAAGAAGACATACAAAATAATTTGTTATGCCTTGGTGCTAGTTTGATTATAACTGTTGGGTGTGGAGTATCTTCAAAGGAAGAGTTGAAGATTTGCAAAGAAAATAAAATTGATGTAATTGTAATAGATTACCATGATTATGTAATGGATGATGGTAACTGCATAACAATAAATGCATATCAACCAAATTGTAATTATCCTTTTAAAGATTTCACCGCTTGTTCAATTACATATAAGTTCATACAGGTAATAGCATCTTATTATAAAATAAGATGTACTCAAAAGTATTTAGATTTAGTAATGATGGGTATAATTACAACGGGGATAGAAATAAAGGATGAGAATAAATATTTTGTTAAAGAAGGGTGCAAAAAATTATTATGTACCAATAATTATGGTGTTATAGCGCTTTTGGAAGAACATAAAATTAACTATGGTAATGTAATGGAGTTTTATGACGAAGGAATTAAAACGCTACTGCCAAAAATGATTTCAAAGAACAAATTAGATAATGCTAGGATAATTGTTGAGCTGTTCACTACTAATAATAGTTATAGGGCTAAACAAATTGCCAAGTACTTGTATAAGGAGATAATGAGGAATGCAACATAATTAATAATAAAAAATAGAAATACTTATATGCTGTATAAATATTGCATTAAATACTAAAATTAATATATAATTTAGTTATTGTAAAGATATGTTCACCAATGGTGTAGGAGGAGTAATAATGAATTTTAAAGATAAAGTAAGGGTAATTGAAGATTTTCCAAAGGCTGGTATAAGTTTTAAGGATATAACAACTCTATTACAGGATGGAAAAGCATTTAAAGAAGCTATAGATGTATTTGTAGATCACCTAAGGGATAAAAATATAGATGTAATCATAGGACCAGAGGCAAGAGGATTTTTAGTTGGGGTCCCTGTAGCGTATGCATTAGGAGTAGGGTTTGTACCTGTTAGAAAGCCGGGTAAACTTCCATATGAAACTATACAAGCATCATATGAATTAGAGTATGGTAATGATGTACTAGAGATACATAAGGATGCTATAACAAAGGGGCAAAGGGTTGCTATAGTTGATGATTTACTTGCAACAGGAGGAACGGTAGCAGCAGTAGCTAAACTTGTTGAAGAATCGGGTGGTGAAGTTGTAGCTATAGATTTTCTAATAGAGCTAACTGAACTTAAGGGAAGAGAAAAGATATCAGGATATGACATTATGTCCATTATAGACTACCCTTTTTAGAATAAAGAAAAATTGCAATAATTTGGGGTGTAGTATATAATATTATTGAGTTTAAATAGTTGGCTGGTTGTTAACCAGCCTTTAATTTTAGGAGTGTATTCTAATGATTGATAAATTGATAGAAAGAATTAATAGTAATTGCAACAATGTGGATATCAATTTTGTAAGTAAGGCCTATGAATTCTCAGTGAATGCCCATAAAGAGCAGAAACGAGAGTCAGGAGAACCTTATATTATTCATCCCTTCGAAGTTGCATGTATTCTTGCAGAACTTGGGCTAGATACATCGACAATAGTGGCGGGGTTGTTGCATGACGTAATTGAAGACACAGAATATACATATGAAGATGTTTGTAATATTTTTTCAGTAGAGGTGGCAGACTTAGTAGAGGGTGTATCCAAGCTGGAGAAAATTAAATATAAAACTAAGGAAGAACAGCAAGTTGATAATGTAAGAAAAATGTTACTTGCTATGGCAAAGGATATAAGAGTAATACTTATAAAGCTTGCAGATAGATTACATAATATGCGAACCCTAAAATACATGTCTGAGAGTAAGCAAAAGGAAAAAGCCAAAGAAACCTTAGATATATACGCACCACTTGCCCATAGATTAGGAATATCAAAGATAAAGTGGGAACTTGAAGACCTTTCGCTAAGGTATTTAAATCCAACAGAATATTATGATTTAGTTAAATTGATTTCTGATAAGAGAAATGAGAGAGAAGAACAAATAAATCATATTATTTCTCAACTTAAATTAAACCTAAGTATAGGTGGAATTAAAGCAGAGATCGAAGGAAGACCAAAGCACTTCTACAGTATATATAGGAAAATGATTAAGAGTCATAAAACCATAGATCAAATATTTGACCTGACAGCAGTGAGACTTTTAGTAGAGGATATAGGGAATTGCTATGCAGCGTTAGGAATAGTACACACCATGTATAAACCTATACCAGGAAGGTTCAAAGATTATATTGCAATGGCTAAACCTAATATGTATCAATCACTTCACTCCACGGTTATAGGACCCTTCGGAAAACCTTTTGAAATCCAGATTAGAACCTTTGATATGCATAAAACAGCAGAGTATGGTATTGCTGCTCACTGGAAATATAAAGAAAACCCTCAAGATGGAGGAAAATCTTTAGATTCAAAGTTATCTTGGCTTAGAGAGATGCTTGAGTGGCAAGGTGAAACTTCTGATGCTGAAGAATTTATGGAAGGCTTTAAGATAGATTTGTTTTCAGATGAGGTATTTGTATTCACACCAAATGGTGATGTTATAAACTTACCAAGTGATTCTACACCTATAGATTTTGCATATGCAATACATACTGCGGTTGGGCATAAATGTAGTGGATGTAAGGTTAATGGTAAGATGGTAGGCTTGGATTATGCGCTAAAAACTGGAGAAATTGTTGAGGTAATTACCAATTCAAATTCGAAGGGACCTAGTATTGATTGGATTAGTATAGTAAAAAGTAATCAAGCAAAAAGTAAAATTAAGCTATGGTTTAAAAAGGCAAATAGAGAAGAAACAATTGCAAAGGGAAAAGAGTTAGTAGATAAGGAATGTAAGAAGCAAAATTGTGTTTTCTCACAAATTATAAATGAAAGTATAATTGAAAAGACCGTCAAAAGATATAACTTAAGAAATATTGAGGATTTGTATCAGTACGTAGGAATTGGAGATATTAATCCTGCAAATATGATTACTAAGTTAAAAGATGCCTACGACAAGGAAAATTCAAGACGAATTAAAATAAGTGAAGCTAAAATTATTAATGATGAAAAGTATAAAAAACAAGTAAATAATAATTATTCAGGAATTACAGTGAAGGGAATGGGAAATATCCAAGTAAGATTTGCTAAGTGTTGTAATCCAGTTCATGGAGATGATATTTCAGGTTATGTTACAAGGGGTAAGGGTGTTTCGATTCATAGAAGTGACTGTAATAATATAATTACATTGCAGAAAAACGAACCATATAAAATTGTAGAAGTTTCTTGGGGAAAAGAAAACAGAGAAAATTATACTACAGATATAGAGATAAAAGCAGAGGATAGAATGGGGTTGCTTACAGATATTATAGAAGTGCTAGGAATGTTAAAGGCTAACATACTGTATATAAGTGCTGTAACAACTAAACATAACATCGCTGTTGTAAGTCTAAAAGTGAACATCTCAGGAATTGATCATCTAAAGGATATCCAAACGAAACTTAAGAAGATAAGAGATGTTAAGGAAGTTTATAGGAAGAAGCATTAAAGATGAGGGGTGTTAGTTATGAGAGCAGTAGTTCAAAGAGTTAAATCTTCAAAGGTTGAAGTTGAGGATAAAATTATAGGAGAAATCGGAAAGGGTATCAATTTACTTGTCGGGATAAGTAAAGAAGATACAAAAGAAGATATAGACTATATAGTGAGAAAAGTATTAGGTATGAGAATTTTTGAGGATGAAGATGAAAGAATGAATTTTTCGCTTCAAGATGTTCAGGGAGAACTACTTTTGATTTCTCAGTTCACCCTTTATGGTGATTGTAGAAAGGGCAAAAGGCCTGATTTTATGCAAGCTCAGGGTGGAGAAGTTGCTAAGGAACTATACAACGAGCTAATAGAGGCATTTAGGAAGGAAATACCAAATCTCCAGACTGGTGAATTTGGAGCTGACATGACTGTTGAGATTATAAATGATGGGCCTGTAACATTACTGCTAGAAAGCAAGAAGAATTTTTAGGGTAAGACATCTTCAAAGAATAAATAAGTTAGTATCCTTAGCTATGTTGAGGTATTATTTATTTTCAAATGCCTAAGGATGAGATAGAATTTAAAAGTTATAAATATGAAATAAATATAGGGGTGTAATAATGATTATAAAAAAAATGATGGCAGGTACTTACGCTGCAAATTGCTATATATTATTTGATGAAGCTACTAAAGAAGCGGTGGTTTTAGATCCAGGTGGAGACATTGATGATATATGTAGAGCACTTAAAGAATTATCTGCAAATGCTAAGTATATAATATTAACCCATGGTCATTTTGATCACACCACTGGTGTTGATGGCTTAAAAGCTGCAACAGGTGCAATTGTAGCTATGTCTAAAGAAGATAATGATATGATTTTAAATAAGTCAATGTATTATGGGCCACTTATTAAAGGTGGAGCAAATATGATATTAAAACATGGGGATGTGTTGAAATTTGGTAACTGTAAAATAGAAGTTATAGCAACACCTGGCCATACACCAGGTGGAATATGTCTTTTAACAGAATCAGATGTATTCACTGGAGATACTTTATTTAAACAATCTATTGGAAGAAGTGATTTAACTGGTGGGGATCATAACACACTTATTTCTAGCATTAAAGAAAAGTTAATGTCGCTTTCAGATAATGTTGCAGTACACCCAGGTCACGGACCAAGTAGTACAATAGGCGAAGAAAGAGCAGAAAACCCATTTCTATAAGTGAGAATCTAAATCTATGATTTAGTTATTCGAACTTACTCATTCGAATGGATATGAGAAGAAGTGTCACTGAGAGCAAAGCGAAAAACAAATTTTATATTGGTTAGTGAAAATTACTCATTCTAACGTATGTGAGAAGGAGTTTCCTTTTGAGAAACATATGTGAGAAGGAGTTTTCCTTTTTCAAGAACCAATGTAAGATACACACATATGATGAATTTTAAAAAAAACAATTTAAAATAAGGATTTGGTATAAATTATGGAAAATATAAAAGCTATTAAGATAAAACTTAATAATATGAACTTTAGGTATGATGTTTTCCTAATGGTAAGTTTATTCTTTAGTTTCATTGATATACAATTCGTGGATGAGGATCAAGATTTATCTATAAATATAGAAGAGGATAATATTTTAATTCATGGAGCAAATGGTAATACTAGTTATACGGTGAATGATGAGCATAGGCTTTCAGAAGAAGTTAAAAAAGCTATATTTGTATATCTGAGAGAAGAAACAGGAAAAGTACTTCCTTGGGGTACACTAGTAGGCATAAGACCTTCTAAAAAAGCATTAGATCTTTTACAAAAAGGATATACAGAAGAGCAGGTTATAGAGGAATTTAAGGAAAGACATGAAACTATGTCTGAAAAGGCAAAGCTTTGTATGGATGTAGCTCGTTATGAAAAAAATATAGTAAACAAAGATAAGAATACTATTAGCATATACGTGGGAATGCCATTTTGTCCAACTAGATGTGTATACTGTTCATTCACGTCAAATCCAATAGGTTCATGTAAGAATATAGTTAAGGACTATCTAGAGTCACTTACAAAGGAAATAACAGCTATAAGCAAGTATGTAGAAGAAAAAGATTTAACTATAGAAAGTGTTTATTTTGGTGGAGGTACACCAACATCAGTAAATGAAGATGAGTTTGAAGATATAATGAATAAAATTTATGTGAATTTTGTTCAGGGGAAAGATATAAAGGAATTCACAGTGGAATGTGGAAGAGCGGATAGTATAACTGAGAAAAAGCTATTGTCTATGAAAACTTATAAAGTAGATAGAATTAGCATTAATCCACAAACTATGAATGATGAAACTTTAAAAACAATTGGAAGAAATCATAGTAGTGATGATGTGGACAGATGCTTTAAACTGGCAAGAGAGCTAGGGTTTAATGATATTAATATGGATATGATAGTAGGATTACCAGGAGAAAATCTGACGCATATAAATAATAGTTGTAAGAAAATACTTGAATTAAAACCTGATAACATAACCATACATGGGATGTCTATTAAAAGAGGTTCTAAGCTATATGAAAACATGGTAAATAATAAAAAATATAAAGTACCAGAGCAACAAGAGTTAAATCAAATGTATGAGGCTACGAAGAAGCTGTCACAAGATTTAAAAATGAAACCATATTATATGTATAGACAAAAGAATATGGTGGGTAGTATGGAAAATGTGGGCTATTGCACAGATGAAAAGATATGTATTTACAATATACAAATGATTGAAGAAAAGCAGACTATCATAGCATTAGGGGCAGATGGAGTTTCTAAGGTTGTATTTTTAGATGAAAATAGGATAGAGCGCTTTGCTAATATTAAAGATGTTAGAGAATATAATAGAAGAATAGATGAAATGATATCTAGAAAGATAGATTTACTTAATACTTTGTATTAACTTAAAATTTTAGGTTAAAAATTTTCATATATGGTTGAAATATAAGTTAGGTTAGTAGTAAGCTATAATGAGAGTTTTATTTAGTATAACCATATATTAAATAAGTAGTATCGCTATGAAGTATATTCAAAGATTAGTTACTTTAATTGATGGATCATATTTATTATAAAATAATTTTCAAATTATGAAATTAAGCAGGAGGAATTTACATGGGTGAATCACTTAACGGTTTAAAAAGAACTATAATGTGTGGTGAAGTAAGAGAATCAAATATCTCAGAAAAAATCACTGTTATGGGATGGGTTCAAAGAAAAAGAAATTTGGGAGGTCTAGTTTTTGTAGATTTAAGAGATCGAACTGGGCTGTTACAACTTGTATTTGGTGAAGAAATTAATAAAGAAGCTTTTGAGAAGGCGGACTTAGTTAAATCAGAGTACTGTATCGCGGTTACTGGTGAGGTTATAAAAAGAGAGTCCCCTAATAGTAACTTACCAACAGGAATGGTTGAACTTAAAGGTGAAAGTATTAAAATTCTTTCAGAATCTGAAACTCCACCAATATATATTAAAGAAGATTTAGATGCTGGTGAAAACATAAGATTAAAATATAGATATTTAGATCTTAGAAGACCAGATATGCAAAAGATTTTAATGATTAGACATAGAGCTTCAAAGGTAGTAAGAGATTTCTTAGATGAGAATGGATTCTTAGAAATGGAAACTCCAATGTTAACTAAGAGTACTCCAGAGGGAGCTAGAGATTACTTAGTGCCAAGTAGAAATTATCCAGGAAAGTTCTATGCACTTCCACAATCTCCACAAATATTTAAACAATTATTAATGGTATCTGGATATGATAAGTATTTCCAAATAGTTAAATGTTTTAGAGATGAAGATTTAAGATCTAATAGACAACCTGAGTTTACTCAAATAGATATGGAAATGAGCTTTATAGAAATGGAAGACATTATAGCTTTAAACGAAGGATTGCTTAAAAAAGTATTTAAAGAAGTTATAGATGTAGATGTTCAGCTTCCAATAAAAAGAATGCCATATGCTGAAGCTATGAATAAATATGGTAGTGATAAGCCAGATTTAAGATTTGGAATGGAAATAAATGATATCACTGAAGCGGTAAAAGGTACAGACTTTGCTGTATTTAAAGGAGCTATAGATAATGGTGGTTCAGTAAGAGCTATCGTAGCTAAAAACTGTGGTGATATGGGAAGAAAGAAAATTGATAAACTAGGCGAATTCGTTAAAACATATAGAGCTAAAGGTCTTGCTTGGATAGCTTATAAAGAAGGCGAAATAAAGTCTCCTATATCTAAGTTTTTCTCAGAAGAAGAAATGCAAAACATCCTAAATGCAGCAGGCGCAGAAGTTGGAGATTTAGTACTAATTGTTGCTGATGTAGATAGTGTTGTACTTCAATCCTTAGGAGCATTAAGACTTGAACTTGCTAAAGAACTTGGAATACTAGAGAATAATAAAGAATTTAACTTTGTTTGGATTACAGAATTCCCAATGTTTGAATATGATGATGAAGAGAAGAGATTTGTAGCACTTCACCATCCGTTCACAGCACCAATGGATGAAGATATGCATCTATTAGAAACTGATCCAGGAAAAGCACGTGCAAAAGCTTATGATATAGTATTAAATGGAGAAGAGCTTGGTGGAGGTAGTATAAGAATACATGATACTAATCTTCAACAAAGAATATTTAATCTTTTAGGATTTACAGACGAAAGTGCATGGGAGAGATTTGGATTCTTATTAGAAGCATTCAAATTTGGACCACCACCACATGGCGGACTTGCATATGGCCTTGATAGAATGGTAATGTTCCTTGCAGGAACTGATAATATTAAAGATGTTATTACATTCCCTAAAAACCAGAATGCTTATTGTCCAATGAGTGAAGCTCCGAATGTAGTTGATGATAAACAACTAAGAGAACTTGGCGTAGGAATAATGAAAATAGATAAAGAGTAAAATAAAGATTTAGGTTACAAACTATTTTAAAATAGAAGAATAATTTAGTTGAAAAAGGTTATAATAACTTTATAAACTTATTGATATACTTTAAATTATTTTTTAATTCTAATTGCAATTTTAATAAGATTGCTATATAATAATATTAAACAATATTCTGCTGTGTGCGTTGAAATGGCTTATGTTGAGCCAACATTTCAACATTGTGGTTGATGTTCTTATTATGGAGTGTTGACTGGCTATTTATAGCTGGTACCAGATGTAATGAGGCGATTCCACCCCTGGTAGACAGGGTTCAAATAACCCATGGAAACGGCATGGTGGTGTATCAATAAGTTTTAACATTTAAGGAGTAAATA
Organism: Clostridium sp.; assembly: GCF_036660475.1. Taxonomy (GTDB): domain Bacteria; phylum Bacillota; class Clostridia; order Clostridiales; family Clostridiaceae; genus Clostridium_J. The sequence continues at coordinate 93,158 of NZ_JAVXAO010000005.1, read as the reverse complement.
CTTTGTATTTACTCCTTTTTACTGAGTGTAAATAAATTGATAATTCTAAATTATGAAATAAATATGAGATCCAGATGCAAACAAAGAGCATTTAGCATCTCATTTTCTTGAGAGTTAAATGCTCTTTTAAATTTATGTAATTAAATTGGAACTCATAGAATTACTCCTCTAATTTATGAAGCTTGCGTTGCTTTCTTCTCATAATTATTTTTTGTAATAGCCTACTTAAAGTAGATACTAAAATTATACCAACGGCAATAACACCAGCTAAGGATATGGTTTGAATACCATAGTTTAAAGATTCAAAAACATTTCCCTGAACAGCTTCTAGTACAGTATAATACATACCACTTCCAGGTGCTAAAGGAATAAGCGCACATATTAAAAATAATGTTACAGGATTTTTTAAAATCCTGGAAAAAATCTCCGCATATATACTTATTACTATTGAAGCAACTAGCATTGCACCTACATCAGAACCTGATAGTCGTAGGGTAAGACTATAGAAGAACCAACCAAAGGCACCACCAAAAGCGGCAAAGAATAAATTTTTGTCCCTAACGTTGAATAGTATACCAAATCCAAGGGTTGCAATAAATGAATAAATTATTTCCATAAACATATTACATACCTCCTGCAAAAGCCATCCATAGCTTAAAGCTAAAGGCGGTTCCAATGGCAATAGCACCGGCAATCATAATGGCCTCTAGACTTCGTGAAAGACCAGATAATAAATCTCCGGCAATAGTGTCCCTTATGGCATTAGTTATAACAAGACCAGGAACTAAAAGCATAATAGAACCTATAATGATTTTATCTTGATGGAACATAGGGCTTATAGAGGCAAAGGCAAGACCTATAGTACCAGCTAAAGTACCACCAGCTATATTTATGAAAAAATCATTAACGCTTAGTTTTGAAAGCATGGATACAAGTAGATTGATTAGTATTCCAGCACAAAAGGCAACCATGAAATCAAAAATATTTCCTCCGAAAAGTAGTGTGAAAGTTCCAGTGTTTACACCAGCAAAAAAAGCTTTTATCTTAGGACTATATTTAGGATAGTTTCTAATATATTCTAGTTCACCCGATAATTCATTTAGAGTTAAAGGGCTTCTTTGTATCTGCCTTGAAAGATTATTAATTAAAGCAACTTTTTGCAAGTCTATTGATCTTGAGGTAATTCTTTTAATCACAGTACTATTTCTTCCATTTTCATTTATAGTAGAGGTTATTATTGCTGTAGGTGATACAAAACTCTCCGCATTAGTTATGTTATATGAACGACAAATCATACTTATAGTTTGTTCAACTCTATAAGTTTCGCCACCATTCTGTAGCATTATTTTTCCAGCTTCGGCAGCTAGATTTACAATATTATCATTAATCATAATAGTACTCCTTTATATATAAATGCGCCTATCTATATTATAGATTAAAATCAATAAAAATATAATAAATCTGTAATAGTTAGAATAATAAATTTATAAATTTACAATAGTATGTTAAATTTAATATATAGGTAATTGTAATGGTATTACAATTATTGAAATAAAATCTTTGAATACATAAGAATTACATGTTGAATATCATAATATGGGAATTTAAATACATGGGGGAGAATGTTTATGGAAAATGTTGAGGTGCTATTAGAGAGTTTAATTAATAATCTAAAAGAAGGAATACATATAGTAGATGGTCAGGGGAAAACAATCTATTATAATGATGCCATGGAAAATATCGAGGGTGTAAAAAAAGAAGATGTTATGGGTAAAGAGATTCATGAATATCTTAAAGGCATGGAATATGATTCAACAATAATAAATTGTCTTCAAAGTGGAACTACATTTAAGGATAGTATTCAAAATTATAGCAATGATAAAGGTAAGATTATAACAAGTATAAACTCAACGATACCAGTTAAAATTGGTAAAAAAATTGAAGCAGTAATAGAGATAGCGAGAGATATGACACAGATAAAAAAGCTTAATGAAACTATTTGTGTGCTAGAAAACAAGACAAAATCAGAAAAACATTTTTATACTTTTAAAGATATTGTAGGAAATGGTAAAGAATTAATAGATGAAATAACAAAGGGCAAAAGAGCTAGCATATCAAACTCTTCGGTACTTATTTATGGAGAAACAGGATGTGGTAAGGAGCTTTTTGCTCAAAGTATACATTATGAAGGAATAAGGAGAAATGAGCCTTTTATAGCGATTAACTGTGCTGCGATACCAAGTGCACTTTTAGAAGGAATGTTATTTGGAACAGTTAAGGGGAGCTTTACAGGGGCAGAAAATAAGAAGGGATTATTTGAAGAAGCGCATAGAGGAACAATTTTACTAGATGAGATTAATTCCATGGAACCATATCTTCAGTCCAAGCTTTTAAGGGTGCTTCAAGATGGATATATAAGACCTTTGGGAAGCAATAAAACCATTGATGTAGATGTTAGAATAATAGCTACTATAAATGAAGAAGCAGATAAGCTCATAAAAGAAGGAAAGTTAAGAAAGGATTTTTATTATAGGCTTAGTGTAATAAAAATTATGATACCACCACTTAGAGAAAGACCAGAAGACATACATTTATTATGTGAATTCTTTGTAGATTATTATAACAAAATTTTATATAAAAATGTTAAAGGTATTTCTGAAGATGTAATTCAGGGGTTTTTGAAACACAATTGGCCAGGTAATGTTAGAGAATTGAGGAATACTATTGAAAGTGCTATGAATATGGTGGATGAGGGAGAAATATTAACGAGGGAGTGTTTTGGAACTAAAATTAATTTTATTGTGGAAGGTTCAAATGAACTTTCATTTAATGGGGAACTACCACTTAATGAATATATAGATAGTATAGAGAAAAATATAATTGAGAAGGCCTATTTAAAAAGCAACAGCAATATAAGTAAAACTTCAGAGGAGTTAAAGATATCAAGACAAAGTCTTCAATATAAATTGAAGAAGTATAAATTGATTTAGATATACTAGATTAATATTAAACTAAAACTAAAATCCAAGGTATATATACCTTGGATTTTAGTTTGAATTTTCTCATGTTATTAGTATCTGGTTTAATTAATTTACACAGTTGATACTTTGAAAATCTAATAAGGATTTCATTTTGATATATAGAGTTTAAATTATACATTCTTAATTAGAATTTATATATGCTAAAAAATACTAACAATCACTTTTATAATTCCAGGGAATAAAGCTATAACACTTATTAACCGTATTACTTGGAATAATGCTACTTTAGAGCCTACTGCTCCTATATCAGTGGCAATCAGGGCCATATCAGAAGCACCAGCCGGTGTACAGGCAAATAGAGCTGTTATTAAGTCTATTTTAAACCATTTACTTATTAAATATCCTAAAGTCATGCATAGTACTGTATATGAAATCATTAAGAAAATTATTGGAAGAATCACAAATCTAAGTCCAAGTATAACATCTAATGTGATACTACTTCCTATGTATGCGCCAGCAAAAATTTGAGCACCTTGTTTTAATATTGGTGAAATATAACCTTTATTAGTAAATACCTTCATCGTGGTTATACCTATCAATGAAAATAGCATAGCCCCAGCAGGAACTCCTAAAACTTTACCTACTTTTCCGGAAATTAATGCTACTAATAAAGTTAAAATTAATTCTTTCCAGTGGTTATCTTTAGAGATTTCACTAATTATTTTGTTAGTATTAGTGCTACTGTGCAGAAACTCACTAGATATCAGTTCATTTTTCACATCAGGTTCATTAGCATCTCCACACACATCATTAGCAATAGAGAGCTCTTCATCAATATTTCCAGCGGGTTTAGTTTCACGCAAACTTTCAAGTGTGTTGTCGCCATTAAGTTTTTTGTTAATGGCTTTTATAATTAGAGGAAAGAAAGTTACCACAAAAATTAATCTTGCTAACTGAAAAATTGCTGTTCTTGCAGTATCAGCACCCATTTCTTGACTTATAATGCTAACATCTGTCATACCACCTGGTACAGTGGAAAAAAGTGAGGATACAAGATTCATATCCGTTGAAAAGTACACAAAGACTCCTAATGTTATGTTAATGATAATAAGTCCTATTATCATAACTATAGCTGGCTTCATTACTGTTTTAAGTTGTTTAAATTTATCCTTATCCATAGTCATCCCAATAAATGAACCAGCGATAACTTGTACAAAAAATCTAGTAGAGCTAGGTACGTATACATTACCGGTAATTACATTTAATCCACCAACACAGAGCATAGCACCGACCATAAGGCCTGCTGGAAATTTAATTTTTTTGAAAATCATTCCGCCAATTAAGGCTACTAACATTGTAATAAAAAAATATAGGGTCATGATATCCTCCTAAAAACACTTATCAACCAGAGTTTCATAAATTGAGTTTACTTTACTATAATCCAATTACTCAGATGTCGATAAAATATTTAACTTACATAATAATTAGATTGTATTTCAAAGTGTTCAATTTTGTCAAACCTATAAGATATTAATATATATGTAAGGATAAAAACTATCTTAACATTATTTATTTGGAAGCTGCATAGGAATAGTTTAAAGGTGGAAAGTATTAGTGAAATGTTAGATTTAAGGTAAAGTATAACTGGAAAGGAGAAGTAAGATGGTATCTAAAGAAAATATTTATAATGCTCTAGATGAATTAGTAAAAGTACCAAGTATTTCAGGATCAGAGAATGAGAATTTGGGGGCAATAAAAACTTATGAATTAATTGGTAGAATTAAATATTTTAAAGACAATGAAGTTAATCTTAAAATGATTCCTGTGGAAAAAGATAACTTTAATAGACAGGTTGTTTTTGCTATGTTAGAGGCTGAAGAAAAAACCAGTGATACAATTATTATTACGGGGCATTATGATGTTGTTGGAGTTGAAGAGTATGGACATCTAAAAAATTTTGCCTTTGATATGAAAGAGATAACAAAGAGAATTTCTGAATTAACTCTCGATGATGAGGCTCAAAAGGACCTTCATTCTGGAGAGTGGATTTTTGGCAGAGGCACTTCGGACATGAAATATGGAATTGCACTATGTATTGAATTATTACGTTATTTTTCAGAAGAAGAAAAAATCAATACTAACATTTTGTTTTTAGGGGTTCCAGGAGAAGAAACTAATTCAGAAGGTATGTTACAATCTGTAAAAACACTTTATAATTTACAGTATGAAAAAGGTTATATATTTAAGGCGTTAATAAATCTTGAGGCATACGTACCCAATTCTGAAGATTCAAATGAAAAAAGGTTTATCCATGTTGGATCAGCTGGAAAAGTAATGCCATTATTTTTATGTTGTGGTATAGGGACACATGCTGGTGAACATACTTTTCATGGATTCGATTCAAATCTAATGGCATCAAAGTTGCATGAGTTGCTTCATCATAATGCTGATTTTTGTGAAGAAAGTAGGGGCGTATGGACACCACCACCAGCTTGTTTAAAAATGATGGATTTAAAGAGTACCTATTCAATAACAACACCTATTTGTACTGCATCATACTATAATATAATTACACTTAACTTAGAGGTTTATGACCTTATAAATAGATTAAAAGAAGTAGCATTGAAGGCATTTAGTGAAACTATTAAAATAGAGAAACAACGTGCTGATAATTATATGAAATTAACAAATTCAAAGGTAAATATTATTGAAGTTTTACCTAAAGTAGTTATGTTTAATGAGATTTATAGTAATGTTAAAGAAAGTTTCCAGGGGGATTTTGATTTGTATATTAGAAACCTTACAACAAGAAGTGTGCAAGAAGGAAAAGAAATTCAGGATATAGCCATTAGAGTGTTTAAAGAAGTAGTAGATAACTATCGTGATAAAACACCTATGATTGTATTGGGATTTATACCTCCTTACTATCCCGATAGTTATCTAAATGAGAAAGACAAAACAGTAGAAAAATTATTTCAAGCTATTGATAAAATTAAACAGATAGCTTTTGAAAAATATGATGAAACCATAGAAATTAAAGATTTCTTCATGGGTTTGAGTGATATGTGTTTCACAGGGGTGAGGAAAGGATATGATTATGAGGAACTATTTAATAATATCCTAGGAATAAATGATTTTTATGATTTTCCTAAAAAGGAAATTAGCAAAATAAATATACCGTCCATTATTTTTGGACCTTATGGGAAGGACATACATAAGTGTAGTGAGAGATTAAGTCTCAATTATAACTTTAATGTATTGCCATATTTGTTTGTTGATTTTATTAAAAGTTTAGATGAATAGTTAAAAAGGTACTTATTTTTATTTTAAAATGATAGTTGAGAAAGTAGTTGTGAATAAACTCACCTATTAGTTGAGTCTGCTAAAACTATGAGTTATTGTAGATTATATTTCATTATTATACAATTATATCAATGAAAATAAATATACATTTGATGGGTGGAGATAATATTATGGGTATATATTTAGAGGTATTAAATAATTTAGATGAACAAAATAAAATACAGTTAGTTCTATCGAATTTTAAATATTTTAATCTAAGTAATATAACAATTGAGCAATATCACGATGAGGAAAAAGGTGAAGATTGTTCATATGATTGTGCATATAATGTTTATCGAATAACATACAATAAAGAGCATTTTGTGTTAAAGAAGTCTAATATAGATGAAATATTAATTTATAGTAAAATGCTTGAGAATAACTCTTTTTCGGTGCCAAGGTTTTACAAAAATATAAAAGTAGATAAAACGGACTGGGTGCTTATAGAACATGTGTCGGGAACTGATTTGCGTGAATTCAATAATGAGATGGCTATAGCTACTGCTCATAGTATATCTAAAATTCATAATTATTATTGGCAAGAAGATGGTTTTGAGGATGATAAAGTAGATTCACGTTTTTGTAAATATTGGAAAAGAATTAATAAACGGGCTGAATGCTTAAAGAATGAATTTTATTTGTCAGAAGCCTATCAAGAATTTCTTAATAGGCAACTTATCTGTCCGCGAACACTATGCAATGGAGATTTTTTACAACAGAATGCTATTTTTAATGATTCTAAAGTAACTATAATTGATTGGGCTTTTGGAGGGATTATGCCATACTCGCTTGACATAAGCAGATTAATAACACATGGAAATCAAAACCGATTTCCATTTTCATATTATATGACAGATGAATATAGAAAAACATTTATAAATGAATACTATTTAAAACTGTCACAAAAACCAGATTATAAGCAATTTATATGGGATATTATCTTAGCTGCGTTAAACGAGTGTATTGAATTTATTGAAAAAGAATTAAATGATAAAAGTATAGAAAGGGACAAAGGATTTGACTTTTACTATGAAACTGCAAATAAGATAGCTGATATTATAATGAAAGGCTATGATAATTTTATATTAATTTAGATTATTAACTTTAGTATAGCAAAGAATTTTAAAAATATGATTTGTAAAATAGGATAAAGGATTGGTAGTGAAGAGGAGATTTAGTATATGACAATGGAAATAGGGAAAAAAATTAAAAGTTTACGTGTGGAAAAGGGAGTTACTCAAGAGGCGTTAGGAAATTATTTAGGTATTTCTTATCAGGCTGTATCAAAGTGGGAGAACAATGTAACGTCTCCAGATCTTCAGTTATTGCCGCTCTTATCTGTATATTTTGGTGTAACTATTGATGAGTTTTTTCAAATACCAAAGGATTCACATATGGAAAGAATAGAAAATATGATAATGGATGAAAGAGTCATTAGTAATGAAAAATTTAATTATGCAGATAACTTTCTTCATGAGGTTTTAAAAAGTGAACCAAAGAATGCAAGGGCATATTATCTTTTAGCAGAATTGCATAATCACAGATCTAAGAGCCATCATTATGTAGCAGCGGAATATGCAAAGCAAGCATTAAAATATAAGCCCTACGAAAAGGATTATCACTGTGCACTAGTTCATGCAGAAAATGGTGTCTATGGAGATTATTATTATAATAGACACGATTCTCTAATAGAATATTATAAGGAATTTACAAAGAAACATCCAGAGTATTGGAGTGGTTATTTATATCTTTTAGATCAACTCATAGGAGATGGCCATTATGATGAGGCAAAGGATGTAATAACTAAAGCTAAAAAACTAAAGCATACATCTTTAGATTATATGTATGAAGGTGACATTGAACTTGCACAGGGAAACTTAAGTGGAGCTATAAACCTTTGGAATAAAGGGGTTAAGGAGTTTGGAACAGCTTGGGAGGCTTATATATCACGCGGGGATCGTATGGTGAAACTAGGAAGATATGAAGATGCAATCATGGATTATGAAAAGTGTATGGAATTACAGAAAAAACCTCGTTTAATTGATCCTATTGTCTTTATGGCAAATGCCCATGAAGCATTAGGTGAATATGGGAAAGCGATAGATACGTTAGAACAGGAAATTATAATTCTACAAGAAGAACATGGTATTTTTTCAGGAGAAATAATCGATAAGCCAAAACGTGAGATTGAGAGATTAAGAAAACTTTTAATTTGACAGTTGTAGAACGTTATAAGAATTAAGAAGAAACACAAAAAGAGTTAGTTTATTATGCTAACTCTTTTCTATGTGAATTGTAGGTTAATACTAATTTAGAACTTCTAATCCTAAGTCTAATATATTAGCAAATAAGGCTAAGAGGTTATTTGTTGGAATGACATTATTTTCAATATCTAATAATTTTCCTAAACCATATTCGGTATAAATGCTAACTGTAGGAAATTTATTTTGAGATGTGGAGTTACCTAAATCACAAATAATATCATTTTCCTTTAATAGGATTAAAGATACATTATTACTGGGTTCTACTAAGGTGTAAAGCCTAGTATTGTAGTCATATCTTAGAATTTTTACATTGTTAGTTACTTCTATTTTAGTGGTTTTGTTATTTATATCATACTTTGAAGTACATGAATCGATGTTATTTATTACAAAGTATGGAGCATTTTTTTTATAGTTCACTTTTTCTTTAAATTCTGCTAACCTTTTTAAATTTAAGTCGATATTTATTAATGTTTCTTCGGTTTCTAAATTATTAAAGCCTTCTTTTATGTAAGCCAATTCTTTAGTTCCGTGAAGCTCGGTTGTTAGTATATTCATGCAATTATTATAAATATCTTCAAAGGAACTAAAAGGTATAGCATATTTAATAGTTCCTAAAATAATATAAACTTTGAATTTAGCAGATTTAGAACCACTTTTAGAGACATAATTAATTTCAACTAATAACATTTTATTTAATTGCTCTATGTCAAATATTACTTTCTCTATTCCTTCACTAAGTTCTATTGTGTAATTATTATTTTTAGATAAAGCTTGTGTAGCTTGGTTTATTATATAAGTGCTCTTAAAACCAGCATCTGTAATTATACCTTTTCTTAATGAGACCTTTCTTGATAATTTTTTCAAATTAATGTAGGGTCTATTTATACATAAGTTATGCTCTGATATTATTCTCATATTGAATCTCCTTTAGGTTTAACAGTAGTATTATTTTAATTTATATCATGTCTAGTTAGCTCCTGTAACACCCTGATATTATTTAAGTTGATAATTTAAGTTGATAATTTAAATTATAACATAACTTATAAAAAGTGTACTTATAATATCAAGAGTAACAATATGCCCAAAAACAAGCAATGCCTATGCAAATAATTTTGCATAGGCATTTTTGCTATATTATGGATAGATTATTAAGAAAAATATTTTGCAGTAGAAAAGAAGACAACTAGAAAATTTGTATTAATTTAGAAAAAAATACAGTAAGTCATGCAAATTATTGAAAAAAACTTGGCATGATAATTGCTGTATTAAGAATATATGAAATATTCAAAAAATAGGGGGATTTAAAATGGAAAACGTTAAGGTATCAATATGGGGATTTGGAGCTATGGGAAGCGGCATGGCAAAAATGCTTTTAACTAAAACAGGTGTAGATATAGTTGGTGTTTGTGATATGCATCCAGCTCGAGTAGGAAAAAGTATTTTTGAAGTTTTAGAAATTGAAAGAGGCAATAGACAAGATGTAATAATAAATTCTAACATAGATGAAGTTTTAACAGAAAAATGCTGTGACATATGTTTATGTGCAACGGATTCTTTTACTAAGAATGCATTCCCAAGATTGAAATCAGTTTTAGAAAAGAAAATAAATGTTATATCTACAGCAGAGGAAATGTCTTATCCACAAGCTAAAAATCCTGACCTTGCAGAGGAGCTAAATAAAATTGCTAAGGAGAATGGAGTTACAATACTTGGAACAGGAATTAATCCTGGTTTAATAATGGATCTACTTGTTGTTTGTTTAACCGGATGTATGACAGATGTTACTCATGTGGAAGCTAAGAGAGTAAATAGTTTATCACCATTTGGACCTGCAGTTATGGAAGAACAAGGCGTTGGTATGAAGGTTGAAGATTTTAATGCTGGGGTTATTGATGGAAGCTTAGCTGGTCATGTTGGATTTATAGAATCTGTAAATATGATAGCTGATTCAATGGGATGGAAGATTGATAAGTTTGAACAACAAATGGCACCAATAGTAACTAATGTAGATAGAAAATCACCTTATGGATTTGCAGCTGCTGGAGATGTGGCTGGTGTTAATATGACTGGACAAGGATATGTTAATGGGGAACTTAAAATAGATATGATTCACCCACAACAAATCGAACCAGAGATGGAAGGAACGTTCACAGGGGATTATATAACTATAAAGGGAACTCCAGAGGTTAATATGGTTATTAAACCAGAGGTTGATGGTGGACTTGGAACAATAGCAATGGTTGTAAATATGATTCCACACGTAATTAATGCAAGAGCTGGGTTAAAAACTATGATAGATTTACCAGTTCCAAGAGCTATAATGGGAGATTTCAGAAACTTTATAGAGAGAGATTAGTTTTTAATTTATTTAGGGGGTGAAGATTTTGATTAATAAGGGTACATTTGTTGAAGTAGAGACAGTTGTCCTAGAGTGTTCTGATAGATCACCAGCAATTCCGGAAGATACAAAGAAAACTCCATTAAAAATGTGGGTTAGAGGTTTTGTAAATTCAGATTGTAACCTAGGTGAAGAGGTAGAGATTACAACTACGGTTGGAAGAATCATGAAGGGAATAGTTAAGGAAGTAGAACCAGGATATTCCCATGGATTTGGTAGATATGTAAGTGAGATAGCATATATTGGCAAGCAGGCAAAAGAAATGCTTTTTCAGTAAATATATATTAAGGAAAGTGGGTGATTTATATGAATAAGTATGAAGAGGTAATGAGTAGAAAAAATGAAATAATGATTAAATCTGTTGGTATGGATTTTGATAAATATGAGAAGGGCAATATTGCTTTTGATTATGAAGGTATGATGAGAGATATAGGATATTCCTTAAGCGATATTATGAAGATTCAAAGTAGTGTTGGAGTTGGAAATACACCACTACTAGAGCTAAGAAATATTACAGCTCTTGCAAGAAAGGCTTCTAAGACTGGAAAAGCTGCAAGGATATTTGTAAAGGATGAAGGTTGTAATCCTTCAGGAAGTTTCAAAGATAGACGAGCATCTGTATCTGTTTATGATGCAAAGCAAAGAGGTTATAAAGGTGTAGCATCGGCAACTTCAGGAAACTATGGTGCAGCAGTGGCATCTCAAGCTGCAATCCATGGATTAAAATGTACAATTGTTCAAGAATGTTATGATTCGAGAAAAGTGGGACAACCTGAGATAATTGAAAAGGGAAGAAAGTGTGAATACTTAGGTGCAGAAGTTTTGCAACTAACTGTAGGGCCGGAGTTATTTTACACATACTTACAAACCTTAGAAGAGACTAATTTTTATAATGCATCCTTATATTCAGCTTATGGAATAGCGGGAGTTGAAACACTTGGATATGAAATAGCTACAGAGTGCAGAGAAAAATTTGGAAAAGATCCAGATGCAGTTATAATCACCCATGCAGGGGGAGGTAATGTTACTGGAACTGCAAGAGGTCTTATAAAAGCTGGAGCAACAAATACTAAAATAGTTGGGGCTTCTGTAAATCTACAAGGTCTTCACATGGCTAGTGATGAAGCTTTTAATAAAAAATCATTTACAACAGGTCACACTGGATTTGGCATTCCATTTATGGTTTGGCCAGATAGAAGTGATGTTCCAAGAAGTGCTGCAAGACCACTTAGATATTTAGATAGATATGTAACATTAGCTCAAGGACAAGTATTTTATATGACAGAGCTTTTGGCACAGTTAGAAGGACTTGAAAGAGGTCCAGCAGGAAACACATCCTTAGCTGCAGCTTTTGCTATAGCTCAAGAGATGGAGGATGACGCAATTATTATAGTTCAAGAAACTGAATATACTGGAGCTGGAAAACATATTGTTCCACAGCTTACCTTTGCAAAGGATAATGGAATCAAAGTATTAAGGGGAAATCCAGCAGAGGAAATCCCAGGGGAAAATATCATACTTCCAGAACATCCATCATATATTCAAGTTGATAATAAGGATTTGAATGATTATAGAAAATCACTTATAAAAAATACTGTAAAACTATTAAAAGAAAATGTAGTTTCAGAAATAGATGTTAAGTTTCTTTGTGATGAAACAAGACTTCAAGAAAATCAAGTTATTGATTTATTAAGAGAATTTGGGGTTTGTGTGGAATAAACTGAAATTGTTATTTTAGTAAATGTATAATAACCATCAAAAAATAAAAGATGTAAAATAGAATACTACTTAGATATTTTAAATATATCTAGAGTGAAAATTATGATAATAGGAATTAATAGGGTTTAAAAATAGATAAATAATAAACTATTAAGGGGAGATAAATAGTGAAAAGAGAAGATGATTTTAATAAAAGAAGAGAGCATTTAGCAAATTTAAGTGATGAGCAGTTGTATGAAAGATTTTGGAAATTAACTGAAGAGATAGTAAATCCAATGGTGGATTTAGCATATGGAAATACATCATCATCAATAGAAAGATCAGTACTTCTTAGAATGGGATTCTCAAGCATTGAATCTCAAGCAATAGTTCAAGAGGGCTTAAGAGCTGGACTTTTAGGAAAAGGTATGGGAAATGTGGTATTAAAGTATGGAAAACTTAAGGAAATGCCATATTTAGAAGCAGGCAGAGAGCTAGGAGAAGGCAAGGGCTGGAATGAAGTTAGTAAGTTGTTTGGGGGGGATAAATAATGCTAGATATAAATACAAAAATTGATGTAGCAGAGATACTTAAGGATTTAGATAAGTATGAACCAAAGAGAAGAGGATGGCATTGGAGAGAAGAATATAATGAGCCAATGGGCGAGTTTGAGTATATGGAAATATCAAAACCTTTAAAAAATAGTAAAGCACTTCCATCTGCTACAAGCTTTGCAAACATAGATCCTCAACCAAGAGCTGTAATAACTTCTGAAGTAGCTTCAGGAAGATTTGAAGATGATATTAGAAGAATGAGAATGGCAGCTTGGCACGGTGCGGATCATATTATGGTTATAAGAACATCAGGTCAAAGTCATTATGATAGTTTAATTGAAGGAAGTCCAGAGGGAACTGGTGGAGTTCCAATAACAAGAAAAGAGGTTAGAGCTACAAGAAAAGCCCTTGATATGATAGAAGAAGAAGTTGGAAGAGAAATAAACTTCCACTCTTATGTTTCAGGTGTTGCAGGTCCAGATATCGCTGTAATGTTTGCAGAAGAGGGAATAAATGGAGCTCACCAAGATCCACAATACAATGTACTTTATAGAAATATAAATATGGTTAGATCTTTTGTTGATGCAGCAGTTGCAAAACATATAATGGCTTGGGCTGATATTCTTCAAATAGATGGAGCACATAATGCAAATGCAACAGCTATGAAGGGATATAAAGTAATGCCAGAGCTTATGGTTCAACATGCTATAAACTCTAAGTTCTCGGAAATGGTTGGAATGAAACAAAGTAATATATCATTATCTACAGTTCCGCCAACAGCGCCACCAGCACCATGTCTTAGATATGATTTACCTTATGCAGTAGCGTTAAGGGAATTATTTAGAAACTATAAAATGAGGGCGCAAATGAATACAAAATACATGGCTTCATGCACTAGAGAAGCTACAGTAACTCATTCATTGAACCTTTTAATATCTGAACTTACTTCAGCAGATATCCAAAGTACAATTACTCCTGATGAAGGAAGAAACGTGCCATGGCATTATAATAATATTCATGCTGTAAATACTGCAAAACAGGCTTTAATTGGTATGGATGGATTGATGGATATGATAGAGCTTAAAAAAGAGGGATATCTTCCAGAAAAAGTTAGAGAGCTTAAAGAAAGAGCTGTATTATTCCTAGAAGAAATGATTGAAGGTGGCGGATACTTTAAGGCTGTTCAAGATGGATTCTTCGTAGATTCAGGAGAATATCCAGAAAGAAACAGCGATGGTATAGCAAGAAAAATAGATGGTGGTATTGCTGTAGATACAGTTGTTCCAAGAGATAAGGAATACTTTGCACCAGTATGTGCTCACTTCGGATATAACAATGTACCAGAAGAATATAACAAGGCGTGCGATGCTATAAATCAGTGTACATTATGTGATCACAGTAAAATAGTTTATATAGATGAACTTGATGAAGAAGATAATGTTAATGTGAGGATGGCTAAAAATAGTAAGGATGAAGACTTAATAATACCAGAGGTAGAATGGAAAAATGATGGATATGTATCTACAACATTATTCATTACACAGGAGGAGCGTACTGCAGAAGCAGCAGCTCTTGAAATAGGAAGAAGAATGAATTTAACAGATGTAGAAGTTATTCATAAACAAGTAATGCAGGATGCAGAAGGTACTTTAGTTGAAATCAAGGGTAAGGTTAACTTTGCAGTTAAAAAATCTGAGCTTAAGATTCCAGAAAAACAAGAGCTTTTAGCTGATGATGTAATGCGAGGCTATGTTAAAGAGAATCCAGTTAGAGTTGTAGCAGCTACAGTTGGTGAAGATGAGCACTCTGTTGGGCTAAGAGAAATAATTGACATTAAACATGGTGGAATAGAGAAATATGGAATAGATGTTGTATATCTTGGAACGTCTTGTCCAGTAGAAAAATTAATAGATGCAGCCATAGAGACTAAAGCACAAGCTATTATTATGAGTACTATTATTACACATAATGATATTCATACGAAGAATATGAAGAAAATTCATGATCTTTGCATAGAAAAAGGTGTTAGAGATAAATTTATTATTTGCTGTGGGGGAACTCAAGTAAGTAATGAGGTTGCAGTAGCTAATGGAATGGATGCAGGTTTTGGAAGAGGAACTCACGGAAATAATGTAGCATCATTTATAATTGAAACGTTAATGAGCAAATAAATATTAAGGGCATACAAGTATTTGTATGCCTTTTAAAATAGGAGGAAGCCATGAGAGTTGAATATTTAATAGCTGAGATTGGTAGTACAACTACGGTGGTAACGGCTTTTAATTTTAAAAATGGAGTGGAAGTTGTAGGTCAAGGAAAGGCTTTTACTTCAGTTTTACAAGGTGATGTAACTATTGGACTTAAGAATGCGGTGAGAGAAATGGAAGGCATTTTGGGTGAAACTATAGAGTATGACAGAATGATAGGGACTAGTAGTGCAGCAGGTGGGTTAAAGATAACAGTTCATGGACTAGTTGAAGATATGACAGTTAAAGCAGCTAGAGAAGCAGCACTTGGGGCTGGTGGGATTATAAAGATGGTCACCGCGGGTAGACTCAGAAGAATGGATATTAAAAAAATAAAGGAAATTAATCCAAATCTTATAATGATTGCCGGTGGTACAGATTATGGTGAGAGAGAAACTGCCCTTGATAATGCAGAAATAATTAGGGGGGCAAATCTTAATATTCCAGTGGTGTACTGCGGAAATATAGCTAACCAAGAGGAGATAAAAGAAATCTTTGAAGGTCAGGAGTTATATGTCATTGACAATGTATATCCAAGAGTGGATGAACTAAATGTTGAGCCAGCAAGGTCAATAATTCAGGATGCCTTTGAAGTTAACATAGTAAAGGCCGGTGGGATGGATAAGATTAAGGAAATGGTAGATGGATCTATAATGCCAACACCTGGAGCTGTAATGGAAGCTACAAAACTATTATATGAAGTAATTGGAGATGTAATAGTTATAGATGTTGGAGGTGCTACCACCGATGTTCATTCAGTTACGGAAGGAAGTGTTGAGGTTCTTGATATTTTAGTAACTCCAGAACCAAAGGCAAAGCGTACCGTTGAAGGAGATCTCGGAGTATATGTGAATAGAGAAAATGTATTAGAACTCTTACATGACCATGAGCTTGAGGGGAAAACAAAGTTGGAAATAGAATCCTTTATAGAGCCTATTCCAGCAAATGAAGAACAACGTCATTGGAGTAGAGTTCTTACAAGGAAGGCTGTGAATACTGCAATTGATAGACATGTAGGATATATAAAAAGAGTTTATGGCTCTGGAAGAAAGTTTAGTGCTTATGGTAAGGATTTATCCATGGTTAAGTACATCATAGGAACTGGAGGGGCTCTTACAAGACTTGGACAAGGTGAAGAAATTTTAGAAACTATTAAGGATGTTAAGGGCGATATTACCATGCGACCAACAAAGGAAGCGAAGGTACTTCTTGATGATATGTATATAATGGCTTGTGCCGGAGTCTTAAGTAGAGAAAATAAAGAGGCGGCAATTCAGCTCTTAAAAGCTAGCTTGAAGATATAAATAATAAGTTTCTAATAAAAAGGAGAGTTTAAAGTATGGTGAATAATAATTCAGATATAGAATTCGACGATATAAAGTTAACTTGTAATACTAATCTTGCACTAGATGTTTTGACAGATGAAGATACTACAACAAATTATCCACGGATAGATGTGAACTTGAGGAAACTAACACATAATGCTAAGTTTGCATTAAATATTTGTAGAAGAAGTAATATTGATATTTCTGTCGTTACTAAGGTGTTTTGCTCTCATCCGGAGATTGTAAGATGTATATTAGAAGCGGGAGTAAAGACAATTGGAGATTCAAGAGTAGCGAATTTGAAAAAACTAGAGAATTTGGATTGTGAGAAATTACTTCTTAGAATACCAGCTATTAGTGAAGCAAGTAGTGTAGTTCGATATTGTGATATTTCACTGAATTCGGAAATAGCAACACTTAAGGTTTTGTCTAGGGAAGCTGTGAAGCTAAATAGAGTTCATAAAGTAATTCTCATGGTGGATTTAGGTGATTTAAGAGAAGGCATTTTAGAAAAGGATGCACTAGATATTTCTAGGGAAATAATTAAGTTGCCTAATATAGAATTTCTTGGTGTGGGTACAAATTTAACTTGCTATGGTGGAGTAATTCCTGATGATGTAAACTTAGGAAGACTTATAGAAATTAAGAATGAAATAGAACAGAAATTAAATATTCACTTGTCCGTAGTGTCAGGAGGTAACTCTAGTAGTCTATACATGGTGATGAATAAAAATATACCTAAAGGTGTAACCTCATTAAGACTTGGAGAATCAGTAGTTTTAGGTAGAGAAACTGCATATGGAAGAGATATACCAGGAATGTTCAACGATATATTTACGTTGAAAGGTGAAATTATTGAGATTAAAGATAAGCCATCAATACCAACGGGTAATATAGGAATGGATGCTTTTGGACAAGTGCCAACCTTTGAGGATAGGGGTATAATAAAAAGAGCTATAATTTCTATGGGAAGACAGGATGTTAAAATAGATGGAATAACGCCAAAAGAGGAGAAGATAAGAATTCTAGGGGGAAGTAGTGACCATCTTCTAATTGATGTAACTAGCAGTGAGAAAAGTTACAAAGTTGGGGATATAGTTGATTTTAGTGTGGATTATGGAGCGCTTTTATCAGTTATGACTTCACCATATATAAATAAGTATATAGTTGAGTAAATAGTAGTTGTAATATATTCTTGTGATGTGGTATTTGCTGACAAGCTTAATGAAGGAATTGAAAAACATATTTATAATTCAATCTAATATGTATATAATGGTAATAAATTCGATTAATTTTAGGGAGATGATTTAATATGGTAGATTTTAATGAGTTTACACAGGATTTAAATGAAGCAGTAAGAAACCTACATGAGAAAGGTGCTTTTTTAACAGTAAAATCTGGAGAAGAAGTAAATACAATGACGATAGGATGGGGTAATGTTGGCTTTCAATGGGGAAAATCAATATTTACAGTGTTAGTAAGAAAGCAGAGGCATACATTTTCAATGATTGACAATGTAGATAACTTTACTGTAACAATTCCTTTAGATGATAGCTTAAAAGATGAAATTAAATTTTGTGGAATTAAATCGGGAAGAGATTATGATAAGTTTAAGGAGTGCGATTTAGAACTTATACCATCAAAAACTGTAGACACTCCAGTAATAAATAAACCTAATGTATTAACTTATGAATGTAAAATAGTTTATAAGCAAGAAATGAATCCAGAATTTTTAAGTGAGGGTATAAAAACGTCAGCTTACCCAGGAGAGGATTATCATGTAGTATATTATGGACAAGTAGAAGCTTGTTATAAGTTATAGTATCATTGGTATTGTTTAATTTATATTAATATTTTAAAATGAATATAAAAAATAAAGTATGAGGTTTAATTCATACTTTGTTTTTTATGTTATATATTTAAAATAGAAGATTGATATTATTAATTGAATAACAAGAATAAAAGGTACTCCTATTGTAAATTTCTTATGCTTAGTTTTATGTCTAAAAGTATTCATTCCGAAAAGCATTCCAATGGAACCACCAATTATAGAAATAATAATAAGTGCTTTTTCACTAATTCTCCATTGCTTTTTTATAGCACGTTTTTTATCAATTAACATTATAAAAAAACCAAGTAAATTGATAAATGCTAAATAAGTTATAAAAGTATCCATAAATCCTCCTTTAAATAGGAAACTCAGTCTAATATACATTGGAATGAGTAAGTGCACCTTAACCAAATTAAAATTTGGAGGCTTACTTATAAGTTCTTTATTTTATTTTAAATTATATTTAACAAAAAAGATAGTGTGATATAGCGGTGCAATACAAGGTGTAAGTTACTAAGGAAGTTAAATGAAGTTTATAGTCAAAGATAAATATATATGTATAAAACTTTGGATTAATATTGGAAATTGGAGTAATATTAACTTTGGAGAAAATGTAGTATGCTTAATAAGTGTATTACTAGAAAAGGTTCAAGGGGGACTTACAATGGATGCAATAAACCAAGTTTTAATTTTATCGTTTATGATGTTAGTTGGAATTTATGCTAGAAAGAAAAACTACATTGATGATAGAGTAGAAAAGGGATTAAGTACTTTAGTGATTAATATAACATTACCATTATTAATAATAAATAGCTTTAGCCTGGAATTTGATAAAGCTATTATGGGTAATGCAATAAAAATTCTTTTATACTCAGCAATAATACATATATTATTATTTGTAGGAACTAAGTACATTTATTATAAGGCTGATGGTAGGAAACAACCAATGCTAAGATTTACAACGGCATTTTCTAACTGTGCATTTATGGGATATCCTATTCTGAATAGTGTCTTTGGAGATATAGGTGTATTTTATGGATCAATTTTCACAATGATGTTTACTATATTCGTATGGACGCTAGGTGTATCATTATTTACAGGAAATATATCAGTTAAGGAAGCAATTAAAAGTGTTATAAAAAATCCATCTGTATTGGCGGTTATAATAGGTATTGTAATATTTATAGCTCAAATTAAACTTCCATATGCAGTTGATTCAACTATAAAAAGCATTGGCGGATTAACTACTCCACTTGCTATGATGATTATTGGATCAATGTTATGCGGATCTAACATAAAAGATATGCTGGGAGATTTTAGCTTATATTATGTATCCTTAATGACATTAATAGTAACTCCGCTTATAGTGTTCTTTATAATGAAATTATTAAACATAGAGCCTATGCTTATAGCTATATGTACATTACTTGTAGCTATGCCAGGTGCTGTAGTCGGACCTGTAATTGCTGCAGATTCAGGTGGAGATGGAAGATATGGTTCGCAATGTATATTTATAACAACACTATTATCTATAATAACAATTCCTTTGTTTATATATTTAGTAGGTTAGATACAATAAAAAAATGGGTTGTAATCTTTAAAGTGCAATCCATATTTTTATATAAAAATAAATGTTGGCAATTGAAAATAATGTGAGTTATAATATGTATGTTGTAAATGAGCAATGGGATAAAATATAATTATTAACATAAAAGATGGAGGATTATAAAATGAGAACAGTTTATAGAAACCCAAAGGAATTAGGAGCATGTCTAAGAGATATAATAGATTTATATAGAGATGATCTAATGACTTATGAAAAATTATCACAAAAGATAATTGGAATTGTAGAAGCTAACCAAGGTAGAGTTTTTAAAAATGGAAAAGTAGAAATTAAAATTGCTAATCTGTTAACAGAAGAAAGAGTAGCAATAATTAATGACATAGTAAAAGATAAAAAATAATTTAGAAACTTAAGTAGTGTGAAAACTCTAGGCTGTATAGTCTAGAGTTTTTTGTTGTATTAAAATTTAAAAAAGATTGCGACGTATTTAAATCTTTTAGCTCAAAAAAAACTAATTATAAGTATAAATATATATGGGGAGCTTAAGATTTATTTGAAAAATAAAATTATATTTAATAAGATTTTAAAAGTGCATTACTTTACATTAATTTACATGAAATGATGGAATAAAAAAGGGGTAAATGCTTTATTCATAAAATGTAATTATTTCCAGTTAGATACGTATACAATATGGGATAAAAAGTAAATCAACTAAAGTTGTATTTGAATGCAAATGCAATGAAAATAAATAATAATCTAAATTATTATTTGTTTAATTATTATGACAGTAAAAGATGACTAAAAATGTGATTGTTAAAAAAAGGGGGAAGTAAAATGGCAAGAAGAAAATGGGAGAAGTCTCAATTGTGGAGGAAGATAGTTAGTGGCACAGTATCACTGTCACTGATTTTATCACTATTTCCACTAGGGGACGTAAATGCTTATGAGGGTGACACAAGGGGAAGTGTAAATTCTATTAGAAGATTAGCAAAAAAGTACCAAAATGATATTAAGTCCGCAGAGCTTGAATTAGGGATTAATCCAATTGATGCTGGAGTTGATATTACTACTGAGGAGTATGAATCTATAATAGTTGAGTTTAAATCACTACCGAGAATAACGTCAAATGCATTAAATAGTGGGGTTCAAACATATTCAATAGAAGGTGGTGTAGAAAAGGACCATAGCGATTTTAATAAGTTCTTATCAGATAACTCTAAGGAAAAATTAGCTACGACATATAGTATAGATCATTTTTACTATAATAGCTTTAATGGTGTATCAATGAAAGTTAAAGGTACGGATATATCAAAGTTATTAGATAGTGGTGTTGTAAAATATATATGGAAGGATGAGGAAGTTAGATTAGATCCAGAGATTATGATGGAAAAAATGGAGGAAGGTCCATCAACTCGTATGGTAACAAGTACACCATTAATTCAAGTAGATAAGTTAAGAGCCGAAGGAATAACAGGGAAAGGTATAAAAGTTGGAGTTATTGATACTGGTATAGATTACAACCACCCAGATTTAAAGGGTAATTATAAAGAGGGCGGATATGACTTCGTTGATGGTGATAATGATCCAATGGAAACAACATATGAAGATTGGAAGCAAAGTGGTGAAGCGGAGCTTAATGAAAATGGAAACTCTTATTACACATATCATGGTACCCATGTTTCAGGGACTATAGGTGCAAATGGGAAAAATGCTGAAAGTGAATTTGCAGTAAAGGGTATTGCACCAGAAGCAGATATATATGGATATAGAGTTTTGGGACCTTTTGGAGTAGGAAATTCTTCAGATATTATAGCGGCTATTGAGAAATCTATTGACGATGGAATGGATGTTATAAACTTATCATTAGGTATTCAAACACCTAATCCATTATATCCAACCTCCATTGCTTGTAATAATGCAGCAATTGCAGGAGTGGTTCCAGTGGTTGCAAACGGTAATGCAGGTCCAAATGAAACAACACTAGGATCACCAGGATCATCATCATTAGCTATTTCAGTTG
The DNA here is from genome assembly GCF_036660475.1 of Clostridium sp. Lineage (GTDB taxonomy): Bacteria > Bacillota > Clostridia > Clostridiales > Clostridiaceae > Clostridium_J. Next base: position 70,935 of record NZ_JAVXAO010000005.1, on the reverse strand, counting down.
GTGCAAGTACTACTAATATTGCCTTAGACAAGTTCAAAGTTAAAACATCAACTGGAGTAACAGCAAATGGTAAATTACTTGCAAGAACATTTAAGAGTATTGAAGATTTTACCAATAATGAATATGAAGTTGTGTATGGTGGGTTCGGATTTGAGAACGAGCTTCTTAATGTAAATGCTAAAGGTAAAATATTAATTTTAGATCGTGGATATTTAAGTTTTGGAGCAAAATTTGAGGCGGCAAAAAAAGCAGGAGCTATTGGCTTAATAATAGCTAATAATGTACCAGGTGAAATGAATCTATATTTTGGTGAAAAAACTGATATTATTCCAGGTATTTCAATGAGTATGGAAGAGGGAAAAATGCTTATAGATGCAATTAAAGATGTATCTGTAGGCTCAGAAGCTATTAAAATTAAACTTGCACTTGATGGAAAGACAACTACTGAAGCAGATAAATTAGCGGACTTTAGCTCAAGAGGACCAGCATTAGATGAAACTATTAAACCAGATATTGTAGCACCGGGTGTTGGAATATTCTCAACTTATCCGGAGTATATAAATAGTCCAGAAGATGGAATAGACTATTCAACAGCTTACTCAAGAATAGATGGAACATCAATGGCATCACCACATATTGCTGGGGTAGCTGCATTGATGCTACAAAATAATAATAACCTTACACCAGAACAAGTTAAGGTTGCTATGATGAATACTGCAGAGGATTTAGTAGGAGATTATGCAGTAAATGCGGAAGGGGCAGGAAGGATAAATGCTTACAATGCAGTTCATAGTGATATAGCAATACAAGTTTTAGATAAATGTCAATCTGTTAATGAGTTTGGTGAGAAGATAGAAATAGATTATACTACAGGCTCATTATCCTTTGACAGAATTGCAAGGCGTGAAGCTGATACAAATAAATCAAAAAAACTACAAGTTGTAAATAGCGGAACAACAAATAAATCATTTGATGTTTCTGTTAAGTTCTCAGGTGAAGAAGTAGGTGCTAAAAATGCTAATACTAATAATGTAACATTAGATATAGCTAGAACAGTAAAAGTAGAGGCAGGAAAAACAATTGATTTAGATACAATAATAAATATACCAGCTAATGCAGAACTCGGTAGATATGAAGGTTATATAACAGTCAGAAATAGTGAAAATCCTACAGAAGATTATAGATTACCATTCGCTGTGAAATACTTAACTCCAGGAATGAACGCTATTGAACTATCAAGGCCGGCAGTAAGCAATGATCTTGAAATGATGCATTATGCAAAAGCTTCAGGAATATCTGCTACAATAAGTGTTTCATCGCCAATAAGTACTATGGATGTTTACGTTAAAGATTTTGAAACACAGGAAATAGTGGGATATGTGGGACAGCAGGATTTATCGGAATTGCCACCAGGTTATAGCTTGACTGTTAAAGCACTGGATGGAAGAGCATCATATTTTCCGGTAGATAAAGATGGTAATACGGATTACGTCAGAAGTGCATTGGTAGATGGTAAATATATTTTGGAATTTATTGCTATAGATCAAGAGAACGGGGATAAGTATAAGTATAATTATAATGTTTTAGTTGATAATCAAGACGTTCAGCTTAAAATGGATAAAACACCTGGAGTTTATGAAATAACAAAGGACATGTTTACAACTGAAGAGTTTTATGGCCAAGATTATGAAGCTTACTGGGTACATGGAAATGCAATGGACAATAGTATTAAAGAACTTAATGATATGGGGTATAAAAATATTAATAATTCTAATATCCTAATTTCAGGATTTACTAATGGAATGCCAAGTGTTGGGTTACCGGTAAGTGAAAATGGTGATTTTAAATTTGGAATAGAAGAAATGGATATAGAATATGGTGTGTATGAGTTCTCACCAATGCCTACAGATATAGCAACTTCACAGAATCTATACCTACCTCCAAGATATTTCTTTGTTAAAGAAGGTGCACCGTATACTAGTGTAACTTTAGATAAGGATGAAATGCAAGAAGGTGAAGATATAACAGCCACCATTAAAGTTAATAATGTAACAGGAAGTAGCTTCGATGCTAAGCTAGATTATTTTTATAGTTTTGAGATTAATGATATAAAAATTAATGAGGAGCTTCAACACATTTTAGATGCTAATAAATATAGAGTAAATATCCAAAAAGAAATTACTGGTGACGTTAATAGATACTTAAACCTAAAATTAGATGTAGTGGATAAAGATGGTATTCCAGTGAATATATCAGGTGATATAGCTTTATTGGATGTAGAATTTAATCTAGCATCTGATGAAGAGAATGAATTCTATAAAGAATACATCCAATGTAGACAGATGAAGGTTAAAGATAAGGAAGGAAACTACGTTGAAATGGCATACAATGGAACTTATGAGGGTGTTATGATTAAACAAAAAACATCATCAATAAGAGTGCCACAGATGGGACAAGGATTTTATGATGTTTTGGATACAGGAAGAGATACTAGTGAGTTAGATAAATATATTTGGGTTGAAGATGGTGAAGGTAATAAGTATGATTTAAAATATCTTGAAAGAAATCAAGAGTATTACCTTAGTAATATTCCAGCATCTACAAAGGAATTAAGAGTAGTTAGTAGTATGCCAGGCCACTTTAAGAAGGCAGGGAAATTTGTGCCATCAAGGGATTTTTATGGTGAATTATTAGGTAAATCATATTATATGGCAGGTACTGAGTTTTATAGATCTCTACTTGGTGGAGAGACTAATGATGATGGGGTTATAGATATCCTAGATGCTTTAGAAGTAGAAAAATACTATGGGAAAAAAGTAGATTATACTAAAAATCCTGTAGATTTTAACTTTGATGGTATTGTTGATGTTTATGATATGGATTTTATAGTATACAACTTTACTGGATATAATGAACAAATTGCTGATAGAAAAGAACCAGCAATGAGTTTTGAAGGAAGAGATCTTGACGATATATTGAAGGCAGTAGGGTATGAAGATACAATAAGACTTGATGAAATTACGATTGATAAAACTAATATGACTTTAGAATTAGGTAAAACTGAAAAATTAACAGCCACACTAACACCAAACAATGTTCCAGGAATTAGCTTGATTTGGTCATCAGAAAATGAACAGATTGCTACAGTTGATGCAAATGGAAACGTAACTGCAGTAGCACCAGGAGCAACGACTGTAATTGTTAAGACTAATGATGGTAGACTTTCACTTAAATGTGCTATAAATGTAACAAAAGATGGTGAAGTGCCAACAATTACTGGTATTACTTTAGAGAAACCTATTATGGATGTTAAAATTGGAGAGGAATTTGATCTTAATTTTAATTTAGAACCATATAATCACCTAGTAAAAACGGCAGAGTTTATATCTTCATCTAATAGTATTGTTTCAGTTGTAGATGGAAAAGCAGTAGCGCATAAAGCGGGTAAAGTGATTGTTACTGTTAACATTAATAGTTATACTGTTTTTGGAACTTGGGAAATAAATGTTACTGATACTTCTACTTCATTAAAATCTATAGCGCTTAATGAAGAGACACTTAAACTTAAAAAAGGTGAATCATCACAATTAGAAGTGACATTTGATCCAGCAGATGCAACTAATAAGAACGTTACTTGGTCGTCTTCAGATGAAAAAATTGTAAAAGTAGTAGATGGTAAAGTTGTAGCAATAGGAGTTGGAGAAGCGGTTGTTACAGTTAAAAGTGAAGATGGTGGATACACTGATACTTGTAAAGTGACTGTATTACCAACAGATATTGGTTTGAAATCTATTAAGCTTAATGAAAGTAAGATTAAACTTAAAAAAGGTGAATCATCACAATTAGCAGTAACTTTTGATCCAGCAGATGCGACTAATAAGAATGTGACTTGGTCATCTTCAGATGAAAAAGTTGCAACAGTGGTAGCTGGAAAAGTTGTAGCCGTTGGAGTTGGAGAAGCGGTTGTTACAGTTAAAAGTGAAGATGGTGGATACACTGATACTTGTAAAGTGACTGTATTACCAACAGATATTGGTTTGAAATCTATTAAGCTTAATGAAAGTAAGATTAAACTTAAAAAAGGTGAATCATCACAATTAGCAGTAACTTTTGATCCAGCAGATGCGACTAATAAGAACGTTACTTGGTCGTCTTCAGATGAAAAAATTGTAAAAGTAGTAGATGGTAAAGTTGTAGCAATAGGAGTTGGAGAAGCGGTTGTTACAGTTAAAAGTGAAGATGGTGGATACACTGATACTTGTAAAGTGACTGTATTACCAACAGATATTGGTTTGAAATCTATTAAGCTTAATGAAAGTAAGATTAAACTTAAAAAAGGTGAATCATCACAATTAGCAGTAACTTTTGATCCAGCAGATGCGACTAATAAGAATGTGACTTGGTCATCTTCAGATGAAAAAGTTGCAACAGTGGTAGCTGGAAAAGTTGTAGCCCTTGGAATAGGGGAAGCGGTTGTTACAGTTAAAAGTGAAGATGGTGGATATACTGACACTTGTAAAGTGACAGTAAAAGGTGAAGAGGTTCCAGAAAAACCAGAAAAGCCAAACAAACCAGAACTTCCTCAAACTGGAGCAAGTATTGGAATTACATCAATTATGTCAGCTGGTATCGTGCTTGCAGGTGCTGGACTATCACTTAAAAAAAAGAGGAAAAACTCATGAAATAAATAGCTTGAAAGTGAAAAATAGGTAATAGTGATAAATTGAAATAAATTGAAGGTAATTTTAATATCATGAAATTCAAATTTAAAATAAAGTATTAATTAGACTAGGAGCTAGGATTTGGTGATATCAAATCCTAGCTATATTTTTAAAAATATTTATTGAAAATATCTTATAAGAGTTAAAAAGGTACCTAAATAGAAAATCTGATTTGTATTTAATAGTATAGGACGAGAAAAAGATTATTAAGTATTTAGGAGGATTTTAATATGAAAATAAAAGCCATGTTAATTGCATTAACATTAGTAGGTACATTAGGTGCATCGGTAGCATTTGCAGATACAGATGGGATATCGGAAAATATTACAGTTAAACTAGAGAAGGAACTAGAGCAAGAATTTGGGGATGATTGGGCTAATAAATTAGAGAGTAAATATGGGACTCAGTGGCAACAGCAGTTAAAGGAAAAGTACGGTAATGACTGGGCAGATGAAATTGACGATGAATTAGAAGATATTTATGGGTATGATATTGACGATGTAGATGATGACAAGGATGACGATTCAGATGATGTTGACGATATAGATGATGACAAGGATGATGATTCAGATGATACTGACGATGTAGATGGCGACAAGGATGACGATTCAGAGGATATTTAGGATATAAATATGTAAAATATGATATTATAAATTAGAAGTAGTTATGAATACTCTAGGCTTTTGTAGCTTAGGGTTTTTCAATTGTTTTTTTATTAGATAAAAACATACAATTTAAAGGAAATAAGGTGAGGCTTATATGAAATTAAGTTTAAATAGCGTAGATAACAACTTTACAAAGGAAAACATGCTTGAAGATATAAATGGATTCATTAAGATACATATGAATTTTATAATAAAATCCATAAGTTCTGTTACAGGGAGATATGTATCTGTGGATAACGATGATTCATTTAGTATAGGGCTATTAGCATTTAAAGAAGCAGTGGATAAATATGATACTAGTAAGGGAGAATTTACTTCCTTTGCCAGGCTTGTTATAAGTAGTAGGGTAAAGACATTTTTATCAAATGAAAATAAGTATAGCAAAAACCATTCATTAGATGCTTTAATAGAAGCAGGAGTTGATATAAGTGATGAATATATAAGTCCAGTGGAGGATAAAGAAATATTAATTTTTGAAATTAATAAGTTTAAAGAAGAAATAAGTGGTTTTGGATTTACTCTAGAAGATTTAGTGGAAGAAGCTCCAAAACATGAGGATACAAGGAAAAATGCAATAGACATTTCAGAAAAAATTAGCAGAGAGAAGCTATTAGTAGAATTTATATTTGAAAAGAAAAGATTACCTATAAAACAAATTACTTTAAAGTTTAAGGTCACAGAAAAAGTAATAAAAAGAAGTAAAAAATTTATAATCTCTGTGGTAATAATAATCCATAAAAGATTCAGAAATCTAAAGTTATGGATAAAGATATGAGGAGATGATGGAATGTTTAAAGGTATAGTTATGGAAATTACTAATGAGTACTTTATTGTTATGAAGAATGATAGTACTATGGTTAAGATACAGTATAAGGATGGATTAAATATAGGGGATTCTATTTTCTTTAGCGAGGAGGATGTTTGTAGTAAAGCTAAGGGTTCAGATATTGTAAGGAAAAATAAGCCATGGGTGAAAATTGGTATGGTAGCTGCTATTTTAGCAATTGTTTTGTTACCTATTCTTAACTTTATAGAAGGAAGCAATAATGCATGTGCAATGGTTACTTTAGATATTAATCCTAGTTTGGAAATTAGAGTGAACAGTGACGGAAAGATAATTAAGGTTAAAGGCATAAATGATGATGGAAACAATTTGGATTTAAATACCTTAATTGGATTAACAATAGAAGAAGGTATAGTTAACTTAAAGAAAATCCTTGGTGATAATAAATATTTAGATACAAATAATTCTCTTCTTGTAGGGTTTGCATTTTTAGATAAAGAAGATACTGTTCTTGAGGAGGAAATTCAAAATTCAATAAAAACTGTGTTTAATGATATGAATATTGCATATCTAAAGGGAAGTAAGGAAGATTTGGAGAAAGCAGAGAAAAAAGGGATTAGTTTAGGTAGGTATGAAGCTCAAGTTAATTTAGATGAGGATTTGCTAGAAGATGAAATAGAAACTTTAACAACAGAACAAATTATCCAGTTAATTAAAAATAAGGGGAATACAATTTATTGGAGTGAAGAAATTATTGAAGAGTTACAAGATGAACTAGAGGACAGAATTGAAGATGAAATTGATGAAGAATACTATGAAATAGATAAGAATGATGACAGCAATGATTCGGATGACAATACTGATGATATTAATAGTGGTGACGATAATGATATTAATGATACTAATGATATTAATGATATTAATGATATTAATGATATTAATGATATTAATGACACTAATATTAGTGATAGCGATGATAACACGAATGATAATAAAGATAAAGAAAATGCGAATGAGGATGACACAAATGATTAAATATAAATTTTGTTAAAAGGTTAAATTTACTGTAGGTAATAATCGTTACGTAGATGTAGTTAGTTCTTTATGGTGCAACCTATTAGGGCACAGTAATGATAGAATTAATACTGATATAAAATGTACATTTAATTGCAGATGCAATTGTAACGCCGCTTGGAGGAATAGGGAAAAATATTTAGGTGGGAGTATTTTAGAAAGAGTAAATAGAAAGCTATAAGTGTTAAGTAAAGCTATAGTAAAATATTAAACTGTTCTAATAGAAAATGGATGTGATTTAGTAAATTTTAAATCACATCCATTGATTTTATATGTTTTTGTTTTACTATAGTTTAATTAGCTCATATAGTAAAAGTGATTTAAAAGATAGACTTTTATTTAAGACGAGTCTCAATCCAAGCTAAAGCACTTGGGTGCATAGAACCTGCATTGTTAGATGTTATCTCAGAGACAAAGAAAGTTTCATTAGATTCTCTTACTTCATCTAACGCTAATTTTATATCACCAGCATTCATTTCTGTATGTAAAAGAAATGTTGTTGGCATAATGTTAGCCCATTTACCTAAAGATTTAATTTTTCTAGGTAGGTTGCTATGGTGGTGATGGTGCTCATGTTCGTGGTCATGATTGCAGTTCTCGTCATGCTCATGATCTTGGCCGCAGCCACACTCGTGGTCATCTTGAACTTCTGCTTCGTAGTAAGTTATTTGATATACTGACATATTCATTACCTCCTATAGATAAAGGATATTATTTAATACTGATTATACATTAATTGAAATTGAATTGCAATTAATAATTTGCTGTATATTAATAAATAAAAATTAGTATATATGAATAAAAAACTATATAAATAAGTTTACCGATTGTAAATAGATTTATTCAAAATAATGAAATAAAATTATTGACTGAGAGTATCTTTCATGATAAAATAAAAAATTACAAAAAAATATACTTATGTGTTATACTATAGGAAGGGGCATAAAAGGAGGTAATTTTTTTGTTTAATGTAGGAGATAAGGTAGTTTATCCCAATCAAGGTGTTGGAATAGTAGACTTCATAGAAGAACGACAGTTTAATGGAAAGATTCAAAGCTACTACAAAATACATTTATTAAATGATACTATGCAATTGATGCTGCCATTTAGTAGGGTAGACAAATGTAATATTAGATTAGTGAGTGATGAGAAAGATTTGGATTATAAATTAAAGCATATTAATGAATTTAGTTCTGATATAGATGATTTAAATAAGTGTAATTTTAAAGAAAGAGCTGCAATTAATGCAGAGAAGTTAAAGGCAGGCACATTAATGGATTATATTGAAGTTGTGTGCAATCTTACTAAACTTCGAGATTACAATAAACTAAATACAAACGAAAAGCAAATATTAGATAATACAAAAAAAGTTTTAGTGGCAGAGATAAGTCAATCTAAGGAGATATCCAATAGTGAAGCAGTTGATTTATTGGAAAGTTATATGAATAGTTAGTATATAGTTTAATAAAATATTATTTAATAAAATAGAATTACATAATGTTTTGTGAAATGTTTTGGAATAAGGTGCTGAACAAATAAATTTACTTTATTTGCTCAGCACCTTATTCTAGTTGGGATTGAAATATAACCTTTGAAATAATAAATCATAATAAATTGAAATATAAGATGAATATGTTAAATATATGGAGTATAATTTGGATATAAGCCTAAAATAATGAATTTCATGACTTATTTATAGGCTTATTAAATATGATTTTGGAGTGGTTTTATGAATTCGATAGGTGATAAAAAGGGGATTAAGTTAAGTGAGGTACAAATTTTAGCTCTAGGATTTGCAATTTTAATATTTCTAGGAGGATGTTTGCTAACGCTTCCAATATCTTCGGCTAGTGGTGAGGCAACTAATTTTTTAGATGCACTTTTTACATCAACATCAGCAACTTGTGTTACAGGATTAGTTACACTAGATACAGGTACTCATTGGAGTGTATTCGGGCAAGTTATAATAATGACGCTTATTGAGATTGGTGGGCTAGGGTTTATGTCCTTTGCTACATTTATAGCAGTAATAGTTGGAAGAAAGATTACATTGAAGAATAGATTACTTGTTCAAGAGGCTATGAATACATTTACTATACAAGGCCTTGTAAAAATGGTTAAAAAGGTAATGTTATTTGCTTTTGTGATACAACTTACTGGGGCTGCAATTTTATCAACACAACTTGTACCAGAATTTGGTGCTGCAAAAGGAATATATTATAGTGTGTTTAGTTCAATATCTACATTTTGTAATGCTGGGTTTGATCTATTTGGTAACTTTAATAGTTACACGGGGTATTATGATAATTCTATTATTTTATTAACGGCAAGTTCTTTAATAGTTATTGGTGGATTAGGATTTGTAGTATTACTAGAATTGTATGGGTTTAAAAAGGAAAAGAAATTATCATTACATACAAAAGTAGTATTATTAATTACTACAATACTAATTGTGGGTGGAACATTATCAATGTTAATATTAGAATATAATAATACGGAAACTTTAGCAAATATGAATTTTAAAGACAAGTTAGTAAACTCCATAGTGGCATCAATAAGTCCAAGAACAGCAGGAATTAATAGTATATCTACAGATGGTATGACTACAGCTGGGAAATTCTTAACTATACTACTTATGTTTATTGGGGGTTCTCCAGGATCAACAGCAGGGGGATTGAAAACATCAACATTTGGAATAGTTATATGTACTGCGATAAGTGTTATTAGAGGAAGGGAGGATGTAGAAATTTTTCAAAGAAAGATTGCCAAAGAGTTAGTATATAAAGCATTTACATTATTGATGTTAGGTATGGGATTAGTAATGGGGGTAACTATGCTATTAACAATAACAGAGGCAGGCGGAGAATTTTTGAGCCTATTATACGAAGCTACATCTGCATTTGGAACCGTTGGATTATCTATGGGAGTAACACCTGGATTAAGTAACCCAGGGAAGATGATAATAATCACATTAATGTATTTAGGACGCGTTGGTCCTCTTACAGTGGTAATGGCACTATTAAACAATAAAAAATCTTCACCATATAAATATCCAGAAGGTAAGATATTAATAGGTTAAAAAATTTATAGTAAAACAAAAGTATAGTTTTTACAATATAGGACAAAGCCTAATGTAATGTTTTAAAAGGTAGGCTTGAAAGGGGCATGGAATATATGAATAAAACTAAATTTTATACAAATAGAATAAATATTGTATTGCTAGCGACCTTGTGTTGTGCATTATGGGGAAGTGCTTATCCAGCGATAAAAGGTGGTTATTTATTGTTTGGAATAGGGACCAATGATATACCATCTAAATTGGTTTTTGCTGGATATAGATTTATGTTAGCAGGAATTTTAGTATTGATATTTCAGATATATTTAAAGAAAAATATATTCAATTTTTCTAAAGGTGAGGTAGGACAAGTAGCGTTGCTAGGAATGACACAAACTACACTTCAATATATATTTTTTTATGTAGGGTTATCATATACAACTGGAGTTAGCGGAGCAATAATTAACGGCACGGGAACATTTTTTAGCATTATAATAGCTCATTTTATCTACAAAAATGACAGGTTGAATTTTAATAAAATATTAGGTTGTATTTTGGGGTTTTTAGGAGTAGTTATTGCTAATTTGAATGGAGGATCATTGCTAGAGAGTTCTTTTACAATTCAAGGTGAGGGACTTGTAATGCTTTCAGCATTTATGCTTTCAGCATCATCAATATATGGTAAAAAGATAACTCAAAATAAGGATGCGGCTACAGTCACAGGTTATCAACTGCTAATAGGAGGAATGATTTTAACTGTATTAGGATTAGGTTTTGGAGGGCAGCTAAGAGGGTTTACATTAAAGTCTACATCTCTTCTAATTTACATGTCATTGTTATCTTCAGTAGCATTTGTAGTTTGGTCTGAATTATTTAAATATAATAAGGTGGGAACTATAGCTATGTTTAGTTTTCTGACACCAATATTTGGAGCAGTATTATCGGCAATTTTCCTAGGAGAAAATATATTTGACATAAAGATATTTATAGCGCTAGTATTAGTCTGCTTAGGAATATTCTGGGTATATAGAGTCGAAAAATCAGATTCTAAAGAAATTAATATGGAATAAAGAAAAAACCTGATTATAATATTAATCAGGTAAATAGAAGGTGATTTCTTCTAATGAAAGTTCAGGGCAATCTGACTTTAATCTTTTGAACTTTTTTTTGAGGTTTTTTTTCATTTTATCTATATATTTTAATGTAAATGGGAGTAGTTCTACAACTTCTTTTATATAATCTTTTGAAAAATAGTCTTTATTATTTACAACAGCAAATAATATCATATTTATGCAGTTATTTTTTATTAACGTTCTTAATTCTTTTTCATTTGAGCAGGTAAAGCATTTAGCATTATCTATAACATAAATAGTTAAGTTAATTAGTTTGTTAACTATTAAATCCAGGGGACACAATACAGATAATTGAGACATAATTGTCATATGATTGTTTTCTAAATCTGATTTTATATCTTGGAGGTCATCGCAAAGTTGAAGTAAAAACCCGTAGCCATAAGCAAATAATTCTTCATCTTTTGTCAAGGTGCCTCTAATTAGATATCCATCAGCTAAAACAGATGAACCACCTTTCTCAATAGAGATACTTAGAATATCCTTTTCATAAGGTATACTAACAATCTCTTGCTGAGAAAGGCTTTTTTTTTGAGCTTCATGAATTTGTAGGAGGGCATCATAAACTTTAGGGTATTTTAACCTATCATATTGGGTCTCTATATACTCTACCAATTTATATACTTTTTCTTCATGATTATTAATGAAAGAAACCTTATCTCCATATAATCGTTTGGTAAATCGGTTGTTGAAAGTTTTTTTATCATCAATTGAAATAGATACATCATCTAAATAATTATCAGTATAAGGATATAACATGCTATATCCAAAGATTCCAGGGGTAAATTTAATATCTTCATTTATAGCTAATTGAAACATATTTATAATCCAAACATTTCTTAAGGCTTGGCCAATGTCTTCATAGCTAATATCTATATCAAATAGTTTACTTTCACTTAAAAAATCTTTAGTGCTTTTGAAAAACTTATTCTTTAAACCTTCATCTAATGTATTAAGATCAAATATATTTTGAGTAGTTATTAGATTTTCTAAAGATGTTGATATTTTATCTTTCCAAAATAACCTATCTGACATATCTTTTGGAAATGATTTCAAGTCCTCTAGTATTTTATCAATTAGATTATCGAAATCTTTTTCGTTAATTTTCTTTTTAGCTATAGATGTTATTGGCATATTAGGCGAGAATTCAGTACTACAATTCCACCAAATGTTTCTATACATGGAATTTAAGTTTTCTATATTTAGAACTGTCAAAATATCAACCTCCAATCCTATTAGTTATAATTATATTGTATTATATATTAAAAGTCATTCTAAATATTAAAAGCCGACCATTTGGGTGGCGTGACCATCTGTATCATTAGTAGGAACGATAGAGTATGGATATTTTCTAGAATTAGAAGTTTCTAGAGATTTATTTATAGTCTATTAGATATTCATAGTAATCAGGGTTAGAATAAAAATTATATTATTTTCCTTTTATCATGGTAATCACCAAATAAATTAGTATAATTTATAATATGAAAATTAGAGCTTGATAAGAACAATGGGGAGACAAGAAAGATAATTTCTTGGTTTACAAAGATTTAAATTTGAGGTAATAGAGATATTATATTGTGAATTTGCAAAGAATATTTTTAATCAAGAAACTAGTCATGGTAATATAATAGTAAGAATAAAGGAGTGATAAACTTATGAAGTTAGTTATTATTGAGGATGATGACATAATAAGAGAAGAGCTGATGCGGTTTTTGAAGACATATGGATATGAGGTAAAGGCACCAAGTGAGTTTGAAAATATTATAGATTATGTGTTAAATGAAGAGCCACATATTGTTTTATTAGATATAAATCTTCCTATATATGATGGGTTTTATATATGCAAGGAAATAAGAAAGAAATCACAGGTACCAATAATTATAGTTACTAGTAGAGATACACAGATGGATGAATTAATGAGTATGAACCTTGGAGCAGACGATTTTATTACAAAACCATATAATACTCAGATATTATTAGCTCGTATTCAATCAATACTTAAAAGAAGTTACGGAAATCAATTATCTCAAGATGTGATTAATTATAATGGACTAAGTTTAAATCTTTCTAATGCTTCGATGGAATATAATGGGGATAGTTTAGAGTTAACAAAAAATGAAATGAAAATACTAAATTATTTAATGAAAAATAAGGGAAGTATAGTATCAAGAGATTCTCTTATGGATTATTTGTGGAGCACAGACTATTTTGTAGATGATAACAACCTTTCTGTAAATATTACAAGATTAAGAAAAAAACTAGGAGAGCTAGGCTTGGAGAATGCAATAGAAACTAAAAGAGGCCTTGGGTATATAATGTCATGAATTTAGTAGAATTTTTAAAGGATAAAATTATGTTTTTATTTATAAATATATTTTTATTTATAGTTGTTTCAATGATGATGTTTTCTGTAAAAGTAAATTCATTAATAGTAATCTTGGTGTTTTGTATTTGGTTTATGCCTCTAATTACGTATATGATTATGGAATACATAAGCAAGAAGGTATTTTATAATGAAATTCAAAGTATATTAGATAATCTAGAAAAAAAATATTTGTTGCCAGAGGTAATTAAGGAGCCTTCATTTATGGAGGGAAAGGTTATTTATGAAATAATTAAAGAATTAAGCAAGGATATGCATGAAAATGTAAAATTGTATAGGGATATGCAAATTGAATATAGAGAGTATATTGAAATGTGGGTTCATGAGATAAAAACGCCTATAGCCTCGACTAAGTTAATAATTGAAAATAATAAAAATGAAGTTACAGAGAGGATAAATTTACAAATTAACAGGGTTGAAGATTTTATTGAACAAGTCTTGTTTTATGCTAGAAGCAGTGATATCAGCAAAGATTATATTATAAAGCAAATTGAACTTAGCGCTGTAATAAATAGTGTTATAAGAAGGAATTCTAGAGATTTTATTAGTAAAAAAATCAAATTAGATATAGGAAATATCAATAATGTTATATATAGTGATGTAAAATGGGTAGAATATATATTAAATCAAGTAGTGGGAAATTCAATTAAGTATTGTAAAAATAAAAATGCAGTTATAAGTATCTATACTGTAGAAAAAGAAAACTCAGTAATACTTACTATTATAGATAATGGCGTTGGAATAATAGAGAGGGATATTAACAGGATATTTGAGAAAGGGTTTACGGGGGAGAATGGTAGGAAATTTGGTAAAGCAACAGGAATGGGTTTATATCTAAGTAAAAACTTGTGTGAAAAATTGGGATTAGGTATGGATATTGAGTCAAGAGTAGATGAAGGCACTAAAGTTAATATAATATTCCCATTAAATAAATTGACTGGGTTAAATAAATAGTAAAAGTACATTGACTATAGAACGTGGGAAGTGTTTACCTAATAGTAGTAGTATGATAATATATAATCATGCAACCATATATTTTGCAATTTGTTATCTATGAATGATTATTCTTAGAAATGTTGTAAAATATAACAAAAGACAATTCTTATAAGGTATCTGAAAATAAATAAGAAGTCAAAGATATGAAGAATATTTTGGGTTAGACAAGGAAATAGGGTCGCCATATGGTAGGGCTATCTAAAGGTTCTGTTGGCGAAGTATAACACAAAATAGTCGAGCATACAGATTTATTTATTTTTGAAGGTACCTAAGGTCAAACACTTATATAAGAATGATAATAACGAACGGAGGAAATGAAATTATGGCTAGTTTACCAAATTGTCCAAAATGTAACTCGGAATATACTTATGAAGATGGGAATCTTTTTATTTGCCCTGAATGTGCTCACGAGTGGGGTGTACAATCAGAAGGTGAAAATGGTGAAGATATAAATGTAATTAAAGATGCAAACGGCAATATACTACAAGATGGAGATTCAGTAACAATAATTAAAGATTTAAAAGTAAAGGGAGCTTCATCATCAATTAAAATAGGTACGAAGGTAAAAAACATACGCTTAGTTCCTGATTCATCTAATGGACATGATATTGATTGCAAAATTGATGGTTTTGGAGCTATGAGTTTAAAATCAGAGTTTGTTAAAAAAATATAAATAAACATAAATTGAGTTAGGCATTAAGCCTAGCTTTTTTATATAAAAGGAGAGTAATTATGTCAAAAGTTATAGTAGTTGGAGGGGGACCTGCTGGGATAATGGCAGCACTTAGTTCAGCAAAAAACAATGAAGTAATATTAATAGAGAGAAATGATGAAATTGGTAAAAAATTAAAACTTACTGGTGGTGGTAGATGTAATATTACAAATAATAGGCCCACGGAAGAGTTGTTTGATAAAGTAGTAAATAATAAAAAGTTTTTGTATAGTGCTTTTTATACATTTTCAAACACAGATTTACTGGATTATTTTTCTAAGAATAATTTAGAATATAAGGTTGAATATGATGAAAAGGTTTATACAAAGACTGACAAAGCAGATGATGTTATTACCGTTTTAAAGGATGACCTAATGAAAAATAATGTGAAAATAAAATATAAAACTAAGGTTGAGGATTTAATTATTGAGGATGATGAAATAAAAGGAATTATATCTAGTAGTGGAGAGAAAATATATGGCGATAAGGTTATAGTTACAACAGGTGGGAAAAGTCATCCGGCTACAGGATCAGATGGCAGTATGTATAATATATTAAGCAAATATGGTCACAAAATAAAGCCCTTATATCCAGCACTGATACCATTAGTTATAAAAGAAGAATTTGTGAAAAATCTTCAGGGTGTATCTATGAAGGAAGTAATTCTTAGTACTAAAATAAAAAAGAAGAAGATAGAAATTCAAGGGGATATGATATTTACTCACTTTGGAATATCGGGACCTGGTGTTTTAAAATTATCTTCGTACATTAATGAAGCATTATCTAGTGGTGAGGTTGAGCTTAGCATAGATTTTTTATCAGATAAATCTAGAGATGAAATATCAAATGTAATTAAAAGTAATCCAAATAAAAGTATATTAAATAATCTTAAAACAATTTTACCACAAAATTTTACTAAAGAAATAATAAGTCTATTAAACTTAACAGAAACTAAAATCCACGACTTAAAGAAAGTTGATGAAAATAAACTGATAGATTATATAAAAGAAATGAAACTGACGGCTAGAGAAACTTTAACAATAAAGGCAGCTATGGTGACCCGTGGTGGAGTTGATGTTAAAGAAATAAATGCTTCAACTATGGAATCTAAGGTGATAAAAAATCTTTATTTTGGTGGAGAGGTAATTGATGTAGATGCAGAAACGGGAGGATATAATCTTCAAATAGCATTCTCTACAGGATATTTAGCTGGAAGTGATTTTTAATTTTAAGTGTATATTTTAATATAATGGGGTTATGCAAAGATAAGAGATTAATATAGTATTTAACTCTATAAAATATAGTATGTTGATGTTTATAATAATGGAAAAATAAACATATATGATTTTTTTTGTAAAAAATATCATAAAAATAGTGTTATATATGAATAATTTACATGAAAAATTAGAATTTTATAGATATTTATGTTGAATTTATCCAAATCTAAGATTACACTAGAGTAGTGGGAAAAATTCATAGCTATTATAATTTATGCATTGGTATTAATATGATTAAAGCTGTGAATAGTATACGAAATGGAGGGGTTTTTGTGTCTGTATTAAAAGGATTAAATCCAGAGAAAGTTTTTCTTTATTTTGAGGAATTGACTAAAATACCACATGGTTCTGGAAATGAAAAAGGAATTAGTGATTACTTAGTTAGATTTGCTAAGGAAAGACAACTAAAAGTAATTCAAGATGATGAGTTAAATGTAATAATAAAAAAACCAGCAACTATTGGATATGAAAATGCACCAACGGTAATAATTCAAGGTCATATGGATATGGTTTGTGAAAAAAATAAAGATACAAAACATGACTTTGAGAAAGATTCATTAGAACTTAGGGTTGATGGTGATTACGTATATGCGAATGGAACTACGTTAGGAGCAGATAATGGAATTGCAGTAGCATATGGATTAGCGGTGATAGATTCAAATGATTTAGAACATCCTGCTATAGAATTATTTGTTACAACTGGTGAAGAAACAGGTATGTATGGTGCAATAGCAGTAGATCCTAAGAATTTAGATGGAAAAATATTGTTAAATATTGATTCAGAAGAAGAAGGGATATTTTTAGTGAGTTGCGCTGGTGGAGTTACTAACTCTGTTAACATAATGAATCAATGGGAAGATGCTAAAAATGAAGCTTTAAAGATAGAACTTAAAGGTCTTAAGGGCGGTCACTCAGGCATGGAGATAATAAAGCAAAGAGGAAATGCAAACAAACTTATGGGAAGATTATTAAATGCTATGAATAAAGAAGTAGACTTTAATATTTGTCACATAAGTGGTGGAGCTAAAAATAATGCAATTCCACGTGAAGCAGAAGTAGTAATAACAGTAGAATCTAAAGATGTTGAAAAAGTTAAAGAAATTTCATCAAAAATGTTAACTATATTCAGAAATGAATTAAGAGTGCAAGACCCAGATGCTAATATAATAGTTGAAAAGACTCAAGTTGACAAGCAGTTAACTACAGAGGTAACTAAAAAAATAATATCTTATCTAGTATTAGCTCCAAATGGTATTCAAACTATGAGTGAAGACATTAAAGGATTAGTAGAGAGTAGCCTTAATTTAGGAGTAATAGTATTTAGCGAAGATAAAATTACATTTATTTCAGCAATAAGAAGTTCAATAAAAACTTTAAAAAGTGAAATCATGGATAGAGTTGATACTTTAGCTAGGTTAGTTGGTGCAGAAGTAGTTAATGACTCTAATTATCCAGAGTGGCAATATGAAGCTGATTCACAGATAAGAGATTTATGTTTAGAAACATATAAAGAGATAAATGGATGTGAAGCTAAGATTGATGCTATACATGCAGGACTTGAATGTGGACTTTTAAAAGAAAAGATGCCAGATGTTGATATGATAAGTTTTGGACCAAATCTATATGATGTACACACTCCAGATGAGCACATAAGTATATCATCTGTTGAAAGAATGTGGGACTTCACAAAGGCTTTATTAAAAAATATAAAATAATTATTTAAAGTAATAAAGCTGTTGATTATAGAATTTTATTGTTTAAACTAGGCATATTGCAAAGTAGATAGTTAGTATAATTGCATACTTTGTTGAAGTTAGTTTATGTTGAAGCTGAGAAGTGTATAGATTAATTTTAAAATATTGTATTTACAATATAGTTAATTAAAAATTTTTGCATTGTGCCTTTTAAAAAATATAGAAGGAGGCAATATTATGAGTCAAGAAAAAAGAAAATTATCTCAAAATGCCTATGGCGGATGTAAAGGGGAGGACTATGTTCCATTTGTACCAACCTCATTAGCAATGCCAGAAGCCACAGGATATTCAATCA
Source organism: Clostridium sp. (assembly GCF_036660475.1). GTDB lineage: Bacteria > Bacillota > Clostridia > Clostridiales > Clostridiaceae > Clostridium_J. The sequence continues at coordinate 52,089 of NZ_JAVXAO010000005.1, read as the reverse complement.
TCCTAGGAATTATACTAGCATGTGTTTTTGCTGCGGCAAATACATACCTTGGATTAAAGGTAGGTATGACAATATCCGCAGGTATACCAGGTGCAATTATAGCAACAGGTGTATTAAAGGGAATGTTTAAAAGAAATAACATTTTAGAAGCTAACATGGTAGCATCATTAGCAGCTATGGGAGAATCTATAGCCGGCGGTATTATATTTATATTACCAGCATTAATTTTATGGGGTCTTGAGTTAAGTACTTTTACAGTTGTAATAGTAACTGTAATAGGTGGTTTCATGGGAGTATTCTTTATTACACCACTTAGAAGATATTTAATTGTTGAAGAACATGGAGAGTTAATTTATCCAGAATCAATGGCAGCAGCTGAAGTTCTTGTATCAGGAAGCGAAGGTGGACAAGGGTTCAAAACAGTTGCAACTGGACTTGGAGTAGGAGCTGGATACAAATTATTCTCAGGTGGATTTGCACTTTGGGGAGAACAAGCAACTTACGTATTTAAAAGCTACCAAGGTACGATGATTGGAGTTGATACTTTAGCATCATTACTTGGAGTTGGATTTATAGTTGGAACTAAGGCATCAGCACTTATGCTTGGGGGTTCTTTAATAGCATGGTTTGCACTAATACCATTAATTAAATTCTTAGGAGCTGGGTTAGTTGATCCAGTATTCCCAGCTACAGTACTTATTTCAGAAATGGATGCTATGGCTATATGGTCTAAGTATATTAGATATATAGGAGCTGGAGCAGTTGCAATGGGAGGATTTATATCTCTTGCAAAATCTATTCCTACAATCGTAACAAGTTTTAAACAAGCTATGAGCGGTATTGGAGCTAAAGGTACAGAGAAAGTTAGCAGAATAGATGTAGAAGCACCATTAACTTGGGTTATTTTAGCAGCAGCATTTGGTTTCGCATTAGTTTGGTTATTACCAGTTATAGGTGGTGGCTTCCTAGGTGGATTAATGGCAGTTATATTCAGTTTCTTCTTTGCAGTTGTTTCAGCAAGAATGGTTGGTATAGCTGGAGCATCTAACAACCCAGTTTCAGGAATGACTATAGCAACTTTATTACTTGTAACTACTGTAATTAAAGTTACAGGAGGAACAAGTCAAGTTTACATGAATAAAGCAATATTAATCGGTGGAGTTGTATGTGTAGCTATAGCAGTTGCTGGAGGAGTTGCACAGAGTTTAAAAACTACATTTGTTATAGGTGGAACACCTAAAAAAGTTCAAGTTGGAATGTTCTTAGCACTTGCAATAGCGGCTGTATTCTCAGCATTTGTAATTAACATGTTAAATACAGCTTATGGTATAGGATCAGATGCAGTACCAGCACCACAAGCAACATTGATGAGTATGATAGTTGATGGAATAATGACAGCTAAGCTTCCATGGACATTAGTTGGATCAGGAGCAGCAATAGCAGTATTCTGTGAATTAGCAGGACTTTCAATATTACCAGTTGCGTTAGGTATATATCTACCAATAACTCTAAATGCTACTATTTTTGTAGGTGGTTGTATTAGAGAAGTTGTAGAAAGACAATTTGCAAAATCAAAAGATAGAAAAGATGAAGTTGTTGAAAAAGGAACTCTTCTTGCATCAGGTTTAGTTGCAGGAGATGCTTTAATGGGCATAGTTGTAGCAGTATTTGCTACATTTAATATAAACATTGCCTTTGGTAAAAACTTTTTACCAGGAGTAACTCAAAGTAATCTATTTGCTTTAATAATGTTCATAGCACTAGGATTATGGATTTACACATTCTCTTGTAAGAAAGATAAAGCAGCTTAATAAAGAGTAAAGATTTTAACTAATATTATGTGATTCGCTTTGTCTACAGATATAGATTATCTGTGGACAAGCGATTTACTACATTATTAGAGTATTTATATAAAATTTTAGTTAGCAATGTACAATTTAGTGTTTATAAATGAAGGTAAAATATTTAATGAATTTTTAAATAATCAAGTGTATAGAGTCAATTAAAATATATACAAAAATGTTATTAGTGTTATATTATTAATTATGCATAAGTTATGAGGAGGAATTTCATATGATGAGAAAAAAAAATCAGCAAGAAAAATTAGAAAATGATCAACAGGATACAAAGCATAACTTTGCACTTTACGTACCAGAAATCAAGGATGTAGAATGGTCAGAGAAGTCAGGTAAAGTTATATTAGTCATAAAGATAACTGATCCAATAAAAAAGTTTCTTGCATGGTTAGTTAAAAGAACTCCGCAAACTAATTTAGAGTTAGATGAAAGATGCTCTGAGGTTTGGAAATGTATTGATGGGAAAAGAACTGTCTATGATATTTCTAAAATCATGGCAGATAAATATAAAAGTGATATAAATGGTGAATTATATAGATTAGTTACGTATTTAAAATATATAGCTAAAAGAGGCTGGATAAGATTTAAAGAATATGAGAAAGAAGTAGAAATTTAATTGAAAAATTTTGAAATATTGGGTTAGTCCAAATTTATAATTATATAGATTTGGACTTTTTGTTATAATAAAGATTAAAGGTAAATTATCTTAAGGTATATATAATAGTGTGAGGTATCTTCAAAAAATAAATAAGTTAGTCCCTTTAACTATTTTGAGTAGTACGTCGTCAGCAGAACTTTCATTGTCTAACTCAAGGTATCATTCGCAACTTTGACTTATTATTTATTTTTAGATACCTAATTAAATTACGAGAGGTGTGCACATATGAAAAATTGGTTTAAGTTAGATGAATTTCTATTAAAATATCCATATGTTAGGGAAGATGTTGAAAAAAATAATATTAAGAATGCGAATCTAGAGGCTATATATAACGACTATGTTATGTGTAAGGATTCATATGAAAATCAAGCAAATTTTATTGCAAATATATTACGTTCACATGGAAAAGTACATTCAGTAAAATCAAGGATTAAGGAACCAGATAGATTAATAGAAAAGATTATAAGAAAAACTGGGGATAGAAAAAATAAATATGATGAAAATTTTCAATTTCAAGTAGAGAATTATAAGGATGAGATAAATGATTTAATTGGAATAAGGGTTATACATATATTGAAGGAGCAATGGCAGGATATACACGAGTTTATTATAAATACTTGGAATGTTATTGAGATGACTGCAAATATAAGGGCTGGAGATAATACTAAAATTTTTGATGATCTTAACATAGAGGTAAGACCAAGAATATCTGGATATAGATCTGTTCACTATTTAGTAGAATTTTATCCAACAAATCAAAGGGTAATTGCAGAGATACAGGTGAGGACAATTTTTGAAGAAGGTTATGGAGAAATAGACCATAGACTTAGATACTCGCATAATGAAATTCCAGAGATAGTTAAATCTAATCTACTGTTATTTAATAGAATTATAGGAAGTGCAGATGAAATGGCTTCATTAATTACTGGACTTAGCAAAGATTGGGGGAAAAAGGAACAGGATTATAAGAAGGTTATAGAGGAGCAGAAGGCTGAGATAGATAGATTGAGTATGAAAGAATTAGTTAAATAGTTATAATTATTATTAAGATTATTTTTACAAATTAATATAAATATATAAAGTTGTTGACATTTACGTTACGTAAGGCTGTATATTTAATCTTGTAAGGGAGTTGAGAGCGTGGAATACACAGTGCAAAAGTTAGGACAGTTAGCAGGAGTTAGTACTAGAACCCTTAGATATTATGATGAAATAGGAATTCTTAAGCCGGCAAGAATTAATTCATCAGGCTATCGTATTTACAGTAAATCAGAGGTTAATAAATTACAACAAATACTATTTTATAGGGAACTTGGAGTTGGATTAATGGAGATAAAAGAAATAATGACTGACCCTACCTTTGATGAATTAAATGCATTAGTAGAACATCGTAATAGACTCCTCGAAAAAAAACAGCAGCTGGACTTATTGATAGCTAATGTTGATAAAACAATAAAATCTCAAAAGGGAGGAATTAAAATGAGCAATAAGGAAAAATTTGAAGGTTTTAAACAAAAGATGGTAGAAGACAATGAAAATAAATATGGTAAGGAAATTCGTAGTAAATACGGAGATGAACAAATTAACAAATCAAATGCAAAGATTAAAGGAATGACAGAAAAACAGTATGATGATGTTACTAATCTTGCAAAGGAGATTATGGCGAGATTAGAGGAAGCATTTAAAGTTGGAGATCCAGCAGGGGAACTAGCTCAGCAGGTCGTAGATTTACATCGTCAGTGGCTATGTTATTATTGGAGTAGTTATAGCAAAGAAGCTCATGCAGGAATTGGTCAGATGTATGTTGATGATGAAAGATTTAAAGCTTACTATGATGTGAAACAACCAGGGATGGCAGTTTTTCTAAGGGATGCAATTTTAGTCTATACTGACACAAAATAAAAAGAAGAATAAATAAGACTGTCTTGAAATATAATTAATATTGAGACAGTCTTGTACTATATTTAGTAGAAGGCTGTCTAATGATTGATAATTGAATACTATTAGTTAAAGGATTTATAAAATCCACCATTTTTATTTATTAGTTTGTCTATGTCTTTAAAAGGTATCTTAAAAGTAACAAATCCAGTTGAGTAGGGAGCTATATCATAGGGAGCAAAATAGATATACAAGTTATCACCATCAACATAAAAAGTTTGATCCTCTGAAATTCCTTTAAAGCCGTCAGAACCTTTATATACTTCACTATACTGAGGATCTGTCTTTATCATTTCTTCTATAATTTCATTTATATATTTTGTCCAATATATTCCACCATTGAATAAATCGTGTAGGGTATAAAATTCACCAGTGACTAAATTAATATTTGGGGTATTTCTAAGTGTTAAGCCATGGGCAGCACCATTAGGATAATTGTAGGAATTTAGCTGAAGGACTAATAAATCCTTATTAAAATATAAAATTTTAAAATTCCCATAGAGTGTATAATCTAAAACTTGATTTTCACATATTTTTTTGAGATTAGATAAATCTTTAAGCTGCGAATTTATATTATATTGAACTGCACAATATTCTAACCCTTCTAGTTGAGGATAATACACTAGATAGTTTACATTAGGCTTATACTTTAAAATAGTTAGGATATATTCATTGTTAAGGTGTAGTTGGGGATTAGGTTTATATACTATATCGCTAAATTTAGTAATATAATATGGATTATAATCTATATAAGAATAAATTAAATTACAATTAATGGTTAAAGTTCCACTACCTTTAACTATAGGTAAATCCATTATTATATTACCTTTAAGATCAATGAAAAATGTATTTTGGTTATCAAAGGCAGATGCGATATTCTCTGTATATCTTTCAACATTTAGATAAAGAAAGTCAGTGAGCGTAGTACCATTAGATTTTCCAATTGAATAAATGCTACTTACGAAATTATCAGGAGTTCCTATAGATAATCCCAGTGCAAATCTATTGCAGCCTAGATATTTAATATCATTGTAGATAAAAGGATATATAATATGATTTGTTATATCAATGACGCCATAATTACCATGAAAATCAGAGGCAGTGCTAACTACCATATAACCATCTTCCATAGCCTGAGCAGAAGTGAATTTTGGCTTGATAACTACATGACCATCAATAGATACATATCCAATAAGACTGCCAAATTCCTTTGAAAAAGTAAAGATTTTTTCACCATAATTTCCAACATATTTATAAGGAAAGGTAGTAGTAACATTCCCAGACATATTAATAACTTGATATAGTCCATCTTTATTTTTAACTAAAGCGTGGTTATCTTTAAAGTCATTTCCCTCAATAAAAATTGGTGGAATAACTTCAAATCCAGATTTGTTAATGTAACCAAATAAATATCCATTAGAATCATTTGGAATTCCGACTAGAGCCATAGAATTACTATAGTTAGATATGAATGTATAAGAATTAGTACTAATTACTTGTCCATTTTCATCGATTATACCAACAGTAGTGCCCTTAGTAAACACAGAGCGTTCATTTATAAAGGGTTGAAGAGAGTCATATATTTGAGGGATAATATATTCGCCCTTAGAATTAATACCGCCACACAAATTATTTTCACATACAATAGCAATGCCATGTTCATTAAAATTGTTAGCTATAAAATATTTAGGTTTAATAATAAATGTACCATTAGAGTTAATATATCCATAGCGTTGACCATCTTTAGTATTCACCATGGCGGGGAATAAGTCTAGACTGCATTTTTTAAGGTCATTCATAATTACACTCCAAATTATTGTTTACTATTAGTGTATTAAAATTGATTAATATGGTGCAAAACTACTGACTTTATATACTAGTGAAAATACAAGTTACTTTAAATTACCTAGTTGAAAAATGTAGTTTTTACTGATATAGTCTATTTACAAAGTTGAAAGGAGTAATTTATGGAATATATTTTATTATTTTTAGAAGGAATTATAACATTTATATCACCATGTATTTTACCAATGTTACCAATATACATTTCATATTTTGCTGGAGATAGTCAGGAATTTGGCGAAAAAAATAATAGGACATTAAAGAATTCTTTAGGATTTGTTCTAGGATTTACAATAGTATTTACATTGTTAGGAACTTTAGCAGGAACTTTTGGAAGTTTCATAAATGAATATTACAGAGTTTTGAATATTATAGGAGGAACTATAATAATTGTATTTGGACTTAACTATATAGGTTTATTTAAAATACCATTATTAGAAAGAGCTTTTAAGCTGGATATAAAAGTGAATTCTTTGAAATTTTTATCTTCAATTATATTTGGAGCAGTATTTGCAATAGGATGGACACCATGTGTAGGCACTTTTCTTGGATCTGCATTAATGATTGCAGCTAATAGCCAAGATATTGGTAAGGGAGCTTTAATGCTGTTAGTTTATAGCTTAGGTCTTGGAATACCATTTATAATGTCAGCCATATTAATAGGTAAACTAAAGGAAACTATCAACTTTATAAAGAAGAATTATAAGGTTATAAATATGATTTCAGGGATAATTCTTGTTGTTATAGGGATTGCAATGATGACAGGGTACTTAAATAAAATATTAGCTCTGCTAACTTTCTAGGAGGGGAATTATGAAAAATAAAAAATTAATATTATTGATAGTAGGGTTTGCATTGTTTTTAGGAATAGTATATATTGGATATAATAAGCTTTCTAATGCTTATTCTGAAAAATTAAAAGCAGAAGAAAAGTTAGCTAGTGATAATATCTTAAATAATGGAGGAGTATCAATAGTAGAAACAAAAGATAAGGCTATAGACTTTACCGTATATGATGAAAATAATAATAAGGTGAAACTATCAGACTATATAGGAACACCTATTATATTAAATTTTTGGGCCAGTTGGTGTCCACCTTGTAAGGCAGAGATGCCATATTTTCAGGCGGCTTCAAAGGAATATAGTAAAGATGATGTGAAGATATTAATGGTAAATATGACAGATGGTCAAAGAGAAACTAAAGACCTTGCTATGGAATTTATGAAAAATAATAATTATGATATGACAATGTTACTGGACATTGATTCAGATGTGGCCTATAAATATAAACTTTCAGCGATACCAAGAACTATTTTTATAGATAAGGATGGGAATATCGTAGAGGATAAAGTTGGGGTTGTTACAAAGGATTACCTTAATGGAATGATAGAGAAGTTACTTTCTAATAATTAATTAGATGGCAACTGTAATTTAATGGGTAACATTTTGGGTTATAAGAAATTAAGATAGATAACAAAGTGAATAAGGCTAGTGTACATTGCGATGGCTAACTTTTGTTCAGAGGAGATAATATGAAGATAATAAGAAGAAATATAGTACTTGCAATAATCGTGGTTCTAATTGTTACTTGCGGATGGAAGAGTGTTAAGGCATTAAATTCCAAAAGTGTGGTAGTTAGCCAGCAAAGTGATTTAAGTGATAGACGTAAAAGTAGAGGAAGTGCTATAGACGATGATGATTCAATTAAAGAATTAGATAGAGAAACAGTGCTTATTGTAAATAGAGAAAATGTATTAGATGAAAATTATATACCCAAAAATCTTACTTCACCTAAAACAAAGTTCATAGGGAATGGAGATCCAAATGTTAATAAGTTGGAGGAAACTGCTGCAAGGGCTTTAGAAGAGCTATTTAATGCTGCAAAGAAAGATAGCATATATTTGCTTGGAGTTTCAGGATATAGAGATTATAATTATCAAAAGAACCTTTATAACAATGCAGTTAGGCAATCAGGTAAGGAATATGCTGATAAGTATACAGCAAAACCGGGTGCCAGTGGACATCAGACAGGTTTAGTAATGGATATACTTTCAGAGGATTATCAAACCTTAGATGATGGCTTTGATAAGACAGATGCATATAAATGGATTGAAAAAAATTGTAGTAGTTATGGATTTATTATAAGATATCCTAAGGGGAAAGAGAGTATAACAGGATATAATTATGAACCATGGCATTTAAGATATGTAGGCAAAACTGTAGCTAAAGAAATAATGGGAAATGGAATTACACTAGAAGAATATGTGGATATATATAATTAAAATTAATAGATGGAATAAAAGCTGTACATTAAGTGGTACAGCTTTTTTAGATATTTATGTAAACAACTTTTTAAGTATGATATAATAATTTTTAAGGATTATATAAGATTAGGCATCTAAAAATAAATAACAGGTCAAAGATGTGAAGAATATTTTAAGATCTAAGGAAGCAGTTCCGCAGTATCAAGTGATTCTTACATACAGCAAGAGCCTTAACTAGAAAAGTGACGATATTTAGTAGAAAGAACAGGCATAATAAGGAGCATAAGTATGGAAAACTATATAACGAAGGATTATGATTTTTATAGTGATATAGATAGAGAAGGAAAAATTAAGGAATATAAATTTCAAATTGATAATGCTATTAAAAAGATAATGGCTAAGGGTGCAAGACTAGTATTTGCCAATGTTGTTAAAGTTGGAGATATAAGCAATATAACGGTCTTAAAATATCCTGAGTTAAGAGGTTATATTCTAGATAATATTAAGTTCGAAAAAGAAATGTATGTGATAAATCAGAAAATAAATAGGGCTTTAGCAAGGATGATTAAGGTAAATAAAAAAGTTACATTTATAGGATTGATGAATAGCTGTAGGTTTAATTCAGATGATATTTATAATAATACATATATAAAAGAAAGAATTCGAGAAGTTGTTATTGAACATAGTAATAGCTTCTACAACAAGTAAAGCAAGCTAAGTATTTGTTGGAAAAGCGCAGATAATATCCAACAAAATTTAAATATAAATTTTATTGAATGTTAAAGTAGTTTTAAATTTGAAGCTTTTGTAAAATTGAGTAAAAGGTTTACAATAAATAATTCAAATAGGGTATAATAGTAAATAGGTAAAAGTTAACAATGAGTATATTAATGTGGAGGTGCAATCATGGCAAAGTTAGAAAAATTAAAGACCAGAGATCAAGTAGAAGAAAAGTATAAATGGAATGTGAAAAAATTATATGAGTCTGATGAAAAATGGGAGCAGGATTTTAAAGGGCTAAAGGATAATGTTAGCAGTCTATTAGAGTTTAAAGGTCAGATTTCAATAGGGGAAATGCTTTTAGGTTATTTAACGAAAGCTGAGAATCTAACAAGCTTATATGAAGATTTAATTGTATATGCTCACCTAAGAAGTGATGAAGATACAGCAAACTCGAAGTATCAAGTTATGATGGATAAGATATCTACATTTGGAGCAGAGTTTAGTGGAATTACATCATTCTTCCTTCCAGAATTATTATCTATGAATAATGAAGAGATTCAAAATTTAGTTAATAATACTGAGGGATTAAAGCATTATGAAAGATATATTAAGAAAGTATTTGATGGTAAGCCGCATATTCTAAGTGAAGCTGAGGAAAATATTTTAGCTACAGTTAGTGATTGTTTAGGAGCCCCAGGTAGCATATTTACTATGCTTACAAATGCTGATATGACATTCCCAATGATTAAGGATGAAGATGGGAATGAAGTAGAACTTACAGCTTCAAATTACTCACTATTTATAACAAGTAAGAATAGACAGGTTAGAGAAGAAGCATTTAAGACACTTTTTGCAACATATAAGAAATTTGAAAATACAATTTCAACTTCATATACGGCTTCAGTAAAGAATTTTATTTTTGAAACTAAAATTAGAAAGTATAAATCTTGTGTGGAAGCATCCTTAAAGCCAAATCAAATACCAGTAGAGGTATATCACAATGTGGTTGACACTGTTAACAATAGAATTAAATCACTTCATAAATATGTAGATTTAAAGAAGAGATTACTTGGTGTAGATGAAATTCATATGTATGATTTATATGTGCCAATCATTGAAGCTCCAAAGTTTGATATTTCCTTTGAAGAAGGATTAGAACTATGTAAAAAATCTTTAGTTCCAATGGGAAAAGAGTATTTAGATATCTTCAATGAAGGTGTTAATGAAAGATGGATTGATGTATATGAGAACAAAGGTAAAAAAGGTGGAGCTTACTCTAGTGGAAGTTACACATCAATGCCATATGTTCTATTAAACTATAAAAACCAAGTTAATGATGTTTCAACTTTAATTCATGAAATGGGTCATAGTATTCATTCTTATTATTCAAGAAAAAATCAGCCATATACCTATGCAGATTATGAATTATTCTGTGCAGAGGTGGCTTCAACTACAAATGAGTGTTTACTTATAGATTATATGATTAAAAATGAAACAGATAAAATGAAGAGGTTATTCTTAATTAATCAACAGCTTGAAGGAATTAGAACCACTGTATTTAGACAAACAATGTTTGCTGAATTTGAATTAGCCGTTCATGAAAAAATGGAGCAAGGGGAAGCACTATCTAGTGATGATTTATGTGGAATTTATCATGATTTAAATGTGAAATATTTTGGAGAGACCATGGTAGTTGATAGTGAAATAGATATTGAGTGGGCAAGAATACCTCACTTCTATAGAGATTTTTATGTATACCAATATGTAACAGGATTTGCAGCAGCTAATTCATTCTATGAAAAAATTCTAAATGAAGGTGAAGAGGCAGTAGAAAAATATAAAGGATTCTTAAAAGCTGGATCAAGTGATTATCCGATAGAAATTCTTAAAAATGCAGGTGTTGATATGACTACACCAAAACCATTAGAAGATACAATCAATAGATTTGATGAACTTTTAGCTATGCTTGAAGCAGAGTTATAAAAACGAAGCTATAGTTTAGGACTCTGGAATTTTAGGTTTAATATTATTTAAATTAATTTTAAAAAATACCTAAGGATTTTATCCATCATTTTTAATTTTAAATTTTAAATTTAAAATTAGAGTCTATATAGAAAGAAACTTCGCGCTATAGTATCCTAGAGTGCGAAGTTTTCTTTTAAAAAGATATTATATATATTCTAAGTAAATTTATACATCTATTTGGAACTATAAAAATCCATTAAGGACTTTAACTTTAATTTTTAATTCTACATTTTACATTTAACAAGTGGCTCCTCCAGTTATATGAAGTTTAGAATCTAGAATTTCTTGTTTCCTATCAAGAAGATCATTGGATAGTAGTTGTAATTCAACATTTTTGAAACCAATTCTTTCAATAGTTTGGGATAAACGTTCTCCAGTTTTACCTTGTTCTCTGTAGAAAAGAATAACTTTTTCAATTACATTTATAGCCTCTTCTTTATCAGTGAATATTTTGTTTAGAGCAATGCCATGTGCAATACGCTTTCCCCATCTACCACCAATATAGATTTTATAGCCTACAGTACCATCTTCTATAGCATCAAAATGACATTTTCCAATACAACGTCCACAGTTATTACATTCATCTTCATTTATTTGAAGAATGCCATCACATATCTTAGCAGCATCTACAGGACATGCAGTTTCTATAGAACATTTTTTACATCCATTACAAGCTTCATCATCAAAATTTGGTATCAATTGACCAATAATTCCTAGGTCGTTTAAGTCAGGTTTAACACAGTTGTTAGGACATCCACCTACAGCGATTTTAAATTTGTGTGGTAATTTAACACCAGAATATCCATTAAAGAATTTCTCGTGAATTTCTTCAGATAAACCAAAGGTATCAATTAAACCATATTGACAGGTTGTACCCTTACAAGAAACTATAGGTCGAACTTTAGAACCAGTACCACCAGTTACAAGATTTTCTTTAGTAAGGTATGCTCTGAATTCATCAATTTTGTCATAAGGAATACCTTGGCATTCAATAGTAAGTCTAGTTGTAAGAGTTACAATACCATTTCCATAAAGTTCAGCTGCTTCTGAGATACATTTGTTTTGGGCTGCTGTGATTTTACCATTTACAGTAATAATTCTTCCGGAAAAACAATCAGTTCCTTTATTACTAAGGAAACCTAATGCTTTTACTCTTTTTTCATTTTCAGGACTAATAGTTAAAGTTGCCATAAATCAAAACCTCCATAAAATAGAATTGTTATTTTAAACTTTTATATCATTAAAAGTAGTACCACCCTCAAGAACTAAAGTGTTAGTGTATCCGAAATATTTCAAACGATTTTGGAGCATATATGCTCGCTTACCTTTTGTACACACTAAGAGTAACTTTTCATCCTTGTTAAAATCCTCTAACTCTCCATTGACAGTTGTAAGATCTATGAAAGGAGCATTATTAATACTTGGGAATATAGATGTATCAATTACTTTGTAATCTTTAGCTTTTCCCAATAAGTAATCACTAGGGGTTATAGTATTGAAATCACCAGTAAGTTTATTTAATAAAATATTTACCGTATGTGATAAGGGATGAATTGCAGTTGAAAATGGGGGCGCATATGCTAAATCCATATTTTCAATGTCATCTAATGTAGCATTCATAACTATTGCAGTTACTGCGATATCTACCATTTTATCCACTGCACCCTTACCAAGAACTTGTAAGCCTAATAACTTTCTAGTGTTTTTGTCTGAGGTTAGTTTAACTATAAATGTTGATGAATCAGGGTAGTAGTGAGCTTTGTCATCTACAACGGTTACAACACTTACAACATCAAATCCAGCAGCAATTGCAGCCACTTCAGTTAATCCAGTTCTACCAACATTAAGTTCAGGTAATTTTGCTACACCAGTTCCAAGAACCCCACGGTAACTTAATTTAGCACCATTAATGTTTTTAGCAGCAATACGACCTTCAATGTTAGCAGAAGATCCCATTGGGGACCAAGTAGGAGCATTTGTGATTGCATTTATTACACATGCACAGTCGCCAATTGCATAAATATCTTCATCATTGGTTTGAAGGAACTGATTTACCTTGATAGTTCTATTTGGCATTAACTCTATGTCAGAGTTAGCTAGGAAATTTGTATTAGGACGTATGCCTATGGAAAGGATAACGGCATCTGCTTTCATAGAACGTTTCTCAGTTTTAATCTTCTCAACTTTATTTTCACCAAGAATAGCTTCTAATTTTGTTCCAGGAAAGCTAATTATTCCATGATTAGATAAATGATCTTCTACATATTGAGAAAATTCAGAATCAAAACCTGGTAATATATGAGGTGCCATATCTATAATAGAAACTTTAACCCCTTGAGTAGCCAAGTTTTCGGCAACTTCAAGGCCTATAAAACCTCCACCAACAACAACGGCACGTTTAATTTCACCGGCTTCAACAGATGCTCTTAGTGAAATAGCATCACTTGGAGTTCTCATAAAGAATACTCCTTTTAAATCTATACCATCTATCATAGGTTTAATTGGATCTGCCCCTGAAGCTATTACTAACTTATCATATTTATAATTATCAGCTTTATTTGTTTTTAAATCCAGAAATTCAACAGTTTTCTCTTTACGGTTAACATTTGTTACTTCAACCTCAGTTAATACATTTACTCCAGTTAACTTAGAGAAACTTTCGGGAGTATTTACAATTAATTGGTCACTTGCTGAAATTACATTGCCTACATAGTAGGGTAGTCCACAACCAGCATAAGAAATATCTTTGCCTTTAGTTAAAATTTGAACTTCATAGTCACGGTTTTCACGTTTTAATTTGGCGGCTACTTTAGTACCAGCAGCTACACCACCAATAATTAAAATCTTCATATTTTCACGCCCTTTGAATTTTTTCTAATTAAGGTTATAACATAAATATAGCACTTGTATATATATTGTTAAAGTTGTAATATCTTATGTTAATCATAGGTAAAACCTATCAATAAATTGTTCATTATGGTATATTTATAAAAAAAAGGAGGGAATAGAATGACGATAAGACATCTAAGAATATTTGTTGCAGTTGCAGATAGTGGGAAGATGAGTATAGCTGCAGCTAAGTTTTTTATCTCTCAACCAACTGTAAGTCAAACTATTAAAGAATTGGAAGAACACTATGGAGTGCTTCTATTTGAACGTTTTTGTAAGAAATTATATATAACAGAAGAAGGTATAAGATTACTTTCATATGCAAGACATTTAGTAAATGAATTTGATAGATTAGAAGAAAAAATGATTGAAGGAAACCATATTGAGAAACTTAGAATCGGTGCAACAGTTACCGTAGGAAATTGCATTCTTGGTGATATCATAAATAGGTTTAAGAAAAGAAACTCTCAGGTGGAAACTTATGCTTATGTAAATAATACAAAGATTATAGAAGAAAAATTATTAAAATCAGAATTAGATATTGCAATTGTAGAAGGTAAAGTTAAAAGTTCAGATTTAATATCTATTCCAGTGGTTAATGATTATCTTGTTCTTGTTTGCAGTAAAAAGCATGGATTAGCAAAAAAGAAAAAGATCAAATTGGAGGAACTTTCAAGAGTTAGCTTTGCTATGCGTGAGTCTGGTAGTGGGACAAGGGAGTTATTTGAAAATTATATGAAAGATAACGGGATTGAAATTAAAATTGTATGGGAAGGTAATTGTCCTGAAGCTATTAAGAAAACGGTAATAGAAAATCAATATTTTGCAGTTATGTCCGTTAGATTGATAGAATCTGAAGTTAAAAATGATGAAATTCATGTGATACAAAGTTCAGAATCAGCTTTTGATAGGTGTTTCAGCATTGTGTATCATAAAAATAAATTTATAAGTGGAGCAATGAAAGGTCTTATAGAAATGGTGGTGGACTACAACGATAAAGATATCCTTCAGGGAATTCAGACAGGTCGGTTGATAGTTTAAAATTAAAATGGTATATATTACATATTTCATGATATAATGTAGATATATTTTTAGAAGATGGAAGGTGGTATATTGGATAAACTACAGCTAGAAGAAAAATTAGAGAAAATTCAAGGCATAGTAGCATTAAGTAAATTTGGAAGTCATGGAACAGAGCATTGGATTGAAGGTAGAAGTGATATAGATATAGCGGTAATAGTGAAGCCTAATATATCATTTAAAGATACATTAAATATGGAAGATGAATTAGATGGGATTTTAAAATCATACTATGATTATGATAAAATGCATTTAACCTTTATTATGTTTAGTGATTTTCCATGTAAGTATGCGAGAATGGCAGTAGATAGTGATGAGCAGTACATTATTGATTATAATAACTGGTATGACTTTCAGCATTACGTATTAAAATATGCAAGAAATAATAGAGAGTTTGAAAAAATGCTTAAAGTTGATGAGCAGTACACTTATTTTGGAGGTATTATCGATGAGTCCATATTATAAATATAAGAAAGAAAAGTTTTTAGACAAATATAAATGTGCTACAGATACTTTAGAGGATTTAAAACTTTCTTTAGGGGAATATAGAAAAACAAATAGAAGAGTTCGCCTATTCTCAGATTATGTATTTGGATATATTTTTAGAGAGTAGTAAGGATAATGTTATATTAAAGTATAGAAGAACTATGGAATAGGTATAGAGTGAATAGACATCAGAAATGCTGTCTATTTTTATATAGTGTAAAAATGTTTATGATATGTAACAATTATCAAGCAACTAAAAAGGAGGGGTAAGGATGTTTGAATTTATATCTAAATTTGATAAATTATCAAATGATGTTCTTTACTTGAAAATAATTCAAAAATTTAAAGGCGATGAAGTTTTAATACCATTTTATTATTATGATATATATGAAAAGAAATCAAATGAAAAAGTTGGTAAAATCAGTATAAGAATTGGAGATAATTATCATTCCAAGTACAATGGACATATTGGATATGAAATTGATGATAAATTTAGAGGAAAGAGATATTCTTTTTATGCATCTCAATTAGTATTACAAGTAGCAGAAGAGCATGGCATGAAGAATATTTATATAACATGTGATGAATCCAATATTCCATCAAGAAAAATAATTCAACGGTTGGGTGGAGAATTAAAAGAAATTATTGATGTACCTAAAGATTATTTCGCATGGTA
The DNA here is from genome assembly GCF_036660475.1 of Clostridium sp. Taxonomy (GTDB): domain Bacteria; phylum Bacillota; class Clostridia; order Clostridiales; family Clostridiaceae; genus Clostridium_J. The sequence continues at coordinate 35,652 of NZ_JAVXAO010000005.1, read as the reverse complement.
TGAAGGTATAGAGAGACATTGCATATTTGAATTACAGTTATAAATGATTGGTTGATAATAATATTTATGAAGCAAAAGGGTGGAGAATTATGAAATCAATTTATGAGACTGAAAGGTTAGTTTTAAAAGTATTAGATGAAAGTGATACAGGTAAAGTATTAGATTATGTAACACGAAATAAGGATTATTTTAAGGCATTTGAACCTGCAAGAGCTGATGAATTTTATACTGTTGAATTTCAATCAAATGAATTAAGAACTGATTTAAATTATATTAAAGATAGAAGCATGCTAAAGCTTTGGATTTTCAACAAGGATAATATTGATAAAGTTATTGGATATGTTACATTTTATAATATAGTACCATATGCCTTTTTATCATGTCATATTGGATATAAATCAGATAAAGACATGGGGAATAAAGGTATTATAACAGAAGCAGTTATAAAGGGTGTTAAAATTATGTTTGAAGAATATAGAATGCATAGAGTAGAAGCACATGTGATGTCAAATAATAAACCATCTATAAGAGTGTTGGAAAAAATAGGCTTTTTAAATGAAGGGATTGCTCATAAGTTTTTGGAAGTAAATGGTGAATGGGAAGATCACCTACATTACTCATTGATAGATGAAGACTATTACACTCAATATGTTAACTAATAGGATACAAATTCACAGTGTAAGTTGAATTGCACTCCATTGTAACAATTTTTTAATGGCTGTATAATTTAAATATCAACAAGAATTTTTAAAAAGAGATGAAACTTCTTAATTTATGAAACAACATCTTGCAGATGCAATAATTAATACACCTGCATTTACTGTATTAAAAGAAAAAGAAGAATTTCAAATAATCCTAGAAGAATTAGAAAGTTTGTAAGTAATGGAGTTAGAATGTAATTGATACAGGTAATACCTCATATCAGAGATAGATATGAGGTATTTTCTTTTGTTGTTAATTAATATTTATAAATTTCAGGAGATTGACACAAAAGGAGAAGAAATAATATTATTTAAATAACAACATAACTATATTTTAATATATGTTATAATATGGATAAATAAAAGAGTAGGGAAAATATTGAAGGAATATAAATATATAAGGGTAATTTAAACTGAACAAAAAAGAGAGATGAATCATAGGTAGAGAAGAAATATTAGTTTTGAGAATAGGAGACAGTGAAAATGAATATAGAGAAATTAATTGAATTTACAAATCCATATTATGAAAATAAGGATATTATGCATAACATGTGGCATATTGAACTTATGCTTAAATGGGTTGATAAAATAATTAGTATAGGAGATTATAAAAGTGATTATGAAGCCTTAGTATTAGCAACATATTTTCATGGTTTTATATACTCGGATGAAAAACAAATTCGTGAGTGGATGAAATTGCAAAAATACAATGAAGATAGAATTGAAAAAATAATAGCTATTGCATGGGAATCACAGAGACCTGAAATTCCAACGTCACTTGAAGGTAAAATTTTGCATGATGCTCATGTACTAGAAGGTGGAAAAAACTACTTAATTACAAAGTCACTGATTACAGGATCAGTAAGGGGGCAGACACTTAAAGAGACAATTAAATACATGGAAGAAAATATACTTGGGTATAACCATTGTTATTTGACAGAAACAATTCCGTTGTGTAAAGCAATGAATGATTATTCAAGAGAGTTTATTGAACAATTGAAAACTGGGATTCGATAAAATATTTGAATGGAGGTATTAACCTATTTAGATATTTAATGATATAATCATTTTAAATAAACCTTAACAAAGAGGGTTACATTGAAAGAGTTAGATTAAATGAAAATGGAGTAATAGACGAAACTTAAAAGGAAACTTAAGTAATATGGCTGGTTTTAGAAATATTTTAGTTCATGATTATATGAAGTTAGATAGAGGTATTGTTTATAATATCATAAACAATAATCTAAAGGATATAGAAGAATTTATTATAGTAGTTGCAAGCTATATTTAAATTGGCCATAATCTTAACATACAATTTGAGAATAAATTTAATAATTGAAATCTAGAAGGATGTGAAGGATGACATCCTTTTTATTTTGAATTATTTGCAGGAAATTTGAAGTAGATATTAATTAAGCTATGATTTAAACTTAAATTGGCAATAATAAATTAATTAGGGATATAATAGTGGTAAGTTAATAACTTAAATTTGGGTTATATTATATTAAATATTGAATCAAGAAAAGCATTAATTTTAGAGGAGATAAGTATGAAAGATAAATATGTTAAGAAATCGAAGGAAGAGCTAAAAGAGATATTAACTAAGGAGCAATATGTTGTAACACAAGAAAATGGAACTGAACGTCCATATGGCAATGAGTATTGTGACCTTTATGAAGATGGGATATATGTTGATATTACAACAGGAGAACCATTATTTTCATCTACTTCAAAGTTTAATTCAGGTTGTGGGTGGCCAGCGTTTTCGAAACCTATAAGTAGAGGGTTTATAAAAGAGAAAGTTGATAAAACTCATGGAATGGTTAGAACGGAGGTTAGAAGTGAAACAGGAGATGCGCATTTAGGACATGTATTTTGTGATGGACCAGAGGACATGGGTGGACTTAGATATTGTATAAATTCAGCAGCTTTGAAGTTTATACCAAAATATGATATGAAGTCAGAAGGCTATGAAGAATATTTAGATTTACTCAATGAATAGAAGCATAGTGCTATAATTATCTATAAGGAGATGGGTACTATGGATATACATGTAGAAAGTAGAAAACTTATTAGAGAAACTTATAAAAACTTTAGATATAATTTTAAATCAGTAATTTTTTTCGAAGTATTATATAAGCTTCTCGCAATGTTCATTTTCATACCAATAAACTATTTAATTTTAAGCAAGTTCATGTCAGACATCGGAGTTTACAATATAACAAACAAGGATTTGTTGAAATTTGGATTAACTCCAGCAGGGGTTATGTACATATCTTTAATAGTGCTAGTTTCATTTATAGCAGTATTTATGGAAACAGGAATACTTACATATATGGCAAATAAATCTCATAAACAGGAGAGTGTAAGTCTTCTAGAAGGTACAGTTAACTCTATTAAGATAATACCTAAAGCTCCAAGCTTATACATGGTATGGCTTGTATTAATTTCAGCTGTAATAGGACCATTAACGGGAATAGGGTTATATAATTCATTAATAAGAACCCTTACTATTCCATCTTTTATAAAGATGGAACTTTTCAAATCACTAGGAGGAAAAATATTCTTCGTCGTAGCTATAATAATAATGATAATTTTACTATTAAGGTGGATATTATCAATACCAGCCATGGTAATTGAGGAGGTTTCCTTAAAAAAAGCGTTTAAAAGTAGTATAAAAATATATAAAGAAAGTAAATTTAAAATCCTAGGATATTTAATTTCATGGACTATTGTAAACTACTGCATAAAACTAATTTTACTTGGTGGATTTATGGGTATAGGAACCATTGTTCTTTCTATGCTGAAAAACATAGGTATTCTAGGGTGGATAGCAACAGTAGTAATGCTGATAATATTTTTTTGTGGATATATTATTATCGATGTATTAACTTTACCTTTATTTATATCATTTTTAATAGAAATATATTATAGATACAGAAACTATGATGTGAAGGAAAGGAGTTTTACTCCATTATCTTATTTTGAGGAAAGAGGAATATATAAGTTTTTTATTAAGAATAGTAACAAGATTATAATTGTAACTGTAGTTATATTTGGAATAATGGCAAGCGGCATAGGAGCTTCAGCGATATTTAATGAAGTGGTAGAAAAAGAAATTAAGATTACGGCGCACAGAGGTAGTAGTTTAAAGGCTCCAGAAAATAGTATTTCAGCATTGAAACAAGCTATAGAGGATGGTGCGGATTATGCAGAAATAGATGTTATGACTACGAAGGAAAATGAATTAGTATTATTCCATGATAGTACATTAAAACGAATAGATGGAACTAGTAGATCAATTGGCGATATGACATTAGAAGAAATTAACACCGTGGATAATGGATCCTATTTTAGTAGTGAGTTTAAGGATGAAAAAATTCCAACATTAAAAGAGATTATATCCATTGCAAAGGGGAAAATTAAGTTAAATATTGAGTTAAAGCCTAGGAATAGTGAGGATCTATTATCACAGTATGTGGCAAAGTTAATTACAGATGAACAAATGGAAGATGAAGTGGTAATATCATCTTTAGACTATGACAATATTCAGCAAGTTAAAGCATATAATCCACTAATAGAGGTTGGGTATATTTTAACCTTTGGTGTAGGAGATTTTACAAAATTAGATGTTGATTTTGTATCAGTTGAATATCAGATGTTAAAAAGGGAATTAGTTTATGGTATGCATGCAATAGGTAAGAAAGTTCATGTTTGGACAATAAATGATGAAGAGAGAGCTATTAATGCTATACGATTGGGCGCTGATAATATTATTACAGATTCCATTGAAACAATTGAATCTGTATCAAATAATTTAAAAGAAAATAAGGATGTAGATTATTTAACTTGGCTTTTTGATGCTATAAATTCTATAATAAAACATGTCAATATATAAACTTTAATTAAGAAGGTATAATTAAGAATGCAAAATTTAAAATTCAAGATTTAAATTAGGTATAAAATCCTTAAGGATTTTTAAAGGATAAAATATATAAATTTAATTCGAATATATAATTACAACAACAAATCAAAGATTTTAAGAAAAGATAAGGAGGGGTGAAAATATGTTTTGGTTTTCAGAAGAGAAAAATAAAAAGCCTAAGAGGGAACTGACCAAGTATGATGAACTAGAAGCTCTAGTTTGGGATTTTTTTAAACATAAGATTCCAAGACTTGGCTTTGAACAAAGAGAAGGACAAGAGGATATGGCTTTTGATATATGCAATTCCATAGCTGATAAGCAGCATACTATAGTTGAGGCTGGCGTTGGAATAGGAAAGTCCTATGCATATATAGTTCCTCTTCTTTATTATAATAAACTTTTTAACAAGCCTGTTATAATTGCAACTTCTACAATTGCACTTCAGGAGCAACTTATTCAAGATGTAAAAAGAATATCATCCTATATAAACCATAGACCAGAGGTGGTTCTTGCAAAGGGTATGACTCACTTTGCATGTAAAAGTAGAGCAGATAAATATTTAAAACCTAAGGTGAATAAAGGCCTTGATGAGGATGCAGAAACTCTTTATAGATACATATATGGTGGGAAAATAGATAGAAAAAATATTAATATGGATATAGATGAAGAGGTTTGGAGCAATGTTAAAGTAGAGATTACTGATCATAGTAAATGTAAACACTTTAAAAGCTGTAGGTTCATGGAGCTAAGAAGCGATATGCTAAATACTGAGGGTGTAATACTTTGTAATCAAGATTTGCTTACAGTACATTTACAAAAGCTAAGAAGGGGTCAAAAAGGTCTTTTGAATCCAGAGGTAGATTTAATTGTAGTAGATGAGGCGCATAACTTAGAAGAAAAAGTTAGGAGTTCACTTATAGAAAGTTACAATAAGAATAAAATAATAGCTATTCTCAGAGAAGCTAAGGATGGAATTAAAGATAAATATTTGAGAGAAAATGTTTATCAAAAAATTAACGAGCTAATAAGTGTGGTAAGTAAGATTTTTAATAGTCTTGATAAACAAATTAAATATCAGTTAGAGAAAAATAAGATGTCAGAAGATATGGAGAAGTTCTTCATAAATACACAGGATATTAGAACCTTAGTTGAAAATTCAGCTGATATAATTAAAAGTATTTATGAAATTATTAGAAGGTGTAGTGATAGTAGTGTATCAGATGATATTATAGATGAAGTAGAAAATATCAAGGAATTTTTTAAGGAGATGGCAGCGGAGAAGAGTAATAATTTATTTTGGTTACAGAAGGATAAATATGTAGAAATATTTGCTTGCCCTAAGAATATGAATCGTGAAATAAAATCCTTATACTTTGATAAAATGAAGACAACAATACTAACATCAGCTACTATTGCAGATAAGAATCATGGCACGGAAGAGGAAAGATATGAATATTTTATTAAAAGTACAGGATTCCCTGTGAAGGAAGGCTTTTTATCACCACAAAAATATTCGCCATTTCCATATAACAATAATTCTATTATATACTATACAGAAAACATGCCTCATCCAATAGAAGATAGAGAAAATTTTATAAAGGCAGCATCCAAGGAAATAGTGGAGCTCTTAGACATTACAAAGGGAAAATCCTTAATATTATTTACATCTAAAAAAGATTTAAATGAAGTTTATAAAATACTAAAAGATAAGAATTTGCCTTATAAATTACTACGGCAGAGAGCTACATCTTCCCAAGATGAAATCCTTGATGAATTTAAAAAAAATCAGGATTCGGTGTTATTAGCTACGGGAACCTTTTGGGAAGGAATAGATGTACCAGGGAAGGCACTATCAAACCTTATAATATTTAAGCTGCCATTTCCAGTACCAGACCCAATAATTGAATATAAGAGAAGCAAATCAAATGACTTTTTAATGGAGGTAAGTGTTCCACTTATGGTGGTTAAACTTAGACAAGGTGTAGGTCGATTAATTAGAAAGCACGAGGACAAGGGTATTGTAGCAATACTTGATTCTAGAATTGGAGATTTTTCAAAAAGTAGGTATAAGGATGTTGTATTTAATTCACTTCCTATAAAAAATAAAAGTAATAATATAGATAGAGTGAGAGAATTTTGGGAAATGATAAATTCCAAGTAGTAGGATAATTTGCATCATGAAGATAGGTAAGCTTAAGAAGAAAAATTATATGTAAAATTAAATCTAAATAAGGCACTAGTCATTTGATTTTCATAGGGTTTTATTATTAATTATTTTAAAATCATAATGGAATTAGTGTCATGATATATAACTAAACAAAATATACTTAATGTAACGATATGGATTACATTAAGTATTTTTTTATGTAAATTTATTTCTATGATTTCAAGTACAGTTTAAGTTATTTTGAGTAGACAGAAGTAAATTTGAAGATAAATCAAGTTTCAAATAAATATTGATTTTATATAGATGGAAATCAATATTTATTAACTAAGTAGAAATGGGGGGAGAACTTTGAAGGCAGGAATTGATGTAGGTTCAACAACAATTAAAGCTGTAGTTTTAGATAATTATGGAGATATTGTATATGAATCCTATGAGCGTCATTACTGTAAGATAACAGAAAAGACATCGGAGTTACTAAAGAAGATTATTGAAAAGTTTCCAGCTGAAAATTTTATGGATATTAGCATCTCAGGGTCAGCGGCAATGAAAATTGCAGAGATATGTGATATACCGTTTGTGCAAGAAGTATATGCCACAAGGATAGCAGCAACTCATTGTGAAAATCCTGTGGATGTGATTATTGAACTTGGGGGAGAAGATGCAAAAATATTATTTCTAGGGGATGATATGGAGGTTAGAATGAACGGTTCCTGTGCTGGTGGGACCGGTGCATTTATTGATCAAATGGCAACATTATTAAATATGTCTCTAGAGGAAATGAATGAAGCAGCAAAGAATTATAATAAGATTTATACAATAGCTTCTCGTTGTGGAGTTTTTGCTAAATCAGACGTTCAACCACTACTTAATCAAGGGGTAATGAAAAGCGATTTATCAGCTAGTATTTTCTTTGCGGTTGTAAACCAAACTATTGCGGGACTGGCACAAGGTAGAGCAATTAAAGGGAATATTTTATACTTAGGTGGACCATTAACATTTAATTCAGAGCTTAGAAAAGCTTTTGATACTACGATTAAAATAGATGGTACATGTCCTGATAAGGCATTATACTACGTTGCTTTAGGCGCTGCCTATTATGCAAATAAAAAAGTAGATATGAATGAAGCAATTTATATACTAGACAATTATAAGGAAGATGAAGGATATACTTCAGCTCAACCATTGTTTGTAAATCAACAAGAATATAAAGAATTTAAGGAAAGGCACCATAAAAATAAAATAAATTGCCACGGAGTTATTGGAAAAAATTCTACACTAACCATAGGAATAGATTCAGGATCTACTACTATAAAAATTGTAGCAATTAATGAGAATATGGAAATAGTATCTTTTGTTTATAAGCCTAACAGTGGAAATGCTGTTGAGGTTGTAAAGGAATATTTAATAGATTTATATAGTAAATATCCAGAGATAAAAATAGCTAGTGCTGCGGTAACTGGATATGGAGAAGCGTTGATAAAGAATGCTTTTCAAATTGATTATGGCATTGTTGAAACAGTGGCACACTTTACTGCGGCTAAATATTTTATGCCAGATGTAGATTTCATAATTGATATAGGTGGACAAGATATAAAATGTTTTAAGATACACAATGGAGAAATAGATAATATCTTTCTAAATGAAGCTTGCTCTTCTGGCTGTGGATCATTTTTACAGACCTTTGCCAATGCTCTTGGTTATTCCATGGAGGAATTTTCAAAGATGGGGTTGTTTTCAAAGAATCCGGTAGATTTAGGTTCAAGATGTACTGTGTTTATGAATTCTTGTGTAAAGCAGGTACAAAAGGATGGAGCAACTATAGAAGATATTTCAGCTGGATTATCCCTTAGTGTTGTTAAGAATGCACTTTACAAAGTTATTAGGGCAAGTAGTCCTGAGTCCTTAGGCAAAAACATTGTAGTACAAGGTGGAACTTTTTTAAATGATGCAGTACTTCGTGCTTTTGAGCAGGAATTAAAGGTTCATGTACTTAGGCCTACAATTGCGGGGTTAATGGGTGCTTATGGAGCTGCGTTATTTGCAAAGAGTAAGTGCAAAAAGCAGAGTTCTATAATTAATAAAACAGATTTAAAGGAATTTCATCAGAATACAAAGGTTGCAAATTGTGGATTATGTAGTAATCACTGCAGGTTAACTGTTAATGATTTTGGGTTTAACCGTAAATATATCGGTGGAAATCGTTGTGAAAGACCTACCAATAAAGGTGAAAACAAAGAATCATTAAATATTTATGAGTATAAAAGAGATTTATTAGATAGGTATACTGAAACTCGTGGTAAGGGAACACGAGGGAAAATTGGTATACCTATGGGGCTTAATATCTATGAGCTATATCCATTTTGGCATAAGTTCTTTACAACCCTTGACTTTCAAGTTGTAAAATCAGAAAATTCTTCAAGGGAGTTATACCTGAAGGGACAAAATACAATACCTTCAGATACAGTATGTTTCCCAGCTAAATTAATCCATGGACATGTACAATCACTAATTGAGGGTGGCATAAAAACAATATTTTACCCATGCATGTCTTATAATATGAAGGAAGCAGATTGTGACAACTGTTTTAATTGTCCAGTAGTAGCTTATTACTCAGAAGTTATTGAGGGAAACATGGCTGATGTTTCAAAGGTAACATATATTCACGACCATATAGGAATTCATAGACCAAAGGATTTACCAGTGAAGCTTCATGAAATATTATCTAAATATTTCAATGGGATTTCTTTAAAAGAAGTGAAACAGGCTACTAAATTTGCATATGAAGAGTATTATAAATATCTAGATAAAGTAAAAATTAGGGGAAATGAAATAATAGCGAAGGCGGAAAAAGAAAATAGAGACATTATTCTGTTAGCAGGTAGGCCATATCATATAGATAGTGAAATTAACCATGGTATCGATAAACTAATTAACAGCTATGGGGTTGCAATTATATCTGAAGACATAATTTGTGATAAGGTTTCTAAAATAAAACTTAATGTGCTAAATCAATGGACATATCATTCAAGGCTATATAAAGCAGCACAGTATATTACAGATAAGCCTAATATGAATTTAGTACAGCTCGTGTCCTTTGGCTGTGGAGTTGATGCAATAACAACGGATGAAGTAAGAGATATATTAGAAGATTCAAATAAAATATATACTCAAATAAAAATAGATGAAATTACTAATCTCGGAGCGGTAAAAATAAGACTTCGTAGTTTATTTTCAGCAATACATCAAGAAGGGGATGATCGTTGTAATGAATAAACAAGGAAAACTGTCATTAAAATTTAATCATGATAAATTCAATGAGATTAAAGAGATATTGAAATTTAAGGGTAGCAATGTAAATGAAACTAATGAAAATTATAAAGTCATATTCACAAAGGAAATGAGGAAGGATTACACTATATTGATGCCGGACATGGCACCGATACATTTTAAACTTATTAAGAATGTATTTTTAAATAGCAAGTATCATGTAGAACTGTTAACAAACAATGGGGAGGCTGTAGTTCAGGCAGGTTTAAAATATGTCCATAACGATACTTGTTATCCGGCATTATTAGTTATTGGACAAATGATTGATGCTTTAAATAGTGGTAAATATGATATAAATAAAACTGCTTTAATTATCACACAAACAGGTGGTGGGTGTAGAGCTTCAAATTATATATTTCTTTTAAGGAAGGCTTTAAAAAAGGCGGGATATGGGCAAGTACCTGTAATATCATTAAATCTTTCAGGAATGGAAAAAGGAAGTGGATTTAAAGTTACTTTATCAATGGTACACAAAATGCTAGCAGCTCTTATATATGGTGATGTTTTAATGCATTTAAGTAATCAAGTAAAACCTTATGAAATAAATATAGGGGACAGTAGGGATATAATAAATAAGTGGATAGATTTGTTGACGTTGCAATTTAAAACAAATAAAGGTTACTCACTTAAACAGATTAAAAGGAATATGGACAGTATAGTTAAAGATTTTTCTGATATTAAAGTGAATAAAACTCCTAAGGTGAAAGTGGGAATTGTAGGGGAAATATATATTAAATATGCTAGACTAGGAAACAATGACCTAGAAGCATTCTTAGAATCTCAAGATTGTGAAGTTATGATTCCAGGTATTTTAGGATTTATATTTTACTGCATTTACGAAAGGATTGATAATATAAATCGTTATGGAGGTAGTAAAATACAAAGATTCTTAGTGCAGAAGTTTATGAACTACCTACTAAAAATTGAAAATTTGACAATAGCCTCAGTGAAAACAAATTCCACGTTCATACCACCAGCTTCATTCTTAAAAACAAAGGCATTAGTTAAAAATGTGGTATCGCATGGAAACAACATGGGTGAGGGTTGGTTACTTACAGCAGAAATGTTAGAACTAGCAGAGCTGGGTTATAACAATATTATCTGTACGCAACCCTTTGGATGTTTACCAAACCACATCGTTGGTAAAGGCATGGTGAGAAAGATAAAGAATTTGCATCATAATATAAACATCGTACCCATAGATTATGATCCAAGTGCAACTAAAGTAAATCAAGAAAATAGGATTAAATTAATGCTAGCAATAGCAAGGGAGAACCTTGATGGTGTAGAAAATAACATTAAATCTAAGGAAATAGAAAATGGTAAGATGATATCTTTGACGTAGGGGGTTATATGAAAATATAAACACTAACAATTGGATTATTAATTACTTATAGGTAGTAAAAAGAAGTAGATAATGAAAATTTCAATTTACCATTAGATTTGATAGTAGTTCAACTTGTAATAATATTGATGATATAAATTTTTTAGCTATAAGTTGAATTGGCTTACGCTTGGTGGTAGGCCAATTTTTTTTTGAGTATACTGTGGAGAAATGAAACATTTTTTAATTATAATACCATATTCAATCAGTGTGAGGTATAATAATACAATGATGATTCAAATTATAATAATTGAGATTATTTGTAAATAGAGTGCGAGAGGGTTTATACAAATATTTTTTCAATATCAAAACGCTTTTCAAAACTAGAAACAGACAGAATAAGTTATATTTAAGCAGTACATTATAAAAAAATAAATATATGTATATTTTGTGATAAAATAGATATACATATAAATTTAAACAAATTAAATAGGGGGAAGTTACGTGGGAAAATCTAAAATAAAAGGCGAATCATTGAATATGTCTAAGTTAGTAAGAATTTTACTTCCAGAAATTCAAGTGATAGATCATATAAAAGAAAATGGAATAATAAATAAAGAGCATTTTAAAAAGAATAAAAAAGGATTAAGTAGTGCTATTACAAATGCTAAGAGTCAGGTTGGTAAAAAAGTTGCTTCTAACATTTCAAATACAATGGATTCAACGATACAATCAGTTCAAAATGTATCAAGCCAATCCAAAAATAATACAGGTAGTAAATCAGAAGTTAGCAACAATTCAAAATTAAATAGCAACATAAATAAGCAAGAATTGGATGATGCTTTTAACATAGTAGAAAACAAGCTTTCAGATTACGTGCTTGGTCAAAAGGAATACCTATCTAAACTAACAATTGCGTTTAAAAGACCATTTGTATATGGAAAGAAAGATGATGTAAGTAACACTATATTTATAACAGGGCCTAAGGGATCGGGTAGACACTTATCAGTAAAAGCAATAACTAAGTTTCTAAAAGAACAAAAAGTAATAAAGGGAAATGGAGTATGCTCAATAGATCTTTCAAAGTACAATCTTGAAAAAGATGCAGACAATTTGTTTTTGACAGATATTTACAATGCGCTTTATGGGAGCGAAAAGGTGGTTGTATTTGATAATTTCGAAAAGTGCCATCAGAGTGCAATAGATTTACTTAGTAAACTTGTAATAGATGAGAAACTTAAACTAAATAGAAGGTATACGGATCAGCTAGGTAAGATGGTAGATGTTACAGGTAAAGGGAACCTTACTTTAAATATTACTGATGAAATACTAGCAAATGGAAAGTATTTGATTTTTATAACTGAAAAAAATGAAGAGAGCATTAGAAATACATTCTCAAATAATTTCATGAAAAAAGTACATGACATTATAGGTACTGTAGAACTTGATATAGCGAGTCTATCTCTAATTTGTAAGTTCATATTAAATGACTATAAAACAAAGATAAATGACAATTTACATGTGTCTATAAACTTTAATAATGTAGCATTAGATTATACACTTAAAAATTTTAACAAGAGTATAGGCGCACAGGGGCTAGGTGAATGTGTAGAAAAAAATATATATGCTCCTTTAGTTGAATTAGAATTAATAGGAAAAATAAATAGTGATTATGAATATGAATTAAAACAAGAAAATGATGCTTTAGTGATAGTTAATCAACTAGAGACTATAGAATTACATTCTGTAGTAAAATTTGATGAATCAGATAATTTAGATGAGTTAAACAAAGAGCTTGATAATATGATAGGACTAAGTAGTGTTAAGCAGTTTATAAAGAAATTAGAAGATAATATAAAAGTTCAGAATATAAGAAAAAATTATGGGACTAAGGAAGCTAAGTTATCATTGCACATGATATTTACAGGAAATCCAGGTACAGGTAAGACTACTATGGCTAGAATAATGGCTAAATATTTAAAAACACTTGGGTATTTATCTAGTGGTCACTTAGTTGAGGTTTCAAGGAATGATTTAGTAGGTCAGTACGTTGGAGAAACGGCACAAAAGACTATGAGTAAAGTAAACTCTGCAATGGGAGGTATCTTATTTATAGATGAGGCTTATGCTATAGCTAGAGATGAAAACGATATTTTTGGGATAGAAGCAGTCGATACCATTGTAAAAGCAGTAGAGGATAATAGAGATAACTTGGTAGTTATATTAGCAGGGTACACTAAGGAAATGGAAGGTTTTCTAAATATAAATAGTGGGCTTAAGTCTAGATTTAATTACAATGTTGAATTTGAAGATTATACATCTAGTGAATTACTTGAAATATCTAAGGTAATAGCAAAAGCAAATGGATATGCACTAGATGAAAACTTAGATGATAATTTACTAGAACTATTTGATGGTAAGCAAATAAAAGGTAAAAATGATAGTGGTAACGGTAGACTAGCAAGAAATATAATAGAGCAAGCTATTGCAAATCAATCAAACAGATTAGCTAAATTAAGTGAAAAAGATATAAATGAAGATGAAATAAATAAACTTACAATAGGTGACTTTGGACTAGATAAGAAAGAAATTTTTAATATTCAGGAAGAACTAAGTAGGGTGGTTGGACTAGAGAATGTAAAAGAATTTGTAAGGGATTTAGAAAAGCAACTAATAGCAAAAGAGAAGAGAAAGCAAGTTGGTGTAAGCATAGAATCATCTCAGTCGCTTAATATGATATTTATAGGCAACCCAGGAACTGGTAAGACTACAGTTGCAAGACTTATAAGTAATCTTATGAAGAATATGGGAATGCTGAAATCAGGTAAAGTTGTAGAGACTGATAGAAGTGGTCTTGTAGGACAATATGCAGGTGAAACTACTAAAAAAACAACAGAGGTATTTAAATCAGCCTTAGGCGGAGTATTATTTATAGATGAAGCTTATGCATTAATGTCTTCTGAAAATGACCCTTTAGGGAAAGAAGCAGTGGATACTTTAGTTAAACTTGTAGAAGATTTTAGAGAAGATATAGTAGTAATACTTGCAGGTTACGATAAAGAAATGAAAGACTTTTTAAATACAAACTCAGGATTAAAATCTAGGTTTCCTTTAAGTGTAAATTTTAAAGACTATGATATAGCTGAGTTAGTGGAGATTGGAAAGTTAATGATAAAGAGTAAAGGTTTTATCTTAGCAGGAAACTCAGAAGATGAGCTTGAAGATGTAATAAAAAAAGAAAAGCAAAAGAGTGGATCTCAATTTGGAAATGGAAGAATGGTAAGAAATATAGTAGAAAAGGCAATAAGAGAGCAATCATCAAGAATTGCAGACTTAGATATAATTGATGAAAATTCAGCTGTATTATTAACAGAAGAAGATTTTGGAATCTGTGTTAAATCAAAAGAAATATTCAACTTAGATGAGAAGTTAAATGAAGTTGTGGGACTTAATGAAGTTAAAGATTTTATAAGAAGTCTTCAAGCACAACTTAAAATAAGAGAGCAGAGAAAAACACTAGGGTTACAAGTGGATGAATCTCAAACTCTTCATATTATATTTAAAGGGAATCCAGGGACAGGCAAGACTACAATGGCAAGAATAGTTGGAGAAGTCTTATATAGTATAGGAGTACTTAGTAGTAAAGCTTTTGTTGAAACTGATAGAAGTGGATTAGTTGCTGGATATGTAGGTCAAACGGCTATAAAAACTAAAGAAAAAATAGAGTCATCACTTGGAGGGATATTATTTATTGATGAGGCTTATGCTCTAGCTCAGGATGCTGGAAGTGGCAGTGGATTTGGAAAAGAAGCTATAGACACATTAGTAAAGATGATGGATGATAATCGAGATAATTTACTAGTTATACTGGCTGGATATAGCAATGATATGGATATGTTTTTAGATACTAATCCAGGTTTAAAGTCTAGATTCGCAAATATTATAGAATTTAAAGATTATTCAGTTGAAGATCTATTAACTATTGCAGAAAATTTATTTAAGAGCAAAGGCTATATTATAACTAAAGAGGCTAGATTGAAGTTACAGGATATATTTAAAACAGCTTATAAAGTTTCTGATTTTGGAAATGGAAGATATGTGAGAAATATATTCGAGAAAGCTATCAGGAATCAAGCAGTAAGGCTTGAAAAAATTGATAATATAACTAAAGAGCATCTTATTTTAATTGAAGCATGTGATGTATCTAAGGTTAATTTATAGAAAGAGGTGATAATATGAAATTTATATCTAATATAATAGGAAATTTAATAACAGTAGCTTATGGATTAATTTGTATGCCAGTATTGATACTTATGTCTGTTTTATTGCCTATTATGTCTACAGTAGATGCTTTTAAAATAATAAGTACAGGCTACACCGTTTATGGTGACCATATTGGGTTACTTATAAGTATTTCCATGATTATGTATCTTTCTTTAAGATTTAGAGCTTTAAGAAGAATATATAGCATTTTTCCATCCTTATTTGAAACTCTTAAATATTTAATTATGTCAAGTATATTTATAGGTTTAGGAGTTGAGATATTAAATTGGAGTTATACAACGTTAACACCAAGTAGAAAAGTTTTGGGTATAGTATCATTTATAATATCACTAGTACTATGGAGAATGTTTGCATCCATATATTATAGAAAAAAACCTCTTTCAAAAATTATGTTAGAAACTCCAGAAAAAATGGAAAATTATAATGAAGGGTTTAGGTAGGGGAGGTTATTATGAAAAAGTTTAATGAAAATACGCAGACTGATTTTGAAAAATTAGGTGATACTAAGGTAAATGATGTGAAAAATACAAGGGAAGATAAAAACATACATTTAGATAAAATAGATATATCAGAAGAAGGTTTATATAAACAACTTAAAGCTGATGATGACAAAGAGGAAGAAAAGAAAGATGAGTATATAAATCCTTCTATGAAAAAGTTTAGAATAGTTATAGGTGGTCTCTGCTTAGCTATATTTGTATTATTTATGTTTCAGGGGACACCTAATAAGACATATAAAGATAATTTAACAGCCGGAGCTATAGAAAATGTAAACATAGGAGATATATTAAGTAAAGAAGCTTTAAAACTAGATGCAAAGGATGCATCTATAGAAATTTCAAATGGATTTGGGAACTTAGAAATTTCAATCTGGAACTTTGTAGAAAAAGAAGATAATGACTATGTTCAAGTACTTATAGATGGAGTATCACAAGGAGCACCTTTTTCAATTAGACATAAGCCAGTAAAAGTAAGTGTTCCAGATAAAGCTGTTATCCAAGTACAAGGGGTAAGAGATGGAAGCAATAATGGTATTACCTATGCTGTACATTTTAATAAAACAGGGGACACATATTTAAACACAGTACCATTAAATGCTATGAATAATTATACAATTATAAGCAAATAGGTATATTTATAGAAATATTATATAAGTTGTAAAATCTGGACAATAAAATCATTAGATGATATGTTTACATTTACGCTGTATATGGACAAGGTTTCAGAGCTATGTGGTAATTTAATATTATAAATTGAAGATAAAAACCCCTTTAACATTCATTTAGATAATGTTAGGGGGTTTTTAAATGTATAGTAATTAATATTTTAATCTAAAGTTATTTTAAAATATATTAAATGTTTTCACTCCTAACAGTTTTATAGGCTTCACGATTTGTATACAAGTCATCTTTAAGAGGGTTTTTCTTAGATTTAATAATTGTTATAAGTTGATAAATGGCAACCCCAATATTAAATACCAAAGCTATAATACTTACAGTATAATAAGCAGTTGGGCTATGAGTTGAAGCTACTGCATATTTACTACTAACAAAAAAGTTTGGAATTGTTAACATAAGCATCATGTAAAGTGCTAATGTATGAACTCGATGTTGTGCCCAAGCACCTTTTTTGATTAAAAATGCAGGGATTGTACAGGCTAAAAGTAGTGCTATACTGTAAAATGAACGGTCTGTTAAGCAGTTGTAAACATAGGCAAAGTTCCAAAGATCATAAGCTATAATCCAGAACCACATCATATCAGGCCATACTAAATCCCTATGTTTGTCATTACTTATAATTATACCAAACCAACCGCAAATAGTTAACATATTAATAATACCTGCAATTGCATTTATAGCGTTCCATGGACCACCAATATAGAACATGCTATCAATTACACCATGCATACCCATAACTTGAAATTCACGAATAACTGCTTCTATTATATTAATTGCAAGAATTGAAGGCGCCAATACATAACACCATTTTTTGCTTTGCACTTTTTTAGAAAAACGTAAACTTAGGCCTATATAACATCCTATTAATGCGGAATAAACTTTTATCCAGGCAAACCAGTTAGCAGTTTGAGCTCCGGTTCCTATTCCAGAGGTTTTTGGCCAAATAAAAATTGTAAGAAAAATAGGTAATACAATAAAGAAGATAATACCAGTTAGCTTGTTATATCGAGTTATTTCATTGAAAATTATAAGACCGGCTAAAATGCATATCCATACTAACCATGAATATAAAGGAATAGATTCAAATAAAAACATAATTATACCTCCTCATTTTTTACAATAAAACCAGTGTTCGTTATATTAATAATACATCATATTAACAATTATGTAAATAAATTGTTAGTATGATGTAAAAACAAATGAATGATGTATAAAAAGAAATAATTGTATTGTCATAGATTTTTATTATAAGGTATAATTAAAAAAATTATATTTACTAGAAATAAGGAATGTATAATACCTAGGTATATTATAAATAAATAGGGAAAATAAAAGATATTCTCAGTTTTAATTTAAGTGTGAGATAAAATAGATTTAGAGCAAGCATGTTATTTGATTTATAATCTGAAAGGTGTATACTACTTTTATAGATATAAAACGGTAATTATTATTACTTAATAGCAATAATATACTGTATCTAAATAGTATGATTAAATTTGACTTAGAAATATAAAATTTTATAATGAGTGGAGGAAGAGCGCTATGGATATATTAAGACAAAGTATAGAACATAAGGTAGTTATTGTAACGGGAGGAACTAGAGGAATTGGATTTGAGGCTGTAAAGGCATTTCTTGAAAATGGAGCAAATGTTGTATTGTGTGGATCTAAAAAAGAGTCAGTAGATAAAGCTTTAGCAGAATTGAATAAGATAAATGCAGAATACCCAGTTATGGGATTTGCACCTAACTTATTAGAAATATCAGAAATAAAAGCTATGATGGATGGCGTTGTTGAGAAATGGGGCGGAGTAGACGTTCTAATAAATAATGCAGGAATAAGTGATAGTATATCAATATACAATCAAGATGATGCACATTTTGCTAAAGTTATGGATATAAATGTTCAAGCGGTATTTAATTGTTCTAAAATAGCTGCTGAGAAAATGAGGGAAAAGCAATCAGGGGTTATAATAAACACTAGTTCAATAGTGAGCATATATGGACAAAAATCAGGGATTGGATACCCAACTTCTAAATTTGCTATAAATGGATTTACTAAATCATTGGCAAGAGAGTTGGGGAAAGATGGGATAAGAGTAAATGCAGTAGCTCCAGGAATAATTGCAACTGACATGGTCGCTGCACTTGATCAGAATATGATAAGTAAAATGGCGGAAAATATTCCAGTTAAAAGGCTTGGGAAGCCACAAGATATAGCAAATGCGTTCTTGTTTTTAGCATCAGATATGGCATCATATATAAGTGGTGCAGTTTTATCAGTTGATGGAGCTATGGTACTTTAAGTTAGGTAAAGTAAAGATAATTTGATTTCAGTGATATTAAAGGACTTGATCCGTTGTTTTATAGGTCAAGTTCTTAGTTTAAGTTCAAATGAGAAATATAGATTTTAAAATGAGTTCATGTGATAATTAACTAAGAATTTAATCAAATAGAACATTAAATATATACTATTAATGGTAGAGAGTAATTTCAATATTAATAGAAAGTGGGGTTGCAATGATAATTACAACAATAGTGGAGAATACTACAATTTCTGAGGAACTAGAGAAGCAACATGGATTATGTTTTCATGTTAAGACAGATAGACATAGCATATTATTTGATTTAGGGGATAAAGATTTATTTTTAAAGAATGCTAAGAAATTAAATATTGATATAGCAGAGGTAGATATAGTGATTATTTCACATGGACATTATGATCATGGTGGTGGATTAAAATATTTGTTGGAAAATAATGATAAAGCTAAAATATATATACAAAGGGAAGCCTTTAATAAGCATTTAATAAAGATACTAGGTGTATTTAAATACAATATAGGGTTAGATGAGGAACTTAAAGATAATAGTAGAATTATACTTACAGATAATCTAACGGAGATAGATGATGAATTACTCTTATTTTCAGGTGGGATGAATAATAGGTTAATACCAACTGCAAATAAAGAATTGCTTATGATAATGGATAACAAATGTGTTAGTGATGATTTTAACCATGAGCAAAGTCTTCTTTTGAAAAATAATGGGAAGGTTACACTTATTAGTGGATGTGCTCATAATGGTATAGTAAATATTTTAGAAAGAGCGGAAGAGATTATTGGACGTGAACTAGATGTAGTCATTAGTGGGCTTCATACAATAAGATCAAATTCTGGAAAATATAAAGAACGCCAACTTATAAATGATATATGTGCAGAAATAGCAAAAAGGAAATCTAAATTTTATACATGCCATTGCACTGGAATACAGGTTTATGATATTCTAAAAAATAAATTATCTAATCAAATAGAATACTTATCAACAGGTCGGGTTGTAGATATTAATGTTACATGTAGCAGTGAAAATACAAATTAAATATAGATAGAAAGGGGCATCTTAAAATAACTGATTACGTTATGGAAAGATGCCCCTTTTGAGTTAACAATAAAAAACACATAAAGAACTATATAGTTTTAAGTTAATTTAATGTTTAATAGTAATCTTTCAAAATTGTAATGTTAATGTAATTCAATTAAATACTACAAAATTTATTAAGCATATATAATAAGGTCATAAAGAACAACAGAAAATTAATTCTCATAACATTAATATAATTATTCATGTTAGAGGAATCATAGTTGTAGAGAAGATTAAAATAAATGTTAAGAGGAGTAGGTAAAATGAAAAATATATTAAGTGTTCAAAAAATAGAAAAATATTATGGGAATAAAGATAATGTAACGAAGGCGATAGACAGCATAAGTTTTAATGTTACTGAGGGTGAATTTGTTGGTATAATGGGACCTTCAGGTAGTGGTAAAACTACATTGCTTAATTGTATTTCTACTATAGACAATGTAACAACTGGGAATATAATAATAAATGATAAAGATATTACAAAGCTAAAATCAAAGAGTTTAGATAAATTTAGACAGAATGAATTAGGGTTTATATTTCAGGACTTCAACCTTTTAGATACATTAACAGCTTATGAAAATATAGCATTATCATTAACTATACAAGGTGAAAAGGTAACAAAAATAGATGGTAAAATAAATGATGTAGCAAAATATCTTGAGATTGAGGAGGTTTTAAATAAGTATCCATATCAAATGTCAGGTGGACAAAAACAAAGAGTGGCATCAGCAAGAGCAATAGTTACTAGCCCATCTCTAGTTTTAGCAGATGAACCAACAGGAGCCTTAGATTCTAAATCAGCTAGACTATTACTAGAAAGATTTGAGAGCTTAAATAGAGATTTAAAGGCAACAATACTTATGGTTACCCATGATGCATTTACAGCAAGTTATGCTCATAGAATTTTATTTATTAAAGATGGAAAAATATTTAGTGAGTTAGTAAGGGGAAGTGATTCAAGAAAAGAATTTTTCAATAGAATAATTGAAGTTATAACACTCCTTGGAGGTGATGATAGCAATGTATTCTAAGATAGCGATAGGAAATGTAAAGAAAAGCTTTAAAGATTATACAATATATTTTTTAACCCTTACATTAGCAGTTTGTATATTTTATAGCTTCAATTCAATTGAATCACAAAAAGCTCTTTTGGATATGAAATCCTCAGGGAAAGAGTATGCTACAATGCTGACAGATGTTATATCTTATGTATCTGTATTTGTATCAGTAATTTTAGGATGTTTAATTCTTTATGCTAATAATTTTTTAATAAAGAAAAGAAATAAAGAGTTAGGTATATATATGACACTTGGAATGGGGAAAAATAAAATCTCCAGAATATTAATATTGGAAACTCTAATAGTTGGAGTGATGTCCTTAGTTAGCGGGTTAATATTAGGTATTATCGCCTCTCAGGGATTGTCAGCATTTGTTTCAAAGTTATTTAGTGTTGGAATGGCTGAATATACATTCGTTATTTCAACAAAGGCTATAGGAAAAACAATTATATATTTTGGAATAATATTTATACTTGTTATGATATTTAATACATTTATAATATCAAAATATAAAATAATTGATTTATTAACAGCTGGAAGAAAAAATGAAGATATTAAGTTTAAAAATCCAATAATATATTTAATTGCATTTATATTATGTGTAGTATCTCTTGGATTTGCATATAGCCTTATATTGAAAATAGGATTAGATGTACAGGATATTAGATTTTTAATATCAATATTATTGGGCATAACTGGAACTTTTCTGTTTTTCTTTAGCTTAACAGGATTTGTTTTATACATCATAAAAAGGAATAAGAAAGTTTACTTCAAAGGATTAAATATATTTGTAGTAAAACAAATTAATAGTAAGGTAAATACAAATTTCGTATCCATGGCTATAATATGTTTGATGTTATTTATTACCATATGCGTGCTATCTACAGGTATAAGTTTTAAAAATGCAATTGAAGCTGGGTTAAAGGATTCTACACCATTTGATGTTAGTGCAACTATGTATGTTAATGAGGGCGATGAAGTAACTAGTGTGGAAGAGTCTTTAAGAAAAATAGATTTTAAATTTGATAATAATGAAAGGTATGCTGTTTATAATGAGTATGATTCAGATATTAGAATACAAGATATAATTGGTGAAGATAGTAAGGTTAAACCGGGTAAATTTCTAGCTACATTTATAAAAATATCTGATTACAATAAAATTAAAGAGCTAAACAATGAAGAAAAGATAAATTTGAAAAAAGACGAAGTTTTAGTTTTATCAAATTTTCAGGATATAGTACTTCCAACAAATGAATTTTTAAAAGGTAATGATAAGATGAAAATTAATGGGAAAGAGTACCTTGTTAAAAATAAGAAAGTAATAGAAGAAAATCTAGAAAGTGATGTTGCTAAAAATAATATTTTCACTGTGGTTATGGATGATAATCTTTTTCAGGGTGCAAAGGTAAGTGCATCTAAAATGAATGTGCAATTTTCTGAGGCCGATAGAGAGGCAACAGAAAAAGCGTATAGAGAAATCTTTAAAAGGTTTAAAGATGGAAACGTAAATTATGAAGAATCAGGATTTATTAATGGATATACAAAAGAGCAAATTTTTGAAGAAAGTAAAGGAATGACAACAACTATATTATTTGTTGGAATGTATCTAGGGATAGTATTTTTAATAACTAGTATGGCTGTACTTGCACTTCAACAGTTATCTGAGGCTAGTGATAGCATAGAGAGATATAAATCATTAAAAAAAATAGGTGCAAATGAAAAGAGTATAAACAAAACAATTTTCACCCAAACATTAGTATATTTTAGTATTCCAGTTATACTTGCCTTTGTACATTCAATAGTTGGAATAGAAGTAGCTAATGACTTTATATCAGCCTTCAATAAACCAGATATAAGAGGTTCATCTATAATAACGGCATTTATATTCATTACAATTTATATTGGATATTTTTATGCAACATATACAGGATATAAAAATATAGTTAAAAGTAACATATAAGAGATTAGTTTTAGATTAAGACATTAAAATGAAGATTATTGTTATATTAAACTAGTAATACTGATTTAGAAAAGTAAGAATAAAGTTTATAAGGTTAATAGTGTATTCAATACAAGATCCACGACAGGAATTTGTCGTGGATTTTTTTCATTGGGAGTAAGAATAATGCAGGATTATAAACAGAAAAGTATATGTCAAATAGGTAATAAGCCTTTGTTATTAAATTGTAAGATTACTATAATTCAGTTGTAAGTATAACACTATATACTAAGACATGTAGTAAGGAAATCATAATAAGAAAAAACGAAGGATTTAAAAGTATTGAGAAAGTTGAATACTTCTAGTTGGAATTAGCATAGTTATGGTATTTTAGTGATTAATATATTGGTAAAAAATAATAAAAATAAATTGTGGATATAATATGTATTATCAATAAAAGGTGAAAAATAATAAA
Source organism: Clostridium sp. (assembly GCF_036660475.1). Classification (GTDB taxonomy): domain Bacteria; phylum Bacillota; class Clostridia; order Clostridiales; family Clostridiaceae; genus Clostridium_J. The sequence goes on along the minus strand of NZ_JAVXAO010000005.1, from coordinate 11,859 downwards.
TGAGGTGAAGGCAATGAAAGCAGTTTTAGAATTGAAAAATGTTAGCAAGATAATGGGAAGTGCTAAATTAGTAGAAGATATAAGTTTTGTAGTAAATGAAGGTGAGATATTTGGTTTTTTAGGGCCTAATGGAGCAGGTAAGACTACAACAATAAAGATGATAACAGGACTATATAGCATAAGTCAGGGTGAAATATATATAGATGGTAAGAGTGTTAAGAAGGAGTTTGAAAAAGCATTGCAAGGGGTCGGAGGAATTATCGAGAATCCTGAAATGTATGGATACTTAAGTGGAAGAGATAATCTTCGTCTTTATGCTAAAATGCATGGAGGAATCACAAAGGAAAGAATTGATGAGGTAGTAAACCTAGTTAAACTTGGAAACAGAATTAATGATAAGGTGAGTAAGTATTCTCTTGGAATGAGACAAAGACTTGGAGTTGCTCAAGCTTTGCTTCATAAGCCAAAATTATTAATACTAGATGAGCCTACTAATGGACTTGACCCAATGGGAATTAAAGAATTACGTCAAATGCTAAGAGAACTTGCACAGAGGGAGGGACTATCTGTATTGGTTTCAAGCCATCTTTTAAGCGAGATGGAACTTATGTGTGATAGGTTTGGAATAATAGACGGTGGGAAAATGATTGATATAAAAACTATAGGTGATATCAGAAAAAATGAATCTAAGGCTATTAAAACATATTTAATAGATGTTAATGATAAAGAAAGAGCGGTTAAAATAATAAAAGATAACTTAGCTACAGTTAGTCCAGTTCTTAATGAGGATGGAATAAAAATATCATGTGAAAAGGAAGAATTGGCTAAGATTAACAAGATATTAATAAAAAATGATATAGATGTATTTGGTACAGAGCTATTAACAAAAACATTAGAAGATGAATTTATGGAAATAACTAAGGGATCAAAGGATCAAATTAGATAGTAAAGGGGACGTATATATGAAGATATTTAGCTTAACGTGTAATGAACTTTTTAAACAATTTAAAAAAACAAGTATAAAAGTAATAATACCATTAATATTAATAGCAGCAATTATTTTACCAATTGTACTTAGCAAAATAGAGAATACAAGTACAGAGAGAAGCTATGAGCAATCTAATAAGTATCAATTAGAACAGGCTGAATCTAGAATAGATGAATTAAAGGCTGATAAAACTCCAGGAGCAGCAGTAGCTAAAGATCTTGCAGAAGCTGAAAGGGAGGGTTTTCAATTAAGCGTAGATTATAAAATAGGTGGCTATGAGGATTGGAGATCGGTTGAAGCTGCACAATATCGTTCAGTGTTACTTGAATTAGAGGCAATAGAACAAATTATTAGGGGCGCAAAGTCAGAAGTGTTATTAGAAAATTTATTTGGTGTTGATCTAAATAGAGTTGCTGCTTATTATGAAATGACAATGGCTAAGCAAAAGGAAGTTCAAGCTAATCTAATAGCAAAGCGAGATGAAATAAAAAATATTATTGTTAATAATGATTATATGAAGAGTATTTCTAATCAGATAAAAATAAAAGAAGGACTTATTGAAGAATATAAAAAAACAATTGTAGAATATGAAAAATTAGTGGCGAAAAACCAGCAGGACGAAGATGGAAAAGCTGCATTAGAAGAAGCAAAAAAACTAATGGAAGAAGATAATTGGAGGATACCACAATTAGAGCAGGATATTGCAATATTAAAATTTAGATATGACAATAAAATAGATTACAATAAAAATAATTGGAAAAATAAATCTATCATCACTATAGAGGAGATATTAGGTGAATACAGAACAACAATGATGACTGAAAAGGAGTTTAATTCAAATGCACCTAGATATGGTATCTCAATGTCATATGATGAGTATGTTGCAAACTATAAGGCTATAAATGAAGGAAGAGTTGAAAGAATTAAGGAATTATGGTATGGACTAGAAAAAGATATACCAGATTTAAATGCAGTAAAAGATGCAAGAAGTGTAGTTGATAGTACCTATGAAGTGTTTGTTATATTAGCAGTTTTAATAATAATAATAATAGCTGGTGGTATAGTATCCACAGAATTCTCAAATGGAACTATAAGATTACTACTAATTAGACCAGTAGCTAGGTGGAAAGTATTATTATCAAAATTATTAGCTGTATTATTGATAGGTATGGGAGTAGTAGTGGTAAGTATCGCATTGCTTGTAATATCAAGTGGAGCAGTGTTTGGGTTTGAAACACTAGGAACACCAATAATACAAACAGTAGCAGGAACTATCACAGAGGTTAGTTATATAAGATACATGATTCCACAACTATCTATATCAATAGCAAGTTTAGTATTTATAACATCAGTAGTATTTACTATATCAACACTAGCTAGGAATACAGCATTAGCAGTTGCTGTAAGTATGTTATTATACTTAGGGGCACTTCCAATAACAATGGTATTAGTAATTAATCTTAAACAAGTATGGGTAGTTAACTCATTAATACCTTATATGAATAACTCAATGTTTAAATTTGCACCATTTGTATTACAATCAATACAGGAACAGTTTGGAGTAGGATTAAATCCAGCAATGGGAATTCTACAGCTATTAATAGTATCTTTAGTATTACTTGTAATTACCTTTGTAACATTTATTAAAAAAGACGTAAAAAATTAAGAGGTATTGAATATAAGTAGCAAGTAGTGTGATAATGTGTTTAGGATTAGGGGGTAAAACTTAAAATCACACACATATTCACATAGACCAAAGTCATTTATATAACTTGTCTTTGGTCTATTCTCCATTGACTTTACGTATAAATTCAAAATGGAATTGCACTTATTAATAAAATTGTAGTATTAAAGAATAATAGGATAAATTGAAAGGAGTCACATTATGAAAATGAAAAAAGTATTAAAAGTATTAGGAGCTATACTATTAGTATTAGCTATCATATTTGGATTATGGTTTTTAAAGTTTAAAATGACTTCACTAACATACTCGAATATGTCAGATGAAAAAACTTTGGACTATGTTTCTAAAGAACTGTTAGATTCAGGAGTACCGAAAGAAAATGTAGATATATTTAAAAAACAAGTAGAAGATACCAATAAAGTACTTGGAGATTTCCATTCATTTAAAGATGGGTTTACTGATATAAAAGGAACTATAGTTAATTACGATGAAGTGTTATCATTTGATTTATTTGGAAAAGCATTAATTCCATTTGATGTAAACTGCCGTGTGTCAGCGTGGAACCTTATGAAGGACATTATTGAGGTAAAGCCTTACACCGGAGACTTAGAGCAATTTCATTTTGAAGAAGGAATAATTACAACTTATGAAAATACAGGGTTTACACAAGATGATGCAGGAAATTTCTTTGGATTATTTGAGCCTGTACCATCAAAACTTCTTAGAACTCCAGGAGGACATATAAAAGAAGTACAAAAAGAGTGGAATAAAAGAGGAGTTAAGTTTGAGGATTCAAATCGTAAACTTATAAGTTGCTTTGCGTATGACCCTATTGATAAAGATTTAAAAGCACAACATGTTGGAATGATGATAGAAAGAGAAAATGATATATTATTTGTAGAAAAACCAATGCCAAATCTTCCATTCCAAGCATCAATATTTAAAAATAAGGATGAACTTGAAAATCATTTAAAACAAAGATTTATCGTTAGATTCTTACCGATAATATTAATGGAAAATGATAAACCTTTCTAAAAATTTTTGAATTTGAAACGTGATTATATTAGTTCAGAATTTTGGATAATACGAAAAAACTCCCAACGAAATTGGTTGGGAGTTTTTATTGTTGATTTACAGGTGATTTTCAATTTTAAAATGCTTAGGAATTTCTGTTAGAAACCCATTTGGGCACCTCAAAACCGAACCCGTTGGGAAGTTACTATATGCCAATTGTTGTTAAAATGTATTAAGTTTTAATATAAATAATAGCTGTGGGTTAAAATTATATGAATCATCAAAAATATAGTAGAATAAAGGATTATATATGAATAATTATAGAAAGTTATTGCTAAATAATAATAGTAGAATAATATTACTGTAATTTTCAATTTGTATATTATAATGGGAATAGTATATATTAAATTAATATATGAAGGAGATGGTAACTTATGAGCACTATAGAAGTTAGCGGTATTTATAAGGACTATGGCAAAGGTGATAATAAGACAGAGGTGTTAAAGAATATAAACATTAGTATAAAAAAGGGAGAGTTTATATCTATAGTTGGAGCTTCAGGATCAGGGAAGTCAACGCTCTTACATATAATCGGTGGTGTAGATAAGCCTACAAATGGTCATGTATTTATAGATGGAATAGATATAAATAATTTATCAGAAAGAGAAATTTCGGTGTTGAGACTTAGAAGAATAGGATTTGTATTTCAATTTTATAATCTTATTCCGGTTTTAACGGTGGAAGAAAATATTGAGATGCCAGTACTTTTAGATGATGGAGTTATGGATGAGGATTATAAAAATGAATTAATAAAGCTTTTATCTTTAGAAAATAGAAGAGATCATCTTCCCTCAGAACTTTCTGGTGGACAGCAGCAAAGAGTAGCTATTGGAAGAGCTTTAGCAAATAAACCTTCAATTATTTTGGCAGATGAACCCACAGGGAATTTAGATTCTAAAACATCAAGAGATATTATGGAACTGCTAAAATTTTCAGCAAAAAAGTATAATCAAACCTTAGTGCTAATAACACATGATGAGAAGGTTGCAAAGATGGCTGATAGAGTCATTCATATTAAAGATGGGGAGATAGCTTTAGATGAGGTGGATTAAGGATGAAAAAATATAGTGACTTAGTAAATAAACAATTTAAGGTTAACAAGAGAAGAAACACTTATACTGTAATTGGAATTATTCTTGGTATTATACTTTTTACAACTGTTGGATATATAAATTATTTCATGAGGGATGTTAATATAGCTGAGGCTAAATATTATAGAGGGAATTATGGGGCTATAATTAAAGGTGTAACTGATACTGAAATTAAGGTTATTGAAGGGAATGTTAAAATTTCAAATTGTGGATTGATAGCAGAGGTAGTTTCTAATGAAATAATGGTGGGTAATATTAAAAAACAGCTATTAATTTATGCTTTAGACAACACTTCTTTTGAAAATATATTTAATGAAAGGATAAAATTAGTTCAAGGTAGATTACCCCGTGAAGAAGAAGAAATAGCATTAACAATCAAAGCAAGAGGAGAACTAAATAAAGAGGTTAATGATGAGATTAATATAGGTAATAGAACCTATAAAATTGTTGGGTTTTATAAGGGTGAAGAATATAACTCAATGAAATTTACTGGAATAACTAAGTATAATAAGGATGAGAAATATAGCGATATAAATGCAGTTATTAATATTAAAGATAACCTAAATATAAGAGAAACAATATTAGGTATTGTGGACACTTTAGGTATAAGTAATTCAAAAGTCCAAAATAGAATTGAATTTAATGAAATGTTAATTAAAGAATATGAGAGTTATGGAATAGAGCAGTTTAGGAATTTATCTAGTGAAAAGTTAGGATTAGTATTAATTAATATATTTATTTTACTATTAACATCTATATTAACTTATGGTTCAATAAATGTTTCTATGAAGGAGAGAATACAGTATTTTTCAGTACTAAGATGCATGGGGGCAACGGTAGATAAAATTAGATACTTGTTAATAAAAGAAAGTTTTATACTTGGAGCGTTATCTATCATACCTGGATTAATAATTGGACATTTAGTGGGCTGGACTATAACTAGTATTGTATTTGGGAAAGTAATAAAACTTAATATATATGGTATAGGTTATAAGATTTATTGGCAAGTAGTAATAGCTACAATATTATTAACCATTGTTACCATATTAATATCATCTATATTACCTATAATTAAATCAGGTAATATATCACCGATTAAAGGTGTTAAAATCGGTGGAATTAGAACAAAGGGATTGAAGAAAAGAAAAAGTAAATTAATTAGAAAACTTTTTGGATATAAAGGAGAATTAGCTTATAAAAATATTAGAGGTAATAACAAAAGTTTCATTATTAGTATAATTACATTAAGCATGCTTTTAATTATATTTGTATCATTTACAGGATATTGCACAGGCGCATTGAAGGGATTTAATAAAGAATTAGAAAAAACAAAAGACTTTAAAATTAGTCTTTATATTTCAGATTTAAGTAGTGAATACTCCAATTTAGATAGTACAAACAAAATAGAAGTTGGTATTAAGAGGTTAGAGGATATTAGAAATTTTATAGATAGTACAGAGTCGGCTAAAGACGTAATTACCGAAATTGGTATAAATCTAAATCCGATACTTAAAGGATTTAGATCAAGAAATATTATAAAAGATGAAAAAATATTCAATAAAGATATGGAGGAATATTCATATCTAAAGTATAGTAAATTATCAATCTACAGTGATGAAGCATTAAAAGAAATATTACCATATATTCAAGGTGAAGATGTAAGGTTGGAGGATTTTAATGATAATGGTGTTTTATTAGTTAATAAGAATGTAAATAGTAAATTATTGAGAATAGAAAGTGAAAAAGTGTCAAAGTTGCAGCCTAATGATAAGTTTTACTTGTATTTAGATAATGAATATAATATAAATTCAATGGACTTAGGTGAAGTTCTAAATGATACCAGCAGTATTAAAGAGATACAGGCTAAGGTTGTTGGAACTATAGATGTTAAAAATACATATGATTGGAGAAATAATGATATAGATATCGGGGTTATGCTAATAGCCTCACGTGAGTTTTATGAAAAGAACAAGAAGATTATAAATGATAGGTTAGATTATAGTAGTACAATTTCCTTAGAATTTAATTTTTTAAGTCAAGAAAAAAGGAACAATAGTATAGACGATATAAAAGCTTATATAAATGAAATTGGGGGATCCTATATTGATAATGAAATAGAAACATTAGAATTAAAAAACCAGATAGTTGGCATAGCTATAATTATTTATACTATATTATTTTTATCTATGGCTATTGGAGTAATAAATATAATAAATAATAAGAATATTAATATTACTTTAAGGAAAAAAGAAATTGGAACAATGTTATCTATTGGTATGAATAGTAGGGATTTAAAAAAGATGATAATGCTAGAGGGAATAGTTCAATGGTTTATATCTTCCATAATGGGAGGGGGAATATCTTATGTTATTTTAAAGATAATATATATTTCATATGCCTATATGGGTAATATAGAGAACAGTAATCCGCCAGTTTGGATAATATTTGTGGGAAGTTTTCTACTTCTTCTTATAAATTTAGTAACAAGTGCATTACCATTAAATAGACTTAACAAGTTAAATACAATAGAATTAATTAGGGAAGAAGAATAAAGTTAAAAGCGGAGTACAGTATATCTAAATAATTAGCATTTTAGATATTAGTAAGGGGTGAAAGAAAATGAAGAACATATTGTTAGTAGAAGATGATAGAGCGGTTGCTTTAGCGGTTATATATAGTTTGAAAAAAGAAGGCTTTAATGTTAATCATACAATGAACTTAAAAACTGCAAGAACTATGATTAATGATGATATAGATTTAATTTTATTAGATTTAATGCTACCAGATGGAGATGGCTATGAGCTATGCACGGAAATAAGGGAAAGTGGAAATGATGTTCCAATTATATTTATGACGGCATGTGACGAGGAGTCAAATATAGTTTTAGGCTTAGATTTAGGTGCAGATGATTATGTAACAAAGCCAGTTAAAATTAGAGAACTAGTATCGAGAATAAATTCAGTATTAAGAAGAAAGGGGGGAGTGAAATCTAAAAATGAAGAGCAGGAGTTATTAGAAAGTGAAGATATAGAAATAGATAAAAAAGCTCATCTAGTAAGAAAAAACAATGAGGAGATATCTCTTACTTTAAATGAATTTAAGCTTTTAAATTTACTTATGGAAAATGCTCCAAATGTATTAACTAGAAATGCAATTTTAGAAAAATTATGGGATATAGATGGCAATTTTATAGATGCAAATGCATTAAGTGTTTATGTGAAAAGGTTAAGAGAAAAAATAGAGACTGATAGTAAAAACCCAAAATTAATAGCCACAGTAAGAGGTGTAGGTTATAAGTGGACACCTAAGGTGGTGAAAAAATAATGACAATATTATTAGATAAGGATGAAAGAGTGAAAATAGGAATATTTATCTTGATAATATTTATTATCCAAGGGTTTATATTTTATAGGATTAATGCAAGAATGTTTTTAGAAGTTAATGATAGATATGTAAAACAAAATATATCAATAGTAGGAAGCATTTATGATTCAAATAAGGAGCTTGGAGAAGAAATTATTCCGATAATTACGGGGAAGACAACTGGAAACTATGATTTGGGTAAAGAAGTTATGAATAAATATTCCTATGAGGATAGCCTAAAACTTAATTTCAACCCATTATTTGAAGATTTAGTGGGTTCATTTAATGTGTCAGTAGTATTTATAGTGTTGGGTGGACTAGTTATTATTTTAGTGGGCATATTATATTTAATTAATCCAGTATATAAAGAGATAGTATTATTAACTAAAAGAGCAGAAAATATAGTAGATAACAAGTTTACACTAGATAAAAGCTATAGATATAAGGGGAGTTTGGATAAATTTATAGATAAGTTTAATGGTATGGAGGATAGAATAGAGAATAGTATTCAATTACTTAAGGATGAAAAAATAAATCTTAAAAATATTATAAATGATATCTCTCATCAGCTTAAAACTCCTTTAATGGCATTATCAATGTATAATGAGATTTTAAATGATCACAGAGAGATGGATAGTGAGGATGTGGATAATTTTATAAATTTATCCAAGGAACAGTTAGAAAGAATGGATTGGCTTGTGAAAACACTTCTTAAATATGCGAGATTAGAAAGTAATGTGGTGGAATATCATAAAGAATATTTTTCTCTAACAAATACGATAGAAGAAAGTATTAATCCGTTAAAGATTAAGGCAGAAGAAAAAAATCAAAGGCTAACTTTAATGAGTACAAAGGAAGTTCTCTATTATCATGATAGAAAATGGATAGCCGAGGCTCTAAGTAATATTATAAAAAATGCAATAGAACATACAGGGGATAATGGGAAAATAGAAATAAGCGTAGAAGAAACGCCGATATCTATAACTATAGGAGTTAAAGACAATGGAGAGGGTATAGGAAAAAATGAACTAAAGAAGATTTTCAATAGATTCCATAAGGGAGAAAACTCTATAAATCCTGCAAGTATAGGTATTGGATTATGTTTAAGTAAATCTATAATTAAAGCTCATAATGGTGATATAAGAGTAGATAGTCAGGTTGGAGTGGGAAGTACCTTTTATATTACATTTTTGAAGACTGTAGTTTAAAATATACTAGTAAAGTAGATTGAGATGCTCCATTTATAGTAGACAGTGAAAGAAGAAAACTGTTTCTATAAAGGAGTGTTTTACTTTCAAGTGGTATTTTATTTATTAAAGAAATAGTGTAGAATAGTAGATTGAAAGAATATAGAACATAGGAGGAAGTTATGAATAATTTAGTTATAGTATCTATATTAGGATTAGTAGGTGGAGTAATTGGATGGGTAACAAATATATTAGCTATAAAGCTTATGTTTAGGCCAATAAACCCAATTAGAATTCCAATAATAAATTTTGAAATAGTGGGATTGATTCCAAAGCGAAAAGCGGAGATAGCAAAAAATATTGGTGAGGTAGTAGCAAAAGAATTATTATCAATTGATGATATAATTAACAATGCAATCACTGAAGACGATAAGCTCATATTTAGCCAATTAGTTAAAAATAAAATAAGAGCTTTAGTGGAAAATAAGATGGATTTTGTACCTTCACCCTTTAGAATGATGGTACAAGGTCCTATCAATAATATGATAGACCAAGAAGTAGATGGAGCTTTAAATGAAATAGGGAATGAAGCTATTGAGCACATTAAAGAAAAAGTAGATATTCAAAAAATGGTTGAAGAGAAAATTAATGAATTGGACCTACAAGAACTAGAAAGAATAATTATAAGTGTAGCAAAAAAAGAATTAAAGCACATTGAAATTTTAGGTTTTGTTCTAGGTGCAATAATTGGAGTAGTTCAAGGTATAGTAGTTATGATGATTAAATAATATATAATATGTAAATATTATGGAATACACTTAGAATAGATGTGAGTAGAATAGTGGCTAGTAAAGAAATTTGCTAGCTATTTTTTGTGGGTTAAAAATAATTATTAGGCTAAACATATAATAATTGACAATAGATATCTTGTGTGATAATCTAAATAATATAGTTTATAAAACTACATGTATTAGATTTACAAACAAAACAATAATGGGGGACAAGAATTATGGTTAGAATTGTATCAGACTCGTCATCACTTTATTCAATTGCAGGTGCAAAGGCTAATAATATTGATATTGCACCACTTTCAGTTACAATAAATAATATTACATATAAGGAATATGAAGAAATTGACACAGAAGAGTTTATAGATATAATAAATCAAGGGAATATACCAATATCATCTCAGCCATCAATTGGTGATGTAATAGAGATATATAACAAGTATCCTGATGATGAAATAATTAATATTTCAATGACAGATGGGCTTTCAGGCACATATAACTCAGCTTGTGTGGCAAGAGGGATGTGTGAAAATCCAGAAAAAATTCATGTAGTAAATTCAAAAACTCTCTGTGGGCCTCAGAGATATATTGTAGATATGGCTGTAAAGCTTGCAGAAATGGGCAGAACAAAGGATGAAATATTAAAGGAAATTAATGTGTTAATAGAAACAGCTAAATCTTATCTTATCCCAAATGATTTTGAATACTTAGTTAGAGGTGGAAGATTATCACCTTTAGTTGGTCGGATAGGAAGTATAGTAAAATTAGTTCCTGTTATGACGCTTTCAGATGATTGCACAAGATTAGTTAAATTTACAACTAAAAGAACTTTTACAAAGGCAATTGAAAAAATATGCGAAGCGCTTATTGCAGATGGAGTAGATGATAATTATAGGATATATGTTTCCCATGCGTGTAGAGAAGATTTGGCAAACACAGCTAAAAATATTATGATAAATAGTATTAAAGACGCAGTTGTAGAAATTAAAAAGTTAGGACCAGTATTTACAACTCAAGGCGGACCGGGATGTATTGCTATTCAAACTATAAAAAAACATGGTATATTAATATAAATAGGTGGGAGTGAGCATGAAGAAAAATATAAGTAGAGATAGTGTCAATGAAATTCTAGCATTTCATTGTCCAAGATTTAATGAATTGCCAAGTGTTTCACTATATAAAGATCAAGTTATTATATATATTGAGAATGCATTGCAGGTTATAAATCTAAACTCAAAAGAGAAGCTATTGACACCTACAATGCTTAATAATTATGTTAAACAAAGGGTTGTGTCTCCTCCTAAAGATAAAAAATATAGTGAGAAACATTTAGCATATTTAATTATAGTTTGTACTTTAAAGCAGGTTTATACATTGACAGAAATCTGTGAACTTATTAAAATTCAAATAGCTACATGTGATATTGAACAAGCCTATGATTTCTTTTGTGTAGAGCTAGAGAAATCGTTAAAATCTGTTTTTACAACCCGTGATTTTACGGAGCCTAGTTCAGCTATGAAAATGACAGCTGAAACAGAGTTAGTTAGGTCATCGGTTATATCATTCTCTCATAAGATATTTATACAAAAATACCTTATGAGTAGGTAGAAAATTAGATGAAAAGTAGTTGTAAAATGGACCCCTTGTCAAGGACACAATAAAAAAAGGGGTTAAGCAACACTTA
>NZ_JAVXAO010000004.1:0-313053 GCF_036660475.1 Clostridium sp. | reverse complement strand
AAAACATAAAAACATAAAAACATAAAAACATAAAAACATAAAAACATAAAAACATTGTGATTCTAATAATTAATTTTAACTTTTGCAACTATTAAACTTTTAAAAAAATCCGCAGTAGAAACCTATAAATTCTCTTTGGATGAACTATAGCTCTTTTTCACATAATTTTTAACACACCCAATAGAATTTTAAGTTAAATACGTATATCGTTTACATCTTTTTTATAGTATTGTATAATAATATAAAAATGTATAATTTAGGAGGTATTAATTATGGAATATATTTTCCCAAATCCTAATGAAAAAATATGCATAGCAAAGTCTAAAGGTGACAATAATAATATTCCTAGCGGGGAGAAATTATCTAAAACCTCTCCACTTTATAAGAAAATAATTGAAGAGTTAGAATTCCCATTTCATCAATCAGTTGTTAAATTGAATCAATGCACAAGAAACTTAATGAAAGATACTATTGGGCCAAATGTATTATTTCTCTCAAATACTGAAGGTGGATTTGCAAATTGTGGACTTAACTTAATAGACTCAGATAAATCTGCTCACTATCCACATTTAAATTATGTTGATTTACTTATTGATGAAGAAAGTTTAAACAATGGTAACCTTAAAATTTTTAGCCATGAATTAGGCCATGTAATGATGTCAAATATATTTAAAAATTTCCCATCAAGTAATTCTTCAAAACAGCATGTCAGTATGGGTATAACTGATTATTTTATGGCTTTTAGCGAAGGCTGGGCGATTCATTTTGAAAAGTTGTCCTATGATTTTATTACACATTATAAAGAATTAAATAATTTAAAATATAGTTATGATAAAGACATATATAAATTATGGCAATGTGAAGCGGATTCTGAATTAAGACTAAATGGAGTTCTATGTAATACATATATTCATAGCAAGTTACTTCCAGCAACTGATAATTTAAAATTAAATATAACCGATACTATAATACTTGAACACACCTCAACGATTTTTGATAAAACAAAGCTAAAAAATTCACAAGAAATGTTATCTTGTGAAGGAGTTATAGCAACTCTTTTCTATAGAATAAGTACAAATAAGATTTTACAAAACAACTACCTATCAGTACAGTTCTACAACAACTTTTTGATTTCAAACATAAATGATAAATCTGATATAAAAGAATTATTTACACCCTTTGAAAACATTATGCTAAAAACTTTCTGGACATGGTATAAAATTAAAGATGACTTAAATGAAACCTCCGTTCCTTTTATTGAATTTATAAAAATGTGGTGTGAATGTTTTCCTGAAGATAAACAAGAACTACTAAAATTATTCATATCTACAACAATAGGAAAAACCATATCCAATGACCTTTCTGATATATATGAAAAGGCTGCATATAATGGAATGATAGGAAATATGAATGTCTTTATAAAAGATCTTAATGAATATAAAAAAACTTTTAATAATTTGTGCCACATGATAGAAAATGGTGATATTCCTATAGATAAAAATATAGGTAAGGAACTATGGATTGAAAATGCACATATAAAAATCCCTAAATATTTTTGGCTTGATGAAGAAATGATACCACTAAATATAAATCTTAATACCGTTTCACTCTATGATTTAATGAGCTTTCCTAAAATCACTCTAGAAAAAGCAACTGAAATTCTTAATGAAAGAACAAAAAAAGGATATTTTGAAACTATTGACGAAGTTGGACTAGACTACTTTATATAATATCCCTAATAAAATACTTTTAAAGAACTATGCTACTAAAAACTTTTATACTTTTTTCGTGCATTAAAAAAAGAGACCCTAGGGTCTCTTTAAAATCTATTTATTCATTCATTATTCCTAGCTTGTCGAAAATCATAAAGGATACACTTAATACTATCGCTACAACAGTAGCTAATCCCATACCCTTAAGTTCAACTCCAACATTAACTGTAATTCCACTTAAACCTATTATCATAATTACTGAAGTCATTATAAGGTTTCTTCCCTTTGAAAAATCAACTTTCTCCTCAATAAATGTTCTAAGTCCTGAGGTTGCAATACTACCAAATAGTAATAAACTAACTCCACCTAAAACTGGAGTTGGTATACTTCTAATTAAAGCAGATAATGTTCCTGAAAAGGCAAGTACTATTGAGAAAATTGCTGCTCCACATACTACATAAACACTATATACCTTTGTAAGTGCCATAACTCCTATATTTTCTCCATAGGTTGTTGTTGGAACTGATCCAAAGAATCCTGATATAGTTGTTGATATACCATCACCCATTAAACTTCTATTTAACCCTGGATTTTCTGATAAATCACTACCTACTATGTTACTAGTAACTGCAAGATGTCCTATATGCTCTGCAATTACCACGAATGTTGCAGGCAAAATCGTTACTATTGCATTTATATTAAATTTAACCAATTCAATCTTTGGTACTGTTAGTAGGCTAGCATTCTTAATAGTTTCAAAATCAACTAATCCTGCAAAACAGGCTGCTATGTACCCTACTACAACTCCTATAAGTATTGGTATTACCTTTAAAAATCCTTTTAATAAAACTGAAGATAATATTACTGTTCCTAATGTTATCATTGAAACTAAAATCCATGTTGGATTGTTAATTACACTATTCGCTCCACCTACTGCAAATCCAGCCATATCCGCTGCTGTTGGGGCTAATTCTAATCCTATAATTGCTACTATTGCACCCATAGCTGCTGGTGGAAATAATTTTTTAATCCAAGTTGTTCCAAACACACCTACTAAAGCACCTACTGCTGTAAACATAAGTCCAGACGCCACAAATCCACTTTGAATTTCTGCAAAACTTAATCCCTTACTCGTCAATGCAAATACAGGCGCTAAAAACGCAAAGCTTGACCCTAAAAATGCCGGTATTCTTCTTTTTGTTATAACCGCATAGATTAGAGTACCTATTCCATTAAAAAATAAAACTGTTGCTGGATCAATATTGAAAAGAATTGGAACTAAAACTGATGCTCCAAACATAGCAAACATGTGTTGAATACTAAGTGGAATAGCTTTTTTTAGAGGAACCTTTTCATCCACCCCAATAAAGCCTTGAGGTAAATCCGTTTCTTCACTAGAAGTTTTTTTTGCGATATGATTTGTATTATTCATAATATGCCTCCTTCATAGCCTCTCTG
The DNA here is from genome assembly GCF_036660475.1 of Clostridium sp. GTDB lineage: Bacteria > Bacillota > Clostridia > Clostridiales > Clostridiaceae > Clostridium_J. The sequence continues at coordinate 309,883 of NZ_JAVXAO010000004.1, read as the reverse complement.
GACTATATTTAAAGTTTTTTAAACTATACCACTTTTTCTAGAATATATCAATATAATTAACATATTATTAACCTATTCTTATAAATTTAATATTTAATGTTTTACTTAGACCCTATTAATAGATTACTATTTTTATCTTCTTCCATAATTTATCTTAAATATTTAGTAAGCAATTAAACATACTATACTTGAGGTGATTAACATTGAAAAAATTCATACCACTAATAATGATATTAATAATCTTATGTCCCATGGTATCAATTAATGCCTACGGTTATGCTGCTGAAGAGGTAAAAAAATTCACACTTGAACCCCTTCCTTATGCCTATGATGCCTTAGAGCCATACATTGACAAGGAGACTATGACTTTACATCATGATAAACATCATCAAGCATATGTTGATAATTTAAACAAGGCACTTGAAAAGTATCCAGCACTTTATAATAAATCCTTAGTGGAATTATTATCTTCTCCTAATAAAATACCTGCTGATGTTAGAACTGCAGTATTAAACAATGCTGGTGGAGATTACAACCACAACTTCTTTTGGAGTATAATGGGACCAAATAAAGGTGGCGTACCTACTGGGGATTTAGCTAAGGCTATTGATCGTGATTTTGGTTCCTTTGATAAATTTAAAGAATCATTTTCTAATGCTGCCTTAGGCAGATTCGGATCTGGTTGGGCATGGCTACTATCTGATAAAAATGGTAAACTTTCAATAGTATCAACTGCAAATCAAGATACCCCAATACCATTAAATCTCACTCCTATCATAGCTATTGATGTATGGGAGCATGCTTACTATCTTAAATACCAAAATAGAAGAAATGAATATATAAACAATTGGTGGAATGTTGTGAATTGGGATAATGCACTTGACAACTATACTAAGAGAAAGTAATAACATTTAATTGAAATCCTCCTTATTTCTGTGTATTATTAGCCTAAATGAATCATTTATAGTAGGAGGATTTGTGTAATGAATTTAATAGCAGTTGTCGATAGCAATTGGGGCATAGGTTGTCATGGTGGCTTACTTGTAAACCTTCCAAAGGATATGGCTTATTTTAAAGAAAAAACCCTTAATAAAATAGTTGTCATGGGTAGTAAAACTGTAGAAACCTTTCCAAATAAAACGCCCCTTGTAAATCGTATAAATATTGTACTAACTTCAAGAACCGAAGGTTTTCATGAGGACTTTCTTTTATACCATAGTATAGATTCACTTATAGCTGCTTTGAAGGTATATCCAAGTGAGGATATTTTTATCATTGGCGGTGAATCTATTTATACCCAGCTACTTCCTTATTGTCATAGAGCATTTATTACGAAAATAGATGGATTTTATGAAGCTGATCGCCATTTCCCATCTTTAGATAAGATGTCAGAGTGGTCTTTAGTGGAGTCTATCCCCTTCATGGATAACAATATCCACTGTAGCTTTTGCCAGTACGATAAAATTAAATAATTATCTTAATTATTGTACTTCTAACTTGGTTTATCTCATTTTTAACTATTTTTATAGATTTCATCCTGTAATAAATCTCAAGAAAACCGTACCAAAATTATGGCACGGTTTTCTATAATTTAGACATCTTCAAAAATAAACAAGTCAGCATGTTAGGCTTGTTATTTGTTTTTAGATGCATTATTTTAATATAATTTGCTCTGGAAATGCTATTTTCCTTGAAACATTCCACATTTTATCTATATATGCAGTGGTATAAGCTTGTTCAATATAATGATAATAGTAGGCTCCTCTATTTGTAACATAAATCTCTTTTCCTTGTTTTTTTATAAACCCTAAGATTCTACAAATTAAAATTTCTAATCCAAATAATTTATTAAGAGAAACTCCAAAAAACTTTTTGAACTTTTCAGTATCTATTTTCATTGAATAGCAGCTCCAAAACAGATAGTAAACAGCTCTTTGCCTTAGTGAAAAATCTAGAGTTAATGATGTTGGTAGCTTCCCCTCTTCAACTCTTTTAATATATTCATCAATGGAAAATGTATTAATTTTAAATTGACTTTTTAATAAGGTTGTTGCGGATACTCCAAATCCTATAAAATTATCCCTTGTAATGGATGAATATTTACCCGTATTCTTCTTTGCAAATGTCCATACGGATGTACGGTCATATCCATTTCTTTCACAATAAGAAGTAATACTTCTTAGCATTTTCTTTTTTTTCACCTCTGACAATGGTTTATGAGTATTATTTGCAAAGGTAAAATCAATAAATGGGTAGGTTGAAATCTGAGTTCCTCCATTTGAAAAAGCAGTTGCTATATCCTCTTCTAAGGTTTTTTCTGTCTGATTTGGAATTGCAAAGATTAAATCTATATCTATAGTTTCAAAGTTAGAATCTTGTATAGTCTTGAAAATATAATTATAATCAGTTGGTTTTCTACCAATTGCAGATAAACAATTTTCATTGAAAGATTGAACACCTATACTAATCATTGTAACTCCAGCATCTTTTAACTTTTTTAAAGTCATAGGGTTGATGTCATCAGGATGCAGTTCAACGCCAATACCATCACTTATTATAAAATATTTCTTTATTCCTTGTATTATTTCTCCAATATCATCCACCATTAAAGCAGGTGTGCCACCCCCAAAATACAAGCTAGTAACTTGTTTTGGTTTACTCATAGTAGCTCCCACTATGTCAATTTCCTTAAGAAGTGCTGATTTATAACATTTGGCTTGGTTTTCATCATAAATAACTTTACAATATGGACAAAAACTACACAACCTGCGACAAAAAGGAATATGAACATAAAGTCCAAGTTGCTCTATATCTGCTATTTCTAATTCCTTAGAATATTCATTTGTAAAAATAAAGGGTTTTAAAGATCTTGTAAGCCACACCCTCATCATTGATGTTAATTTCATAACACTCCCCCTATATGTAGCGTAAATATGTCCTTAACATATCAAAAATAATCTTTAAATTACCTTGAAATGCAAGAGCGTATTCTGCTGCAAAAAAATATCCACACTTATCACAAAGATTTGGTACATCAATACATCTACCACAAGTAGACTTTTTACCATTTTCCATAACCACACACTGATGGCATGGAGTCGGAAAATTATTGTTAATAATATATGGAAAGGCACTTCTTAGATTAAAAACTGGAACTCCACTGTCCATCATTTTACCAATACTTGTACAACATTCTTCCTTTTCTTTAACTGTTAATGCAAGATTTTCTGTACCTGGGTAAGGTGTATGAAAATTAAATGAAACTGCTTTTATATTAGGTTGTTCTTTCGCAGTACTACAAACTGCTTCAATATCCCCTTTATTTAGTTTGTTAATTGCCATGTAAAGACAAATATTTGATGATGTAGCCCTACTAATATTCTCAATTATATTGTCATAGGTTTCCCCTCGAATTAAATCATGATTTTCTTTTCCACCATCAAGACTTAAAAGAATTAAGTCTGCTTCCGGCAAATCAATCTTAAAAGTCCCATTTGTTACTACATTTACAATAAGAAATCCCATTTCTTTAGCTTCAACTATTAAATGACGTATATTTCTGCCTTCACTTTCCCATAAAAAAGTTTCTCCCCCGCAAAAAAACAAGATGCGAATCCCTTCCTTGTATAAAGACTCCATCTCTTTTTTAATCTGAAAATATGGGTGTATTACTGATGTAATATTATTTACAGCACAATGTTTACAGGCTAAATTGCATTTATCTGTTAGTATTATTGTTCCAAGAATGGGCTTTTTTCTTTTAAATATAATTGTACTAATTCCAAAAACCCCAAACTTTATTAAGGATGTAATTTTCATTGATTTACTCCTTTATTCATTGCTAATATTTTACACTAATTGTACCATTTCCATATATCTTTTGCTATATTTTTTTATTTACTGTGGCTATTTCTTAGCCTAACCCACCTTATCTACTCATTAATGCTATATGTTGTTGTAACCCTCTTTAATATCTTCCATATATTAATTATATAGTAGTGGATACTTTATACACTAAACTAACTCAACTTACAGATTAATTTATATTTATATACCTAGGAGGTATTTTCAGTGAAAAAACTTACAGATATCGAGGTTGATAAAACCGTTAAAATAGAAAACTTGCTTTCCGATGGCTACCAAAGAGAAAGAATGTTAGCGCTTGGATTAACTAATGGAGCACATATCCATGTTGTAAGGCATGGTCCTAAGAATAATTTAACAGTCTATAATATTCGGGGTGCTATGATAGCTTTAAGAAAAGAAGAAGGAGATAAAATTATAGTTTCATATATCTAATATAGGAGGTTTAATTATGGGTTTAACTTATGATTCTACTAAAGTAAAATCACTTAAAGACATGTTTGACATAGAAAAAAAAGATAATCAATATGTCATTGCCCTTGCCGGAAACCCAAATACCGGTAAGAGTACCGTGTTTAATACCTTAACAGGTCTTAGACAACATACTGGAAACTGGCCAGGTAAAACAGTTTGTACTGCAAGAGGTGACTTTAGTTATAATAATAAAAACTATGCCTTAATAGACTTGCCCGGTATTTATTCACTATTTGCTGCTTCACAAGAGGAAATTGTAGCTCGTGACTTTGCATGCTTTGGAAATCCTGATGCAGTTGTTGTTGTCGCTGATGCTACCTCCTTAGAGCGAAATTTAAATCTAGTTTTTCAAATAATGGAATTAACAGATAAAGTAATACTTTGTATAAATTTAATAGATGAAGCTAAAAAGAAAAGCATATCTATTGATAAGGCTAAAATTGAAAAAGAACTTGGTATTCCCGTAGTATTAACCTCTGCCAAAAATGGATATGGAATTGATACTCTTTTAAGCACCTTAGACACTGTTGTATCTGGTAATTATAACTATAATAATAAAACTATAATCTATGATGAATATATTGAAAACACTTTAAATCTAATAGAGAGTGATTTACAAGAAACAATCCCATATATAAAATCTAGGTGGCTTGGCCTTAGACTTATAGATGGCGATGAAAGCATATATGCTTCTATGGATAGTTATATTGATGGCGATTATAAAGCAGCACTTAATAATATTAAAACTAAACTACCAAAACATATTGATAAACGTTCTACCAGGGATCACCTTAGTAAAATAACCTATGAACATGCTAAAAATTTGTATGACCATGTTATTTCTATAAATGACTCTAAAAAATTTGATAGAGATGATAGAATCGATAGAGTCATAACCTCTAAATTATTTGGTATGCCTCTAATGCTTCTTCTCCTTGGCATAGTTCTCTGGATTACTATTCAAGGTGCTAATTATCCTTCTAAAATGCTCTCTGATATTTTATTCTATATAGAACCTAAAATCTTCAACCTTTTAAATTCTATACACTTTCCTTTATGGTTAAATGAAATGATTACTTATGGAATTTATAGAACTCTAGCTTGGGTAGTATCAGTTATGTTACCCCCCATGGCAATATTCTTCCCTTTGTTCACCTTGCTTGAAGATTTCGGGTATCTACCAAGAGTTGCCTTTAACTTAGATCATCTTTTTAAGAAAGCTGGTTGCCATGGCAAGCAATGTCTTACTATGTGTATGGGCTTTGGCTGTAATGCAGCTGGTGTTATAGGCTGTAGAATAATTGAGTCCCCACGTGAAAGACTTATCGCTATACTTACTAATAACTTTGTTCCTTGTAACGGTAGGTTTCCTACATTAATAGCTATATCCACTATATTTTTCTCATCAATAATTACAAATTCATTTCAAGCCAATGCTTTAAATGCCATTTGTATAACTCTTACTATAGTAGTGGGAATTATCGTTACCTTGCTAGTTTCATTATTATTGTCCAAAACCTTGTTAAAAGGCGTTCCTTCAACTTTCACCTTAGAACTTCCTCCATACAGAACTCCTAAGATAGGTCGAGTTTTATATTCATCTATAATAGATCGTACTATATTTGTTTTATATCGTGCAGTTATTGTTGCAATACCTGCTGGTATCATAACTTGGATATTTGCAAATGTATATGTGGGTGACCTTAGTATACTTTCTCATGTCGGAAATTTTCTTAACCCTTTAGGTAATATGATTGGTCTTGATGGATTTATATTACTTGCTTTTATATTAGGATTCCCTGCAAATGAAATAGTGATTCCAATATTATTAATGGCTTATATGGCTACTGGAAATATGGTGGAGTTTAATAGTTTAACTGCACTTGGAGATGTGCTACGGGCTAATGGATGGACCTATTTAACTGCTCTAAATGTTATGCTATTTAGTTTGCTTCACTGGCCTTGTACTACAACCTTAATGACCATAAAGAAGGAAACTGGAAGTTTTAAATGGACCTTTGTTGGCTTTATCCTTCCTACTACTATAGCCTTTATAGTATGTTTTTTAACAACTACTTTATTTAAACTACTTGGAATTGCATAAATACTTATTATTTAACTACAACCACCTTTTAATTGATTCAAATATTAATGGCTCTAATTTATCTGCCAACGTTTCTACTTCTATCGAAGAAAGAGGATTAGTTATAAGCTTTGAAAATGAAATTCTCTTTGATATTGGTGATGCTAGCTTAAAATATAATCACAAAAATGAACCTACAACTGTCTCCTTGATGGTTGCAAGTTCATTTTTTTCACTTATATAATGCTTATATTTTATCATTCTAATATTTATTTCCCTGTATTATCAATTTATTTTAACCCCATCCTTAACAAGGTATTTTAATACTATTTGTTAGAAGTACCTAAGTAAGCTTCTGCCACTTTAGGATTATTTAATATATCCTTGGCATTGCCCTCCATTGTAATTTTACCTTGTTCTAGAACATAGGCTCTATCTGCAATTGATAAAGCTTTATAGGCATTTTGTTCCACTAGTAAAATTGTCTTTCCCATGGCTTTAATATCTTTTATTATGTCAAAAATAGTTTGTACTAATAAGGGTGCTAGTCCTAATGAGGGTTCATCTAACAATATAAGATCTGGATTGCTCATAAGCCCTCTTCCTATAGCTAGCATCTGCTGTTCTCCCCCGGATAATGTTCCTGCTATTTGTTTTTCTCTTTCCTTAAGTCTTGGGAAAAGCGTATATACCTTTTCTAAATCTTCCTGTATAAGTTTTTTATTTTTTCTTAGGTACGCCCCCAGTATAAGATTATCCTTTACTGTTAGGTTTACAAAAACTAACCGCCCCTCTGGAACATGGCATAATCCCATTTTCACTATTTTATTTGGTACTGTACCTAATGTTTCACCTTTATATTCTATAGTTCCAACTCTAGGCTTTAAAAAACCTGATACTGTATTTAGTAATGTGGATTTCCCAGCTCCATTAGCACCTATTATAGTAACTATCTCTCCTTGATTCACCTCTATATCTATTCCCCTTAGAGCGTGTATTCCGTCATAATATACATTTAAATTATTAACCTTCAACATCTGCTACACCCCCTAAATAGGCTTCTCTTACTTTGCTGTTATTTTGGATTTCCGCTGGATCTCCTTCTGACAGCTTGCATCCAAAATTAAGAACAACTATTTTATCGCATATTCCCATTATCAAATCCATATGATGTTCTATTAATAATATACTTACGTTGAATTTTTCTTTAATCTCCACTATTAACTCCATAAGCCTTTCTGTTTCTTCCGGATTCATTCCTGCTGCTGGCTCATCAAGTAGTAAAAGCTTGGGATTCGCTGCTAATGCCCTTGCTATTTCAAGTCTTCTCTGTATTCCATAGGGAAGATTGCTAGCTATTGAATCTCTTCTATCTGTAAGATTTAATACTTCCATTAGTTGTTCTGCCCTTTCTTTAATCATAAGTTCTTGTTTTTTCATTCTAGTTTTCTTGCTTAAAAATTTAGGCAAGGTTCCTAGTAACATAGCTTCCCAAAATGAATAATTCACATTATTATGGCAAGCCGTTACTATATTTTCATATACCGTTAACTTTTTAAACAACCTGATATTTTGAAAAGTTCTTGTTATTCCCATTTGAATTATTTCATGGGTTGGCTTTTTCTGTATTATCTCTCCATTAAATCGTATCTCACCGAAAGTAGTTGCATAAACTCCTGTTATAAGATTAAATATAGTTGTTTTTCCTGCTCCATTTGGACCTATTAAGCCTACAATGCTTTTTTCCTCCACTTTAAAGGAAACATCATTAACAGCTTTTAACCCTCCAAACTCCTTAGTTAAATTCTTTACTTCTAAAAGAGCCATGTTACACACCTCCCTCTTCATCTAACTTGTCTTTTTTACCCCATTGATTTTCATCTAATTTATCTATTTCATCTAATTTATCTATTTCGCATAATTTATCTGTTTCGCCTAATTTATCTATTTCGTCCGCTCTTCCTTTTTTCGCTATTCTATTTTTCAATTTCCTTATCCAACGTAAATTTAATTCTTTTCCACCCATTAATCCTTCTGGTCTTGCTATCATTATAAAAACTACTGCTGCTCCATAAATTACAAGTCTCCAATCTGCAAAACTTCTTAATAGTTCTGGAAGTGAAATTAATATTAGTGAGCCTATAACACTTCCCGATATACTTCCTAACCCACCAAATATAACTATAATTATAAGCTCAGTTGATTTTACTAAGCTAAACATCTTCGGCTGTAAGAACCCTAGGTAAGTTGCTAAAAGCCCTCCACCTATACCAGCTAGAAATGCACTAATAACCAATGCATATAACTTATATTTAAATACATTTATTCCTACCATTTTAGATGCTAATTCCTCTTCCCTTATAGCTACCATATTTCTGCCTTGTCTTGATTTCAATATGTTGGCAATTAGAATTATTGCTAGTATATCGAAAATAATTACAACTACTAGTGATGATTTTGTAGGTATACCTGGCCAACCTCTTGCACCACCAAAGAAACTAACATTGTCCAATATAAGTCTAATAGCCTCTCCAAATCCAAGAGTAGCTATACAGAAATAGTCACCTTTTAAATTTAAGGTAACTTTTCCTATAATAATACTTATGAGTGCAGCTACTATACCGCCTATTAATATTGCTATTGGAAATGGTATACTAAGTTTCGTTAACATTACTGCAGTTGTATACCCTCCTATGGCCATAAAGCCAGCATGTCCAAATGAAAACAATCCTGTAAATCCTGTCAGTAAACATAATCCTAATACTGGTAACATATAAATGCCCGCTAAGGTTAATATCCCTTGTAAATAATACCAACTCATAATTTACCTCCTTACGCCTTATCTTCTGTTACTTTGCCCATAAGCCCTGTTGGTCTTATGACAAGCACTAATATTAAAACTATAAATGCAATTAAGTCTCTATACTGTGAAGAAATATATGCAGCGGTAATAGTTTCGATTATTCCTAGTAGCACAGAGCCAAGTACTGCACCTGGTATACTTCCTAACCCTCCAAAAACTGCACCTATAAAGGATTTTGTAGTAATCACCCCTATTTGTGGATATACAGTATACTTCATTCCAAAAAGCACACCTGCTACCCCACCTAAAAGGCCGCCTAACGCAAATACCAATGTCATAATAAGTCCTGTATTAATACCTACTAATGCACTGGCTTTCATATTAAATGATGTCGCTCTTATGGCTTTACCTATTTTAGTAAACTCTATAATATATACAAGAAATAAAAGACAAAGTGCCGATATTATAAACATCATCAAATCAATTCTACCTATTGTTAATCCACCTAATTGAAATGGCTTCGCTGAAAACACTTGAGGATAGGTTCTAAAGGTTGGACCAATAGTTGCAATAACTAAGTTTTCTAAAAATATAGAAACTCCCATTGCGGATATTATAAAATATAAGAATGGTGCTTTTCTTTTTCTCAATGGATTATATGCTACTTTCTCTATAACAACAGCTAATATGGCCGCTGAAATTCCTGATAAAACAAAAGCAACTGGGAATGAAAATTGAAATAAAGTCATAAAAAAGAATCCAAAATAGGCACCAAACATAATTACTCCACCATGTGCAAAGTTAGAAAAATTCATAATACTATATACTAATGAATATCCCACTGCCATTAAAGCATATATACTGCCTATGGAAAGACCATTTATAACCTGTTGTAAAAAATTTATCATAGCTAATTCTCCTTATATTATTTTATATATTATGGTAGGTGCTAGAACTATTATTTGCTCAAAAACATTTATTGATAAGGCATCTAAAAATAAACAATAAGTCAAAATAGCCGAGGATACTGACTTATTTGTTTTTTGAAGACACCTTAAATAATTCTCTTAGCACCCACCACTTTAGCTTTCTAATCCTAATTAATAATAAAATCTAACAATTCTTTAATTCCTATTTAGCACTATATTTTTGTTGGAAAATATATTCGCCTTTAACGACTTTTAGAATTGCAGCATCTTTATTTTCTGGATTATGACTATCTTTTCCTATTTTAATTTTTCCTGTTATTCCTTTTATATCTGTTGTCTCTAAAGCTGCTGTTATTTTTACTGAATCAAAACTATTTGCTCTTTTAATTGCATCCACAAGCATTGAACATGCATCTTGAGCTAGGAATCCATTTAATTCAACATCGCTATTATACTTTTCTTTATATTTCTTTTTAAAATCCTGTACATCTGGATCATTAAAATCTAGATGATTAACAAAATATGATCCTTCAACTGCATCCTTAGCCATTGATATTAATTGCTCTGATGGCCATCCATCTCCACCAACTAATGTTGCTGTAATCCCTAATTCTCTAGCTTGATTTGCACTTAGTGCTACTTCTTTAAAGAAGTATGGCATAAATACTATGTCAGGGTTTTGTGCTTTTATTTTTGTTAACTGTGGTCTAAAATCAACATCTCCTGTTTTAAAACCTTCCTTTGCTACAATCTTTCCACCTTTAGCTTCAAAGGTTTCAGTAAAATATTGAGTTAACCCTTGAGAGTAATCATCCCCAATGTCATATAAAACTGCTGCTGTTTTAGCTCCTAATATTTCAGCTGCATATCCAGCTGCTACTGCACCTTGATATGGGTCTATAAAACAAACTCTAAAGTTATATGGTTTAACCTTTCCATCTAGTATAGTAACCTTTGGATTTGTTGCAACTGTTGCTATGTCTGGAACCTTCATCTCTTCCAATACTGTTGATATAGGTATTGCCTGACCACTAGCATTTGGTCCTATTATTGCAACTACCTTATCTTGGCCTGTTAATCTCTTCACTGCATTAACCGCCTCTGTAGCATCTCCTCTTGTATCATAAGCAACTATTTCTATTTTTTTACCTAGAATACCACCACTTGCATTAATATCATCAAAAAACATCTTTACTGTATTAGATTCACACTGTCCCCAAACGGCTTGATCCCCAGTTAATGATCCAATCCACCCTACTTTTATTACGTCATCTTTACTGCCAGCACTTTTCTTGCTACATCCTACATAAATAAAACTTACACAGATAATTAATAAAACAGCAATTAACCTAATGTTTTTTTTCATTAATATTCTCCTTAAAATTATTTTTATTAATTATATGCTTTAATTACTATTTAAATTACATATTATAAATATCTATTTACAATAAAAAATGCTACTAAGAATGATTGTAAATAACCATTCCTAGTAACATTTTTACCCATATTTTTTTATTTGTTTATGCTTTAAATAAATTCTAAACTGAACTTCACAATTAGTTTAAAGCATACCATTTTATTTAATAAACTATGCATTAGTCCTGTGTAACAATTTTACTCTAAAACCTTTATAGGTCTAAAATTTATATAGTCACATGATGTTAATATATATTCAACCCCGTCTTTATTCCCTTCAAAAACATTGCAAAGCCCTCCACCATGAAGATGCCCGTAGATAACCTTATCCACCTTATATTCTTCAAATATCTTCGTGAATTCACTATCCTGTATATTCGGAAATATAGGTGGATAATGTATCATACATATTATCTTTTTATAGCCTTGCTTTACAGCCTCATCTAAGGATAACTTAAGTCTTAATATTTCTCTATCATATATTTTTCTATCATGGGTATTAAACTTTGGACTATTTTCTAATACCCATCCTCTACTTCCACATATGGCATATTCTTCATATACAAAAAAATTGTTTTGTATAAATTCCATACCTTCAAACATAGCATTTAACTTTTTAATGCTGCTCCACCAATAGTCATGGTTTCCTCTAACGAAAATCTTTCTACCTGGTAGACTATTTATAAACTCTAAATCTTCCTTGCCATTCTCCATATTCATAGACCATGAAATATCACCAGCTATCAATACTGTATCCTCATCCTTTACTACTTCCATCCAGTTCTCTTTTATTTTCTCAACGTGATTCACCCATTTATCACCAAATATATCCATAGGTTTATCCGTTGAAGAAGCTAAATGAGGATCTGAAATTGCATATAATGCCATACTATCACCTACTATCTATTTCATAATCTTTTAATCTTTTGTATATCCCTTAACATTCCTCTTATAAATCTTATTATATTCACTAACCTAGCTTTACTACCTTAGCTTTATTAAAACTTCTTCATCACTTAGATTTACTATCTATATCCATTACATAAGCTATAATCTTTGCTACCACGTCATAAAGTTCATAGGGTATTTCACTATCAATATCCACCTTTGTAAGCATATCCGCTAGTTCATCATTATATACAATAGGCACCTTATTTTCTTCAGCTTCCTTAAGTATTTTTTCTGCAATATTTCCCATACCTGCCGCAGTAACCTTAGGAGTACTTTGTCCATAATCATATTTTAAGGCAGCAGCCTTTTTTCTCTTAAAATCTTCCATATAACTTTCAACTCCCAATTATACCCTAGTATTTATTGTTCTAAAATCCTCATCTTCAAAAAAACTTCTACAATTAGAAAATGAAAACTCGTGCTTTCTCTCTTTTATAGCCACATTAAACATGTAACTATTTGTAGACAAATTTTCAAGAAGCTTACCCTTAAACTTTTCTAGAAGTTTCACATAAATAGCTTCACTTTCTATTTGTATAGATGCCACATTCTTATTTACTGTTACATAAGCATCCACCTTGTCCATATTTACAGTAGCAACACTAGCCGCTATTTTAATATTCTCTGAATCTAATTTTTTTCCCTTGCCCCTATCATCCTTAATAATAAGCTTGCACCCATACTCGTTATTTTTTGTATTTATTGGCACATTAAGCATATAATAATTGTTATTTATGGTATTGAGCATTTTAAAATCTTGGAATTTTGCTTCTAGTGATTGAGTTATATTATTTAAAGAGGTTGTACCCTTCTCTGATAACTTCATGATTTCTAGTAAATTTGACTTTATGAGAGATATCTTATCTTTTAACTCTTCTTTTACTATATTACTAGTTATCTCTCTCTCTAATATCCCCCCTGAAGAATTATCCTTTAAAATATTCACTTTTTCTTTTCCCACTTCATTTATTAGCTTACCTATTATCTCTTTTTCATTTATGCTAATTTCTACCTCATCACCTTCTATACTACCTAATGTAGATTCTTTATAGGCTAAACTTACATTTTCCTTTAAATCCATAGTCGGCTTTATGCTAGTTTCTTGACTTGGTATTTTTGAAGTATTTAAATTATCTATAATTTCTTTACTTACAATATTATCTTGAATTATAGACTTGTTATTAGTATTTTCATTACTATTTCCTTTAATTATATTACTAGTATCCTTTAATTGTTCTAATATATTATAATCATTAGAAACTACCCTTGTAAAGGACTTAATACTATCCTCATTTAATTTTACATTCAATGACTTCATAATAAAAACATCATCAACATTTAAATTTTTAACTTGATTTAATACCTTTGTTAATGTTGACTTTATACTTTCAGATTCCTGACTGCCTGGCAAGATTCCTTTTCCCTCAATAAATTTATCTATAAATACATCTATTTTTTCAACAGAATTATTTCCCTTATCTGTAAATTCCTTAAGTCCTTTTATATCTAAAAGATTCTCCTGCGTAAGTGGAATATTGTTTTTAAGCATGGTTTTTAGGATTTGAACATCGCTCTTATCCACTGGAAAATCTAGATTTTTAAGTAGCTCCTCCATAAGTGGATCTTCCCCACTTAATATTTCACTACCCACACCTTTATTTATTACATTAGACTCTAAAACATTAAGCAGAAATTTCCCATTTTCGAAACCTTCAAGTTGAAATTTAAACATATAATCACTTAGAGGCTCCTGTAATGTCATACCATCTACTCTTGCCGGAAATACCCTTCCATCTAAAAGCTTTATAACGATATCTGTAGCACTACCCTCTAGTCTTAAAACCCTTGCTGAAAATGAATCTCCCTTCTTAAAACTTAATTTATTAAAGTCATCTCTAGTTGTATAATTTTGCATCATATTAATTTTCCATATACCTGACATACACACTTCACCCCCTAATAAGTTAATCGTAACAATTTAAGCTTAAATGAAGTCCATTATAGCTACAATTCCTAGTTCTATAGTTTTTATAAAATTAAAATACTACTTAATATAATTAAAATACTACTTAATATAATTACTTAATAAAAAACAATGAGCATACCATCGGCATGCTCATTAATTTTACACTAAGCTATTATTAATTTATAGAATTTTTTCTTCCCTCTTTTTATTAGTGCATAGCCATCCTTTTCCACATAACTTTCATTAAATGTTGCATTAACATCCTCTATTTTAATATCGTTTATAGTAAGTCCACCTTGCTCAATTAGTCTTCTACCTTCTTTTTTAGATGGCACTATTCCCGTAGTAGTTATAATGTCAAGAATTCCAGCTTCCTTCATATCTACACTAATTTCAACGGTAGGAACATTACTCATATCTGCTCCACCACTAAATAATGCTTCTGATGCTTTTTTAGCATTTATAGCTTCTTCTTCTCCATGGATAAGCTTTGTTACTTCATATGCAAGTACTGTTTTAGCTTCGTTAATTCCTGACCCCTCTAGAGCTACAAGCCTTCTTACTTCATCCATTTCTACAAAGGTTAATAAGCATAAACATTTTTCCACATCTGCATCAGCTATGTTTCTCCAGTATTGGAAGAAATCATATGGAGATGTTTTTGCAGGATCTAGCCAAACAGCGCCATTTGCTGTTTTACCCATCTTATTACCTTCACTATTAGTAAGTAATGAACAAGTCATACCATAAGCTGACTTACCTTCTTTTCTTCTAATAAGTTCCATACCAGCTAAAATGTTAGACCATTGGTCGTCTCCACCAAGCTCCATTGTACAGTTATGCTTTTTATTTAAAACTAGGAAATCATATCCTTGCATTAACATGTAGTTAAATTCAAAGAATGATAACCCCTTCTCTAATCTTTGTTTGAAACATTCTGCTGTAAGCATTCTATTTACTGAGAAGTGAACTCCTATGTCTCTTATAAAATCTACATAGTTTAAATCTAAAAGCCAATCTGCATTGTTTTCAAGAATTGCTTTTCCATCACTGAAATCTATAAGTTTTGATAATTGACCTTTTATACATGATATATTATGATCAATATCTTCTTTAGTTAACATATTCCTCATATCAGTTCTTCCAGATGGATCTCCTATCATTCCAGTTCCTCCACCTACTAGCGCTATCGGTCTATGGCCTGCTCTTTGCATATGTGACATAAACATCATTGCAATAAAGTGACCAATATGAAGACTATCTGCTGTAGGATCAAATCCTATATAGAAAGTAACCTTCTCTTTACCAAAAATCTCTCTCATTTCCTCTTCGTGAGTTAATTGTTTTAAAAATCCACGTTCTTTTAGAACATCATATACATTTATGTTTTCCATAATCTTTTCCTCCTAATTGTGTTTAAATCTTAATTTTATTATTTAAATATTGACTTTCATTTCTAAAGTATTTAATTTATACATACTATAATTAACTTGATACATTCCATTCTTTAAAATCCACTAAATATTTTACCCTAATTTTAAATTTTAAATTCTAAATCTTTAATTAGAATCTATATAGCTATTATATAAATTACTCCATAAAATATTAGATATAACTTTCATCCCATTTTGTTATCAAAAAAATAAAAGTCCCTAGTATTAATATACTAGGGACGAAACATTCCGTGGTACCACCCAAATTTATAACTTAAATTACTAATTATAATTCAAATTACGCTCTTATCCTTAATAACGTTAGGAAACCGTAACAGCCTACTACTACTTCAGCCTAAGACTTAGAAATGTATTTCACTAAAATCCTTTACTGATTTACACCAACCACCAGCTCTCTTAAAAATTTCTTTAGTTACTTCTTTTCATCATTGTCTCTTTCAATATTTTATTTTAAATACATCTTACTATTATTATTATACTTTTTCAAGAGTAAATATAAATTTTCTCTAAACCACATATTTTTTAATAGTATCTGGTATATTATTTTCTTCACAACTAATATTCGTATAAAAATTGATTTTAAACTTTTCTGATAAGTACTCTAACTTATTTAACACATCACTTATATCCTGTTTATCTTTACATATATCACTTAAAACACCGTCAATAAATATATTTTCCACATCATAATCCTTAGATATTATGCCACATAAAAACCCGTAAAGATCTTTGTAGTTATTAATTTTAAAATCCTTTGAACATATGAACCTGATACTTTTATCTACCCTTAACAATACCTTTGTGTCATCATCAATATAAACCATATTCCCCTTACAGTCATTTACCTTTGAGTTTGCTAAATTTATTAATGCTTTTGTTTTTCCAGAGCCTTTTTCCTTACAAAATACTTGAATCATTCTAAACGCCCCCAAACTTTTTTATTAAAATACATTAATGGTAATGAGTTAATTATATAATATTCAGAATATTATATCAATATATACTGTTAATTCTTTACTGTTTGTTATTAATTTATATGTATGTATTTAAAATATTATTATTCTTTTTAGATATATATTAAATTAAAAAAATATAAGCACCACTTAATTGCGATGCTTAACATTAGTATATATATTTCAACAATTCTATAAAACAAAGCTAATTCATTACAGACATTCACTCAATCAATGTCAATTTTTAATATAGTTTATATATATTTAGCCAAATATTTCTTTAATGGTAAAGATAATGGTAATGCAATTATTATTCCACCTGTTGATTGAATTATATTCGCTGGAATATCTTTAATTGCCACTAAAAATCCTTGTGAAAGCGTTGGTATCCCATAAACAAAGTGGTTCAAAATACCTCCCGCTATGAAGTATCCTCCTATCATAAATATTCCTGCTACAATAAATGCAAATAAATTATTCCAAAGATTATCACCTTCATAATTGTTTCTATAAGCTATAGTCCCTGCTATATATGCCATTGTTGCCTTTATAACTAATGTAAATGGTGCCCAAATATAGTACGGAGAAAACAAATCAAAGAATGTCATCCCTATGGCTGCTGCCACTGCCCCTTTTTTCTTACCTAATAAAATTGCACATAAAAAAAGTACCGTATCTCCTAAATGTATAACTGCACTCTCCCCTACTGGTATTGCTATAATTGCAGTTGCTATATATACTAAAGCCGCCATCATTCCTACTTGAACCATGCTAATAGTTCTGCAACTTTTTGAATTTCTAACCGATAATTTAGTTTTCATATTCATTCCCCCTCCTTAATGTACCCATACAATTTAATAATGTATCCATACAATTCAATTATACAACAAATTAAGAAAATTTCAAGTTTATTCTGTAAATATCTATAAGGCATCTAAAACCAAATAATAAGCCAGTATGTTTGACTTATTATTTGGTTTTAGATTCTCAAGTGTATAAAATATCATTTTACGAATACACTAAACTCATATTTAATTCTATAACCTGTTACATAGAAAGGAGATTACTATGCTTTATCTACGCTGGTTTAGTAGTTTTATACTACTCATCGCTTCAATTATTCTATTTTTTATAATCGGTGGAAATCTTATTAATTTAATAATTGCAGCCTCCTTAATAACTATAATTTTAGATTATATAGAGGAATATAAGATAACAAAAAATAAATTCAATATATAAATTGTAATTAAGAATTTGAAATTGGAGTTGGAGTTGGAATCTAAAATCCCTCATAGATTTTCAAAATGGAGTGTATAAACTTAATTAGAGCATATATACAGTTTTTGCCTTAACAAAGAATCTTTCATATCTTTTTTTGTTCTATAGCTAAAAAAAAGATATGAATCACTTTAATTAAAGTGATTCATATCTTTCTTATTCGCCTTTACCTATATTAGACAAGACTAATCCTTTATTGTGCTCTAAAGCCCAACTAATACCCCAATCAGTTTGGAATATCAAAAGATCTCTATCCTTAAAGTCCTTAACTATTTTTGTATCACTAGTCAAGCTTAAGTCATCTGCCTTACCTTCTATAGCTTCAATCCATCTAATATTTCTAAACGGTAACATATCCATTTTAATGTCTACATTATATTCATTTTTTAATCTAAATTCTAAAACTTCAAACTGAAGTACTCCAACAACTCCAACTATTATTTGCTCTGTTCCAATATGGAGTTCTTTAAATACTTGTATAGCACCTTCTTGGGCTATTTGTGTTACACCCTTTATAAACTGTTTTCTTTTCATTGTATCCACAGTTCTTACCCTAGCGAAACGCTCTGGAGCAAAGGTTGGAATCCCCTCAAATTTTAGTTTTTTACTTGGAGTACATAGTGTATCTCCAATACTGAATATGCCTGGATCAAATACACCTATTATATCTCCTGCATATGCATTATCAACAATTTCTCTATCTTGGGCTAAAAATTGTTGTGGCTGTGCAAGCTTTATCTTATTTTTACCTTGTACGTGGTATACTTCCATACCCTTCTCAAATTCGCCAGAACATATTCTCATAAATGCTATTCTATCCCTATGAGCTTTATTCATATTAGCTTGAATCTTAAATACAAAAGCAGAAAAATTATTATCTATAGCTTCAATTCTTCCAATATCAGAATTTCTTCCTAGTGGTGCCGTTGTTAATTTTAAGAAATGAGTTAAGAATGGCTCCACTCCAAAGTTAGTTAAGGCACTACCAAAGAATACTGGTGTAAGCTCTCCTCTTCTAACTTTTTCATCATCAAATTTATCTCCAGCTATATCTAAAAGTTCTATATCTTCTAGTAGTTTTTCGTATAAACTATCTGTTATAGCTTCTCTTGCCGTAACTTCATCATCAAGTTCAATGATAATTTCACTTACCTCTACTTGACCATGATTTCCTGCTTTGAACATTTGTATTTGCTTCTGTTCCCTATCATAAACACCTTTAAAATGCATACCTGTACCTATTGGCCAGTTAACAGGATAGGATTTAATTCCAAGTTCATTTTCAATTTCTTCCATAAGTTCAAATGGATCTCTAGTTTCTCTATCCATCTTGTTTACAAAAGTAAATATAGGAATATCTCTCATACTACAAACATGGAATAATTTCCTTGTCTGATCCTCTACACCTTTTGCTCCATCAATAACCATTACGGCACTATCTGCAGCCATAAGTGTTCTATATGTATCTTCACTAAAATCTTGATGTCCAGGCGTATCTAATATGTTTATGCAATATCCATCATATCCAAATTGCATTACTGAAGAGGTAACAGATATTCCCCTCTTCTTTTCAATTTCCATCCAGTCAGAAACTGCATGCTTAGATGTTTTTCTAGCCTTAACAGAACCTGCAAGTCTAATAGCTCCTCCATATAAAAGTAGCTTCTCTGTAAGTGTAGTCTTACCTGCATCTGGGTGGGAAATTATAGCAAAGGTTCGTCTTTTTTGTATTTCCTTTATATAATCACTCATTACCTTCACTCCTTTATTCTATATTTAAATACTTCTCATTTAATTAGAAAGCATATTAGTATCGTACAATTAACATACTATAAAATGTATTTCATTATAATTTTTGATTGTAAAAATTATTATTCTATAGATATAAATTCTTACCAATTTATATCTATGTTAATACATATTATCTCTTTTAAGCACAATTTATATAATAACATATTATTTATTATAAAAACAAATAATATTAATCATTTTATAGAACTTTTTATTATTATCTTGGTTTAGGCATACTAATATCTTAATATTATCATACTCAAATTAATAACTTAGATTAATTCACTTATTTTCACATGTGAATTTAAGATTTAAACATAACAAAAACTAGCAGGCAAAGAATATTCCTTAACCTGCTACCAATATTTTAATAATCTAAAAATAAAATTCCACTATATAATTTTTTAACATGCATAATCACTTAATAATCCAGTATAAACAACCTGTCCATTTGATATAGCATCAAAATCTTCTGGCTTAACTAAGGAAACATCTTTCTCAAAATCTACAATTTTGCCCTCTTTTAAAACATGTGCTACAAAATGAGAACATACGAAATGATACTTTCTTTGACATGGTATATGCAACATTATAGCTAATATTCCAATAAAACTATACTTATATTTATCATGTTCGTCTTCAAATTTATCTATAATTGCTTCAACTTGCTTGTACTCTTCTTCCGTAACTGTTAATTCGTAAACTCTACATGTTGTGCTTTTATACATTTTAAATATTCCAGTATTAATGTTCTCGTTTATAAAACCAGCATTAAGTGGAAAATATAATTTTCTTCTACCAAAACTATATAATCTTTTTAAATCCTTATCTAACGCTATGGACGTATGATTATAATTATATTTTGTATAAAGTTTTATAGCCCTAGAGAAGCATGTCCCTGTCTGGCTCAACATGACATAAATCTTTTTATCCATATTATCACCACCAATAAATTTTAAAATACCTAATTATGACTTAATATATAAATTTAATATATATTAAGTATAACATATATTATTATATATTAAATTAGTAAATATTTCATTACGATTTCATTACAATTTACATATAAAATTTCTCATTTTTACTCTATATACCCTTATAATATGAGAATGTTTTTATTTAAATGCTACTTTTCCTTCGCATTTTATTGAAAATTCCTCTTTACATTGTTATAATTAAACCCTATTAGAATATGGAGGCTGTAATTATGACTGTTAGAGTAGCAATTTTAGGTGGACCCCGTTGTGGTAAAACCACACTTATGCAACAACTATATGTAGATATGAAAATCACTGGATTAGATGTGGGATGTGCATCAGAGTACAGCACTGACTATTTAAGAGAAAAAGGTATGATAGAAACAATTTCAGAGCAATATGGAATTTATCTTGGTCAATTAAAATTAGAAGATGAACTTTCAGTTTTTAACTATGCTATAACTGATTATGCTACCTTTGTTCCTTATATCTATGCACGCTTTATGCTTGGCAACAAGACTCGCACTATAAAGGAAATAGAAATTTTAAAGGACTTATATGGTCTTGCAATTAAAGATATACAAAATTATGATCATATATTCTATGTTGGTAGAGAATTTGGTTATTCAAAAGATGGAGTAAGATGGCAAGATGAAGATATTGCTATAGCAGTAGATAAAGCAATTTTATCCTTCCTTGATACCGAAGCAATTTCCTATACAACTCTTTCCGGTTCTACAAAGGAAAGAGCAAAACAAGTGCTTGATATTTTACATATAAATGCTGAAGTCGCAAGTGATACTGAATCAAAATAAGGTATATTAAATTAACTACATAAGTATAGTTACTACTTATTTCTTTAAATATACTTTAAATCTAAAATACCTAATATAAACTATGAAGGTTTATATTAGGTATTTTTATTTTGATTTAGTGCAAATTCAATTAAATTTAAATTTCCTTCAAGAATCAGTATTCAAACTTAGTTCTAATTATAAATTTTTATTGTTGAACTAATCCTATTTTCTTCTGCATTTTTCTTAAAGTTTTTGTTGCAATATAATTAGCTTTTTTTGCTCCTGCTGTATAAATTTCTTCTAACTTCTTCTTATCTGATAAAAGTTCTTTAACATTATTTTGAACTGGCTCTAATTCTTTAACAATTGCTTCAGCTACATCTAGCTTAAACTGTGCATAACCTAGTCCTTTATACTTCTCTTCTATCTCCTCCATAGACATACCAGAAATTGCACCTAAAATTGTCATTAAGTTTTTAACTCCTGGTTGTTCATCAGAATATTTAACCTCACCAATACTGTCCGTAACTGCCCTTGCAACTTTTCTTCTAATTACTTCTGGTGGATCTAATATTAAAATATATCCATTAGGATTTTCTTCTGACTTATCTGATTTAGACATCTTCTTCAAAGGATTTTGTAAATCCATTATCTTAGATCCTGTTTTTCCTACATATGCTTCTGGAATTTCAAAGGTTGGACTGTATGAGTTATTGAATCTCTCACCTATATCCCTTGCAAGTTCTAAGTGTTGTACCTGATCTACTCCAACTGGCACTACATTTGTTTGATAGATTAATATATCTGCTGCCATAAGCACTGGATAGTTAAATAGTCCAGCTCCTATGCTCTCCCCACTATTTTTTGACTTATCCTTGTACTGAGTCATTCTGCTTAGCTCACCCATGTAGCTATTGCAAGTTAAAAGCCAAGACGCTTCTGCATGTGCAGGTACGTGTGACTGAATAAATAAGGTGTTTTTTTCTGGATCTATTCCAGCTGCAATATAGGTAGCAAGAACCTCTAAAGTTCTTTTCCTAAGTTCTGCTGGAACTTGTCTTACAGTAATTGCATGTAAATCTACAATGCAAAAATAACATTCATACTCCTCCTGCAAATTCACCCAATTCTTTATAGCTCCTAAATAGTTACCTAATGTTAAATCTCCTGAAGGCTTAATTCCACTAAATATAACTTTCTTTTTATCTTCCATAACAATTCTCCTTTCTATAATAAAACTTCTTCTAACTTTTTTCGAAGAAGTAAATTTCACCTACCAAACATTAAATTTATGCGTATAGTCAAAAAAGCCCTATGGAAAAAATTCCATAGGGCATAAAATACGCGGTACCACCTATCTTGAGATAAAAATCTCATCTTCTTCAGATACAAACATATCCTAGCTCTATAACGTGAGCATACGTGCTAAACTACTTAAAACTGTTCATCTAGCATCTCAGCGACCCATTCATATTAAACATTATTATGGTAATCTCACCATCTACCACTCTCTTTGAATCTGTTTTTAATACTACTCACTTCGCCTCAACGATTAAATTATAATTATATTAGAATTATTATAATTCTTAAAATATAATATGTCAATATATTATTTTTGTTCCTTGACTCAGCCCATGAATTTCCAGTATTAATTTCTTCCTTTAGCACAAACTAGATTTATTATATATCTATTATTATATTAATTATATTGAAAAAGTTATTTAATAAAAAATCCATCCCTTTAAGCTTAAGGAGGTATTTTTATGAATGAAAAAAAGAAACCACAGGAATCAAAACCCTATGGACCTAATGAAAGAGATTATTTAGAAGCAAGTGTAGAGCCTGTTAAAGCATTTTCTCTAGAGGACTATACGTTACTACCTAATCATGTAGTAGATCCAATCGTGGTAAATAATATTTCAAATGCAGAGTTTGATTACACTTACAACGGGGATTCGGATCTCCTAAACTTTGGAGAGCAACCCTTAGCATCAATAAATAAAAACACTCCAAATTAATTAACAAAAACATAACCAAAGAAATAATTTCTTTGGTTATGTTTTGTCTGTTTTGAATTATTTACGCTAAATTCTTAAAGCTTGTACTCATTACATATCGAGTATCTCGTATATTTTCTATGACTTTATAGCCATTTCTTAAATATAAATTAATAGCCCCTTGATTCTTTGCAAATACATATAAGAATACTTCCTTATTTTCTTGTTCTGCAACGGATTTAACATAACTCAAGATCTTCGTTCCTATACCTCTACCTTGAAATTCATCAAAGATATAAAAATCATCAAGTTCAAGATTTTCATCTTCATTATGCAAGTAGTAATAACCTACTTTAATTCCTTTAAAATATATACATTGATAGCTATTTATATTATTTTCTATTTTATCCCTCACCCAAGCTAAGATCCTTTTAAAATCTAAACTAGGGTTTGTTTCATACTTTTCTATAAGATTTTTATTTAACTCAAATATTTTGTCTATATCCTTATATGTAGCATTTTCAAATGTTATATCCATATCTTTCTCCATACCCAACGCTAAATTTAATGTACTCCAATATTTTCATGAAATTTTATATCTTTCTATTGATTTTTAAATTAAAATCTGGCTTTGCAACATATTCTAAATATTGCACATTACCATCGTAATCTAAATATGCTTGAAATCGTTGACGAATGGCTGGTGATGTAATCATATCGAGGACTTTATCTTTCTTTACCCAGCATGATTCTGAATTCTCATCTGAAATGCACAGCGTACCATCAATAAAAGTACAAATAAAATCCATCATTACCTTTGTAGGAACTTTCTCAACTCCATTATATCCCTTATGTGTTGCTGTGTTTGATGAAATTGCAAATAATTTTTTTACATCCACATTGATTCCGCTTTCCTCTTTTATTTCCCTAGTAGCTGCATCAATAAGATTCTCTCCAACCTCAACCTGACCGCCAGGAAAAACCCAACCTCCATGATGAGCCTTAACAAGTAAAATCTCTCCTTTGTGATTTTCAACTACACCTGCAGCTGTAACAATATGTGTTGGCATTATCATTTTTATCACTCCCTAATCATTTATCCTTTATTAAAAAGTTTCCGTTGCTGGTAAACTCTCTATAAGTTTTTTAATATCAAAATCCTTATCTAATATTTTATAAAAAATAGATTTAGATCCATCTGTTTTTTGAAGTCCAATAATGTTATCTTCATAAAAATTTATTATAAATATATTTTTTGTAATTGTAACTTCTTCTTTTTCCTCGTAGGTTCCAGTAAAACTAAGCATATATTTATTAGCTTTTTCAGTCTTACTTATTCTTTTATAGGACAAATCATCAATTGCATTGATTAATTTACCAATATCCTCCTTGTTTGTATTCTGAATATATTTTACATTACCTATTGACTCAGAATCACATACATTTAATTTTATATAAGCACAATCAGCAAAATTCTTTGTAATTAAATTCTTTGACGTAATAATAAATGGCATGACAGCCCATAACATTAATGAAAATCCTAAAACTATAAATATTGAAAATGCAAGCTTTTTACCTTTCACTTATAATTCCTCCCATAATATTAATTTATAAATTTTTCTATATATACCATTATATATTAGTATAGGTGCTTTGTGTTAAAATTTAGTATATTGGGTATAAATTGTTGCTATGCTCTCCTCCCCTTATTTTGATTTGCTTATATCAGCCCACTCATTTATTTGCATTTTTTTATTATTTTGGATATAATTGTATAACTAGCTTCATGTTAAATTTTATATATTAAATATATTATTAGAGGAGTAATCATTATGAAAATTACTGATTTAACACATATAATTTATTCAGATATGCCAGTTTTCCCTGGAACTGAGCAACCAATTTTAGAAAAAGCAAACACCGTAGAAAAGGATGGATTCCAAGAAACAAAAATTACAATGTACTCCCACACAGGTACTCATATAGATGCACCTGCCCATATGTTAAATAATGGACCTTATTTAGATAATTTAAGTATAGAACATTTTATTGGTAATGCTACTATTCTAGATTTTTCAAATTCCGATTTGAAACATATTGATGTTGATAGCCTAATTTGGTATGAGGAGAAAATTAAAGCTGTTGAGTTTATCATAATAAAAACAGGTTGGAACAAATACTGGGGTACTGAAAGATATTTCGAAGACTTTCCTGCTTTAACTGAAGATGCTGCAAAATGGTTAACTCAATTTAATTTAAAAGGAATTGGAATTGATGCAATTTCAATTGATGATATGAAATCCACCACCTTTGCAGTCCATAAAACATTAATGCCAAAGAACATTATAATTATTGAGAATCTAACAAATCTAGATTCTATTAGCAGCGAATATTTTATTTTAAGTGTTATGCCACTTAAAACCCCAGATGCTGATGGCTCACCAGTTAGAGCTATTTCTATAGAAAACATAGAAGGGTACCAAAAAATAATAGGACAACCAACTATGCTATAGCATTTTGTTGCATAGTGATATTTAGTATATTAGGTATTTTTTTAGCAGGATTTTATTATAGTTTTATGGGAATTGCCTTAATCTTCGGAATAGTAGTTGGCCTATTAGTCGGGATTTTGATTGGGATAGAAAGAATTTTTAGTGAATTAAACAATTAAATCCATTGTGAAAAATAGAAAGCGAGGATATTTAAATGAATATAACTGTTAATCAAAACAAAAAAGGTATAGATGATTTCATAAACATATTTAAATCAAATTCAATCATTGGAAGAACAGATATAGAAGAACTTTTCAATAGTGAATCCCATGAAAAGCTAGTAATATCAATTGGAAAAAATGTAGGTCTTACTGAAAAAAAACAATGGATTGATCTATTTTATGAAGCATATAACTTAAATTTGAAATCTGAGTGTTATACTGGAAATGATGTAGTAAAGATTAATATGATATCTCCTATTATTTGGGCTATTAAAAATATAGATAAATTAGATGATTATACTAATAGAATTATTGAAATCATAGATAAAAATGAGTACTTAGAAAAAACCTTTGAATATCTACCTACAATAAATCATGATATTAATATAAATATGAACTATTATATATTCATGTATAATGCTAGTGTCTACGAAAATGATATATTTATGGATGTTGCTTTTGCAACCCGCTTAAGTGAGCCTCAATTAAATAGTTTGCTTGCTCATGAAATGCACCATTATTTAAAGGATTCTATTGATATTTCCACTGAGTCAAAACCTGAATATAAAGATGTTATAAGAGCTATATGCACATTAGAAAATGAGGGTACTGCGGATATGTGTAGTTTTCATGGACTATGTCACCTATACGAAGATTTTGGATGGATGGAAAAAGGAATATTAAACGAAGTTTTAAATAATTCAACGGAATATATAAATATACTAAACAGAAAATTAAAAGACAGATTAATAAATAATGATGACACTATTAAAATATACGATTTTATTATGGGTAATCAAATTGTACATCCCTTAGGTTATAAAATGGCAAGTGATATTGAAAATTATTTAGGTATAGATGTACTCAAGGAATGTACCGGAAAACCATTAGAATTTATTTTAAAATTCAACCTTTCATTTGAACTAAGTACAGGTAAAAAAGCTTTTGATCAACAGGTTATAGATAAATTATATTTTATTTTTAATTAATTCAACTTTTTTATAAATATAGTAAGATTATATAGAATCTCTTACCTAATAAGTTAAGGGGCTATCTCAGTTTAATTTGAGATAGCCCCTTAAGATTTCATAGTATTAACTTTGGTCATCTTTAAAAAATGAATAAGTCAGTATCTTTGACTTGTTATTTGCTTCAAGATGCCTTAATTTAAAATAGTTCATTATTTAAATGTAACTTCAACTTCATGGTGGCCTTCACCCATTATTGGAATAACATCACCTTTTATAGCTTCACCATCTAAAATCACACCATACTCTCGTCCTCTAGTTACAGTTATATGGTACATGGCATTTTTGAATTTATAATCTATTGTGTACTTATTGAAGGTTATAGGTACACAAGGTTTAATTGTAAATCCTTTTCCCTCTATGAGCTGAAGTCCTAATATATATTTAACTGCTATAGTGTACATCCATCCTGAACTACCTGTATACCAACTCCATCCACCTCTACCAACATGAGGCTCAACGGAGTATACGTCAGCTGCCATAACATAAGGTTCAGTCATAAATACATCCTGATCTTCCTTTGTTAATCCGTGGTTTATAGGATTTAGCATAGAGAATACCTTGTAAGCTTCATCCCCTCTTCCCATCTTTGCAAGTGCTAATGCTACCCAGGTAACACCATGGGTATATTGACCACCATTTTCTCTAACCCCCGGTATATATCCCTTTATATATCCAGGTTCTAAGGATGATTTGTCAAAAGGTGGTGTCAATAAAAGAACCATTTTCTCTTCTTCCTTAACTAGATATTTTTCTAAATTATCCATGGCTACATTTATTCTATCTGCGTCCCCTGCCTCTGATATAACTGACCAACATTGTGAAAGTGCATCTATTTTGCACTCTTCATTCTCATCAGATCCAAGAGGTGTTCCATCATCAAAATATGCCCTCCTATACCATCTTCCATCCCAAGCATTTTCCTCCAGATTATCCCTTAAGAATTTCATCCTGCTAATGGATTTATTTTCGTATACTTTATCATTTCTATGAGCACATAGATCCTTAAAGTCCTTTAATATAGCATATATAAACCAACCAAGCCACACACTTTCACCAGTTCCCTTATTACCTACAGTGCTCATACCATCATTCCAATCACCACTCCCCATTAAAGGTATATTGTGTGGACCAAAGTTAAGCCCTTTATCAATAGCTCTTATACAGTGATTATATAGCGATTCCTTTAGGTCTGATTTTGGAGATACATTATATCGTTCATCTTCTCCTTCTTTTAATGGTTCATCCTTAAGATATCCAACTAATTCATCCAAAATACCATAATCTCCTGTTGCTTTAACATAAATAGATGTCACATAAGGTAACCATAACAAATCATCACTAAATCTAGTTCTTATTCCACTATCAACTACAGGATGCCACCAATGCTGAACATCACCTTCTTCAAACTGTCTTGAGGCACTGTAAAGAATTTGATTCCTCGTTATCTCTGGCTTTAAATAAATCATTGGAATTGAGTCTTGAAGTTGATCCCTAAACCCGTAAGCTCCACCACATTGATAAAATGCAGTTCTTGAAAATAATCTACAACTTATAGTTTCATACGGAAGCCAACCGTTAACCATTAAATCCAAACTCTTATCTTCTGTAGTTACTTTCACTGTTCCTAAAAGATTACTCCAATAAGCTTTTACATTTTTCAATTCCTCTTCTACTGCCTCTATATGATTAAGCTTACTTAGAATCTTTTCTACTTCTCCAATACTTTCCTCTACTCCTAAGGTTATAAATATTTCTTTTTCTTCAAGTGGACCTATATTAAAACTCACTTGTTCACTAAGAATTGGCTCTAACCCTTCACCATATATATTGGATAATTTATTTATTGTCTGTAAGTTTCCTATTCTTTTCTCACATTCAAGGAATTCACTGCCATCTCCACTAAAGCTCTCATTTTCTCCGCCAAATATTTTTAGATAAGCATAATTAGATGAAAACTCACAACTATAAGAATTTCTACCATAGATATATTTTAATTCTTTATTTATCTCTGTATATATCTTTTTATGAGTATGTTCCCTTGAAGACCCTAAACATAACCTAGCAAGATATGTAGCACTTAGTTTTCTGGATTTTTCTTTAAGATTTTTAAGCTTAATCTTAAGTATTTTCACATTATTCTCCTGTGGCACAAACATAGTAACCTGACCCAAAATACCATTACTCTCATGTGTAAACTTAGAGTATCCAAATCCGTGGGTTATTAAATATTCACCCATACCCCTTATAGGCTTTGGAGTTATTGACCAAACACTCTTATTTCCTTCATCTTGAAGGTATAAAGCTTCATTTAAGGTGTCTTCAACATAATCATTGTTCCAAGGTGTTATTTTAAATTCTCTACTATTTTTGTACCAAGTATAGCTACTACCCGATTCACTAATATTAAATCCAAAGTTACCATTTGATATAACATTTATCCATGGCGTCGGTGTTGTCTCACTATTATTTAATACTATAGTATACTCTCCATTTTCGTTAAATCCTCCATAACTATTAAAGAACTCCAGTGATTTAACCAGCTCATTATTCTTCAAAGTTGGTATATTCTCCTTTAGCTTAGATGCTTTATTCTTACCATATTTTGTTGATTTATTATCTACATCTACCTTGGTGCAATTCTCATTAAAATATTTGTTATCCATAACCTTATCTATTTGTTCCCATAAGGAACCACATTTACCATCTACCTCAATGGAAGCTATAGCTTTAAGCAAGTTAATATCCTCTAATGTCAGATTTAAAGCATTTAGTACAAATATTCCTCCAGACATATTTTCTCTATAATTTAAATCACTATTTAATATAATTTCTCTTATAGCATTATCTGTAGGTTTTTCATAGCTTACTTCCTCTTTATTTAATACAACTATATCGAAATCAACACCCTTATCACTTAAATAACTATGACAATCTATCACCTGTCTTAGGATATCACTGTATTTTTCATCTTCTATAGTTATTAAGAATATTGGTAAATCCCCCGAAATACCATATGCCCATAAATTTTTCTGGCACCTTATTATATTTTTAATTTTACCTTCCCTTTTGGTATAACTATTATTTAAAAATATTAAGCTACTTGCAACTTTCTCATATATATTAACTTGAGCTGGCTTTATTCCCTTTGCGCTTAAATACTCCTCTGTTCTTAAAGCTTCTTTTTCAAGACTTTCCTTTACTCGAATACTATCTTGATAATTTACAGCTACTGTTAAAACCTCATCCCTCGAGCTTCCCGTTACTGTAACATATGTTAAGGATATAGTATCACCCTGTTTAATTTTCACTTTATTTCTTATAGATAATATAGGGTCAAGAACATTTCCAACAAAATTTCCTAGATTCTCATTTTTTTCTAAAGCAACTGGGTTTGCCTTGGAATGATTTCTACCTATGAAATTTATACGAGCAGTTTCATACTGTGATTCCCCTAAAATTTCACCTTCACAGAAGCTAGTCTGAATAAGAAAATGTTCCTTATCCTTTTCACTCCTAACTCGCCTTTTAGCCATTACTCCATTTATTGAATCAATGTATTCTGTAGTTACAAATAAGTTTCCAAAGGCAGGATGAGCCAAATCTCCATCATAATGTTGTAGTACAACCTCACAATAGCTAGTTACCTCTATAATTTTATCTCTTTGACTTTTATTTTTAATTATAACTTTTCTTATTTCACATTTTTCTTCCGGAACTATATGAACTTCAGTAACCACCTCTAGATTATTCCAATGTTTTACAAACTCCCCCTTATACAAATAGAAATTAGCCTCATACTTACTACCATTATCCTTACAGGGTTCATAGGTTGATGATGTATATTTATTTTCATCTAAATCTTTAATATAAAAGAACATACCAAGGTCTCTACGAAGCAAATCTTCTCTCCACCTATATACCATTAAGTTATCTGCCTTTGAATAACCTCCTCCACCATTTTCAATTAGTAGGTTATATGATTTATTTCCTAGGAAAAGTGATTCTGGATATTTTGAACATCCTGTTAAAATAGTTTTTTTAGCTAAATATTCTATATCCAATTCTTTACATTCTTCCTTAGACTCTTCTTTCCTATCATAAACTACATTTTTGCTTGTTTTTTCCTGAAGCAAAAGTTCTGTAGCCTTAACTATTGGAATTCTATGAAATCTTTCCTGTATAATATTTTTATTTATCACATTATCTAGTGCTAAGAAACTCATCCCTAGGTGATGAATCATATAACATTTTACTATTTCAAACTCTTTATGCTTTATTCTTTTCTTGGTATAATCTATAGCCTCATAAAATCCATATTTTCCTTCCATCTTAAGATTTTTTAATTTAGTTATGTTTTCCATAGATTTAGGTATATTCTCCATTAAAGCCATAAGTGTAGAATAAGGTGAAATTACTAGTTCTTCTTCTAACCCTCTTTTAAGGCCTACCTTTGGTGTTCCAAAAGCTTTATATTGATAATTCAAATCTATATCAAACTTAAAATATGCACTTTCTGAGATACCAAAAGGTACTAATTTTTTCTTTCCATACTTCATTTGGGCTCCTATAACAGCTCTATAGGTTTCATCTAAGAGAGAGTTCCTAAAGTTCTTCATAAGTAACCTTGGCATGAAGTATTCGAACATAGTTCCACTCCAACTAACTAACCCCTTATTACCATCCATCGAAATTAATGATCTGCTTAAACTAAACCAATGAGATAAAGGTACTGTTCCTCTTGCAATGGCCAGAAAACTAGTTGTTCTAGCTTCTGATGCTAACAAATCATAATAATTGTTACTTATAGCTTCATTATCTACATCATAACCTATATGAAATAAATTTCTTTCATTGCTATACAAACACTCAAAATCAGTTCTCTCTATGATTGAATTTAATTTTATAATAATAAAATTAGCCGTTTGCAATAGAACTTTAATATTGTCCTTAGACTTTCTTATATCTGTACACAGTATAGATTCTTGTGATTCATCTAACGCCTCTAAGTTAAGGTTAAAATTCTCATATATTTGGACCAAATCATTCAATGATTTTCCACTTATTATCCCGACCATTTCTCTTGATAAATCATTAGGTAAACCTTTCAACTTTGATATGAATGGAAATATAAATTCTATTTCATTAATATAGTCATTAACATTATTTAACAACTTTTTATTCCAATAATTATCATCAACAGTTTTCATATCACTTTCACATTTTTCTTTTTCTATGACTTCTATAGTTTCCCTAATAATTTCTTTAAAACTATCTAATATATTGTAAAAATCCAGAACATTGCTTACTTCACCCTTAATTCTTTCAACTATAGATAAATACATGTATTTTTTTCTATCATTATTAAATTCATCCATAGCTAAATTTATAGTATCTTCGATTCCACTAATTCTATTATTATAGTATGGAGTCTCCACAAATTCCTTCAATGCCTCATTTATTGTATATAAGTATGAGATTAAATTTCCACTATCAACAGTAGATACATATCTTGGGGCAAGGGGTTTAAGTGTTGTAACATCATACCAATTATAGAAATGTCCCTTATAGGTTTCTAATTTATCTAATGTAGCTATGGTTTTCTCTAAATTTTCTAATGTTTTTTTCATACCTATATAGCCCATATCCACCGCAACTACATTAGATATTAAAGTCATTCCTATGTTAGTTGGAGAAGTTCTCATAGCAAGCCCCCTATAAGGCTCTTCTTGATAGTTATCTCCACCTAAATAATTAGTTTCCTCTGATACAAAATCTTCGAAATATGCCCATGTCTTTCTTGACAATCCCCTTAAAACATTAATCTCTGATGGATTTAATTTAACGTCTTGATTATCTATTGGATTTCCTATAATATAAGCTATTAATGGACTTATTATCCAAATTATACAACTAGGAATCATGACATAAAGCGTTTGTATACCATTAAACGCAGAAATAGTTAAAATTATTATAGAAATAACTGGCCCCATCCACATGTATTTCCAATAGCTAAGAATAGTTTTACCTGAAGATTTCTCCACTTCATCTGATGTTTGCCATTGCAATAAATCTTTCTTACTAATTACTAATCTATACAAAGTTCTTACGATAGCGTCAACCATTAAATAGGCTTTAAATGGAAGAAAGGTATAAATAAAATATACTTGTCTTAGTACCATTTCAAAATTTTGAATTTTACCACTAAGACTAATATTAGACATTGGCGCAACTGCATTTTCAGATATGTCAAATAATATAGGTGTTACAATAGCTATAAATGCTGCCATATACCACTTATTAATTCCATCCGGAAGAATTCCCGAAAGTGAAGAAATTAAAAGTATACCCATAGAGGGTGCAAGTAGACTTCTTCTTAAGTTATCTATCATCTTCCATTTAGATAATCTATTTATATTATTTTTTTCAAAGATATAAGGCAACAATTGCCAATCTCCTCTTACCCACCTGTGAAGTCTTTTCGAACTTGAAATAAAGTTTGATGGATATCCATCAATAAGCTCTACATCAGTAAGAAGTGCCGTTCTTCCTAGCGATCCTTCTAATAAATCATGACTTAATACAGTGTTTTCTTTAATTTTATCCTTTACCACTTTACTAAAAATATCTACATTGTATATAGCTTTACCTGTGAAAATACCTTCTCCAAATAAATCCTGATATACATCTGAAACTGCTGAGGTATACATATCAATACCAACTTCTCCTGAAAATACTTTTGAAAAATAAGTTTTATTAGCGCTTTCTAAATCTATTGAGATTCTAGGTTGCATAATTCCATATCCACGCCAAATTGTACAATCCTCTTTTATATAAGCTTTATTCAATGGATGAACCATAGTTCCTACTAATACTCTTGCTGTATCCCTAGGTAGTACCGTGTCGCCATCTAATGTTATTATGTATTTTACTTCTTTAAGCGTTTTTATATCACTACTAAATACATTATATGTTGTATTCTTATCTCCCTTAATTAGTCTATTAAACTCTTCCAGCTTTCCTCTTTTTCTTTCCCATCCAATCCATCTATTTTCTTGGTGATTAAATTTTCTACTTCTAGCTAAAAAGAAAAATCTAGCTTCAATTTCACCATATTTTTTGTTCAATAGTTCTATTCTATCAATACAAAAGTTTAAAATATCAACATCACTTTCTTCTATCTCATTATTACTATCTTTAAAATCACATAGCAAAGCAAAATATAGGTTTTCATCTTTGTTGCTTAAGTAATATTTTTCTATATTACTTATTAACACTTCAGCTCGGTCAGTGTTTTCAACTATAACGGGGATTACTACACAGGTCAAAGCCTCCATTGGAATCCCTCGCGATAAATCAATTTTAGGAAGCAAATTTGGTATACTTAAATGAGTAATGCTCCAGTTTAATATTGATATTGTAACTTCACTAAGTGGTATTATTGTAACAATTACTGCTAAAATATATTTTAAAATTGATATATCAGTATCATTAAAGTAGCTCCATATCACAAATATGCTTACTAGTAACAATGTAACTAATATCATAGTTGCAATATATATACCTACCGCTCTTCCCTTAAGGATATTTTTAAATTTATCAAAACCCTTAAAATCAATATTTAAACTGGCATTCAGCTTATCCCGACCTCTATCAACCAGGTAATATCCCACATGGCTTTCAAAATCATATGTCTTTTCACCCTGTGTACATTGAAGCACTTTTCTGGCTAAGAATGTTTCAGAAAAATTATTTTCTTTAGCTATTCTTTCTAATGTATGCCTATAATAATCTTTTGAATGAAAATCCATTCCCTTATAAATTCCCAAAGGATCATTATTTAATATTTCCTCTACTTTACTATTAATTTCAAAGATACTTCTCCAATTTATATTTTCTAAATTTCTTATCCCATTAATGCTATTGCTTATACTTGCTGAATAGATTGCATCTGTTTTATGAGAATTCATAAAAAGCTTATCTAAATTAATTTCATTTTCAAACAACTTGCTTTGCACCCATAAATTTAATCCTTCATGGTCAACCCCATTATCTTTTATAATCTTCACAAATGCATCTGCAAAATACTCTTCAAATTCAATATGATTTTCCTTTAAAAAATCCATAGCTTCATCCATATTATTATTGTTATAATATATAATAATCCTGGCTGCCAACTTTTCTCCATTGAACTTAGCCTTTCCCTTGTTTAATATGCTAAGACAACTTTTACAAATCACCTCTATGTATGCTACTTTGATCATTAGAGGTAATGCCCATAATTCTCCCATTGTCAATGCTGTAACCTCTTGGTAGATACACAAAAACCCATTTATATTTTCTTCTGAAATTGACTCCTGATAAAGTTTTAAAAGTTCTCTTGCTAATGCATATATTCTTGGATATCCCTTTAATGGCCCACTTTTCAGCACAGGAAGTGATCTTAAATATTTTTTAGGCATACACTTTTTTATGTTTTTATACTCTTTCTCTACCACATAAATATTATCTAATATCCACTGAACCCCTTTTGCTTTATTATAAGCATCCTTACCATCTGATTTAAATGAATTATGACAATATATAATGTCATCATAATACTTATCTAAACTAGAAATTATATTTTCTTTGTTCTTACTTTTTCTAATTTCCTTATGATCTCTAGCTACCCCTTGAATTATATCTTTTACATTCTCCCTATTTCCCTCTAGAAATTCCATATCCTCTAACTTAATGATGGCATTTTTATTTCTATTTTTAATTGAAAACATGAAGAATACTATGCTGAGTATAAGTACCAAGTTTACTAAGATAAATAATTGATCCATAAACCTCTCTCCCTTCAAACATACTCAGCTTTTATTATTACCAAATTTGTGTTGTTTATCCAAAGAATATTTCAATGAAGTATATTTTAAAACTTTCATAATTTCACATCATATTAAAAATATTGCAATTACCCATTGCTATTTTTTGATATAACAAAAATGCATAAGGTAATACTACCTACATCAGCTAGCTTCCCCTACGCACCTTCTATAACCTTATAACCTGATTAGTATTTATTTGCATAAAAAAAGATGATGTACTGATTTTACCATCACCCACTTTATCCTCTACAAAACTTCCAATAAACCATCCAATCATAAATATTATAGATATCGTTATTATTATTCCAATCAAAGTGTTATTGGGCCTTCTTTTAATGCTCATTACTTTAATCTCTCCTTACAATTACGTCATAAATTCAAAATGAAAATGGGCAATCTTTAAATATTGAACTATGCTCTATTTCACTATTAAAATTCAGCTTAGATATTATTCATAAGAAAGCCATATTTAAATACTGATTTAAACCATGCTCAATTTCAGACTGCCCTCTGCTAAGTCATATAGATATAAATATTTTCTAACTATTTGTATCTATATGACTACTATTTAGTAATACTTCAAATCTATAATTTGAAGAACTCTAGGAATGATTTAGTTACATAAGTATGATCCATAACACCTGCAAACTCTCTTATAGAGTGCATAGCAAGGGTTGGATTTCCAATATCTACAGATCTTATGTTCAAATGTGTAGAAGATATAGGTCCTATTGTTGAACCCCCTCTTACGTCAGAACGATTAACAAACTCTTGTACTGGTACTCCTGCATTTTTGCAAATAACTTTATAAACAGCTGCTGAATCCGAATCCGTTGTATATGCACAATTAGCATTAATCTTTATAACAGGACCTTTATTTATTATAGGTCTATTAGTTGGATCAGCCTTTTCTGGGCTATTTGGATGCACTGCATGAGCATTGTCTCCTGATATTATAAAGGATTTCCCAAGCGCTCTAAAGAACTCTTCTCTTCCCTTACCAAAACAAAGCATTATTCTCTCTAATACGTTTGCTAACATATCAGAGTCAGCACCTTGCTTTGTAGAGCTTCCAACTTCCTCATTATCAAAACATACCATCACGTTGACACCCTTAGTAATTGGAGCATCCTTAATTGCTACAATCCCTGCATGAACCATCTGAAGATCATCTAGTCTTCCTGATGATATAAACTCATCATTAAGTCCAACAATACAACCTTTTTCAAACTCATAAAGGAATAAATCAAAATCTAAAATTTCTTCTTTAGAAACATTTAACTCCTTAGCTACAGCATTTATTAGTGCATTTCCTTTTTCAAGTTCTTCACTAACCATTGCTAATAGTGGAAGTGTATCCTTTTGAAGATTTAATTCTCCACCAGTATTAACTTCTCTATTCATGTGTATTGCAAGATTAGGTATTATTAATATTGGTTTTTTAATATTAACCAATCTAGCTATTGGATTTAATGGATTTTCCCCTTTTAAAACAACTCTTCCAGCAACTGATAATGGTCTATCCATCCAAGTGCTTCTTATTAATCCACCATATGCTTCTGTGTTTAATTTCACATAATTATTTTCTGATATAATCTCTGAGTTTGGTTTTATTCTAAATGTAGGAGAATCTGTATGAGCTCCAACAATTTTAAATCCATGCTCTTCAACTTCACCTTCACCAACAGTAAATGCTATTAGTGCAGAACCATTTTTAGTAGTATAATATTTACCACCCTTTTCTAAATTCCACTTAGCTTCTTCTTTTAACTCTTGAAAACTATTATTTGTTAGGTATTCCTTAACATTTTCTACTGCATGAAAAGCCGTTGGACTATCATACAAAAAATCTACGAGTTCCTTTGCAAATTCTAATTCTTTAGACATAATTAAACCCCTCCTTTAATAAAATACTATAATTAGTATACCAAACTTTCTTAATATTTCCTACGAATTTTATTTCTTTCATTAACTCACACTATATAAAATGATATACTATAGTTATAATAAAAAATATTTAGATTGAAGGTGTAATAATTGATTTCAGAATTTCTTATCGAAAAATTCGTAAAAAACAATAAAGAAGTTAAAAATAAAAGTGTAAGAGAGGGCTATGGCTACCTTGGTGGTATTGTTGGCATTGTAATAAATCTTATTTTATTTGTAGTAAAACTCTCCGCAGGACTTCTAGTAAATAGTATTGCAGTCATTGCAGATGCTTTTAATAACCTTTCAGATGTAGGTGCTTCCTTTGTAACAATTTTTGGTTTTAAACTTTCAAGTAAGCCTGCGGATAAGGAACATCCCTTCGGACACGGCAGAATTGAGTACATCTCTGGTCTTATCGTTGCTTTCCTTGTCCTGATTGTTGGTGTTGAATTTATTAAAAGCTCCATAGATAGAATTAAAAACCCTCTGCCTGTGGAATTTGCTTTAATTCCATTTCTACTACTACTTGTATCTATTCTATTTAAAGTATGGCTTAGTAGGTTTTATAAAACCGTTGGAACTAAAATAAATTCTTCTGCACTTAAAGCGTCTTCAGTTGACTCACTAAGTGATGTAGTTTCATCCTCAACGGTAGTTATCGCCCTTTTTGTGTCAAAATTCACAGATTTGCCTATTGATGGATACATAGGTGTTGTCGTATCCTTAGTAATTCTTTATGCAGGATACAATCTAATAAAGGATACCTTAGACCCACTCCTTGGTATGGTACCAGATGAAGAGCTAGTATCCGAAATCCATAACCTTTTGCTTTCCTATGAGTATATAGATGGTACTCACGATTTATTAGTTCACAACTACGGTCCTGGAAGAATAATTGCATCTATTCATGCTGAAATACCACTAGATATATCTGTCGTTGCAGCTCATGAAGTCATTGATAGGGCCGAAAAGGAAATTTCATCAAAACTGGGTATTTATCTACTTATTCACATGGACCCTGTAACAACTAATGATGAAGAAATTCTTAATGCTAAAAAAGAAGTTGAAGAAATTCTTAAAATTATGCCTAATATAGAATCCTTCCACGATTTTAGAGTTGTAGGAGAAGGTGATTATAAAAACCTTATTTTTGATGTTGTAGTAACCCATGATTTTAAAATAACTAAAAATTCTGAGATGCAACTTCAAAGCTTAATAAATAAAGAATTGAAGAAATTTTCTCCAAATCATAATGCTATTATCACTGTAGATTCAGCCTTTAATTAAGTTATATTATCTAGTAACATTTTTTACTCTTTCGTATAGTATAATATAGTAGGAAATTTATTGGAGGTATTAATTATGAGCAAAAAATCTACTCATTACTTTCTAGGCGGCAATACAGGAAAGGGATTTTATTCTCACTTTAATTATATTATTTCACAGCAGGATGCTAGAAGAATCATTTGTCTAAAAGGTGGCCCTGGTACAGGAAAATCTTGTATCATGAAAAAGGTTGGTAAATATTATCTTGATAAAGGGTATGATGTAGAATTTCATCATTGTTCCTCAGACGTTAACTCTCTAGACGGAATTTTAATTAAAGAATTAAATGTGGCTATGGTTGATGGTACCGCACCACACATGATAGACCCTGTTAATCCTGGCGCTGTAGATGACATAGTAAATATGGGTATATGCTTAAAAGAGGAAAATTTCAAAACTGTAAAGTCTCAGGTTCTAGCTGTAAACAACGATATTGGTGATTCCTTTAGAAGAGCTTATAGATTCTTGGCTGCTGCTAAATCTATATATGATGATTGGTACACATTTAATAATAATGCCCTTAACCTAAATGAACTTAATACGCTAAAGGAAACCCTTAAAAATGAAATTTTACCTGACACCTTTAAAGGACTTGGGGAACAACGTCATTTATTTGCTACAGCCTTTACCCCAACAGGAATTGTTACTTATATAAATAACATTATTAAAGATATACCTAATATATATGTGCTTAACGGTGAGCCTGGTACTGGTAAAACTCGTTTACTTCAGTACCTTGCAGATGAGTCTATCCGCAGAGGTATTAATGTTGAAATTTTACACACACCACTAACACCTGAAAAAATAGAACATCTAATAATTCCTGATTTAAACATTGCCATAGTAACTTCAAATGAGATAAATAAATTTAGTTTTGAAGGTACACAATACAATATGAATAGCTTACTTGATCAGAATTATATTAGTTCTAAAAAAACTTCAATAGATGATGTTACCTCTATATTCTACACCCTACTTCAAAAGGGTCTTGACTGTATAACTGAAGCTAAACATCTTCATGATGAATTAGAATGTTTCTACGTTCCTAATATGGACTTCACAAAAGCCGATGTTATTTTTGAAGAAGTTATAACTAAAATAAATGGTTATGAAATAGATTATTTGAACAAATAATCCTAAGTACTAAAAAGCTCAGTGACAGCATAATGCTTCACTGAGCTTTTTAATTTCACCCAAATCATAATCTTATAAAATTATGGATATTATACTATCTTCGTTTAATCACAGAAAGATTATGAAGGGCTCTAGTACACATAATATACATTAAGTTATCCTTATAATTATCTTCCATTGATTCTTCAATTACTATGGCACCATCAAACTCAAGACCCTTCGCATAATAACTAGGCATTACCATAACCCCTTCAGCTATATGAAGGTTTTCCTTTTCAATAAGCTTCGAAGAAATCTTTGAATTTATAAGTTCCCATACTTCCCTTGAGGAAGCCAGGTTTTTTGTTATAATTGCTATATTATTAAGTTCTTTTTCTTTTAAACAATTTACTACTTCAACTATTTTCTCTAAAAGTTCTATATCACTTGTTGATTTCATTTCTCCAACTGACGAACCTGTTCTAACCATTGGAACTATAGATACATCATTAATGTATTTGTTACTATATTCCATAATCTCTTTAGTTGAACGATAGCTTTTATTTAATTTAAACACTTCAACTAAGTCTCCACTGAATATTTCTTCAAGAGAACTTAAAGACGACCTTCCACCATTTGATATTAGTTGTTGATTACTATCGCCTACTATTGTCATAGATTTAGTATTAATCAATTCCTTTAACACCATAAATTGCAGTGGTGAATAGTCTTGAGCTTCATCAATTACTAGATGCTTTATCTCTTTATCTAGCTTTAATCCTTGAAGTTTAATCTTAAGGTATAAAATTCCAACTAAATCTTCTTCAGTGTAATCTTTACTTCCATTAAATTCTTCATAAATTGACTCTATATTTTTTTCATCTAAGTAATTTAGTGTTGCTCTAACTTCTATTACCTGCTTTATTAACTCTCTAATTTTCAACTTTCTCTTGAAGTCTATGTCATTAATATGGAATATTACTTCATCTGGATCATAGGATTCTTTTTCTTCTTTATAATCTTTCTCAATGCTTCTAAATGCTTCATCCCTCGCATCATTTATTCTAGCAAACAAAATTCTTTTTATTTTTCTGCTTCTTCTAAACAATGGCAGTGATATTAAATCTTCTGCAAACATCTTCTTTATAATTTCCTTACTTACTATAACTTTATCACTAAAAATTAAATCAGTGCAACTATAACTTTCTTTCTCTATTTTTCTAACTAAATTATCTAAATCATTTTTAAATTCAATAGATCTCTTATAAATAATCTTTGATTCAAACTCACTATCATTACTAAGAATTCTTTCCATAACTTCTTTAATATCTATCACATCATCAATGTCTACAAGTTCAAATGCTAAATCTAAAAATGTAGTTTGAAATATTCCCGTTTCTCCCAACGTTGGAAGAACATTAGAAATATAGTCGATAAATATTCTGTTTGGTCCAAGTATTAAAACTTTATCCTCTAATAGTTTTCTATAATTATAGATAAGATAAGCAACTCTATGCAGTGCAATTGTAGTTTTACCACTTCCTGCTACTCCATCTACTACTATGATTTTATTCTTATCTTGTCTTATTATATTATCTTGCTCTGCTTGAATAGTCATAACTATATCTTTAAGTTTATCTGAGGCATTTTTACTAAGAACCATCTGAAGTATATCATCCTTAATATCAATCTTTGAATTAAAAACCCCTTCTAACTTGCCTTTTTTAATTATATATTGAACCCTTCCAAGGATAGATGCCTTGACTTCTCCAACCGGCGAAGTATACTGACCTTCATCTCCTGTACTATTATAAAATAGACCTGATATTGGCGCCCTCCAATCTACAATTAAAGGTTCAAAAGTCTCCTCTAAGGTAACTCCAAATCTTCCTATATAAATATCTTCTATACCAAAATCTTCTTCTCTAAATGTAACTTTTCCGAAATAAGGAGATGACTTCAATACTGTTAACTCCCTTAATTTTTTATCCGTACTTTTAAAGCTTTCCTCTTTTACGTAGTTCTCATGATCAAAATACTCAATTATTTTATCATCATCATCTTTAAATTCTTCTAAAATATTCTTTCTGTAATCTAATATGGCATTGGTTATATCTTTTCTTTTATCAATGCATTTAAGAATCTCTTCGTTAATAGTTTCAATAATGCTTTTTAATCTTTCTTCTTCTACTGCAAATTCAAGCTGCTTTTCCAATTCTTCTTTAAGGTTATTAGACATAAACCCACTTCCTTTATTAGATATTTTTTTAAAATGACTAGCTTAATATATTTCTTCCCAACCTCTTATATCTGTTATTCCAAGTCCAGGTTCTTCGGACAGTATAATTTTATTTCCTTCAAAGGTTGCACCTCCAACAATAGGGTCCTCCGCAAAGTATATCATTGTATCTAAATCAGATATTATCATATTACTTCTAGATGCAGCAAAACTAGCTGCCGCTGTAATACCTATCTTACTTTCTAACATACATCCAACCATGCATTTAATACCCATTGTGTCTGCCATATTATATATCTTTATAGCATTTTCTATACCGCCACTTTTCATAAGTTTTATATTGATCAAATCACATGCTCTGTTTTGAATTACCTTAAATGCCTCTGGTGAACCAATTATAGATTCATCTGCTAAAATCATAGTATCTACATTGTCCTTTATGAACTTTAAGCCTTCAATATCCCAAGCTTTAACTGGTTGCTCTATAAATTCAATATCAAGATCTAACTCTTCTATTTTCTTAATTATTTTTATTGCTTCCTTAGGAGTCCACCCTTGATTTCCGTCAACTCTTACCTTAATACCTTTGCGAATAGCTCGCCTCATAAATTTAACTTTTTCGAAATCTGTATCTACATTATTACCAAGTTTTATCTTAATATTAGTATATCCATCTCTAATAGCTTCATAGGCATCATTCACCATATTTTCCATTTTATCATCATCTTGAATAGTTATATCTGTTAGTATAGTTGAATTAAATCCACCTAAAAGCTTGTATAATGGCATATTTACGCCCTTACTCCAAAGGTCATATATTGCTATTTCAATAGCTGCCTTTGCACTGTTATTTTCTTTAATACATTCGTCCATAACTTTAAATATGCATTGAAGGCAGGTAAGGTCCATGCCTTTAATGAAATTTGAAATATGTTTAATAGCTCCAACTATTGAACTTTCTGTTTCCCCGGTAACTCTTGGAGCCGGTGATGCACTTCCAATACCTACAATCCCTGTGTCTGTAAATATTTTTACAACCACTTCATTTGAATAATTGTATACACCATTCTTTGTTATAAACGGCTTCTTTAAAGGAACTGTAATTCTACCAACTTTAATATCCTCAATAATCATCTTCATACCTCTACTACTATAAATTTATTATTTTAAATACTACTAAGACTCTTCCTGTTTTATTCCAAAACAATTGATTTCTTAAAAAGAAAACCCTATGTAACTCCTTAAAACTACCACAAAAATCCTATATAGTCTAATTAATAATTATACACCAAAGATAAAAGGAGTCAAGCTATCCATTAAGGTGTAATATAATATTTTTCAGATTTATCATTTTAATTATATTATCCCTTATGGTGACTAATTATTTAAATCTTTTTATTTCAAAAAAACATCTAGATAGCTCATAATTATTTTATTAGCTATCTAGACACAGTAATTTCTTTTTTATTCTAATTTTCCAAATCTGCTAAATGGAAATATAGTAATTTCAGCTTCTCCCATTATATCGTCGAAGGATATATATGGATTTTTCCACATTCTAGCATCCACAGAATCATCTCTATTATCCCCTAAAAATAAATAACAATCTTCAGGTATGTTGAAACTTCCTTTTATATCACTTTTACTACTTACATATTTCTCTTCTAGATACTTTCCATCTATATAAACACTTCCGTCAGCTTGAATTTCAACACTTTCACCTGGTAGTCCTACAACTCTCTTTATTAAATCCTTTCCAAGCTCTTCTGATTTAAATATAAGTATATCTCCTCTTTCAATAGATGATTGCTTATACTTTCTTAAGGAAAATATC
Source organism: Clostridium sp. (assembly GCF_036660475.1). Taxonomy (GTDB): domain Bacteria; phylum Bacillota; class Clostridia; order Clostridiales; family Clostridiaceae; genus Clostridium_J. Next base: position 265,095 of record NZ_JAVXAO010000004.1, on the reverse strand, counting down.
TTGTCACCTGGTTTAATTGTAGGATACATAGACTTTGTAGGAACATCTACATTGAAAAATATAAATTTATTTATTAACAAAGCTAAAACCAGCGCTATTATAACTGGTGCAGCCCACTCTTTCAAAAATTTTATCACTATTTATTCCCCCTAAAATGTGTTAGTATACTTTACTATTATTATATTAACACATTTTTCAAAATAAATTCTACATAATGTTATTTTCTTTTAAATTATTATCCATTACAATTTATCTAGTTATATAATAAAAACTGAAAAATATACCTACTATTTATTCTTGAAAATTGTAGATACTAATAATACATTGCTACTTTTCATAACACTATTTATTTTATTACTAATTTAATTAGTTTATTCAACCTTACTTATATTTTGTCCTCAATCTCAATATTAATTTTTATCTAATCACGCTAAGCTTTGAATATAACTTAAATATAGGAGGTGTTTTTTTGATTAACAAAAAAATTATTCAAGATGAATTACAAGAAGATTTATCTTTTATGAAAACTACTTATAATCTAGCTAAATATAATTCTAACTATAGTAGCTGCGTAAAGTTAATTAAAAATATTACCTTAGTACCTAGAAGTGGAACCCACAATAATTTCAAAATTAACGAAGAAATTATTATATATGTAATCAATGGTGAATTGACTTATAGTGATAGCCTTGGTAATAACAAAATATATTACACAGGTAATATTATTCATATCTATTCTGGGAATGGAATTAGTTATGACATATTTAATAATGGTATAGATTTCTTGGATATAGTTGAAATTAATCTTACTACTGCTATCAGTAATATAAGTAATTTATCAACTAATGTTAAAAATAGCTGTAACCCGGCGATGTCATATTCAGAAATTAATAATACTCCAATAAATCAATGGCATTACCGTATAAGTTCAATCAATGGACTTGCTCCTATTAAATCCTTTTATGATGTAAATATATATTCGCTCTCCTTATCATCAAATGCTAGAGTAGAATTTACTATTGGATTAAATAGACAATGTTTTCTATTTCAAGGATATGGTCAAAGTATATTTAATACTACTATTAATTCTAAAAACAATATAACTTTAACGGGCTGTGATAATTTGCACATTTCTAATGAAACATTTGAGATCCTAGGTGATATACCTAGTGACCTGCTCTTAATAGAAACTTCCATACTGTAAAAAGGGGCTGTTTATACAACCCTGTTCATTTTAAATTTATTTAGAATGAACCAACTAATAATATTTTATAAAATAAAACTATTAACAATCACTCTAAATACTCCAAAGCTCCCACCCATTCCAAGTCATTAGAATCATTAATAAAATCTCTTAAAATTTTCAAATGACCAGCTCCGTATAATACCAATATGCGATCCTCATCGTCTGCAATGTTTTTTAGGTTAGAAAAAATGTGTAGATTTCGTTTATACCATGAAGCAACAAAATTGACCCCTACTGAATCTTCTCCTATTCCAACATCATTAAAAGGTAAAAATGAAGTTACATGTTGTAACTCGTTAGTTTCCTTTTTATTTAAAAATTTATATATTTCCTCTATCTTGGCTTCTTCGGTAAACATATTATAATATGCATTTGAAAATTCCGTAAATGACTCATTAAGTTTTTCATATGTACCCTTATCCTCTTTAGCTTTCTCAAATACAAGTGCTTGTGTCCAACCTTCATAATAATCAATACAATTTATATTATCTATTTCATTATGTTTAGCTATTTCAAAAGCGAATTTTATACGTTCATCTATTGAATTTGTAATATTATAATCTGAAGCTTTTATACTTATTTCTGATAATTCTTTATCTAAATCTAAATCTGATTCATTTAAAAAACATTTAAAAAGCTTATTGTAATTTATTTCTTCACTTGGCCTTAGTTCAACACATAATTTATTAGGTCTAAACTTAGATATTTTCTTTATAATTTCTAATAATTCTTTGTTACGATTTTCATTTTGAATTTTAATAATACTAGCGCTCTCCTCCATTGCAAAGTGAAATGTTCCTAAACACATAACCTTTATCTTATTCATACAAATCCCACCTATATTAAATTTTATCTCTATATAATTTTCCCTTACAATTACTAACATCAATATATACTATTATAAACTAGTAAAAATTCATTTCAAGCAATTTTTTACATATAAGTATTGATTTGTTTTGTGCAAATATTAAAATTAATATTTAATTTTTATTTTTTCGTCAAAACTTTAGTTTTATAACATTTGTATCCCTAAGAAAATTGGTTAAATTATATGCAATTAAAATATTTTCAAAATTATTTTCTTTCACATAATCAGTTACATTTAACATAAATGACCTTAAGTCCACCACATGAATTTCTTCAAAATTTTGTGTTAAAAATGGAATCATTGAGTTTCCAAAGGAATCCTTAAATACTAATAATTTTTTTCCATTTTGCAAGTCCTTGTTTTTTATAACTGTTATTGCATTATTTCCTCTTAGAAACATAGAATATTTATCCCTAGTGTTCAAATAAGAATAGTCATATAACTCATTGTAACCTTCACCCTGTATATCCATTTCAATACTTTTAAAATTATAGTAAGTTAATACATCTGAAACTGCATTAAAGGGCTTAGCCTTTGAGAAATAAGTTCCATAAAAATTCTCTACAGTAACTTCTTCTAAGTCTTCAAGCTTTACTGGCTTTTCTCCAATACTTTCAATAAACTCCCTGTATCCTAAATAGGCCCCATATGTTGTCCAGTGATGGTCTGTCTTATAATAGATGTATTCTTCCCTATTTGAGTTCATCACTTTCAATAAATCAATATTATTGCTACCCTTACTTCCATTGTAAATTTTATTAATCTCGACCTCTTGATTAATTAGAGGTGCACCTATGGGTAACTTATCCCTGTAGACCTCATAGGAGTTTGGAATTATCATAAATGAAACTTTTTCATCTAAATTATTAATAAACTTATTCACTGATTCCATATTTCCAATTCTTCTTTCTTCATCAAAGGAAGTAAGCTTTTCAAATAAGTAATTATCTTTTCCATAGACTACATTATTATTTTCTACCTTGCCAAGGACATATTCACCTCTAGATTTCAAATTAATCCATTGATCTCTAAAAACAAATTGATCATTAATATACTCTTCATAACTCTTAGAGAAGGTCCCATCAAAAAAACCTTCTAGTGTAAACTTTACCTTCCCCTTCAAGTTTCTATTCTCAAGCTCTGAGAATTTTCTATTTGAAATAATCATGTCAGTAATAGTTAACATAATCATTATAATTATAAAACTATATAATAAGGGATTCTTTTTCATTTTTCCCCCTCCTAAAACCTAAAATATAAAAATGGATTATATGTTGCATCCACTAGATATGCTACAGATATAAAGAAAATAATTAAAATTATTAAGGTATTAACAATTTTACTCTTCACTACCCTTTTATATAGATTTTCTATTAATGGTGTTGAGAATAATACCGCAATAATTAAAGTAATCCCATAATTTCTAATATAATATATCCACCCTATGCCACTACTTAGACTAAATAACTTTACAAAAAGTAACTTTAGTTGGCTTAAATCTGTTACTGCAAAAAGTGCCCATCCTATAAGTAAAAAGAAGATTACATATAAGTGAGATAGTATTTTTTGCTTTTCTAAAATTTTTAGTAATCCTAACTTTTCAACGGATATAAGAACAAAGAATAAAATTCCCCATAAAATAAAATTATAGTTTGCTCCATGCCAAAATCCTGTTAAAAACCATACTAAAAATAGATTGAAAACAACCCTCAGTTTGCTTCCCCGATTTCCACCTAATGGTATATATACATACTCCCTAAACCAAGAACCTAATGTAATATGCCATCTTCTCCAAAATTCAGTTATGCTCCTTGATATATAAGGATAATTGAAATTCCTTGGGAATTTAAATCCTAAAATTTTACCAAGTCCTATAGCCATTAATGAATATCCATTAAAATCAAAATATATCTGGAATCCAAAGGCTAAAATTCCTAGCCAAGCTAAAGGCGTAGAAATATTTACAAAGCCTAAAGCTTCTACTTCGCTCCAAAGCATTCCTATGTTATTCGCAATTAGCACCTTCATCCCAATCCCTAATATAAATAATCCTATACCATCCTCAATTTGATCTCTATCTATTTCACGGTCTTTAATTTCCTTGCTAATATCCATATATGTTACTATAGGACCTGCGATTAGCTGCGGAAATAAACATACAAAGGCTCCAAAGTCAATTATATTTCTTTCTGCTTTAACTTTACCTCTATACACATCTATACTATAAGACATAGTTTGAAATGTATAAAAACTTACCCCTAATGGAAGCGTTAAATTTATAGGGTTTAATGCTAGGTTGAATAACTGATTTATGTTTCCTATAAAAAAATTAAAGTATTTAAAGAAAAATAGTATTCCTAGGTTTCCAAATATAGACATCAACAAAAATCCTACTCTTGCCTTTTTATTTTCCCCATACTTTTCTATTCCTCTCCCCGCTGAATAATCTATTATAATAGATGCAATCATAATGAGAAAATATTTACCTTCCCCCCATGAGTAAAAAATTAAACTTAGTATTAAAATCACTAAGTTTTTATACTTTTTAGGGGTTAAAAAATATATCCCCAATGCTATAGGTAAAAACCTAAATATAAATAAGATACTGCTAAAAACCATAATAACTCCTCTTAATTTAACATTATTAAAATAGCCTTAAAAATGTAGCTAACTACATTCTCAAGGCCTTTTATACTTTATTATTTTAAAGCTTCTTTTAAAATTTCAACTGCTTTTTCTGTGTTTTTTTGTCCTTCTTCATAGTCTGGAATTATTATTAATGCAACATAATTTCCAATCACTTCAATTTTTGCTGCTTCAACAGCTTCTGGCTCTCCTGGATAAAATGCTGCAGCTTTTTTATCTTCTTTAACTTTCTCTAGTGATGCTTTAACTGAGTCCACTTTTCCAGCCTTAGCTTTTACCACTGCTATTGCTTCTAATCCTGAATTCATCATTCCATTTTCAATAGAATACTCTTCTACATCATCAAGATTTAAGTGATATTGAGTTTTTGCAAGTTCACCCTCTACTGGACCAGTTGGTCTCATTTCTATGCCTTCTTTTATACTAGTAACTATGCTTGCAGTTGGTATGTTTTTATCTTTTTCTCCTTTATCACTGCTACCGGCAGAAGAGCACCCCACTAATCCTAAAATCATGATTCCACTTAGTATAATACTAGCTATCTTTTTCATAATTGTTCCTCCATCTCCTTTTGTTGCGTTAATTTTTTAGTAATCACAATTTATAATACGTAAGCTAAATTAAAAAGTATCATCATTCTCGATTCTTTTTTAATCAATTCATTATTTCTAACTATTTTCAAAATATAAAATAGCAAAAATCTTTATATCTGCCTATCTTCAACCTCTTTAGGTTGCCCCTTCTTTCTCTCACTTTCCATAATAAATCTATTATACGCATTAGTATTCTCTAGTCCATTACATTTTTCATATACCCCACTTTGTAGAAGAATCCTACTATTTACCTGATCCTCAATATAGAATTTCAAAATTTCTTTTACCCTCTCTCTATTTTCATAATCTTCTATCGGAAACATCACTTCAATTCTTCTATCTAGATTTCTTTTCATCATATCTGCGCTAGATATAAAAATTTTTTCATTTCCACCACTATGAAAATAAATTATTCTACTATGTTCTAGAAATCTACCTACAATACTTCTAACCTTAATATTGGACTTTTCATTTAAACACAATTTTTCATTTAGAGTACACATACCTCTAACTATTAATTCAATCTCTACACCTTTTCTTCCAGCTTCATATAATTTTTTTATTATTTTATCATCTGTAAGTCCATTCACTTTTAGGATAATTTTCCCCACTCCATTATTCTTAGCAAATTTTATTTCCTCATCTATAAGCTTTATAATTTTCTTTCTAAACCCGTAGGGTGATATTGAAGCTTTATATAAATCTATATTTTTATTTACGCCTGTTATTAGGTTAAATATTCTGCTAACATCTTCAACTAAATACGGATCACAGGTGAAAACACTTAAATCTGTATATACTTGTGCTGTAACTTCATTATAGTTACCTGTACTCATATTTACATACCGCCTAAGCCCTCCCCCTTCTTTCCTCACTATCATTAATAATTTGCAATGAGTTTTAAGACCTGAAACTCCATATATAACCTTGCACCCAGCCCCTCTAAGTTCATCTACTAATTGTATATTCCTACTTTCATTAAATCTTGCTTTTACCTCTACCACTACTGTTACTTCTTTATTATTTTTTGCGGCAGTCTTCAAAGCTTCTATTATAGGTGAATTTTCACTTACCCTATATATTGTTTGTTTTATTGCTATCACCTTAGGATCATTTGCAGCTACTTTTAAGAGCCTAATAACTGTATAAAATGAATCGAAGGGAATATGAAGTAATATATCCTTTTCCAATATAGCTTTAAAAATATCTTTATTATTACTTAAAGGTATTAGTCCATTCTCTGGCTTAAACTTGACATTTTGTATATCTGTAACCTTGTATATATTATTCAAAAAAGTTAAATCTAGTGGTCCATTAATTCTATATATTTTTTCTTTTTTTAAATTTAAGTTATTTTTAATTACATTTACCAGTTTTCCTTTACCTTTTTCTTCAATCTCTAGTCTAACAATAGGATTACCCATTCTTTTACTAAGAGATTCATTAATTAATCCGATAATATTATCTCCCTTATTATTTATAACGTTCATATCACAACTTTGAGTTATCCTAAATGTGGCTATTGATATTACTTTCGAGTTAGGCAGTAACTTTTTAATATTTAATTTAATAACATCTTCTATTAATATATATTTTAATCCACCACTCGCTGATGGTAGTTTAACTATCCTATCTAAAACTTTAGGAATAGTTATAATGCATAAACTCTCTTCATTATTTTCTTCTATTATTACCCCTATATTTATACACTTACTCTCTAGATATGGGAATGGCTTAGTTCCATCTATAACTATAGGTGTTAATATTGAAAAAACATTTCTTCTAAAATATTTATTTATATACTCAATATCCTTGTCTTCAACATGCTTAGCTCCACATATTTGAATTCCATTATATTTAAAATATCTTAACATATCTTTATTGTAGTATATATACTCTTGTTTTATCTGTCTTCTAATTTTGTCATCTATATTTTTTAAAATCAGTCCTTCATTCTTATGTTTTCTTTTCTTTTTATTAATATCTTCATCTGTGTTTTCTCTTTCTGTGGAAAATATTCTTTCACTTTTAACTTCAAAAAATTCATCCAAATTAGAACTTACTATAGCTAAAAATTTTCCACGCTCTAACAATGGGTTATTCTTCTTCATTGCTTCATCTAAAATTCTTTCATTGAAACTTAGCCAGCTGAAGTATTTTGAAAATCTATTAACCTCTGTCCCGACTCTATCATTCATCTTTTGCACCCCATAAATTATAATCATATTTACATAGTTCTAGATTACCCAAATTTTTATAATATATGTCTTAATTTATCCATGAATATATGTAATATTTTAATATTTATATCGTATAGATAATAAAGGACCTTTTTGGTGGAGGTATTATGAATAATATTGGTATAATAGATATCGGCTCAAATACAATTCATCTACTAATAGTTAATATAGACAATAAATATAATATTAAAATTCTAGAGAAAGATAAAGAACATTTAAGACTTGGTGCCGCCTTGTCTCTTGATAAAAATATAAGCCAGGAGAAAATTGGGGAAACTATAACTATTATTAAACGATACTTACGGTCGTGTATTATAAATAACGTTTCTAATATTATAGCTGTAGCTACTGAAGCCTTTAGAGCTGCTACCAATAGTGATTATATTTTACATTTAATAAAAAAACATACTGGACTCAGTATTAATATACTTTCCCAAGGTGAGGAGGCCTACCTTTCATACCTTGGCGTTACTACTGTTTGCAATATAAAAAAGGGTATTATTATGGATACTGGCGGAAATAGTACTGAATTAATTTCTGTAGAAAACAACAAATTTAAAAACTATGTAAGTATACCTTTAGGCGCTATTAATATTACTGAAAAAATAAATGTAACCACCTCCGGAAAGTATTTATCTTGCGACTATGATACAGCTTATTTTACCAATTTATTCTCATCTACGCCTTGGCTCAAATCTTTTAGTGGAACTTCCTTAATCGGCATTGGAGGAACTTTCAAAAATATTAGAAGAATTTATAACAATAATACTGATAGTTTGTTAAACCCTAACTCTTCATTCACCTCAATATCAAATTCTAATATACAAGTTCTATGTAATCACATTAAAAATATAGACTTAAAAGAAAGAAAAAAACTCAAAGGACTCTCGAAAAAACGTGGTGATATAGTCCTCGGTGGATGTGAAATCATTACTCAACTCATAGCATATTGTAATTTTGAAGAAATCACACTTTGCGATGAAGGCTTAAGAACCGGAATACTACAAAACTATATAAATCAATAAAACCTAACGTATCAATCACGTTAGGTTTTATTTTAAAGTTCCTATTTATATTAATAATTTTTCCTAAATAAATTTTGTTATAAACATATATAGGAAGTGGGCACATATACCTGCCGCAAGCCCACCAAATGTATGACTAACTATAGCCTTACCTGTAAGCTCTCTACATTTTAACCCGTCCATCATAGCCACGTGAGTACTTAAATATCCACTCCAACACATTCCCATAGCTGTAAATACTGCAATTTCATTCCCACCGATTAATCCATTTTGAAGCATTTCAGGTACTAAACCAATAGCTGCACCAGCTGCGCCTAAAGACGTTATTGGGAAAGCTATCGCCTCTGGGCTTTGGAATCCAAATAGCGGCACTAGTATAAATTGAAGTTTTTCTCCAATCCAAGGTAGAAGAGCTATCCCTTCTGATGCAGCACCTGTATATATACCAGTTGCTGAAGGACCATTAGTTAGCATAAGTACTAAAGTACATATTATAAGTACTCCTGGTATTATAGCTAGTCCCATTTTAACCCCTGAAGAACCACCTTCAAGCATCGCTGCCATAACTCTCTCCGGAACACTTCCCTCTCTAATCTCTCTATAGTTCATCATGTCAAAGCCTGCATCTTCTTCTAATACACACATTTCTTCTTTACCATAAATTTTCGCAGTCTGTCTAAGCATTAATCTAGTACTTACGATACTTCCAAGTATAGCCCCTACATTACCTATTATTGCCGGTAATATAAAGCTCTCTCCCACTGGTGACTTCTGACCCATCATATAAGTAGTAATAATTAATCCCATTCCGAAGGCTGTCCCTAAATTAGTTAAAGCTGGCAATTGATATTTTTTAAAATATCTTCTAAACCCTTTATCATCTGCTAGAGTCAATATAGCAGGATTATCTGAAAGATAAGTAGCTAAAATTCCAATAGTACTAGCTCCTGGCAAATCATAAACTGGCTTCATTAATGGAGATAACACCTTATTTATTATTGAAACCACTCCAAATTCAGATAATAATGCAGATATTGCTCCTGCAAGTACTGCAATTGCCATTATGTAAAACACTGTATTCATAAGTAAACTATAGGCAGTGTTCATTAATGTATTAAACATATTAATGGTCCCCATTACACTTCCCATACCTCCAAAAATACCTATGAACACTATTAAAAATATAAATCCCTCTTTACTTATGGCCTTCTTTAATGCCTTATCCTGACCCAATTTTTACTCCCCCTCAATTGCTAATATTTTCATTATTATGCATTTCATTTATATTATGAATTATCTGACTATAGTTGTCAATTGTTTATAATAATAAACTTCTATAACTTTTTATATTCTAAAGTGAAATTTATATCTTCTTTTCATTTAGTCATGTAATCAATAAATTTTAATAGTACTCCCTACCCTACAATTTTTTATTATTATTTTTCAACTATTATAACTTTACTACAGATATTGTTGCAGTAATCAATAAAGAGCAGACTCAACATTCTGTTTTGAGCCTGCTCTTTATTACATCTTCACTCTATACTTTAAATCTTAGTCTACATTGAAAAAATTCTTGATTTGATTCTTCAGAAACTCCATTTACACAATATAATTTTAATTCTTCATCTTCTATAAATTTATTTAATATTAGTTTATCATTAGATTTTATTTCTTTAATATAGTTTAACTGTATATAAGAAATATCATTTTCTTTATGCCAATCTATAGGAAATAAATCTTCTACAAATGAAATATACTTTGTGTTATTTACATGATTATTTATATCTAAATCATTGTAACAAACATTTCTATTCATTGATTCTACAGCTGTTCCTGGCATTTTAATTTTAACAAGTTTATTATCTACTACATCATTTCCACTTATATCTACATCGATTGGACATACACTTGGTTTTTGTGGAAATCTATGTTCTATATCTAATATTAAATAATAAATTAAAGCAGTACCTATTACTTCTTCATTTTTATCTAAAATCCTAAATCTCCTCTTTGCAAAAACTTTTTCTCTACCACCTACTGTGGTTTCTATCGTAACTTCCTCTCCACACAGCGGATACCTTTCTATATTTACTTCTATTCTAGATACTACCCAGAAAAGCCCTTTAGCTATCATGCTATTAAAATCTACACCTAATATGTTTGCATGATTTTCCACTGCTTGTTGAATGTAGTCCATAATGGTAAATAACTTTGCTCTACCTTTAAAATCACTTTCATGAAGTTTTACAATAAATTTCTCTTTATAACTTACTTGCATAATTACACCTCTATATACTTTACATAGTTTTCATATGATTTAGTAGCTTAAATAATAAAATTAGTATATCATAAATTATATATAACATAAAGTTGAGGAGAATACACTATGAATAATTTAGTAAATAAACATATGATTATTATCTCACTTGATGCACTAAAAGCAACTGATTTTGAACTGATGAAATCCTTGCCAAACTTTTCAAAGTGCATTGAAAATGGTGCCGTTGCTCGTAATGTTAAATCTATTTATCCATCTTTAACTTATCCTGCTCACACAACTATAGTCACTGGAAATTACCCTAAAAATCACGGGGTTGTAAATAATAAATTATTACAGCCTGAAAAAATTAAACCAGATTGGTTCTGGTTCAAAAAATATGTTAATAGTCCAACGTTATATGATATAGCCAAAGAAAACAACTTCACTGTGGCATCAATATTTTGGCCTGTAAGTGGTAAATCATCAATAAAATACAATATGCCTGAAATTTTTTCTAACAACAAATATGTAACTCAAGAAATGATTTCCATGCTTACAGGAAGTCCTATATATCAATACAAAATGGATAGAAAATTTGGATATATACGTGATGGATTTTCAGAGCCCAAATTAGATAATTTTGCAGTTGCTTCTGCAGTAGAAACCATAACTAACTACAAGCCAAATCTATTACTTCTTCACCTTTTAGATTTAGATAGTCAAAGACATGGCTATGGTACTAATTCTAAAGAAGCTACTGCTGCTCTAACTAGACACGATAAAAGAATTGGTGAAATTATTTCTGCTCTAAAAGATGCAAATATTTATGAAAATACCTCTATTGTAATTTTAAGTGACCATGGTTTCCAAGATTTTGATAAATCAATTACCTTAAATACTTTATTTAAAAATCAAAATTTTATTACTACTGATAAAAAAGGTACTATTACAAACTGGGATGTATATATAAAATCTTGTGATGGAAGTGCTTGTGTATATATTAAAGATAGCCAGAATGAAAAACTTAAAGCTAAAGTAAAAAATATTCTTGTAGCTTTAATGATGGATTCCTCAAATGGTATTGAAAAAATATATGAAAATAGTGAAATCATTGCCTTAGGTGGAGATCCCAACGCTACTTTTATGCTTGAGGCTTTAGATGGTTTTGCATTTTCCGATAAGATAACCAAAACTTTAGTTTCTCCAATTGAAAATTCAAATGGATCTTCAATTGGAACTCATGGATATCATCCAAATAAGCCTGATATAGATACGTTATTTATTGGATGTGGCCCTGGATTTAAATCTAATGTTAATTTACCCCATATGAATTTAATAGATATAGCTCCAACCCTAGCTAGAGTCCTAGAACTTAACTTTCCAACTTGTGATGGACAAGTTGTTGAGGAACTAATTTTGTAAAAAAATCACCAGATTAAATTTAATCTGGTGATTTTTGTTTGCCAACATTATACTATCATTCACTCTTTATCTACACAATTAAATGCATACACAATGTGCTAATAGTTCCTACAAGTACCCCTGCTGCAACATCTGTTGGATAATGGACTCCTAAATATACCCTTGAAAACCCTACTAAACTTGCAAAAATTATAGCAACTATAGCTAATCCTGTAAAAGATAGTGCAACACTGATTGCTATTGAAAATGCAGCCGTAGTATGGCCTGATGGAAATGAATAATCATCAACCCCTATCTTATTTGTATGTATATTAGGAATTTTTATATATGGTCTTATTCTATTTTTTATCCTCTTCAAAAAGTGAGTGATTCCGCCTGATGTAATAATTGCTAATGACGCTAAAATCCCAAGATTTTTAATTTCTCTATTCTTTGATATTACTGTCATAACAACAAAAATCATGCAAAAGGTTGCAGATCCAAAAAATGTTATGTAAGGCATAATTTTATCTAGAAACTTACATCGCAATTTCTCATTTATAAAATGGAGTAATCTTATATCTGTTTTCTTAATTAATTCAATCATATATTTCTCCTTCAAGCTGCTTAAATAAATTATATATAAAAGAAAAGTAAAATGAAAGTTATTTTCAAAGTAAATTTCATTTTATGGATTTTAATTGAGATTTTAAAATTTGATACTTAAGTAAATAAATTTAATTATAACTTATTTAAATAGATGTATTTGAAAATTATTTGGATAATATAATATTAAATGTTAAACTTATATTACAATTAAAATTATATTATTTTCGAATAAATCTTAGGAGGATTATATGGAATTTTTACAAAACATAGATTTAAAAAAGAAAATTTTCCGTAAACTATCAAACTCTCATTTCCTTAAAAATCAAAACATCTCCCAAGAAATTATTGATAAACATATAAATTCCTCAACCTTTCTATATAGCTTACAAGAAATTTTAGAAGACAAGGATTTTTCTCCAAGTAGAACTCTTAACCTCTGTGCTTCTCTTCTAAATGAAATTAGTCAATCATCACCTGACGATTGGCTTGTATATCTATATAATTATGCTTTAAATAAAAACTTTAAAGATGCAGTTACTATTGAACTTAATCCAAATTTCAATATAAGTTGTGAGGTCTACTTTAAAATCTACAAAATATTATGTGATTTAGAAAAATCAATGGATATCCCTGATAATTGGCAATGCAAATATCCTCTTTTACCCCTTAGTGATGATGAAATTAACTGTCTTGAAAGAAAAGATGAATATCTAAAATTTTCCAAATCTTTTGATAAAGATTATGTTTATGAGATGATGAAATTGAATGGTGCCATATTTAAGTACAATACTCTTGATCATATTTGTGGAGTTCATCATTTAGCTATGTTTTTGGCTCGTCAATTAAAAGCTAAAGGTCTTCCATTAGATCTAGGTAGAGTATCTGGATCTGCAACTGGTCATGATATTGGTAAGTATGGCTGCAAAGGTGAAGAATTAAAGCGAGTGCCACACCTTCATTATTATTATACTGACCAATGGTTTAAAAATCGTGGTATAAACTACATTCGAAATATTGCAATAAACCATTCAACTTGGGACTTAGAACTTGAAAATTTATCTTTAGAATCATTAATACTAATATACTGTGATTTTAGAGTTAAAAATATACTAACTAAAAATGGTTCGCAAATGTGCATATTCACTTTAGCTGAATCCTTTAATGTTATTTTGGAAAAGCTAGAAAATATTGATGTTAAAAAGGAAAATCGCTATAGAAGAGTTTATGAAAAATTAAAGGATTTTGAAGGATATCTTACCAGTATAGATATTTCTACTGATCCATCTTCAACCACTAATTCCTCAGCGCCTATTGTGCTGCCAACCTATTCTTTACTTCATGGTAATGATATAACGATGAATATGAAATACTCATCTATAAATCATAATATAAATCTCATGTATTTACTACGTGATGAGTATTCTCTTAATACAATTTTAGAACAAGGTAGAAGTGAAACAGACTGGAAAAATTTACGTCAATACATTAGAGTATTAGATGAATATTGCACCTACTTTACACAAAAACAAAAACTTCAAACCTTAAAGTTTTTATATGATCATCTAACCCACGGTGAAGATGATATTAGAAGGCATTCAGCTTATCTCATCGGTAAGATAATCTCTATTTTTGATGAAGATTATAGCAAAGAAATGCCTAAAAATGTAATAATAGAAAAGCCTTTAATCAGCAGCTATGATATTTTTGAAGAATATCTTAATCTAATGCTTTATCCTAGTAGTACCCTTGTTGACACCCATAAAAATTGGATTGGATACAACACTAAAATAATGGTAAAATCAGTATTTTCAAATACAAGAAAGCTAACTATGCAATCTTACAGAAATATTATACTAAAATTTTACTCTATTGAAACTTCAAACACTGCTGACACCATGCTATATTTATTAGATACTTCTAAGTATATCTCCTTGGAATCCTACGATGAAGACATAAATTTTCTTGTAGAATTTATTCTTAAACTTATAACTAAGCGAAATATAGTTATAAGATTAGCTGCCTTAGATAGTTTAATCGATATTATTCCAAAATTGCCAACTGATCACTCTATTAAAGATTTTATAATTAAATCTCTAGAATCTGTTAGTATAAAAATTAAAACTCCATCAGAAAATTTTTTATACTTAAAAATCTTTACATTACTTAGCATGAATGAGTTAAAATCCATCTTTGAAAATCATTGTATAAATGACTATTCAAAGGTTCATGAGATTTTTCTTAGCAATCTAAAAACAGCCACTAATTGGGTTGTAAAGAAACATCAAATTCATATACTCTTAAATATAACTCTTAATAATACTCCAAATACCGCACTCCACACTTGCATACATTTTTGCAATCTACTTAAAGTAAGTGAAATTGAAACTGTGCGCAATAAGGCCGGTTCATCCATTCTTAAGATAATGCCAATTCTAAGTGCCACTGAAAGAAATGAAGTAGCCATTGAACTTTTGAGAGGCCTTGAAATTGAGGGTCAAAAGTTCACCGAATATATTCCACCATTCCTTGGACAGATAATTCTGTGGCTTGATCCAAGTGAGATTGATGAAATTATAGATGATTTGAAATTTAAAATTAAAACCTCTAATGACGATGTTAAAATTTTAATTCTTAAGACTATCGGAATATCTTTATCAAATTATAGTGAATATAAATCTAGATTTAAAGAAGAAAGTCAAGTTTATGATACACGACTAAGCCAAATGCTTTCCATTCTTTTGAATGGAATAGGTGATTACAAAGATAAGGTAAAACAAGCCGCTATAATCACCCTTGGAAAAGATATATTTGGAAACTCAAATTTATCCCTTGAAAAAAAACTTCATGTATTTAAATTGTCAGCGAAAAAAATTCTTACCCTAATAGCTAATGATTCTAATAATCAATTACTTCTACTAACCAATGCTGCTGCACTTAATCACATTTATAGATTTATAGCTGACTATACATTCTTTAATGGATATTTCTCTATGAATATACCTGATAAAGTTGCCTTTTTCCCAGGTACATTCGATCCATTTTCTCTCGGCCATAAAAATATTGCAAAAGGTATTCGTGATTTAGGCTTTGAGGTTTACCTCGCTGTAGATGAATTTTCTTGGTCTAAAAAGACCCTTCCAAATCTGCTTAGAAAGACATTAATCAGCTTGTCTATATGTGATGAATTTAATATCTATATTTATCCTGAAACCTTACAAACTAATATTGCAAATCCATCAGATTTAAAAAACCTTAAAAATTCATTCCCTGGTTCTGATGTTTATTTTGTATCTGGAAGTGATGTACTTTTAAACTCTTCTTGCTACAAACTTCCTGCTTCTGAAGATTCTATTCATACTTTTAATCATATAATATTTGAAAGAGGTAATGCTAAAAAACTTCAGGAGAGTAAATCCCTTATTAAAGGTAAAGTTGAAATATTAAATCTACCTTTAAAATATTCAAATATAAGTTCTAGCCAAATCCGAAGTTATATTGATAAAAATAGAGATATATCTACTTTGGTTGACCCTTTAGTTTCAAAATATATACATGAAAATGGTTTTTACCAACGTGAGCCCCTTGATAAACTATCCTTAAATGCAAGTAATTTAGACTTTAACTTTATTGAAACTATTAACAGTAGTACTGTATCTACCTTATTATCAATGATGGATTTTAATGCAGATTTGAAAATTGTACTAACTAATTTAATAACTAAAGAAGCCCCTAAACTAGTTATCATAAAAGATTCTGAACACGGTGGTATTTTAGCCTTAGCTGCTATGCATTGGGTTCGTGCAAATAATATGTATTCTGAAGTAAATAACGAGGAGATTTCTAGAACTATTAGGACTAACTCCTCTGGAAGAATGATATTTATAGACGGAATTTATGTCTCTGATAGAGAAAAAAATAAATTTCTTGAGCAGATCATCTTAACGGAGTCCTTAGCATTTGCTATATCTAAAGATTATGAGTATGCAGTTTTCAATCCTAAGTATAGCTCCTTAACAAGTCCACTACTTGTAGAAACTATGATGTCGCAAGGTTTTATAGACATAAGTCTATCTAATAGTACTTTGCCTATTTTAACCGTTAGTATGACTAGCCCATGTGTTCTTAACTTAGATATTGAAAATATAATTAAAGAACCCTTTAGAAGCAATCCTAAGGTTAAATCAGTTATTAATATCAGAAGAAAATTACTTCAAAAAAGTTTATCTGACCTTTACCCCCATGAATTGCTTCTCTGTTTTAATAGCGAGGTTCTTCATGAACGAATGATTAAAAGTATTTGTTATGAAAACCAGGTTTCTACCCATATCAAAACTCCAAAAGAATATGGTAGTGCCATGTGTGTTCCTTATGGAGACATCTTAGATAGGTATGTAGTGCCTAATACTGTAACTAAATCACTACACACTGAAAAATATTATTCTGGTGACATGAAGGATTTCTTTATAGGTGAATCTCCATACTACTTGTCTCTTAAGAATCAATTAAAAATGATAAAATCCTTTAACCGTCCTATTCTTTTAGTTGATAACATCCTTCATAAAGGCTATAGGATAAGAGCTTTAGACCCGCTCCTAAAAGAAGAAAATATAGATGTTCAAAAAATTCTATGTGGAATTCTATCTGGTCGAGGAAAAGACCTTATGGATATGCAAAATAGAGAGGTCGCTAGTGTATATTTTATACCTAAGCTTAAAATCTGGTTTAATGAAAATAACATGTACCCATTTTTAGGTGGCGATGCTATATGGAGGGGTTCTTTCCCTACAAGAAACCTAATACCATCAATAAATACTATTCTTCCATATACCTACCCACTATTTATAAATGATACTACTCATCAAAGTATTTATAATCTTTCTAAAGTATGTTTGGATACATCTATAGAAATTTTAAAAATACTTGAAAGTGAATATCACCATCAGTATGGTAGAAATCTAACACTTCATTCCCTAGGAGAAGTTATCACAATACCTCGCAGCCCAGATATTGGAAAAGGCATTGAATATGATTTGTCCAAAGCCCCTTCAACATTGGTTGAAAAAGACTTAGAGCTATTAACAAGACTAGAAAATATATTATAAAGAAAGAAGGTATCCTATGTTTTACTATATCGTAAAAAATGCATTGATTTTAAGCAAAACCAAATTAGAAGGGGATATGTTTCTCCCTTCTAATGAAGAATTTTGCAAAAATTATATGGGTAAAATTTATGTTTTAACAAAAATGGATTGTGAAGTTTCAAGGTGTTCATTTATTATTTCCCATGAATCCCTTCTTTTTTTAGAACATGAACATTTAAATCTATTAAAATCTACTGAAATATATGATTCTAAAGTTCCACATTGGCTTAAAATAGCTATACATGATAAAAGAGTTATTTCACTTAATACTAATTATCCTAATTTTCTAGATGTTATATCTTATTCCGAACCTAAAAATTGGAGGATAAATGTAGTTGGACTTGGGGATGTAGGCGCTACCCTCCTTACGGGACTAAAATTACTTGGCGACAATAGCATATCTTCTTTAGGTATCTACGACAAAGACCCTAAAAAAATTGATAGACTTAAATTCGAATTATCCCAAATACTATCCTGTGATGGTAGAGAACAATCCATTAAAATAATCCCACTTAGTGAGGAATCTCTATTCCATTGTGATATGTTTGTATTCTGTGTTTCTGTGGGAATACCACCCATCGGCAGTGAACATTGTGACGTACGTCTAGTACAGTTTGAAGGTAATAGAAAAATTCTCAAAACCTATGGTGAAATGGCTAGAGTTGCTAATTTTAAGGGTGTGTTTGCCGTAGTTTCAGATCCTGTAGATTTATTATGTAAATCATTGTTTTTAGATAGTAATAAAAATGAATCTGGACTATTAGATTTTAAAGGATTATGCCCTGAACAAATTCGAGGTTATGGATTAGGTGTTATGAATGCTAGAGCCGTATATTATAGCACTGAGAGAGAAGACACTAAAAATTATATTACTGAAGGAAGAGCCTTTGGACCTCATGGTGAAGGTCTAATAATTGCTAACAGTATTGATAATTATAATGAAGTTGCTTCTAATTTTCTTACTGAAAAAACTAAAAATGCAAACCTAGATGTACGTAATTCTGGCTTTAAACCCTATATAGCTCCTGCATTATCTTCAGGTGCACTAAGCATTATAGATACCATTAGAGGTAATTTCCATTATTCTTCAAACTTCATTGGTGGTACTTATATAGGCTCTAAAAATAAATTTTATAATGGATGCACCGAAAATGAAATGTTAAGTCTACCTAATGACCTCATGAATAAACTAAATGACACTTATAAGCTTTTAAATAATCTCTTTATAAACAATTAACTTAGCCTACTGTCATATACTAGTTTAATAGACTATAAATTTTAGGAGTTGTATTTATGGAAAAACTATATGTGATCTTACCAAACAAAACCATATCTAAAACCTTAAATGAAATGGTGACTTCAGCAACTAAAGATATTCCTCACGAAATCATTAGTGATTTAAATAATCTACCTAATTTGAAAAATAGAAAGCTTCTATTTGTTTCCCAGATAGAAGCTTCTGGCTATGATATATCAATGATTAAATTTTTATCAACTGTGCTTGAAATCAGTAATAATTCTTTACATGGTTCTACAGGCGCACTACTTATATATAGCATTAATGATTATGGTACAAAGAGATTTGCACAGGATATAATATATATAGCCAACAGTCTTGGCTGCTCCTTTATTGGTCACCCCTTAGTTGAAGCTACTAGCTCCCTTAAAAATTTTGCTACGTGGCAAAAAACCATGAAAATATGTCTTGAAGATATTTGTTATGAGCTTTGTCTAAATTTAGCCAAAAGGCTTATGGATGATAATACCAATCCACTGAAAGATGGCAAAATACTTGTTCTTTTTTCAAGCCCTCATAAAACCTCAAATACCTTAGACCTATGGTATTTGGTTGCCCAGCATATTAGTGGCTTCGAAATTACTGAGCTACAAATAGAAAGTGGTGAAGTTCTTGATTGCATTGGGTGCCCCTATAAACTTTGCCTTCACTATGGAAAAAGCAAAGGTTGCTTTTATGGCGGTGTTATGACCGATAATGTTCTTCCTTCTATCGAAGAAAGTGATGCTATTGTATGGTTATGTCCTAATTACAATGATGCTATAGCCGCTAATTTAACCGCAGTAATAAATCGTATAACTGCTCTTTATAGACGAACTAACTTTTATAACAAATCTATATTTGCGGTTATCGTGTCTGGAAATTCTGGTAGTGACTCTGTTGCCAAACAATTAATAGGAGCATTAAATATAAATAAAGGATTTAGACTACCTCCATATTTTTCAATCAGTGCAATTGCAAATGATCCTAAAACAATATTTAATGTAGATAATATTGATAATAAGAGCCAGCTTTTTAGCCATATAATTTTGAATAATATAAAGGTGTAGAAGATATTATTCCTCTACACCTTTCCTTAATTAATCAATTAACTTTTTTTTATAATATCTATGAACATAAACACTAAGTATCCCTGCCACTGGAACCGCTAATATCATTCCAACAGCGCCTCCATATCCGCCCCCTATAGTCAGTGAAATTAATGTCCACACTGCTGGAAGACCAACACTTCCACCTACAATTTTAGGTTGAATTATATTACCATCTATTTGCTGATACAATAAAAGTAACACAAACCCCCATATTCCAAGCGTTGTGCTAGTAAATATTCCTAATACAAAAGCTACTATGCCTCCAATTAATGGTCCTATATATGGTATTATGTTGCACACACCAGCTATAACCCCTACTAAAATTGCAAACGGATGATTTATAATTAACATCAGTATAGATGAAACTATCGCTACTATAACTGCGTCTAATAAAACTCCTCTTACAAACCCTCCAACAACTTCATCTAAATCAAATATAAATTGCTTAATCCCTTTGCCTAATCTTGTTGGAATAAAAGCTCTTCCAAATTTATTTATTGTAACAAAAAGCATTTCCTTGTCCTTTAAAAAATAGAATGTAAATATAATAGCCAATACTAAATCTATTATAAAATTTCCTAATCCATATATACTATTTGTTATTAGATATATTACTCTCTCTCCCAAAACCCCAAATATTGATGTGATTTTATCTATATAACCACTTATCTGTTGATAATCAATATTAAGACTTACAAAGTATGAATTCAAATTTTCCATTGCTGACATGATAATATTTTCATATTGAGGAATGCTATTTATTAGAGATTTAGCATTTTCTAATAATGGTGGAACTATAAAATTAAATATCAATACTAATGAAAGTATTATTATAAAGAAAATTATTAATATGCTTATAATTCTATACACCCAATTATATTTACTATCAAACTTTGATTTACTAAACGACATTAATAATTTTTCAATACGGCGTACTGGTGGAAATAATAAATATGCTAATATAGCCCCTACTGTTATTGGTTTTATTACATTAAAAAATCCTACAATGCAGTTCTTTACAACATTTAAATATATACCACTTCTGCTTACTATCTCATAGCCTAAAAATAATATTATTCCAACACACACGGTTACAATTCCAATATTTACATATTTCTTGTCTATTCCAAGCCTTTTATCAATCCGAAATTTATCCAACATAAAACCTATCCTCCTACCGTAGATTACTTAACCTACAAACCCATCTTCTTAACATTCTATATATGCCTTAATTTATATGTATTACAATGCTATACCCAAATTTCCCTTATAAAGCATTATATCATATTTGTTTTATATTTACATAAAAAAACAAGGCACTTATGAAAAATCGCATCATAATCACCTTGTTTTCTATTCTATTTTTCTTGTTTGCTACTTTCTCTTAGTGATTTTCTATAAACTATTCCCTTTAAATCCTTTGCATTAAAAGGGAATAGTGGATATAAATATCCTATCCCTGTAAGCGTCTTATTTGATAATATAATTGCAAAAACTAGAATTAATCCAGCTACATATCCATATACACCAAATCCCCAGGTAGTTATAAGTAACATAACTCGGCAAAATTTTATGGCATAACTAAGTTCTATACTAGGTTGGGTAAAACTTCCTACTGCAATAAATGCCATATATAATATGGTATCTGGTACAAACCATCCTGATTTTACCGCAAAATCACCTAGTATTAATCCACCAATTATTCCAAGGGATGTTCCTAATGAACTCGGAGTATTTAATGATGCCATTTTTAGCCCATCTATTGCTACCTCTAGGAGTAAAAATTGTAAAATCAAAGGCACCGAATTCATTTCAGCCACAGTTAAAAATTCTAAATATGGTGGCAACACATCTTGATATTGCATAATTAATAACCATGTAGGCGTTAGTATTAATGTAAGAAGCATTACGAAAATTCTAATTAACCTTAAATATGAACCTGTAACTGGCGGATAATAAAAGTCCTCTATTTCCTGTATAAAATCAAGAAATGAAGATGGTAATACCATAACATTAGGAGTGTTATCTACAATTACAACTATCTTCCCCTCTAATATATGTGCAGCCGCAACATCTGGACGCTCTGTATATTTTACCTTTGGAAATGGATTATAAAATTTATACTTTACCAAAGCTTCAAGAAGACTTTCTTGATTCATTGTTAAAGCCTCTACCTTTAACTCTGATATTTTTTCTTTTACATCCTTCAATAGGTCACTATTCTCTAATCCGTCTATATATCCAATTGCTACATCTGTCTTTGATCTAGACCCCACAGATAACATTTCAAAGGTAAGTTTTGGATCCCTTATCCTTCTTCTAATTAATGCAGTATTAAACACTATAGTTTCAACAAATCCATCCTTAGATCCCCTTGTAACCTTTTCTTTATCTGGCTCAGTTGTAGTTCTCGCCGGATAAGTTCTAATATCTAGTATTACTGCCTCATCAAAACCATCAATAATCATAACTGTCGGTCCAGCAAGTAGTGTTGATATTATCTTCTCTATATCCTTCTCCGTATCAACTTCTACATAAGGGACTGTGTATTCAATAAACCCCTTAGCTGTTTCCATTTTATCGATTTCTTCCTTAGTAATTTTGAAAAAACCCTCCATGATTTTTTCCATTACTTCATCTTTTATAAACCCGTCAATGAATAGTATAGAAGTTCTTCTTCCACCTATTACAATTGTTCTATTAATTAAATCAAAACTTTTATCTAGGTTTAATCTGCTTTTTATTATGGATAAATTTCCTTCCATACTCTTTGATAAATTCATTTAATCACTTCCTATACATATTAGACACCTGAAAATAAATCAAAATAGTCGAGGACGCTGACTTATTTATTTTTCGAAGATGACTTAACTGAAGTTAGTATGTACTAAACCTTATAAACTTAATCAAAAAAATTCTGTAAGAATTTCATCTATAATTCATAATCTATAATCTATAATTTATAATTTATAATTCAGAATTGATAATTATGTCAATAAATTTGCAAATTACAATAGTTATTAATATAATTATAAGAGTATTAAACTTTACGAATAAATCAAATGAAAAAAAGGAGATAGAAATGGAGAATATACTAAATATTTTAAAGGGAGTAGTCATTGGTGTATCTAATGTTATTCCAGGTGTTAGCGGTGGAACTATGGCTGTAGTTCTAGGCATATATGATAAAATTATATCAGCTGTAAATAATTTCTTTAAAGACTGGAGAAAAGATATTATATTTCTTATTGAACTTGCTATTGGTGCAGTTCTAGGGATAGTGCTATTTAGTAAACTAATTACAAACCTACTACAAAATTATGGTGAACCAACAAATTTCTTTTTCATAGGACTTATATTGGGTTCCTTCCCAATGTTATATAAAAGAGCAACCAAAGATAAGGTTAAATCTAAGAACTATATTTGGTTATTCATAACTCTGGCTCTTATGATTGCCATATCCTTCTTTGGGAAAACTGAAGTAACTTCTATTTCAATGGTATCCATTACCGTTAAATCTTTTATTACTTTATTCTTTGCTGGATTTATTGCAGCTGCAACAATGATTCTTCCTGGGGTTAGTGGATCTTTAGTCCTATTAATTCTTGGACTATATACAACTCTTACAAATGCAGTTTCTACATTTAACATTCCACTACTTATACCCGTTGGATTAGGTGTTATTGTAGGGTTATTAGCTACTACGAAACTTATTGAGTCTTTACTTAATAAATACCCTCAACCAACCTACCTTGCTATATGTGGCTTGATTTTAGGTTCTATATTCCCTGTATACCCTGGTTTTACCTTTGGACTTACAGGAGCTATATCTATAGGAACCTTTATAATAGGATTTGTATTAACTTATATCCTTGGAAAAAAAGAATCAGCTTAATATAGAATTTTTGATATTAATACAAGATTTTTTAGTAAAATAAAGTGCTTCCTCATTTTTGTGAGAAAGCACTTTGTTTAATTGTATATTAAGATTATAGTTTATTTTCTTTGGATAACTTTCTTATCTCATATTTTACTTCTACTTCTACTTTATTAATCCTGTGAGTTACCTCTGTATATATACATTTAATTTCAATTTCAAAGTCCAATTTTTCTCTTTTACCCCAACACTTTTTCTAAGAAGCTATATATATCTACTTCAACATCAATTAGCTTTGATATTGGTTTTCCTTGTCCATGACCTGCATCCTTTTCCACCCTTAAAAATACTCTATCGGGTAAAGGTGCCGCCTCATCTAAGGTTGCTGCAAACTTATATGAATGACATGGAAGTACTCTATCATCACTATCGCCTGTAACAATTAGTACTGGTGGATACAGGGTTCCATACTTAACATTATGAAGAGGTGAATATTTTATCATATTATAGAAATCTTCTTTATTATTTTCTCCATCACCATATTCAGGTATCCAATATCTTCCCACAGTAAATTTTTGATATCTAAGCATATCTATAACTGGTACTTGTGATATAACTGCACCAAATAATTCTGGTCTTTGTACCATGCAACTAGCAGTTAATAATCCTCCGTTGCTTCTACCTCTTATGGCTAACTTTTTATCTGAAGTATATTTATTATCTATAAGCCATTCTCCACAACTGATAAAATCATCAAAACAATTCTGTTTTTTATTTAGCATACCATCCTCATGCCAACACTTCCCGTATTCACTGCCACCTCTGATATTGGCTACAGCATAAATTCCTCCACGTTTAATCCATATTACTTCTGGCACTCTAAATTCCGGAATCCTATTAAGATTAAATCCACCATATGCATAGAGAAGCACCCTATTATCCCCATTTAATTCTATATCTTTTCTTCGATTTATAAACATAGGTATTTTCGTGCCATCCTTAGATTCTACAAATACTTGCTCAGTTACAAACTCATCAAAATCTATATCTAAATATGGATACCATAGTTTCTTTATTTCTTTTTCTTCCACATTAAATTGCAAAATTGTTGATGGTATAAAAAATGATGAGAAGCTTAAAAACACCTGATTTCCACAAAAGGTTATATTATCAATAGCTCCCATTGATGATAATTTAATTTCTTCAACTTGATTTTTTAAAATATCGTGCAAGTACACTTTATGATTTCCATGTTCCATCATAACAATTGCAATAAAATCTCCATTAAATACAACATTTTCAATTGGCGTTTTTCTATCCTCTTTAACTATATCTACCCAGTTTTCCTCATTAAAATTGTTTATATCAATCTCTACAACTCTCTTATTTGAAGCCTTATACTCTGTTAAAAAATAAAACTTTTCTCCTCTATTTCCTAAAAAATCAAAGTCTTCCTCTCTATCATCAATTAGTGTTGTAAAGTAAGAATCAATTGATTCATTGCTTTCTATTACACGATTTAACACATCTTCTTCTAGTTTCATGATTTTTAGTGAACCTATTCCGAAGGGTTTATTTCTATACATAAGTAAATGTTTTTTATCTTTAGTTATTTTTAAATTATAAGAGTACTCACTTTTCTCAGCTCCATCAATTATATTCTCATCTTCTAATTGATCTGTTCCTATTTTGTGTATACTTATCATATTATGATAAGTAATTCTATGATCATTTACATCATACCCCTTAGGATACCTTGTATAAATAGCACTATTTCCATCTGGTAGCCAACTAAAACTTGTAAACTTACACCAAGTTAATTTTTCCTCTAGTTCCTCACAGGTATTTGTATTCACAAAGTGTATAGTCTGCCAATCACTACCTTTACTTGAGATTGCATAGGCTATTATATTCTTTTCATCATTAGGCCAGAATCCTGTTATAGCACAAGTTCCATCTTCAGATAATTCATTAGGATTTACAAGCTCCTGTCTTTGTCCATAAATATCCTTTGCTCTATATAGCCTTGGCTGATTTTCATTTGCAGATTTATATAAAAAATAATAATGTTCGCCATCTTTTACTGGACAATTCCCCTTATCATAATTACTGTGATTAGTTATTTCATCTTTAATTTCTTTATATCCCTTATAGCTACCTATGAACCTTTCAAAGCTTTCATTATGTTCCATTATAAACTCTTTAGTTTCATCACTGTTAATATCTTCAAGCCATCTATATGGATCGTATATATCTCTTCCGTGATAATTCTCAATAATTTTATCTTTTCTCATCCCTACACCCCTTAAATTATTGTTATTACACCTTTACATTATATTAAAGGAGTCTCTATAATAGAAACTCCTTTAGTGAATTAAACTTATATTATTATTTTTGATTACTCATTGTCAAAGTTAAATTCTCTATCTACATATTTTGCTAAAAGTTCTATAGATGCATTAGTATCATCCATATTAACTAGCCCATTTGGTCCATGCACATATCTAGTTGCAACTGATATTCCTGTAGCTCTAACTCCATAGTTAGATTTATTAATAGCACCTGCATCTGTACCACCACCATCAATTACATCTAATTGATATTTTACATCATTCTCTTTAGCACAATTTATCATCTCTTCTACAAGGTATTCATTACATATAACAGAACCATCTGAAACTTTTATTGCTGTTCCACCACCCACTTTATTACTTCCTTCAGAAGCATTAGGGAAGTCACTTGCAATAGTTACATCAATTGCTATTCCTAAATCTGGATTAATTCTATTTGCTGCAACTGTAGCACCTCTAAGTCCAACCTCTTCTTGAGTTGAGAATACAAAATATAAGTCATTGTAAGGATTTTGAGCTTTCTTTAAAGCCTCTATTAATATATAACAACCTATTCTATCATCAAGAGCTTTTGCTGTTACATTATTTTCTTTAAGCTCTACATACTCTCCTACATAAGAAGCCACATCCCCAATTTTTATATATTTTTCTACTTCTTCCTTAGTACTAGCTCCGATATCTATATATAATTTTTTAGTATCTGTAGCTAATTCTTTCTCTTTAATTGTACTAGCTACAAGTCCTATAATACCATTTCTAAATTTAACCCTATTCATTGTACTTCCTATAACAGGAATACCACCTAATGCTCTAACTTTTATATATCCCTTTTCATCAATTTTTATAACTTGGAATCCAATTTCGTCCATATGAGCTGATGCCATTATTTTTTTCTTATTAGCTCCAACTCCAGCTTTAAAAACTATTAAATTTCCAAGAGCATCTACAGTTATATCGTCTGCTAATTCTTTGATTTCCTCTTTAATAACATTTCTTACTTCCTTCTCATATCCACTAACTCCAAATGCATTAACTAATTTTTCTAACAACATAAAATCTCCCCCTACATTATGTAAATTTATTCTATATTTATCATAATATCATATTAACTGTATTAATTCTAGAAAAATTTCGATACACGAAGCTTTATATTACAAAATATTCTTTCACTTATAAAAACTTAGTGTATTCTTGCATTGATTTATTCTTTACATATTGATATACTAAAACTATAATTCAAACTAAAGGTGATGGAGTTCACCACAATCGCTAAATGCTAATGACTCCTACAGACCACACCATAGGTGTATCTGTAGGAGATTTTTTCATTGCTTAATAACATTTTAAAGGAGGACTTTTCATGGCTACTAGCTTAGCAATCATTATTTTAGGTGGAGTTTTACTTAACTTCATATTTGAAAAATTTAAACTTCCTGGACTTTTAGGAATGCTTATTCTTGGAATTATTTTAGGTCCCTATGGCTTTAATCTTATCAGTAGCGATTTACTAACCATATCTGCTGATATTAGAAAAATAGCATTAATAATTATTCTTTTAAGAGCTGGGTTCGGAATAAAAAAATCTGATTTAATAGACGTTGGTAAGCCTGCAATAAAAATGAGTTTTATACCGGGTATTCTAGAAGGATTATCAATCGCTATAATTTCTACTAAACTTCTAGGCTTCACTTTTATACAAGGTGGTATTCTTGGATTTATAATAGCTGCAGTCTCTCCAGCTGTAGTTGTTCCTCAAATGATTAACCTAATGGAAACCAATCTTGGAACTAATAAAGGTATTCCAACATTAATCTTAGCTGGAGCTTCCATTGATGACATTTTTGCTATTACCATATTGACTAGTTTTTTAGGATTATATTCCGGTAGTAAAATTAACCTAGTAGGTCAAATATTCAGCATTCCTACTTCAATTATTTTAGGAATATTATTAGGTCTATTTCTAGGATTTGTTTTAATAAAACTTTTTAAAGCCTTGAGTATCCCTGATACAAAAAAACTATTACTAATCCTTTCTTTCGCAATTCTCCTTACTGTCTTAGAAACCTTACTTAAAGATAATATATCTATAGCAAGCCTTTTAGGTGTTATGACCATTGGTTTTATTCTAACTGAAAAAACACCTAAAATAGCAAAATCCCTATCCTTAAGTTTTAATAAATTATGGATCTTCGCAGAAATTATGCTTTTTGTTTTGGTTGGCGCTGAAGTTAATATACATATTGCCTTTTCTTCTGGAGCTCTTGGCTTAATTATAATATTTGCTGGATTACTCTTTAGAAGTATTGGTGTTATGCTTTCTTTACTTGGTACAGATTTAAATTTAAAGGAAAAGTTCTTTTGTGTTATTTCATATGTGCCAAAGGCTACTGTTCAAGCTGCCATGGGTGCACTACCACTATCATTAGGGGTTGCTTCTGGAGATATAATATTAGCTATTTCTGTCCTATCAATCATCGTTACAGCACCTTTAGGAGCTATGGCAATGAAATATTTCAGCAAAAAACTTTTATTTCAGAGTTAATGTTTCTATGAATCTTATTCTTCTAAGATTCAAATACACTTTATAAACACCCTTTTTTCAATAAATAATGTCGAAATTTGCAACTTTGTCATTGACTTTTTGCAATTTAAATAATAATATATGTAGTAGAGAAAAAACTAAATATACCTCGGTAGGTGAGGTTACTACAAGGATACGGGTTGCTGCCGTAAAAGAGTGGAAACACTCTTAACTGGTTAGCAGGTTTTGCCGAACAAAGAAGGCTTAATCTAATGCAATTTCATTGCCTTGTAGAGCTAAAACTTGAACGAGAACGTATTCTTTTATACATTCCTTCGTTTTAGTTTACGGAGGTTTTTTTATTTTTAATTTTAGGAGGTGTAAGAATCATGGACGATGGTAGTAGTAATATTGACGATGAAGATCTGATAAATTTAACACATTTAATGTTTAGCTATTTAGTTAAAATCTATGTAACTTCTTACCCTCCTTTTATGCATTAAATTTATAACTCTACTATAATAGATTTAAGTTCTCCTATAGTTTCAGTGACTATTTATATGCAATATACAAAAGAAATATATTTTCATACAAGAATTGATAATTCAAGGCACATATCAACCTTACTGAAAATATAACAGGTAACAATAAAGTTATATATTTATTTGTCATGGCATTAAACATTATGTTTAATGCCTATTTATTTGCATCTTCATTGTTTTTCACCCACTACAACCTAAAACTCATAATCATTTAAATTGTAGTTGATGTTCACATCGACTCATTGAATTGAATTAAATTAATAGGAGTGATAACAATGAAAAATACATTAAAATTAATTGCCGAAAAAAAGTTCGTAGATGCAAGAGAAACCCTAAAAAATAAAAATGCAGTAGATATTGCAGCCTCTCTTGAAAAGCTAGATAAGGATAGCATTATTAAAATCTTTAGAGTACTACCTAAAGATTTTGCTGCTGATGTCTTTGCCTATCTAGACCATGAACAAAGATTATTTATAATAAACTCTATAACAGACAGTGAAATCTCAAATATAATAAATGATTTATTTATTGATGATACTGTTGATTTTTTAGAAGAATTACCAGCCAATATGGTTAAAAAAATCTTAATGAATACTGATGAAAATACCAGAAAAATAATTAATCAATTTTTAAAATATCCCGAAAGTTCCGCTGGAAGCATTATGACAATAGAATACGCCGATTTAAAAAAGGATATGACTGTTAATGATGCTATATCACATATAAAGAAAACAGGGATTGATAAAGAAACTATTAATACGTGTTATGTTCTTGGCTCTAACCGAGAATTAGAGGGAATTATATCCATAAGAAAACTAATCTTAAGCGAATGCAACATGCTCATTGCAGACTTAATGAAAACTGAATTTATTCATGTTACTACTCTAGATGACCAAGAAAATATAGCCTATCTATTTAAAAAGTATGATTTATTATCTATTCCCGTTACAGACAATGAGAAAAAACTAGTTGGCATAATAACTATAGATGATATAGTAGATATTATTGATCAAGAAAATACAGAGGATCTTCAAAAAATGGCTGGAATGGAACCCAATGAGGAAGAATATTTAAAAACCAGTGTATGGAATCTTGCAAAACATAGAATAATATGGCTTCTAGTTCTAATGATTTCTGCTACATTTACCGGTAATATCATAAGAAAATTTGAAGATGTACTTCAATCTGTAGTTATTCTTGCTGCCTTTATTCCAATGTTAATGGATACTGGTGGTAATGCTGGTTCCCAATCTTCAACCCTTATAATAAGAGGACTTGCTCTTGGTGATATAAAATTATCAGATGGATTTAAAGTTGTGTTTAAAGAACTAAAGGTTAGTGCTATTACCGGGTTCGTTCTCGCAAGTGTAAACTTCATCAGAATTTACTACTTCGAGAAAACTAGTTTTTTAATTTCTATAACTGTATGTATAAGCTTATTCTGCACTGTAGTAATGGCTAAGGTTTTAGGTGGAATACTTCCTATAATCGCTAAAAAACTTAAGCTTGACCCAGCTATAATGGCAAGCCCATTAATAACAACTATAGTAGATGCCGTTGCTTTAACATTATATTTCACCTTAGCTGTTACCCTACTTAATTTGCCAGTTTAGTAATCATATAAAAACTCGAATAACACCTTTTAAAATTGTTATTAAATAAAAAAACAAGGCTATAAGAATAACTCCTTATAGCCTTGTTGAAATATCAAATATTACTATCTTCTATTTCTTTCTGCTTTTCTTGCTCTTCTGCAATCAACGCATCTAGTTGGCTCATTTTCAAATCCTTTTTCAGCATAGAAAGCTTGCTCGCCTTCTGTAAATACGAATTCATTTCCGCAATCTCTGCATGTTAATTTCTTATCTGACATTTTAAAACTCCTCCATTTTAAAGATTTACATCAACTAACATTTTCCCAAAATGGAGAAAGTTGCTATACATGTTAAATCTTTGTTTTTATTTTATATTTTTAGTTTATCATTTTCATAATTTAATTTCAAGTATTTTTTAACTTTTTTCTAATATATATAATTATAATTAAGAATGCAAAATTTAAAATTTGGATAACTAAAATCATTATTAGATCACACATATTAAAATATAAAAATAAAGCTATAAGAATTACTTCTTATAGCTTCTATTGAAATATTAAATATTACTATCTTCTATTTCTTTCTGCTTTTCTTGCTCTTCTGCAATCAGCACATCTAGTTGGCTCGTTTTCGAATCCTTTTTCTACGTAGAAAGCTTGCTCTCCCTCAGTGAATACGAACTCGTTACCACAATCTCTGCATGTTAATGTTTTATCTGCCATTTTACATTCCTCCATTTTTTTAAAGATTTACGTACAATTAACTAATTCTCTAAAATTGGAGAAAGTTATTATAAATGTTAAATCTTTATTACTTTTTTTTGTATTTACTACTTCTTTAGTATAACACCATGGACTAAAGAATACAAGACTTATTTTGACTTTTCATATATTTAATTTTATCACAACTAAAATCTTCTCTCCCTATTTTCTAGCAATTTGAACTTGAACCTTTTTACCTTTTATTATAAGCTCTTTGTATTTCTTTACAAAGTTTTTACCCTTACCATTCAAGATATCTACATATGTAATATTATCCTGTACATCAATTATCCCAATATCATCACCACTTAATTCTGGAAGATTACTTAATGCACCCACTATATCAATATTCCTTATTTTCTTCTTCTTTCCAGCACCAATATATACTTTAGCAACATCACTATGAATAACCTTTTTTTTAGGTTTTGGAGCATCTAAAATAGCCCTTTCACCTTTCTTAAATAGAATTTTACCCGTAGCAACTTCCTCTTCAGTTGGAAATTTACCTTTGTTTATTGTATACCCTAAATACTCTTCAATTAAAGTTAAAAATTTTCTTTCGTAAGGTGAAATTAAACTTATGGCAACTCCTTCTCTTCCAGCTCTTCCTGTTCTACCTATTCTATGAACGTAACTCTCTCTCTCCATTGGAACTTCATAGTTAAATACATGAGTAATATTGTCTACATGAATTCCTCGTGATGCAATGTCAGTTGCAACCAAAACCTTAAATTCCTTATTCTTAAATCTTTCCATAGTTTCAATTCTTTCCTTTTGTTCCATGTCTCCATGAAGCTGCTCAACCAACATTTCCTCAGATTTCAACCCCTCATATATTGTCCTAACTTTATCTCTAGTATTACAAAATACTATTGCGGCATCAGGCTTAGCTGCATATAAACTTCTTAAAAGAGCTTTAAATTTATCTCTCTCTTCTATTTCTAAGTAAGCTTCCGTAATTTTTTCACGGTTAAACACTTTTGACTTTACCTCTAAAATTTTAGGTGATTTCATATAGTTATAACATAAATTTTCTATACGGTCCGGAATCGTTGCTGAAAACAATGCAGTCGTTCTCTCCCTAGGCAACTGATCTAGAATCTCTTTTATTTGGTCTATGAACCCCATGTTAAGCATTTTATCCGCCTCATCAATAACTACAAAACTCAAATCTCCAAAATCCAAATTTCCTCTATTCATATGATCACTTATTCTTCCTGGTGTACCTATAACAATATGAACCCTTTGTTTAAGTTCTCTTACTTGATCATTAAACGGTTGTTTTCCAAACACCGCAGCACATCTAACCTTCTTAAGTCTACCTATATTCGAAATATCATCCTTCACTTGCAATGCAAGTTCTCTTGTTGGAACTAACACCAATGCTTTTATCTTTGAATCTTCAATTTCAATTTCATTACATAATGGAATTCCAAAACTAGCCGTCTTTCCACTTCCCGTTTGCGATTTCACTATTATATCTTCATGGTTTAATAGACTTGGTATAGTTTCTATCTGAACTTCAGAAGGATTTTCAAATCCCAAATTACTTAATGCCTTTAATATATTTACATCTAAATTATAACTGTTAAATCCACTATTCATAAACGTCTCCTCAATACTATAATATTATTTTCTCCACTTCTTGTCTGTGCGCAATAATTTAACAAACCTTATAACCTCATCATATCACCTTTATACACTATATCATTCTACCCTTAACATTTGCCAAATTTATATTAATCATACATATTAAAAATAAAAGCTATAAGAATTTCTTCTTATAGCTTTTATTGAAATATTAAATATTAATTATCTTCTATTTCTTTCTGCTTTTCTTGCTCTTCTGCAATCAGCACATCTAGTTGGCTCGTTTTCGAATCCTTTTTCAGCGTAGAAAGCTTGCTCGCCCTCAGTGAATACGAATTCGCTTCCGCAATCTTTACATGTTAATGTTCTATCTGCCATTTTACTATTCCTCCATTTTAAAGATTTACCTACTATTAACAAATCCTCTAACGGAGAAAATTATTATATATGTTAAATCTTTATTCTTTTTATTTTGTGGGTTACCACATACTTAGTATACCATAGATATATGATATTGTGCAAGTTCAAATCCTATACTTTTATAATTATATATATTCTAATTAAATTTATACATTGAATTTTTTAAAAATATTTAAAGATTTTATCCTTCATTTTAAATACTAAATTGTGAATTCTTAATTAAAATTTATGTATCCTTATCTCTTGTCCACTTATATTATTCAACAAAAATATGCTGATTTATTTTCCAGTATCTTTTTAATTTAAAGCTCTTCTAGAACACATAAACCAATAGATTTCGGTCCTGTATGAATCCCCATAGCAGGTCCTATAGTTTCAAGTGATATTTCTGTAATCCTTGGATCATTTTTAAATTCCTCATAAAGCTTCTTAGCTTCTTCAAACGCATCTCCACTTAATACCCACACGTGACATTTAGCTTTTTCTAAATGTTCTTGTAGTATACTTTTAAGTTTACTTATTGATTGAACTCTTCCTCTGCTTCTTGCATATTTATATAGAACACCTTCATCATTAGATGAAATTATAGGTTTAAGATGTATCATCTCTCCTATTGTCCCTGCAACTTTGCCAATTCTGCCACCTTTCATTAGGTACTCCAAAGTATTTAATGCTACATATCCTGTAACTCTTTGTCTTACCGATTCAAGATTTTCAAGTATATCCTCACATTTCATTCCCTTATCAATCATCTTTGCAATTTCCATCACAATGGCACCTTGAGGATATCCAAGTGTTTTTGTGTCATAAAAATGAAAGTTAATTCCTTCATAGTCATTAGAAATAACTCTAAGGCTATTAAGTGTTCCTGATAACTTCCCAGATACAGTTGCAACAATTACATCCGTATATCCTTCAGATTTTATTTCATCAAATACCTTATGACAATAACCTACATCTGGCAAAGATGTAGTAGGTATTTCTGTAGCAAGTGAGGCATACATCTCATCTGAACTTATAGTAATTTGATCTAAATACTCTCTATCCTTATATATTATCCTAGTAGGCACTATTCTAACACCATATTTTTCTACAGTTTTTCTACTTAAATCGCAACTACTATCTGAAACTAAAGCTATCCTTTGCACGTTAAATTCCTCCCCGAAACGTTAGTGTTTAAACTATATCATATTCCGTTCAATTTAACAATTAATCTTCACACTATTAAGTTTTTAATAGCATTACATAATAATTGTTAAATTTATATGGCTACCAATTTATTTTTATAACTTTATTATTTCCTCATTTATTTATTTATTATTATAAGTGAAATTCTAAATCTATGATTTAGCAAATTGAGCTTACTCATTCGATTACATATGAGAATGAGTTTCCTATTATCAAATGCATATGGGAATGAGTTTCATGATTTTTAGTATCCATTACTGCTATTTCTCTATTTACGAGTTCTCTTCACTGATTTCCCCTTCGAAGCCGCTTTACTATTTTGGCTTGCAAATTTACCTCTAGATTTGTCATTTGTTTTCCCATTGGCTACCTTAGATTTACTTACCTGAGAATCTCTGCTTTTACCTGAACCTTTACCACTATCATTCCCAGTAGGCTTGCTCCTGAAGCCACCTTCAACCTTCACTTTCCCATTACTATTAGAGTTTCCTTTACTTCTTTTATCTCCTGAACCCGTAACTTTAGCCCCTCGGCCTTTGCTAGAATTACTGCTCTTCCTATTACCTTCTGATATTCTACCATCATCCCCATTGCCATTAAAACTCTTACCTTGACCCTTCGATTTTATAAGACATTTAGGGCCGTTGCCTATTAAATCTTGTCTTCCTGCCTGAACTAATGCATCATAGACTATATCATACTTCTTAGGATTTCTATATTGAAGTAGCGCTCTTTGCATAGCCTTTTCACTCTTGCTCTTAGGTACATAAACCTTCTCCATAGTTAACGGGTCCACCCCTGTATAGAACATAGCCGTAGCTAAAGTTCCTGGAGTTGGGTAGAAATCTTGAACTTGTTCCGGTTGGTACTTTATATCCCTTAAGTATTCCGCAAGCTCTATAGCTGAATCTAAAGTACTCCCTGGATGGCTTGACATTAGATAAGGAATTATATACTGTTTCTTTCCTGCTGCTTCATTAATTTTATAGAACTTCTCAGTAAATTTGTCATAGGTTTTTCCAGCTGGTTTTCCCATGTATTTTAAAACATTACCACAAACATGTTCTGGTGCAACTTTTAATTGTCCACTAACATGATGCTCAACTAATTCCTTAAAGAATGTGTCGTCTTTATCTGCCATTATATAATCATATCTAAGTCCAGAACGCACAAAGGCTTTTTTCACTTTAGGAACAGTTCTTACCTTTCTTAACAAATCTAGATATTCAGTATGATCTACATCCAAGTTTTTGCAAGGTTTTGGATATAAACACTCCTTATTTTTACAAGCTCCATGCTTAAGCTGTTTACTACATGCAGGACGTCTAAAGTTTGCTGTAGGACCTCCCACATCATGAATATACCCTTTAAAATCACTCAAATTAGTTATCTCAACAGCTTCTTGAAGAATAGACTCTTCACTTCTACTTTGCACAATTCGTCCTTGATGGAAGGTTATAGCACAGAATGCACAATTCCCAAAGCATCCCCTTGAGCTAACTATACTAAACTTAACCTCTTCTATAGCTGCAATACCACCTTGCCCTTCGTAGCAAGGATGATAATTCTTCTGATACGGAAGTCCATACACATGGTCTAGTTCTTCTCTTGACAGTGGCATCTCAGGTTTATTCTGAACCACATATCTATTAGCGTGTTTTTGAACTAAAGTCTTTCCTCTTACCGGGTCTTGCTCTTCATATTGGACCTTAAAAGCCCTAGCATAGTCCATCTTATCTTTACAAATATCCTTATAAGATGGAATCTCAATATAATCACTTACATTTTCTAAATCATCTACTATGTAACAAGTACCAGGTACGTGCCTAATATACCTTATCTCTAGTCCATCATTTAAATTATTTGCAACCTCTACAATTTGCTTCTCACTCATGCCATAGATTAAAAGATCAGCCCCACTATCAACCAGCATAGATTTTCTAACTTTATCACTCCAGTAATCATAGTGAGCAAATCTTCTAAGACTAGCCTCAACGCCTCCAATTATAATCGGAATGCTTTTATGTGCTTCTCTTATCTTATTGCAATACACGATAGTTGCCATATCAGGTCTTAATCCCATCTTCCCACCCGGAGAGTAAAAATCCTTTTCTCTTAGTTTTTTAGCAACTGTATAATGGTTAACCATGGAATCCATGTTTCCTCCATTAACTAAAAATCCAAGTCTCGGTCTTCCAAGCTTCATAAAGTCCTTTGTATCATTCCAATCCGGTTGCGCAATTACCCCAACTTTGTACCCCACATCTTCAAGAACCCTTGAAATTATGGCCGTTCCAAAACTATGATGATCTATATACGCATCTGCTGTTACTATAATAAAATCTAACTGATCCCAATTTCTTTCAATCATATCCTGTTTACATATTGGTAAAAATTTATTTTCCGTCATCCAATCACCTACTTAAATATAGTGTAAGGCATCTGAAAATAAATAATAAGTCAAAGATACTGACTTATTTATTTTTTGAAGATGCCTAACCTATTATAATATAACTTAACTAATAATTATACTGTAAAAAAACCCAAAGTCCTATTTCTTTTTCAAATAGTCCTTTGAGTCTTTTAAAATATATTTCATCTTACGGGATTTCAAATATATTTTCATTTTATGGGATTTGATAATAATATATATCAATCACTAGATAAACCAGTGAATTAAGCAATTTTAGAGATTTTTTCTACTTTTAATAAGTGTGCAACATAATTAGTTAAATCAACTACCCTTGCAGAATATCCCCACTCATTATCATACCATGATGCAATTTTTATCATCTTTCCATTTACCATAGTTGATAATCCATCAACTATAGAAGATCTGCTATCACCCTTAAAATCTACAGACACTAACGGTAATTCACATAATCCAAGTACACCCTTAAGTTCATTTTCTGAAGCTCTCTTAAATGCTTCATTTATTTCTTCTACTGTAGTTTCTTTTCTCACTTCACAAACTAAATC
The DNA here is from genome assembly GCF_036660475.1 of Clostridium sp. Lineage (GTDB taxonomy): Bacteria > Bacillota > Clostridia > Clostridiales > Clostridiaceae > Clostridium_J. The sequence continues at coordinate 226,851 of NZ_JAVXAO010000004.1, read as the reverse complement.
TGTTATTGATACCGCTGCTGTTGGAACTCTTAAAGCAAATCCATCCAATCTTCCTTTAAGTTGTGGCAATACCTTTGCAACAGCCTTTGCAGCGCCAGTAGTAGTTGGTACTATGGATTCACCAGCCGCTCTTGCTCTCCTTAAATCTTTATGACTCTTGTCAAGTATTTGCTGATCATTAGTATAAGAGTGAACTGTTGTTATAAATCCAGTTACAATCCCAAAATTATCATCTAAAACCTTAGCTACTGGAGCTAAACAATTTGTTGTACATGAAGCATTAGAAATCAATGTATGCTTAGAAAGATCTAATTCCGAATCATTTACCCCCATAACAACAGTAATATCTTCATCTTTACCTGGCGCCGTAAGCAAAACTTTCGTTGCTCCAGCCTTCACATGTTGCATAAGGTCTTCTCTAGATGTAAATTTACCGGTAGATTCTATTACTATATCTACATTAAGTTTTCTCCATGGAATATCCTTTGGAGAATCACACTTAGTTATTTTTATTTCTTTACCATTAATAATTATGGAATTTTCCGTTGTCTTTACTTCGCCTTTAAAAATACCAAAACAAGAATCATACACAAATAGATGTGCAAGAGTTTCTACATCTGCTCTAGCATTTATAGCAACAATGTTAAAATCATTTTTTTGATTTTCACATGCTATCCTTAAAAAAGTTCTCCCTATTCTTCCGAACCCATTTATTCCAACGTTTATCATAATTAAACCCCCATGAATCATTGTTATACTCTTTATATTTATAAAGTACATCATATTTTACCGCTTGTCAAATAAAGTACATCATATTTTTCTTTAAATTTAATAGTTTCTTATGTCTTTACTCCATTTTTCTCATCATTTCTCCAAAATGCTATATTAATCCAACAGTAATCATAAATAATATGAACTCTCTAACTTTATATCCTTTTTATTAGGGATTTTCTAAGAATTCTAAGCATCATATACCTTTATATGTGATATACAATAAACCCCTGTAATATAATAAAACCTCTGTCATACAATATGACAGAGGTTTTATCCAATGTTTTTATTCTCAAAATCTAATTTTATATCAGCTATTCAGTAAACTTATATATGATTTTTAAGTTTAGCCTTTATATCCTCTGGCTGCATGAATCCAACCATTCTTTCTACCGGTGCCCCATCTTTTAGTACTATCATTGTAGGAACACTCATAACTGAAAATTTCTTTGCAACTGCTCTACTTTCATCAATGTCGCTCTTTAAAAACTTTACCTTACCTTCAAAATCCCCTTGAAGATCTTCAAGTACTGGAGTTAATCTTTGGCATGGTCCACACCATGTAGCAAAAAAATCTACTAAAACTAATCCTTTACCTGTTTCTAATTCAAATTCCTTTTCACTTACTACCTTCATATCTATCTCCCCCATAATTTTGTTTATATAACAATTTTACCATGGTTTCATATATTTTTACATATGGTTAAATTATTTTCTAAACTTCTAATCTACAGACTTTAGAGATTCAACCATATGTATTTTTTTAAGTTTATAATACATGGCCCAGTTAACTATAGCTGAAAATAATATTGTAAGTAAGGCCGACCATATATAACTAAACATAGCTATATTACGCCCAAACATCATTGATTCAAGTTCCGCTGTTACCATGATAAACCTGTGTAAGAACACACCCAAAACAAGACCAGTACCCATTCCAATGAAGGTTAATATAAAGTTTTCCCTATACACATAGGCTGAAACTTCATTGTCATAGAATCCCAAAACCTTAATTGTAGCAATTTCTCTTATCCTCTCACTAACATTTACATTTGTAAGATTATAAAGTACTACGAAAGCTAACGATCCAGCTGATATAATCATAACTAGTACCACATAATTTAGACTCTTAATCATATCGCTAAAGTTATTTTTAATACTAGAATTAAAATTAACCGAACCTATATTAGGCATATCTATTATATCTTTAGCCAAACTCTTTTGAAACTCCTCTGAAGTATCCTGAATTCTTGATACTATATGATTATAATCAACTTTTTCCCCATAAATTTTTTCATAAAGTGATGTTGTCATATATACATAATGAAATACGTAATGCTCTGTAATTCCAGTTATCTTAACTGAGAACTTTTCTTTATCTTCATTTTCAATATATATAGTATCGCCAACCTTTGCACTAAGTTGTTTTGCAAGTTTTTCACTAATTACAATACCGTCATCTGAGAGAATTAAATTTTCTTTTGTCCTACGATTTCTTAAATCTATAAAATCATTGAAAATTTGTAAATCATTCGGAATAAACAATTTTACATCTTTCTCTATCTCATCCTTTGAAGCCTTTATATTTAAGTTCTTAGCTAACATATATTCTTCTATCCTATTTTCTTTTGAAACATTATCTATAAGCTCCGTATAATCCCCCTCTGACATATTACCTTCCAAATCAACCATCATATCATACTCATATATTTCACCAAACTGTTTATCTACAATAGCCCGTATAGAATCCTTTATTCCAAATCCAGCTAATAGTAGTGCTGTGCAACCAGAAATCCCTATTACAGTCATTAGAAAGCGCTTTTTATATCTAAATATATTTCTTGCAGACACTTTCTGAATAAAATTAAATCTATTCCATATGAAAGGTATTCTTTCTAATAAAATTCGCTTCCCTTCTGTCGGCGCCTTAGGTCTCATCAAAAGTGCTGGTGTTTCTACTAATTCTCTATAACATGCAAATACCGCAGCTAAAGTAGTTGTAAGTATTGATGCCATAGTTGACATAATTGCATATTTCACATTAAAAGTTAATATAACCTTAGGCAGATTATACATTATCCCATAGGCATTAAATATAACCGTTGGAAATATCGTAAATCCTATAATAATTCCGATGATACTTCCAATTAGACTTGCCAATGCTGCATATATAATATACTTTGAAACAATTGCTCCCTTACTATACCCAAGAGCTTTTAATGTTCCTATGTTTCCTCTTTGTTCATCCACCATTCTAGTCATAGTTGTTAAACACACTAAAGCCGCAACAACAAAGAAAAATACTGGAAATACCTGAGCAATTGCATTAACTCTATCTGCTGACCCTTCATAATCCACAAAAGTATAATTAGTATTTCTATCTAACACATACCACTTAGCGTCTTTAAACTTACCAATTTTTTCTTCCGCCTCAGCTAATTCCCTCTCACCATCATGAATCTTTTTTTCTGCCTCAGCCTTGGCTTTTTCATATTCTTCTTCACCCTGTGCTAAAGATATCTTACCTTCTTCTAATTTGCTACGAGCATCTGAAAATTCCCTATTTGCTGCTTCTTTCCCACGATTTAATTCAAGTTTTTTATTTGAGATTTCCACCTTCCCTAACTCGATAGCCGTCTTAGCATCATTTAACTGTTTCTCACCCTCTAGTATCAGCGCCTTGTTGGTTTCAAGTTCTATACTTGCCTTACTTAGCTTCTCTTTATTTGTTACAATTACAGTTTGAAGCGTTGATATTTCACCTTGAATTTGTGCCTTCTCAGCCTCTGAAAGATTTTCATTTTTTATCTTCTCTTGAAGAGCAAGTAGATACCCCTCTGCATTTTTAAGTTCAGCTTCTCCAGCTGCTATTTGCTCTTCCGCTACTTTAAATTGTACTTCAGCCTCATTTTTTTTTGTGATAAACTCACTATACTTTTTATTGTATTCCGATTCATTATCTATAAGTGTCGCTTCACCACTTAAAATCTTACCCTCAGACTCTTTAATAAAGCTATTAAATTTAGTTTCCTTATCTAAAAGCTGGCTTTCTCCAACCACTAAGGCATCTCTTGATTCCTTGAGTTTATCCTCAGCATCCTTTAGTTCTTTTTCAGCCTTTGTTTTTCCATCTTGAAGTTCTTTTCTGCTATCATCAATCTTACCCATAGCTTCACCAATTACTTCTTCATACCTAACTTTACTTCTTGCTAACCCTAAAGTTTCAAGTTTTTCTTGAACCTGATTAATTACCTCATCATATCTATTACTATAAGTTTGAATTTCATTAGCACCTTGTACTGTAAGTAGCATTTCTGTATATGCATCCATATTAAAATCCACATTAGGAATTATCATAAAACTACCAACCTGACCATTTCCAATGGTACTACTCCCCTTCTCCATTGAAAGATATGTTGGACTATGAACTTTCCCTACCACTGTAAACTGACTAGTTTTCAAAGAGCTACTAATATCATCACCAGTGCCTGAGGTAACCTCCAAAATTGTTCCTATAGGTATATCCGTTTTCATCATTGACTCTGCTTCAATAACGCATTCACCTGATTTTTGTGGAAATCTTCCCTCTACTAGCTTAGGTATATTTATATAGTCTTCATTTGAATTCTTATGATTTTCTAATGAAAACCCGTGTACTTTCACTACAATTTCCTCAGTTTCAAGCCTTGTAAGCACGTCCAAAGAATATGTTGGAAATACACCCTTAACACCCTCTATATTTCTCACTTCATTAACATCATCATCTGTAATCCCAAGTGTTGAAATAAGTTGTATGTCCATAAAATTTTGATCATCGTAGTACGCATCAGCTGTAATCTTCATATCAGGAGATGCAACCTTTATTCCTGCAAAGAAAGCTACACCTATTGCCACTATGGCAACAATAGATAAAAATCTACTTAGGCTCTTTTTGATATCTCTAAACGTATCCTTTGATAATGAACTCCTCATGGCTACCACTCAATCCTTTCCACTGGAGTTGGATTATCATTAATAGCAATACTATGGACTTTACCATTCTTAACCTTTATAACCTTGTCACCCATAGCTGTAAGCGCTAGGTTATGTGTGATAACTACAATAGTCATTCCTAAGGTTCTGCTCATATCCTGAAGCAACTTTAAAATAGCCTTTCCTGTATTATAATCTAATGCTCCTGTAGGCTCATCACAAAGTAATAACTTTGGGTTCTTTGCAAGAGCCCTAGCAATTGCTACTCTCTGTTGCTCTCCACCAGAAAGCTGTGCTGGAAAATTATTTCTTCTTTCTTTAAGCCCAACATCCTCTAATGTTTTCTCTGTATCTAACGGATCTTTACATATTTGAGTTGCTAGTTCTATATTTTCTATAGCCGTTAAATTCTGAACTAGATTATAAAATTGAAAAACAAACCCAATATCAAATCTTCTATAGGTTGTAAGGTCTTTTTCACTGTACTTATCAATTCTATTTCCATCCACATAAATTTCACCTGATGTTGAAGTATCCATCCCACCAAGTATATTTAATATTGTACTCTTTCCAGCTCCACTGGCTCCTGCAATTACAACAAACTCACCTCTATTAATAGAGAAATCAACTCCATCTAAAGCATTAATTTCGACCTCACCCATTTTATATGTTTTTCTTACATCTACAAACTCAATATATTTGCTCATTTACTACTACTCCTCCACCCACTATAAAATAACATAACTTATTACTATATAAATGTTTTTCTTCATTTGATATTCAATTTTATAACAATCTTTTAAATATAAAATTAATGTTATAGCACTTTATATTTGCTGTCAATTAATTTAAGATAACCCCTATTTTCTTTAGCTAATATTTACTATCTGTTCACCAAATTATAATAAATTAGAAACGGTTTTTGATAAATGTCTATATATTAAAAGGGTACCAGTTTAAAACTAGATACCCTGCCTTATAAAGTATTCACTGTATTCCATTATAAATATCTTCTTTTTATATTTTTTTAACAATCTTCTCAGCAAACCTACCTACCATTGGAATTTTATATCCCCTATACTGATATGCCTTTACCATAGCTATAATTTCAAATATAGTTATAGCTATATTTACTGCCCCTGTAACTAACCCTACAATGAGCAAAGTTCCTAAAGCTCCATATGCAAGTGGAGTGAAAAATAACATACCTACACTTCCACCTATAACAAAAAGTATAACCAAATTAATAATGATCCCAACCATGTTAAGTAAAAATCCTTGCATTGCATGAAACTTAACAAATTCACTATTTTTCTCCATGAAGTAAATAATAATAGGAACCAACCATGATATATAATTTACACCTGGTATAAAAATTGTAATAATAGCAGCTGCGTAAGCAATTAATGCAATAACATTTGCATTTAAATCTAGTATTGATGATTTATGCGGCTCACAATCATAATTTAACATAATAACTCTCCTTTCAAATTCCTTTTATATTATATTATGCTTTAATATTAATTATATTTCTTATAATATAATAATTAATATTATATTATTTCTAACCTATTTAATATTCTCTTATGCTAAATTAATTCTACTTTAAAAGGGTGTATCAAAATGATTTATTTATGTTTTATCTAAGAATTTAAAACATATTCATTTTGACACACCCTTCTAGTCTTATAATTTTACTTTAACTGTCCATGTTTTTCATAATTAGTAACCTGAGTTATTTTGTTATCCTCACTCACAAATACCACCTTTGGTTTATGTTCTTTGGCTTCTTCGCAATCTACTTCACAATAGCTCATAAGTATGATTTTATCTCCAACTTGAACACATCTTGCTGCTGCTCCATTAAGGCATATAAGTCCACTACCTCTTTCGCCTGCAATTGTATATGTTTCAAATCTATTACCATTATTTATATCTACTATTTGAACCTTCTCATATTCTAAAATACCTGAAGCATCAAGTAAATCTTCATCTACTGTAATACTCCCAACATAATCTAGTTCTGCTTGAACTACTGTAGCTCTGTGTATTTTCCCTTTTAACATTGTTATTCTCATAACCTTTCCCTCCTAAGTTAGGCATATGAAGATAAATAAGTCAGATAGTCGATGATACTGATTTATTTATTTTTGAAAATGCCTTATATATGATAAGTAAAATTGTCTATTAACCTAGTTTTCCCAAAGCCAACTGCAAGGGCTACAAGTACATCTTCTTTAATTTCACAAACTTCTTCTAGTGTACTACTGCTTACAACCTTCACATAGTCTATTTTTGCTAGCTTTTCTTTCCCTATATTTTCACTTATAAATTTTACTATAGTTTCTGCATTTCTTTCCCCAGCTTCCATAAGATTCTTAGCCGAGTATAAAGATTTATTTAAAACTAGGGCTGCTTGTCTTTCTTCCTTTGAAAGATAAACATTTCTTGAACTCTTTGCAAGTCCATCTGCTTCTCTAACAATAGGACATCCTACTATTTCTATATCAATATTAAGATCTCTTACCATCCTTCTAATAACTGCAAGTTGTTGAGCATCTTTCTCTCCAAAGTAAGCTCTTTGGGCTGGTACAATATTGAATAGTTTTGAAACTACAGTACAAACACCTCTAAAGTGACTAGGCCTACTACTTCCGCATAGTCCTGAAGTAAGTCCACCAACTTCTACAAACGTTGACGCATCACTAAAGTACATATCTTCACTATCCGGATTAAATATTAAGCTTGCTCCAGCACCCTCACAAAGTATTGAATCCTTTTCTAAATCTCTAGGGTATTTATCCAAATCCTCTGTTGGTCCAAACTGTGTTGGATTTACAAATATACTTACTACAACTCTATGATTTTCATCAGCAGCTTTTTTAATTAAGCTTTCATGACCCTCATGAAGATATCCCATCGTAGGAACAAATCCAACCTTTAACCCTTGTGATTTCCATTCTTTAACTATGGCTCTAACTTCTGATACATTATTTAACACTTTCATAACTTTACCCTCTTTTTGCTATTTATATATTTATCCTCTATATGCTTTTTCTATTTATTTATTTATTTATATCCTCATAAATTTTATACGTTCCATTACTTAAAATTCGTGAAGAATTTTATCCTTAATTTTAAACTCTAAATTCTAAACCTTTAATTAAAGTTTAAACCTTATCTTCTAATAAAGTTTAGAAATAACATCCTCACTTATTTTAAATCCATGCTCTGGTGCCGGAAAAGCGCCTGTACTAACTTCATTTATATATTCTTTAAACGCTTCTGTCATTGCTTCACCTAAATTCGCATACTTTTTTACAAATTTTGGAGTGAAATCATTAAACATACCCAGCATATCTTGATATACTAGAATTTGACCATCACAATCAACTCCCGCTCCAATACCTATAGTCGGAATTGAAACCTCTCTTGTAACAAGCTCTGCAAGTTTTGCAGGAACACATTCTAAAACTACAGCGAAGGCACCTGCCTTTTCTACAGCCTTAGCTGCTTCAATAAGTTCTCTTGCTGCTTCTTCACTTTTCCCTTGAACTTTAAATCCTCCCAATGAATTAACAGATTGAGGTGTTAATCCTATATGTGCCATAACTGGTATAGATGCTTTTGTTATTGCTTCTATTCTGTCACACATATCTACTCCACCTTCAAGTTTTACTGCATGAGCACGTCCCTCTTTCATAAGACGACCAGCATTTACAACTGCATCATATACAGATGTTTGATAAGACATAAAAGGCATATCTGCAACTACTAAAGCATTTTTAACACCTCTTGTAACAGCCCTTGTATGATGAATCATATCCTCCATAGTTACTGAAATAGTATCCTCATAACCAAGACAAACCATTCCCACAGAATCTCCAACTAAGATTCCATTAATTCCTGAGTTATCTATGATTTTTGCCATGGAATAGTCATAAGCAGTAAGCATCGTAAGTTTATCGCCCTTTGCCTTTGCTTCCTTGAATGTTACAACTGTATTTTTCATTAATCTTCATCTCCTAAAAATCTTTCTATTTTACTATAATCCCTACTTTTATTTTTTTCCTTTGCCACCTTAAGTAAATTCTTGTTTAAAGCTTTGTACAAATTTTTATCTTCACCCTCTAAACATGATGAATGACATTTGATAGTATTAAGATCCCCTCTTTCTAGTGGACCTGTAAGACTCTTAACCGTTCCTGAAGCTTTTATATTCTCAATATTATTTGTTATAAGAGGATATAGCGCATCAATAGCTAGTTCTTCACTAAACCCACACTGTTTTAAACAATTTACACCGTTACTAATAAGCCCCAGTACCAAGTTACTACTCATAACTGATGCTAAGTGGTACACACTCTTGTTTTCTTTATCAATAATTTTCACCTGATTTCCCATATTTTTAATCATAGTTACTAATTCATCAATATATTTTTCGTGTCCTTCAATGGTTATAAAGGCATTTTTAAAGTTTTTGTAGGAATTATATTTATCCGAAAGGGCAAACATTGGATGTATAGAATAGGGGTAAGCACCATGCTTATTTATATCTGAAAAGATTTCCGAAGATAATAAACCACTACAGTGGCATATTAATTTATTATTTATAGACAACTCTTTTATTTCATTCCATACCCCTTGAATTTCTCCATCTGGGGTAGTAATGAAGATTCCATCACTCTCTTTTACAAGTTCTTTCAAACTCAAAAATTGCTTTGTGTCCGTAAAGTTCGCAGCTTCCTTCGACGAATTTTGATTCTTACTATAATAACCTGAAAGCAAGATACCATTTTCCTTGAAGTATTTCCCTAAGGAAAAACCAACCTTACCGGCTCCAATGAATCCAAATTTCATAACAATCACTCCTCACTAAAAATATGTGAAGTAATTTATTATCTTAGTCTCACTCCAAAAGATATGAGCTGTCCGTGAAATCTTTTTATCACTTAGGAAATAAGTTTTTATCTCCATACATGTTAGATTAAGCTTTATTGTGCTATCACTTTATCGCCTAATCCTATAGATATAAATTATTAGTAGGTGCAATTATTTCTATACTGCCCTTTCCCTACTTATATCATACTCATCAAACTTTTTCAACATTTTTGCCACTATTAATTTTTTAATATACCTTATATAAATTAATAATTTAATTTTATCTGCTGATAATATCTTTCTTCTGAATAAAATATCCAATTTATAAAATACTAAAACCACATATAAGTAATATCATATATGGAATTTTATTAAAGGAGCGTTATTATGAAAAGATATTTAAAGGGGATTTGTTTTTTACTATTATTAGTTATGTGTATTTTATTTATTCCTCAATCAGCCATTGCCAGTAGTGTAGCTAATCAAAATGAGGGTTTCCTTACTATTGACACTGATAAAGAAACACCACTTCCAAAACGATTTAGGATTATACCAACCTTAAACATTTCTGGTAGTGCACAGTTTATTCCATCTCAAATAGATACTATAAAAAAATCAATAAATGTACCTGATACTTATATTGTAGACTTGAGACAGGAATCACATGGTTTTTTAAACAACATAGCTGTGAACTACTATAGCCCTGAAAAACTACTAAATGAAGGTTTTACATCTGAAGAAACCTTAGCCAATGAAAAGTCTAGATTTGAAGCAATTAAACCTGGAGATGAAGTTAATCTTTATAATAAACAGTCTAAACTTATAAAATCTATTAAAGTAGAAACTTCTCAAATCGAGCCTAATCTAGCAGAAAAAGCTGATCTTAAATATGTACTTTTTGCTACTCGAGATGGTCATATTCCAACACCTGAAATGGTTGATAGCTTTGTAGAATTTGTTAAAAATACACCCTCTACAACCCATCTTCATTTTCACTGTAAAGAAGGTCAAGGTAGAACTACTACCTTTATGTCACTATTTCAAATGATGAAGGAAAGTACAACTAAATCCTTAGATGAAATTCTTAATGAACAGTTAGATGCAGGTGGTATCGTTCTAACAGATAACAATACTAGAGCAAAGTTCCTTCAAGATTTCTATAACTATACCAAAGCTAATGTTGACGATAACTTTAAAGTTCCATTCTCTGTTTGGTCTAAACAATAATATTTTATCCCTATTCACGAACTATCTATATTTTATTATACAAACAAGAACCTATAGTGTAGATTTTAAAAACATCTACACTATAGGTTCAAAGTCTTTTGAATTTTATTAATGTTAGAGATACTTACTAATATTAATAGAGACATACAACTTAGCAATAACTACTGCCCATTTAAGTTTTTAAGCTTTATAATTCTATATACACTCTCATTAATTCTTTCCTCGGAAATAATTCCATTTTTAATCGCTTCCATTACTCCATCAATAGCATCTCCTTGATCTTGAAATGTTCTCGACATTATCATAATATCATTGCCAGCCTGAATAGCTTTTACTGCAGCTTCCTTTGTTGAATATTTTCCTTTTACTCCCTCCATCATCATATCATCTGTTATTACTACACCATTAAATCCAAGTTCCTGTCTTAATAATCCCGTAATTATTTTACTTGATAGACTTGAAATATATTCACTATCCAACTGTGGTAGATATAAATGTCCAACCATTATCATATCTATCCCTTCATCTATAGCGTATTTAAATGGAATTAATTCCAAATTTCTAAGTTCCTCTATTGATTTATTTATTATAGGCGTTGTAAAGTGAGAATCAACACTTGTATCTCCATGTCCTGGAAAATGCTTACCTGATGCTATAATACCAGTAGATTTCATCCCTTTGAATACCTCTGTACCTATTGTTTTAACAACCTCTGGATTATCTGAAAAAGCTCTACTTCCTATGACCGGATTGTTAGGATTAGAATTCACATCTAGCACTGGAGCAAAATTCAAATTAAATCCAAGACTTTTTATAGTTTCTCCAATAGCCATTCCATGGTCAAATGCATATTTCAAATCTCCCTTTGACCCAACATTCCAAGCTGATTCAAAACTCCCCATTTCTTTAGGTATCCTACTTACGATACCACCTTCCTCATCTAGTGACATAAAAAGCTTAACATGGTTTTCACTATTTAGATTATTTAAATCTTCTATAAGTTCCTTTGACTCAGCTACTGTACCTAAGTTCCCACCGAAAAATATTACTCCCCCAACTTTTCTCACTTTTATCATATTGGTAATTTCTTCATTTGCTTCAGTTCCATTAAATCCAACAATAAATAATTGACCAACCCTTTCTTCCAATGTCATACTCTTAACCTTCTCTTGTACTAAATCTCTCTGATTCTCCTGTAACTCTGTTTCATTTTTTTCTTCTTCCTTTTGTATCTCATTTTCTTTATAATTTGCTGCAATGCTACATCCACATAACAAAGTTAACGTTATACCTAGTAAAATTGTTCCACTGATAATTTCTTTAATATAATTATAACTATTTTTTTCATTGTTTTTACACCTAATTTTTTCCACGAAATGCTTAGCTTTACTATACATATATTTCATATTTCACCTCGTAACTATTTTTTCAATTCCATTTATATATTTAAATTTCACTTATATATATTTTGCAATTTAATTTTCACACTTTATTTTTTAAAATTAATTAATAGTTTCTCACTTGATTATAAATTTTAAATTAGACATTCTTAATTAGAGTTTATTAAAAATCCTGATCTATAGTGGTATTACATCAACTATTCATCTGATAAATAAAGATAGTCGCTTTTTATAGTTAAAATTTACCTTAATAAAATTAATAAATTTAGGCCAAACTAAATTGGTAATTTAAATTAATTTATTTTAAGGAGGAGTTTTTATGGCAAAAGACAGTCAACCCGATAACAAACAAGCTAGAATGGAAAAATGTAATTACCAAACACCCCTAACTAGTGAAACCGGCAAAAATCATAACAGAACTGCAAAGAAGCACTCCATTAAGAGAGAAGGATTTCAAAGTCCTCACATTAATTAATATTAAATTCAGAGGGAGTTTTTTCTCCCTCTAAACTTAGTAAAATTTATACAAAGCATTCAATACATTATTCTTATCCACCATTGTATATTCTCCTACTATAATAATTTTCCCTTTAATCTCTAATCATCACTTCATATTGCAAATACTAATCCATTTTCACGCAATAAAATTTTAAAATGCTACATGTTGTCCATACATATAATAAATATAAGTATTAAATTTCAGCTTCATTGAATAAACACTTTTGCAAAATGTTCCATTACTATTCCCTATGTTTATACCTTGATTATATATGCATTTGTAAATTTCATATATTATTCTCTTCTAAAGTATTAACATGTAAGTATTAATATAGTAATATATGTTATATATGGAGGTGTATGAGTTGTGATTTATTTTGCTCATAGAGGTGCTAGTGAAAATTATCCTGAAAATACTATCCTTTCCTTTGATAAAGCTATTATGGCTGGTGCAAAAGCTATAGAGTTTGATGTACACAAAACTAAGGATGAAGAACTTGTTGTCATTCATGATGAAGATATAAAAAGAACTTTTCAAGGTAAAGGACTTATAAAAGACTATACCCTTGCAGAACTAAAGGAATTTAAAAGTGCTTATTTAGAATATGAAAACAGTAAATTGTGTAAAATACCCACCTTAAATGAAGTGCTAGAAATTATCAGACATAAAGATATATTTATAAATATAGAATTAAAAACAGATAAAATTCATTATCGTGATATTGAAAAAGATGTTATAAATGTTATAAAAAAATATGGTATTAAAGAAAATGTATTAATATCCAGCTTTAATACTAAATCACTTGAAATATGTAAATCAATAGATGATACAATAAATATAGGTATACTTTTTGATAAAAGGATAAATGACTTATTTAGTTATGCAAAATCATTAGGTGCCTATTCCCTTAACCCAAATGTAAATTCAGTTGACGAAACTTTCATATCTGCTGCTCACGAAAACAACCTTAAAGTATTTACTTATACAGTGAATAAACCTTCTATTGCCAACCACCTTGACAAAATAGGATGTGATGGTATATTTACAGATAGCATTGAAAAATTTATATAGTCTTAAAGTTATAATTTCATTACTTGCAAATTATAGTACCTTTATACTTCGTTCAATGTTCAAATTGCTATTAATATTTAAAAATAACTTAATAACGAAGGGGGATTAATTATGTCAGATAAAAATATAGAAATGATGAAAAAGCTTATTGAAGAAAAAAAGAATAAAGGTAAAGTAAATGGCGGAACACTTCACCCAACTAAAAGTATGGGTAAAACTCAAAAAGCCTTTAAAAACAAAAAACAAGGTGGAGTTACTGATAAGTAATCATATATTTCTTATTACTAATAATTTATTGATTTAAAACAAAGTGTTAGAGGAGATTTTAAAATGATTTATAAACCTTATGGAAATACTGGTAAAATGGTTTCTGCCATTGGATTTGGTGGTATGAGATTTACTGATGATTGCACTATTGAAGAAGGTGCTGAAATAGTTAGATATGCGAATAGTTTAGGAATAAACTATTTTGATACAGCACCTAACTACTGTAATGACAGAAGTGAAGACATATTCGGAGAAGCATTTAAAAATATGCCTAATGACTTCTATGTTTCAACTAAAAGCAGTATCGGTAGCGAACCTGATGCAGATGCTGTAAGACGAAGAATAGACAACTCTCTTAAAAGACTTGGTGTTGACAAAATAAATTTCCACCATATGTGGTGTATTATGGACCTTGCTCACTATAGAAGAGTTATGGCAAAAGGAGGACCTTACTGGGGTGCTCTTAAAGCTAAGGAAGAAGGATTAATTGATCATTTAGTATTTTCAACCCATGCATCTGGAGAAGAAATTAGAATCATGGTTGAAGAGGGCTTCTTCGAAGGAGTAACTCTTGGTTATAACATTTTAAACTTCCCTTATCGTCAAGAAGGAATTTTAGCAGCCCAAGAACATGGCCTTGGAGTTGCAACCATGAATCCACTAGGTGGCGGGTTAATTCCTGAACAAAAAGACTACTTCTCTTTTATAAAAGAAAATCCTGCTGAAAGTGTTGTACAAGCAGCATTACGATTTAATGCATCCCACGAAGGCATTTCTGTTACACTTTCTGGAATGAGTAGTAAAGAAGAAATTAAACATAATGTAGATGCAGTCAACAACCTTACAATTCTTAAAAATTCTCAGTTAGATATATTAAAATCCTCTATAAGGCAAGATATGAATGAACTTTGTACTACTTGCCAATACTGTAAACATTGTCCTAAAGACATTAATATCCCTAAATATATGGATTTATATAATCATTATGTCCTAAAAGGAATTGATGGAATTAATCAGAGATATGAGGATTTAAAAAAATTCAAAAGCATTAATTTCGAAAAAGACATGTCACCAGCTGATTGTATAAACTGTAAAAAATGTGAAACTCTTTGTACTCAAAAATTAAACATAATTGACAGATTACATTGGCTCGATAAAAACCTAATAACCAAGTAAATAAAAGGTATGAAATTCTTCCATTGAATTTCATACCTTTTTAACTATTTTTTACTACCCCATGCAACCTGATTTCTTCCATTATTTTTAGCTTCATAAAGTTTTTTATCTGCAATATCTATTAACTCATGAACTTTTTTTTCACAAAAATCTTTATTCCTCATATTAAATAATTCATTCCTATTAAATTCTGATCCATTCCATCCATATACTCCAAAACTACAAGTTATATTAACACTATTTCCATTGAAGTTAAATATAGTTTCTTCTATCTTTGCCCTTATTCTTTCTGCAATAATTTGTGTACTTTCTTCATCTGTATCATTTAAAACTATGAGAAACTCCTCACCACCATATCGTCCAATCCAATCTGTTGTATTGTTTCTTATATATTTTGAAACAATTAAAGTGAATTCCTTTAGAACCTTATCGCCCATCAGATGTCCGTACGTATCATTAATTTCTTTAAAATAATCTATATCTGCCATTATCACTGACATAGAATAAGAATTTTTTAATGCTTCTCTAATATCTTCACTTAGCCTTTCCCTTATGTATCTTCTATTATAAACTCCCGTTAAATCATCTCTAATGCTCGCTTCCCTTACATCATCTAAAAACTTCTCCATAGTCTCTGCATAATGATTATCTTTATTTATAATCACACCATTTTTAGATATATCTTTGAGCATTTCCACCACGTATTTTTTTCCATCTATCTCTACAGGTGTTGCTATTATCAAAAATATACTTTTACTTGTATACTCAAATTTCACTGCAGTATCATTGTCTTGATACGCTTTAAATGAAATACACTCTTTGCACGCTTCATTCCTTTTCCAAAAATCGTAGCAACTACCTTCAATTGCAACCTGTAAATCATTTTCTATTACCACTACTTTATTATCTATTGGATTAACCACTCTTAATATATCATAAATATTATTAAAAATTGAAAGCCTTTCCTTAATTTTTTCTATTATGTTCATATTTGAAATCCCCTTTAAAGACCTGCCTTGTCGATCATTTATTTTTCTTATGTTATTCATCTATCGGAAATATTTCTATATAGGCATCTGGACTATCACTAGTTAAACTCTCCACACTCATTAGCCTTTTATTAATTTGCTTTGTTCTAGTCCCAACTAATTTATCAAGATCTGTACTTGCCTGATTTAGTTTTTTCTGAGTCGCCTGAAGCACTTCTTCAAACTTGCCAAACTCTGTCTTAACAGCACCTAACACATTCCAAACTTCACTGGACCTCTTTTCTATAGCCAGAGTTCTAAATCCCATTTGTAAGCTATTTAAAAGAGCTGCTAATGTTGTTGGTCCCGTTACATTAATTTTATACTCTCTTTGAAGTATTTCCACTAAATTAGTTCTCTTAACTACCTCTGCATAAAGTCCTTCGATAGGTAAAAACATTATTGCAAAATCTGTAGTGTTTGGTGGATCTATATACTTATCTCTAATATCTTTAGCAGCCTTTTTTATTGCATATTCTAATTTTTTATAACTCTCCTCAATAAGCTTTTGATCTCCCCCCTCGTAGGCATCAACTAAATTATGGTACATATCTAGTGGAAATTTTGAATCCATAGGCAAATATACTATATCCCCCTTATCCCGCCCAGGGAGCTTTATAGCAAACTCTACATTATCCCTAGAACCTTTTTTTGTTGCTACATTGATATCATACTGATCCTTTGTAAGTATTTGATCAAGAATTCTTCCTAGCTGAATTTCGCCTAAAGTCCCTCTTGTTTTAACATTAGAAAGTACCTTCTTTAAATCCCCAACTCCCATGGCTAAAGTCTGCATTTCTCCTAGACCCTTATGTACTACTTCCAATCTATCACTTACTAACTTAAATGATTCTCCTAGCCTTTTTTCTAAAGTGCTTTGCAGTTTTTCGTCTACCGTTTCTCTCATCTTTTCTAGTTTATCCTCAGTTGATTTAAGTAATTCGCTTTGTTTATTAGATAACTCATTGAATTTTTCCCTCTGAAGCTCATTAAAATCATTTACACTCTTAGAAAACTGATTTTCAAAAGATTTTAAAGATTTTTCCATTGTAATTGAATATGTATCTAACTGACTTTTTTGGAATTTAGCTATTTCGCTCATCCTAATTAAAATAGCTTCACTTAATCTTTGAACCTGTAGGTTGAGCTCTAACCTGGATTCTTTTTCATTGGTTCTAGCCTCTTCCCTATTTCTTGAAATCTCATCTCTAAACGATCTCTCTAGCTTTTCTATTCCTCTATCAATTTCCTCTACCTTCTGCTGCACCAAAGAAAATTTGTTCTCAACCTCAACTAAGCTGCCTGTACCCCTAACCCTTACACTTTTCAACATAAACGTTAAATATATATTTATAACCAATAATATAATTACAATAACTAATAAAATTTCCATACGACCATCTCCAAATCTTCTTACTTAAATAACCTTCTCAATATATATTGTAACATCTATATCGCTAAAATCCTACTCTACAGGATTATAATATATATATTAACTCCAAAATAAAAACCATTACTTCTATTCTATACAGAAATAATAGTTTAAAATATATTATTTTGAACTTAACTATATTCTAATAGTTTTTTAAATCAGACCTAATTATTATTATTCAACTAATGTAACAAATTCTTTTCCCTCTTTTCTTACCATAAAAAGAATTAAAACTTTTGAAAGTACATTCACAATTAAAATAATTGGAAGAATCATTACTGTACCTAAATAATTTAATGTAAATGCCGTAATTATAATTATTGCAACTGTACTATTAAAGTAAAATTTCCACCTGAATTTTATTTTATTATATAACTGCGCATTCATTCTATTTTCTTCAAGATTATAACTTCCCTTGCAAATATAATAAATTATAACAATCATTATTATCACACCTAATTGTTCCAATACAATAACCCACATATTTGCCATAATTATAGAGCTACTATCTATACCAAACCATAACATTGACCCTTGAAGTATAGATATTGCCACCATTACCTGTGCATAGATTATACCTTTACCAAATTCTATATCATGCTGCTTCATTTTATATAACCCTTGCCAAATTAAAATATATCCAATAAAATTTGGGAGTATATCAACAGATAAAATTCTAACTCTAAAAAATATCAAAATTAATCCCCAAAGTATGACCCTAAAATTTTTATTCATAATAACACCTCTAAATTTAAGCTAATTTAACTTATTCCTACATTTAATTACTATTTTTCAATTCCTCTACAACCTTTTTCATTTCGAATTCATTAGATATCCATGGTTCTCCATTACCTATTTGAAAATTAATGTGATCTTCATTGTTATCCTTGTCTATAATATTTAAAGCAAGTCTTAACTTATTAACATTATCTAATTTCTTATTTTCGCCACTAAATTTAGAAATATAATATATCTCTATTTTTTTACCTGTCCCTATCTTTATTGGAAATGTATCCTCATTTTCTATACTTTTATTATTAATAATGATGTGATAATTTTCGTTTATATAATCTAGAAATCCTCCTTTAACCCCAGTTATTTCAATATCTCTATTAGCTATATATGTTTCACTTCCTGTAGATGTCGAAAAACTATCTCCACCTAAGCTTTCACAAAAACTACTTTTCCCTATATCACTTTTCCTTAAATAAATGTCACCAACTTCCACATTAAATGCACTACCTTTATTTGGAGCGATGCATATTTCTGATATATGAACTTGTCCTTTTTCTAAAAGAGTGTTTACCTCTTGTCCTGTTGATGCAACTACATCACTAAAATCCACAGTTAATTTATTTATTTTATAAGGCCATTGATACCTTTCCCATTTAACCTTTTTCTCCTTTTCTGAAACTAAACTCCCTTTACCCTTTATATTTGGTGCCGTAAATAGATTATATTTTTCATTACTAAATACATTGTCAATATAATAAATATCTACAATTTTTTCATCACTATCAATATAATGATTTAAAAATATAGGTTCTTTCAAAGATGTCTTAGCAAATTTATATACATTAAAAGTCCATGATCCTACAATAATTATCATAAGCGCTATTATCGTTATTTTTTTATATTCCATCATATTCCCACCTTAAATTATCTAAATATTTTAAATATTGTAACTAATTATACCACTTATTTTTTAAAAATATTGTCGAAAAAAGCTAGTGATTTTATATTACCACTGACTTCTAATAAGGATAATTCTAAATTCACTTCCAACTCCGATTTCACTTTCAACTTCAATATACCCATTTTGAGCTTCCACTATAGATTTACTAAGGGAAAGTCCAATACCAACGGAATCTGTCTTACCATTTTTATAAAATCTTTTAAAAATATTTGGAATATCTTTTTCACTGATACCTTCACCATTATCCTTTACAATTATCTTTGTGTTTATAATATTTTCCTCCATTGATATTTGAATTCTACCACCATTGCTATGCTCTATTCCATTTTTAATTATATTAATTAAAGCTTCTCCAAGCCAGTGATCATCATATTTAAATATAAAACCCTTGTTCTCAACCCCATTACCATCTTCAAAAATAACCTCTACATTATTTTCAATAGACATAACTTGTAGTGAGTCAATAACTGCCTTTATTGTGTCCACTAAATTGTTTTCCTTAACATTAAATTCAATAGCTCTGGCATCTACTCTTGCAAGTTTCAGCATACTTTTGATAAGCCAATTCATCCTATCTAATTGACTTCTATTATTATCTAAAAATCTAGTTTTATCTTCCTTAGTTATTCTTTCTCTGGCTAAAATATCATTGTAAACCATCAATGTTGCTAAAGGCGTTTTAAGTTGATGTGATATATCTGATAATATATTTACCAGGAATTCCTTTTCATTCTTTAAATCTATCATTTGATTTTGAATTATTTGTCTCATATTGCTAAATCCATAGGATAGCTTTGCAAAATCTCCTTCCTTTTCCTCATATATATTTATATCATAATTTCCCTCTAATATTTGTTTTGAAACATTCGTTATATTTCTTACCCGGGAATATATTCTTTCATATTGAAAATAGTTTAGAATTAACAATATACCTACAATTGCTATCCACATAAAGCTTAATACTAGCCTACTACTTATAAATACTTCATTTAAACTTCCCATGAATCTTATATGTAAACTTTCTTTATATCCATAGTCCTCTAATATAGCTTTTCCGCGTTCAATCTTTTCATCACTTGGCGTAATAAATGAATTAGCTACAATTTCACTCTCAAGGTCTGGATACTTATCTGCTATGGTGCCTATCATCGCGGCTCTTCCATCTATATAACTATTTTTTATATCATTAAACTTAACTGTAATTACTATATTTATTATTCCTATAAACAGTATTGCTATAATAATTAACATCATAGAGCTTTTCCTTAACTCTGGATTCGAAAAATTTTTCATAATTACTTCTCCCATTTTAAATTATGGCTATATTTAAAGTCAAAGTTTGTTACTATTTCCTATTATTAACCCAATTGCCCCTTAAAATATAAACTACTTAGTATACATTTTTTACATTCACTTAATCTTTAATTTTAACTTCCCTATTCCAAACATACCCTAATCCCCGTTTCGTAATTATGTATTCAGGCTTACTACAATTGTCTTCTATCTTCTCTCTAAGTCTTTTCACATAAACAGATAGAGTGTTGTCCTCTACATATGCACCTTCAGCATCAAATAATTCATTCAAAATTTCATCCTTACTAAGTAAAACCCCTTGGTTCTTTATGAAAATTAAAAGTAACTTATATTCATTTGCCGTTGCTGATATCTTTTTACCAAACTTTGTAACCTCTGCAATAGAAGTATTTATTTCTATATCACCACAACATAAAATCCCTGTATTATTATTTCCTTTATTATTTCTTCTTAAGACTACACGAATCCTTGATAATAGCTCTCTCACTCTAAAAGGCTTCGTTATGTAGTCATCTCCACCTATATCAAGACCTAAAATTACATTTACCTCTTCATCCAGGGCCGTTAAAAATATTATAGGTATATCTTTCTTTGCCTTAACATACTTGCAAAAATCGTATCCACTTCCATCTGGTAAATTTATATCTAAAAGTATTAAGCTAAAGTTTTCACTATCAACTATATTCTCTCCATCCCTTATATTCGCTACTCTAGTTACTGAGTACCCGTCTTCTTTTAATGTATATTCAACCCCAATTGCTAGAGCCTCATCATCCTCAACTAATAAAATTCTATTCACAATATACCCTCCAATTATCAACACTAAAAAACAAAGAGGCATAAGCCTCTTTAATTAATATAAAGTTTAAATGTAAAATTCATTCTTATATAATATAGTTAATTTGCATATGCATCCTTACTACGCTTATGCATATACATTAAATCATCGCAACGCCTCATTAAATCTTCTATACTCTCCTGTTCTGGATTATATACTCCTATCCCATAACTAAACTTAATAATATATGGCTTATTCATATTTTTGTTATATTCATCAAATTTTTGACTTAATACCTTAATATGCCACTCTATATTTTGTTTATTACTCTCCTCAATTAAAATGGTAAATTCATCTCCACCAAGCCTTATACTTTTCGTTTTCCTAGCAAATGTTTCTCTCAATAATTTAGAAAATACTTTTATGGTTTCATCCCCTTCATGATGACCATAATTATCATTAATATATTTAAGTCCATCTAAGTCAATGTTAATTACACTTAGCTCTACATGTTTTTTCCTCTTCAAGTTATAAATATACTCATTATATTCTACTCTATTGCCTAATCCCGTCAGGAAATCTTTTCTTGATTTATCATGTAATATATATATATATATACAGCTAACTACAATTGACCAACTACTCCATATAGCCAAAATTACCGGGTATTTTATTTGAATAATTCCTAATATAAGTGGAATAAATATACATAATCCAAATATAAATAATTCATCTTTCCATAATACAGTTCTGTTTTTCCACAAAAACATTAGGTTAATCATAAAATAAAAGCAACTGGCTGACGGAGAAATAAAAAACATCTCACCTCTTATATATTTATTATTCTCGGTTATTTCAAATATATAATTAAATTTATAACTTAATAAAGAGTATACTACTACTATTATTAATGGCATTGCCAATGCTACTAACTTTTTATTGCTTATTTCTCTATCTTTATCCACACATTTATTCAAAAACATCCACATTAAGAATGATGGAATTTGCGCCATTGAAAACCCCATGACATTTATAACTTTATGAACTTCCATACTGCTATACATGTTAATTTCATTAAATACAATAGAAAAAATCTCCAGTATAAGTAATGCTACCACTACCGCATTTATAGTAATAAATATTTTGTCTCTTTGGTTTTTCATGTCTAATTTTAAGGCTGCATGTCCTAATATAATACAAAGTAATATGCACATAAAAATATTTATATAAACCTTCAATATAGCATTAATTATATTACTCCCCTTCATCCCTAATTAAAATTTATATTAGTTATTTTAATATTACAACTTATTTATATTATTACATATTTATGATAATTATTCCATATTATTTTTAATACAACTCTATTTTTCGCTAAGCTTTACATTTAAATTAGTCCTAGACTGTAGTATCACCATTTATTTACAGCATAAAATTAATTTTACACTTAATAATATAAAATAGATAAACCTCACATTTTGTATAATACTTTAGTACAAAATGCGAAGTTACAAATTTAACTCTATTATTCTTTTTCCTTACTCTCCTCTTATTCCTTCAATAATATTTTCCTTATCAAGTTTTCTAAGCGGCATTAGTGCTGCCAAATATCCCATGGCTATAACTGATATCATAGCTATACTTATACTTTCCCATGGTAATATAAATTTGAAATCTCTAATATTAGACATTGGGTTATATAGTGCATAAGCTAATATTGTTCCTGTAATAGATCCAATAATTCCACCATATAGTCCAAATAACACTCCCTCAAAGGTTATCATCTTTCTCATTTGCTTTTTAGTCATCCCAATGGCTTTTAAAGCAGATAATTCCTTCTTTCTAAGAAGAATATTTGTAGTTACTGTATTTACTCCACTTATCAACGTTATTACTAGGGTAAATCCCATAAGTAATATTGCAATTTGCATTTTAAATGCCTTGTCATTTTTAGCCTCTTCAATCTTATTATAATAGCTAAAACTAGCATTAGTATTCTCAATTTCCCTTAGTTTCTCATCTATTTCATCAGCATAGGATTCATCAGTAATTTTTATATCTGCTCCAATAATCTTAAATCTCTCAACTTGCTCTTTATTGTCAGATATTAAGTTTTCCACCGTAGCTTTACTTCCTATAACATTTAACATACTTGAATAGCTTGTAGAATTAAACGGTAGTACGTCTACAATAGCTGCAACCTTAACCTTTTTAAGATTTGTACTCTCAAATTCTTTTTTTCCATCTGAGTATTCAATGTTACTAATTAAAATCTCATCTCCTACTTTAAGATTTGCCATAGGTGAAATTAGAGTTTTACTCCTACTATAAAACATTGTTTCTCTAACTATAATTACTTCTCCATCCTTAATGTTATCAACGCTACCTTCTTTAACGTACTTTTTAACTAGCTTTAACTTTTCATTATCATACCCTTGAAATCCAACTCTTATTTTGGACTTATTTTCCCCATCTATATTGCAATCAAATTGATTTGCATCTTGATTTTCCGAAGCCCACAGTCTAACCTCTTTTGGAATTGCAGACTCTTCTACAAATCCTTCCATTTGTAGAGATTGATAATTTACATACACTTTATCTACACCTTTAATATTTTCTATATCATCTAATAATTTATTATCTATCCCTACAATTTCATCATTGCGGTAGTTTTGAGATATTCTAAATGCCATATCATTATCCTCTGTAACTTTATCTGCAAAGTTAGTAGCGAACTTTGCAAATGTTGTAAATGTAACAAATATAGTTACACTTATAGCCATAGATAATACAGTTATATAAAATCTCTTTTTATTTCTCTTAACATTTTTAAGCGCCATGGCTGTATCTATTTTAAGTAACTTTCCTAGAATCTTTCCACCTCTATTTTTCTTTTCCTTTTTAATTAGAGATTGGCTACTTATAGCCACCAGTGGTGATATTTTCCCTGCACTTCTAGCTGGCATATAAGCTGAAACATATATTGACCCTATTCCAACTGTTGCACTTATAAGCATTGCTATAGGTGATATTACAACTTTAAGATTTCGGAATTCTCCAACCCCCGACATATTTTCAAATACAAACGCAATACAATATACAGCTACAACTCCGAAGAATAATCCTAGTGGAACTCCTATTAATATCATAAGAGATGCTTCTCTAATTACCAGTGTCATAATTTGTTTTTTTGTAGTCCCAATTGCTCTTAGAAGTCCAAATTGTTTCAGTCTCTCTGCAATGCTAATATGGAAAGCGTTATAAATAACTACCACTGTAGCTATAACTACAATTCCAATGACAATGAAAACTAGCATATACATAGATTCATTATTACCAATATTGCTAGATTCCGCTGTAAGTCTCAATAGCTTTTCGTTTCTTACTACCTTATTTTTATCACCTACTAAATTTGATATTTCACCAATTACTTCTTGTTTATTAGCTTTCTCCTTAATTTTAACTAATGTAATAGCAGCTTCTGGTTCAAAGTTAATACCGCTATCTATTAAATAAGCTGTAGCTATCCCGTTACTTTGAGATTCCCAGTCATCCTTAACTATTCCTGAAAGAACATATTCTATATTATTCCCCCCTTCATCTGGAACTTTAATTGTATCCCCTACTTTAACTTCTTTTTCAAAGTATCTAAGTATCCACCTTTCTATAGCAATCTCATTTTTAGCCTTTGGTATATTTCCCTCTTCTAAATTTACATTCATAAGCTTAAATGAAACTTCATTTAAATAATTAAGCTGAAGATTTTTACCTTTAATAAAATTCACTGGCTCCTTACTTACCATGCTGCCCAAACTATCTACCTTTGGATTGACTTTAATCTTGTCTATCATCTCTGATGATACATTAGATATAGAAGCATGGAATTCGCCTGTCTCCCTCTTTGCATCTTCTAGCATAGAGTTTTGTACCGTTAAAATAAATGTACATATGGAGGTAACTAGTGCCACTGATAGTATTATTCCTATAATTGTTAATATAGTTCTTTTTTTATTATCCTTTAAGTACCTTCCACTTAAAGCTTTATAGCTATTAATCAAAATTTCAGCCCCCTATGCCATGTATTTATCACTTTGTATTTTTCCATCGCTTATAGTTATAACTCTATCAGCTTGCTCCGCCACCTTGCTATCGTGAGTTATAAGTATTAGTGTTTGATTATATTTTCTTGCTGTAGTCTTCAAAAGTTCAATAACCTCTTTAGAATTTTTGCTATCTAAATTACCTGTTGGTTCATCTGCAAGAACTATAGATGGTTTATTTATAAGTGCCCTAGCTATAGAAACTCTCTGTTGCTGACCACCTGAAAGTTCTGCTGGAATATGCTTTCTTCTATCTTCAAGACCTATCATTGAAATAATCTCATCCAAATATTTTTTATCTACCTTTTCATTATCAAGAAGAGCTGGAAGTGAAATATTTTCCTCTACATCAAGAATAGGCATTAAATTAAAGAATTGAAATATAAAACCTATGTTTCTTCTTCTGAAAATACTAAGTCCAGTCTCATTCTGTTTATATATATCTTTATCTTCTATAATTACTTTTCCATCTGTAGGCCTATCAAGGCCTCCAATTAAGTGAAGTAATGTAGATTTGCCAGAACCTGATGCCCCAATTATTGCTACAAATTCACCCTTGTTTACTGAAAAACTTACTCCATCTAATGCACGAACCTGATTATCACCCTTACCATAATATTTTTTCAAATTTTCAACTCTTAAAATCTCCATATCTATTCTCCTTAAAGTTTAATTATTTTCTCTAATCACTCTACATTTATGATTATATTATGTTTTGCTAAAGTTAACCATAAACATAACCTTACAGAAAAAATAGTTATCTTACAATTTAGTCATAAAGTGATTCTTATAATCAAAGAGAATTTCTTTAAGATGAGTGCCTCTCTGCGTCTTAATACTAAAAAACTTATCTAGTGTATGTCCGTTATTATCCCTCACCTAAATAAAACATGGTGTTATTACATTGATTAGACATCTTATAACCACTTATCCACCTTAAATTTATGCAAAGAAAAAACCTTAAGTGAAACTAAACACTCAAAGCTTTCCTTATTAATATTTTTTAAACATTAATCATTTATATTCAATTCTTTTACATCTAATTCTAATTCATTTGGATATACATGTTCAAATTCACAGTTATAAAACTCTGATACATATAAGTTAAAGTCCTTATTCTCTCCTTTTCCAATATAACCTGAATAACTTCCTACCTTATTAATAAAATCATTTTGCTTATCAAAGGCCTCTCCATCAAATGAAACATTATAGGAATTATTTGATTTTCTACCTTCTAAATTAACATTCATTCCATAATCTTTAAAGTTAGTCTCATAATTTATATTACTACCTTTTAACTTAACATCTTTACCTATTGGTATGTATGAAATAATATCTATGTCATTTGCATTTAAAGTAACACTAGTAGGTAATTTTGCTGCTTCAATATATTCCTTTTCAAGACCTTTAGACGCAATCTCTATTTCTCCAGCTGATATATTTACATTCTCCGCATTTAAAAATTCTCTTAAATCCATCTCTATATAAGCCCCTGTTTTTATACTTATATTTTTAAGGTTATTGTAATTTGGTAAATTTACATATCCATAATGAGTGTTAAATATCAAATTGTCCTTTAATACTTCCTTATCTTTTATTATTAAATTATTAGAATAACTGCTATTAACGTTTATATCAACACCATTTGGTACTTCTATAATTATTTGACTATTGTCATTTCTTTCCTCTACTATTGCAGATATCATCTGATCATAGCCTTTCTCAAAGAAACCTCTAAAGCTATCAGATTCAAAAAAGTTATATATAGATCTTTCTCCTACTATCTTTAATTCTTTTTTACTTTCATCATAAGTGCTTTCAACCTTAATACTATCTTCCATATACTCATTAATCATAACCCTTGTATTACTATCTTTTGATTTTTTAACCTCTACATCAAATCCTTGATCCCTTAATGATTCTATGTTAATAGATAATACCTCTTCTGCTGTTATGAATACTTCTTTTTCTGCCACCTTTGCATTAGCAACTTCTCTTTGAACCCTGTAAACTTCATTTACAACCTTTGGAACCATATATATACCACTAATTATTGAACCAGTAATCCCAACTCCAAGAAAAACAGCCGCTACTATAAGTGATTTTTTCCATCTATTCATGAGCTCCATCCTCCTTATTTTTCTTCTCTTCATCTTCATATTCCACATCTATAATCTCTGTTAATTCTGAATTTCTATCTTCTAATTCTTCGCTACTAAATGAAGCTTCTGTTAAAGATTTTTGATTTATATATTCAATCTCCTTCTTTAAATTATATCCATCTACTTCATCCTCAAAAGTTTCATTGTGATTATATTCTACATCAGAGTGTGACCCAACATTTTCGCCTACATTTATATCTTGGTTTTTACCACTTTCCTGTTGATTTTTAACTCTTACATACATATTTCTAGTTTTAATCCAAGAAACATATTTAACCACAAGATACTTTAACCCCTTGTATATTAGAGAATATATAGTCCAAAATAGAATTGTAAATCCAGTCCAAGCAAAGCAAGCAAAGATTCCGAAAATACCAGCACCTATATCTACTCCCATAAGAACTGCCGCACCAATATACCCTACGAAGTTTCCAATAGACATTGCTATAAGCCCAAATAACCAAGCAACCATTGATGTTGCAACTGCTAAACTAGGAAAGAATAATAACACAGTGATAATAATCATAATTATCTTCACTCCAGCAGCAGAAACCTTTCCATTTAATACAGAGTTAGAATCTAAGAACTTCTTAGTTTTATTCCCAGCCTTTGTACCCTGTGTTTTCACATTTCTCCAAAGATTTTTTGCATCCCTAGAAATCTTATCCTTAATTTCTCCATTATTATTTGTAGCTTTACTTTGACCCTTCATCTCTTCCATAAGCTCTTTTGCTATGCTCTTAGGTGAACCTAGGTTTTTTATAATTTCCTCATTACTTTTTCCCTGAAGTTCTCCATTTAGGAAAAACTCTTCATAGTCTCTTAAAATATCATTTATCTCATGCTCACTAAAGGTTCCCTTTAGATAATCCCTTAATATATCTAAAAAATCATTCTTATTCATTATTTTTTATCTCCTTCCTATAACACTCTAATATTAAATTCACATCTCTCACAAATTCTTCCCATTCTTTAACTAATGTTCTTAAATTAGCTTTTCCATAATCAGTTATTTTATAATATTTTCTATCTGGTCCACCTTCTGACTTAACCATGTAAGTCTCAAAGTTTCCTTCTGATGTAAGTCTTCTAAGTAGTGGATATATTGTACTTTCTTTTACAGACATAACTCTTGAAATGTTATCAACAATTTCATATCCATACATATCATTATTATCAATAAGTGTAAGAACACATATTTCAATTACACCTTTCCTCAGTTGTGTACTCATGGTTATACCTCCTTTATAAAATTACTATGCAAAACACAGTAGTCGCTTTAAATTTAGTACTACGTTTTACATAGTACCCTTGAATTAATAATACCATAGTACTGTGTGATACACAATAGGTATTTATTTTTTTTATATGTTTTTGACATTCCATAATAATCATACACTTCAATTGAACCTACTATTTAAATTTTAGCTATGTTTCCAACTGGTATTGTTATACGGTTAATGTCAACTTGCCTAAATTCTTTCAGATCATAAATCATTAAAATTTGTATTAACAACTTAGCTTAACTTTTTGAATAGTTCATGTGATTCCTTAAATTTATAACATATTAATTGATTAACAATGCATATACATTAAACATAGTACACTACTGTTATATAAATTTAGGAGGTCTATTTCTATGAACTCTACAATATTTATGTGGGAATCCATTGGTGCAATCATGATTTTTCTCATCGGCGCAATAATCCACTTTGGTTATGAAATTACAGATAAATTCACACCTTTATCCGGTATTTTTGCTGTTAATGAAAGTATCTGGGAACATTGCAAATTAACTTTTTGGGCACCCTTAATCTTTGCCCTAATAGAGTATTTCTTTATTGGTCATTATGCAAACAATTTTTTAGTAGCGAAAGTTGCTAGTGCCTTTGTTACTACTATTGCAATGGTAATACTTTATTATAGTTGGCTTAATCTTTTTCATAAACACAGCTTT
Organism: Clostridium sp.; assembly: GCF_036660475.1. Taxonomy (GTDB): domain Bacteria; phylum Bacillota; class Clostridia; order Clostridiales; family Clostridiaceae; genus Clostridium_J. The sequence goes on along the minus strand of NZ_JAVXAO010000004.1, from coordinate 197,120 downwards.
ATAGCTGACTTAATTATATTTGAAATTAGTATCCTAATTGGTTTATTTATTAGCTACAACTTAATGCTAATGGAACCACTTCCAGATCTTTTAAACACAGTATCTATCTTTGCTTTAATCTGTGCCACCTTCTTATTTTATTTTTTTACTTATTACCCGCCACACCTTCCAATATTCCATTGTTCTTCAACGGGTAAATATGGATTGAATGATTAATACACTATTCATAATCCTTAATTCTTCAAAAGCTTTAGGTGCATTTTCTATACGCCTAAAGCTTTTGTTTAATCAATATATATATATTGGAAATTTAATTGACAATGTTACTACAAGGTTCTAATCCATAATTTGAAATTATGATTATAGCTCCTTAGAAATTCCTTTACTTAACTTTTTATAAAACTCCTACATAGTTCTATCAGCTACTTTAAATTTTCAATCCCAGATCGTAAACTACCCATTCTTCACTAGTCATACTTTTTTCTATAACCTTAGTTCCATCTTCCTTTTCAATATATCTAAAACTGCTATTTATCTCAGTTACAAAAGCTTTAATCCAAAGTTCTCTGAGCTCATAAAAGTAATTTACACTCCCACCCTCTGCTGTCCATATATCTTTATGAACACAAACTCTTCTTATCCACTCCACTCTATCATCACTGGAAGTAATTACTTCATTTACTCTATCACAAGGCATTCCATCTAAAATATAGTCATTTATACTATTAAATATCTCCAAGGCCGTGGTTTGCTTCACTCCCCTTGCTTTTACTTCTTCAGCAGCCTGCATCCCTTGGGTAATATATATATTCTCCAACTTATCCTTAGCTCCATCTTTTTTCAAAACTTCCGTTATCCATGCAGCCATTCTTCCTTCTGCTGCGTGAATTTTTCCTTGTAACCATCCATGAATATTACTTTTATCTATCATATCTTCTAGTGATAATTTTGGAAGTCTCTCCCCATATTTCTTGTTGATTTTTTCCGATATAATCTCTATATCTAATTCTTCCTCGCTTACCAATTTAATTATTTCTTCCTCTAACCCCTCAAACCACATTATTTTATTAAATAGCCAATAATGTATTTTCCCTAAATATGCACTCATTTAAGTTCCTCCTTGCGCTTATTCCTTGCTGATATTCTTATATTGTGTTCTTCGTTGATTTCATTTTAATCTTTCATTCGATTATACTAATGTTTCAGAAATTGTTACTAATATTTTACTATCTATCTTGGCAATTACATTATGCTCTATCCTTGCATCAAACTCCATAAAGTCTCCTTTTTTTAACTTAAACTTTTCACCTGTAGCAAATTCCATATCTACAATTCCTTCATAGACCTGTATTACTGCATACCCATTGTGTTTGTGATTCGGCAATCCATTTCCCTCAGTGAAATTAAAAAATACAGTCTTAAACTTCTTATTAAAGGCCAACATTTTTTTATTTTCTTCCACGGTATCAATATTTATAACCTTCAACGTTTTTTTATCCTGAAGTTTCATTGTTTTTAATGGTTTTTTTATGTTTTTATCCATTTAATTACACCCCTCTAATATCATTTTAAAATATAACTTCACATTCTTTAATAATTTGTCTATAAATATAAGTTTTTAACCTCTTTTAAATAATTTATTATTCCTTATAATGAAATCATACCAAATAACTCTACTTTAATCTGTAACACTAGTTACCACTTAATTAATATATATATTCTAATAAAATTTATACAATTTAATTTTAAAAATCAATTAATGATTTTAATCCTACTATCCGACTTCAAATCTTAAATTTTTAATTTTAAGTCGTACATCTTAACAAAAATTTATGTAATGATAAAAAGTGAGGCTATCCTAAAATGATTTTAAAATCACTCCAAGATAACCTCACTTTATTTATTTATTTATTTATTTAATGCTTCCAATAATTCTTGTAGTTCTAATCCATGTACGTTTGCTGCTTCTTCAATTGTTTCCGCTTGTGCCGATGGGCATCCAACACAACCCATTCCAAATCCCATTAATACCTCAGCCACAGAACCCTTTTGTCTTATTGCTTCCCCAATTGTCATTTCTTTAGTTATCATATAATTTTCCTCCTCTTATTTATACATTTTATTCAGTATATCAAATACTTCAATCCATTTCTACAAATAGTAAAACTTCATTTCATATTTAGCATACATAAAACTTATTTAATTTCCCTCTTATATTTATCTTTTATAGTTATTACTATACCATATTCTTTTTAATAATTATGTAACATATGATACCAATAATTACATATATCCTTAATTATTTATCTATGCTCTTCTAATATTTATCTCATTATTTTTAATCCTTTTAGCTAAGTCTTTAACCTTTTCTTCAATTGATTTTGCAGTCTTTATAAACTCCTCATCTGATTTTCCACTTGGGTCTTCAAGTCCCCAATCCTCTACATGATTCCCCTGAAGATATGGACACACTACGTTACATCCCATTTTTATCACTATATGAACTTCTGGAATATCTTCTAAAAGCTTTGACTTATGTGTTTTATTCATGTCCACATTATATAAATCCTTTACTATTCTTACTGCATCTTGATTTATTTGTGGTCTAAACTCTGTCCCTGCAGAATAACTTTCAAAGACCTCACTTGCATATAATTTTCCTAATGCTTCTGCCATCTGTGATCTACATGAATTGTGAACACAGATAAATGCTACCTTTGTTTTCATAATATAATCTCTCCACTTCTTCTTATACTTATATTAAATGGCTGTCTCAAAATTGAGATAGCCATTCAAAATAATCCTATATTTCTTCTAGTTATTTTCTCTAGTTTAGCTAATAGCTTTCTTAATTAATTCTATAATCTTATCTGGTGATAAAAGCTTACCATAACATAACACTTTATCGTTTACCACTAAAGCTGGTGTTTGCATAACTCCATAACGTGCTATCTCCATAACATCACCAGTATTCTCAACCTGAACACCTAAATTCATTTGTTCAACGGCAATCTTAGCATTCTCAAACATCTGAGCACTCTTTTTGCAACATGCTCCTAACACAATAATTCTCATAATATAATCCTCCTTCAAATAAATAAGTAACCAAAGAAATTAAATACGTATCCAATAATAATAATTCCGACACTAACTATGCCTACAAAAGTGGCTAATAATTTGGGTTTTACAGCTTTTCTAAGCATAATAATTGATGGTAGTGATAGTGCTGTTACGCTCATCATAAATGATAATACGGTTCCTACACCTACCCCTTTAAAGAATAATGCTTCTGCTATTGGAAGTGTGCCAAAAATATCTGCATACATTGGTATACCAACGGCTGTTGCTAGCAATACAGAAAATGGATTATTTTCACCTAATATACTTTGAATAACCTCTGTAGGTATCCAGTTATGAATTATTGCTCCAATTCCAACTCCAATTAAAACATAAAGCCATACCTTTTTCACAGTGAAAAACATCTGATCCTTAGCAAAGGTAGCTCTATCTTTTTTAGTAAGCTCTGGAGCCTCTATATCAATAGCAGTTCCCGTTTTTATATATTGCTCTATATAATCTTCCATTCCTAATTTATCGATTAAGCTTCCACCAATAACCGCTAATATTATTCCTACTATTACATATGCTAATGCAATCTTAATGCCGAATATACTAGTTAAAAGTAAAAATGCTGCAATATCAACCAGTGGTGATGATATTAAAAATGAAAATGTAACACCTACTGGAAGTCCAGCATTGGTAAACCCTATAAATAGTGGAATAGATGAACATGAGCAAAACGGAGTCAATGTTCCAAGCAATGCTCCAACTATATTAGCCTTTACCCCTTTAAATTTCCCTATAATTTTTTTAGTTCTCTCTGGTGGAAAATAACTCTGAATATATGAAACCAAGAAAATCAACACTGATAATAAGATCATTATTTTCACCGTATCATATATAAAAAACTGTACGCTTCCACCTACTCTAGTTGTAATATCCAATCCTAAAGATGATAATCCTAATCCTATAACTTCACTTAGCCACTTCATTCCAAGAATTTGGTTCTGAAAAAAATTCCATAGTCCAATTAATAAATTCATAATCTTTACTCCTATCATTAAGCATTACATAGATAAATCTCTATATCTTTATTATATGCATCATATAGATATTTGTCTATATGATTTCTAAATTTTTGGCAATAATTTTTTATGTTTTCTAGAGGTGTTATTGATAATAATACCTAGATACATGTAAATCCCTAAAAAATATCCATTAGCATTTTATCTTAAAATACCAATGGATATTTTCACTTATAGATTTCACATCTCTTCAACTAAATTTCAGCCTTAAGAATCTTAACAATTTGCTTGGCAGACAAAACTTGCCCCATAGATTTCGCTTTCCCATCCACCATTAATGTAGGTGTTGTCATAACACCAAGGGCTATTATATCCATTAAAGCTTCCACCTTAATAATATCCGCTTCTATACCAAGCCCTTTTACCGACTCTACTGTATTGTCATAAAGCTTACTACACTTTGAACATCCTTCTCCAAGAATTTTAATCTCCATAGTATTTACCCCCTAATCTAATTTCTTAACTCCATCTTCTCTCCTATGATTTCATTCCAATTATCCATTATCTGTTTTATTATGTTTGGACCTATTTTAGATATAAATATCATATGGGAAATATCCTTCTCTTCACATGGCTTATAGTCAATATTTTTTCCAACAACGTCAACTTGATGCCACCCTTCTTCTAGTTTGAAGAACCCTTTTATTCTATAACTACTAGCTTTTATATTATTAAGAAATTCTTCTAACTTGTCCTTTGCAACAACGCCAGTAAACTTCATTGTAAAGCTATTAGGTTTAGTATCTGGTGTATTGGTAGTTTCTTCACCTTCAACCCATTGATTTTTTAATAAATCTTCACTTAAGAAATCCATATCAAACTCCCCAAAAGAACAAGTTATTATGTCACAAACTGGATTTATTATTCTAATCTCTTGGATTACTTCTTGTAATTTTTCTTCACTTATTAAATCCACCTTATTTAAAATAGCCATATTACAATGCTTTAATTGACGATTAACAGTCTCCAAATCTTCAAGTTGTTCTATGAAATTCACTCCATCAATTAGGCATAAAACCCCTTTAAAGTCATATACATCTCCTGCTAAAACCTTAACACCTTGAAGTATTTCCTCCACATTTGAAGGATCTGCAAGTCCTGAGCTCTCCACAAACAAATATTTCAAATCCTGTTTTCCCATGTCAGCTAAAGCTTGTGCAAATGATAACTTTAAACAAGAACAGAATATTGATCCTCTGTTTATTTCCACCATCTCAATATTATCTTTTCTAATTATTTCCCCATCAATACCTAGCTTTCCAAATTCATTTTGGATAACTCCTACTCTCTCTTCCTTCAACAAATCAAGAAGCCTTAGAAGTACCGTAGTTTTACCTGAACCTAAAAATCCTGTTAATACATATAAATTAGTTTTATCTCCCATTTTAACCCCACCCTTTATAATTAATATTCATCAATAAATAATTGCAAAAAACTTTTTAAGAATATCCTATAAATCTAATTTAAACTCTTAGCACAGTTATCGAAGATAATGTTAAGTCCTTATCAACACTAAGCTAAAACATAGCTGAAATTATAAATTAAATTTCAAAAACTCTCTAAGTTCCTCTACTCTTTCCGCATTTATTCTATAATGCATCCATGAACCTTCTTTATTGCCTATAACAAGTCCACTATCAATTAAAATTTTCATATGATAAGACAGGGTTGGTTGTGTAATATTAAAATTCTCAAGAATCTTACATGCACATAATTCCTCTTCCTCTGTAAGCATCTTAACAATTTTTAATCTGGTTTCATCTGCTAACCCCTTAAACATTTGTACATATTCAGAATATCCATATTTCACGCTAATTCACCTCTACTTTTATATTTCATTGAACCTCTACTCTTTACCAATATTATATTCTCCATATAGATATTTGTCTATATGGAGAATATAAGTAATTATACTTACATAACGAAATAAATAAATACTTATAATACAAATAAGCCTAGGTTACATATTATACCTTGGCTTATTTCATATTATTACATATTAAACTATCTTCTGAACTCTTCCAACAACACCATCTTCAAGCATTACCTTAATGCCTCTATGATGAACTGCCGAATTAGTTAGTAATCTCTTAACTATTCCCTCAGTTAACTTTCCTGTACGTTGGTCTTCCTTCTTTACAACTAGAACCTTTGATCCTAGTTTAACATCTGCTCTTTTAGTTCCATCCATTATATTTCTCCTTACTATTTATCTAATATCTCATCGCTACAACCTCTACCTTCTTCAAGTTTACTAATAGCTGATGTTATCATAGATAAATTTAATTTCAATTGCTTTAACTATTAAATCTAGTTTTAATTATTTAGCTCTATTTCTTAAATAAATCTCCAAGTGCTGCAAATGGATTATCATTAGCTGCTTCTGCCTCGGCTTCCTTTTTCATCTTCTTCATATAATTACCAACATCTCTTTTATCAACTTTTCCACCCTTTTCAAATCGCTTGTTAAACTGAGACGCTTTTTCTCTGAAGTTACAGTTTGAGCCTGGGCATACATAGATTTGACCTTCCCCATGACCTTTAAGTGTAAGTTTTTTCTTGCACTCAGGACATCTTGCGTTGGTAGTTCTACTAACACCTTCTCTGTGTCCACATTCTCTATCTTGGCACACGTTCATAACTCCTGTTTTAGTTTTAACCTCTAGCATATATTTCCCACAGTTAGGGCATTTTGCTCCTGTTACATTCTCATGTACAAACTTATTGCCATTGGTCTTAACATCCTCAACTAGAGCCTTTGCATAATTTCTCATTTCTACAATAAAATCTAATGAATCTTCTTTACCTTTACTTATATCATCTAATTGACTTTCCCACTTTGCAGTTAACAGTGGTGATTTCAGTTCACTAGGAACTAGCTCTATAAGCTGCTTCCCCTTAGAAGTTGGAACTATTTCCTTACCTCTTTTTTCTAGTGAGAAAGCATTGAATAACTTTTCTATTATATCCGCTCTTGTAGCAACTGTTCCAAGTCCACCAGTTTCATTAAGTGTTTTAGCTGCATCTTTTCCCACATTTACATACTTATGTGGATTTTCCATGGCAGATAATAGTGTTCCTTCAGTAAATCTAGCTGGTGGTTTAGTTTGACACTTATTAGAGTTTACAGAGTTTATTTTTAACTTATTACCCTTAATAAGTTGTGGAAGAACTTGATCTTTAAGTCCATCTTCATCTGAACCTTCTTCCACATCTTCTCTATCGTAAACAGCCTTCCATCCCTTTGATTTTATAACTTTACCCTTAGCTATAAATTTTTCTCCTGCCATATCTATAACTATATTAGTTTGTAAATATTCAAAAGGTGGCATCATAACGCTTAAGAATCTTTTCACTACTAAATCATATATATTTTTTTCCTCTGTACTAAGGTTAGAAATATTAGGACTTTGCTCTGTAGGAATTATAGCATGGTGGTCCGAAACCCTGTTATTATCTACAAAACTTTTACTAGGATTAATTTTACCCTTTAAAATATTAGTAGCTACAGCTCTATATGCCCCAATAGAAATTGCTCTTAATCTATCTGGAAGGGTTCCAACTACATCTGTTGTGATATATCTTGAATCAGTTCTTGGGTAAGTTAATATCTTATGATTCTCATAAAGTCTTTGCATTATAGAAAGAGTTTGTTTTGCAGAGTAACTCCATATTCTATTTGCATCCCTTTGAAGCTCAGTTAAGTCATAAAGAGCTGGAGCACTTTTCTTTTTTAAGCTCTCCGTAACATCAACGATAGTGGCTTCTTTTCCTTTAACTTTATTCAAAATTTTATTTGTAGCCTCTTCACTAAATATACTTTGGCCATTACTTTTATCCACCCACTGAAGTGAAAAATCATTATTTTTCGCAGTTATTGTATAATAATCCTTAGGTTTAAAGTTTTTAATATCCTCTTCCCTTTGAACTATCATAGCTAAAGTCGGCGATTGAACTCTTCCTGCAGAAAGTTGTGCATTATACTTACAGGTTAAAGCACGAGTTACGTTAAGTCCAACTATCCAATCTGCCTCAGCTCTACATACAGCAGCCTTATATAAATTATTATAAGCTCCACCTGGTTTAAGGTTATTAAATCCATCTAAAATAGCCTTGTCAGTTTGAGAAGAAATCCATAATCTCTTAAGAGGCTTTTTAACTCCAGCCTTCTCAATTGTCCATCTAGCCACAAGCTCCCCTTCACGTCCTGCATCTGTCGCTATAACTATCTGATCAATATCAGCTCTTAACATCTGCTTTTTCACTTCATAAAACTGTTTTTGAGTCTTCTTTAAAACTGTTAACTTCATACGCTGTGGTAACATTGGAAGTGTTTCCATACTCCACTTTTTATATTTTTCATCGTATTCCTCAGGATCTTGAAGTCCAACTAAGTGCCCAAGTGCCCAAGTTACAACATATTTACTTCCCTCTATATATGCACCCTTATTTTGATTACATTTTAAAACCTTTGCTAGGTCTCTACCTACACTTGGCTTTTCTGCTAAAACTAATATTTTTCCCATTACTTACTTCCTTTCATTCTTACCACAACTTACCTTCAACTTGAAATTTTATTACTAAAGCACATAAGTTGTAGCTATATTATTAACTTATTAAAATAATTTTACCATTAGACATCTGAAAATAAATAATAAGTCAAAATAATCGAACATACTAACTTGTTTATTTTTTGAAGATGCCTTATATCATCCTTTGTATTATACCATACTTTGCCTTAATTTATATTTATACCTTATCTCATTAATGTTCACTCAATTACTCCCATATTAAATAATAATCAATCAGACCATATTAAATAATAATACAACCAGAGTTGACAAATAACAAAAATAGTTATATTATTATTAGAAATTGATGAATATTTTATCTTACAATTATATATATATAATAATATAGATTAATCCATTGATGAGGGATAGTATTTAAATTTAGTTTCGTTACAGAGAGTCGGGGACGGTGGAATCCTGACATGAAGGAATTTAATGAATGGGCCTCAGAGGAGTAAAGGGAAATCTTTTTAGATAGTACTGGTTACCGTGGACTGCACGTTATAGCGGGTAGAGTATGTTAGTACTCGAATTTTGAGAGGCGTATTTATGTATATAATCTTTTATTAGCTATTGTAGAGTTAATAAGATATTTCTTCTATACATATATTGCAATTTAGGTGGTATCGCGGATAACAACTCCGTCCTATTAATTTAGGACGGAGTTTTTTTGCTTATTTTTTAATAATAATATTTAAATTATTATCAATATTATATGAGTATAGTAGTATTCCACTCTACGAATGGTTACTTTAATCACAATTTTTACTCTATAATTTATTAAAATATACAAATTTTAAGGAGGTGATTTACATGGTATGAAGTATTAATTCTGATAAAGATGACATTGGAGACTGGCAAAATAATAAAATATTAATTAAATTTAGGAGGATTCAAATTATGAACACAAAAAAACTAACAATGAATGGAATACTTTTAGCCATAGGCGCAATACTTCACCAAATCACCCCTGCCTTAGGATTACCAATGCAACCAGATTTTGCACTGGCTATGTTATTTATAATTATGATATTAAACAAACATGATTATAAAACTTCAATGATAGCTGCATTAATCACAGGAATATTTGCATCAATGACAACTAAATTTCCAGGTGGACAACTTCCTAACATCATAGATAAGATGGTTACAGCTAACTTCATCTATCTACTAATGTTTTTTATCTTCAAAGTAAAAGCTTTAAATAAGATAGATGAATTAAAAAAAGATAATATAGTCGTAGTATTAATATTACCTATTGGAACATTAATTAGCGGCACAATATTTTTAGTATCAGCACAAATACTAGTAGGACTACCAGCACCCTTCACTGCTTTATTTTTAACTGTAGTATTACCAACTGTAGCAATAAACCTACTTGGTGGTATTTTTTTATATAAAACCGTAACCTTAGCTTTGAAAAGAAGCTCTTATTCAGCTAGAGGGTAATTTGTTCAAACGTTATACTATTTTAAGGACCTTCATCTATTTTCACCTCTATTATATATTTAATTGTTAAAAATTCTATATAAGTGAGTAGATATACTATCTATAAATTGCATTTATTTTCAAATTTAATGATATAATTATCATAGTAACAAATAATTTTTCAATCTAGTTGAGGGGGATTTTTATATGAAAGTATTATTAATAAACGGCAGTCCTAACGAGAGGGGCTGCACCTATACTGCTCTTTGTGAAATTGCAAGGGAGCTTGAAAATGAAAATATAGAGACTGAAATATTCTATGTTGGCAAAAATCCTATAAGAGGATGTATGGGGTGTGGTCACTGTTCTCGAAGTGGTAGTGGTAAATGTATATTTAACGATGATACTGTTAATATTGCCCTAGAAAAGGCTGAAGATGTAGATGGATTTATCTTTGGTTCTCCAGTTCACTATGCTGGTGCATCTGGTATGATTACATCTTTCCTAGATAGATTTTTTTATGCTGGAAATAGTTTCGCATATAAACCTGGAGCTGCTATTGTAAGCTGTCGTAGAGGTGGTGCAACAGCTACCTTTGACCAGTTAAATAAATATTTTACAATATCAAATATGCCAATTGTTTCTTCACAATATTGGAACATGGTTCATGGTAATACGCCTGATGAGGTTAAGCAGGACCTTGAAGGTATGCAGACTATGAGAACTCTAGGTAAAAATATGGCATGGATGCTTAAATCCATTGATGCTGGCAAAAAAGCTGGAATTTCATTACCCGAAAAAGAGAAAAAAGAAAGAACTAACTTTATTAGATAGCAATAAGGAGGTTATTACTTGAAAAAATCAAATAATTATCTACGCTTCGGTATGTTGCTTATTTGCGCCTATTTCATTTTTAACCAATTTGCAATATTGCCAGATTTTCTTATGGGGGCATGTTTAAGCCTTGGTATTCTACTTGAGGCACTTGGCCTGTACTCTATAAAATATGATGTTTCTAAATTAAAACTTTTCAAAAAAAATCTTTTGAAAACACGTCCTAAATCACAATAATGCGATCTGTAACACAGCAATAAATGAATAAAAAAACAGCAACAAAATTATATTTTATTGCTGTTTTTTTCATTAGTTACACCAATGTATTATAAATAATTTAATTCTATGCTTCTTCATAACCCTTTGGATTATTACTTTGCCATTTCCAAGAATCTTCACACATATCTTTTATTCCTTTTTCAGCCGTCCACCCAAGTTCAGTGTTTGCTTTTACTGGATCTGCATAACAAGTTGCAATATCTCCAGGTCTTCTATCCACAATTTTGTAAGGAACTTCTCTTCCGCTAGCTTCCGAGAATGCTTTAACCATATCAAGAACACTATACCCATTTCCTGTCCCTAAATTATAAGTTACAATACCAGAGTTTCCTCTTAATTTCTCAATAGCTTTAATATGCCCTTTAGCTAGGTCAACTACATGGATATAATCTCTAACCCCTGTACCATCTGGAGTGTTATAATCATCTCCAAATACACTAAGTTCTTTAATCTCTCCAATGGCAACCTTAGTTATAAAAGGCATTAAGTTATTTGGAATCCCACATGGATCTTCTCCAATAGTTCCACTCTCATGAGCACCAACCGGATTAAAATAACGAAGTAATGCTATATTCCATGAGTTATCTGATTTATATACATCTCTTAAAATATCTTCTAGCATAAGTTTTGTACTTCCATATGGATTAGTTGATGAAAGAGGTGACTCTTCTGTTATTGGAATAATCTTAGCATCCCCATAAACCGTCGCAGATGAACTAAACACAAGATTTTTCACGCCATGATTTCTCATAATTTGTAAAAGCACTAAGGTGCTCGTTATATTATTGTAATAGTACTCGATAGGCTTGGCTACAGATTCTCCTACAGCCTTATACCCTGCAAAGTGTATAACTGAATCTATATTATTTTCCTTAAAAACCTTGTTCATATCTTCCGCATTTAATACATCATATTTGTAAAATTTAGGTTTAACACCTGTTATAGCCTTAATTCTATCATTAACTAATTCCTTACTATTGCTTAAATTATCTACAATTACAACTTCATAACCATCCTTTAATAGTTCTACAGTAGTATGACTACCTATATATCCCATTCCGCCAGTTACTAAAACTGCCATATTAAACACTCCATTCATAATTTTCTTCAATATGTTTGTCATTGTTATATTAACACTTATACAATTATATACCATAATATACAATTATTAAAGAGTAAAGCTAATGCTATTCTAGGATTTTTTACTTACCCTAAAATAGTATTAGCTCAACATATCTTTATTACGCCTGCTCAATGTAATCTAAAAATATTTCTACTACACTTGGATCAAACTGAGTTCCTGAAAATTTTTTTATTTCTTTAATAGCTTGCTCTTTATTCATAGCTTTCTTATAAACCCTATCCTGTGTCATACCGTCATAAGCATCTGAAATTGATATAATCCTTGCCATTAAAGGTATATCTTCCCCTTCAATGCCAAGAGGATAACCACTTCCATCCCATTTTTCATGGTGCGTTAGAACACATTTTGCAACATTCCATAGTTCACTAGATGCATTAATTATTCTATATCCTTTTTCTGTATGGGTTTTCATAATTTCAAATTCCTCTTCAGTAAGTGGTCCCGGTTTTAATAATATGTCCTCTTCAACACCTATTTTACCTATATCATGAAGTCTAGCTCCGATAGCGAGTTCATCCATTTCAGAAACACTAAGCTTAAGTCTTCTTCCAATTTCTAAGGCATAGTTTTCAACTCTTTCTGTATGTTCTTCTGTTTCTATACTCTTAGCCTCTAAACTCTTCTTTAATGAATTCATCATAGAACTTCTAATACTGTGTTGATTTAAAAGTTTTTGTCGATATACCCGCTCTTCAACCTCTTTAATTGAATCATAAATATCCTCCTCAATAGTATATTTCACAACCTGACCTAAGGATATGCTTAGCTCAATATATTTATAATCATCATTTCTACACTCTTCTTGAATTCTTTGTACTACTTTCTCACAACTATATTCATTACAATTTGGGATAAGAATCATAAATTCATCCCCACCCCATCTAAAAACAAACCCCTTATCATCACTAGCAAGCTGTAACACTTTAGATATACTTTTTAAAAGCAAATCCCCTTCTAAGTGACCTACTGAATCATTTATTAACTTAAGACCATTAACATCTCCCATTATTAATCCCAATGGAAGAAATTCATCTTTGTTTAATTCCTCTATCTTCTCTTCAAAATATGTTCTGTTATAAATTCCAGTAAGAGTATCTGTATAACTTAAATATCGAAGTTTCTCTTCTAATTTTTTTCGTGGAGTTACATCCCTAGCAAGCCCAACAATTCCCAAAACCTCACCGTCGTCATCTATAACTGGAACTTTTAAGCTTTCTTCTGCCCCCTTATTACCATATTTATCATAAGTAACACCTTCTATATACTTTTGTTTTTTATTTTTAATTATTTCATTATCTTCAATATTAAATTTCTCTGCCGCTAATTTATTAGGATTAATCTCTAAATCTGTTTTTCCCATTATGTCATACACACCTAGATTTCTATAGTAATCCTGGAATTTTTTATTATATCCAATATATTTACATTCCTTATTTTTATAAAATATAGCTTCTGGAAGTGCATCTATAATAGTCCTTACTATATTCTTTTGATAATTAAGCTCACGCTCTTTAACTTTATCGTTTTCAACATCAACAATTATTCCACCCACAAACTTAATCTTTCCCTCATTGTCAAAGATTGGAAATGTATGACATTGTTTTACTCTATTATCTATAATTTCCTCTGATGTGTTTATACCCATTTTATACAAACATGCTTTTATGTTATTATCATATTTGTCGGCTATAGTGGTTGGATAAATTTCTTTATTTGTTTTTCCTTTTACTTCTTGAAACCTAACTTTATAAAGTTTTTCGTAAGCTTCATTTAGAAAAATAACTCTTGTATCTGAATCCTCAATCCAAACTGGCCAAGGCATATTTTTTACAAACAATTCCCATAAGTTCATTTTTATCACCTACATTTCTCAATGATATTATTTTACCATGATTCTACATATTTTACTATATTGGACTCCTAAAGTGAATAAATAATATTTAACCCCTGGAAAAGTCTCCACTCTTCCAGGGGTATACAAAATATAGGTGATACGTCTATTGAAATCTCAAACTTATTTTATTCCCATCCACAAAACTTTTCTAAAAATATAGACTATATAAAATAGTAATATGATTAACTATCCTTATATTCCATTTCATACAATTTGTTCTTATCCCAACCTTTGAAGTTCATTTTTCAACTTATCCTTAAATCTAGGATCTCCAGCAATATAATAACTTAAGATGTCGCTAACCGTCTGTCCATCTAATCCTGAAACTCCACCATTTCTATCTACTAAATCTTCAATAGCATCTAAAATTCTTTCTTCTAAAATTATTCTAATTTCCTCTTCTGCCTCTAGTCTTCTATTTACCTCATCTTCAATTTGACTTTTATCTCCTCGTGAGAGATATCTATCTTTTATTCTTCTTATAATCACCTTTAAAATAACTCCTTTAAATTTCTCGTTTTATGCTAAATAAACTATCTAAATTTAATTCAAACTTTTACTTATACTTAACATATAAATATTTATTAAATATAATAAGTATTTCACACCTACTATTATTAATATGAATAAATACCATTATATGTGTACTTAACTTTATTTTTGAGTTATTTAAAACTTAGTACTCTTACCTTAATGAATAATTACCTGTATACTTAATCTTTCAAGACTAAAAATTCAATATATGGAAATAATTGTATTGAGGTGATTGTAATGAAATTATTTGAAATAGCTTTTTTATTAATCTTTCTTTTAATATTATTTAAAAGCGTTACTCCAATTATTATGTTGTTTATAAATTTAAAGGACGAGAAAATCAAATTCACTATTAATGTGAAAAAAGAAAGTATTCATAATATGACAGGTCTTGAATTTGAAGGATTCTGTAAATGGCTTTTTGAAGAAAATCCACAATATACAAACGTAGAACTTACTTCACAAGCCAATGATGGAGGTGTTGATTTAATACTCACATCTAAAGATAGTGAAAAAATATATGTAGAATGTAAAAGATATAATATTAAAGAATCTTATGAGAATGGTAATCCTGTAACTACTAAAGATGAAGATTTCACTATAGGTAGAGTTATATGTCAAAAGCTTGTGGGAGCTATGATGGCTAACAATGTAAAATCAGGCTTTATTGTAACTACCGGTAGTGTCCATCAGAATGCTCTTGATTATATTAAAACTCTAGAATCTTCTAGTAGTTTAACTATTAAAATTCTAACAATGAAGGATATAGTTGAAATTATAAAAAATCGTCAAGGACAAGAAAACTATTCCTTGATATTAGAAATATAAAGATATAATTTATGCAAAGTTTTCATCCATAATTTTAATAGCAACTTTTTGTATTTAGTCATAACTTTTACTTTTCTTAATATACTTTATTGTAAATGAAAGGAGGGATAAGAAAATGGGTAAACAAAAAAGAGGTAAAGTTATTAAAAGTATAGTTGGATGGAGAGGCACTTGTCCTTTATGTGGGCGAAAAAGGGTGAGATTAGTTTGGAGTAAAAAAGATGTATCTGGCAAGACAATTAACATTTGTAAAATTTGTTCGAACAAATAATAAAACAATATTTTAATAATAAATATAGTAAAAAGAGGGCTACATTAAAAATTACATAGTCCTCACTTTATTATATTCACTTTAATTTTACACTTTAGCTATTTTCAACTTAGAAACACATAATATTTTTAAAAGGATATGTTCATATTCTGCTTCCATTTTATAATATATCCTTTAAATCTAATTCTAACTTAACGCCAAAAATCTATGCATATAACCTGTCCATTTCAATCTTAAAATCCTCTAAGAATTCTTCTATCATCTCATCAAGTTTTCCACAGTTTTCTATAAGTTTACATTCAGTCCCCTTAACATCCTCACAATAAGCTGAATTAATAACTACATCATCACCTTCAAGCTTTAAAATCAAACCTAATTCACCTGTTAATGCAAATCTATAATCTCCTGTGTCTAACAACCCGGCTTTTTTACATTCCTCATTAGTAATACTTGAAGAATAATTCCATGGGAGTGGATTATATGCTCTTTCTCCACTAATGAAGTAAACATCATCTTCTTCTCCAACTCCTTGATACGCAAAGACACTATATATTGCCTTACCCTCTTCTAAAAATGCTCTTAAAAAAGTTTCAATTTTTTCCTCATTTTTAATAATAGCCGTTGAAACATAGTCTGGTCCATCACATAGTTTGTCCATAGTTCCTACATTATATGCTATTGGAAGCAATTCTTCATTTCTTACTGAATACTCTACAAATTCTCTTAATTTAAATTTAGATAGTTTTATTACTTTCTCTTCCATGTTTATTCCTCCGTAGTCTTATTGCATTTTCCCCTTGTTAACTAAGCAATATAATATGTCTAGTTACATTTCCATTCGACATTTACCCTAATATTACCCTATGTAATTTCATTCTTCTTTAATATGTATTCCTATGTTCAAAAAATGATTATATCACATCCAAAGATAATATCCTATAGGATTTTTTATTTTTTTCATATTATCTCTTTTTATAATTTTTTTATCCTAAATTAATATCGATTACTAAACTTTAACCTTTATACCTAAATCTTGTTAAATCATTTTAATTCATACTTGTTTTTATATATTCAACTAAAGTATCAAAATCTAAAGGCTTGCTATATAAATATCCTTGATAATTGCTACATCCTATTTCATAAAGTTTATCTCTTTGCTCCTTAGTTTCCACATACTCTGCTATTATAGAAAAACCTAGTGATTTTGAAAGATGTACTATTGATGCAATTATATCAACACTTCTATCATTACTAAGTATGTCTTTTATTAATGTTCCATCAAGCTTTACTACATCAAATTCATTTTTTTGTAGATACATCATAGAGCTATGCCCCATTCCAAAGTCATCCATCAAAACTTGAACACCGAGTTTTTTCATTGCCTTTAATCTATTCGTAATAGCTATACTATTACTTAATGCTATCTGTTCAGTTAATTCAATCCCAATACTATTAGGTTTAATATTGTATTTATCTATTAAGCTCTTTAATTCTTTGTTAAAATTTGGATTATTCAGTTGATCTACTGATACATTTATTGATACTTTTATTGATAAATTAAACAGCTTTTCTAATTTATTAACTGCAATACAGCCCTTTTCTATTATAATAAATCCAAGTTCATCTAATATATTAGCTTCCTTGCCTAATGCTATTATCAGAGGTGGATACATATATCCCCCTAAGCTATGTTCCCATCTAAGTAAAGCTTCTACACCTATAGTTTCTCCATCTGAATTTACTTGTGGTTGATAAAATAACATTAACTCATTGTTTTTAATAGCACTTTTCAAATCTTCTACTAACATTATTGCTATTGAAGATAACTTATCTTTCCGCTCTAATAAAACTGGCACCTCACCTGCAACTTCACTTTCCTGAAGTATTCTAGTAAGCTCATTTATATTATTCTTCACCTTGCTTATATGTACTTCATCACAAACTTTAACAAATGGCATGTATATAAGGGTTCCTATGAACAAATTAATAAGTTGAAGTACACTTCCATTTAATGATTTAGTAGCAGCATATCCACTAAAAAATATAGGTGTTGTCCATTCAACTTGAGAAATCGTAAGTGGAACTAACCCTAATGCTAATGACACATATGATACTATTGTTAAAACGATTGGAGTTAATATGAATGGAATAAGTAAAATTGGATTGAATACTATTGGCATTCCAAAGACTACAAATTCACTAATATTAAAAAATACTGGTATAATCGACATAGTTGCTAGTTGCCTTGTATTTCTTCTTTTGCCCTTTATAAGTATGGCTATTACTAAACAAATAATACTACCACAACCACCCATAAATACAAATGTATCAAAAAATGTTTTAGTGAAAATTTCTGTAGGAGCTTCCATCATTGCAATTAGGTTCATATTAGTATTAAGACCTGAAGTAAATAATCCTCTTGCAACAGAATCTAATATATTACTTCCATGTATCCCGAAAAACCACATAAATTGCATCGAAAATACAAATAATATTGCACTCCCTAAATTTCTACCCATACCATCAAACAGTGAATTAATACCCCTTGAGAATAGTTCTTGAAAGCTATTTACTCCAAATGAATTACTAATTAATACATTTAGAGATGAAAAACATAATATCACTAATAAACTCGGTATTATAGCTGATATTGAGGAATTAAAATAAATATCGGTCCCATCAAAATGAGTTCTAAGTTTAAACCACTTAATAGAACTAACTCTAACATAAATTACAGAAGACAAAACTGATACTACAATTGCCGTAAATAGCCACAATGAGTTAAATATATTCGTTAAAGAGTTTGTTCCTTCGGAACCTGCAAACGCTATAAATGAACACACTGATACTACAGACATAATTATACAATCAAACCTAGTTTTATCTACCATCTCCCCATAGCTATAGCTTATAGTAATAAGTAAAATAAGAGCTATAATTTCTAAACTTCCATTTGTTACATATGTTAGTATACTTTTAATGCTTCCACCTAAAAATTCATTTAAAAATATTTGATAAGAGTTTATTGGTATATTTAGTACCACAATAACTATTGAACTTACCATAAGTATAGGAATCGATATAACTAACCCTCGCCTTATAGCTCCAATAATTTTATTATCTTCAATAGCATTAAATATGTTAATTATGAAATTAAGCACTTTATTTTCCATATATAACCTCCACTTAAATAATTGGTATGATTATAATTCATCATGTGATTTCTTTGTTTTAATACAGTTTTTTTCAAATAATCCTATAGTTTATGCTAATAGCAAATATATTTGAATGGAGTTAGTTCATATGTTAATCACTAAGCCTGGTGAATCTCATCAAGGCAAGCAACATAATCGTATGGAGTTAGTTCATATGTTAATCACTAACTCCATCCTAACTAAATTCTTCTAAAATTTATGCCATAATCGCTATTCACAACAATACACTATTAAACTTTAAACTGTTCAATTATTTCATTAAGCCTTTGAGAAAGTTCTGCTTGACTTTGCGCTGTCATTGCTACTTGTTCTATAGCCTGCGTAACTTCATTAATACTCTCTCTTATTGTTTCTGCATCTTCACTTGATTTTTGCGAAACGTCTGCCATATTTTGTACAGCTTTACTTACTTCTCCGACTGTAGCTGTGATTTCTTCAGACATAGTAGCAATTTCCTCTGACATTTCGCTAACAAGTTCTGAGTCACTATAATATTGATTACCAGTTTCTCCATACTCATCAAATTGCTTACTTACCTCTGTGTTTATAAATTCTAATATATCAGTACCAGTCTCTATACTACTCTTAAATGCTTGCTGAACTTTGATAATAGTATCTTGAATGTTTATTACCGCTTGTGATGATTGCTCTGCAAGTTTTCTTACCTCTTCTGCTACTACTGCAAAACCTCTTCCCTGTTCACCAGCCCTAGCTGCCTCAATTGCCGCATTTAATGCTAATAAATTTGTCTGGGTAGCTATACCCCCAATGGTATCTGCCATAGCTTTTATATTATCAACTATTTTCCCATCCTCAATAGCTTTTCCCATATTGCTTCGCTTTTCATCTGAAATTTTTCTCATTTCCTCAATGGCATTTTCGCTATTCTTCTTTACTTGTCCTGCTCGCTCTTTAGATTTATTCGCATTATTGCTTCCTTCTGAAGCCTTAGATGAAAGTAGGTTAATATTTTCATCTACCTCTTGAGCTGATGCACTTATCTCTTCCGCAGTAGCACTTGATTCCTGCATTCCATAGGCTATATTTCCTACAGATTCATCTATTATTGTAATTTTTGATGACAACTCTTCTACTGTCGCTGAAAGTTCCTCCGATGATGCACTTATATCCTGAGAATTTTCCATAATTATCCTCACTAAATTACTCACATTTTCCTGTGCTGTATTTAAAGCTAATGCAGTTTGTCCAAATTCATCTTTTCTCGTAAGCTCAATTGGAGTTGAAAAATCATATGTGGATAGCCTATTAGCTAATTCCTTTATCTCATTAAGCGGTTTCTCAATATTTTTTGCAGTAATCATTCCTATTAATATTGCTGTTAAAAATCCTAATATAGTAAATATAATACTACCTATACTAGCCCCTTTATATATAACACCAATGTAATCATCCGCCAGATCTGCTCTCTTCAAATTAATGCTTTTTATTTTATCTAAACTTTCATAAAGTTCATGATCATCTTCCGCCATTATTTTATATTGAATTTCCGCTTCTACATAATTGTTATCATTTATAAGTTTAATAATATTCTCTCTTTGTCCTCTATCCTTACCTAAATTGATTTTAAACCCTTCATATACCTCATTTTCATCCTTTAGGTGATCCATCTCACTAAAAATTTCATCATAAACTTTTATGTATTCATTGTTTTCACTTACATTTTTTTCAATGTTTTTTTTCAATTTATCTATTTTAGATGAATCCTTTATATACACTAACTCTAGTATATCACTCTTACTTTCCATTATGTTTCCTTTAATATCTGAGACTATGTAAACACTTTTCAATATCAAGTTAGAAATACCATCCGCTATTCTTTCTACACTCTTAATCCCTATTGCTCCTGCCACCCCAACTATTGCAATAAATAGAGCTACCCCCAAAAACGATCTAATCAATTTACCTTTAACACGTTTTACACCCTTTTTGCACTTGAAAACTTTTAATAATTTCATTTCTTATCCCCCTTTTATAATAATTAATTTAATTAATATCAATTACATGTATATTATCGTTTCAATAGCTTTCATCTTTATAAGTTTGTAAATTAATTAGTTTTATTACACTTTTTTGTAACTTGTTATCCAATTATAGGTTATTATAGCGAGTAATTTTTCTAGTTCCATGTATGTGAAATGCATCATCAAAAATCTTCCAAATAAAATAGCTAAGGAAATTAAAACTATAATAGTTAAAACTTCCTTAGCTATATTAAAATAAACTTTTTATAAAGTTCTTCAAATTAATTCTTCATATTTTAATCTTCTTGATTAAAATTTCCTTAGTATGGGTTACATCTAATATACATAAATGTATTTTCTAAACTACAACTTATATATTATTGTATTTTTTTAGAGTAGCACGAACTGCCCCTTTTCCAGCAATCAGTTCCTTGAAGTAACCTTCTATTTTATCTCCTAATCCAACTTCATATAAGTTAACTCCGAAAATTCTTTCATCAGATAAAACTTGGCTTAAGATATCATGAACATTTTCAACTTCCCCAATGCTAATCTTAGCTATTATTGGAGTTACTGCTGAAAGCATTGGATCTGGGCTTAGTTCAAAGGAATTACCCTCATCATCTATAGCCATTAAGTAACGACACCATCCAGCTATAACAAGAGGTATTGATACTAAACTTTTAACATCAAGAGAATCACTTAATTCATAAGCTTTAATAGATTCACCAAAACGTATCGCTAACTTTTGTGAAGTGTCACATGCAATTCTTTGTGGTGCATCCGGCATAAATGGATTTGGTAATCTTACCTGTAATACCTCATCTATAAAGTCCTTAGGTGATATAATACCTGGATTTACAACAACAGGTAATCCTTCCTTATAGCCTATGTTTTCCACTAGCTTTACAAGGTCCTCATCCTTCATCTCATCTGATATTTTAGTATAAGATAGTAAACATCCGTAAATAGCCAATGCAGTATGAAGTGGATTTAAACAAGTACACACCTTCATCTTCTCTACTTTATCAACAGTTTCTTTATCCGTATAGATAACCCCACCCTTATCAAGTGGAAGTTTACCATTCTTAAAATTATCCTCAATAACTAAGTATTGTGGTTCTTCAGCATTAACAAACGGTGCAATAAAAGTATTTTTAGAAGTCATAATTGCTTCTGTATCTTCAAATCCTACACTTTTTAACATATCTATAACAGAATCAGCAGGTCTTGGAGTAATCTTATCTATCATAGTCCATGGATAAGATAAATCTTCTGTTATATAAGTTACGAATTCAGGTTCTACTAATTTATTATCTGCCCACTGTTTTGCAAATTCAGTAATTGCCATTTCCAGCTTAGTTCCATTATGAGAACAGTTATCCATGCTCACTAATGTTACTGGTAACTTTCCAGCTTTAAATCTCTCATAACATAATGCTACAAGTTTTCCAATGTAGCTTGTTGCTGATGATGGTTGATTTTTAAAATCGCTTTCCACATCTTTAAAGAATTCATCTTTTGCATTTTTAAGATTGTAACCTTTTTCTGTAATTGTAAAAGAAACCATTTTTAAAGTCTTACTTCTAAATATTTCTTTTAATCTATTCCAATGATTTGTGTTACTTATATCTACACATAAAGATTCAGCAATACTTCCTATTACTTTTTTCTCTAAACTTCCATCTGCCTTTAATGTTACTAAAACATTTAAATCATCGAATTCTTTATAACTTTTCTCAATAATCTCATAGTCATAGCCTTCAGCAACTATTATTCCAGTATTTAAAATCCCTCTATTAAGTAAATCTTGACAAACAGCTGCCGGAAATGCACGAAATATATTTCCAGCCCCAAAATGTATCCACTCTGGGTTTTCTTTAGTCTCTTCGATCATTTTAACTCTGTCAAATTTAGGTAATTCAAAGCCACTTTCTTCCCATATTTGTCTGTTTTCTAATTCTTTTTGTTTAAGTTTCAAGTCATTACCTCCTTTTATCTAATTTCAGCTATTTTACTTTACTTGATTTTTTGATTGCTTCTTCTAATCCATTTAGATAAACTGCTCCTAGTGCACGGTCATATAAACCATATCCTGGCATTGCAACTTCACCCCAAATAGCACGACCATGATCTGGACGTACTGGTCCTTCAAATCCAATTTCATGTAAAGCTTTCATTATCTCATACATATCAAGGGATCCATCCTTTGATAAATGAGCTGCTTCATCAAATTTTCCTGGTGCATGGTGAATTAAATTACGTACGTGAGCAAAATGAATTCTCCCCTTTGCGCTACGTATTATATCACATATGTCATTCTTAGGGTTAGATCCTAATGATCCTGTACATAGTGTAAGTCCATTGAACTTAGCATCTACTGTATTTAAAAGTCTTAATATATTTTCTTTATTATTTATTATTCTTGGCAGATTAAATACAGGCCATGCAGGATCATCTGGATGAATCGCCATCATTATATTATGTTTTTCACAAATTGGACGAATCTTATTTAGGAAGTATACAAGATTTTCAAATAATTTTTCATTGTCCACTTCTTTATATTTCTCGAATAATTCTTCTACATATTCTAATCTCTCTGGTTCCCAACCTGGCATTACAAATCCATTACTATTGCTATCAATCTGTTGGAACATTTTTTTAGGATCAATTCCATCTATTAAATCTTGATCATATGATAAAACAGTAGAACCATCTTCTCTTACCTTTGCAAGATCTGAACGAGTCCAATCGAATACAGGCATAAAGTTATAACAAACCATATCAATACCTGCTTTACCTAAATTATCTAAAGTTGTAATGTAATTTTCGATAAATTGATCTCTCTCTGGTAATCCTATCTTAATAGAATCATGAATGTTTACACTCTCTATTCCCTCTATTTTCAATCCACTTGCTTCTACTTCACTCTTTAACTTTAAAATGTTTTCTAAAGGCCATACTTCACCTGCTGGAATATCATAAAGCGTTGTAATAACCCCAGTAACGTTAGGAATTTGTCTTATCTGCTCAAGTGTAACTGAATCATAATTTTTTCCAAACCATCTTAATGTCATTTTCATAAAATCGTCTCCTTTAATTGCATATATATTTCATCTTTAGTTATCCACTATGAAATTTTGTATTAGGCATCTGAACATAAATAATAAGTTAAATATACTGACTTATTTATTTTTTCAAGATGCCTTATATCAGGCAATACAAAATCCCACAATGAGTTTATCCTTAATGTTAATTCTTAATTCTAATTTTTAATTTGTAATTTTTAATTTGTAATTTGTAATTTGTAATTTTAATATTAAACCTTAATTCCAAATCTTCAACTTAAGATTCTAACTCTTAATTTTTAATCTTAAATTTTAAATTCTAAACTCCTAATACCCCATCACCTTAGGTAACCACATAGTTACCGCTGGTACAAATGTTGTAAGCATTAACACTGCGAAAATCGCTATGTAATATGGTATTAATTTTGGAATTACTGTTTCTATTTTTGTCTTAGCCACCTTAACTCCAACAAATAGTATGTTTCCTACTGGTGGTGTAATTGTACCTATACATAAGTTGAATGTTACCATAATACCAAACTGAATTGCTGACATTCCAAGACCTAAGCATATTGGTAAGAAGATTGGTGTGAAAATAAGAACCGCTGGAGTAATATCCATGAATGTTCCTACAAATAGTAGTATTACATTTATAATTAACAATATTACAATTGGGTTATTACTAACTGATAATAGTGCACTTGAAATTGCTGATGGTATTCCTGTGAATGCCATAACCCATGCCATAACACTTGATACACCGATTAAAAATACTATGATACCTGTCATTTCAGCACTTTCTCTGAAAATCGTAAATAAATCTTTAACTTTTATTGTTTTGTATACAAATAGAGATAATATTAAACTATAGGCAACTGCTATTACTGAACCTTCTGTAGCTGTAAACACTCCAGCAACAATTCCACCGATAACAATTAAAATTAGTAATAAACTTGGAATAGCATCAATAGTTGTTTTTAATGCTTGCTTCGCTGTAATTCTCTCTGAACTACGGTACCCTTTTTTACGAGCTATAAAGAATGCAACTATCATACAACTAAGACCCCATAGAAGTCCTGGAATATAACCAGCCATAAATAAAGCTGCTACTGAAGTTCCACCACTTACAAGGGAATATGTTATTAATACATTACTTGGTGGTATTAATAATCCTGTTGGTGCCGTTGCTATATTTATAGTAGCCATATAATCACGATCATAACCATCTTTTTCTGCAATTGGTCCTACAATAGAACCCATAGCTGAAGCTGCTGCAACACCTGAACCTGAAATTGATCCAAACATCATATTAGCAATTGAGTTTGTATGTGCCATTGCACCTGGCATTCTACCAGTTAAAACTTTTGCAAAATTTATTAAACGTAAAGCAATTCCACCTTTATTCATGATGTTACCTGCTAGTATAAAGAAAGGTATTGCTATTAATGTAAATACTGATATTCCTGAAAAAATTCTTTGTGCCGCTGTCAATACCGCAGCATCAAAATTTAATGTTGGTAATATAGCTAGTAGTGAGGCTATTCCTAGTCCAATGGAAATTGGAATACCTCCAAGCAATAAGATTACTAAAGCGATTGCTATTATTAGTCCTGCTGTTAATGCTATGCTCATATCTATTCCTCCCTTTCTATTTACAATCCTCAGATTTTAATTGTGATACTAACTCACTTATGTTAATAAAATTATAAAGAACTATTAAAATTCCACTGATTGGAACAATAACATATATGTATGACATAGATACACCTAATGAAGCTGTAGTTTGTAGTGTTGTAAGTTGTGTAATTTGTATTCCACCCTTAACAAGCACTAGTGCAGCAAATAGTAAAATTAAAACTTCAGAAACAATACTTAAAATTATTGAAGCTTTACCTTTTAAGAAATTAGCCACATATTCCATTCTCATGTGATCACGTTTTCCGAAAACTAAGGCAGCTGCTAATAGTGCCATCCAAGTAAATGCAAATGTCAGTAATTCTTCTGAAATTGTACTAGGAGCATTGAACACATATCTTGTAGTAATCTGATATAATCCTACAATTGTTATGAATACAAATAAAAGAACACATACTATTTCTAAGCTCTTATTTAATATTGCTTTTAGATTTTTCATATTAATTTACCCCCTTCACTTGCTTATTCACTTCTTGAACTTTATCATATATAGGTTTTAGTTTCTCATTACCCGCTAATAATTCATCATGTAAAGGAAGTACCTTTTGTTTAAATAATTCTACATCTGGATATATAAATTCAACACCCATAGCTTTAGCATCCTCAATTGCCTTATCTACTTGTGTATCCCAATGTTCACGTTCAACCCTTGTAGATTCTATCGCCGCATCATCAAATACTTTTCTCTCATCTTCTGGTAAACTATTTAAAAACTTAAGATTTCCAATTAATAAGTCTGGAACCATCTGATGTTGGTTGTATGAATAAAATTTAGCAACTTCCCCATGTTTGTTATTAGTAAGCGCTAATTCATTGTTTTCACCACCATTGATTACTCCTGATTGTATAGCTGTGTATACTTCACCAAAACTCATTGGTGCCGCTGCAGCTCCAAAAGCTTGCATCATACGCACGTTTGTAGGACTTTGCTGAACACGAATCTTTTTACCCTTTAAATCATCTGGCGTATTTATAGGAGATGTTGCATAAAAGTTTCTTGTTCCTGCATCAAACCATGTTACTGCCTCAAACCCAGCAGCCTCTGTAGATTTGAAAATACTACTCATTAATTCTTCATCTTCCATTACCTTATAATAGCTATCTACACTATCAAATAAATAAGGCATACTAAATATCTGATAAACATCATCAAAAGTTTCAAGGTTACCAGTACTTGCAACTGCAAAGTCAATTGCCCCTGTTTGAACTAGTTCTATAGCTTTTACAGAAGGTCCTAATAATTCATTAGGGAAAATTTGAACATCATACTTGTCCCCTAATTTGGACTCTACATACTCTTCAAATGCTACTAATCCTAAATGATCAGGATGTTCCTGCGATTGTGAGTGAGAAATACGAACAATACGTTTACCACTATTGGCACTACTGCACCCAACCAAACTAAACGCTAGAGTTGACGCAGCTATAATAGCAATAATTTTTTTTATAGATCTTAACATATTTTTTCCTCCCTTATCCCTTTAAGCTTTGGTAAAATATAATTATTTATTTATAAATCCATTACACCACTGTAATATTACCCCTTAGTTGTTAACGTTAACAACTAATTCAAAACCTTGGCGTCAAAATTATTTTAATTCTGACACCGATTCCCTCTTAATAAGTTCTGTATCTATATAAATCTTTTCACCTATATAATCATTTTTTTCTATAATCTGTAGCAATTTTTCTGCACCTTTTCTCCCAACTTCCTTAATAGGTCTTCTTACACTACTTAATGCTGGCGTTAAAAATGCATCTAGTTCACTTTCATCAAAACCTATAATAGAAATATCCTTTGGCACACTAAGTCCGGCTTCAAATACAGCCTTCATTGCACCTACTGCCATTTCATCATTTGAACAGAAAACCGCTGTTGGCATTTTTTCTAATACTAATAGCTTTTTCATTGCTTTGTATCCACTTCCAATAGTAAAGTCTCCCTCTACCATGTATTCACTATTAATTTGTACTTTATTTTGAATCAATGCATCTAAATAGCCACTTTTCCTTTCAGTACTGGAATTGAATCCATATTTTCCTTCTATTATAGCTATATCCGAATGTCCATTTTCTATAAGGTATTTTATAGCTTCATAGGACCCCTTTTTATCTGAAGATAATATATTAACTACAGAGTCCTCATCTATATCTCTATTTAATACAACTAACGGTATTTTTTTATCTAACAAATAATATATAAAAGAATTATCACTATTACTTTGACTCATCAATATAATTCCATCAAAGTTTTTTTTATTTACAAAGGTAAAATCTTTATAATCATCTATCCCTCTAATTGTCAAATTATACTTTTCTTTCACCACACTATTTACACCAATTACAGTTTCATAAAAGAAGCTTGGTGAGGTAACTTTGCTTATAGTTGTAAAAAACAATCCTATATTATAAGATCTATTTAATATCAAACTTTTAGCACTATAATTTGGTACATAGTTAAGTTCCTTAGCTATTTCTTTTATCTTAACCTTCGTATCCTCTTTTATAAAAGGACTATCATTAAGTGCCCTTGAAACAGTAGTATGAGAAACCTTTGCAATTTTTGCTATGTCTTTTATTGTAACATCCATATTAATCCCCCCGATTGCTAACGAATATTTATATGATATCATATAGAAATCAGCTAGGTCTCTTAAATGAATGATAAAGTTACATTTTTAGATATTTTTTGATGTAACTTATACTAACACTCTATCCCAAAGTACTCTTTAGCGTTACCATAGCATATTCCTTTAACCATATTGCCAAGAAGCTCCATATCATCTGGCACTTCTCCATTTTCTGCCCATTCACCTATCAAGTTACATAATATTCTTCTGAAGTACTCATGTCTTGTATAAGATAAGAAACTTCTTGAATCAGTTAACATCCCTACAAAACGACTTAGAAGACCTGTATTTCCAAGAACCTTCATTTGTTCTATCATTCCATCTTTATGATCTAGTACCCACCATGCAGATCCATATTGTATCTTTCCTGGAATTTCAGTCCCTTGGAAATTTCCTAGCATAGTACTAATCACATAATTATCCTTAGGATTTAAAGTATATATTATAGTCTTAGGAAGCATTTTATCTATTTCTAATGAATCTAAGAATCTTGATAATGGGTAAGCCACATCTTCATCACTAATAGAATCAAATCCACAATCTGCTCCAAGTTCTTTAAACATTCTTGTATTATTATTTCTTAATGCCGCAATATGAAGTTGCATTGTCCATCCTAACTCTGAATATAATCTACCTAAGAATTGTAATGTGTAGGTTTTATATTTGTCTGAGTCATCTTTAGATACAGCTTGACCATTCAGTCCTTTTTCAAATATAACTTGTACCTCTTCTCTTGACCCTTCTCTATATGATATAGTATCTAGACCATGATCTGATATCCTACAACCAACAGAATGGAAGAATCTCACTCTAGATTCTAGTGCCTCTAAGAATTCTCCATATGTTTTTATATTTTTTCCAGCTACACTACCAAGTTTTTCAACCCAAGGTATAAATGTATCCTTACTTATTTGTAATCCCTTATCTGGTCTTAATGTTGGCAAAACCTTTACATTAAATTCAGAATCTGCTTTAATTTTTATATGATATTCTAATGAATCTGTTGGATCATCTGTTGTACATATTATCTTTACATTAGATTTTTTTATTAAATCTCTTGCTCCAAAACCTTCTCCATTAAGTAGTTCATTCATTTTCTCCCAAATACCAGGAGCAGTTTTCTCGTTTAAAACTTCATATATTCCAAAATACCTTTGAAGCTCTAAATGTGTCCAATGATAAAGAGGGTTTCCTAATGCCATTGGCATTGTTTTTGCCCAAGCCATAAACTTTTCATAATCACTACCACAACCAGTAATGAATTTTTCGTCTATTCCATTACTTCTCATCGCTCTCCATTTATAATGATCTCCATATAACCAAGCTTCAGTTATGTTTTTAAATTTCTTGTTTTCAAATATTTCTTTTGGATTCAAATGGCAATGATAATCAATAATTGGCATATCCTTTGCATAATTATTATACAAATTTATTGCAGTATCATTAGATAATAAAAAGTTTGCATCCATAAATTTTTTCATAATCTCAATCCCTTCACAATAGATTTTCGAATATTGTTTACGTGAACATTCTCACTTCTTGTTTTTGATTATAAGTTAATTTTTATCACATTGCAATAGTTTACACGCATTTATATAGATAAAATTATAATATTTTTAATATTTTCAGTTATATAATTAATTTACAGATGATTTAAATCTATAATATATGTTAACGGTAACAATTTAAACCAAATTTCTTTTTTTATAAATCTAAATCTCCACATATATTTTTTTATTGCGAGATGATTCTTCACCACAATCCAATTTTCATATATATACCCTAATTAAGAATGTACAATTCTAAATTTAGGATTCTAAATCTAGAATTTGAAATTAAGTTACAATCTTTAATAGATCTTCAAATAATCAAATGTATAAATTTAATTAGAACATATATACGAATTGTATTTATATCTAAAACTCAAACCTATGAGTTTCTATACCTAAATTTCACAATACCCGAATTCTTTTGATAGTTCCGCCTTAAGTTGTAATACATATGCTGCAAGTTCCTTAATTCTATCATTTCCCATTCTAATTTTAGGTGCCGATAAACTAAATGCATACTTTGCATTTCCTTTATAGTCTAAAATACACGCCGCGATACACCTTACACCTTCCTCATTTTCTTCATCATCTGTTGCATATCCATTTTCTCTAACCTGTTCTATACATTTAAGAAGATCTTTTAAGTTTGTAATTGTATATGGTGTAAGCTTATTAATTTTGCTCTGCTCCCATATGTTCCTCACTTCATCATCACTCATAGATGCAAGTATAGCTTTTCCAACCCCCGAACAGTATAAAGGTATTACACTCCCAACTTTAGAACACATTCTTATGGAATTAGCATTAGACTCTACCTTATCTATATACATAGCTTGGGTACCTTCTCTCTGCACCAAATGAATAGTTTCCCCAGTCTTCATCGAAAGCCTCTCAAGATATGGATGTGCTAATGAAAAAATATCAGTTCTACTCAAAATTCTATTGGATATTTCCAAAAATTTAAAAGTTAATAAGTACTTTCCTGTATTCTCATCTTGTTTTACATATTTCATATGTACTAATGAATTCAAAAGCCTATGAGTGGTGCTTTTATGTAGCCCCAAAATATTGCTAAGCTCAACTAACCCAACATTACCAACAACTGACATAGTTTCAATAACTTGAAAAAGTCTATCTACCACTTGAATTGGATTTTTTGAATCCCCTATAATATTGTCTTCCATATAACAAATCCCCCTTTCACTTCATTTTTAATTAAATTCAAATATTATAATTTATTGTAACATTCCCACATTTAATTATCAATAAATCTGATTTCTATTGAAATATAGAATTTTATTCTGTATAATTCTATTTGTGAGTATCACTTTATGAAACTCAGTTCCATGATATGAAACCCATTTCAGTTTTATATATGGACTAAATATAGATTTAATTGGAGGTAATCGTAATGAATGAAGTATTAAGCAAGATTCAAAAATTCGGAATAGTACCAGTTGTTGTAATAAATGACGTTAAGGATGCTGAGCCATTAGCAAAGGCTCTTTGTGAAGGTGGACTACCATGTGCAGAAGTAACATTCCGTACTGAAGCTGCCGAAGAATCTATACGTATAATGACTAATAAATACCCTGATATGCTAGTAGGCGCAGGAACAATATTAACTACTGAGCAAGTAGACCGCGCAGTTGATGCAGGTGCAACATTTATTGTTAGTCCTGGTTTAAATCCTAAAATCGTAAAATACTGTCTATCAAAAGGAGTTCCAATAACTCCTGGAGTTACTAATCCAAGTGATATTGAGCAAGCTATTGAATTAGGTCTTGATGTTGTAAAATTCTTCCCTGCTGAACCAGCTGGTGGAATTAATATGATAAAGGCTATGTCTGCTCCATATTCAAACATGAAATTTATGCCAACTGGTGGAATTAGTGCCGCTAATCTAACTTCATACCTTGATTTTTCTAAGATTATCGCTTGTGGTGGAAGTTGGATGGTAAAAGGTGATTTAGTTGCCGCTGGAGAATTTGATAAAATTAGAGATTTAACTAAAGAGGCTATTCAATCAATGTTAGGCTTTAACGTGGTTCATATAGGAATCAACGGTAAAAACTCTGAGGAAGCTTGTAGTATTGCAACTACCTTTGAAAACATGTTCGGTTTTGCAAAGAAGGAAGGCAATAGCTCTTACTTCGCTGGCAATGGTATTGAAGTAACAAAACAACCTTACCTAGGAGTTAATGGTCACATTGCAGTTTCTACTAATTACATTAATCGTGCTGTAGCTTACCTTGAATCTCAAAACTTTGAATTTGACATGGATACTGCAAGATATGATGCAAAAGGAAACTTAAAAGCTATTTACTTCAAAGATGAAGTTGGCGGATTTGCAATTCATCTAGTACAAAAATAAATATCAGTTTTAAAACCTATATAAATTCTAAAGTAAACTTTAAGATAAATTATAAAATATATTTAAATATAAAGGAGATTAAAAAATTATGACAAAAAAAGTTGTTACATTTGGTGAAATTATGTTAAGACTTGCCCCAGAGGGATATTCTCGTTTTGTACAAGCTGATAGCTTTGGTGCAACTTACGGTGGTGGAGAAGCAAACGTAGCTGTATCACTTGCAAACTATGGATTTGATGCAAAATTTGTTACTAAACTTCCAAAGCATGAAATAGGTCAAGCTGCTGTTAACTCTTTAAGAAAATATGGTGTTGATACTACCGACATCGCACGTGGAGGAGACAGAGTTGGTATCTACTTCCTAGAGAAAGGTGCTTCTCAAAGACCTTCTAAAGTTATATATGATCGTGCCGGATCTTCAATTGCAACTGCAAGTGCTTCTGATTTCGATTGGAAATCAATTTTTGCTGGTGTTGAATGGTTCCACTTTACAGGTATCACTCCAGCACTTAATGACGAAGTAGCTGCTATCTGTCTTGAAGCATGTAAAGCTGCTAAAGAAGCTGGCATTACTATATCTTGTGACTTAAACTATAGAAACAAGCTATGGACTAAAGAAAAAGCTGGCCAGGTTATGGCTGAATTATGTAAATATGTTGATGTATGTATCGCTAACGAAGAAGATGCTGCTGACGTATTTGGTATTCACGCTGCTAACACAGACGTAACAACTGGTACTGTTAACCACGAAGGATACAAGGACGTTGCAAAACAACTTTCAGAGCGTTTTGGATTTAGTAAAGTAGCTATTACTTTAAGAGAATCTCTTTCTGCAAATGATAACAATTGGTCTGCAATGTTATTCGATGGAAGCGACTATTTCTTCAGCAAAAAATACAAAATGCACATCGTTGACCGTGTAGGTGGCGGAGATAGCTTTGGTGGTGGACTAATATGCGCTACACTAAACGGATATGATTCTCAAAATACTATCGAGTTTGCAGTAGCTGCATCTTGCTTAAAGCACAGTATCGAAGGAGACTTTAACCAAGTTTCTATTGATGAAGTATCAAAACTAGCTGGTGGAGACGCTTCTGGACGTGTTCAAAGATAATAAATTCAAATAATATAAAAGAAAAGTGGATTTTTATCAAATCCACTTTTCTTTATACACTATATATCTAACATTATTAATTAAAACATATTTTGGAGGTGCAAAAATGAAGAAAGTAAACGAAACCATAAAAAAAGTATACGGTAACTATCCCGAGAAAATTCTTCAATTTGGTGAAGGAAACTTCTTAAGAGCTTTTACAGATTGGATGATTAATAAAGCAAATAAGGATGGTATATATGAAGGAAGTATAGTTCTGTGTCAACCAATAGCACAAGGACTTGCAAATATAATTAATGATCAAGATGGAATTTATACCCTAGCTATGAGGGGAATTGAAAATGGAACTGCTGTAGAGAAAATTGAACAAATCACTTCAGTATCTAGATGTATAAACCCATATGAAGATTATGAAGCCTTAATGGAAATTGCAAGAAGTTCTGATTTAGAGGTTGTTATTTCTAATACTACAGAAGCTGGTATTTCATACAAAAGTGAATGTAAGATAACAGATGCTCCACCATCATCATTCCCTGCAAAGATAACTGCATTGTTATTTGAAAGATTCAAAGCATTCAATGGTGACGTTAATCGTGGTCTATTATTCCTTCCAGTAGAATTAATCGATAACAATGGTTCAGAATTAAAAAGAATAGTTCTACAATATGCAAGCGAGTGGGAATTAGGCTTAGACTTTATAAACTGGATTGAAATTGCTAACGAATTTACAAACACTTTAGTAGATAGAATTGTTACTGGATACCCTAAGGATCAACTTGATTATTTTGAAGAAAAATTAGGTTATAAAGATAATATAATTGTTACAAGTGAATTATTTAATCTATGGGTAATTGAAGGTAAAAAACAGTGGTCAGAAATTCTGCCAATACATAAAACTGATGCAAACGTTATTTGGACAGAGGATGTAAACCCATATAAAAAGAGAAAAGTTCGTATACTAAACGGTGCTCATACATCTACTGTTTTAGCAGCCTACCTTGCTGGACATAATATTGTTTTAGAATTTATGGATGATGAAATATTTAAAACTCTTTTAGATAAAATTATATATGAGGAAATAATCCCTACTTTAGACCTGCCAAAGGAAGAATTAGAAAGTTTCGCATCTGCAGTATCAGACCGTTTTGCAAATCCTTATATAAAACATAAACTACTTGATATTTCATTAAATTCTTGCTCTAAATTCAATGCAAGATGTATGCCATCACTACTTGGATACATTGAAACAACTGGAGATATTCCTAAGTACTTAGCCTTCTCCTTAGCTGCCTTTATTAAATTCTATAAGGGTGAGATGAAGGATAATTCTTATATAGGAACTCGTGCTGACGGTACTGAGTACCAAATCAAAGACGATGCTGAAGTTCTTGAGTTCTTTGCTAAAACTTGGACCGAAAAAGATTTATCGAAAGTTGCGAATGCAGTTCTTTCTAACACCTCACTATGGAGTGGCAAAGATTTAACTACAGTTTCTGGACTAGAAGAAGTTATTTCTAAACATTTAGTATCTATGGAAACTTCTAATATAAAAGATTTAATTAAAACTTTAATATAAGGTATCTGAAAATAAATAATAAGCCAAAGATGTGAAAAACACTGACTTATTTATTTTTTAAAGATGACTAAGGAGAAGATTATGGAAAACAATAAAAATTTAATTACAATATCTGAAAGTGATAATGTTGCTGTATCTCTAAAAGATTTATCTTCAGGAAGCATCTGTACTGTAAATCAAACGGAAATCACCTTATTAGATGACATTCCATTCGGTCATAAAGTTGCGCTATGTGACATTAAAGAAAATGAAAACATAATAAAATATGGTAAGCCAATTGGTCACGGAAAATCTTTCATAAAAAAAGGTGAACATATCCATACTCACAATCTAAAAACCAACCTAAATGGAGTTCTGGAGTACGAATATAAGAGAAATGATGATGTTCTAGCTAAATTCGCTACAAAGAAGAAAGCATTTTTTCATGGATATGTAAGAGCTGATGGAAAAGTAGGTATTCGTAATGAAGTATGGATAATTCCAACTGTAGGATGCGTAAATACCACAGCAAAACTCTTAGAAAAAACAGCAAACAAAAAATATGGGGACAAAATTGATGGTGTATTTGCCTATACTCATAATATGGGTTGTAGTCAATTAACGGAAGACCATGCAACAACTCAACATATTTTAAAAGGATTAATTAATAATCCAAACGCTGGTGCTGTACTTGTCCTTAGTCTTGGCTGCGAAAATAATAACTTAGATAACTTCAAGCCAATTCTTGGCGATATAGATCCTAATCGTGTGAAGTTTTTAGTAACTCAAGACGTAGAAGATGAATACGCTGCAGCAATGGAAATCATAGATGAATTAGTTGACTATGCATCCTCTATGAAACGTGAAAAGGTTTCTGCCGATAAACTTGTTCTTGGTTTTAAATGTGGTGGCTCTGATGCTTTCTCTGGAATAACTGCCAATGCACTTTGTGGACGTATTAATGATACCGTAGTTACCCATGGTGGAAGCACTATCTTAACCGAAGTTCCTGAAATGTTTGGAGCTGAGACCTTACTTATGGAAAGAGCAGTCACTGAAGAAGTTTTTAATGAAACTGTAGATTTAATTAATAATTTCAAAGGATATTTCACAAAATATAATCAAACAATATACGAAAATCCATCACCAGGAAATAAAAAAGGGGGAATATCTTCCCTTGAAGAAAAATCTCTTGGCTGCACACAAAAGGGTGGCGAGGCTCCAGTTGTTGGAGTATTAAACTACGGTGACCCTGTAGAAAAGAATGGACTTAACCTATTAATAGGACCTGGAAATGATCAAGTTTCTTGCACAAATCTAGTTGCTAGTGGAGCTCAAATGGTACTATTCACAACAGGTCGTGGAAACCCATTTGGTTCCCCAGTACCTACTGTTAAAATATCTTCTAATACTAATCTTTATAATAGAAAAAAGCATTGGATTGATTATAACGCAGGTCAACTACTAGATGGAAAAACCTTTGACGAAGTAACTGATGATTTTTTCCAATATCTATTAGACCTTGCCTCTGGAAAATTACAAACTCGTAATGAAGAATTTGGTTACAAAGAAATCTCTATCTTTAGAGATGGTGTAATTCTATAATTTATTTTTAAAATCAAATTCTTAAATGTTAAAAAGACTGTCTCAAAATCATTGTCTTATGTTTTACCTAAATGTTAAAAATGGTCTAAATATTATCAATAGCAATAATATAAGCCCACTTCCAACACTAATTTAGAACATATCCAATTTTGAGACAGTCTCTTTTTTCATAAACTTTCATAAACTTTTTTCAAAATTTTCATTCCACTATCTAAAATTGTTTAATAACATATATTTATATGTCTCTTAAATTTACCTTTACAAACAAAACACTTATCAACTATCTCAAATCCCGCCTCTTTAATGATATTATCCATATCTTCAAAGGTAACCAAAACTAATTTATCTGCAATCTTTCGTGCAGTTGTAATAATATCTGTTTGTTCCTTAACCGTAGTTGGTGTAAACACTCCATAAGGTAAATCTATAATAGCTACATCAAATTTTTCATCTATTTCCCTCATATCCCCAGTAGTTATTACATTGTCATAACCAAAAAAGTTTAAGTTGTCCTTAGCATTTTTAGCGATAGGCTTATTTATCTCAAAGCCCTTGGCATCTATCCCCATGGACATCGCATCAATAACAACTGTACCAACCCCACAACAAGGGTCTACTAATTTAAGGTGTAAATCATCTCCTACTGCTATATTAACAAGAGCTCTAGACAATCTTAATCCCAATGAGTTTGAATATGAATGTGGCTTTCTATCATGAACATGCCACTGATAGTCATTCTTTTCATATTCTCCAAATATCCACTTACCCTCTACCTTTGTTACTCCTAGTAACACCTTGGGATCATACATTTCGGATTCACCATTAATTATTAATCCAATCTCTCTTATACTTTGCAATCTGTCTTTATATTCTACGTCTCCACCTTCAAGCTTTATATAACACACCTTAAATTGTTCATAAGATATTTCATCCTCAACTATTCTTCTAACTATAGCCTCAAGAGTTTCCTCTACATACTTTACTGATATTTTTTCTTTAATAAATGGACTTCTTGACGTCTTTATATCTCTATCTGAAAATATATATTTATCTACTGCTTTCTCTTCAAATAAATATTTCATTTCCATGTCGCATATATCTTTTTCATATTTGGGATAATTAAGATTATAAAAATACTTTTTAATCATAGACTCGATTCCTTTTGCCTTCGCTTTATTTGTTTCATTATAACCTATATGATAAAGATTTTCACATTTAAATGCTTATAGTACTTATATGGTTTTGAATTCATCTCATCCCACAACACAATTTAACCTTAATTAATTCTATACACTTGTTTACTTATATATACTAATCTCCTTATATATACTAATTTAACACAAACTTATTTAACTATTTCACCTGTCCAACTATTTATTCCACCAAAATCATAGACCTGAGTATACCCTAATTCAGATAAAATCTTTGCTGCTGTGTTACTTCTATTTCCACTTCTACAATATATCAATATCTTTTTATTCTTATCTTCCAGCTTAGTTTTAGCAAGCTTTTCTAAGTCATCTACTGGTATTAAAATACTATCCTTAATATGACCACCATCATATTCCTCCTGGGTTCTAACATCTAAAATTATAATATCACTTTCATTTTCTATAATTTTATCTGCCTCAGAAGAAGAAATCTTTGTTAATACAGGCTTAGCATCTTTATTAGCTGAGCTTTCTTCCACTTCACTTGTTTCAACCTGACTTACTTTGGTCCCTTCCTTACTACCACAACCAATCAACGCTAAAGAAATAACCCCTATCATTATATATGTTATATAAGTCTTAATACCTTTTTTCATCCTCATCCACCCTTTTACATTTTATATATCTTATATTTATACTATACTATTTGCCACCACTCTTATATGACTAAATCACTTTATTCTAATATTCATGACAATTAGCTCTCTACATGACATTCACATTGAAATTTATGAATTCTTCTATTTAGCTATAACATAAGATACCCTCAAAATATATAACGTATTTTTTAGAAATTCATGTTTAAAATCCTTATAAGTATATTTATCATAATTTTAGGTAACAATAATTTCGGTAAATTATAGATAGAAAAGGAGCATAAGCATGCAAAAAAAAATTAAGTATTTAATCATATTAATAATCGCTATAGTTCTTCAAATTGTTTCTACCAGTAATACATATGCGTTACCTACTAGTAATTTAGAAACAAATACCATTCAATTCGAAGAGATTAATATTGATCAACCCATTCCTAAATTAAAAAGCACAAAACAGATTAGTACAAATCAACTATTAATTACTTACGATATGGAAGTAGATTTAACAAAAGGTATTACGCCAACTAACTATTGGATTCAAAGTGTAACTGATACTAAACCAGTAGGTATTGCAACCCTTGGTAAGGACGATAAAGTAAGCAGCAAAAATTCACTTACTTCTAATAATGTTACTATAGCACCTAAAGATTCTACAAATACAAGCTTTATTATTACTTTTAATCAACCTATTGGTAGTAGCTCAAAGTACAATTTAATTATCTGTTATATAACTGCCCCAAATGGAGAAGCTTATACCGGCGACAACGGCTCTGCCATATTTGTTGGCAAATAATAATTTGACTATAATTTAAATCAATAATTCTTACAACATAAAAGTTCAAAAGGTATTGAATCCTTCTAAAAGATTCAATACCCTTTTAACATAATAATATAAGTCCTTGTCAATCATAATTTAAAAACTATAAACTATTTTAATGTTTAATATCACTATAGGTTACAACCCTATCATTACTCCCGGTCCTAATGGTAATTTTAGAACATACCATATTATTAGTAGGGCTGTCCACCCTATAAAGAATGCTATTGAATATGGTAACATAGTTGAAATTATTGTACCTGCCCCTGATTCCTCATCATACTTTTGAGAAAATGCAACTACTAGCGCAAAATAACTCATTAAGGGAGATATTATATTTGTTGTTGAATCTCCAATTCTATAAGCCATTTGTGTAAATGCCGGCGAATATCCTAATTCTATTAACATAGGAACAAATATTGGAGCCATTATACCCCATTTAGCTGAAGCTGATCCCATAAATATATTAATAAACGCTGCTACTAATATAAATCCTATTATTAGGGGAATCCCAGTTAATCCTACATTCTTTAAAAAATCTGCACCCTTTACTGCAATTACAGTACCTAATTTTGTATAAGTAAAATATTGGACAAATTGAGCTGCGAAGAATACTAATACTATATATCCTCCCATAGTTGCCATGCTCTTTCCCATCAAATCTACAACCTTACTACTATTTTTAACACTACCGCAGCCATAACCATAAGCCACTCCTGGTACTAGGAATAGTAAAGCTATTATAACTACTATAGAATCCATAAATGGTGACTTAAGTATATTTCCATTCTCCGGATTTCTTAATATTCCATTAGTTGGCACTACTAAAAGTCCTATTAAAACTATAGATACTAATAAAGCAATTCCGGCAAATTTCAAACCTCTTTTTTCATCAGCAGAAACTTCTAATAACTTTTCTGATTGTTTTCCTTTGTACTTCCCTAATCTAGGTTCTACTATGCGTTCAGTAACGATAGTACCTAATATTGTTATTATTATTACAGATGCTGCAATAAAGTACCAGTTGTCCGTAATTCCAACAACTATTGGATTACTTGATAATTTTGCTGCCTCTGTTGTGATCCCTGAAAGTAATGCATCAGTAGGTCCTACCATAAAGTTAGCACTATAACCACCTGACACACCTGCAAATGCTGCAGCTATACCGGCGAGTGGGTGCCTACCAAAGCTCATAAATATTACTGCTCCCAATGGTATTAACACTACATAACCCGCATCTGATGCTATACTAGACATTACACCAGCAAATACTACAACTAATGTTATTAATCTTTTTGGGGTGCTAGTAACTAGTTTAGTTAAACATGCACCTATAAGGCCTGTCCCTTCTGCAACCCCAACACCTAGTAATGCAACTAGAACTGTTCCTAATGGTGCAAAGCTTGTAAAGTTTTTTACTGTAGAAGTAAACATATATCTAATCCCTTCTGGATTTAGCAAGCTTACTACATTTGCGGTTATTTCTTTTATTTCATTTGTTGCTCCATCAAGGCCAGTATATGTTACTGATACATCCATTGATGCTAATACATGCGATAAAACTGCTATTATTGCAGCTAAAATAACAAATATTATAGCTGGATGTGGTAATGCATTACCAATTTTCTCAACACTGCCTAAGAAACCTTTTCTTCTTTCGTTTTTCATCCCTCTTCCTCCTGCACATTTCTAATTTTTCTGCTTTTTTCGACAAATTTAATATGTAATGTCTATTTTACAATTATATGAACAAAATTTCAACAACTTTATTAACAAAAATTCAATAATATGAATTTATTAAATATAATTTATTAAATAATATATCATAAAATTAAAAATAATTCATTATTTTAAAATAATACAAACATTTTCTAATCAATATAAAGAATACTAAATATGTAACGATAAGTACTAATATGTAACATATTTAATTTATATTTTAGTTACATTGATTATTGATTTATCACTCAAACAGTTCCAACTTTAGATTAATTCTAGCTTGGATGTTAAAAGAGGCTATATGAATCCCCCTTCATATAGCCTCTTTATTTTTTAATCTTCTTGCCTACAATACTTTTCTTAGTTCTTTTATTGAATATTCTTTTATTATACGTTCCTTATTAGGTGCAATTATTATTACCTCTGCACTATCTTCATTAGTTCTAAAAATTTTCCCTTTTATTTTTTGACCTATAACACTTACTGATGTTCCTTTTTCTAATTCCTTAATGTACCCTTCATTGCAACATGGACATGTGTCACCACTTTTAATTATAGCCTTGCAATTTACACAATAGAAAAATTTGTTCATAAATATCGCCCCCTTGAATTAATTTCATTTCTTATTATGTATAATAATATTCTCTATACTATACAAATAATTACAATAACTCAAAATTTATATTTTCTTATTTCAAGGGTTATTATTTCTTATTACTTGAACTTAGTGGAAAAGTCATTTTTTATACAATAAACTATCTCCAAGTTGATTGCTAAATTTTATAAAAGAATCCCAAATCCCTTTCAAATTAATCTGTAAATCCTTTATTTCTCCACTTGCCCTTTTTAAAGAAAATCACAGTAATAATTGCCCCAAGTGTCCAAGAAACAAGTAATGAAATAAATGTAGATTCTGGTCTTCCTGTAGGATAGGCGGCACTTCTTGTTAAGTAAGCAATTCCATAGGCAAAAGGCACACGTAAAACCACAGTTGTTATTAACGAAATCCACATAGGTGTCATTGTATCTCCTGCACCCCTCATAACTCCCGATAAACTCTGTGTCACTGCCATTGCAATATATCCTATTGCAAGAATACGCATCATACTCATACTCAAGTCAACTAATTC
The DNA here is from genome assembly GCF_036660475.1 of Clostridium sp. Lineage (GTDB taxonomy): Bacteria > Bacillota > Clostridia > Clostridiales > Clostridiaceae > Clostridium_J. The sequence continues at coordinate 154,931 of NZ_JAVXAO010000004.1, read as the reverse complement.
TGAAGTATCAGTAAAAATCCCCATAAGATATTTACCAAAAATCAAAAGCAAAATTGTTATTACTGTGGAAACCACCACTGCAATTGTAGTTCCATCTTTAGTTCCCTTTTCAACTCTATCCATCTTTTTAGCTCCAATGTTCTGCCCAGTATAAGTTGTCATTGCCATACCAAAAGTAAAATTAGGCATCATAGCAAACCCATCTACACGCATAACAATCACGTTACAAGCAATTACCATCTCACCAAAACTATTAGTCAGCGATTGTACAACAATCATTGCAACTGAAAATATTGCTTGTGTAAACCCTGATGGTAATCCAAGTTTTATAAGTCTAATAGAATACTCCTTTGTTGGCTTTAACATTTGAAGGTTAAAATCAAAAACATTTTTCATTTTTGTTAACTTAATTATACAAAGAACTGCTGATACTCCTTGTGCGATAATAGTTGCTAAAGCAACTCCTGGAACTCCCATATTAAGGCCTGCCACAAACCAAATATCTAGTCCTACATTTAACACTGTGGCTATTAATAAAAATACTAGTGCCGATACTGAGTCACCAAGCCCTCTAAGAACGCCTGCCAAAATATTATAGTAAGCAAATCCTGCAATCCCTACATAGTAAATAACAAGATATTCGGAGCACCATTCTATTATAGAGTTCGGCGTATTAAGAAAAATAAGTAATGGCCGCGTAACAATAGGACCTATAACCATAATCACTATAGATGCAATAGCTGTAAGCGTTATACAAATCCCAATAGTATGAGAAAGTTTTTCCCTATCCTTTGCTCCAAAATACTGAGATACCATAATTCCTGCCCCTGTTGAAATTCCAACAAAGAGTACAAGCAAAAGATTTAATATTGGAGAAGCACTACCAACTGCTGCAAGCGCATTGTCTCCTATATATTTACCTACAATAATAGAATCAGCCGTATTATAAAATTGTTGTGCAATATTTCCAATAAGCATTGGAATTGAAAACTCTACAATTCGTTTCCATGGTGTCCCCTCTGTCATATCCTTTGGTGAAAAAAGTCTCGAAATTTTCTCCATATCCCTACCCCCTAGTAATGTCTATACCTTTTAACTAACTCTAGCACTCTCCTCGTCTAATCCTAAATCAAATGACAACTGCTTTGCAAATTCTTTTACAAGCTGCTGCTTGTCCTCCCAAAACTTTTTACCTTTATCGGTAACCATTGGATTAACCGTTAATGTGTCATATGAGTAATTAATAATGTGGTTATATGTATTTTTAAATGATTGTATTCTCTCAGAACCTTCCACCATGCAATCCCATACTACAGATAAGGCTCCAGTTTCATCTAACAAATCAGCTTCCATCAATACAATTAACTCTAGTGGCGTATCTCCAACTGTCATTAATTCTTTATTAGAATGATTTCGCACTAAATATGTAACTAAATTTATAAAGTCAGTACTAAAAGTATTTTCTTTTAAGTATTTTTCACATATAGTAGCACTATTTTCTGCATGATCTAAATTGTTAAAATTAAGAGCATACCCTACGTCGTGAAATACAGCAGATACTAACACCGCTTCCTTATTAATGAAATCTTCACCTTCAATAAGTCTCTCAACCCACATAAACACACGTTGAATATGTTCAGACCGTTTTCTAAAAGATATTTGCCTACTTTCACCATTAGTTATTTCAGCCTCATGTGTTATAAGATAATCTCTTACGAATTTAAACATTTTATTATACATAGCTATTTACCTACCTTTCTTTAATCGCTTGGAATATTTTAATTATTCAAACTCTTTAATATTTCCACATATTAATCTCTTTTCCTTTAAATTTATCCTTTATATATGTTTTTATTATATTTTCACCAGTTATATATCATCACTCTAAACTTACAAATGTAAAAATATAAGTTCTACAACCTATGTTTACAATATACTTGCTCAACATACCAAAAGGAATGAATTATCTCTAATTCATTCCTTTTAATTTCACTTAGTGTATAAATACATTTCTATACTTAATTAACTTAACTATAAGAATTATACAGCTTATTCCAAGGAATAACGCCAAATTTACGAATATAAGAAACATAGTTGGCGAAACATCTACTGCATTTGCTAAATTTCCACTACCTATTATATTAACCCCATATCGCAGCCATATGCTAGATAAGCTTACTGAAAGCGGTACTATACCTAAACTTAAATAAAGTCCTGCTTTCCTTCTTCCTTTTAAAGCTTTAATTCCCATATAAATTGGAATTAAAAATATTACTGGAAATATAAACCCAAAATATTGAGGCGATAGTGCTATAAATAACCCACTTACTACTGTAAACCACATGGCAACATTATAAGCCATCTTAACTTCACCCTCTTTAGTTAATTGCATTATTTATTAACCTCCTTTTTATATCTTAATATCTTAGTCATCGAAATTGCTGCTGTTCCTAATATCACACACCAAGTAATAAGCATAAATGTAAGTGAACTGCCTTCCATAATTCTACCTCCTACTTCTTAATTAAGATCTTATTACCCTTAATTTCTTCACCATAGATATTCTTAATACTTCTATAGGTTCCAATAAATCCAATGATAAATACAGTTAATATAACTAATCTTGCACTATTAACCCATGGTACTAAAGTTGGTAATTTTTCTACAAAACTCGGTATCGCCTTAAAGTATCCAGCTATTATATAATCTCTAGTTGATCCTATAAGAACTACTATAAGCATAATTGGAGTTACAAATTTAATCATTACATTAAATATCCATTTAGGTACCTTCCAATAAGCGCCCCTATTTACTTCATCTAAGAAATTATCCTTCATAAACCAACCCGTTACTATTATTTCAATTAATCCAACTACAACCAGTAAATAAGTACCTACCCAGTTATCAATCTCTGTGAAATAAGCAAGAGCGTCAGTTTGAGTTAAAATCGGCTCTAATCCTACCGGAAGTCCAACTAAGATATACAGTCCAAATACTAGCATAGATGCTTTCTTTCTAGACATTTTCACATCTTCTGTAAAGATTGAAACAAGATAGTTGTACATTGCTATAGCAGAGGTAAATCCAGCAAAAAATAGTAATAAGAACCATAATGTACCTATTATTCTTCCACCACTCATTACCTTAAATATATTAGGTAACGCTATAAAAGAAAGTCCTACTCCAGCTCCTATTCCATCATTTCCCAGAAACGCATAAGCTATAGGAATCGCTATTGTTCCGCCAAGAATTACTTCGGCAAATTCATTTAAAGAAACGCATGCAATTGCAGTTGTTACTATATCCTCATCCTGTTTAACGTAAGAAGCATAGTTTTGAACAATCCCCATACCAATTGATAGCGTAAAGAAAATCTGTCCACAGGCAGCTAATACAGACTTAAAGCTTAATTGATCCCATCTTGGAGTCCATAAGTAATTAAGACCTCCTATAGCTGACCAATCCGGATTAACTGGTGCACCTAGTGTAAACACCTTAAACATTAATATAAATCCAAATATATAAAGTAATGGCATCATAAGTTTTGCCCAAGCTTCTATTCCTTTTTGTATTCCTCTTGTTACCGCAAAAGCTAAGAACCCTAGAGATAGTATCCAAAATGTAAATACATACACTGGATTTTGAATGTACTCTACAAAGAATTTACCACCTTGTATTGCAGGATCCATGTAAGCTCCCGTGGCTGTTAAGAAGCTGTAGCCTAGAGTCCATCCAATAATATGATTGTAGTAAGAATTAACAAGTACTGTTACCCCAATAACAAAGGCACCTACTATAGACCCTATTATAAGTGCTTTTTTAGGTCTAAGCTTTTCTCTTGTTTGCAAATAAATCATATAGCCTAATGTTCCATGTCCGTACTTACCACCATATCTTCCTTGCATCCACTCTACCAATATTAGAGGAATACCCACTATTAAAAGTGCTGCGATGTAAGGAATCATGAATGCTCCTCCACCATTTGATGCTGCCTGATAAGGGAATCTCCAGAAGTTCCCAAGCCCAACAGCATTACCTGCCATAGCTAAAATAAGTCCAAATTTCGAACCCCAATTTTCCCTTTGAGGTTCATTGGTTTTTACTGATAAATCTTTTCCCATTCTACTGCTCCATACCCAACCATTATTCATGATGCATATGAAACTTACCCCCTTTCCTAATAAAATATTTATATTTAAATAATTAAATATCAATAGAAAATATAAATTAATGGAGCAATGGATTGTTAAATTTTAATAACTCATTAAAGTTTAATAAGAAACCTTAAATAATAAGATTACTTTATGAACTATTTATTAATATATGTATATTGCATACTTTTATTTTTATGTAATATTTTCACATTTAGTATGATTAGTTTAATTTTTAACTATATTCTTATCAGAAAATTCATTTTTAGAGTATTTTGTATATTAATTTATATTTTTCTAACTAGTCTCTAAATATCTTTATCATGCTTCATTCATTTAAACCATTTATCTAATATTTTATTAACAATCATTCACACTAAAAAAACGTACCTATAGCATTTAACTATTGATACGTTTTTTTGCATTATATCTTTAATTTTTAATTTTCTTGATTGTATTTAATATTTCTGAATGCATAACACATTTCCTTTGAACTTAAATTTTCTACCTAATTCCTCTAACCTTCTTGTATTTTTCTTTAAGTGAATTTGGTGTTTCGCTACCTTCAAATGATAACGCTCCCGTACCACCATTCATATTACCAACATCCCAGCTTCTGATTCCTGGAATAACATCAATTTCCCTAGCTACAAGTTCATCTGGTCTTCCTATCGCACCTGCAAGCATCATTGCTTCTTGTTTTGTATAATTTTCCTTCTGCTTACTTTTATCAACTAATATTTCTGGAACATAGGTGTTATATAGCATACTTCTATAGTCAGAAGTGCTAATATTCATATAGTTATCTTCTGCAAAAAACACTACAGATCCATAATATAAATAAACTGCTTCCTTGTAAGATACTCTCTTTAACCTTACAGGATCGCCACTATCATAAACACCATTTCCTTGCTTAAATTTCACATTATTTTCATCTTCTATTTCATATTCATAATTTACTGTATCGCCCTTATCATCTTTAGAAAATACTTTTAATATATTATTAGCCTCCTCGTACTCATAGTTAGATATTACACTTCCATAAGCATCACCTATACCAAAGTTAAATCCCATAGCAGTATTCTCTTTCGTATTAAGTCTGTGAATATAATCATCAAATTCACCACTAGCAATCCAATATCCATCAACCATTGAATATATATCTTCTTTTTTCACTCTTTCTGGCCAAGCAAAATCAATTAGATTTTTTCTCATAAATTCTTTATTTAAAATGTCCTGATCTATTAAATCACTATATAACTTAAATCTAATTAGAAAATCTAGCTTCGCCGAAACATCTATATCCACATTATCTAAAGGATTTAAACTTTGTTTATCTCCATTAAAATCAAAAGCTGCCTTAGCTGATAAATCCATATTACCATCTAAATGAGGTCCAACCTCAAAACCTATCAAATCTATATTTCCCAAGTATCCCCTTGTCTTAATAGGTAACCCAAGATTTGCAATTCCTTTTCCAGTCCCCTCTACATTTAATACATTAGAAGGATTTATATCTTCTTCATTATCTTTTTCATCTTTTAAAAATGGGTGAGGATAATTTTTACCTTTAATATCAACTTTATCATCACCAGTATTTATATCTATAAATGACTCATGATTAAAATCTATTCCCATATCTAATGTTATAGTACCGTTAACATCTATATATACAGTTATTCCAGCACCTAATAAAATTGGCTTAACATCTCCAACACCAATTTTAACGCCACCTAATTGATATGCTATATATGCAATAGGAATTCTAGTATCATTACCAAGTTTTATATCTGTAAAATCAAATTTAGTATTTGCCGTTACATCAGAAACAACATTCATACTTCTCTCTTTTACACTTCCATCATTTAATGATAATTTCATATCTATAAATAAGTCACTCAGGGTTACATTGCCACTTAATTTACCAACTTTCATATCATAATTATCAAAGGATAAAGCTAATTCATTTATGTATGATTTATACTTCTCACTAGATTCAAAAGAATATTTAAGCTTTACATTATTGCCTAAATCAAATTCTCCTTTACTAGGATCAAATCCACCAATTCTCCCTTTCATTCTTTCAATGTTATCTCCAACTTGCACATAATCTAGCCTAACGTCTTTATCCATTTTAGATGTATCAATATCGATAGCATTAAAGACTTCTTCCAATTCTGGCATAGCAACTTCTACAGTACTTGCACTAGCATCTACACTATTAACCTTTCCGATAAACCCACTATATAAAGAATCTTCAATATTATAGCTTGGCTCTAAATAAAATATATCACCATTTTTCAATTCTTTCATTGAACTAGCAATTTCTTTTTTGAAATAAATCACTACATTGCCACTATCTCCTTGAATTGCTCCCTCTATCTCCTTATGCGTCTTAATAGCATGTTTGCCAGATATAACAATAATGTTTTCCTTTAACTCAGCCTGCCCTGCCACTGCTTCTGTTAAAGGTTTATTCATTCCACCCTTATTTCCACCACCGTTAACGACAAATACCCCTGTGGCTACAATGATAATTCCTATAAGTCCAATTAAAAAACCTATCTTCTTCTTGTTGTTCATTTTATGTCCTCCTAATAAGTAAAATAGCTAAAAAAATTAAAACTAGTATTAGTCAAATTTTCCTTAGCTATTTTATAACAACACCTTATTAAAGTCAATTTTACTTACCTGTTTTAGTTGTTTAATTTTATTTGTTTTATAATTATTTTACTCCATAATATAAAATTTAAGCAAAGGTTAACCCTCTTATCTCTAATATCATATTATCCACTATATACACCTCAAGATTTTTTTAATTTAAGCTATGTCTTAAATAAGTGTGATAAGGACTTCATATTATTACTAAAACATAGCCTTAAATTTTTTTAACACCTAATTCTACAATTGAAAATTTTTAGATTCCTAAACCATTATCTATTATCCTTAATGCTATCATTGACTACAGATTTAGTGGCTTTAATTAATGGGAATATACCACTCAGCACACTTACCCCTATCATTAATATAATTAATAAAACCAAATTTAACCAACTCATTGGTAATTCCGAATAAAGTACTTTATAGAATGATAAGCTCAATATAAATGCTACAGCATTCCCTACCGCTGCAACTAATATGAGAGATCCATAAACTACTGAGCCTATATTCCAACTATCCCAGCCCAAGGTACTTAATATAACTATTTCTCTTTTTCTATTTTCTACTATAGAAGAAAATCTATCAAATGTAGTGAATATTATAAGCGCAAAAGCTCCTATTGTTAGTATTAAGCTCATCTCTCCTGTAGATAAATTAACTTGATTTCCTAATGCTGTATTTCCAATATTATTTCTTGTAGCCTGAAGAGACATATAAGTAAATATTCCCAAACCTCCACTTAAAGCTATTTGAGCCATTGTAAGGATATATCTACCTTTATTTCTAATAACTTCATTAACTACCATCCTATTGACAGTCTTATTAAACATATTTCCATTTGAACTATGAGTCTTACTTTTAGCAACAAGGGCATATATATATGAAACTACTACAACTAATATATTCCCTATAATTAAAGTCCCCGTTACTATTTCTACTAAAAATTTAATTTCATATCTAGACGTTAACATTACAGTAGTAATTACAACTAATAAAGTTGAAATTAGTGATGCTATAAAGCTTTCACCAGCAATTACCTTAGCAATTTGTTTATTATCCCATCCAATATTTTTTAATACTATTATTTCATTGCTTCTAGTTCCTAGATAAGAACTTATTCTATTTATTACAAATAAGACTCCACATATTACAAAAAGAACTACCAATATAAACCCTATGGCATCCCATGAGTTTGTTATCTTTAACGCTGTACCTAACGTAACCCATCTTTGAAGAATTTTGCCTAATCCATCTACTCCATCTATCCCTTCTACTGTTGTAACTATATTTTGTGTTGAGCTACCTGCTACCACATCTACATGATGGCCTGTCTTCTCGTTTATCTGCATCGCTATTTGCTGTATTTTATTTTTAGCATTTTCATCATACTTATCTATATCTGCTATTCTTACCCTTACAGAATCTATGGGTTTATCTCCTTTTATAAGTGTTGCCGCTTCCAATGTTGTATATCCTTGTGGTACTGATGATGCTAATGATCCTGGAACACTAGTTGGATATATCTTTTTATTATCCACTTTATTCCCCTTACTGTCTTCTACTTGTTTTAAATAACTGTCTCCATATATACCTAGCGGACTACCATTTAATTTAATTTCATCGCTATTATACATCTTTTCTCCATCAAAAGTTCCTATGGTGTCAAATTTAAAAGTAGATTCTCCTCTTTCTACTACTTCCTTAACATTACTACCATGCTCCTCTAAATTTCTAAATATAAGTAAATTATTCTTAGCATCTTTAGATTTAAGACTTATTTCTTTTTCATTTTTACTATATTCTAGTGGTGTTGATGTATAATACTTTGTACCTTGATAAACTTCCTCTCCCGTTTTACCCTTTTCTACTGTCCAATTATTTTCAGGATCTACTATTAAATTAACCTGATTAAACGGACTTAAATATTCTGTCAAATCTATATTTTTACTTCCTGACTCTAATACCTTTATATTTGAAATCTCATTGTACGTTGATTCTTTCTTATCTAAATATGGATTATTACTCGTATTGTTAAAATCTATACCAACCGTATCATAATTCTCCATCTGTTCTAAATCTCCCAGGTTATTTTCCAATAACTTGCTTCCCTCATGCCTATTAATATCTAACTTATCTAACTTTACATTTATATTAAATGGATACGTAGCTGAAGTATTTCTTATGATAGGAATTTTGTTTGTCTTTATTTTTAAATCACTAGATTCGAAGGTTTCTGTATCCTCCTTTATTGTATTATTCTCCATATTTAAATACTGTCCCTCAGCTATATATTTATCGAGTCCTACAAGCTTTGACTCTTCTTTCGGGTCTATAGCTACTAGCATAGACCACAATCTTGGCATTGAAATTTCATACCCAAAATGCTTTCCTTTATAAAAGATAGCATCATACTCATCTACCCCTTTACCATAAAAAACATTGCTTGTTTTTCCATAAGGGTAAGCTGCCTTCAAATTTACTCCGTAACTTAAACAATATGGTAATATTGGGTCTATTCCTTGTGCATTACTTTTAACTTCAATAGTACCATTTTCTCTTAACTCTGTTGAAAGAACCACTTTTTCTTGATTCTTTTCTACTCTTTCTTTTGTTGCTATATTCTTTCTAATAGTTGGTATAGCATACATTTCCCCACTTTCTACTAAGTAGTCCTTAATACCATCGGAAGTCTTATATTCCATAGATATTTTATATCCACTATCATCTCTTGGTAATACAATAGATAACCCACTATTAGCATCTGCAAAATATCCTAATGTAGCCACAGGTGCTACTACTTCTATCCCTGGAATACCTTTAATAGTCTCATAATCCTCTAATGATATTCCACCATTACCTCCATGAGCATAAATTTCCTCTATAAGCTTACCTTCTTTTTCTATTTCTGTTATAGAACCTTCTGGTCTTACTAATATATCATATTGTCCCCTGCCATATTTACTAATATCTTCCGTTACAATTGCCTTCGAAGTATATAATGAGGCTATTCCTACCGGTATGCAACTGAATATTGTAAATATTCCCACTATCATGAATATAAAACTTCCTTTATATTTCCGTATGGACTTAAATATATAGTTCAACATTTTAATTCACCTCTGTTTTAGTTATTTTACCATCCCGCAGGTATATTACTTTTTTAGCTTTCTGTGAAACCTCAGCATCATGTGTTGCCATTATAATTGTATATCCCTCTTTATTTAGATTTATAAATATATTCATAATGTCATCTCTAAACTTACTATCCAAATTTCCTGTTGGTTCATCTGCTATTATAATCTTTGGTGAATTTATAAGAGCTCTCGATATAGCTAATCTTTGCTGCTCTCCACCTGACATCTGTGATGGCAAATGCTTTATTCTATTTTCAAGACCAACACTTGTCAAAAGTTCTTCTCCTCTTTTTTTCAAGTCAAAGTCATTTTTATAAGGTATTAAGGGTAGTATTACATTCTCTATAGCTGTTAAATGTGCTAATAAATTAAAGGATTGGAATACATGTCCAATATCTTCTCTTTTAACTTTACTAATTTCCTTTTTAGATAATGTTTTAACATTTTTGTCTCCTATAACTAATTCCCCTTCTGTCAGTTCATCCATACATCCTAAGATATTTAGTAATGTTGATTTACCCGACCCTGAAGGTCCCATTATAGCTATAAAATCTCCTTTGCTTATGCTTAACTCATCAATGTCTAATGCTACAATTTCTACTTCACCTAAACTGTACTTCTTTTTAAGATTTTTTCCATGTATCATAATTTTCCCCCCATATTATATTTTTAACATATGTATTATATTTAAGTTTCTTCACTAAAGCTATTCTAGCAGCCATTTGTATCTAAGCTACATAATGTGTACGTTTACTAAAACTTATATATTATACATTCTCAGCAACTATTATTTTCAAATATTCAGCTACCTACCATAAGTGTAAAATATATACATAGAAATTTCAACCCGTTTTGTTAATAATGGTTGATCAAACAGAATAAAAAACCTAATTTAAAAATATAGCAAACCCATCTGAACAGTTAAATAACTTCTCAGATGGGTTTATTTTAATATAGATTTATTGCTCCCTACCCTAGTTGTTTTTCTAATGGATGACTTTGCCGTCCCATGTCTCTTTTAAATAAATCAATTGAATTTATCCTACCCTTCTAGTTAAATCCTTTTGGCAAAAGCTTGCTTCATAAACAACCATTGTGGCTGCCACCCCTACATTTAAGGAATCTGCCCCTCCGAACATGGGTATTATTACCCTTTCACATTCATGTTCATTCCAAACCTCTGAAATACCACGTATTTCATTTCCTGCAATAATAGCAATTCTTCCTTTATAATCAACATTATAGTAACTTTTACTAGCCTTTAAATCAGTAATAATAATTTTAAATCCATTTCTTTTAAGCCACATTATAATTTCTGTTATATCGCTATTTATAACTGGCAACATAAAACTAGATCCCATGCTTGATTTTATTAGTTTTTGGTTTGTTTTTTTTACTTTACTATTACATATAATTACGCCATCTCCACCAGCACCATCAATTGACCTTATGATTGTCCCAATATTCCCTGGTTTCTCTAACCCCTCAAGTATTACTAGTAAATTATTCTCCTTCAGTTCTATATCATCAAGGTTATGCTGTGGAAAACTACATAACATGAAAAATCCTTCTTCACCATCTCTACTACTCAATCTACTACATAAATTGCTTGATATTAGATAAGAGTCATCTGCTGCAGAAACAATAAGTCGAACCATATCAAGCATATCTTTATTTTTAATAAACTCTGGGCAAAACACAAAATTTCTTATTCTTAAATTACTTTTCATTATTTTTTCATATGCCCATAATCCCTCTATAACAAATAAATTTTCATCATCAACCTTTTTATTTTTTATTAAATTATTTATTATTCCTACTGAAGTTTCCTTACTTCCAACAAGCCTTAAATTGGAAAATTCTCTATACGTTTGTTCAAAATCTAACTCCATTTTAACTATGACTCCTTTCTTCGCACTTAAATTACAAAAATTACGAAATCAGTTGATTACCAAATTTTCTTCTACCTTATAGGTTTATCAATCTATTAAATCCACTAATGCAATAAATCATCATTCTAAATTTGCATCCTAAAATATAAATGTCATTAATCAATGATTTCATATTTATAGGGTTTATCATAATATTTATTTTAATATATCCATGTACTAAGATAATATATAAAAAACGATTCTATATTATTCTTTATATACAAAAAACTACCACTGATTATTACAGTGGTAGTTTTTTATGCTTATTTTTTGTATATACAATTTTTTTAATACTATCAATAGAAAGAAAAAATTCTTCTGCCAACTCTAAGATTGTATTTCCATTTTTATGCTTATTGAATATCTCTTCATTTCTATTCTTTATATAATCTCTAGTACCAGATTTTTCTCCCCATTTTTTCCGTGTTATATTTTCAGACGGAATATATACATATTCACCCTGAATATATTTTTGAATTTCCCTTAATAAACTATCCGGTAAAATTGTTTCTGCCTTTACATATCCCATAAAGCTCAGCTCCTTTAATTTACAATCTAAATTAAAGAGACAAAGCCTGCATATGTATAACATTCAATTATAAAGACGACTTTACTTATTACCTCTGTGCAAATTGTCGCCACATGTCATACTTACAGACCTTGCACAGAGTATTTTGAGTTGCTCACTCGATTCGAGTTCAAATCTCATATATCATTTCACCCCCAATAAGTTCTTATATTGTATATAATACCAATCCCTGTATAAATTTTCAACAAACTCTACAGCATACTAATTCAATTAGTTCTTTTTCCCTATATTAATTCTGTCCTCTACCGGTTGCTACTGGAAGAATTTTTACTCATATATCAAAAGAACTTCTAGTTAATCTCCTACGCCAAAATCAGTATTCTCAAATAGCACTTCAACTTTTTCCACTGACTCCAAAAATCTATATTCCTTTCCAAACCATTTAATCAACTCTCCATCTCTTTTTATTTTAGTGGTATTCTCTGTAAAAATATTTATAGTACTATAGTCGAAATGTTCTAGAACTATAGCAATATCCTCTTTAATCATATCTTTGCTTTGTCCTTCTATTCCAACCATCAAGCATACTGATGAAAAGTATTCTTTTACCTCTTTATAATCCTTAAACTTAGCATTCTTATTTAAAAATAGATTTCTAAAGTCATTATTAAAACTTTCTACACCTATTTTAAAAATAATTTCTACACCAAAGAAATCTCTCATTTCTTGTAATCTGTTTCTATAACACCAATGACTTTCTAAAAATAATTTCTTTATATTTTTTTCTTTTACTACTCCTCTTATATACTCTAGTGTTTCCTTTGGCAATTCAAAGCAGCTCCCCGAATTTATTACCTCTAGAACTCCATAAACGCCTTTTACATTATCTAAAACCTCTATATTAACTTCATTTATTTCAGATGTATCAATTGAATTATCTTCTATATAATCACAAAATGTACACTTTCCCCAGATGCATGGCAAAGCTTTTAGTAACACTATTTCTCTTTTATTTTTTCCTGTTATTATATTATATCTATCCATATTATTCATTCACACCAACTTTACTTTTAATATTTAATGGCAGCATTTTTATAACTGTAAATACCGCACCAAAGCTAATAGCTTTATCAAATAAATCCGTAAAAATCTGAGTAGAAAAAACTGCTGTAACAATACTCATTCCAGAATTCTTAAGTATTGCAACTAAAATACTTGAACCCGAAGAGGTTACTCCCTCAAAGACAAAAGAGGCAATAACCGATGCTATTGCAGAACCTAATACAGTAACTGCTATTATTGATAAAATTGATTTAAATCCATTAAACTTCCTATCTTTAAATAATATTCCGGTACTGATTCCAACAACTAATTGCACTGGCGCAAAATATAATGATACTGGATCAAAGGTCATAGCATTAACAAGTGAAGATAGCCCTCCAACGGTGGCTCCACTTATTGGCCCAAATAATATTGACACTAAAATAGTTCCCATGGTGTCAATATAAATTGGAAGCTTCAATGATAATGCAATAAATCCTCCCACTAAATTTATAGCTATTGCTAACCCCATAAATATAACTCTTTTATTATTTTTACTATCCATAATTTTATTACTCCCCCTTTAATTTAATCCATATTTACTATTATCCAAAATTGATAAAATATCTTTTTTGTGATTAGGAAAAATCCTAGTCAAAAACATTTCCATAAATACTTTTGAGTTAACTTCACTTAACACTAAACAATTTGGTTTTTCTCTATAAAAATCTCCTTCATCTACTAAAGACATTCCTATTGCCTTACCCTCAGTTACTATATCAACATAATATTCTTTACCTGAGCATAATTCTGGGTTAATGAAATAAGCTATGGCTAATGGGTCATTTATAACACATCCCAAGGTTCTTTCTTGGGCCCAATGAAAATCCACATAAAATCTAATAATTTTTACTATAAACTCACCTAAGGGCTCATTAAATTGCTTAATCATTTCTATATAGTTTGGCGTTAAAATGCACTGTCTAGTGACATCAAGACCAACCATAGTAATTTTCCGCTTTAATTCTTTAAATACTATTTCTGCCCCATGGGGGTCAACCCAGAAATTAAACTCAGCAACCTGTGAGCAATTACCAAAACTCTTGAAAGCGCCTCCCATAAGAACTAATTCTTTCATATTTCTCATAGTATTTTTATCCTTCTCTAGTCCCCTTGCTATATTTGTCAATGGACCTAATGCGATAATTGTAATATCTTCATTACTTAATGTTTCTAAAATAAAATCTATTGCTCCCTCTTTATATGTTACTTCCTCTACCTTAGGTAAAAAGCTTTCTCCTAATCCATCACAACCATGAGTATCTTCTGCTGTAATAAGCTCTCTCTTTAAAGGATCACAACAACCAATATAAACTGGTATATCTAATCTATTTAGCTCTTTTAAAATCTTTAATGCATTTTCTGCTCCTTTTTTACCATGTACATTTCCTGATGTTATCGTTATTCCTACAACCTCTAGCTCCTCTGATTTTAAAGCTAGCATTATTGCCAAAGCGTCATCAATTCCTGGATCACAGTCTATTATTACTTTCTTTTTAATCATGTAATCATCTCCTTCTACTTCAATAAGTTTATTTGATGTCTAGCCTCTATAACCCCTCATCTTCTTTAAGTGGAAGATAACTTCGGACACTTACCCTAAATAAGTTCTTCTACCATTCATATAGAGTTTGGTATTCCTTTTGGGCATGCTCTATCTGAATATAAGAATCACTTGATATTTAAAGTAATAAAAAATACCCTGAGAATCATCTCAAGGTATCAAAATACTTATAGACTTAATTTGCATATATAAATTTATTTAGAGTATTGTGTTTAAAAACTATATACACTAAACAAATGTAAAATCAAATTAAGAATAAAAAAAGTCGCACTAAGGGTATAGTACGACCATAAAGTCTTTTTGCCCTAGTTTTTTATAGAGGGATGGTTACGAACCTCTCCCACAGAAATCTGTGGATTTTATTAAATTATAATTATTATATTATCACGATTTGCTCCTTATGGCAATTAAGCATTTCATCATACCTCATATTATTCACTACTATAAATGAATTTGTTAAAGTAATTATTTGATAAATTTATAGTGCTATAGAGATCCTTCATAATATTATCCATGGAAATATTTTCTTCTATTGAAACTATTTAAATTTAGCCGATACTCCTATCCCCTTTTCCAAAGTTCCAAAACTATATCCTTGTGCCCTTAAATAATTTATTATTTCTTGCAATGACTCTGCCGTTGTTGTCTTTGGAGCTGAATCATGCATCAAAATTATAGGAGTTTTCTTTCCTGTACATCCACTTTTCACATTACTTATTATTGATTCTTTATCTGCTGTTGGTTTGCTTGCATCACCTGAACTTACATTCCAATCAAAATAATCATATCCACTATTAACAACACTATTAACTAACCTACCCATTAAAGCTGATCCACCATATTGATAACTTACTGTATTATTTGAGCCACCTGGAAATCTTATAATATCTGGCTTACTTATTCCTAATGATGCTAAATAATTATTTAATTGATTTACACTATTAAAAAAACCATCTTCTAAAGAATATACTTCACTATAATTATGAGAATAAGTATGATTCCCAATTTTATGCCCTTCATTAACCATTCTTAGATAGGTACTTTCAAAACCAATATGACCATTCACAAAAAAAGTTGCTTTTATTTTATTTGCAGCTAATATATCTAAAATCTTTTGTGTATTAGCTGATGGGCCATCATCAAATGTCAAATATGCAACTCTATCGCTCCCTCCAGTCGTAGAAGGCTTAGTCCTATTGGCTATTAACTTTTTTTCTACTTCTTCTTCCTTTGCTTTTAATTCTATTTCCTTTTGCTTTAGTTCTTCCTCTTTATCTTTCAACTCCTTATCTTTATTTGCAATCTCTTTTTCTTTAACTTTAGCCTCGCCCTTCAACTTATCTAAATCGCCCTTATCCTTATTTAAGACTTCTCTCTCTACATTTAGTTTCTCTTTATCTTTAGCTACAACAGCTTCTCTTTGAATTATATCCCTATCTCTGTTGTTAATATTTTCAAGTTTATAATAGAACATCCAACTGGAAATGGATATAATACAGCAGAGTATTAGCATCAGTACAGTATACCTCTTTTTACTAATGTACAGTTTACTCACCCCTTAACATAACTAAATATTCCTTATATATCTATGATTGATTATGTTGAGAGTATACGATATATTGAAAATAAATTTTCAATACTTGTTTTAATTTTCACTCTAATAATTTTGAGCTTCAACTTAAATATAAAAAACCCACCTGAGATATTAAATAATCTCTCAGATGGGTTTGTCTATATATTTGGCATCTTTTAAAAATAAATAAGTCAGTATGTTAGAATATTTGACTTGTCATTCATTTTAATATTCCTTATTTCTCCTTCGGGTTCATAAGGAATAATCCAATTCCCATAATTACAGCAAAAACAATTAAATAGTATACAACTGCCGTTCCATGCGCATAACATGCAGCAATAATCATAAATATACATGCACATACTGCAAGAGCTGGAGCAACAAAACGTTTGAACACCCCAAGTTCCTTCTCATTTTTCATCATCATGATAAATATAGGAATATACATTGCATATATAGTTACAATTGGGAGTTCTGAACTATCAAAGCTAAATACACCAAACCAGCTTGTTGTTAAGTTAGCTCCATAGAAATAAACTAGCCATGCACAACTAAATAATAAACCTATAATTGCTGAATTTGTTGGCATATCGGTATTTACATCTACTGATTTAAATATCTTCGAACTTGGTCCCATATTACGAGCCGCTATAGAATACATACCTCTTGTACATCCAAGCATTAATCCATTAAGCGTCCCTAAACAAGATATAATAACAAATACAAATAGAATTGAACCTCCAGCACTTGAAAATACTCTTGAGAATGCAATTTTAGCCCCAGTTTCTCCACCAGACATCATAACACTATTTTCAACAGTACCAGCGAGTCCTACATAGTAAAGAATATATATAACTACTATAAATACTGTTCCAAATGTTAAAGCTAAAGGAAGATTTTTCTTTGCATCCCTTAATTCAGCATTAATACTAGTAGCAATAATCCAACCTTCATATGCAAAGGCAGTAGCTACAACCGCTGTAAATAGCGGATTTCCAGCAACTTCTACAATTGCGCCACCAGTGAAATTGTCAACAAGTATTCCATTGCTAACTCCAGCAATAGTACCAATGACAGCCATTAATACTAATGGTATTAACTTAATTATTGTGGAAGAAACCTGAAGTTTTCCTGCAAGTTTTGGAGAAAGAGCATTGATTGCATAACTTCCTATAAGATAAAATCCAGCAATAACCATAGCTTCTGCTCCAGCAATTTCCCATCCTATCAAAACACATGTATATCTAGCTGCTACCCATGCAAGAACACCTGTTAGAGATGGATAATATATAGTCGTCATAAACCAACCTATAAAGTATCCGTACTTTGACCCCAAAGCTATTTCAGCATAGTCTACAACCCCATTAACTTTTTCATATCTTGTAGCCATAATAGAAAACACGTAAGCGCATATGACCATAATCATACCACCAATAACCCATGCTAAAATTCCGATTGGAAGATCTCCACCTGTTGCTGTTAAAACTTTCTCAGCTTTAAAAAACACACCGCTACCTATTACAATTCCTATAACCATGGCAATGGCCATAGCTAAACCATATTTCTTTTCAAGACCTTTTTCCATTAACTCTACCTCCTATCGCAAAATTCTACATAAAACTCGTATTTAATACAGAATTATATCATAGGGGTACAATCATTCAAAGTAAATTTCTAATGTTTTTTAATTTAATCCTTTTCAAGATTTTTCTTTAGTTTATATAGAACTTCCAACATCACCACTTATGAAATTTTATTTTCTTCTACTTCTTTATTACCATCTGTAATTTCATTATCACTTTTAATTTCTCCAGCAAGCTTAAATCCCTGTTTTGCAACAAATACTGCAATAATTTCATTGATTACCGCTGCAGCCGCAATAGTTCCTTGAACAATTAATGCTTCCTCAGATTGAGCTCCAAGCATGCCTACTGCTATTGCTGTAAACATAAGTGATACCCCTGAATGTGGTAACAGTGTAAATCCTAAATATTTTTTTACAGTGTCAGGTGCCTTTGATATAACAGCACCCGTATAAGATCCTCCGATTTTACCAATAGCACGAGCCACAATATAAATCGCAGTGTATAATCCTGCACCTAATATTAGATTATAATCTAGGGGCGCTCCAAGATTTAAAATTAACAGTACCATAAGTACTCCTACAATAGGCATTACTGACTCCATTATTTCATGAACTCTTTCTAATGTTACCATATTAGAAAATACGGCTGAAAAAGATATTCCCATAATCATAATGTTAAATATACTTTTACCCATTAAATGATTAATCCCAAGACCAAGAGATCCTGTAATTATAATAAACATAAATGTTACTATGCAAGTATTTCTTTTACTCATAGGTTTTCTTAATACAAACCCTGCTGCTACCCCCGGAATTGCCCCTAATATAATTGGAACTATAATCATAAGAGGAACAAACCACAATGGCAATCCTCCCCCTGATGAACCACTTGCAACAATTCCAATAACCACAAAGAATACAACAACCGCAACCATATCATCTATAGCTGCAAGTGGAATTAGAGTTTTAGTTACAGGTCCGCTAGTGTTATACTCTTTAACAATAGCTAAAGAAGGCGCTGGTGCTGTAGCTAATGCAATTGCTCCAAATACAAATGCTAATGCAACTGGAATACCTGCAAAATAGAAGGTAACCCCAAATGCCAATGACACTGCTACAAAAGTACCTAATGCTTCTGTAATAGTAATTGTAATAATTTGTTTGCCAGATTTTTTAAGTTCTTTCCAAATCAGTTCTGTTCCTATAATAAGACCGATTGCAACCTCTGCAAATCCTTCAATTATATGAAACCACGCACTATCCATAATTGTTGAATTGAACAGATTCATTGCATGAGGACCTATAATCATTCCTGTTATCAGCCACCCTAAAATAGCAGGCAACTTAATTTTTTGTACAATTTTCCCAACTATCATAGCTATCAATATTGATATAGCTACAACCAATAATCCTTTTATCATAACTTTCCTCCTAATCTTTCTGAACTACTCCATAAAACAGCATTTTCATCATTCGAATAAACTCTTTGGCTGATCCTTCCATAAAATTTTCTTCCTCAGTACCGTACAGTTTATATTTTGATAACAAATAATTTGCAAAATCTATACTCGTCCTAATAATTTCATTTTTGTTAACATCCTTTTTAAGTTCGAAATTATCTAGAACTTTTGCTAGAAATAATTCATTGACCTCATTTAATCTTTTTCTTGAATCCTCAATATTTACTACTAAGTAAATCGGAGCATTAAATATCGCTGTATGAAAAATCTTTTTATAATATGGATGCAATCTGAAAAATTCAATTCTACATTGAATATAATTACCTAACATTTCTTCCATTGTTCCACCACTATTATGAATATGTTTCTCAATATGTTCACTTAATTCATCAAAACATTTTTTAACGCACACCATAAAAAGCTCATCTTTACTTACATAATAATGAAATAATAACCCTTTAGAAATTCCGTTATTTTTACATATGCTATTAGTTGATGCAGTAAAATAATCATTTTTACCAAATTCATCTAACGCTGCATTTATAATTTTCTCTCTACTTTGTTGATTTTGCTCTTGTCTTCTATTCATAGCCACCTCCGATAAAATACCTTATCTTAAAATAATACCTTAAACAAACCACCTAGTCAATATTTTACTGCAACCATATGCAATTTTACAATTATTATCGAAATTTTATTGTAAAAATTAACCAAAAGTAGTATTGTTATATTTAGTAATTAATTATAAATATTTCATGTAAACAAGATTAAACAATTAATGTTTAAGGAGAGAAATTTATGCAAAAAAAATCTACTACACTTGCTATTATTGTCTTTTTACTAGGAATTTTCATGGGGGCCATAGATTCTGGTATTGTTTCTCCGGCTAGAACTATAATTGCTAACAGTTTTAGTCTAACTGATAGTATGAGTATCTGGGTTATAACTATTTACACCCTTGCCTATGCAGTATCAATGCCTATTACCGGTAAACTCTCCGATAGATATGGTCGAAAAAAAGTATATATGATTTCTATTTTACTTTTTGCCATTGGTTCACTTATGTGTGGTTTATCTAACTTCTTTGGCAATTATCAATTTTTACTTTTCTCAAGAGTAATCCAAGCTCTTGGTGGTGGTGGAATAATGCCTATAGCTACAGCTTATATAGGTTCTTCATTTCCTCCTGAAAAAAGGGGTACTGCCTTAGGTCTAGTTGGTGCAGTATTTGGAATATCAACAATTATAGGACCTAGCTTAGGTTCATTTGTATTAGACATTGCTGGTCCAAGTAATTGGGGTTATTTATTCTTTATAAACCTACCACTAAGTATTATTATTTTAGGACTCGCTCTTAGTCTAAAGGAAAATAAAAAAGAAGGTCCTTTAAAGAAAATGGATTTACCTGGTTCAGCAATGATAACTATAGTTATTCTTTCACTTATGTATGGATTAACAAATCTAAAATTCCATGACTTAGCTAACTCTGTACAAGATTTACGTGTTTGGCTTTTCTTGTTAATATTCATTATAGCTTTACCAATATTTATTTGGATTGAAAAGAAAGCTGAAGATCCAGTATTAAATCTTAATTATTTTACTAATAGACAAATAGCCTTAACTTTAGTTATCAGTTTTATAGTTGGTTGCGGTTTAATGGGAACAGTTTTCCTACCTCAATTTGGTGAAAATGTCCTTATGATTAAATCTGGCGAGGGTGGTTATTTAATAACAATATTCGCAGTATTTACTGGTATTGCTGCCCCACTTGGTGGAAAAATCATTGATAAATTTGGAGTTAAAAAGGTTCTTGCAACTGGTTTTAGTTGTACATTAGTTGGATCATTGTATCAAGCTTTAGTTACTGCAAGTAACCCAACTTTTATTAATCTCTTCATTGGATTAGTATTAATGGGATTTGGTATGGGCTTTACCATGGGTACTCCTGTTAACTATTTAATGATGTCTTTAGTTCCACCTGAAGAAATTTCATCTGGACAATCTACAGTATCATTAATTAGGTCTATTGGTGTAGCTATATCTCCAAATATCTTAGTTAATTTTATAGCTGATGCTGGAAGCAAAGTACCTGGTGCCATTCAAACAGTATTACCGCCTGTAACAGGAATGCCTTCAGATATATTTACTAGCGGTGCCTCAGTTTCTGCTAATACTTTAGCAGCCTTCCAAAATGCTGATATAACTACAGTATTTAGTACAGTTAAAGATTTTATAAGTACTATGTTTGATAGCCTAAAACCTATGCTATCAAAAACACCTAACATTAACTTTGATGCGTTAAAAACTAATTATATGTCTTCTTTAGACGGTTCAAAAACTGCCATTGAAACAGCTTATCAAACAACTATGAATACAGGTTTCACTAATTTATTTATTGGTGCCGCTGTAATAGCTGCCATAGGTTTAATAGTTACTCTATTCATAAAAGATCAAAAAAAGTCTGCATAAAAATAAAAGAATTACATCTTAACACAAGGTGTAATTCTTCTATTTTTTCATCCTTTAAATAATTTCTATTGAAGTACTCTATTGGATTTTGAATACTTAATATACCCGAACCATTTCTTCTAGGCTTACCTCTAACTTCTTATAATCTTTTACTGGCTCTACTAATAGCTTATTTAATATATTCCATATAGTAATTAAGCAACAAATCCACCATTCGTCCGTAGCTTTTTTCACCATCAGAAACTCCATTTGATTTCAAATAGGTATCATTAACTTTACTTGATAATTCCTCTATTTTACCAGAGTACTTATCCCAAAACTCTATTCGGTAAAGCCTATCTCGCTCCACATTCTCCGATTTCTTTAAGCTAAGCGTTTCATAAAGCTCTAGATCCGCTTCATATAACGCACTGCCAGTATAACTTAATGCTAAGATATATCCAGAGTATTGAAAATCTTTATCTGGGTGCATTGCACTTACTAGAAAAGCTATAAAATTCGCTTCATCTTCTCTTGCATAACCTCTTTGATGTGCCATTTCATGAATAGTAGTCGCTGGTATTGTCATTAATGGTGCATTAACATTTACCCCTGACTGACCAGAGTAAGGAAAGTATATACCTGTTATTCCTGTGTAATTAAAAAACTCTGAAAGCAAAAGTTTCTTCGGTGTTCCAAAGGAACCTTCTAAAGTTTCATACTCTTTTGAAGCAATGTCATATCCTAAGGTAGCTCTTTTTAAAACTGATTTATAGCCACCCTCTACAGTTGCTATATTGTTATCATCTACAGTAATCTCTTCCCTTAATAAATTAGTTTTATCTATTAAATATTCATAAAGCTCACCAAGCTCTTTAACTGTATATTTTTTATTATTCATACCCATACTTTCGTCCAGTGGAACTCTATTATAATTTAATCCCCACAAGATTATGAAAAGAAAATATGAAATTGAAAGAACTACAAAACAATTAAGTAGAAAATTAATAAATTTGTTTTTATGGGCTCTTCTCTCTTTAATGGAAAATCCAAATCTATGATTTGGATACTTGAACTTAAGTGAGATCCTAAATCTTTGATTTAGTATCTGGAGCTTACTTAGTGAATCACTCCTTGGAATAAACTGAGAAGGAGTCTCCTTTATTATCTCAATAAGTGTATATATTAAATAGACAATAAATCCTATAATCGCAGAGATAACAGTTATTTCATACAACGAGAATGGAATAAAGTTAGTAATTGAACTTATAACTTCTATTGTAAATCTATTTATTTTAGACGAATAATATTTTTCAATGAAATTAGGATTAAGCGATGCAATATAATTTAATAATAACGACAATGGAAAAAGCAGTAACAAGTAAATTTTCACTTTGTATCTCTTCATTAAAACACCTCCTCTAGGTTACGACAAGTAGACTATGTAATCACTCTAATAGGGCCTATTGTATCTAATTTCAGAAAAACCCCTATAAGCCATTATCCCTCTTTTACTCTTATGGTAGCAGCTTTTTCATTAACACTTACAAATTCCAATGTTGTAAATATATAATTGTATACTACTAATTATACACTTTTCAAATTGTAGGTTATAACCTTTTCTAAAATTTATCTACCCGTTGTATCTCGTCATTTATCCTAATGGTTACTATATTAATATAACAAACCCACCTGAGTTCTTAAAATAATATCTCAGATGGGTTTGTTTCAATATATATTCAATTTTATTATTAATATTTACTAAGCTATAAGTAGTATATATACTATTTGGAAAGCTAGCATAGCTCCAGCTACTAATAATTGATTTTTAATTACTGTATATTTATCTTTCATCTCTAATATAGCTACTGGTACAATATTAAAGTTTGCAGCCATCGGTGTACAAAGTGTTCCACAGAAACCACAAGTTAATGCTAACATACCAACTATATTTGGATCTAATCCATGTGCTAATACAAATGGTGCACCTATACCAACAGTCATAACTGTAATTGCAGCATATGCATTACCCATTATCATTGTAAATAGTGCCATACCTACAGCGTAAACTATAACTCCTATTACTATATTTCCATCTGGTATCATCCATCCAACTAAGCTTGAAACAACTTCACCAACACCTGACGCTGTGAATATAGCTCCAAGAGAAGCTAGTAACAAAGGTAATATTGATAATGGTCCAACCATATCAAGCATTCTCTTAGCATCATCTAAAAAATCAACTGGTTTTGTTTCTTTAGCCATAACAACAACCATTATCATAGCAACAAAAACTCCCACACCTACTCCAACTAGTGGACTTATATCTGTAAATAGTGCAAATATAATTGCAAAAGCACCCATCATTAATGCGGGAATAAATATCTTATTTCCTATCTTTTTTGCCATTTTATTTCTATGCTCTGGCGTTGCAACCTTGTTTTCACCTGGTAAAACCTTGTTGAATACAGAAGGTATAGCCATAACAACAATAAGTAAACCATTTACCTTGTTTGGAATCCATCTTCCAAAACCTATAACTATAGCCAGTGCAATCCAAAATGTTGCAGTTCCAATTTTTGATTTATGTTCTTTATCTAAAAGTGTTTTAACTCCAACATAAAGTGCAACGAGTCCCATAACAATAAATAATACTTCTAATAATTTATCTGATAATCCAATTTCAGCATTCATAAAGAATGACATACACTTCACCTCTTTCTATTTTTCTTTTGTATCCTTATAGCATTTCTTTGCAATCTTTTTATCTTTTAGTATAAAGTATACCGATGCTAATGCTATTGCCGCTATAGCTACCGGAATCTCTACTTTAGCCATTTCTAAAAGATCTACCTCATAACCTAAATCCTTAAGAGTTGATTGTACTAATAATGCTCCTGAACCTCCAACAAATAAAACTTGTCCAAAGAACCAAGCAATATTCTCCATTGCTGCTGACATCCCTTTCACTTCTTCAAGATGCTCCTCATTTACTTCACCATATTTTGCTTTTATAGCACCCTCTGCCATTGGAACTACTACAGGACGTACAAATCCAGCCGCTCCTCCAACATTTATATCAAATGCTCCTAATATAGTTCTCATCACTCCATAACTAGCTATTACTAATCCAGATGACGCTCTTTTTATTTTTGAAATTGCATTTGCTACAACCTCTTGTAATCCATTTCTCTCTAATGTACCTGTTACAAGCATAATAATAATAAATATACAAATAGTCCTATTGTCTACAAAGCTTGCTCCAAGTATTTCAAAAATTTCTGGAATTGCTAGTCCACCTACAAGTCCTGTTACCAATGCTGATACTAAAACGATAGCGATAGAATTCATTTTCAAAGTAAATCCTACTACTACGATTAAGATACCAATAAGTTTAATCATATTTTTTCCCCCTAAACTTCATTTGTTATTTTTTTAACTTTTATCCTTAAAACATGTTTATTGTTTTATGAAATCTTACCTTCTGCTGTTTTTATGTCTTTGTCATTTGTAATACTAGCTCTAATCGCCGCTTCTATTCCTTTACTAATGTTTTCTACTGACATAGTTGGAGTATTTGAGGCTTTACTAGTAGCTTGTGATGGTGCATATGGAACGTGAATAAATCCACCTCTAATATTGTTATACTTTTTCTTAATTAGATATAGTATCGAATATAAAACATAGTTACATACATATGAACCTGCTGAATATGATAAAGTTGCCGGAATTCCTGCATCTCTAATTTCCTTTACCATAGCTTTAACTGGTAAATTTGAGAAATATGCATTATCTCCATCTTCAAATATTATTTCATCAATTGGCTGTACACCTTCATTATCAGCAATTCTTCCATCTGCCAAGTTTATACCAACTCTTTCAACTTCAATTCCAAAGCTTCCGCCTGCTTGTCCAATTGATATCACTACGTCTGGCTTATGTTTAATAATCGCTGCCTCTAAAACTTCTCTAACCTTGCCAAACACAGTTGGAATTTCTAGTTTAATAACCTCTGCTCCAGCTATTTCTGATGGTAATAACTTTACTGCATCATATGCGGGGTTTTGACTTTCTCCGCCAAATGGATCAAATCCTGTAATTAATACTTTCATTCTTCTCGCCTACCCTTGCTAGTATTTTCATTAATAGATTTATAAAGGACTCTGCGAAATCATTTAATATATACATTTTAAAATGACGCAAATTCGACCTTTTTTTGTCTACTTTTGTATTATACAGAATAATTTATAAGTTTTCAATATTATATTAAATTTTTTTAAATAATAATGGAATCTGTTGTATTTTTTATGTCTTTGCTTCATTTTATTTAATCAATTTGCTTTATTACATAAAATGCCTATTTCCCCTGTTAATACATTAACTTTTACAACAAAAATCCACAACAACACATCTCTGCATTGCTGTGGATTTATTCTTTAATATTATGTATTTTAATTCTTGCGTATCTATTGTTATCTTCTAAGAAATTTTAACCTTGTGACAACTTCGGCAATAACCCTAGTACTGAACTTGCTACTTCTCTTCTAAATTTGATTCATTTTCATTCTTCTTTTTCTCTTTATACGCTGCAATAAAACAAGCAACAGCTAAAATTATTAACGGAGGTACTACAAATGAAATTAACATTATCAATACTCCTGCTATTGACAGTATAAAGCTCTTACTTCCTTTGTAATCATTTTTAATTTTCTTAGCATCAAATTTAAATGATAAGTAAAAAAGAACTATTGATATAATTATAAATGGTGGAAAAACTATAGCTAATAAAATAAGCATTATAGCTATAATTCTAAATATCAATTTCATAAATCCACTATATGTATTAGCTTGTTTATCACTCATATCTTCCCAACCAGAGCGACTCCAATTTTCTGTTTTATCAACTATTTCTTCGCCTTTTTTTCTCATCCTCTCTATACGTTCTTTAGAGTTGGATCTTTTTTCAGATATTTTTAATTTTGACTCTTCAAGTTCTCTTCTTATTTGTTCTGCATTTTTCAAAATAAACGCCCCCCTAAAATTAAGAATAATAATTTTTTTATCATAAGTATAAACATATTATAATACATGAATTCACTGCCTTACAACACGTTTTTTAATAGATAACTCTCTCTCCACACTGGAACTCTCCTTCACGAAGGAGTGATTTCCTTAAAATTCTTTCTAAATATGAATATTAACTTGAATATATTAATCACTTGATTATACAATATAAATAGCCCACGTGAGCTATTAAAATAATTTAGGAGGAGTTGTAAATGAGCGAAAATTACAAGTTTTTTAATCACAAGGATTGTGAATTTTTTCCTTGTCATGATACTAATAAACCTGATGAGTTTAATTGCTTATTCTGCTATTGTCCACTATATGCACTAGGCCCTAACTGTGGTGGAAATCCAAAGTATATTGAAGGCGGAATAAAAGACTGCTCTCAATGTTTATTACCTCATAACAAGAAAAATTATGAGTATATAATGAGTAGATTCCAAGATATAGTTGACGCAACAAAGAAAAAGGACTAGCTACTTTATTAAACATACTCTATTTTAATGAGTTATAACTAACCATAATTAAAGTGTAAGTTGACAGAAATACTTGCCAACTTACACTTTCTCAAATTTTCCTATAGCTATTTTTTCACAACATCTTAACTTTTTATAATTTTAATTTACTTCAATACCCTTAATTGATTTATAAATGCTACAGAATATCCCAAATATTATTCCTGTAACTGGATAAACTATCCAAGAAATACTCCACCCATCATAGATAAATCCCCATATAAGAAATACTGCTGTAGCTAAAGGCCAAATAACACTAGCTACTCCACCTATAAATTTATCTCCTTTACGAGCCTCAATACTGTATTCCGCTTGCTGTAAAAGCTTTTTATACCTTTCAGTACTTCCACCTATATTTATGAAAATATATACCGCTAAAGCAATTACCATAATAAGAATAGACGATCCATAAACATACCCTGAATCCCCAAATGTTCCACCAATAAACAATATAATTGGTGAAAGAATACAAAGACTAACTCCAACAATTACTCCAATAGTCTTGTTTTGCTTCATTGAATCCATTTCTTCCTTTAAGAATATCCTAACTGTAGAATCTAACTTAAAAGCTCCTTTATCTATATACTGATAATTTTCCATTGTAACTCCAACAAAAATAAATAATGCCACTGCCACACCTACAAAAATTAATAATATAGTAACAGGTACAAATGTCGCCTTATCCTCACCAAGAGTGCTAAATATCTTTCCATCCTCTATAAGCTGAATTAAAAACACTAGAATTGCTACTCCTGTCATACACAAGGCTACTCCTATGCTAACAATAAAATTTGCTTTCTTATTAATTCTTAGATATTCCCTAGCCTGTTCCATATCTATTGATACAAGATCATCTTCCAACTTATCATTTCCTAGTTCTATACCAAACTCCCTGATTATCTCATCGATGTTGCCAAATTCAGAAATAACAATTCCTATTGCTTCATTTTCAGACTTTCCATCTAACTTCAGTTCACTATATTTATCTTCCATATTGTTCAAAATTTCAGATTTTAGATTTTTCAATTCCTTTGTCCTTGGTAAAGTTTTAAACATATTCTCCACATAATTAATTATTGTATCCACTTAATCCATCTCCTTAATAAATTTATTTATTACAGTTTTAGTTAATTGCCATTCTTCACATTTTTCTCTGTAAAATTCTTTCCCCTTTGGTGTTATTCTAAAATATGTACGTCTCTTCCCATAGGTTTCAGCTCCAAAATATGCCTCTATGTATCCATTTTTCTCTAGTCTGTTAAATGCCGAATAAAGGGTTGTCTCCTTTATCATATACTCTTCATTTGTTATACCTTTAATATTTTTAGATATTTCATAACCATAGGAATCTCCCTCTAATAGGAGGCTTAGAATTATGGTGTCATTATATCCTCTGATTATATCGCTACTTATCAATTTATCACCTTCTTTTCTTTTAGCATCTTCAAAAATAAATAAGTCAATATGTTGGACTTTTTTTTAGTTATTACTCATCTTCAGATGCCTTATCAACATTTTACTCCATCTAATGCAGTTATTACTTTATCTATCGTAGTAATATCATAACACAACTACTACGACAGGTAAAGTACTTTTTGTAAATTATATTTACTTTCAACTTTAATTACCAAAATACCTCAAAAATTAAAGTGCAAGTTTACAGAAATTCCTGTCCACTTACACTTTAATTTATATATTTTATTCGATTTACATTTGATTTTAACAGATTATAGAACATTTGTTGTAGAAACCACACTCCTGTTTTTTATGGAACAAAAAAATTTAAAGAACATTTATAATTAGCCCCTCAACCTTAATATACTCTAAATATTCTATTACTCCTTGAGACATACTATCTATATTCTTATAATTCTTTACGTTCAACTCCAAAACATAGTACTTTGTTACAATATCTATCAAGTTGCAAAATCCATGAATCAGTCTAACATTTGGGACCAAGCCGGGCAAATCACTACTAATCCTCTGCTCTTCACTCTGGTTAACCTTCCCGTATTCAACTAGTAATTCTCTTTGGATATAACTCAAATCATAGACAAAACCTGGGTTAAATTCTATCAAGTATTGTGGCTTTATAAGTTTTACAATCTGTGAAATGACATCTGCAATTAAAAAATACTCTATATTACTAATACAATATCCCCGTATTGTTAACTTTTCTTTTCTATTATTGCACGTTTCAAGCTGATCACTATGGGATTTATTATCTTGATTTCCTGCGTATAAACTTTTATAAAAACTACTTATCTCCTCATTAGGGGTGATATTAAGACTATTCCACAAAGATGTTTCAAAATTTTTATAATAACTTATAGCCGCAGTTCTATTTCCTATACTGATATAATTTTTCATAATTTTCAGAGCTATTTCTTCATTGTCTGGCTCTATAACAGCCATTTCCTTAAGTATCTCAAGAGATCTGCTATATTCTTCTTTAGTCTCATACCTAGTTGTTAAAGCTCTTAAAAGTTCCATATGTCTATTCTCACACATCATACGATCGAATAAAATCATCTCATTAAACTCATTGCAATTTTTTAGATACCAGCCCTCCATGATATTGCCATGAAATAATTCTCTTACATATAATAAATCATTTATAGATGCTCCGTCAAAATTAAACTCTTTTATATCTATAAGATCACATTCAAAAGGATAATTATCGTTTAAAATACAAGTATCTTTTTCAGATATAATCAAAGTCTCTCCATTTTCGCCTGGAGGAAGTATTTTTTTCAGCAGCCACAGGTTGTACCTTAGATTATACCTAGCCGCGTCTTCTAAACTATCAGGCCACAAATAAAGCATAATTTTATCCTTTGCAAGATAACGTCCCTTATTTGCAATCATCAAATAAATAAGGGCAATAGTTTTATTGCTTAATGTTTTCTCATAATTCTCATCCATGTATTCTATTTTTATTTTGCCTAACAAATTAATCTTTACCATAAAACTATCTATCACCACTCATTAATATTCAATAAATTGGCCATTTTCATAAATTATTTTACCTAGCTTAATAGTTGTCCTAACTTTTATATCCTTAATATTTTCCTTATTTATACTCATAATATCATCATCCAGAACTACTATATCTGCTTCATATCCTATCTTTAAAAACCCTTTTTCATTTTCCTTATTTATGGCATATGCCCCATTGCATGTAAACATTTCAATGGCTTCTATGACCTGAATTCTATGTTGGGGGTTTGAATGATTTACCGCTGCATATATGGCATATATGTAATTTGTTTCTGTAGTGTCACTGTCAGTACCACCACAGATTTTTACTCCACCATCAATAATTTTACGTAAAGGATTTGTATCCTTATACCTATCCCCTAACCTTTGAGAATACATTTTATTAGGACCTCCCCAAATCAGCTCATAAGTTGGCTGCATGGAAAAAATAATCCCTAGCTCCTTAGCCATTTTAATATGTTCATCTGTAGGAAGCTCTACGTGTTCCAATCTATGCCTAAGATTTGTTTTCCCCGTAAGATTTACTGCTCTTTCATGTGCTTTAAGTGCCATATCTATAGCTCTATCACCTAATGTATACAATGCTAGTTGAAGGTTTCTTCTATAACACTGTTCAACCATCATATCTAGTTTATCCTGAGTGAAATTTAAAGTTCCTCTTACACCTTTAGCATCATTATAATCAAAGGATATTGCTGCCGCCCTAGAATTGAAGGTACCATCAACATACAAACTTCCACCAACCCTTTTTAAACCCATCTCTTGTATACGTTCTAAATCAAAGGTTTGAAAAAAGAGCTCCATATCTAGATATACTCTTTTATGTTTTATCACATCATATATAAAAGCTGCATCTCGGTCACAATATACTACACCACCTTCTACAGCATTTACTGTAGTCAGCCCATTGGCTGCAAGGTGTGGCATAAGCTTACTAAGAGCATCTAGACGATAAAAATCATCAATTTCATTTAGAATATTTGCTCTAAGTTGTGCATTTGCATTAAGTTTAAATATTCCCGTTGGCATATTTTTATCATCATACTGTACCCCAACCTGAGTAAATGGAATCTTGTAATATAAAAGACCATAGGTATTTAATGCACTTGTTACATAATCGTAGCTGTTAAGCCACACTGCAGTGTCATTCCAAAACTCATCAATTTCATGTCTGTTTGGCATCCTTTTTTCAATTAAATTATTCTGGTCTATACGTATACCTTTTACATTACTACCTGGATTACTTCTTCCCGCCTCAGCAATTAAATCTCCTATGTCCTTAAAAGATTTAGCCTCACTCAAGTCAACAAAACACCTATTCAGTGCAGTCTGAACCATATGAAAATGGCTGTCAATAAATCCAGGTAGTACTGTTTTTCCTTCAGCATCTATAAGTCTCTCAAAATGATTAATAACATTCTTATACTCATCACCAAAGCCTAGAGCTACAATACGATTATTACTAATCCCTATCCAATTGTAAACAATATTACAATCCATAGATAAACATTTCCCATTAATAATTAGTATATTTACATCCACTAGCTCTCATCTCCTTTAATGTTTGTATAAATATTATACATCATTTTATATGCAAAATAACTATTAACTTTAAACTAATGTTTTCACTAAAAAATCAAAAATTACTTCTGAAGTTTTGTGGACACTGTCTAATGTAACATACTCATCCTCACTGTGATAATTCTCCCCAGCTGCACCAAATATAACTGCAGGTGCATTAATCCTAGTACCAAGATAACAAAAGTCACCTATACTGCTAAAATATGAAATAGATGGTTTTTTATCTGTAACCTTAGTAATAGATTCAATAAACTTACCTACCATAATATCATCTTCAGATACGGTATATGGCATATATCCCTTTGAGTTCTCTGAAGGAGCTTCCCTAAATTTTATTTTATACTGGCACTGAACCCCAGCCCTTTTAATGGCTTCCTCAATTTGTTTTGTAATTGTATCTGGACCTTCACCCACAACTATATGCCAAAACATTTTAATAGAAGCAAAATCTGGAACACTGCATGCCCCACCATCAGAGTTTATTGCCACCACACAACAAGTGCCCTTTCCCAAATGTGGATCTTCCACATATTCAATATTTTTTAACTCTAAAACTACCTTAGCAGCATCTTCAACAGCACTTATTCCATTTTCAGGGGATGCCGCATGAGCTGATTTACCGTAGAACTCTATCTCAAGCCCATAGCCTCCCCTTGCACCTAAACACAAATCTGGAAATGGCTTTCCTGTAAAACCTGCACTTGGCTCAGTGATTATAGAAAAATCCACATCATCTAAGTATCCATCCTCTATTAAAGCGTTGGTTCCCATTCCATAAGGCCCTTCCTCCACTGATACCAAGGATACTTTAATCTTTCCTGCAAAGTCTTTATGCTCTTTAAAGAAATGCTCCACCGCAACCATGATAGATGCACAGCCCGACTTCATATCAAGAGCTCCAAGTCCATACAATTTGTCCTCTATTACTTCTCCAAAGGAATCCTTTGTCCAACCGTTACATAACTTAACTGAATCAAGATGCCCATTCAAACATATAACAGGCCCTGGTTTAGTTCCCTCTAATTCCAATAGTACATTTTGCCCATGATATCCAGTTACCTTATCTTCATGATATTCATGGATAAATGCCTTCATCCCCATCTTGCAGAACCAAGCTTTTGCATATTCCATTATTTCCTGCTCTTCAAAATATGGGCTAGAAATAGAAACTAGTTTTTTCAACAATTCCGTGGTTTCAACTTTATTAATCATATATTTTGCCTTTTCCCTTTT
Organism: Clostridium sp.; assembly: GCF_036660475.1. Lineage (GTDB taxonomy): Bacteria > Bacillota > Clostridia > Clostridiales > Clostridiaceae > Clostridium_J. The sequence goes on along the minus strand of NZ_JAVXAO010000004.1, from coordinate 121,398 downwards.
TAAATTTTTTTATATTACAATTCATATTTTCTTTCCTTAAGCTTGTGCATTCTTATTATCTGTTTTTACCTCTTTTTTAAATATAAATATTCCTGTGCAAGCATAGAATATAGATATTAAAGGTACAAGAAGAGCTAAGAATGTATAAGGTAAATAAGCTAATGTATCAACCCCAAGGACTCCTGCAAAATAAACCCCGCATAAACCCCATGGTACAAGAGGTGACGTAACCGTAGCCGAATCCTCACAGGTTCTTGAAGCAACTTTTAAATCTATACCTAGTTTCTTATATGCTGGTAAGAACATTCTTCCTGGTATTAAAATAGCTACATATTGACTAGCAGATAACAAATTAATAATTATACTAGAAAATACATGAGTTATAATTAAGCTTCTTGCTGACTTAGTTATAGCAACCATTTTATCTAAAAGTACATCTAGTACGCCCGCTTTCTCTAGAACTCCGCCATATATCATACCAAGAATAGCTACTGAAACAGTCCACATCATTGACTGAATACCACCTCTACTAAGAAGCTTATCAACGTCTGCTATACCTGTATTCATGATATATCCAGAATCCATAAAGTTTATCATCTCAAGAATTCCATGCTTTTGCATAACTATTGCAATAATCATTCCAACAACACCTGCTATAACCATAGTTATAATAGCATTAACCTTCTTTAAACCAAGAACTATTACTATAGCCATAGGTATAATCGCAACAATTGCATATAATGGTGTTATATTAAAGTTCTGTGAAATTCCATCTAAGATAACCTGAACTGCTGAAGTATCAATACTATCAGCTGAATAACGTAACCCTATTACTGCATATAAAACCAATGAAATTACAAAGGCTGGAATAGTTGTATACATCATACTCTTAATATGATCAAATAAATTTGTTTCACATACTCCTGCAGCCAAGTTAGTTGAATCTGATAATGGAGATAGCTTATCCCCAATTATAGCTCCACTAATAACAGCACCAGCAGTCATATAAGTTGGTATACCTAGTCCTATACTAATTCCAATAAACGCAACTCCAAATGTAGCACCCGTTGTATAACTGCTACCAGTTGAAATAGATGCAACTGAGCAAACAATTGCAACCGTTACTAGAAAAAACGATGGATTAATAATCTGAAGTCCATAATATATAAGCGCTGGAATACTCCCCGCTGCTATCCATGCTGGTATAAGCATACCAATAAGGATCATAATAACATTAGGTACTGCTGCAATTGAACAACCATGCAGTATGCCCTCTTCAATAATTTTCCAAGATGTTCCCGTCACCATAAGTACAAGTGCCGCAAATGCCGTAGAATAAATTAATGTCATACGAATACTTGGGCTTCCTGTAGCAATTACTTGAGCCACCAAAACAACAATTAAGAATAATAAAATTACGAATGATACACCGAAAGATGGTCTCTTAGTTTCATTTTTAGTCATATTATTACCTCCTTTTTTTCAATAGTATCATTTAAACATTTTAACTTATGGTGATAAATTTGTATATTTCAAATATTCTAATATTTTTTTCTAGCAATTTAAACTAATTGCAAAATATTTTTAAACCGCTACTAAACACTTGTTAAACCTTTACTTTTATATGTATTACTAATAACTAGATATACTATCCAAGAAATACCCCATACATCATAAATAAACCCACATATAATAAATACGCCCAAAGCAATCCCACTAACAAGAATAGTCATTTTATAACCATATCATGCTGTTTGCAGTATTTAAAAATGACCCCTGCATGAACAGGAGTCATCTTTTTTAGATTCAATTTATATCTATGATGTATATTTAATATCATTGTATATAATATGGAGAGTTTTATCTGCTTCCTACATTTCCTCTGTTAGTTTAACTATTTCATCAATAATACTTCCAATATAATCAATTGTATCAAGAAGAGGCTTATCAGTAGTTATATCTACCCCTGCCATCTTTGCAAGCTCAACCGGTGTCTTAGATCCACCTGCCTTAAGTACTTTTCTCCAATCCTCTATAGCTGGCTGGCCCTCTTCTAAAATCCTCTTACTCACTTCTGTTCCTATGGTAAGACCTGCACTATATGTGTAAGAATAAAGGCCCATATAATAGTGAGGTTGTCTCATCCATGTAAGCTCTGCCCCATCTATTATTTTCACATCCTCACCCCAGAATTTTTCAAGGACATCCTTCTTAATTTTACTAAGGGTTTCAGCTTGAACACTTCCACCTGCATCAATTACTTTGTATACTTCCCTTTGATAAGCAGCTTCTAACAGGTGAGTAACAAAATTATGATAATAAGTGTTTGAGATCATTGAAGATAACACCCATCTTCTAAATCTCTTATCATCACTAGATTTTAAAAGATAATTTGCCATAAGAAGTTCATTCATAGTAGATGGTGCCTCAACAAAATACATTGAAACATCTGTATCAAATATATTTTGTGCTTCATTACAAAGGCTAAAGTGTCCTGCATGTCCGAGTTCATGTGCTAGCGTAAATACCTCTGACATCTTCTCACTCCATGACAATAATATAAAGGAATGACTTCCATATGGTGATGAACAAAATCCACCTGTGGATTTCCCCTTATTTTGTGCAAAATCAACCCATCTTTCACTATATGCCCTTTTAACCATATCTAAATAATCATCACCTAAAATAGCTAAGGCATCTTCAATATACTTTTTAGACTCTTCAACAGTTACATCTGGATCATACTCAGGGTCAACTGTAATCTTCAAATCTGCAAAAGTCATTTCCTCTAAACCATGTATCTTTTTAAGCAGTCTTGCATACTTTCTCATATGAGGTGCAAGATTCTCCATTATTAAATCTATCTGCCTATCATATAAATCCCTTCCAACTTGCTGCGGGAACAATAAACTGTCAATCACTGAATCAAAGCCCCTTAGGCTCGCCATGGTTTTTTCCTTCTGTACTTGAAGCTGATATGCCGTAGCGGTTGTGTTCTTATATTCTCTTAACTTATTAGAGAATTCATTAAAAGCAGCCCTTCTAACCTCTGTATCCTTTTCATACTCATAATTATTTTCATAAAGCGAATAACTAAGTGGATGAGTTTCTCCATTAACCTGAAAACTCTTAAAATCCATATCAGCAAGCTTAGCCTGCTCATAGATTTTATAAGGCCCTTGTAATGTTTCAGATAAAGCTGCCAACACTCTTTCTGCCTCTGGATGAAGTGCATGAGCCTTGCTTCTTCTCTTTTCTTTTAAATAATTGCTATTTTCTTTAGATGAATTTATAGCGGCATCAAGAACCTGATCATCTGCCTCTATTATTTCACTATCAACAAAACTAAGACCACTTTCAATTTCAGCAATTAAATTCATTGTCTTAGAACTTCTATCTTGATTTTCATTGTTTGTATAGTCTACTGCCACTGCAAGCTCTGCATAATTCACTGTTAATACCATAACTTTATATAGCTCTCTCAGTTCATCTAAGCACCCATTAATTGTATCTGCAGTATTCAATTTCCCTCTATACTCTTGTTGTATTTTTTGTGAAAGTTCACTCATCCTTTTAACATCATTCTGAAATTCTTCCACCGTTCCATAAATAGCAGATAAATCCCAAGTCATCCCTGGGTCTACATCTTTTCTTTCAAGTAAAACTTTTCCCATTAACATTACCCCCTTCTAGATATACCTACAACTTTATTATAGTATTTATTGGGTATGATTTCCACGTTATAATGTTTATTGTTTGATATATATTTTATGCAATCTATTTTTTAATTTAAACAAGATATATTATTTGAAACACTTACTCATATGAACTATAAAATGGAGCTAGATTGTCATACTGACTTTCTGGCTCCATTTTTTATTTACATACCTCCAGTCAAGGAGATAAAGATTTGAATTTAATGCTCCCCAATTTCACTTTTCTCAAAATTCTCCACAAATCCATGTAAAAGCTTATTAATAGGCTTCTTAAGCACAATTGCCATTATTAACCCTAAAGCAATGTATATTAATAAGATTATAATATCTCTACTTAACACAGTTTGAACTACTCCGCCTATTGCTTCCCTAGAGAAGGATATGGCATATGTGAATGGTAGATACGGATTTATGACTTGGAAAAACTTTGGTGTTAATTGTATTGGGAAGGTTCCTCCAGATCCTGCTACTTGAAGAACCAAGAGTATTATACCCATAACCTTACCTACATTTCCAAAGACAGATACTAATGAATACACAATAAACGTAAACACAATACTTGTAAATACATTTCCTGCTACAAATAGTGCTGGATTTGCACAGGTTATTTTTAATAAATATAAATCTCCTAGTGCCACTATTAATCCTTGAATAGCTGCAATAGTTGAAAATAGTAATAGCTTACCAAAGTACACTTCATGTACTTTATATTCTCCTTTTGAATTTACTGTTAGTATGGAAACTAAAAGTAATATTCCTACCCATAAAGATAGTACAGAATAAAATGGTGTCATAGCTGTACCATAGTTAGCTATAGGGAATATTTTATGCTCTATAATGTTTACTGGATTAGATAAGAAATCGCTTCTTTTTTGCACATTAGCTTTTAATAGGTCAATAATTTCATTTAGTTCCTGGTTATTATCTATTTCTCCTATTTTTTCTGTTAAATCATTAATCATCTCTTCTGATTTTGGAAGAACTTCTTTTACATAATCTAAACCTTCTATACCATTTCCCACACCTTTATAGGCAATGTTTAATATATCTTCTACCTCAGGTAGTTTATTTTCTGCTTCTTTTAATATTAAAACAGCATTTTCTGCCACCTCATATCCCTTATCAAAAATTTCATTTAACTTTGGAATAATTGTAGTATCAAAACTATTGTATATCTCTGATGTTATGGAAGATACCCTGTTAGATAGAGTTATTACATTGTTTAAAAGACTCAAATCTGGCTTTATTCCGTTTATAGCATTGTCCTTTGCTGTATTTAATGATTGTATTGCATCATTTAAGGTATTACTAACAGTTTGCAAATCACCAATAAGCTTATCTAGCGGCTTTAAAGGGCTTAGTTTGTTTAACTTTCCAAGAAGATTTATTAATGATTCTGTTATGTCTTCCATACCATTAACCTTACCTATTAAGCTATCTATCATTTCAGGAACTTTTTCAGAACCAGAGTTAATTGCATTTATCACACCTTCAGTGTATTTTGAAACATCTGTAGATATTTCATTTATTATGTTAATATCATCTTTTATTATTGGTGCTATTTTATTTACTCCATCCTTTGATCCCACTAAAAATTCTTCTATACTCGAACTTAACCCCTCTGCATTTTTAATAGTATCTTGAATTAGTGGTATATCTTTTTGTATTTCTTTTATTAATTCATCTAATTTTGTTGCACCATCATATGCCAAATCTGTTGTTTCATTTATGCCATTAAACTTACCCTGTAACTCTAATAGTGAATTATGTAATGTTGATATTTTAGGAATTTGATTTTCCAGCTCTATTCCAAGACTATTACCAACTCCAAAAATGGCATGACTAACTGCTTCTACTACAGCCTTACTTACATTTTCTTGTACACCTGTAGCCCCTTTATCTGTTAATTTTGGTGCTATGGCATTTATTTTTTCATTAACTTCATATATTATTTCCCCTTTTTTCACTTCATCTGTAACTATTGAAGTTAAGTCTTTAGAGAAGTTTTCAGGAATAGTTATCATTGCGTAATATTTTCCGTTTTCTACAGAATTTTTAGCATCTTCCTCACTAACAAATTGCCACCCTAAGCTTTTATTATTTTTAAGCTCATCAATAACTTCATTACCTATGTTTATTTCTTTATCCTTTAAGGTAGTTCCATCATCATTATTTACTACCCCAATTTTTATTCCACTTGTTGCCTCCTCTGAATATGGATCCCAGGATGCCGCTATATTAAACCAAGCATATAGGGAAGGTAGTATGCAAAGTGCTGCTATAACAATTATTGCTGCATAACTAGAAAACACTCTTTTTAAATCATCCTTATAAATTTTGAATACATTCTTCATCTTACTGCGCCTTTCATAAATTAAAACTTATTTTTTCTTACGTTTTTTTAATTTCGTTAACTCTACATTGTATTTTTCTTAATTACATTAATTTTTTCGTGAACTCTATCTAAAAGTTCTAATAACTTACTTGTCTCTTTTTCATATCTATCTATTGCTGCCCCATCTTCTTGATTTTTGTACTCAACAGAGTTTCCACTTCCTATCCACTCTATTACTGCCGTTTTACTAAACCTCCACTCTCTACCAATCTTTCTAGCCGGTATGTTTTCTTCCTGCAAAACCTTTATCATAGTCTTCTCACTTACATTTAAAAGCTCACAAACTTCTTGCATGTTTAATATTTCCTTCTCCAAAACTTCCTCTCCTTGCATGTCCTATAATTTATTACTTATTATACTCTTTTTTTTTATTTTTACAACCCATAACTGAAATTGGCATCATTTTGACTTACTTTAACATCACTTTAATCCCTTTGTTACTTTTAAAAAAGTTTTTGTATACTAGATACTACCATGTATATCAACTCCCTTCTAATAACAAATATGAGTGTATGGCTTTTTATCATAAAAAATAAACAGACAAGATTTTAATTCATCTCATCTGTTTCATTTAATATGCAAATTTAGACTAGAAGGATTTACACACCTAGTGTCATCGCTAGAGTACCTTTGACTTAAGCTTGCCACTTTATGTATTATAATTAATCTTTACACGTTTAATAGAACCCCACTTAGTTTTCTTTCCTCTATAGAATAAAATAGCAAATATTCTTGTCCATGCCATAATAAAACGTAATACTATATTTTCAGGAATACACAATAAAAATGCTTTAATAACATCTATAAATTTTATTTTCTCATTACTTAAGAAGTTCCTTGTAAGAAAGGAAATTACCGTAAGCATTGAACCAAATAAAGCATATACTAAGAAGAACATTATCATAAACTTTATATTTAATAAACCAAAAGCCATTGCAAGAAGTGTTACAGCCATGCCCACTAACTCTACAAATGGAGATAAAAGCTCATAAATCAAATAGTACCAATAGCTTCCTGATGTAAGTAAGCTTTTATGCTGGGTAAGGCTTTGCAAAAGTCCAATGTGCCATCTTTTTCTTTGCTTTATTAAATCACGAAGCCTTTCCGGTGCTTGTGTCCAACATACGGCATCGTAAGCATATTTAATTTTATATGGTAATTTATTTGAACGATAGTAAGAATGAAGCTTCACAATAAGCTCCATATCTTCTCCCATGGAGGTTACCTTGTAGCCACCTACAGAAATAACCGCATCTTTTTTAAATAAACCAAAAGCTCCTGAAATAATCAGGTTTGCATTAAATTTATCTAATAAAATTCGAGAAGCCAAAAACGAACGTTCATATTCTAACACTTGCAGTGCAGGAATCAGCTTTTTAGGCAAACGTAATTGAACTAATTTTCCATTCTTAAAAACACTGTCATTTGAAATCCTGATCATACTTCCTACTGCAACAACATTTTGATTTTCAAGAACAGGAACAGCTATTTTCCTAAGGGAGTCTTCCTGCAGAATAGAGTCTGCATCCATACAAACAAAGTAAGGATATTTTGATGCATTAATCCCCATGTTTATAGAATCTGCCTTTCCTCCATTAACCTTATTTATCACGGTAATCTGAACTTTATTCCCTCCGACATTCTCATAAACCGCAATTGCATCTTTACACTGAAGCTGTCTTCTTATTGGTCTTTTAACTGCCTGCAAGTTAAAAGTATTTATTACAGTATCTAAAGTTTTATCCTTTGAACCATCATTAACAACAATAATTTCATAAATTTTATAATCTAGATTTAAAAGTGATTTAATGGTTTCTACAATAGTTAACTCTTCATTATATGCAGGTACAATAACACTTATTGGTACATAATAATCATGATTAATTTCATTTCTCAACTTTTTCTTCTTTATATTTTCAAATAGTTCATTTCCTCCTGAAACAACCGATACAAACAAAAATGTGGAATACCCCAAAAGGTAGATAACAAAAAATATTTCTACATATATTAAGATTGTTTTTACCGTTTCAAGAGTAAACATTTCTTGTAAAAAACTAAACATAGTTTTCCCCCTTATTTACATACCGCTACAAAGTCACCTTCAATTTCTTTACTTTCAATTTCTTCACCATTAAGGATCTCCACAGTATTCATAATATAGGCTGACATTTCCAGGTCATCTTTATATTGATACAACAGTGCTTCATTGGCATACTTATCCTTAATGAATAAAATGTTGCAAATATCCTCTTTACTTATATTTTGGTCATGAAGATAAGACACAGCATTTGTTCTTACATACCAGTTTGAACTTATAATCTTGGCTCCAACTAAGGATTTCACCCGTGAATCACTATAATGTTTTAAGCCTTGTATTGCAAGCATATGCTCAATCCACACATCATTGTTCCTTTGTAAAATATCTATAAATACTTCTTTTGATTTTATATCTGGATATTTTGCAAAATATCTCATTGCAGAATATAAAACTTGTGAATCTGCCTTCTTATTTTTCAAAATATCTATACATATCTCTGAAGCATTAACATTTTTCAATCTAAAATAATCCAGCAAGCTTTCTTGAACACTTGGAGAGTACTTGTAAAATTTATACTTAATCAATTCATTTAACTGGTCATAATTACCACTAAAAGTCAATAATCCATCAACAAACAGCTTCTTATGATAGAATCCATTCCTGTCATTAACCTTTTCAATTCCTAAGGACATAAGGTTGTGGTCTCCAAATCTATAAATTGCATTCATCGTGTTTGTAAATGTATAAAGAGATTTACTATCTAAAAAAGTTATGAATTTTGAACAGAAGGTATAATCTGCTTTATATTTGCTATAATCAAGTTTTGAAATAACATAGGTATAATAGGCCTGCTCATAATCTGATTTCTCTTTATAATTTTCAAGCTCATCAAAGATAAATGGACGTAGTTCTAAGGAAATCTCTTCCCTAAAGTTTTTTACATCTTCTAATTGGTTTTGTAAGATAACTAAATTTCTAGTTTTCTTTATCTTTTTAGGTAACTGTTCCTTAAAGGCATTACTTAATCCATTTCCTTTGCTATACCCTTCAAATTCATTTTGTATGATTATTTTGAATTTATCGTCTTGTGGATAATATTTATGGTTTCTAGTATTCTTAACTACTAAAAATCCAATATCAAAAATCAATAGCATCACACAAAGAAATATATAACTTTCAATAATAATATTCATTATAGCCCCCCTCTCTTTAATTTTTTCTAAAATACAAGATACATTAATTGCTTGTCCAATAATTCTTCAGTATATAGTAAGATTCTTTTAGTCTTTCATGATACTCAGGATTTCTACCTATTTTTTTCAGTATAAAAGGTTTCATTTTTATTAATTGTGTTCCTTCTCCTACCCCAACATTCATTTCATTAATTTTAATATCTTCAATACCAAAACACTCATAATAATCATCATGAATCTTCATTTCAGATGGGTCAGAGAAATTTAAAAGTTGCCAAGGAAGCTTTATTTCCACAAAACCATCACCACCACAGAAATCTGCTAAGGAGTTAAAATCTTCTGACCTTGGATTTGCGTTGCCATAGGTTAATTTTCCTGTTTCATAGGTTTCAGACTTTTTTTTATGTTTTTCGTTACTTAAATCAAATTCATTAAAAGAAATTTCTACATCATCATTAAAATAATTTAATTCATTTAGGGGAAGTTGAATTGGTGAAAAATTAGGAGAATTCTTTTCAGGTGGTTCTTCATAAGCTAAAGCCCCTTTTAAATCTCCATACATAATTTCTATAAAATCATATCGTTCTTGTACTAAAACTTTACTTTCTTCTTCTCCATTAATTACAATTACAAAGTCTGTTCCTTTATCTGCCTTCAATTCATATGGTGTACTAATAATTTCTGCTCCTGTTTTAGGTGTGGTATCAATAGGAATATACAGCTTATCTGTATTTATATTAAATCCTTCCTTCTCCACTAAAAAGTAAAGGAATTTCTCATCATATTTCATAGATGTTCTATAGTCCTCATCCTCTGATACAATATTCTCATTTGTCCAATCTGATTTATTTCCATCCACATAACAAATACTAGTCTCTTTTCCTGGGTCAAAGGAAAGAAGTCCAAAGTACTGCTCATTGGTCTGATAGTTACTCCAAAAAGCTCCGTTCTCTAAATCTACGCCCTCCATAGTATTCCAGGTTCTTTTAAACCATTCATCCTGCCATATAAACACAATTCCTCCAGCTGAACCAGATGCTTTAATGTCTTCATACATGGATATAATTGCTTCGCCTTGTTCATGTTCGCTTAATCTTCCTTGATCTCTTGCAAGGTTTCTATTCTCCTCATAGGATGCCATACCACGGCTTGAAGGAACTCCAAATTCAGAAATCACAACAGGTACATCATGATGTTCATTTATCTTTGTCAAATACTCTAAATAGGTATTTTCTATAGTTGGGTCAACATACCACTCGAAATCTGGATAGTAAGGATAAATATGATAGGATGCATATTGACCACTTAAGAATTTATCCGTTGCCTTTATGTTATCAACATCAATTTGTGCATATTTACCAGACTCTATCAAAATCTTTTCTGGATATTCAAAAGGGTCCGTTGTTGGCCAGTTTGCAAAGGCGATAGTACTCTGTGTACCATACTTTTTGGTTTCATAGCTTATCATCTCATCACCAATCATTGCCAGAAAAATTTCAAAGTTCCTTGCATTTTCAGTGTACATATACTCCCCTTTGTATTGTGGCAGCACTGGTCCTGTCTCATTGGTAAAAGCAACTATGTCACCCTCCCACTCAACACCGATTATATAACCATATACCCAGGGTGAAATATCCTTGTCATAACTTTGAGATCCATTATTACCAAAGCCTAATTTTTTAAGCCGCCCATGAGTAACATCTACAATATCCTTACAACTATTTAGAAACTCTTTGTAAAACTCATCATCAAAAGCACCTCTATGGGAATTTAACATATAATCATCAACCCATACCCCATGAATAAGATACAGAGGGTCATTATTATTCACATTATACTCATAAAAAGCTTCATAGAATTCTTCATGAGCTAATGTATAGGTACGAATTGCATTGGCTCCCATTGCCTGTATCTGCTCAAACCAACGCAAATATTCCTCTTTAGATATACTATATTCCGTTGCAAATTTACCTGGTTTTCCAAGACCTAAATTTACTCCACGGAGGTCAAAAACTTCATAACCATTACCGTCATCAATCCATAGTTTCCCATCTTCTGCTTTAGAATGACTTTGAACTTCGCCTTGATAAGCTATGTAGAAATTCCCATTGTAATAAATGGTGTAATCATATAACACATAGCAGATAATACAGGTAAAAACTAAAATCAAGTATTTCTTCATTATTTAACCTCCCCTGTATTATGCTTGAATTTTTTATTTATTGAATCATGAGCTAAAGCATACAGTGTTTCAATATTTTTATCTAAATATGCCCCTCGCTCTACAATAGCATCTTTTAATTGCTTTACTGCTTCTTCATAATTTTCCGGATTACGTTCATCTGGCTCTAACATATTGTGCTCCTCTGAAAAAGTATATCCCCATTTTTCATAGTTCCTATCAATAGCTGGTCCTAAATATTCAATGGTTTCATCAATATAATTCAGCAAATATTCATCACTTAAGAAAGTTTTCCTTAACTCTCCATACCTTTTAACAATAGCATCTACGAAGTTTTTATCTTTCAATAAGTATTCATACCAAAATTTATCTGCCATTAAAAATCCGTGTGGCTCCGACATTGATGTAATATAATTATCAAAAGCAGAGTTAAAATCCCAGACTGCAATTTTCATTTTCCCTCTAATATCCTTGTAAAAGTAAGTAGATAATCTTGCCGCATCAGAATTCATTGTAAATTCATTAATAATAAAATAATCAATAAAGGATTGAACATCAATAAAGCTTGGGTATCCTGTTTTTTTATCACCTGAATCAAAGGAGGAAAGAGCCTTTTCAAACTTTGACATATCATTTTGAATATACTCCTTTTGTACTTCAGTTAATGTTGTTGAAGGATATACTATTTCAAGCTGTTCACTTAAGCTACTTCTCCTGCCATTTTTACCTGTATAATAAGTAAAGGTTTCTAATCTATGAAGTTCATCCTTACTTCCCGTATCTAAGGCAAGAATGTAAGATGTACTAGTCATATTAATATCAGTTTCTGTAACCTTTATTCTGCCCTCATCGTTATATTGATTCTTTTCAATTAGTACATATACCCCTTGGTATTCTCCATTTATAAACATTTCAAAGAAACGAGCATTTGGGCTGTATTCCATAATTTCTCCTGCCAGATTATAGGCCAAATAGTTACGAATTAAGGTTTTATCAAGATATGGTCCGTGTAAAACCCAATCACTATCCTCTGTCATCCCTGAAATCGCAACATTTTTATTATCAATACAATTTTCCTCTTTAAATTTTAAATAATACCCTTTTTTATCGTGACTACGAGAGCTTCTTCCCCTTGGACGAATTAATGCTTTTTCAAAAATTGCAGGAGTGTCTGTGATATGATTGTTTCCTGTACTTTTATCAAAATACTCCACCTTTGCAGCCACCATTTCATCATTTTGAATAGTGCTTCCCTTAGTATCCTTTAAAGGAGTTCCATTTTCATCTGTTATAAATGGACTCGGCATTGGCCCCTCTGTTGTAATATTCATAAGTGGAAGATGAGTACAGAATACATCATCATTATGTACATTGCATACTGACTTTGACGCTGCTTCCTTATGCTGATGATAGCGGTTACTTTTAAAAGGCACTCTTTCAAAGGAAATAGCAGTTATTATCATAAAAATAAGTGATAATATATATATGACTTTATACTTCATAAGCCACCTACGTTATTTCATCACTTTGAACTACGATATTTACATAATCCACATCACCTAGACCATATAAAATTTCTAAAATAGTACGATTTGGACGTTGTTCTGCTATTGCACACTGATTTTCTCTCTTTTGCGCATTATCTATGATTTTTCTATCTATCTCGTAAATCAGTTCAAGCTTTTCTGGTGTACTGTTTTGAACCTTTAAAACTGGTGCCTTTGGAAAATATTCGAAAATAGCCTTTCTAATATCTTGTTCTAAAAACCTTGAACCCTTCACAATTAATAAAATACGATTATTATTTATTACACATCCAAATAGTAGCAATACTAAAAATACTGCACCACTCCCAATTGATGCCACTGCATAATCTCCTACCCCTGAACAAATCCCCACAATGATTGTCCAAAATATATAAATTGTGTCCCTGCTGTCTTTAATCGATGTACGGAAACGTATAATTGATAACGCACCAACCATCCCAAGTGATAGGGCAACATTATTTCCTATAACAGTCATAACTGTTGTAGTTAAAACTGTAAGTGTTAATAATGTAATATTAAATTTATGGCTGTAAATTGTTCCTTTATGAGTTAACCTGTATGATAAAAAAATCATCATTCCCATCGCTACCGAAAACCCAATACGTAAAGCAATATCCTCTACGCTTAAGCTACCGGAACTATTAATTATGTCATATAAATATTTGTTCATAAGATCCCCCTAGTAATTTATAAATATAATGGATAGCCTATAGACCTAGCTAAACAATACTTGCTTGATGATACACTTCTACGATTAATACAACTAATAATTTCAGAAATGTATCCAAGCATAAACTTGTCATACTTTACCTCGATGATAGTGCTATTTATATCTAAAACATTGCTTAATAATAAATTTTCGTCAAATAAATCAAAATTACTCTCTGTGGCCTGAATATTAGTATCAAAAGTAATTCTGATGTTATTTTCCTTTGACATAAATGCATTTCGCTGATACTCAACAATTGTTTTAGGCCTATAGCATTCCATAGACATAATGCTATACATTTCAGCTGCAAATTCATTTCCGTATTTTAATAAAACTGATATATTCCCATTAATCAATTCTCTAGCATCTTCCCTGTCAATAGTCAATGAGCGCTTCTTTTGAAAAACATTCTGCTTTTGCTTCAACTCAAGCTTAGCTGTTTTATCCTTTGGGTTATAAATTCGCAAACGAATTTTTCTTCTCAACTCCTGTTCATTAATTTTATCAAAGAAATCCCTATCGTTCGTTGTATCAAAATACAAGGAACGCACAGTATAGCTTCCATTTTTAGAATAGTTGTCCCTATGCAACACTTGATCAAATATCTTACTAAAATGCATAGCTTCACTTAAAGTAACTAAATACTTTTCCTCTCGTCTTAATATAGTATACATAATTTTCTCCCAACCTTAAATTTTCCTGATTTTTTAAATATATTTTAGTCTAATTTTACACTTTTATGAAAATTAATACAATATTTTTCAAATATATGTTTATAGGTGAAAAAAAGATGCCAGTTCCATCTATTTATATCTGGTACCTTCCTTATACTGGCTCATAGTCATCAATATATCGAAAGTTTTTCAATGTAATTATTTTCCTCTACCATCTTTTTTAGCACATCCTCTGAATCTGCATTTTTGCTTAATATTTATGACATTTCAATACATAAACATAATCCTTGCAATAATTATATAACAATGTTTATATAAAAGAAATATCATCATCTAAATCCTTGACACAAACATACGTTTTCACTCCTTAACTAGTGCTTTTCTAAAAATCACTGGACCTTGAGGACCTTATTCTGGAAGCTTACTTTCAGAATTTGCTTATATATGTAGTAGGGATTAGTAATAGATCATTACATGTTAAAAACCCACCTTATTGATTAAAAATAAACAGACAAGATTTTTATTCATCTCATCTGTTTCATTATAGAAATAATGATAATTTTTTCAAGCCTATTTCCTTCTTTCAAAGGTAGTCATTAATGCTCCGTAGGCTGTGCAGTAAGCTATGATTGAAACTAAAAAACCAGCTGCCACATAACCACTATCATCAGCAAAGGGAAGTTTATGCTGAAAAGTTAATATTATTGCAATAACAACAGGCACAAAACAAGCTGCCACTGCAATTGCCTTTGATTTCAAAATATTATTCACCCTTAAAATAAAAATTATTAGAATAAGTGCAAATGTAAATGCTACAAACCAATTCCTAATAAGATAACCTAAATCTCCCTGTGCAAAACCATAATATAGTGTGTAAAATATCATGATTCCAACGTTAATAAATGCGGGTTTAACAAATACATCAATGCCATGACTTCTATATGTCCATGCATAATATAGAAGCATCACACCTCCAAATAAATCAATATATCTTACAATATCAAAAAAATTATAATATCTAATGATCTCTAAGGGCGAATTAAAATAACTAACAAATTCACCATTAACAATATAAAAATTCCAAAAGTAAAGAACCACAATAATTAAAGCACATATTACTGTTATTCTAATGCCCTTGGAATCTTCATTAGCTTTAAGCTTATTCCCTTCATCATCAATTCTTAATATTCCCTTATACATATAATTAAATAGCTTGCCTCTTTTTTCAATGATTGATATTCCAATTGCTCCTGCTACTGAAATATTAATAATTTGAACTACCAGTAGCCAATTTACAAAAACCGCAAATATAGTAAATATAATACCAATACCTACCACCGTCATATACACCTTTTCAGGTAAAACCACTGAAATAGCTACTAATGAAATAAATATAATAATTTGTACTCCAATCCACATGTCTTAAAATGCCACCTTTCTGTCTCTCTTAGGCCTTTATCCTTTAAGTGCTTGTACAACAATCTAACAAAGCTCTCTATGCTCAGCTACCATAATTTCAATCCCCTTTAAAATCACCGATTTTTATCATAGCAAATCTCCAGTTATCTTACAATACCTGATTAAGTTCTCTTTTATAAACTAAAACACCACCCCAATGATTAAAGCATCTTAAAAAATAAACAGATAAGATTTTTATTCATCTCTTCTTCTAATATTCCATCATTTAAATAATTTCAATAGAATTTTCAATTAGAAACAACACCCAAATTAGCATTTTCTCTAGAGGCCTCAAACCTAGTTATCCCTAAGCGTTGAACCCCCTAAGAACATAAAAACATAAAAACATGAAAACATGAAAATGGAGCAACAAAATATAAAACAATAAATAAAATCCTAAACAATATTTCTTTCACCTTATCTAAATTCAAAAGAGAACCACCATTTCTGATAATTCTCTTCTTATCTCTTTTTGTTTTGACAGCTTGTCGCTGGAAGAATTTACACCCCTGGTATCATTGCGAGAGGACTTTGGGACTTGAGATTGCTATTTATACATTTTCACATTCCCTTGAACAAGAAACCTTTATGGTAATACCTATAAATAACAATATTTGCATCTTAAGTTATGTATTACTCTTCATCATATTTATTTTCTATATATTTAATTCTTTTTTGAGTTATTTTATTAGCTATATAGAACAGAAATAATGATGGTAAAGCTGCGCAAATAAATACTGTAGTTGACTCTAAAATAAAATCATTTATAGTATTAAATTCTTTGTATCGTAACAAAGCTAAAGTAAAAGTTACACTAGCACCTGCAATAATACTATTTATAATAGGTAATCTTTTCTTATCTTTACCATATAAATCATTTCCAGCAAAAATATTACGAACAACAATATATATACTTGAACCAAAGAAAGCAATAAATTCTACTGCATATTCATTAAACTCTGAATGTAGTATGAATTGTTTTATTAATATAGAGCTTAATAAAAATATCATTACTAACAAATATGCTTCACCACTTATTTTTCTTTTCTGATTAATCACTCTCTCATCATTAATTTGATTATTTTTCATATTTACTCCTCCCAAAATAAATCATTTAAAGTTTTATTTAAAACTTTACATATAGATACACAAAGATTTAGGGTTGGATTGTATTTCCCTGATTCTATCATTCCAATTGTTTGTCTAGTAACACCAACAGCATTTGCTAAGTCTTCTTGATTCATATCCATTTCTAGCCTTGCTATTTTCATTTTTTTATTTTTCATATAATACCTCCTCCTTTTAAATATATATTTTTATTAACATTTTGTCAATTATATCTTGCATTTAGTTTTATATATCATTCTTTTAAAATTTTATCAACTCAATAGTAACACAAGATGCCACTTTGTAAATTGAAAAGCAATCTTTGTAACTGACAACTAAATATTTGTAAATGAAACGCCACTTTTGTATCCGAAATGCATGCTTTGTAAATGAGCTGCAGTTTTTGTAATCAAAATGCAGTTTGATTTTTCACATTTATTGAAGTATTATATTAAAAATAAGCATGCCAAATGGAGGTTGACTCCCTCTCGATTTTTTTGTAATCGGAGAATCCACCCCTCAAATCCTTAGATATATTAGTGGTTGGCGGCACGCATTATTATTTTAGAAAAGTAGGTTTTAACATGATGTCACTGGCGGAAACCGGTGCGCATCCAAGTTTATGCAAAACTTCTTCTCCTTGATAAAAGCTGAATGTTTCGTATGGACTGCGATTATTCAGCTTTTTTCTTTTGTATGAATTGATATGATTCATCATCAGATTCATATCTTCCTGGGTAAGGTTATTAAAACTTGTTCCTTTCGGAAGTACTCTTCGTATTAATTCATGATTTACTTCAATAGCTCATTTTTGATAAGGGCTATCCGCATCACAGTAAAATACATTAGTACGCCAAAATGGTGTAGATTCCCTATGTTCAATTGCTTTGGGACTTGAGCTTGCTACTCTGTGTGTTAGAATTTCCCCTAACTTCCGATCTTATATTTAATAGTTTTCTCAAACTTTCTTCTGCTCCAACGGCTTCAAAATCTATCTGTCCATGCATTATCCTAACTAACTTATATCCATACTTGCTGGATTCAATATCTCTTGTGCTATCATAATAAGCTCTTACTTCATTCCGATTGACCCGCTGTCCATCTTTTGCATTTATATCATTACATGCCTGTATCCATAGTTGTCTATCAAAATATACTAGAATATCCAGATAAGCCAACAATGATACTTTCCTTGCCCCCGAAAAATGCTGCCTTTCATCATACTCAATAATCAATTTTTCACTTTCACAAACGAAGTCACACCGTAATTTTACATTCCTCTTTGCAAATGCTTTATCTCCTCTATATTCAGATATCGATTTATATAGATTTTCATAATCTCCTTCGATTGCATCTGGTGTCTTCAACCAAGGGAATGTTTTTTCACATACGATATCCCCATTAAACATTCTATTAAGCAACAGCTGTAATGCATTTTTCTGTTCTATTCCAGCTTTTGATGGAATTTTAATCGTACTGATTGATATCTGTTTTCCAGACTCAAGTAACTTCGATTGTACTTTTTCAATCTTCTTTTCAACCTTCTGTTTCTGTTGCTTTTGCTTCATAGCTGATTTTGTATCTATATGCTCCGATATACCTGTATAAAACACTTCAAATCCTAATCTTTCAAAAAAACGAACCGTCTCCATCCCCCCGCCGAAATCATTCTTGCTGATTTCTTTTCCATACGCCACCTTATATGCCATTCCACGTATATGCTTGGCAGGCAGTTTCTTGCCATTATATATAAGAAATGTTGACTTTGGGCTTGGATACTCTGGATTTTCATTATTGAAAATCTCTATTGCTTTTATGACATCTTCCCATTTAATATCCATCCAATTAATTATTGACATTTTTACATCTCCATTTCATTCTTCTAAATTTGTTATCTGTAATTCTTACCATTTCCTAACACTTCACCACTAAACACAAATAAATCATCAATGGAGACGTATTGCTGGATATAATTTGTCAAATCTGTAGCAATGAATTGCCAATGTAATCCCTACACACGCGCTGTATGTAGTATTTTCCATCAAAATACTTATTTTACAACTTTAGACTAGATAAATTTACACCTCTTTGGTCGTAGTGAAGCACCTTAGGGCTAAGCTGGCTGCTTTAACTATATATATCTCTTAACTTTTCCTTCAACTTTTCCCCTTCACCACTTCCATTTGTAGGAAACCTTATTACTGGAACTTCATACTTAGCTAAAATGCCATCCTTCTTTCTATCCCGCTGCAGTTGTTCTTCATTTTGGACATGAAATTTATATCCATCAACTTCTACAGCTAAGACTGGCATTTTATTTAGCTTATTAAATATTAAAAAGTCTGTATGAGTCCAGGGATTTAAAGCAAACTTTCTCTCTTCATTGGAAAGTATACTTGCATCTCTTATAATCATCTTTAACGGTATATGCACTGCTACATCTAAGTTGCTAAACTCACTGTTTTTTAAAACATCTCTTATAAGTTCGAACATTAAGTTTTCAGAATTGAATTCTGATATCTTCTTAGTTCTTTTTAGTGCGTCCATTAATTTATCCTCATAAGACTTATAAAGCAAATCAAATATAGATGATACCTTACTTTCTACTACTTCAAAATTATTGTATTGAACATACTTTATTAAATCACCTATATTACTATTACCCTCTTCAAAATCAGTAGTTACTACTACTAGCTTATCTACGGCTCTTGAAATAGCAACATTTATCAAATTTGCATTATCAATAAAATCATTTATATCATTAGAAACAGTACTTAAAATTACTATATCCTTCTCCCTACCTTGAAACTTATGTACAGTGTCAGCTTCTATCCCACTATCTATTCCTACGGCATTTAAAACTTCATCAGCCTGTAATCTGTATGGAGATATTACCCCAATGGATTTTTCCCCTCCTATTGTAGGTAAAATTTCATCTTTGATAATATCTATCTGTCTTTGATTTATCGTGCCCCTAGCATGATTTCCTGCGTTAGTCTTATAAAGTGATAATGGTTTATCATCCTCACTCTCCTTGGTCAATATAATAAGTTCATTATTGTAAAATTCCTTATTACAAAAGTTTATTATTTTAGGATGACATCTATAATGCTCCTTTAACAATGTTTTTTTAACATCTTTATTTAATTTAGTAATTGAAGATAATAGATTGTTACTTGAAAAATTATAAGCTTCATCTAGATTATATAAGTCAAAAATCTTTTTACTTACTTCCTTATCCTCATTACTAACAACATTAGTTAATTGCTTTAAATCTCCTACAACAACTACATTTTTGGCGCAAGATAAAGATAAAGCACCTGTTAATAAATCTACCTGTGATGCCTCATCTATAATTAAATAATCAAACAAAAAGTTCTCTGAAATACAATTTCTTAAAGAGTGAGTTGTACTTAACACAACTGGATATTCCTTTATAAATTCATCAAACTTTATCCATAGATCTTTTTCTGTAAATATTGCCCTTACATTTCTTAAATACTTCTTTTGTAGAGCAGCCTTAAATAACTTTAAGGACTTATCATTATATGCTTTCATTTCTTCTTCAAAGTTAAACCTATCTAACTGAGCTTTTAACCTATTAAGTTCTAATGTGATTTCTTTCACTTTATTTTCATAATATAAACTATATAAATAATCGATTACTACATCCATGGAATTATTATAAAACTTAAAATTGTAAATTCCATAGCGAAACAGATTTTTTATTTTAATTCCAAAGGTTATATTTTCTACAATGCTACTATTAATTTTTAACTCTACTAAAAATCTCATTATTTTATCAGCCTTAAGTTTTCTAATAGTGTTATATTTCAAATTTGCTACATTGTTAGATAAGTATTCTTTTTCAAAATGCTTTTTTTCAATCTCCATCTCTGATAATTCATGTTCTAATCTAGCTATTTTATTTTGTTTTTCTAGCATATTGATAATACTGTCTTTTGATTTATTTAGTTCCTCTAAGCCCCTATGCTTTTCCTCTTCTTCTAACTTCCAATTACTCATATCAGCGTATGTACCACTTTGATTTTTTATAAAACTTTCTTTATTTGATCTACTACCAAGCGTTGCAGCAAAGAAGTCTAAATCATATTTTTTAAGCTTTTCATAAACATTATCAGTTGCTGAATTATTGTTAGAAACTACAGCAACACTCTTATCCATCATAACTGCATTTGCTATGATATTTAAAATAGTTTGTGTCTTACCAGTACCTGGTGGACCTTCTATAACACTAACACTATTTTTAAAAGCTTTTTCAGTAGCTTCCTTTTGACTTAAATTAAATCCAAAAGGAAAATTTATATTATCTTCGCTTTTATTTTGTACTATATGGTCTGGTTTTAAATAAAATGATAATGCACTTTTAGGACTTATATGTGTAATCTTCTCATACTGTTTTCCAAGTAAGGTTTTCGACCCATCCAACATTAACCCAATACTCTGAGATAAATCTTTAAGATATTGAAAACAATTATTTGCTTCAGGATTTTTAAGACATGACTCCTCCATACTTATATCTCTTTTACTATAAACTTGGCTGTAATCATTCTTATATATTACCCTTATATGATTTTCAAAACCGATCGCCTTATTTACCAGTATTAGTGGTTTTCCCTTTGCATAAATTACTTTGTTTTCAACATCTATTATTTCTGGATTACTAAACCATTCTAAATTGTTAAAGTTATAGCTATATATTTTACCGCCATTAAATGTTACATCATATTTCTTAGTATCAGAATTATATTTGCAAAACTCAATACTTCTAGTTTTATCTTCATTTTTGATAAGAATTAAATTTTTATTTATATTCAATGATTATTCTCCTTAAATATATTTTATATATCCCCACTTATTATTCTTAAAATTTCATCCCCATATTTTTCTACTTTAGCTGGCCCAAACCCTCGAACCTTTAAAAGCTCCTCTTTCGTCCTAGGCTTTACCTGAATTATTTCATCTAATGTTTGATTATTATAAATAAAATATGGTTTACTCATCTCAATTTTAGCCATCGCTGTCCTATATTCTTTAAGCTTATTATATATTTCCTCGGAAACATCGTCCTTCTGATCTTTATTTTGCAAATCTACACTATCTATTACATCTAATTCTTTAGGCTCTTCAACAGTTTCAATATTTAACTCATTTATGACTTCAATACTAATTCCCTCAACTCTAGTACCAGTATCTGCACTTTGGGCTAAAAAATCCTCCTCTGTCAATGAGTATTTTTTATAATAATTAATATCAATATTTTTATTATTTTCAACTAAAAACTTTCCTAGATTCTCCATTAGATCTTCAAAAGCTTCTCCGGATTTTTCATAATTCTTTAACTCTTTATTTAATACTTCTGTAATCTGATCATACTTAAAAATTTCTTTCTTTATCTTTGCCGGTGCCTTAGATCTATTTATAATGCTTTTAGGATTTGAGATTACAACTTTTGATATTATTGAAAATGTCTTTATGATTCCATTTCTCACTAAAATCTCCCTAAGAATCCTAACATGTCTATCGTTTTGAGCTATCGGGCTATACATACCTTCCTTTTTAATAACCCTACCATCTTTATTCTTTATAGCTCTAGTAAATTCACCAACCTCGTTTATATAAATATCACCATTAAGCTGTTTTGTTTCAAGCACCATTACAAACCTATGAGTTATAATTACAAAATCTAGTTGAGCTACCTCATTACCATCTTGTAATCTAATATCATGAAGGCATATCATTGGAACTTTACTATTTCTTATCTCATAGTCTACATTTTTTTCTCCACTTAACCCAATCTTAAGTAATTTTATATCTCTATCTATTAATGCTTTTTTGTTTACATTTTTAACTCTATAGCTAAGTTCTTTAAGATCCTTTAATTGACTATTTTCCTCTGTAAACTCCTTGTAGTAGATAGGACTATTAATATTTTTTATCCCTAGTAAATTTTTTAAAAATGACATTGCATTTCCCCCTAATCCCCGATTATCAGTATTATTATATCATATATGTATATATTATCCTAATTCTCCCCTTTCTTTTAATTTAAAAAGGCCTTGGATATTTATAATAAAATGGACCCTATAGAATAGACAGTTAAAAAAAGAGCTTAAATACTCAATTTTAACTAACGCTATCTTATAGGGTCTATTTTTGTTATGATTTGATTATAAATTACGAGGAGTAATGCTTATGGGAAAAAATCATTTTACAGAGGAGCAGCAAGAACAACTGAGGGCAAACAAATACATAAAAAATGTATCTGCAAAAGCAATTACATATAAACAGGAGTTCCATGAACTTTTTACAAGCGAATATTATGATGGTAAACCACCATCTACTATTCTGAGAGACATGGGAATTAACCCACAATTACTTGGAAAAAGAAGAAAGGATGCTATTGTTGCTGCAATGCATAAACATGAACTTCGTCCAGAGGGATGCGAAGATAAAAGAGCGAAGAATTCAGGACGTCCAGTAACAAGAGATTTATCAGATGCTGAACGCATTGAACGCTTAGAGCATAGGGTTCAGTATTTAAAACAGGAAAATGAGTTTCTAAAAAAAATAGAATTTCTAGACAGACAAGCAAGTTGGAAGGAAAAACAGAAGCAACGCCAGAAGAAAAGTTTAAACTTATCCAGAAAATGATTTTAAATGATAACAATAAACTTAATATAAGCTGGTTATGTGAAATGGCAGGAGTATCCAGAAGTGGTTACTACAATTGGCTGAAATCAAAGGATAAAAGAAATAATAAAGAAATAAAAGATGTAGCTGATTTTGAATTGATTCTTAAAGCATATCAGTTTCGTGGTTACGATAAAGGGCGACGTGGTATCTATATGCGTTTTCTTCATATGGGGATATGCATGAATCAAAAGAAAATCAGCCGATTAATGAATAAATATAATTTGTTCTGTCCCATACGGAAAGCAAACCCCTACCGTAGAATGGCAAAAGTATTGAAAACAGATGCTGTATCAGATAATCTTGTCAACCGTGAATTTACAGAACACGGTGCAGGTAAGATACTTCTTACAGATATCACCTATCTGTTTTATAATTCTGGATGTAAAGCATATCTTTCAGTTATAAAAGATGCTTATACAAAACAAGTGTTATCTTATGTGCTTAGTGAATCACTAGAAGTTGACTTTGTGCTTTTAACAGTAACTTCGTTACTTGAGAAACACGGAAGACATCTTAAAACTGATGTTATATTACATTCCGATCAAGGATGTCATTATACAAGCATTTCATTTCGTCAACTTCTAAAAGATAAGGATTTAAGGCAATCTATGTCCAGACGTGGTAACTGTTGGGATAATGCTCCGCAGGAGTCTTTTTTTGGTCACATGAAAGATGAAATCCATCTCGAAGGCTGCTCTGATTTCAAGGAATTGTGCACTGAAATAGATGATTATATGGATTACTATAATAATGACCGATATCAGTGGGAACTGGCGAAGCTATCTCCAAACCAGTATGCAGAATATGTTTTAACGGGAATTTATCCACTCAATAAATGATAGACAAATCGTCCATAAAACGTAGATAATACTGTTCATTGAATATTTGCCAATATTTATCTTTGATAAGTGATTGTGACCGATTTTCTGGATTCATAACATCGTAGAAATATAGTTCATAAGTTAGATCTTGAAAATCGCTTTTCAAAATCCATCTTAATACATAAAACAGGTAATCAATATTTGCAGTAATAATCATTGGTTCAATCATCTGGACATATAACCAGCGCCACTTAATATCGTTCAAGTTCTCACAATAATGAACAACATAATTGGGAACTGAATCACTAATCATAAAACTTTTAAAGCTATCCAAGGTTTTCATAAAATCTGAATTCATCATAATTTAATATAGATACAGAGAAATATTAAAATGAGTCAACATCAATCCAATGGATTCAATGTTGACTCATTTTATCTGCATCTCCTCCTTGTTTGGAGGATACACTAATTTCTTAGAAAATTTAATGCTCTTTTTTTATAATGTCCTTGACATAGGGACCACATTATAATATCCAAAACCCTTGCTTTTAATTTTTAATTTAATGCCCCTACTAAAATATTTCTTTCACCTTATCTAAATTCAAAAGAGAACCACCATTTCTGATAATTCTCTTCTTATCTCTTTTTGTTTTGACAGCTTGTCACTGTAAGAATTTACACCCCTGGTATCCTTGCGAGAGGACCTTTGGACTTTAGCTTTCTTAAAATTTAAACCCCCGGGGATAATTGCAAAGGAGGCGAAGACGAATGAGATTTCTACTGAAGTTTTTCTTTTAGCTCTCTTATCTTCAAAATAGGAAGTCCTGTTCCCTTTGAAACTAT
This sequence comes from Clostridium sp., assembly GCF_036660475.1. GTDB lineage: Bacteria > Bacillota > Clostridia > Clostridiales > Clostridiaceae > Clostridium_J. The sequence goes on along the minus strand of NZ_JAVXAO010000004.1, from coordinate 95,998 downwards.
TTCTTCGGACACTCCTAATTTTAAGAAATTCTTTGCATCTTCTTCTCTGACTTCTTCTCTCCCCTCTTCTCTAGCGCCTTCAAGTCTACTCTTCTCATCCCTTATTGCTTTATCTCTAAGCTCTGCCAACTGTATTACAGCTTTATCACCACTTATCTCATATAAAACATCCATAGCTTCCTTTATTTCTGCATCTTCCTTCTTCAAGCCATCAATCTCCTTTCCTTCTGGGTTTATTAAAAAACTTAACCATCTATGTAACTTGTTATTATAATCTTTTTCACACTTTTTGAATTTATCCAGTTCGATAAAATGTATTTCGAGGATATCACTTAATAGTTTCTTTGTAATATCTTCATAAAAATGATAGCTACTGTGAAATTTACTATCCTTTATATAATTAAAATCTAATATATTCACTGTAATTGTTTTATTTAACTTAGTATAATTATCTCCCTTAACCAGTTGTTTTAATATAATTTTCGACAAATAAAATATTGTCCGCTTAATCATATTATACTGATTAATCAGCTGTATTTCTACATTGATATGAACATTAGTTTCAGTGGTAACATTGATATCTAAAATACTTAATTTCTCACTGGCAATGAGTGATGTGTTCAGTTCCTTCTCCTCTAGGTTCAAACTTTTAATTTTTCCATTTCCACTCGGTTCAAGTATGGAATTTAAAAAGCTTATCAATAATTTTTCATTACCCTTCACACCAAATAACTTTTGAAATACAACATCATTCTTTGGATCCAATAATTTGTTCATACTATAATTCCTCCTATGTTTAATCTACATCTAAATTATATACACGAACACATATTCTTATTCAGCTTTATAAACTTCTACAAATAAAAAAGCCCTATACTTTATATAGGACTTATACTTTGTAATTTAGCAAATATTTAATTCAATAAATTCCTTCACAAGCTCATATTGTGATTCATCTGATTTCATCCACAAGTTATAAATATAATTTAATGGATATTTTTCATTGCTTAATATCTTTAGTGTTTCTTCTTCTATATCTTGATTTGTAATAATACTTACTATATCCTCTTTTGTAATTATCTCATATGCACTATCTATAATTACCTTAGCTTCCTTTTCCCTTAATTCTTCAATAAATACATTATATTCAGCTTCTACTTTTACCTTTAGTTCTTCTCTATTCATTTCATCCATCCTTTTATTTAATCAGCATTACTCTCAGCCATACTCCTATCTACCCATTTCTCCCTTTCATCAGTCCCCTAGCCACTTTCTCAAATTCCCCTATGTCCATTTTCTTCACTACATCATTATAATATATCTTTACGTCCTTACCTTTAGCTATAATATCCATGCCATTGCTACATTCCATATGCAGTGTTTCATTATCCTTATCATTGTCTTCAATTCGTAATTTGACTTCTTCAGCGAATCTTTTTAATTCATGCCATGCTCTATATTCCTCTTTTGTTTTAATGAATAATTCTGCTACTGATTTAGAAGCCTTTATTAAATAATAACTGGTATATAGGCATCTTCGAACTGGATATGACATAACTTCTATTTTTTTAGGTAGTTTAATCCATTCTGATATCTTTATAAGATAGTATAGTTCATCTGAGCTCTTTGGTATTTCCGTTATCTCATTTCTTTTTACTTCTTGTATTGATTCTACTTTACCGTAATATGTTATTCCGGCTTCTTCTTTAAATGCTTTTATTGATTGTGCTAATGCTACATATTCAATGTTATGCTTTATTAGGTTTACACTTGATTTTGGCACATGATAGAACCTTTCTTGTAGGCTTACCTCTAACTGCTTATAATCTTTTACTGGCCCTACTAAAACATTCCTCTTTGTGAAGTATTCATCCTTTAGATGCTCCTCTTTTCCTACCTGATCAAGTGCTCTTTCAAAGGTTGAGTATGATGATTCATTTATTAATTCCTCTAAAAATTCTTCCATTAACTTTGTACTTGATGGAAGAAAGGGTATTGCTCCTATGTTTACTTCCTCTATGCTTTTATAGAAATCGTGATTTCTAAATTCCTCTTCATTGTTATATGGAAATAGAACAAATGCTCCAAAGATGCAGTTTTCATTTGCTTTAGTTTTTTTATTCTCATAAACTATGGCATCCCTATATCTATGCATCGTATTTATATCCTCTGTCTTAGGTCCTACTCCATGATACTTTTCTTTATAATCTTCTGTTGTGTCTATTTTATACTTTGCATCAAAGATGAATTCATAAGCCTTTTCACTACCATCTTTGTTTATAGATAAAATGTTATCTGGCTTTTGCGCTACTGTTTTAGATAGGCGACCTCTATTGTAAAGCACCTCGAAGGTCTCTCCAGTTCTAGGATTCTTGTATTTTAAACATGAACTATCACCCTTTATTAGAGATACATTTATACCCGTCTTGTGAATTTTTAAGAAATCTGCGGATATAAGCTTGTACTTCTTTTGTAGTAATGAATTTATCTTTATAAAACACCAATACTCATATAGTTCACTAAGCTCTTTTATAGATAAAGTCATAACATTACTATTAATATTTAATCCCTTTTGAAGCATTAGGTAGTATTTATAAATCTCTCTATAGCCACTTCCCATGGTAAAGACTAAGGACATTGATGCCTCATTATATTTTGCTGGTATATCTTTTAAAAATGATGAATTAATCTTTGTATTAATTGTTCTTCTAAAGATATTTAATTTATCTAACACAACTTCATCAATAGTTCCATATCTGTTACTATTTTTATACACCTTGGTAAATTCATCAATCTTCTTAATAATATTAACTAGCATAAACTTAACAAATCTATTTTCTTTTGTATTAGTAGTCACCGTTTTTTTAGTTTGCAGTGCCTCTATACCATTCATGTGAGGTCTTTTTTCAAGCCACTTTATAGTGTCATTTGTAACATTCTTAAGCTTATCATATTTTACAATCAGATTTTCTTTTTCTAACTTATGATGTGGATTATTTATCACTACATCCATAGATTTTTTTAGCTTTTCAAAGACATAATTTAAGATGCTATAAAACTCAGTTTTACTACTATTCGTTTTATTACTAATCTCAGCGCCTAAATAGGTTCTTGCTAAAAATCCATAAGCAAGATTATAAATCTCCTCATTAACATCCCTAAGAATTTCTTCATAATCCTTCTTATAACTAATCTTACTTGGATATACTTCCGTCCTACAACAAAACTCATCATGGCCATTAGCTTTTACAATAAAATCAGTATACCCAATATCTCCTCTGAAATTTATAATCCCACTAAGATTATTGCTTCCCTTAAGCATTGGAGTTACCTTATTTCTAATATGTTGATTATCATGATAAAACTCTAACTTAGCATCATGCTTGCTAATTATAATAACCTCATAATTTTTATATTCCTTCAAATGAACCTTCGGATTAAAGCTTGTATTTAAATGTTCACAAAAACTAGTGATAAAAACTGAATCCTCATCACTAGTTCCTATGCTATCCTCATTTCCCTTAATTACAAAATATAAATTATCTGATTCTATACTTATAATTTCTTGATTATTGCCAGAAGGTTGTGAATCCATCACGGATAAACCTCCTAATCATATAGATAATCTTCTCATTAGTTAACTTATATTTATCAATGGAGTTTTCCTTCATCTTCTTAATATCTGCATCCTCTAAATAAGCTGAATTTTGAGTTTTACAACCATTTAACTTATCAAATAAAGAGATTAATAAATCCTGAACCTCTTGACTGCTTCCACTTATCTTAGGAAGGATCTTTTGCATAACAGCCATATCAAATGCTGCATCAAATTCTAGCAAGGCATTTTCAGTCGCATATATCATATAAAATACAATTTCATCCCTAACTCTATAACCAAAATGCTGATTATACTCCTGTAGAACATCATTAATTTCTATCAACTTATTTATAACCTTAGTCGCTGTTTCCTTATGCTCTATACAATGAGATAACTTTAAAAACTCAGACTTCAAAAGATTATTATGATAAGTTTTAGCTTCAACATCTTCAGTATCTCTCTCCTCAAATGAATATGATAAATCAACCTTATTAAACTCAATTGTATTTGCTCTATCTAATACCTTTTTACTAAAAGGGAAGGTTGTTTCATCCATATTAACAGTCCCAACAATAAATAGGTTCTCAGGTAAATACACATCTCCATACTTATCAAAAGCAGTAGTATCCGTTCCCACCTGCTCTTTACTTATTAATGGATTAGTTATGATAACACCATCCTCATTAAGTCTTCTTGTCTCCATAATAGATAAAACATCACTAAAATAATACTCAACTCTAGCCAAATTCATCTCATCAAGACAAATAAAATAAGGAAGCTCCGGATTCATCATAGCCTCATAAGCCACAGAGACAATAACCTCAGGAGTAAATTCTCCCTTAATATTTCTATAACCTAATAAATCAGTTGCATCAGACCAATCAGGCTTAACAGGCACTAAATTAAATCTCTTATTATCACTAGTTGCACCAATAGCCTCTGCAAATAATTCTACAATTTTACTCTTACCAGTACCAGAAATACCCGATAAAATAACAAATGGTTTAGCCTTTAATGATATGTATAAGTTCTTAATTAAGCTTTCATCATAATCAAAGCCCTTGGAAGATATGTAGCTATGTATTTGGGTAACTACATCCACGGAATTAAACTCAGAAATTATAGGAATTTCTTCAATGATATCCTCTAATGATTCTTCATCTATGTCATCATCTTCTTCAACTTGATCCTCTGATGATAATTGTGATCTATCAATTAACTTAACAATAAATGTATCTAAGGTATCTCCTTTATAGAAATCTATGAATTCTTGAGTTTCTTCTGGAAATTTCCTAGGTGGTTTATTATTATTTTCACTCAAATATTTTTTAATGTAGTTATATGATGTGTCTAACTTACCCATTAATAATGCAATAAATCTTTTGTCATTAAACATAATCCTTATAACATCATCTTTCCGTCTATCTGGATTATTATTAACCCAATCAATTTTTGCTTCATAAGTTTTACCATTCCAAACTAAACTCACTTTGTGTTTTTGTCCCTTTAAAAGTGCTACTGATAAGTTGTTTAAAAATTCCTCACGTATACCATTTGGTATAACTGTCCCAGACCCAAATGTAGATGAATCGACTCTTTTACTTGCAATGTAGCTTTTATCTTTAACCCTACTATTACTCCAAGAACTTGATCTTATTTTTTTCATAGTTTATGTCCCCTATCATTTAATATCTTATATGATTATTTTAACACTTAGTTATTAGATAATATATCAAAGATTTATTTTTAGATGAATCATTCCACCCTGGTATTAGCTCTTATGCATAATATAGCTTGTTACATCTGATATCTAATAGTGTTACGTCTAGTGCCTACAGCTTTTAATTACTCTTTATATATGATTATTTTCACTAATCCCTACTATTTCTGCTAACTCCCTAGGGGTAATCCTTGTTATTATAAAAGCCCTACGCTTTGCATAGGGCTTACTTGGAAATTTTCTGGACCTCAGGTGCTACTGAGAGAGCTTGCAACCGAAGTTGCTCCTTTATATCTTATATCTGCCTCTAAAACAGAATATTTCCTACTCATCCTTCCTTTTTTACCTTCATCAACAAACTCTAATCCTACAATCATATTTTTATGTTCGCGTGGGGTACTTCCGATGGATGCGGGTACTAATGAGGTTGCTTATTTAACCTATTTAGATCATTTGCAAGTTTGCTTATTTTATCTTTTGCATTTTTCTTCATTCTTGAACCCTTTCCAAAAAATTTAAACTTATTTTGTACAATTATTTTTTCTTGTTCTTCTATTTCTTTTATTATTTTCTTCTTTTGTTCTTCTATTATTTTTACTTCAACCTCTACTTTTAGTTTTTCTTCCTCTATTCTTTTAGCTTCAATCTCTACCTTTAGCTTTTCTTCCTCTATTCTTCTTGCTTCTGCCTGGCCTTTTAACTTTTCTTCTACTCTTCTTGCTTCTATCTCCGCTTTTAACTTTTCTTCTACTATTTTTCTTGCTTCTGCCTCTATTTTTAGCTTCTCTACTTCTATCGTCTTTGTTTCAGCCTCTCCCCTTAGCTTTTCTGCTTCTATTCTTTTTGCTTCCACCTCTGCCTTTAGCTTTTCTTCCTCTATTCTTTTAGCTTCAATCTCTACCTTTAGCTTTTCTTCCTCTATTCTTTTAGCTTCAATCTCTACCTTTAGCTTTTCAACGTCTATTATTTTTGATTCTACCTCTGATTTTAATTTGTCTTCCTCTATTCTTTTAGCTTGTGTCTCTGCCTTTAGTTTTTCTGTTTTTGGGGCTTCCATACCCTGTTTTAACTTTTCTTTTTCACCTTCTAAATCAATATTGTTTTTTTCAGAGTTTGTTTCTTTAGATAATTTGGCTGAAAAACTAATACTTCTACTTGTTTTTGATTTATCAAATTTAACTATATACGTTGCATCTTCACCATTAACTTCTTCAATTTTCCCAGTTCCGAAAATATTATGACTTATTCTATCTCCAACAATAAAAGATACTTTATTGTTCATATTAAATTTACTCTCTGAAATATTAATATAATCCTCTGCACTATCTATTAAGTTTTTATCTAACTTTACATTGTAATGAAGATATTTCTTATTAATATTAAATATAAATCTTGATGGATAACGGAAATTTCCATCATAATTAAATCCTTCAGATTCACTTAAGAATAAAGCATTTTCTGCTCTTGTATATGCAACATATGCTAATCTTCGCTCTTCTTCTAATTTTTCTTTTGTGTTTGCCTTTTGACTTGGAAAAATACCTTCATTCATTCCACTGATAAATACGTATGGAAATTCCAATCCTTTTGCTGAGTGTATAGTCATCATTTTCACTTTTTCATCATCATCTTCTTTTAGATCAGTGTTTGTATATAACGCTATTTCTTGTAGATAATCTTCTATATTTGTTTCCTCGCCAGCACCATTTTCATACAAAGATATTGAATTCTTAAGCTCTGCAATGTTATCTAAACGGTCTTCTTCTCCACTTTGTCTAAGCATAGCCTCATATCCACTCTTATTTAATATTTCACTTAATAAATCTGATATGGACATTTCATTATATATCTTTTGATATCGTTCAATTAATTCAATAAATTCACTTGCTTTGCTATTAACGATAAGCTTTTCTGATATATTTAGTTTTAATGCATTATATAAAGAACAATTATTTTTTTCAGCATAACCTTGTATTATCTCCATTCTCTTTTTCCCAAAATTTCTCTTGGGTTCATTAATTGTTCTAAAAAATGATAAATCATCCTCAAATACTACCATCCTCAAGTAACTTAATACATCTTTAATTTCTTTTCTTTCATAGAATGCTACTCCACTATATATTACATAAGGAATTTTTTCTTTCATAAATATTTCTTCTAAACTCCTTGACACATAATGAGCTCTATATAAAATGCATATATCTTCATACCCATTACCTTTGCTTTTTATCTCCTTAATTTTTTCACTAATCCATCTTGCTTCATCAAACACATTTTTAGAATGATTATATATAGCCGGTATTTTTGATTTCTTAACTGCATTAAGTTCTTTTTTTATTCTATTTTCATTTTTATCTATTAAAGAATTAGAAACTTTCAAAATATTTTCTGTTGACCTATAATTAGTATTCATAACTATAGTTTTGACATTAGAAAATACTTTATCAAAATTTAATATAAATTCTATTCTTGCTCCTCTCCAAGAATAAATTGTTTGGTCAGGATCACCTACAACAAATAGATTCTTATGATAATTACTAAGTATTGTAGCAATTTGATATTGTGATGAGCTCACATCTTGAAATTCATCAACCATAACATATTGCATTCTTTGTTGCCACTTTTTCTTTTTTTCTTCAAAATTCTCAAGAATGTATAAAGCGAAGGTTATTAAATCTATAAAATCTAAATTAAAGGTCTTGCGTTGCTGATATAAATAACCAAAGAAAATCTTGTCTTCTACTTTTTGAGAATTTAAAAATTTATCTTTAATTTCCTTACTATCCATCTGCAACATATATTTAATATGCTCCATCATTGATTTTCTATAATTTATCATATCTTTAGCCTGCTTATGAGTATATTGCCTTGATGTAATATTTGCTTGTTCATAAACAATTTTCAATATAGAACTTGTGTCTTCTCCGTCCATCACTATAAAATTATTTGGATAATGTACTGTATGTATATCTTCTCTTAATAACTGCCTACAGAAGCCATGAAAAGTACATATTAATGCTGTATCATTATCTCCTATCATGGCTCTAATACGCTTTTTCATTTCTCTAGCTGCTTTATTGGTAAATGTTACACATAAAATATTAGCAGTAGAAATACCTAATTCTTTTACTATGTATACATATCTACTCGTTAATGCTTTTGTTTTCCCACTCCCTGCTCCCGCAATTACTCGCACATATCCTTCTGTAGATGTAACAGCTTCTCTTTGCTCTGCATTAAGTTCCTTTAATATATTTGATTCCATAAAATCCTCCATACCTATAAAGTGTCTTTATATAAAAGTATAATTTTCTCTAACTCCAATATCAAACACCAATTAAATTGCATTTCTTTATGTATAATTATAACACCCAATTCTACATAAATTGTATTTTTTAAAATATTCTTACAAGGAATAGAAATAAGCCTAGTATATTTCCCACCTAGACTTATTAAACGTATGGTATTTATTTTTTTATACACCCTACTTAAATATATTCATCAAAGATATTTATTAACTAGTGTAACTTTTATAAATGTATACATTTTGACTATTAGCTAATTTATTTAATTCATTACATTCAAACTCCAAATGTATAATATACATTCTTAAGGTTTTAATTAAAATTCTTTATCAAATTCTTTTCTTCTAAATTATGTGTAATTTTTCTTTAACTACATCTTCATTGCCTAAGAAATAATCTTCTATTACATCCCACCTCTCATCATTTGATAGATTAGAAAGCATAAACTTTTGAAGCACCTCTTGAGAGTTTTTTCTCTTTTTTTCTATACTTGTCAAAATTTCATTTCTATACTTGCCGCTTGATAACATCTTGATTTTTATCGGATCATTTATCCTTATAAATATTTCAGTATTCTTCCCACCTATTATTTCATAGGTTGCCACTCCGAACACCTCAAGCAATATAGATAGCTCCATAATATCTGATTTAACATTATCTCTACTCATAGGGATATATGCTGAATGTATATTTGAACCATTATTGGGCACACACTTACTAATCTGTCTTACCATATAGTTTCCGAAAGTCGAATAATTAGAATTCATTACCCTATATTCAAATTCATTTGACCCCTTAGTTTTTCTTTGTTGTACAAATCTATATTTATCACTATTTTGATTAAATCCTATATTATTAGTAGAATCTGCAACGAACATATCCAAAACTATATCCGACATATCCTCCGAAACAATATTTCCGCAAAACATATTTTTAAATTCTTTTTTAAATTCTGATTTTGTAAAAAACGAACTACTATTCTTAAATTTTGTAAATAAAGAACTTAGTTTATTACAATTATCCTTCAATGTAGATTTACACTTCTCAAATTCACCTTTATAGGCTATCTTCAAATGTACTCTAGCTGTTAATTTTTCCTCTGAGTTTTCAAATTCAAATAACTCTCCGTTAAAGAATTTCCATTTAAAACTTGGAAATGTAATCTGAGAAAACTTATTTTCCCAGATAGCAGCCATATTAACCTCATATATATTTCCAGAATTGCTGATAATTATATCCCCATTTTTATATGATCCCGGTATAACCCTATTGGAATAATCATTTACTAATCTCGAGTATTGACCATATATTTTAATAAATTCTTTTTCTATTGAAGCTGGAACATTTATATAATTCTTTGTATACATACTTTTAGGTCTTACTATTATTACATTAAATTGTTTATTTATATCTTTTTCCAGTAATAACAAACTTGTTTTAACCTTATTTTCAATATTTTTTTCTCCAAACAAATATAAAAATGTTTCTGGAGACACCAATAAATTTCTTTTCTTTTTATTGTTATATATGTCATAAATTTTCCTTAAAACTTCTTTTAATTGATATTGCCTAATTGATGATAATGAACTTAACATCCTAGCATATTTCATATCACTCTTTGTAAAATCCGAAATTGCTACGCCTTCAATGTCCGCTCTTCTAGCTAGTCTGCCAATCTCTTGAATATAATCTGATAAATTCCCCGTAGGTGCAAAGTGATATACCGTATCAATATCACTAATATCAACACCCATACCGAAAGCTTTAGTACATATCATTACTTTATATTCATTCTTTTTAAATTTCATTTGTGATTCAATTTTTTTATTTTTATCATACCCTCCATAATAAACACCAACCGAAGATTTTATGATCTCATCAAATTTAGAACTTACCTCTTCTATCTGTGTAGTATACGGACAATATATTAATGATTTATTACCATTTAATATAAACTGCTTTATTCTTTCATAACACTTATTTAATTTAAAATCTTCAAATCCACCTTCAATATTTGATTTTTCAACTACCTTAATATCAAATTTTATATTTTTTCTTCTCACATTGCCCAAGAACAATTTAGGTGTATTTAATGCTAAGGTATTTATCGTATCATTAACGGTGTCTTCTGTACCCATATATACTGCTGTTGCAGTTAAACACACGATAGGAAAAGTTTTTGTCTGACTGCTTAATCGTCTTAATTTTTCAACATATGTTCCCAAAAACCAGTAGTCTGCTCTGAAATCTCTTCCCCAAGTTGTTACTATATGTGCTTCATCTACTACTAATAATCCTATATCTCTATCACCTATAATATTCTGAAGTGATGATGATATAAACAACTCTGGTGACATATATACTATAGATATTTCTCCACCTTTTATCTTTTTAATTCTAGCTTCTCTTTCCTCAAAAGAAATCTCAGAATTCAAAAAAGTGGCAAAATCAATGCCCCTTTCATAAGTTAACTGCTCTACCTGATCTCTCATTAATGCAATTAAAGGTGTAATAACAATTGTTACTGCCTTTTTTGTTACTAAATATATAGCTGGTATTTGAAATAATAAAGACTTTCCTGCGCCAGTAGGTGCCGTTATAAATATATCTGTAAAGTCAATATTTTTATTTAATGCTTTTTTACATTGATCTATAATATAACTTATTATATTGCCTTGAGAAATTGACATAACCTCTGCAGATTCTTCAGGATTCTTATAAAAATCTATCTGTCTAAAAGTCTTATCCGGTCCCCAATATTGCTTTAATATATATAAATATTTATCATCGTCTTTATTTGATAAATCTACAAATCTATCTTTAGCTACAATATCTACTTTAATATTTAATTCTTTCGCTAAGTTTACTAATGGTTTTAAATTCTCAATGTCATCATGGTTGTCCAGTACTATATTAAAATTACCTACACTATTTTTATTTTGAAGTTTGCTCTTAAATTCAAATAAATTTAAGAGCGTTATACAATTCCCACTAGTTGGTTCTCCTATTGTGTATATATCTACAGTGTTACTATAAAAATTAATAGTTTCTAAATTATTATCTTTTTCATTGTATTGAATACCATATACATTCGATGAATAATACATAATATCCGAATAATAATTTAAAATATAATCTATCCCTTCATCTTCTTCTTCTTTATCAATGACAAATGCTAAGCTTTTTAAAGACTTACTATCCATACTTAATGGGTAATATTTATTAAATAAATTATTTTCTACAACTATAAAATCTGCATCAACTACTTGCCTTATGTTGTTAATTGAGTTACTTAGTGAAATAAATTCCTCATAGAATCCCCAGTAAATATCACTTTTAATTATCTGAAAAAAATACCCTATTAATGCCCCTTTATTAACTTCTAATCCATCAATATCAATAGAGTAGTCGTCATTTATATATGTATTAAGTCCCACTCTTCCCCAATTCTTTTTAGAAAGAACTAAAAAAAACTCCTTATTAAATCCTTTAAAAAACAGGAATTTTTTTTTATCTTTCTTAGAATTTGCCATTAAACTATCTAGTTTATTTGAGTAAACTTCACTTATATTCATTTTATCCCCCATAATTACATTATTATTTTATTAGACCCATTTTTCTTCATTTATGATCTATCATTAATATATTGTGTAAATCACATGTTTAATACCATAATCACATTTATTACAAGTTATATATTTTCAAACACACTCTCTCTTTCTTTTATTGTAAAATCCACCAAGTTAATTTTATTTAACAAGTCTATATTTTCTTTGTAGTTTTACTAAATAAATTTCCTACCTAACCCCCTTCAACACAACCCCCTCCATAAATCCCCCTCTTTCCTCAAACTTCACCCTTCTCTTCTCAATAAGCTCTTCCTCGCTATACCCCAAATTCTTTGCAAGTCCAAACAATACTTCCATTACATCTGCAAGTTCCTCTAAGTTCTTATCAGCTATATATTCTCCAACCTCTTCCATAAGCTTCTTTTCTAATAAATCTCCCATTTCTTCCTTTGGAGCTATAACAACATCACATTGCTTTCCATCTGCTTCTATTATTGCTGGTATTTTATCTCTCACTAATTTATCGTAAACTTTCATTAGTTTCTTGTCCATTATAAAATATAAGTTCATTATCCTTTTGCTTGCATATATTATGTTTGAATATTAACATTACTTTATTAGCTGTCTCTGTGAACTTAATTCCATTCTTAGGAAAATCATTAGGTGTAGTTATTTTAATAAAGTCATTTTCACTCATACCGTTTATAGAAAACCAGTAAAATCCACTAGCTTTATCCTGCCTTGTTATATTCCCATTTGTTTTGCTCTTAATCCATTTCGAAGTAAAAGTATCTTCTTCCCAGTTTTTCGTATCTCCAAATTCTATTGTTTTTGAATTCTCCCATACATATTTTGCGATATCAACTAAAGACATCATTTTAAACATCCCTTCCACTTTATCTATGCCTTCTAACTATCCCCAATATCTCTTCTCCATATTTCCTAACCTTTACTTCTCCAAACCCAGCTACTGTTAATAATTCCTCATTGGTAAATGGCATTTTGCTGATTAAATTCTTAAGCTGATTATCATTAAATAGGAAGTATGGTTTGATATTTTCTTTTCTGCTTTGAGAAAGTCTAAATTCCTTTAACTCTTTAAATAGTTGTGTTTCTTCTATAGGCACCGTTAACTCGTTAGCTTCAATTATATTTTTTTCCTGATCTTTAGTTATAATTGAACTCTCTACTTTTGCTTCTTCTGCTACCTTTACACTGGTGATTTTATACTTCTCATATTTTGCGGTATAATCCTTTTCCATATCACTATGAAATCCAATATATGTATTTGCCCATTTAAGCATATCTACTTCAGAACTAGCTGCTTCTTTGGAGGTATTATACATCTCTTTTATGTACTTAACTAATTGATCTATACGGATAACCTTGTCCTTAACTTCTTTCTTAGCGTATTTGTCATTTAAAACAGTTTTTGCATTGGCTAATACCACTATAGATTTATACATGTTTTCAAAGTATCTATCTACAATAAATTTCGTAAAGAAATTATTATTTTTATCTCCCCTTATCTTCTTCATTAGCTCTAGATGTCTTTGATTTTGAGTTATAGGAGAATAAATTCCTTCCTTTTTCTTACCTCCACCATAGTCAACAGTTCTAATAAAATCCCCTTTACTGTTAATTTCAATATCACCATATAGATTCTTACATTCAATAATGAAGCAAAGTTTCTTTGTAAATACTAAAAAATCTATTTGTGCCCCTAAATCTCCATCCTCTAAATATATATCTTGTAATATGTACATAGGCATATGGCTGTTCTTTAACTCATAGGCAATACTTTTTTCACCTGCAATGCCATATTCCAAGTATTTTATATCTTGATTAATTATTTTTTTACCCTCTTCATTTAATAAAAGTTCAATTTCCTTAAGCTTCATTATCTGATTCTCTGCTTGATTACCGCTCTTTAAGAAAACTGGCTCCTTAATTTTATCAAATAACCCCATGTTTCTTCACCCTCCAAAGTTGTTTCTTTTATCTTTCTGTGATCCATAGATATTTATGATGATGTTTTACCCTTTGAAATCCTTACTAAATTACTTACTTTAATTAATTCTTCCGCGTTTAATACCTCTGCATCTAAACCTTGCTTTAACCACATTCCTGAATTTCTTATCTCAATCTCCGTGCTAAACCTTCCAACCCATTCATTGCTCGGATAAAATGTCTCATCATTGTTTAAAGTTGAAATAATCCCATCTTCTAATCTTGCCCTATCACTATTATCATCAACTCTTATACAGGTAAACGTAAGCTTGTCCTTCAAATGCTTAGATATCCTTTCCTCCAACACTTTTTCCTTATCTATATCTCTAATATCACCATACTTTTTTACATTACTCTGCTCACTAAAGTTTATATTCCAAACTTTTAAGTAATTATCTTTATCATAATTTAATATAGCTCTTCCTATATTCTTTCTGAAAATACTTCCATCTTTATTATGTTTATAATGATCCTTAAGCCTATTTCTTAATCTTCCCTGACTTCTATGTGTACCAACTCTTACTATTCTATCTAACCCTTGATATTTCTCACCATTCTCAAAGAAAAAATATATACCATTATCAAATGGAATATCATTAATCTCATCATATCTATACCTTTTTAATGAATTTATTAACTTTTGCAACTCATATGAACTACCACCATTAATTTCATCTTTACTCAAATCCCTAGTTTCATTAATATGTTCTGATTTCCCAACTAGCTCTGAAAGATATTTGATTCTATCTCCATATCTTAATTTACCTAATGGTAGCTCGTAATTTTTTATATCAACTAATAAATCCTCATAATAATCTTTCCCTGCTAAAATATAAAACTTATCATTTTTCAAATCACTAATTTTAGATAATTGGTAAAGAACCGCTTGTGACCATAACTTTTTCTCACTATAATCATAGACTGTAAGTGCCTTTTCATATGGTTCAATTAACTCTTCCTCAGAAATAACCCCATGTTTTGCAGATAAAATATATACTTCATCTGCAATTGTCTTAGCATATAAATATGACAACTTAAATAATTGGCTCTCAGAATACAGCTCCTTAGCCTTACATTTATAACCCTTTTTACTCTTGCTACATGATATTAATGCTATCTTCTTCCCACCCATGTCCATATAAACAGCTCCTCAATTAACAATTTAAATTTATATATTTCTTCAATACCATAACTCAATTAATCGCGATCTTACCTAATCTGCCATAGTATAAAATCTATCTTCTTTATTTCTGATATATTAGAATCAGGATATTTCTCATCAAACATTTTAATCATATCTTTAGCCTTATTAGATTTTAAAACTTCTTCATACCATTCTACTACTATATAATATATTTTAATTATCTCTTCAATTCTATAATCATCATCCTTATAAGCTCCAGGCATACTTATACCTATATTCCCTAAAACCATTGAATCTAATATTGGCAAATTAGGATTAATAGTAGCTACTAGTTTACTACTAAATGACGCCTCTACACGCCCCAGCTCTTTATAAATATACTTAAATGTATCCTCAAATTTTATTTCTTTATCCTTATTATCTTCCATATAAGAATAATACTTTTCCATAAGTTTCTATAATTGCTGGTATTTTATCTCTAACTAATTTATTCTGTTTTTTCATAATTAACCGCTGACTAATAATTTAATCATGATGTATAATTTTAATTTCCAACAATCACCAAAATTCTTGACTCACTATTGGTTTTGATTTTTAAAGCCCTCATACTTTGGTCTAAATTTATAATGCAAACATGCTTCAAATAAATTTAAAGTAAAAATACCTAAATCCTCATCAAGAAGAATATCAATCCTACTTGTATTGTTTTTTATCCATTTTTCGATATTACTTTCATCCAATCCTAATTTAATCATTTCATCATCTGATAAAATAGATTTAGCTAAATTACTATTTGAGCTATTTGGATTATAATGTTGACTTGTAAATCTTGCATTACTCTTAGCACCAACCTTACCAATTTTCAAATATGTATCCTTATATTTGAAAATATATATGCCCATTTTTCCTTTTAGTAAGCTCTTGCAACTATGTGGTAACCCTCTATCAATAACTTGAAACTTTCTAGTGTCAATTTTACTATTTAATATATCTGTTACTTCTATCAATGTATTTTCTATTTTCTCTATATTCATTTTCAATTCACCCCATTCATAAATTGTATTACTTTTATTTACCTACTCCCCATAATACCCCTTCAACCTATCCCCACATACTCCATCTATCCTAACCTTTTCATCAAAACTGAGCCTATCCCAAACTTTCCCATTAAACTGTACATATTCTATGTCCTTGCATTTTTCCATAAATCTCATGTCTTCAAATCTTTTGAATGGATTTGAAAATATATTTTTCTTTGCAGCTCCTCTATCTATAACGTCATCATTATAAATAGATTTCTTTTTCTCTGCTACAAGTCCTCTTGCTTTTCGGTCTTCGTAGAAGTCTATGAAGTAATCTACTAAATCTTCAACAAGAACTCGGCCTTTGTTATCTGCCTCAGCTAGCATAGCCTGTAGTAACACTGGTTTGTAGGATGCTGACATAGTCATTTTATCCACATATCCTATGAACTTCTCACAAATATTTGAGTCATTTATCAAGTCCCAGCCAAATTCCTCAGCGTACTTTTTCACGGTTTCTTCTGTGAAGTATTTAAAGGTACTACTTCCAAAGGGTACTTCCATGTCTGCTTTTATTTTATCTTCTCTTATATATCTCCCAATGGTTTCTGCTTGTACATCTACCCGTCTTACAAACTCTATTTGAGATATCATTCCTTTTACATCTGTCTGCCAGTTAAAGAGGTCTATATGTTGAAGATCCATGATATCCACTGGTAGGTCTATTAACTCCACAGGCTTTTCTCCTCTTCTTAAAAAGTCTGCTTCTTTAAATTTTCTATTTCCATGACCAAAAACTAAAGCTCCTGGTATATAATTTTCTAAGTTAAATAGTCTATGTGTTGATAGTGATGTATTAAAAAGACTTGAGTTATCTATAAAATCAAATACTAATAGATAATTCTTTCCTTCAGCCTTTCTTGTCCCTCTACCTAACTGCTGCATATATATTGTCCTAGACATTGTAGGTCTTGCCATGAAGAGTACCTCTGTCCTTGGACTATCCCAGCCTTCATTTAATAAATCACAGGCACATAAAACCTGAATGTTTCCGTCTTCATAGTCCTTTAAGATTCTATCTCTCTTTGATTTATTTAAGCTACCTGAAACTGCTTCCGCTTTTATTCCTCTTTCCTTAAATAACCTAGCAACTTCCTCTGCATTATTTACTGATGCACAAAATACCACAGTTCTTTTACCTTTAACATAATTAATATAAGTATCGATTAGTATATTATTTCTCTCCGGGACAAAGAGTTTACTTTCTAAATCCTTAGAATCATACTTTATTCCTCTGATTCTAACATCTGATATATCCACATTAGTTTTAACTCTTATACATCTAATCTCTGCAAGTATTCCTTGTTTTATAGCTGTTTCTATATCAATCTTATGAGCCACATTTTTAAATAAATCTAGGATATCTTCTCCATCTGCCCTCTCTGGTGTAGCACTTAATCCTATTGTAAACTTTGGTGTGAAATGAGATAATATCTTCTTATAACTCTCCGCCGCACCATGATGTGCTTCATCTATAATTATATAATCAAAGTCATCAGCTTTAAATTCCTCGATATGACCACTGACGCTTTGAACAGAGCCACATACAACATCAGCTTCCTTCTCTTTTATATCTCCCATATAAGTGCCACAGTTTGCCTCTTTCCATAACATTTCAAAGGTTTCTTTAGACTGCTCAATTAGTTCCTTAGTATGTCCTATATATAGAGTTCTTCCACCGATAACCTTTGCATCCTCTACAGCTGTAACTGTTTTACCCGTTCCCGTTGCATGATATAAAAGAGCTATAGTATCCCCTTCTGCTCTCATATCCTTCAAACTTTTAAGTGCATCCTCTTGATGCTCCATAAGTTCAAGCACTGCTCCCTTTGGCTGTGGTAAGTAATCCTCCATATTTCCCTCTAAAGCCTCACCTAAAAATGTAGCCATCTGATCCTTAACTAAATCAGGATATCTTTTTAATTGTCCATCTGTCCATCTATAAAGTTTCCAATCCTTATAAATAATACTATTCTGCTTTAAAAGGTCATCATAATACTTCTCATGAGAAACCTTCCCCGGCTCATGAACACCTTCTCCATCTATCTCAATTGCTATCTTCTCCCTATCCGTAACAATAGCAAAATCTATGTATCTACTTCTTCCATATATATCACTTAATCCATACTGAATTGACAAACTACTTGTCTTCTCTGGACCAAACTGCTCACTAAATAATTCAATGAACTTATCCTCAGCTCCACTAGCTAACTTAATTTCATCCATCTTTCCCTTAATAGCCATGATTTCCCCCTTTAGAATTACTTTTTCAACATAATTCCATTTTAAAATCTACCTCCATTGTATCATCTCACCCCAAATCCCTCAACCAATCTATACCATTTGAACCAATTTAATCCCTATTTTTCTCTCAACTTTATTACCCATATAAAATATAAAGTCAAATTCAGTTTAATATCAAAAATATTTATAATCTAATTAAAATAATCCATACTTTTTAAAGGCAACATATATATATACGAAGTAAAAGGATGTCCCACTATGGAACATCCTTTTACTTCGTATATATTAATTTACATCAATTTATATTATTTTATAGCACCTTTAAAATAAATTGGCTTTCCTGTAAATACATCTAGTTTAACTTCTAATTCAGCTTCAGTTAACTCAGCTGGAACTTCATATGATACATTTCCTGTTAACTTTCTACCTGGAGCAACAGTTCCATCTAATTGACCTTCAGCATCAGTTATAGCTATATTGTACTTAACACCATCTACACTTAATAAAGTAAAGCACATTAAAGATGATACCGCTATATCTTTATCAGCTGTTAAATTCTCTACTGTTACGTTAGCTACTACATATTTTTTACCTTCTGGAGCTTTCATAAACTGGTTAGTAGATGTATATTCTGAAAGACTGTTAACAGAAACTTTGTAATTATCAGCTTTTTCTGCTGTTTGTCCAACTTCAAAATTTCTTGATTCTTGTTGTTCAGTTGAAGTTGCAGGCTTGTCTCCGTCTACTTTAGATACACTGTCATCTCCTGATGAACCTGCAGCTCCTCCAACAGCACCGATAATTACAATTGCTAATATCACGGTTAATACTTTGTGTTTCATAAAGAAATTTTTATTATCTTTCCCACACTCAGGGCATTTAGCACCTTTTGAAATTTCCTTTCCACAGGATTTACACTTAACTAATTTACTCATAATAATAATACCTCCGTCTTATAATTTTGCTACTAGTTGTCCCAACAAGTAGTATACTTCGTCTGTTGAACTTTGTCAAAATTTGTCACATTTTCAGACAAATCGTCCATTTTTTTTCACTACATATAATTTAAGTATATTCGCTCATATATTCATTTTTTAGACATATATTACCTCACCATGATTAAACTCACTAAATTTAAGCATCTTAATCATCTTTTAACTACGGTATTTTTAAACTTGTTTGCAAAATGTTAATTTTAACACTCTAAACTCTAAACTTCCAATTTTAAAACCCCGCTCAACAGTGATTCAACCATCAAGCGGGGTCCATGTTAATATCTAGAACCAGAATCTAGCATTTATCAAGTGATTCTTATATTAAGGTGGATACGCCTTAATAGGAATATCTCACTCCACCTAAATGTTAGAAGCTCTCTTATCTAATTTCGTGTACACTGATCCCCAACTTAGTTGGTGGTGTTACAGCGGCTAGACATCAGATAAATAACTATTTATCTCTTCCAAACTTTGAATATCTAAAATATCATCATTTATGTTTTCAACCTTATCAATAGGCAAGTTCCTTATTATCTGTATCAGTTCCTCAGGAACTTCTCCAAACTTTTTCTTTAAAAGCTTAACTGTACTTTTAACCAAGGCAATTTGTTCACCTTTTTGTATTCCTCTTTTTTCAACCTCTGGATCATATAATGTCTTTGTCATTTTAATCACCTCTTCTTCTAATTCTTCATCATCATTCATGTAATTTCTGCTTAGATATTCAATAAGATTTTGTATAGCTAGAAGCATCTTATGAAAGTCCTCACCTACAATTTCATTTTTATCCAATAACTCTTTTGATTCTCCAGCTAGCTTTGATGCTAAGTCCCTAGCTTTATGTGATAATTCTTTAATAGTTTTTATATCATTTTGCTTTGCAGCCTTCTCCAATTCTTTCTTTAATCTAAATAACTGAAGAGGTATTAACGGATACATTTTCTTTTTAATCAAATCTTCATCTGTATAGTCCCAATATCTCATTATTGGAACAACATATTCAATCTTATTTCCATCTGGGAAAATCAGATTTAATACCAAATCTCCATTGATATTTTTGTTTTCCTCAAAGAAAATAACTCTTTGCTTTGGAAAATACATAGTTCTGATTCCATCACTCTTCTCAGAGTTTTCCTTAGCCTTTTGAAACCCATACTCAAACATTCTAATTACCATGGAGCTGTCATTCTTAGTTTGGAACTCAAGATGATAGTTAACTTTTGAGGAATTAATTCCCAAGTTTTTTTCCACAGGCTCAAAGAACATGTCACCTCTTAGTATACCCAAAGTGTCCTCGATAAACTCATTGTTGGTTACCTTAATGACTACCTCATCCTCTTTAAAATTTTCTTCAAAAACTCCATTAAGCAATTTTACCAAAACCTTGTCTGAAGTAGTAAACAAAAACTTTAAAATCTGATCCAACTTCACCTTCTCTTTTGAATTTTCCAATGTTCCACCGTCTTTCGTAACTTAATTATAGTATATATTAATATTAAGTTAAATACACTATATTTACATTATGTGCGCGAACACACGTTCCTAGTCAATTATTTATTATTTTCTAAAACTCCTCAATAACTCTCGTTGCCTCCCAATTCTTAATTCTCAATTCTTAATTCTAAATTTTTAATTTTTAATTCAAAAATCACATATCATCAAGCAAAATCGCCTTCATCAACTTCTCCTTCAACACTTCCCTATCTTCTTCATTGTCCATGCTAACATTTCCACGTTTAAGCCCATTCCACCCTACTTCTTTCCCTTGGTTTAAATAGGTTTCAAACTTACTGCCAAAGAGGGTTGTTGGAGCTAAATATTCCTGGAACTTAGTGCCTGTCCACCTGGCTTTCATATTGTCTATAACAGTTCTAAAATCCTCCACTGTGAACCCATCTTGAAGCTTTGACTTAATTAGACTAATGGTTACCTTGGTGTCACTTTTAAACTTCTTTCCTGTTTGCAAGTTCAAATAATCTATTATCTCAAATGCCCCTTTCCTTAGAAAGGCAAGGTTATTATTATATTTAATAGAGGAATCTTTAGTAGAGGAATTATTTGTTGTGGACTCACACTGATACCCCTTAAGATTTCCATCTATACCCTGAGGGTTTTCATCTCCACTATAAAACTTATGATCCACACTATCCTTGTTTTCATCTACACTGTTTAGCTTATTATGTGGCTTTAAATTCTCAGAAGTCACTTTTATTTTATTACTGCTTTCATAATTTAAATTTTCTGAAGCCACTGTTACTTTATTACTGCTTCCATGATTTATATTTTCAGAAACCATTGTTACTTTATTACTACTTTCATGATTTATATTTTCATCTTCCACTCTTTCATCTTCTGCATTTTCCTCTTCTATATTTACACCACTAGTTATTAACTCTATATATTTTTCACCTATGCCAAAATAGGAATACGTCCCACCTTCTCTTATAACTTGGTGAGTAAGTACTCCTGCATCTCTTAATTTAAAAAATCTAGATTGAACAGTGCATTTTTTCATATTTAATATAGGCAACTCCCTCAAAACTCCATCATAGCGAATCCAATAGTATGCTTGTCCATCTACAATCTTAACCTTCATTCCCTTAGACTCTTTAAAATCAATAAAATATCTAAGAATAGTAGCATCCAAAGTATCAAGCCCCAACTTAACTAACTTCTCTTGTCTAAAACCCATAATTGTATATTTCATAACAATCTCCCCTTAACCTATGTATTTATCCCTTCAAAACCCATTCAAATAGTATATATGCAATTTTGAAATTTATTTACACCTCTTTCAAAATAATTTTTAAATTTTCTTCTACCTTATAAATTTTCTAATAGAAGTGGCATCTGAAAATAAATAATAAGTCAACTATCCCAGTAAACTGATTTGTTTATTTTTTGAAGATGCCTTATGTTTTATTTCATTGTTGAAGTTTTTATGAGCTTCTAATTTTAAAGATAAACAAAATAATTTTGGTGCTATTTTAAATTAAAAACAGCACCAAAATTAGCAGTTTCCCTAGAGGCCTCAAACCCTGTTGGCTCTAAGGCTTGAATACCCTAAGAACATAAAAACATAAAAACATAAAAACACTTAACCCCTTGATATTATGCTTCAAGGGGTTAAGTTTATTAGTTCTTTATCTTTATTAATTTAGTTTATAGATGTAAATATATTTAATCATATTCTTCAACATCAAAACGATCTGCATTCATTACCTTATTCCATGCATCTACAAAATCTTGTACAAATTTTTTCTCATTGCCATTAGATGCATATACCTCAGCAATCGCGCGAAGTTGTGAATTTGCTCCAAATATAAGATCAACCCTTGTTGCTGTCCATTTTTCCATCCCTGTTTCTCTATCAAAACCTATATATTTTTCCTTATCTTCGGACAATACCTTCCACTCGGTATCAATATCAAGAAGATTTAC
This sequence comes from Clostridium sp., assembly GCF_036660475.1. Classification (GTDB taxonomy): domain Bacteria; phylum Bacillota; class Clostridia; order Clostridiales; family Clostridiaceae; genus Clostridium_J. The sequence continues at coordinate 72,890 of NZ_JAVXAO010000004.1, read as the reverse complement.
AAAGAAATCATTTGTAAGGCATTCTTCCCGTTTTGTAAACACTCCATCCTTTGATTCTTTATAATTAGTGTTTAACACACGCATACCACCAATTAATACTGTCATTTCTGGAATAGTTAATGTTAACAATTGTGCTCTATCAATTAACATTTCATCTGATGTTACTGCATATTTATCTTTTACATAGTTTCTAAATCCATCTGCCTTAGGTTCAAGAACACTAAATGATTTTATATCTGTTTCCTCTTGTGTTGCATCAGTTCGTCCTGGCGTAAAAGGAACCGTAATGCTATAACCTGCATTTTGGGCAGCTTGTTCAATGCCAACACATCCTCCTAATACAATAATATCAGCTAAAGAAACCTTCTTATCCTTTGAATGGGAACTATTAAACCTCATTTGAATTCTTTCTAGGGTATTTAAAACCTTCCTGAGGTTTTCAGGCTCATTTATCTGCCATTGTCTTTGCGGCTTTAGGCGTATTCTTGCCCCATTTGCCCCTCCACGCTTATCTGAACCACGAAATGTTGATGCAGATTCCCAAGCTGTTATAACAAGTTCTGATATTGACAAGCCTGAATCTAGAATCCTTCTCTTAAGCTCTGAAATATTCTTTTTATTAATCAATTTATAGTTAGCTTCTGGCACTGGGTCTTGCCAAATAAATATTTCTGCTGGAACCTCTGGGCCGAGATATCTTGATATTGGTCCCATATCTCTATGGGTTAATTTAAACCAAGCTTTGGCAAAATCCTCAGTAAATTTTTCTGGGTTTTCTAGATAATCCTTTGCTATTGATTTGTAAATAGGATCATAAATAAGTGATAAATCTGCTGTGGTCATCATAGGTCTATGCTTCTTAAGTGGATCATAGGCATCAACTACCATATCCTCTTCATCTACATCTTTAGCTAGCCATTGATATGCTCCTGCTGGACTTTTAACTAATTCCCATTCATATTTAAATAGCGTTTTTAAATAACCCATTGTCCACTTTATAGGTTCTGCTTTCCATGCACCTTCAAGCCCACTACTTATGGTATCTGGACCATTCCCAGTTTTATAGCTATTTTGCCATCCCAGTCCTTGCTGCTCAATTGGTGCAGCTTCTGGAGCTGGTCCAACATATGTTGGCGATGCAGCGCCATGACATTTACCAAAAGTATGTCCTCCCGCTATAAGCGCAACGGTTTCCTCATCATTCATTGCCATACGAGAGAATGTTTCCCTTACATCAATTGCTGATGCCTTCGGATCAGGGTTTCCATTTGGTCCTTCTGGATTTACATAAATTAAGCCCATTTGAGTGGCAGCAAGAGGATTTTCAAGTTCTTTACCATCTTTATCGCGTTCAGCTCCAAGCCACTTCTTTTCACTACCCCAGTAAATATCCTGTGGTTCCCAAACATCCGCTCTGCCACCACCAAAACCAATTGTCTTTAATCCCATAGATTCTAATGCGCAGTTACCTGTCAATATCATAAGATCAGCCCAAGATATTTTATTTCCATATTTCTTTTTAATTGGCCAAAGTAAACGACGTGCTTTATCTAAATTTATATTGTCTGGCCAGCTATTAACTGGTGGAAAACGTTGCAATCCTTGTCCTGCCCCGCCTCTACCATCACCAATTCTATAAGTTCCAGCACTATGCCAAGCCATACGAATAAAGAATGGTCCGTAATGACCATAATCAGCAGGCCACCACTCCTTAGAATCTGTCATCAACCTATATAAATCATTCTTTAGTTCATAATAAGCTAATTTTTCAAATTCTTCGGCATAGTTAAACCCTTTAGACATAGGATTGCTTAGTTCTGAGTTTTGGCGAAGAACATTAAGCTTAAGCTGATTCGGCCACCAATACTCATTAGTTGTTCCCCCACCTGCTGGCGCTCTGCTTGTTCTTCCTGTCATTGGACATTTCCCTTCTAACATACATTATCCTCCTTCAACTTCTTTACCTACCTGCACACCTACTTAATTTATATAAATATATAGGTAATGTAGCCTCCCTCATATAAATGCTATTACTTTAAATATATAAATATATAACTAGTACTATGAGTGAATTTACGAATAATATTTTTAATCTAAAGTATTTTAAGTTAGTATTAAAACTTCAGTGCAATTATCAGAATCAGTTATAATATAAGCAACAATTATAGATACAAAATCATACATTTTATTGTAATTATGTTATAATCATCATATAGCAATATAATTAGGGATGAATAATTATAGAGATTTAACACTTACCTTGAAATTTTATTTTCAGATGCCTTACCTTAAAATTTTATTTTCAATATTATTTTTAAAAGGAGGTAATTATATGGAACTTCTTTGGGGACTTTTAGCCATGTTAGGTGTGTTAATACTAGGCACTTACTTTCTCAACAAGCTTAGTACAAGAAAAGTAAACTCATTTGATAAAAACGTAAATAACACCTTATCAGAAATCCAACAAAATGATAACCAACCCGGACCAGGTGTGTAATAATTTAATACTTTATAAAATATAACAAAAGGTTGAAGATTAGTAGTCTTCAACCTTTTGTCATAATATTATACACAGCTCAATTTAAAAAGAGCTGCCTCAAAATTTTCATTTTGAGACAACTCTATATTTTTTAATTTAACTAACTAGCTTATTATTTTACAGCTTCTTTAGTTACAGGAAGAATTACTTCAACCTCAGAGTGTGGTCTTGGGATAACGTGAACTGAAACTAATTCTCCAACTCTTTGTGCAGCAGCAGCTCCAGCATCAGTAGCAGCTTTAACAGCTCCTACATCACCTCTAACCATAACAGTTACAAGTCCTCCACCTACATATTCTTTTCCTACTAAATAAACATTTGCAGCTTTAACCATAGCGTCTGCTGCCTCTATTGAACCTATTAATCCTTTTGTTTCTATCATTCCTAATGCATCGTGTTTCATATTGAAATCCTCCTAATATTTTTATTTTTTTTATTTTTATTTTATTATTTGGTTATGTTTTAAAAGATTGTTGAAATTGGACTTCAATATTATCTGAGCGTAACACCATTTGCAGGGCTCTTGAATTTACTTAGGCTATGGGAGTGTTAAAATCGTTAAGAAATACAACTTGTTTGAGCGTATGCGAGTTGTTGTATTTTAGATTTTAACACTACCAGGGCCGCTAGTAAATCAAGGTTCCGAAACGGTTTAGCGAAGATAATATGAAGGCCTTATCAACACCGATTTAAAACATATCCGATTTTTATTTATATGTTCTAATTAGATCTGTACATTTTAAGTTGTACATCCTTAATTAGATATAAGCTTTTATTACTTTACTATTTTCACTTTTGAGCTTGAATTCATGCTCATAGCGTTTGCTTCTTCTATGTCTAAATGACATTCAAGTTTTGAAGCGTCATTGGCTCTTATAGCTACATTGCTGTAGATTCCGCCTCTTAAGCCTTCAAACTTTATAGAAACCATTTCTCCATCACAAACCCCTAAACATTCAGCATCTTTTGGTGTCATGTGGATATGTCTTTGTGCAACGATTAAACCTTCTTCTAATTGAACAGAACCCTTTTGTCCGATTAATGTGATTCCAGGTGTTTTGCTCAAATCTCCAGATAATCTTGCCTGTGCTACTGCTCCAAGCTTAATGCAATCCCCAGTTAATACTTCAACTTGAGTTTTGCTTCTTGTAGGTCCTAGGATTCTAACCTTTTCGATTGCACCCTTTGGTCCACAGATTGTTATAACTTCTTTACATGCATATTGTCCAGGCTGGGATAAGTCTTTCATTTTAGTCAATTCATATCCATGACCAAATAGAACTTCTAAATCCTTTTGTGAAAGATGCACATGTCTATTTGAAATACCTACTGGAATTTCAGATGAATTGTTTTCCATCTCTGTAGCAGCTTTAGTTCCTTGTACAGTTTCCAGTAAAAGTTTTAATACCTCTTCATATTTATCCATATTAATTTGACCCCTTCATAGCAGCAACAATTTGATTAACTAATTTTAAAAGATCTTCGTTGTTAGTGCTATCTACTGTATTACCAGCGGCATTACTCGTGTTAATACACTTTGCAGCTGCAGCAGCAATTTCAGCTGGGCTCATATTGAAACCTTGGCTTTGAGTTCCATGACAGTTCTCAGCAGTTTTTATAGTGTTGAAAGTTGGATCATTAGATGCAAGTGTTGCACAATCTTTTAATCCATAAGCAACTCTTTTAATGTTTATAAGGTGCATTGGTGTAACATTTTCAGAAACTGAACTTCCACCCCAAGTACCACAACCTAGAGTAAATGATGGCATAAGTCCTGTACTAGCACCTGTTCCACCTTGGCTTCCTCCAGTGTTAACTAATATACGTGATGCTGGTTTTTTAGAAAACATCATCACTATATTTCTATCTTCTGTATGGATGCTCATTGTATGACCTATTCCATTTTGAAGTAATTGTATACTTAATTCACAAGCCTCATGAGAGTTCTTTACTGTGTAGAATCCAAGAACTGTAGTAAGTTTCTCGAAAGATAATGGATATCCCATTCCTACACCTTTTTGTTCTCCGATAAGTACTTTTGTTCCCTCAGGAATTGTGATTCCAGCAGCGCTTGCAATAACTTGTGGAGATCTTCCAACAAATTTAGCATTCATAACATGACCATTCTTGAATAACAGACCACAAACCTTGTCTGTTTCTTCTGCTGTCATGAAATATCCACCTTGCTTTTTAAATTCTGAAACTACTTGATTATGGTTACATTCTTCACATATAATAGATTGCTCTGAAGCACATATTGTACCATTATCAAAAGTTTTACTTGCAATAATATTTCTTACTGCTTCTTCAATTTTTGCAGTTTTCTCTATGTATGCAGGAGAGTTTCCAGCACCAACTCCAAGAGCTGGTTTACCTGAACTGTAAGCAGCTTTAACCATTCCTGGTCCGCCTGTTGCTATGATTATAGCAACTTCCTTACATTTCATTAACTCGTTTGTAGCTCCGATTGTAAGAGTTTTAAGTGTGCTTATTATATTCTCAGGTGCACCTGCTTCTACTGCAGCATCATGCATTAACTTTGTTGCCATTGTTGTACATTTTGCAGCTGATGGGTGTGGTGAGAATATTATTGCATTACGAGATTTTATTGAAATCATAGCCTTGAATATTGCAGTTGATGTTGGGTTTGTTGAAGGTACTATACCCATTACTAATCCAACTGGTTCAGCAATTTCTATTAACTTGTTAATTTCATCTTCTTTCATAATACCGATAGTATTCATGTCTTTGATTGAGTTATATAGAACTGTAGCTGCTAAATGGTTTTTGAAAGTTTTATCTTCTACCTTTCCAAAACCAGTTTCCTCTACTGCCATCTGCGCTAGGCATACTGCATTTTCCTCTGCTACTCTAACCATGTTACATAAAATTTTATCTATTTGCTCTTCAGTGTAATCAGCAATTTTATCTGCTGCTACTTTTCCAAGTTTAGCTAAATTTCTAGCCTCTTGTATTGAAAGTAAATCTTTATCTAAATTTTCCATTTCTTTTCCTCCTTATGGGTAGTCTCTACTTACTAAAGTTTCTCATAGTATAATTTAAACTTTATCATTAATAAACTTTTACTTGCCTTTGAAATTGTTCTGCCTGTGATTCCAAAATCTTTGTATTCACGAGCTAAATTTCTAAGCTTTACTACTTTAAGTTTATTTAAAACATTAATGGTTTTTTCAATTCCATCAACATTTATTAAATTATCTACATATAATTTATTTAGATTATCTACATCTATTTCCAAAGTCTCATTCTTTTGCTCTTTTGAAACATTATCATCTTCTGCTTGTACTATTTTTTCAGCTATTTCAGCTATTTCAGCTATTTCAGCTGTTTCAACTTCTACTGCTTCTACTAATTCCTCCACAGCTTCTGCTTCTTCTAAGCTATCTGACAATATTTCATTAACTTCTAAAATAGGTTTAATAATCTCTTTCTCTAGTGAGTAAATCTTTTCTTCATTTTCTTCTTCCTCAGATGATGTGTTTACTTCATCTTCAGAAGTTTTTTGTCCAATTATGCTTTCTAATTCATAATGTGGGCGTGGTATTACATGCTCTGAAACTAAAAGTTCATGAGCTAAACTTTTTACAGCTGCAGCCCCAGCGTCTATAGCAGCTTTAACAGCTCCTACATCTCCAGTAACCATAATTGTAACAAGTCCTCCGCCTACATAGGTTTTTTCTAAGATACTAACATCCGCTGATTTAACCATTGCATCCGCACCTTCAACAGCTGCCAGTAATCCTCTTGTTTCTAATAATCCAAGTGCCTGCATCGCTTAATCCCCCTCGTTATACTACATGAGATCCGCCCAGTTTGCTGGATATGTAGTGTAGAATACCCTAGCTTTGTCAGGTGAACCCCAAACTACATTAGAACCTGATGGTACAAATAGTACATCTCCAGGATAAGCAGTATAGGTTTTTCCATTGATTTCTATTGTTAAAGTTCCTTCAATAACATAATCAATTTCTTCATAGGTAAGCTCCCACTCAAATCTTGAATTTTCGATTGTTAGGAATCCAGCACTCATTTTTGATTCTTCCTTACTAACTAATTCTTGATAGTAAGCTTTTGCTTCTGGATTTCCTGTCTCAAACACATCCATCTTAACTGAATTTCCTCTAACTACTTTAAGTCCGCTAGGATCACATTCTGCTTCAAATGGAAGCTTCTTTTGTCCCTTAAGACATTGAAGCATTTCTTCTAACATCCCTTTTTCCATCATGGTTTTAAAAACCTTGAAGATCATTTCACTATCAAAACCTTCTGGTGAAAGTTTTGGTGCTACAGGAGTCGCTACTTCACATACAGGTGCTTCTGTAGTGAACTCAATTCCATTGTTCTTTGCAATATCCTGTGCTGAAGGAGTAATGATCATATCACTACATACATAGAATTTAGTTTTACCTTCTGTTATAAAGTCTTCCATATCTTTTGCACATATTAATTTTTTCATTTATTCACATCCTTAAATTAAATAACTGGTATTTAAGCATCTTTAAATAAATAATAAGTCGCGGCTACTGACTTATTTATTTTTTTGAAGATGCTCTGGCATTTTTGAAGATGCCTTACTCAAAGTCACAGCCATTATCAATAATGCCTATAACAACTGCATCTACAGGAATATTATCATCACCTAACATTCTTCTGGCTGAGGAGCCTGTACTTATAATGACCCTGTCTCCTATACCTGCGCTGATTATATCAACCACCACAAGTCTGCGGCCTGCATCCTTACCACCGATTTCCTCAGCCAGCATGAATTTTAATCCGTTAAGTGATTCTGCTTTTCTAGTAGCCCATACATTATCAATGAGTTTTGCTGTTATCATAAAGCTTTTCCCTCTTTCATTTTGAATTTAATTTCATCTATTGCAGATTCAACTGACGATGTATCTCCAAAGATTGCAATTAAGATCATATGTTGCGGGCAACTACCTTTAATATCCTCTACTGTAACTCCAACTGCCTTTTCAGCAATATCCGCAGCATAAATCATATCTATAAGTTTACCTTGGACAAGACCAACTGCATCAATACTGTTTATATCAGTCTTGCAGCTTGTACCCATGCGTCTTCTAAGAATATCTTTAGTACTCTCAGACGGTGATTTTATTATTCTAAAATCCACGTATTACAACCTCCTTAGGTATCTGTAAATAAATAACAAGTCAAAGGTCATTGAAGTGACTTATTTATTTTTTAAAGAACCTTATTCCATGATTTCTTGTGTACAGCTTAACGCTATGCCAAGAGGGGTTACGAACATAGGATTCTTTGGCTTATGAGTATATATTCCAGTTTGCTTTTCGATAATTTCTTCTATACCAGCTAAGCAGCATGTACCACCTACTAGATATAGCTCCTCAACATGGTGTGATTTTATATGTTGATTTATAATAGATGCTACCTTTTCAACTACTGGCTTTAAAACAGGAAGTAGCTCTTTATGGTTCTTATCATCTCTTTTAAATTTATCTGCATCTTTAATCGGCATACCATATGCCCCTGAAACAACTAGTGAAAAATGAGTTCCTCCAGTAGGTTCATCAGCAACGTAAACAACTTTACCATCTTTTAATATGGATATTCCTGTTGTTCCACCACCAATATCTACTACTGCACCATTTTGGATTTTAAGAACTTCATTGGCAGCGGTTGGTTCATCAAGTAAACATGTTAATTCAAACCCTGCTGCTTGCACTACATTTTTAATTGCTCCAGAATCTAAAGAATCTGTTCCAGGTGGAATTGCTGCTGCTGCATAAAGCAGTTCAGTATTCAATTTTTCCTCGATTTCTTGCTTTAATTCTCTAACAATTTTTATTGCTCCAATGTAATCTACAACCATTCCGTCACGAACTACATCTGCATATCTGTAAGCACCAGCAACTGGTTTATAATTCTCATCTAAAACTGCTAATACTACGCAGGCTGTTCCTAAATCCACCCCTGTGTAATATGTAGAAGATTGGCCTACAATAGGTCTTTCTATAACTTTTTCAAACTCTTGAACAAGGTTATCACAATATTCAAAAGTTAACTTTTTCTTTGACATTTTATTCCTCCTACTGTTGAACAAATCATTTGAGATAGTGAATTAATAATTGAATTAACATTTCCTATAATTTTATCTCCAAAATCGTCATCATTATCTTCGTAGGCCTCCATAATCTCATCCCCTATTTCTCGTAGAGCACAGCGAAGTGAGTGGATTCTTAGAATTGCGTCACTTCCTTCAAGCTGCATATGAAACTCTGTAATTTCAAAACAATCATCTATATCCTCATGGAAATTTTCTAAAGTCATTTGTGTGCATGGTTTGCAAACAATACTTTCTAATGTACTTTTTCCTTCAATAGTATTTCTCATATTTGAAATCTTTTTACCTAGGTTTATAACGTTTTGTGCTAAAATAATATCTTCTTTTAAAATTTCACTACTGGTAACAAGAAATATCGCTTCCATAGATTTTAATTTGCGACAAAGCTTCTTTTTCAACTTTATATTTCCCTCCGTAGACACATTTGATACCTTTACTTCGGGAATTTTTTTATTTCCCTCTGCCAATGCATTTAATACCTTTACTTCAGGAACTTTTTTATTTACTTGAAAAACATTATCTTCCATTCTTATTCCTCTATCTGATAGATATTCTCTTCCCCCAGGTGTAAGGCGCTGTCCCTGATTTAATTTGTAGGTACTAAAAGGTTCTCTTTTATATAGATCTCTTAAATACTCTTCAGTAATAAATTTCATCATAGTCCTCTTTACTCCTTAACCTTTTCAAATAAAGCATCAATACCTGTTCCATCTGTAAAGCTAATACGAAAATATGGCTCCGGAACGCCTATTTTCTTTAGTTGTCGTAAACACATCTCTTCATTTTCAGGCATTAGGTCACACTTTGCTATTACACCGATTACAGGACATCTAAATAATTTTGCAAATCCATGGGAGTATAATTCTGTACAATTAGATTGATCTATTAAAATCAAAACCTTAGAAGCATCTTGTGATGCTGCAATTACATGCTTATACATCCATGTATTTTCTAAATATGCACCGGGAACATCTATAGTGTTTTTACCATAAATCATATCCGGTGTTCTTCTTAGTGGTCCCTGATAATCGTTTAGTGCATTAACTAATGTAGTCTTTCCACATTTAGAAGGACCAATGACCATTATGCGCTTCCTTCTCAAGTTCGTGTAATGGGAGAGGTTGTAAACCCAAGCATATTCTTCAAGGTGTCATTCACTGCATTAAGGGCAGTTTCAACGCTCTGCACATCCCCATTTATTACTACTGAACCTGTAAAACGGTCTAGGAATCCAATCTCAACATCGGCAACCTTTGTTGCAATGTCCGCTGCTATAATAGCACTTTCATAAGGAGAAAGAGTTAATATCCCTATAGCTCCTTTTTCATCAATTCCTAAACGTTCGTATATACCAGGCATAGGTGATGCTATGACATGAGCTATTGTAATCTGCTTCCCTGGCACTGATTCTTGTATAACACGCTGTATATTTTTCTCATGAAAATCTCCCATAAACATTCCCTTCCATCTTAGGCATCTTCAAAAATAAATCAGTATCTCGTCTATTTTGAGTTATTATTTATTTTTAGATGCTTTATTATCTATTTGAAAATTATTTAGTGACGAATTACTTTAACAGGTAAATCATACTTCTTAATCCAGCTTTCAATTTTATCTAAGTCTACATCATCCAAGCTTGGATCACCCTCTATAGGATACTCCATTCCAAGCTGATTATATTTATTTACTCCCATTTTATGATATGGTAATAAATCAATACCTTTAAAATTCTTATAATCACTGAAAGGCATTAAAAATTCCATAACCTTTTCAATGTCTTCCTGACAATCATTAACACCCTTAAGTAACGGCATACGGATTTGAACATTGTATTTACCATGTAGAAGCGCTTGTAGATTTTCTAATATCTGTTCATTTCTCACACCTGTAAACTCAAAGTGTTTGTCAGAATTAATATGTTTAATATCAAATAGGAATAAATCTGTGAACTCCGCAACCTTAAGTACTGATTCAAGTTTTGCATAACCACAAGTCTCAATTGCTGTGTTTATACCCTCTTGCTTACATGCCATAAGTAAACTACAAGCTGCCTCTGGCTGCATTAAAACTTCACCACCACCAAGTGTTACTCCACCTCCAGAAACATCATAAAATGTTCTGTCCTCCTCTACAATTTTCAAAAGTTCAGAGATAGTTTTAACCTCTCCAACTATTGTTATAGCAGAATTAAGGCAAGCGTCAGTACATTTCCCACATCCAATGCAGTCAATGTCTCTATTCACTTCATGGTTCATTGTTTCATTTGAAATACTATGTATCCCAACTGGACAAACTGAAACACAAGCTCCACAGTTAATACATGAGCTTCTTTTCAGCATAACTCTATTCTTTTTTATAAGTCCCTCAGGGTTCGCACACCATTTACAACGTAGTGGACATCCTTGAAAAAATATTAAAGTTCTCACTCCTGGTCCATCATACATATTATATTTCTGTATATTAAAAATCGTTGCTTTTCGTTCAATTATACCTAAATTCATATTACTCATATTCTTAATTCTCCAGTCCTATTTCCTTGACTTTATATATTCTTTATCTTTTGTTTATGTTTTAATAGATTGTTGAAATTGGACTTCAATATTATCTGAGCGTAACACCATTTGCAGGGTTCTTGAATTTACTTAGGCTATGGGAAGGACTAAATCGTTAAGAAATACAACTTGTTTGAGCTTATGCGAGTTGTTGTATTTTAGATTTTGGCATTACCAGAGCCCCTAGTAAATCAAGGTTCCGAAACGGTTTAGCGAAGATAATATTAAGTCCTTATCAACACTGATTTAAAACACATCTTTGAATTTTAAATTCTTAATTCTTAATTCTCAATTTTAAATTTAGAAGTGTGTTAGCATAGTTCTGCTGATGATTTCATCTTGAACATCTTTGCATAATTCAACGAAGTATGCACTGTATCCAGCAACACGAACGATTAAGTCTCTATACTCTTCTGGGTGTTTTTGTGCTTCTATTAAAGTATTATTGTCTAAGTAGTTAAACTGAACTTCTCCAAGTTGAAGAGCACATGCACTACGTAGCAATGTAATAATACCTTCCTCGCCTTCTCTTGTATCAAGCAGACCAGACATAAGCTTGAAGTTGTGAACCATACCGATGTTCATGCTTTCACAAGACATTTTTGATATAGTTTTTATTATAGCTGTAGGTCCTTTAAAGTCAGCTCCTTGAGTTGGGCTTATACCATCTGATAATGGCATCCATGCTCTTCTTCCGTTCGCTGTTGCACCAGTAATTTGTCCAAATGGTGTGTTATTAGAAATTGATAACGTACCATGACTAAGTACTGAGTATAATGTTTTATATTTACGGTGTTCTAATTCAGTAAAGTCAATTAACTCTGCAGCAATGTAATCTGCATAATCATCATCGTTACCATACTTAGGTGCATCTAAACAGTCTTTTCTAAGCTTTTCAAATCCAACGAAGTCTGCTTTTAATGCTTCATTCATTTCTTGTAATGTATATTTCTTATCTTCAAATACTAATTTCTTAATAGCTGCCATAGAATCTGTATAAGTTGCAAGACCACTCCATACTACTCCTGGTCCGAAGTTATACATAGCTCCGCCGGCTTCAACACCTTTTCCATCTTCCATACATCCTTCATACATCATAGACATAAGTGGTTTTGGTGCAAGTTCTCTATGAACACGTTGTGAAATTACTGTAGCAACACTTGTCCATTTAGTAATATATTTTATCTGCTCTTTAACAGCATCTTCAAATTCTTCATAAGTCTTGAAATTGCTTATATCTCCTGGATTAGGACATACTTGCTTACCATACCAAAGTGGAGCACCATTGTTAAGTGCAAGCTCTATACATATTGGCCATTGAGTGTATCCTGTAGAAGTCCATTGATATAATCTTCCTGACTTTTGAGGCTCAACGCATCCCATTAAGCAGTAATCTCTTGCATCCTCTAAAGAAACACCTTTAGCTAACATCATTTTTATGTGAACATCATCAAAGTGACAAGCTGGGAATCCCATTCCTGCACGAATAACGTCAACTATTTTTCTAAGGTACTTTTGAGGTGAGCTTTTATGAATACGGCATGATATTGTTGGCTGGTATATTTTAACGTGTCTAACTGTATCCATTAATAGATAAGTTAATTCATTTGTAGCATCTCTACCTGATCTTGTAACTCCACCTAGGCACATGTTAACGAATGGTTGGTAACCAGCAAAGAACTTAGATCCGCCTTCACTTGTTATCCACATCATTTCTGACATTTTAACTAACATACATCCTGATAATTCAAATGCTTCATAATCATTCATTCTTCCAGCTTCAATATCAGCCTTGTAGAATGGGTACATATATTGGTCAACACGTCCTATAGACATACCAGTTTGATTTTCTTCAACTACTAGAAGAGACTCTATAGTCCAAACTGATTGTATAGCTTCCCAGTATGTGCTTGGTTTATTAGCTGGTACTCTAGCATTTACTTCAGATATTTTCTCTAATTCTGCTTTACGCTTAGGGTTTGTTTCCTTTGCAGCAAGTTCTGCAGCATAGTTAGAAAGACGCTTAGCGTAAATCATAACACCTTCAGCAGTATCAATTAATGATTTATAGAAGTATATTTTTTCTATATCTTCTGGTCTCTCGTAGCTAAGGTGAGTTAATTTTTCCTCTGCTTCTCTCTTAACGTCAATCATACCTTTCTTCATTAAGATTACGTCATATCCTGGGTTTGAATCTCCTCCACCATTTATAGCATGGTAAGAACAGTCAGAAACGAAAGATTCTCCAGAAAGCTCCCAAACACCTGCTTCACGATACTGGTCTTCACAGTACTCGTCAACTGATTTACCCTTCCAGAATGGGAACAATTCTTCTCTCATGAATTTCTTATCTTCTTCTGAGATATAGAATGGGTCTTGTGCACGTGTACCGATAGTATCTATTTCATCAACCATCCATCTCCATGCTATATCAGGAGAGAAAGCACCTGCACGAGGAGCACCATTTGGAGCACCAACGATAAGCTCATTGTCTTGAATTACTAATGGTGCAGTTTCACAGCAATGCTTGAAACATTTTCCACGTAATATTGACTTAGGTACACCTGGGTTTTGCTTAGCTATTTCTGTTATTGCTCTAGCACGGTGTGTTGTAATTGATGGTACATGCTTTAAATAGCTCTCTTTTAACTTTACTAAACGAGGTGTAATTCCATCTGGAATCTGACCCCCATTATTTTCATTGCTTGAAACTGCCTCTTCTTTTATTACTTCCTTTGAAACACTCTCAAACATTTTCATTATAGCTTCACGTTCTTCATCAGACATGTTTTGAGTTGCTTCCATAAATTTATTTGATAATTCACGAATATCCAAAATAATACCTCACATTCTTTATTTTAATTTCAGACTCTCAGTCTGACTATTTATTTGTTTATATTTTCAATAAGCTTTTTTAAGATTCCCTGTAGAAATTCTACATTATCCATATCATTAACTTTTGGGCTTTCCATAGCATTCACTGATGAAATCTCCTCAGCCTTTTCCGTCTTAAAGATATCTTCAGTCTTACGTACTCCATAACCAACTTTACGAACATATATCAGGTTCATAGGTGAAACATTATCTGAAGTCATCCCTTGTCCCGCTGATCCACTTCCTAAAGTCATTGAAGGAAATAAGTTAGTTGTAGCTCCCATACTTCCAAACACACCTGGTGTGTTAACAAGCACTCTACCAACTGGTTTCTTTAAGGCAAACTGACGAATTACATCTTCATCATTTGAATGTATAATAAGTGTATGTCCATGTCTCTCACTAAGTAATAACTCAATGCATTTTTCACATGCATGCATCCAGTCATCTTCTATATAGAAGGCTAATACTGGACTAAGTTTTTCCTTTGAATAAGGATTACTTTGTGAAACATATTTTTGCTGAGAAATCAAAACCCTTACGCTCTGTGGAACATTAAAGCCTGCTCTCTTAGCTAAAGTTTGTGGAGATTTACCAATGATTTCTGCTTCAAAACTTCCATCACTTTTATAAAAAAGTGAACCAAGCCTTTCAGCCTGTTCTTCAGTCATGAAGTATCCACCATTTTTTTCAATCTCTTGTTTTACTTCAGATGCAATGCAACTGTCTACAACAATTGACTGCTCTGCCGCTGAAACAACTCCATAATCAAAGTTTTTACTATCTATAATATCCTTTACCGCCTGCTTTATATCAGCAGTACGTTCAATGAAGGCTGGCCCATTGCCTGTACCACCATAAATTATAGGTTTTCTAGATTTATAGGCTGCTTTCATCATTTCTGGAACTCCTGTGTTCATTATCAATGATGTGTCACTATGTTTCATCAACTCTGATGAACCACTAGGTGTTACCGTGTGCAAATATGCAAGGGCACCCTCGGGAAGTCCATACCCCTCTGCAGCTCGAATTAAAATATCAAGTGTTTTACTGATAGTTTTCTTTGCCCTTGGATGAGGTGAAAATATTATGGCATTTCCTGATTTTATTGCAATTAAAGCTTTGTAAATCGTGGTTGAAACTGGACTGGTTGATGGAACGAATGCAACGATAACCCCCATTGGTACCCCTACATCTACAGTTCTGTTCTGTCTATCTTCATTGATAGTACCCACACAATTCATCCCTTTAAGTCTAGTTTTTAGATAAGAACATACAAAGCGGTTTTTTATACTTTTATCTTCCCACTTTCCATACTCTGTTTCATCACTAGACAATTTTGCAAGTTCAGTAACATGCTTTTCAATCTCTTCTGTCATGCGTTCTACTATCTCATCAAGCTTTTCTTGTGGAAATGTTGCTAATTTCTTTTGTGCTTCACGAGCATTTTCAACAAGAATTCGAGCTTCTTGCATGGAGAGTAAATCGTTATCAATTATATTCATTTTTCTCTCTCCTTTTCTTTCGAAAGGTTAATACTATATTTTCTTATTAATTACCTTAAATAAATACTAAGTCAAATATGCTGACTTATTTACTTCTTAAAGATTCTTATATAAGGTTTTTTATTGAATAACGTTGAATTATTTTTTCAAGATCTTGGTGAGGTCTTGCAATAACTATTGAACTATAAAGATTGCCGCCTTCCATATCTTGAACTGCTTTTGAACCTGTTTCTACTGCTGTTTTACAAGCTCCAACGTCTCCACGAACTATTACCGAAATATAACCAGAAGCAACGTTTGCGTATCCTAAAAGTTCAACGTCTGCTGATTTGCACATAGCGTCTGCTGCCTCCAGTGCGAAAACTAAACCAAAGGTTTCTACTAATCCTAAAGCTTCATATCTTGCCATATGTACATCATTTCCTTTCTATATGTTATGAATCAATATCTTATGAATCAATATCGTGTACTGAAACAATATCTCCAACTTCTCTAATAGGTCTTGGCATAACATTATGCGCTGTTAACGTACCCGCTGCCGCTGCTGCTTCAGCCCCCGCTTCAACCGCTGCTCTAACTGCTCCTACATCACCCTTAACCATAATTGTAACAAGCGTTGAACCAACGTTTTCATATGAAACTAATTCCACATTTGCCGCCTTAAGCATTTTATCTGCCGCTTCAAGTGCTGGAACTAATCCTACTGTTTCTACAAGTCCTAAAGCCTCATCACCATAATATCTCATTAATATTTCCTCCTCCCTTTTATCGCTCTTAACTTCTTTTCTTAACTATGTAAATAATTTATCTATAATTGTATTTTGATTATGTTATCTTCTGTCCATCATTGATGCTTTTCTTCTATAACCCAATTATAGCCCCTTCCCTATTGGGGAAAGTCAATATATTTTTTATAACAAAAATTTTCAAATTATTGTTACAAAGTTTATATATTTAGAAACCTATGAAATCCTTACACACAATGGGCTAACAGTAGTCTAACCCCATGTTTACAATGGAATTCCTGTAAATTTCTACTTGCTTTCAACTATATTATTGAAATTTTTTTTATTTAAAGACTATTTAAGCATTACCCTATGGGGAATGTTTAAATTGTGAATTTTGAATTATAAATTATAAATTGTGGATAGGAATTAAGAAATATTTTCATTTCTTAATTCCTTAATTTTTAACTTTTAACTTTTATTTTTTAATTCTCAATTCCTAATTAGCAATATACTTATTGATTGTTGCTGCACCTTCTTCGTGTGCATGATAGTAAACATTTAGTTCACCAGCTTTATCTAATTCAAATCTTGTTTCTTCAATAAGTCCATTTGCTTCTGCTGTCATTAAAGCTGTAATAACAGCTTTCTTTTTTAGTGCCTTAAAGCTACCATACTGTCCTTTTAAAGCTTCTATTACATCATCAGCACAGGCTTCGTTAACCTTTGTAAAGTGTTTTAAAATTGCATAATTAAGCGGCTTCATTGATTTGAACCTCCTTATTCTTTTTCTTGAATAAATCTAATGGGTTCATAGCTATTGTTAATATACCAACCATCATTATTACAGCACCAACCCAAGCAATCGGATGTAATGACCATCCTTCTATACCACCAAATACTCCAAGTAATAAGAAGCAGAATAATGGTCCAAAGAATGAATAAGTACCATTGCAAGCTGTACCAAGTCCAGCTCCACACATACTGTTACCAGCATACCAACTCATGAATGTTATGAATGTTAAAAGTCCACTTACAACAAACCAGATCATAGCTGGACCACTTGTGAATGCTTTTACTACAAGATCAACAGAAATGTTAAGGCCACCAGCCATCATTCCCATAACTGGAACTATAATAAATAAGTTTGCAATACCTGAAGTTACCTGACGGATACATATACCGATTTCTGGATCGATCATAGCTGTACCATATCCTGCAACACAGCCTTCAAATCCCCATGCAAGAGCAGCTATTATAGCTATACATATTCCTAGTACTAAAGTTCCTGAAGCATCTCCTCCAAAACCTGTACTACCTATTAAAAAGCTTGCGAATACACAAATTGCAATACCACCAGCCATACGTTTGTTTAATTCTTGCTTATAAAGTATTTTTCCTAAAATTGCAGCTATAGCAGGACAAAGAGCTGAAATTGGAACAACTATTGGTCCAGCCATTTGAATTGCAATAACATAAGCTGTACCTGCAATAGGTCCCCCTACAAGCGCTGCCAATATCATTATTTTTCCTGGCTTTGTATTAATACATCTTACAAAGTCTTTAAATTTACCTTTTGCTACTGCATTCATTAGTGCCCATCCCGCACTACATGTATCATTTATTGCATTACCTAGGGCAGCAAGTAAGTATACTATAACGAAAGTTGATAACCCCGCTGTATTAGCACCATACCAATCACCCCAAACACCTTTTGTCATACCCATTGTTAATAACGCTGTGTACAATCCATAAGAAATTCCTGAGAATAGGGCTAGTGACACACCCCTCTTAAAAAAATTACTTGCTAATTTTTCTTTAGCCGCAGCTGCTTTCAAATTAACTGTTCCTGATACTTCTTTCATAAAATAAAACTCCCTTCTTCTGTTAAATAAATGTCATAGAAAAATAAATGAAAATTAATCCATAAGTTATGGCTTATTTCTGATAATCATAAGTTGTCAGAAATAAGCCTCATTAACTAAAGTAATCTAAGATTTAAATATGTATTAGGCCTGTGAAAATAAATAATAAGTGAAAATAATCCAGCTTACTGATTCATTTACCTTTTGAAAATGCCTTAATCTCTAATATATTTGTTAATCGTAGCTGCACCATCTTCGTGTGCATGGTAATAAACCTTTAACTCACCATTTTTATCTAGTTCAAATCGTGTTTCTTCAAGGAGCCCATTTGCTTCTGCTGTCATTAAAGCTGTAATTACAGCCTTCTTTTTTAGAGCTTTAAAGCTACCATATTGGCCTTCTAAAGCTTTTATTACATCATCTGCACAAGCTTCCTCAACAGTTGTAAAATATTTTAAAATTGCATAATTAAGCGGCTTCATTCTGTTCTACCTCCTTCTTTCTAAATAAATCCAATGGATTCATAGCTATAACTAAGATACCAAACATCATTAATACAGCTGAAATCCAAACGATTGGAGGTAATGACCATCCTTCCATGCCACCAAATACTCCAAGAACTATCCAGCAACAGAATGGACCCCAAAATGAGAACGTACCGTTACAAGCCATACCAAGTGCTGCACCACACATACTGTTTCCGTTATACCAGCACATGTATGAAACAAAGGCACAAAGTCCACTTAATGCAAACCAAATCATTGCGGGACCACTTGTAAATGCTTCAACAACTAAACTAGTTGAGAATCCTACTCCATCCCCAAAAATCATACCAAAAACAGGTACTAAGATTATTAAGTTTGAAAGTCCTGATGTTACTTGACGAATTGTAATACCAATCTCTGAGTCAATCATAGATGTACCATATCCAGCTACACAGCCTTCAAATCCCCATCCAAGAGCCGCAATTAAAGCAATACAAAGACCAAGGAACATACCTTCTGGTGCATCTCCACCAATGCTTGTACTACCAATCATGAAACTCGATAGGACACAAATACCAATACCGCCCATCATACGCTTGTTTAGTTTTTGCTTAAATAAAATTCTTCCTAGTATCGCACCTATGGCAGGACAAAGCGCCGTAATCGGTATAACAATTGAACCAGCCATTTGAAGAGCTACAACATAAGCTGTGCTTGAAATAGGACCTCCAATAAGAGCAGCTAAAATCATTACTGCACCTGGTTTCGTTTTAAGACATCTGAAGAAATCTCCTATTTTGCCTTTAACTATTGCATATCCTATGGCCCATACTGCACTACACGTATCGTTTACAGCGCTACCAAGTGCACCAAGTAAATATGTAATTACTAGAGCTGATAATCCGGCTGTGTTAATGCCAAACCAATCACCCCAAACACCTTTTGTCATACCTAGTGTTAAAAATGCTGAATAAAATCCATACATAAGACCCGAGAATAGAGCAATTGAAATACCTTTTTTAAGGAAATTAGAGGATAATTTTTCTTTAGCTGCAACTGCAGTTAAAGAAGCTCCTGCCATTTCTTTCATAAAAAATAAAACCCCTTTCATTTAAACGTTTAACATAACATAATAAAACTTAATTAAATAAAACTTATCATTGTATAAATATTTTGTTCGTTGTGAAATCTTAGAATAACTTTTCATTATTTTATCTTTATAGGTATTTTCGTCTTAATTTAATTATAGGCCTTTCCCCTTGGGGGAAAGTCAATACATTTACCTACAAATCTTATGAAACATTGTAAATTTTATAATTATAGCATCATTTCAAAATTTACAAACAATTTCATATAGTGTAAACCCTTATAAAATCATGATTTTTCTAAAAATTTTTAATTTCCTTTTCAAAACAACCAACAAAAATTTATTTTCCTTAAAATTTTAAATATGTTTTTTTTGTAATAATGTTACAACATCTTAATAATCTGAGTTTTTATTTTCTATTTATACCTTACCCTATGGGCAACAGTTTAATCTATTCATTAAGCCATCCTCAAAAAAAATAAGTCAATATGTTCCATTATTTTGTGTTATCCTGCAAAATCTGTTCCTTGTTTAACACAAAATATTATTCACATCTTGACTTGTTATTTATATTCACTCGTCTAAATTATTTTTTCCTGTTAATTTTAATCATTATCTCTGTTACAAATTTATCAGTATTCTTAGTCGTCCAGTAATCTGTAACATATCTTTCATAAGACTCTTCATCACAGATATAGCTACGTCCATCTGCCCAATCCTTTATTTTTTTATAGGTTTCATCAATAGTTTCATGAGCTCCTATATGATAACAGGATGCTACCATATAGCCCCCAAATTCAACAAGCTTGTCTTCGTCACACTTTAAAATTGTTTCCTGCATTATCCTCATTTTTTTACAACACGCATTCATTTTATCTTCAAAGGATGAAAATTTTATTATTACAGGACCTGTTATTGCATTTTCTATACTTTCTATATAATTAGTAAACTCTATATTTATTATAGAATCCATATAATCATAATTAAATTCCTGATCTAAAAAAGTCATGG
Organism: Clostridium sp.; assembly: GCF_036660475.1. Classification (GTDB taxonomy): domain Bacteria; phylum Bacillota; class Clostridia; order Clostridiales; family Clostridiaceae; genus Clostridium_J. The sequence continues at coordinate 52,120 of NZ_JAVXAO010000004.1, read as the reverse complement.
AACATTTATCTATATATTTTGCAGCCACATCACAGGCATTATTTTCTATAACCATATCCGCTTCAACTATAAGATCATACCAATCTTCTATAGATTTTAGCTTCAAATTAACTTCTCTCTCCATTTTTTTTAACTCATCAATTTTATTTCTAAAGTTCTTTTCAAACATAGAATAAGACGCCCCATCAAGAAAATTCTTCATCTCCTCAAGTTTAAAGCCACTTTGCTTATAATATTTTATCATGGGTACAGATAATAAATTATTTTTACTATAGTATCTATAGCCACTGTCATCAGCTATTTTATCTGGAGATAATATCCCCATTTTGTCATAGTATCTCAATGCTTTCTTAGTTATTTTGCATATTTCCTCAACTTTTCCTATAGAGTATAATTCATTTTCCATATTCAAAATTCCCCCTTAGTTTGGCAAATTAATCGAGGATACAACAAAACACTCCTCAACTTTATAATACTACACATAGGTTATTTTTTTGTCAATGAATAAAACCACCCATTACTGGGTGGCTATATATATTGTTATATTCCTATAACCTTGTCTAGGATCTTAGACAAGTCTTCACTTGCTACATCTTTAGGGTTTGCTTTGGTGCAAATATCCTTAAGAGCTGCATTTATTATTTCTTCTTTAACTTGGCAAGCTAAATTAAGGTCTGTACCTTGTTCCTTAAATGTAGTAGGAATCATAAGTTTCTTCTGAAGTTCAACAATACTTTTAATTAAATTATTTACCCCAATATTTACATTAGGTGCATGTAATTTTAATATTTTTGCTAATCTTTGATATTTTTTAGCCGCTATTTCATACTCTTTAGTATAACTACCACTATTTAAACTTGCATTATATTCTACTACATGTGGAAGGATTATTGCATTACTTCTCCCATGGGATATATGCAATTTTCCACCTACAGCATGAGCTAAGCTATGAGTAATTCCAAGTCCTGCCGCATTAAATGCCATTCCAGCAAGACAAGATGCATTATGAAGTTTTTCTCTTGCTACTAGGTTATTTCCATCAGCATAAGCCTCAGGTAAGAATCTAAATGCTAAAGTAACAGCTTTTTCTGCTAAAGCATCTGAAAAATCAGTTGCTCCCTTTGCAACATAAGCCTCTATAGCATGTGTAATTACATCCATTCCAGTATCTGCTGTTATAGCCTTCGGTACAGAAACAACTAACTCTGGATCTAATATTGCCACATTAGGAAGAAGCGATTTATCTGCTAAAGCATATTTTAACCCCTCTTGCTTATTTGTTATTACGGCATATTCAGTTACCTCAGAGCCTGTACCACTCGTAGTTGGAATAGCATAAAAATCTTCTATTTTAGACGCTTCACCTTGCAATTTCTTATAATACTCTATTATAGCTTTAGCTGCATCAATAGATGAACCTCCACCAAGAGCTAATACAACCTCTGCATTACAAGCTTCTAAAATTTGAATACCAGCTGCAATAACTTCCACAGAAGGGTCAGGAACTACATCGCTATATATCGCTGTCTGACAATCAACCAGCTTTTCTATAACCTTCCCAGCCATACCAGAAGTTTCCATGAATTTGTCGCATACAACTAATACTCTTTTACTTTTTATTTCACTTAGCCTATTTAAAGAACCTTCTCCAAAATAGATCTTTGTGTTAATACTAAATTCTTTCATATACAATCTCTCCTTAATTAAAAGTTTAAAGATACGAACAATTTAGCTATTCTTTAATTCCAATACAAAATTAACCTACATTTTAATTCCAACGATAAGTTTTACAATAAATTTTATTCAGTTCATTATACCATAGTAGGTTTAAATTTAAAATTTAAAATTTATAATTATGAATTTATAATTTTTAATTCACAATTCACAATTTTAAATTCACAATTCACAATTTATAATTTATAATTTATAATTCATAATTCATAATTCATAATTCACAGTTTATAGAGTTATTATCTACTGGACGAATAAGTTGTATATTCTGTATAATGGAACATATATCGTACATAGACGTATTTGTTATTCATCACACAATGACTTGAAAGGGATGATTTAAATGAAACACATGGAAAAATTCACATTAATTACTTTTATAATTATATTTTTAACATATAATATCATTGGATACACTTTGAATATTGCAGAACTAAAATTCATTGTGTTTAATACTAATAATGGTATTACAGTGAGTTTTATATCTTTATTTGTTCCAATAATATTGTCTTACGTAATATATTATTTTACTAACAAATTTAAAAAGATATAAATTTAAGCATAAGTAACCACAGATTATTGTCTACTTTAATCATAGTTACTTATCAGTATTGATTTAAAACAACTCTAAAATTTAAGATTAAGTGAGGTACATATATGGAATTTCAAAATTGTGTAGAAACAAGAAGAAGTATTCGTAAATTCAATTCAAAAGAAGTTAGCAATGAGGTTATAACAGACCTTGTAAACACTGCGGCTTATGCACCATCCTGGAAAAATTCTCAGGTAACTAGATATTATGCGATTAAAAACCCTGATAAGATAAAGGAAATTTCACTTGCAATGCCATCTTTTAATCGTGACATTGTAGCCAATGCTCCTGTGGTTATTGTTACAAGTGTAGTTAAAAATAGATCTGGTTATACTCGTGAGGGTAGCTTTGATTCACCTAAGGGCACTGGTTGGCAGATGTATGACTGTGGCTTATCTAATATGGTTTTCTCCTTAAAAGCTAATGAGCTTGGCCTTGGCAGTGTTATCCTTGGTCTCTTTGACGAAGAAAAAGTATCTGCAATTACAAGGGTATCTCATACCGAGGAAATTGTTGCCGTTATACCCATTGGATACTACGACGAGGAAGTATCAATGCCAAGACGCAAATTTGCAGATACTATTTTAAAAATAGTAGAGTAATTCTAACATATTAAAGTTGATTTTATTACTTACTCAAGTGTTAAGAATCCACGATATCAATAACAGTAAAACTAAAAGGTACTATCTCTTAATTATGGGCTTATGTTTAAACACCAGTTTGCAACATAAACCAATAGAGATAGTACCTTTTAAATTTGAAATTTCTAACAAACTTCTACTTTGCTATTTTCTGAAAAGATTTTATATTTCTTATAGAATATAACACTGACCATTAATCTTACAACTAAGTCTACGCACATCGCTACCCAAATTGCTATAACGCCTAAGTGTAGTACCTTGGTAAATATAAGTGCTAATGGTATTCTTATAACCCATATTCCTATACCCGCACAGTACATTGGTACCTTTGTAAAACCTGCACCTCTTAATGATCCATTTATACAAGCTGAAATATTCTGTGGAATCTGAACTAATCCCATTAATATTAGATATTTTGATCCTAGATTTATAATATCTACATTATCTGTGAGTAGCATCATTATAAGGTTAGGTACAAAAAGTAATAAAGCTGAGGATATAATTGTTATTATTGTTGACCCCTTTAAAATTTCTTTTAAGTATGCCTTACCTAGATCTTTGTTTCTAGCTCCTAAGGCTTGGCCTGTAAACGCTGTAGCTGCAACACTGAAGCCTACCGCTGGCATATATGATATAGATTCTGCCTGAAGTCCAAGCTGATATGATGCCATAGCAATCTCACCAAAAGCTAAAATCAATGTAGTTAATATTATTGATGCAAATTGCCAAAACATAGATTCTAAAGAGGATGGGAATCCAACTTTATATACCTTTGTTATGATACTTTTATCTAGTTTAAAGGAATTCTTATTTCTACACTTATATAGAATTCCATTTTTATTAAACAGTGTATATATTCCTAATGATGCTCCTATGAATTGAGCTATTACGAGACCTAAAGCTGCACCCTGAATACCCATAGCCGGAAGTCCAAACTTTCCGAATATTAATACAGGACTTATTAATATATTTGCTCCATTCATTACCGCCGCAATCTTCATAGGGGTTTTTCCATTACCCATTCCTTGAAGAGAACCCGCCACCACCAGCATAATTACAACAAAAGGAAGTCCAAATGCCACAATTTTCAAATAACTCTCCGCCTGAGAAATCAAATCTACGGAAGGATTAAAAACCTTCAAAAACACTTTCCCATTGATCTGCATAAAACCAGCTAGAATAATTACAAGTAAAACGCAAGAAATCAAGGTCTGCATAATAGTATCACGAACCTTTTTTTCATTATTCGCTCCATAAGCCTGAGCCACGAGGACTGTGCCCCCTGTAGTTATCCCCTTAAATAGAGACCATATAATCTGTGTAATCCTTGTACTAATCCCCAAGGCTGAAATCGCCATAGCATCTAATCTTCCAATAAAGGCCGCCGAAACAAAGCCTGCTGTCATTTGAAGCATACTCTCCACGGTTATAGGTATTATCATTGAATAGATTTTTTTTCTTAAAGCTTTTTTCTCCATGACACACGTTTCTTCCACGCTGTAACCACCCCTTATTTTTACTAATTCCTCTATATTATAACATTTTCATACATGAAATCATATCTATTATTGTCAGAATTAGTTGAATATTTTAAATTAAAATTCATATTTCTAAATTTAACACTTAAGATTTTAAACTTAGAATTTAACATTCATAATTCAAAATTTAAAATTAAAATTTTATGATTTTAATTTTATGATTCAGCATATAAAATTATAAAGTTATGGTTCAACATAAAAAATTCATGACTAAAATCTATTAAAGATTTTAACCATGAATTCTATAACGTTAATTAGAATATATTTTTTTATTTTGAGCTGTTTTCTTTTTTAACTACTTATTTTACCTGCAAATCTTTTTAATCGTGTGTCACTTTTTTCGCTGAATAATTCATCTGGATGTCCATCTTCAACTATGTTTCCATCCTCCATAAATATTATCCTATCCGCTACTTCCCTTGCGAATTTCATTTCATGGGTTACTATAAGCATAGTCATATGAGCTTTTGCTAAACCTTTGATTACTTCTAAAACCTCACCTATAAGTTCAGGGTCTAAAGCAGAGGTTGGTTCATCCATTAATATTATCTCTGGATCTGCAGCCAAAGCTCTTGCTATTGCCACTCTTTGCTGTTGTCCTCCAGATAATTTTGAAGAATACTCATTAGCTTTTTCCTCTAACCCTACCATTTTAAGATGCTCACTTGCTATTTCTCTAGCTTTTTCTTTATTCATTTTCTTTACCGTGGTAAGTGGTTCCATGACATTTTCTAAAACCGTTTTATTTTTAAATAAATTATAGCTTTGAAAAACCATGGCAGTTCTTCTTCTAACCTCTAATATATGTCTTTTATGTGCAAGGCACAAATCAACTTTCAAATTTCCAAACTTAAGCGTTCCACTATCAGCTCGCTCTAAGAAATTAATACATCTTAACAATGTTGATTTTCCTGTACCCGATGGTCCAACTATTGCTATAACCTCACCCTTTTTTACCTTTAGGTCTATACTCTTTAATACTAAATTGTCTCCAAAACTCTTCGTTAAATTATTTAACTCTAACATGTTTTACTCCTCATTAGGCATCTGAAAATAAATAATAAATCAAAGAAGATGCCTTATTCTTTATTAAAGGCTTTTTCAAGTTTTCCTTGTATAAATCCTATAACAATACTAATCATCCAATAAATAAGAATTACACAGGTAAATGCCTCTAAAAATTTATACTTCGCTGCTGCTTCTGATTGCGCTGTTGCCATGATTTCTGTTACCCCTATAGTAAATGCTAATGATGAACCCTTTACTATATCTGCAAAAGTGTTAACCAAAGTTGGAATTGCAATTTTTATAGCCTGAGGTAAAATCACCCTTACCATTGCCTGGGTATAAGTCATACCAATTGCATAAGCCGCTTCCCTTTGACCTTTATCCACAGCTGCTAGGGCTGCCCTTAAGCTTTCTGAGCAGTATGCCGAAGCATTAAGACTTAGTACAATTATAGCTGATGTCATGGCATCCAAACCCTTTAATCCAGGTATAATCTGTATTAATCCAAAGTATATAAAAAACATCTGTGCAACCAGTGGTGTTCCTCTAAAAAAGGATACATAAACACTAGACATCTGCTTTAGCACTGGTACCTTTGCATCTACAATTAAGGCTATTACCATTCCTATTAGTAATGCAAACACTAGGGATACTAAGGATAATGTAAGTGTTACCTTTAAATACTTAAGCATTAATGGTATTAAATTTATAACAAACTGAAAATCAAATATAGGCATGGACACCACCTAATTAGTTTCTTTAGTAGTATCTAACTGGAACCATTGGTTTGATATTTTTGTGAAAGTTCCATCTGCATGCATTTCTTTTATAGTTTTATTTACAGTTTCAATAATTTCTTTACTTGCTTCTTCTTTTCTAAATGGATATTGGTTTATTTCATAAACACCAGTATCAATATCTGCAATCTTTAAGTTTAATTTTCCCTGCTCAATAGTTGTTTTTGCTTTTACTTCTGAAAGCCATGCTGCATCTATTCTTCCTATCTCTACATCCTTTTCCATAGGAACTCCATCAAAGGTTACTATATCTAATCCTAAGTTATACTTCTCATTTAAGTCTTTAAGAGTTTTCTCTCCATTACCACCTAGTACACAACCAACTTTTTTTCCCTTGAAATCTTCTATCTTTGTACTAGCGTTGTCACTTGGCACAACAAATTTATATTTGCTATAAGCATATGTATCACTAAAATCATATTTAGCTTTTCTTTCCTCTGTAGTAGACATTTGGTGTGCCACTGTATCTATTTTACCTGCATCAAGCATTCCTACAAGTCCACTGAATTTTGCTGTTTGATACTCTATCTCATAACCAGCCCTTTTCCCTATTTCATTCCAAACATCAATCTCGAAACCCTTTGATTGATCATTTTCTTTAAAGCACCATGGATAATACTCTGTAGAAACCCCTACTATAAGAGTTTTCTTTGCATCCTTTGAACCATTATCAGCCGCTTTATCTCCAGCCGCCTTGTTACCGCATCCACTAAAAATAGTTAAACCTATTGTTAATGTAGCTATTATTGATATTATCTTTTTACTGTTAATTTTCATTTCAAATCCCCCTCGTATTAATTCTTTATTAATTGTTTTGCTATCTTCTATTAATTGTTTTGCTATCTTCTATTAATTGTTTTGCTATTTTCTATTAATTGCTTTGCTACCCTTTAGTTAATTACTCAACTATGTTTAGTTAATCAATTGATTACATTTAATTAATTATTCATATTAGGCTTCAATATTGTCTTAGTGTAATATCATTTGTATTTTTTAAATTCACTTATACTATTACAATGATAATACAGCTTTTTGAATCCGCTCTAAAGCATCCTTCAACGTTGATTTAGGGCAAGCTAGATTTATTCTTATAAATCCTTCTCCACCCTGCCCAAAGGCATATCCCTGATTAACCAAGACTTTTCCTTCATTAATCAATAGCTTTTCTAATTCCTTTGGTGTTAAGTTAAATTCTCTAAAATCAAGCCAAGCTAAAAACATAGCTTCTGATTTAATTGTTTTTATACACGGAATATATTCTCTGAAAAACTCCTCCATATATAAAAAGTTACTCTCCACATAATCTAACATCTCATCTAACCATATCTCACAATGATCAAATCCAGCCTTCAATGCCGTTAACCCTAATAAATTTGGTTTATTAATACCTTCACTTAATAGCACTTGTTTATATCTTTTTCTTAAAGATTCATTAGGTATAATTACATTCGATATCTCCAAGCCTGCTATGTTGAAAGTTTTATGGCTAGCTATACAAGTTATAGAATTTTCTATAACATTCTCCTGCTGCTGAAGAATAAAATTATGATTATATTCTTTATGTACAAGTTCACAATGAGCTTCATCTGATACTATTAGGATATTATTATCAACTAATATCTTTGTTAACTCCCCTAATTCATTCTTTGTCCAAGCTCTTCCAACTGGATTATGTGGATTGCATAATATTATCATCTTCACTTTTCCATCAATAATATTCTTAAGCCCCTCTAAATCCATAGTGTATTTTCCATCTTTAAGTATCAATGGATTTTCAATAACCTGTCTATTATTCATCTTAATTAAATCATAGAAGTTTGAAAACACAGGTGGCTGAACTATGATTTTGTCCCCTTCATTTGTAAATGTTTTTATGATTCTTGCCAATGAACTAACTACTGTGCCACTAAATTCAATCCACTCTCTTTTCAAAGTTAAATCATGTCTTCTTTCATACCAACTAATTATTGACTCATAGACATCTTCATACCCGCCACTATAACCCAATATTCCTTCATCAATCTTATCCTTCAATGCGCTTCTAATCGGCTCTGGAGTCTTGAAATCCATATCTGCAACCCAAAGTGGTAGAAGATTCTCAGCATCAATAGAAAACCTATCCTTTATGCCATCGTATTTTAAGGAGTGAGTATTCTTTCTTTCTACAAATTCATCAAAATTATACATTTTTATACCTCCTCCCAATGATCATTCCTGAATTATCATATCAATTTCTATGGTAAATTTCATTTAATATTCATTTTTTGTATAAATATACTTATATCTATAGTATTTTCCTATATCCCCTACAAATAGAAAATGGCTATTTCAAAATATCAATTTTTGAAATAGTCATTTTCTTTAATTCCACAATTTTTAAATAGTAAAAGCACCCATATCTTACTTCTGGGTGCTTTAATTAACTATACAATTTTTATAGTTAATATCTAACGAGCTACTTCAGTTTACCTGTGGGGATATAGCTAGCTAAATATGAATATATCAATTTTAAGGAAACTCCGCCTCATATACATTCGGTGGAGTAAGTAACACTTAGCCAAATGTAAAATTTGGAGTGTTACTTATATGAGCAGCAGTAGTCTGCTATTGTGTTTACTGTTATTTTAAAGCTTGAGTTAGCTGGTACTATAAAGCTTTCGCCTTCCTTATAAGTTGTATATTTATCCTCACCTTTTTGCATTATATCCATCTCTCCACCAAGGACTTCCATTAATTCCTCAGCTCCAGTGCTAAATTCATAATCTCCAGCAAGCATAAATCCTAAAGTCTTTCTCTCTCCATCTTCAAAGTAAACTGTTCTACTAGTTACTCTTCCATCAAAGTACACATTCGCCTTTTTAACTATCTTAACCTTTGTAAATTCCATTTTAAATTCCTCTTCTCTTTCATATTATATATTTTATAACCAAATCTATACATTTCATTATTTAAAAATCTATCAACCACTTTGTCCTTAATTTAAAATTTTACATTTCAAATTTTATACTTGGATGTTATTACATCCCTTTTGCTTTTCTTACGCAAGCCTTCATTGCTTCCATTACACTGCTACGGAAACCTTTTTCTTCTAGAACTCTTACAGCCTCTATAGTTGTTCCACCTGGTGAGCAAACCATATCCTTTAATTCGCCTGGGTGTTTTCCTGTTTCAAGAACCATTTTTGCAGAACCAAGTACAGCTTGCGCTGCAAATTTATAAGCCTTATCCCTTGGCATTCCATCCATTACAGCTGCATCTGCCATAGCTTCAATAAACATAAATACATAAGCAGGTGAACTTCCACTTACCCCAACTACAGTATCCATCAAGTTCTCGGCCACAACCTCAACCTTACCGAATCCACTTAAAATTTTACACACATAATTTAACTCTTTCTCAGTAACTAAATCATTTTTACAAACTCCTGTAATACCTTCCCCAACTAAAGCAGGTGTGTTAGGCATAGTTCTCACTATTTTTACTACCTTACCAAACTGACCTTGCAACTTTTCAAGACTCTGTCCTGGAGCAATAGTCACTATGATTGTATCTGGTTTAATTGCATCAGTTATTTCTTTAATAACGTCACCATAGTATTGAGGCTTCACAGCTAAAACTACAACCTGACTAACTACAGCAACTTCACTATTATCCGAAGTAATATTGATTCCCAATTCACCTTTAGTGTTTTGAAGACCTACAGCATATGCATCTGAAGCAATAATCTCTTCTGCTGGAATAATACCAGATCCTATAATTCCCCCAATCATAGCCTTAGCCATATTTCCACAACCTATAAATCCTAATTTCATCTTCATATTAGTTATCTCCTTCTCTAATTAAAGTTTTGCTCTGTTCTGTTTATGATTTCGTCCTGAAGTTCTTTACTTAGATTCCTAAAGTGATCGCTATATCCTGCAACCCTTACTATTAAATCCTTGTAGTCTTCTGGATTTTCTTGTGCTTTTATAAGTGTGCTCTTATCAATTACATTAAACTGAATATGGTGACCATCCATGTTAAAGTAAGTTCTAACTAGGTTGGCCATATGGTCGAGACCATCTTCTCCCGCTACTACACTTGGTGTAAATTTTTGATTTAAAAGAGTTCCCCCAGTTCTTAAATGATCCATTTTTGATGCAGATTTTATAACTGCTGTAGGACCATTAGTGTCTGCACCCTTCTCTGGAGAAATTCCTTCTGATACAGGCTTATGGGCAAGACGACCGTTTGGACTTGCAATCATCACTTCTCCAAAGTATACATGACAAGTTGTAGGTAGCATATTAATTCTATAGCAACCACCCTTCATGTTTGGTCTACCAGTTACCGCTTCATTATAAAGATTAAATACGTCCTGCATAATTTCATCTGCATAATCATCATCATTGCCATACTTAGGTGTTTTATTTCTCACCATGTTTGCTATGATTTCATTTCCTTGGAAATTATTTTCTAAAGCTTCTACTAACTTCTCCATTGTAAATTTCTTTTCATCATAAACATTATATTTAATAGCTGCAAGGGAATCTGTTATTGTCCCTATTCCAACTCCTTGGATGTAATTTGTATTGTATCGGGCACCCCCTGCATTATAATCCTTACCACGGCTTATACAGTCATTCGTTATAATTGACAAGAATGGTGCTGGCATGTACTGAGCATAAATCCTCTCAATTACATTGCTACCTTGAACCTTAATATCTAAGAAGTACTCTACTTGCTTTTTAAAAGCCTCAAATAATTCTTCGTAATTTTTAAAACTCTCTGCATTTCCAAGCTTTAATCCAAGTTGCTTGCCACTTACTTTATCATAGCCATTAAATAATGTTAATTCTAATATTTTAGGAAGATTAAAGTATCCTGTTAAAATATATGCTTCATTTCCAAAGGCTCCAGTTTCAACGCAACCACTGGTTCCTCCACGTCTAGCATCTTGAATTGTCTTGCCTGCATTAAGTAACTCTTGTACAATTGCTTCTGTATTATAAAAAGCCGGTTGCCCCCAACCTTCTCTTGATATTTCACAGGCTCTTTTTAAGAATCTTCTTGGTGTTTTCTTACTTATCTGCACGTTAGAACTTGGTTGTAATAACTTCATTTCATCCATACAATCAAGAATTAAATAACTTACTTCATTAACTCCATCATGACCTTCTGCAGTAATACCACCAGTATTTATATTTGCAAAATCCGTATAAGTACTACTTTCTTTTAGTGTAATTCCAACCTTTGGAGGTGCTGGCTGGTTATTAAATTTTATCCATAGACATTCTAAAAGTTCCTTAGCACTATCTTCATTCAATATACCTGCCTCTGAGTCTCTTTCATAAAAAGGATTTAAATGCTGATCAAGTCTTCCTGGGCTATATGCATCCCATGGATTTAACTCTGTAGTTACTCCAAGATGAACAAACCAGTACATTTGAATAGCTTGCCAATAAGTTTTAGGAGCATGAGCAGGTACTACTTCACAGTTTTCTGCAATTTGAAGCAACTCTCCTTTTCTTGATGAGTCAGTTTCCTTCTCCGCAAGTTCCCTTGCATATTTTGCATATCTTTCTCCTAAAATCATGATAGCATCACAGCTGATATCCATAGCAGTTAATTGCTCTTTCTTTGCTAACGCTTCTGGGTCCTTTAAAAAATCTAATTTATCTATAGCTTCTTTAATTTCAACCTTATAATCTAAGAAACCTTTTTTATAAATATACTCTGAACCAACAGTATGTCCAGGTCCTCTTTGCTCCATAAACTCAGTAAATATACCAGTTTCATAGCATATCTTCCACTCCGGAGTCATTGCATTTATAATCTTATTTCTAACAGACCGCTTTTCCCAATAAGGAATAATTCTTTCCTCTTGGATTTTGAAGCCTTCTTCATCCACCTTAAATCCAATAAGCTCTCTCTCATTCATAACATTCATATCATCAAGTGTATGACAGCACAACTCTGGGAAAGTCGGAGCAGCTTGAGGACTATCCCCTTTTTCTCCTACAATAAGCTCCCCTTCATTAATACAAAGAGTTTTATTCTCCATAAAATATTTAAAAGCCAAAGCTCTCATCTCTGGTATAGAAACACTTCCATCATATTTCTCATAGGCATCTGTCATTAAGGTAGCCCTCTCCATATAGATATGTGGAGTTGCATTCACGCTCTCTGCTCTTAACCTCTTGATTCTCTCATTCATTCCTCTTTCCATAATCCAAAAACTCCTTTCAATTCAAAATTAAAATTGTAAAATTTAAAATTTAAGATGTAAAATTTAATCCTTCTCCAATTTTTAATTTTTAATTTCTAATCTATAATTCTTAATTTCTAATTTCTAATTTACCCCTATCCCCCAATTTTCACATTTATAAAGCCTTGCTTTTCAAAGCTTTCTTTTATCTCTTTCATTCTTTCCTCACTAGGTGTAGAAAGTTCATATCCTTTATACTCTCTTTGAAGTCTGTCATATTTACTTCTACCAGTATTATGATACGGAAGCAAATTCACCTTCTTAACAATTATATTATCCTTTAAGAAAGTTATGATTTCCTCCATTGAATCCTTATCTGCATTAACCCCTTCTATTGTAGGTATCCTTATATTTATATTTGCACCTGCATCACTTAGTCTTTTAAGATTACTAAGTATTAATTCATTTCCCTTACCCATAAATTTCTCATGAATAATAGTATCCATAAGCTTTATATCATATAAAAATACATCTACATATTTCATTATTCTCTCATAATTTTCATAGGGTGCATATCCACAAGTATCTATTGCAACATTGTAGCCTTTTCTTTTTAGTTTTTTTAATAATTCCTCTATGTAATCCATGTTCTGGGTCATAATTTCCCCACCTGATAAAGTAATACCACCATAAGACTCCTCATAAAACATCTTATCTTTTTCAGCTTCCTTAACAAGCTCTGCTACTGTATATTCTTTACCTACAATTTCACGAGCATTATTCACACAATGATCAATACAAGTTTTGCACAAATCACATTTCCCTCTATTAGTACATACATGTTGTCCATCCTTTTCAATAGCTCTTTGTGGACAAATTTCTGCGCACGCTAGACATCCAGCACATTTTTCCTCATTATACATTAACTCTTCACTGTAATTTTGACTCTCAGGGTTATGACACCACAGACAAGAAAGCAAACATCCCTTAAAAAATATTGTAGTTCTTATCCCATCTCCGTCATGGATAGAATACTTTTGAATATTTAAAACTTTTGGTAAATTCAAAATATCACCAGCCTTTTTAAATTTAAAATTTAAAATGTAAAATTAGGTGATAAAACTCTTTCAATTTAGAATTAAAAATTCAAAATGAAGAATTCCCACCATGAAAGTTAAATTGAAAAATTCTACAAGAATTTTATCTGCAATTTACATTTTATAATTTATAATTTTCAATTTATAAATAACAATTCACCAAACTCATCATAGTTTCATTTTTATGAATATAATCATTCATATCTTCACTTTAATTATAAAATTACCACACTTCAAAGTCAAAGGTTATATTTCTACAAAATAATTATTTACTTGTGAATTCTACATGTAATTTCACTTGAATTTCATATATAATCTTACAAAAGTTTAATCAAATCAAAAATTTATCCTATAACACCAAGCTAAATGAAAAATTATATCTATAAAAGTTTGCGTTTTTATAATATTCTTTATATAATATATTTAGGTATCTGAAAACAAATAACAAGTCAAAGATGTGAAGAATATTTTTAGTTAGACAAAGAATCAGGTTCCGCAGATGGTAGATCCATCTAAGAGTTCTGCTGACGTAGTATCAAGTGATTCTTACACTTTGCAATCGCTTTCCTAAAAATTAATATTAAACTCCGACTGCTAAGTGTTAGAAGAACTTATCTAGGATTGTGTCGGTGTTAGCCCAACTTGAAAAGTATGGGGTTACAGCGACTAGATATCAGATAACACAAAATAGTAGAACATACTGACTTGTTTATTTTTTGAAGATCCCTTGATTAAATGAAAATCAAATCGTTTTAGGGGAGGGGATTTCTAAATGGCAAAAAAACAACAATCCGTAGAGGAAATAAAAGCAACCTTAGAAAATACTTTAAATAATATTTATGTGAAATTCACTTTAATTAAGGAAATTCATGAAGGTGCATATAAATTAAATCCAGAATATAAAATCTTTTGGGATAGCCATCCTGAAAAAACTAGGAAGGCTTTGCTTGTGAATCAAAAACCTATGTCTATACCTGAAGAAAAAGTTGATGAGAAGAAAATAAGCATTTCCCGTACCTTCAAAAAAATGTTTAATGTAAATAAATTACCTATGGAATATCAAATTGAAAACTGCGTAACTGGTAGAAATTTTACTAAAACCTTAAAAGAAATTAACCAGGTTATGTGGAATAAATAATTGAATTCGATTAAAAAGTAGCTATCAAAATTTTATTTTGATAGCTACTTTATTTGTTTTTAGACATCTGAAAACAAATAATAAGTCAAAGATGTGAAGAATACTGACTCATTTATATCACTACTACATTCTTTCAAGTCCTCTATTATTCTTATAAGTCTTTCTTTATTCATATAAAACATCAACCCTTCTAATGCCTTAGGACTTATTAAAAACATTATATACAATAACCACATAACAATAAATATATTTATATATTCCCCGAAATATATTGACATCTTTATCCAGTCATCATATACTGAGAGTACAACACCACATTACATAACTAATGTGGTATAGCTTGCAAAGGAGGCTTACCCTTGAAAATAGATGCAAATAGCCTAAGTCCAATATATATACAAATAGCAGATGCTATCGAGGATGATATTTTAAGTGGAACACTGCCTGAAGGGGGTAACTGTTACTCTCAAGTGGTGATTTCTAAGGAACTTACCGTTAACCCGGCTACTGCGGCTAAGGGGATTAATCTCCTTGTTGGAAGAGGAATTCTTGAAAAACAACGTGGCCAAGCAATGACGGTGGCTGCTGATTCAAAGAAAAAAATTATGGACAGACGAAGAGATGAAGTTTTTGGGAAGTTAGCAGAAGAATTAGTAATTGCAGCTAAAAAATTAGATTTATCCCAGGACTATGTATTAAAAACTATAACAAAATTCTATGAGGAGGGAAAATAATATGGATTATTGTATTGAAGCTAATAACCTTACAAAAAGTTATAAATCTAAAATTGCTTTAAGTGGTATTTCAGTGAAACTTAATTCAAATGAACTTATAGGTTTAATCGGTAGCAATGGCTCTGGTAAAACTACTTTCATGAAGCTATGTGCAGGACTCCTTGAGAAAACTCAGGGTGAATTAACAGTTCTAGGTGGAGCTCCCATGGATAATTTAAATGTTTTAGAGAACATTGTCTATTGCTATCCTAATATGCCCCACGATAGAAATTTATCCTTATTAAAAATTATGGAGTACTATAAAATCATGTATCTCACCTTTGATTTTCAATTTGGTTCAAAGCTATTAAACCATTTTGGATTTAATCCTAAATCTAAATATGATAGCCTTTCTCAAGGTATGAAGAGCTTATTTAACTTTATCTGTGGCATTTCAACTAGGGCCCCATTAACTATGTTTGATGAGCCAATACTTGGAATGGATGTTAAGGTTCGTAAGTCTGTTTATGACATTCTTCTTCGAGATTACCTAGAACACCCAAGAACTATAATTATCTCTAGCCATATTCTTTCCGAACTAGAAAACCTACTATCTGAACTTTTAATAATTAATAATGGAGCTTTAGTTTTATATAAGGATATGGATTCTATAAAGGAAAGCGCCTACAGAGTAGATGGAAATTCAACTGACCTTAAAGAGTTTTTCAAGGATAAAAATGTGTTACATGAAAATTCAAGTGACTTTTCAGCCTTTGGAATAATTGAAGACGCCATTACTGCGTCCACGGAAGCTGAGGCTAAAGCAAATAATTTAAAGATTTCAAGAATTAGACCTGAGGAACTTTATGTGTATCTTACTGGCAACAATTATGAAGGAGGTTTAGATTCATTATGGACAAACGACAATTAAGCAATGCCCTTGGTTTATATAAAATTCATTCAAAGGAGCATAATAAATCCTTATTAGTAGCTTGTGGGATTCTATTATTTCTATTTTGTGCGGATATGATAAATGGACTTATAGAGGTTTTTACCTTCTCAAATAATGTGACAGCCTCATTATTTCAAACCTATTCTCAACTTTCATGGATAGTTTTAATAAGTATAACCTTGGGATCATTATTTTGGTATAAAACTTTTAACTCTCAGCATGAAATGTTCCCTCAGGATAATAAAACAAGATTTTTATCCTATGTTATGTTTAACTATAGCTACCTATTGAAACTATTAGTATTATCCCTTTGTTTATATCTATTTCAATATGGTTTATTTTCTATCATTGGCACCTTTAACCCTAATGTCCACTTTGCCTATCCTATAAATCTAGTTTTTTTAATATCAGGCTTTATAGTTAATCTTCTCTATGGTTCACTTTTTATTGCCATCATCATATTACTAGGAGCCCTAGACAGAAAGTTGAACTTATACTTCAAAATTACGGCTATTGGTATTTTCCTATTAGGCTTTATTAAAAATGGATTAATATTTATGTATGTAGTAGAACTCTCTAAATTCTTAACGGCTGAATCTTCACTTTTACTATTTATTCTAAAGTCTATTGTACTACTAGTTTTCACGCTGGGTCTTTCCTGGATAGTAAATAATAACACTGTTTACTATAGAACAAAGACTAAATCTTCAACCACTCTAACAGTAATTACAGCATCGCTATTATTTATAGTTTTTATTAGTTTTTCAGTGCTTACACCAGCTTATAAATATGATTCTCGTGTCACCATTACTGAAGAAAGTGAAAATAAAGTTTCAGATGAATCTAACTTTTTTCATGATTTTGCTGGTGTTGAAGATTTTGGTGCCATAAAGGTTGATTTATCTACCCTTAAGCCAGGTGACACTATCGAAGTTATAAATACTCATAAGTCTAACAATGACTCCCTTCCAATTGAAGATATGAGATTTGCATCAAATGAAGTTGTTAATAATCATCTTTATATAAATTATAGCATTCCAAGTAATAAAAAAAATTGGGTGAATCTTAATGATTATAAAAACCCTGTTGTAACTGCTAGCCTTGAAGGAAATAAGCTATATATTAACTACTCCTACAACGAAAACCAAAAGGTTCTATTTCTAAATGCCTATGGATTTATGTCCCAATTTCATATATTTGAGGACAAAGGATTATTTAAAGAGCATATGGGCTCCATGAGTGGCTCTGGCAGTGGCTCCATAAATATAGTTTATCCAATAGGATTTAAGGTGATTACTGGAAATTAAGCAAATTAATCATTAGAAAACTTAATGTTATGTTTTAATAGATTATTGAAATTAGACTTCAATATTATCTGAGCACCACACCATTTGAATAAGTTCGAAAAACTAAATCATATATTTAGTCATTCGAACTTATTTATATATATATCTTTACCTTCAATTCTATGTAATAATATGTATACAATACATTTTAAAGGTAGGTGCTCTATGTTTAAAACTACTTATCGATTAAAACCAGGAAACTATTTTAAAATAGGGGTAATGGAAAGTTGGCTAGGTGATATGGCATCAAAAGGACTTCATCTTGAAAAGCTTGGCACAAATTTTGTTAAGTTTAAGAAAGGTGAACCAATGACAACATCCTATAGAATGGAAGTTGCCTTTAATAAAAATGAATTATCTATTGATCAACGGGAAACCTATAAACATTGTGGATGGTCTGAAGTTACTAACTTTGATAAGTTTTATGTGTTTTCCTCTCCCTATGAGTTTAACACCTCTGAATCACATCTCCTTACAGATGTTCATGCAACTATGCTGAAGCCTCTCCATAAGAAATTGTTTCTTGAAATCATAAGAAGCCTAGGTATAATATTATTAGGCTGCATAGCAATTCCATCATTTTTCATCAAAGACTTTCTCACAAATCCTTTAACTATATCAGGTACAAATCTATTGTCAATATTTATTATCATATATGCAACTCTTGGTATAATAGGTCAGACTATTTCAATGGGTAGACTTCGAAAATCCCTGCTACAAGGTACCCCCATAAACCACCACACTAATTGGAAATTAAGTTATTTCTGTTCTTTAATAAGTAAAGGTGCCTTTCTAATTTTATCCTTAGGTCTCCTTTATATCTCCTTTTCCAATCCAACTAGGGATAACCCTATTACTCTAACAGCTTCAACTCCTAATCTGCCAATAGTTAGACTAATCGACATAGAGCATAATCCAAATTATATTAAAGAAACATATGCCCTGCCTAGTGAAGTTGACTGGCAAAATTACTATAACTATTCAGAGACTCTCTTTGCTCCCGAGATGTACAAAACCCATGAAAGCGGCTCTATTCCTGGTGAATACCTGCCAAATACTAATTCTCCATATAAACCTAGCTTAAATAGCGATGTTTACAAATTACGGTTTTCTCTTGGCGTAGATAAATTAATGGATGAATTAGTAGATAGTTATAACAAAGTTAAAGGTTATGAAATAGACTACGAGGTTTTGGATCACAAAGATTTTGACCTTCTGATGGTTCATAAAGTTAAAAATGGCTGTACTGTTTTTGCACGCCGTGGAAAAGGTATTATTCGTCTTGAGTATTACGGACAGGCTGACGCTGAAAAAGTTATAGCTGAGGCTTGTAAAAAACTTTCTATGATTGAAAAATAGCTTCCTTAACGAAAACAAGTGGTTAGCCCAAATTTAGGCTAACCACTTGTTTTATATTAAAACTTATTCTTGTATTAATGAATTTAAATCCTTTGTCAACACCGATAATTCATCTATGAATTTCTTTGCATTCTTAGTTTCACCTAAGTAATTTTCTATTGTTGCATAGGTTTCCTCTGAATTTGCTAATGTTTCCTCAGAAACTGCAGATAGATTACTGATAGATTCACTGATTTCCTCATTGGATTCCAATGTCATATTAATCTTATTACTTATCACCTTTATATTTTCATTTAGGCTACCTAATGTTGATGATAATTTGTTTATCTTACCTTCTGTGGTTCCTATAAGTTCTACTGTTTCGGTATTAGTCTTTGATAATGCAGTTATTTCATTAAATACAAAGTCTACTTCCTTATTTAGTTGAACTAGAATGTTACTGATGCTTGTTGTAGATTCCTTACTTTGCTCTGCCAAATTCCTTACTTCAGATGCCACAACTGAAAATCCTCTCCCTGCTTCACCTGCTCTTGCAGCCTCAATAGCCGCATTTAAAGATAATAGGTTAGTTTTCTCTGAAATAGCCGAAATCATAGATATAATTCCTAGCACTTCTTCTGATTTAGACTTCAATCCTTCAAAAACAGTGGTTAAAGAATTATTTTTCTCATTAACTTCATTAGATTTTTTACCCAGTATTGTAATAGTTTCTAATGCACTATTAAATATTTCTTTACTTTCTACTGAATATCCTTCAATATCCTTTGACAATGAAGCTGTTTCGTTAATTTGATTTTGTATTGAACTTGTAGATTTTCGCTGATTCTCAACATTTTCAGTAGTCGATTCACACCCACTAGAAATTTCATTAATAGCCATGTGTATTGTATTTGAACTAGTTTCAATAGAATTAATACAATCTCCTAATGACTTAGTATTATTGTTTAATAGTTCAACGGCTCTTTTTATTTCAATGAAAGTTTCTTCTCTCTCAATACTTGCCATTTTTACCTTCTCTGACTCTTCATCTGCGCCTTTCCTAAGGCTCTCTGAGAATTTAGTAACTTCATATAATGTGTATATAACTACTAAAATTACAACTAGTGTCATAGCCACCACACTGAAATTATCTCTATTCATAATTGTTGCTCCCCAAATAGCAATCATAATTAATGCCCCTATTGATATTCTTCTTTGAAACTTCAAATCTAGGTAAGAACTAGAAATGACTAATAATGGACATACAATGAAAGGCGAAACAATTGTAGTTGAAGAAAATAATACTATGCAATAAGCAATTGAAAAAGGCGTAGCACATATACGTCGTATAAAAATACTACTCTCATGTTTTTTATGAAAAATTGTTGCTATGATAATTGAAACTACCATAATTGAAATAGTAACAATAGCTGGTATCATATCAATAGTTCCACTCTTGACCATTGATAATAACCCCGCTATGTATACAATTAATAATACCCACATAAGCTTCATAAATCGTTTATTTGTTTTAATCTGTATAATTTCTGAGTTCATAATATCCCCCCTGATAATCTTTAAGTCATATTATTATCGAAGCTTTTTTTCAAAACCTTACCCCTTATGAAAGGAAAATTATAACTTTTCTTCTTAATAATTTTTAGATTACTATTCATAAATTAGGATTTTATATTATCTTCACTAAATCCTTTGTAATACCCCAAATAGTGTTATGCCTTGACAATATTGAAGTCCAATTTCAACAATATATAAAATCATAAAAAGCATTAAATTTTATTTACATATATTCCTATATATGTTATTCTTATGTTATACGATATATCGTGTCACATAATATCGCATAACATAATAGTATATTAGTAATTGGTTATATTAAGAATTCATATTAATATGAATCTCTAAGTATTTAAAATATAATCTAACAAATAAATAAAAGGAGGTTTTTAAATGCCTTATAGTGGCGGACCTATGACAGAAGCAATGTATTATGTGCTTCTTGCCATTATGAATCCAAACCATGGTTACGGTCTTATGAATACAATTTCAGAAGTATCCAAAGGTCGAGTTAACATGGGGCCTGGTACCCTTTATGGCGTTCTTTCTCGCATGCAAAAGGATGAACTTATAATTTTACTTGATGATGATAGCAGAAGAAAAACCTATAAAATCACAGAGGATGGCAAAAATGCTCTGATACAAGAATATAATCGCCTTCTATCTTTAGTTGAAGATGGAAATATTTTAAAGGGTGGCATTTAATATGATGAATCTTGTAAAAAAACTAAACCGTGGTGATTGGTGGAGAATCGGTGAACATGAAAGTTGGTATTCCGATATGTCAAAGAAAGGACTACATCTTTATTCCATAGGCAAATGGGTTACTAAGTTTAAAAAAGATGAACCTTTAGATCTGGAATACAGAATTGAAATTTCAACAGATAAAGGAGAGATTTCTAGAGAGCAATATCAACTTTATAAAGAATCTGGTTGGAATTATGTAACTACCAATGGTTCCTTTCATATATTTTCAGCTCCTAAAGGTCAAAATGCCACTGAAATTCATACTGATCCAGTAGAGCAAAGCTATGCCTTAAAAACCTTTAGTAGAAAACTTGCCATGGATACTATAATATCATCAATAGGCTTTATATCTGCTTTTATTATACTATATTTTTATTTACTAAAAGATTACACACCATATCTAACTTTAATTAATAATCCATCTATTGTTGAACCTCTAATTGCTATTTCTATAATAGTCTATATAGTAATTTCAATCCAAAGTAATATATCTATTCATAAACTTAGAAAATCTCTTAGCCAAGGTACGCCCATTAATCATAAATCAAATTGGAAAAAGCATAGATTTTCCGCTCGTATATCTTACGTTTTTGTAATTTATATGTATACATCAATTTGTTTTTCTATATTTCTGCCGGGTTTTTCAACTAAGGCATTTTCTCTTCCAGACATAACTAGTGCATTACCCATAGTACGCTTAATGGAAACAGAACCTGAAGGCGCCACCTTTGTATACCCTTCTGCTAATTATTCAAATGGTATTAATCACAATAAGCACTACACTAATACCTGGCATCCAATATGTCCTATAAATTATAATACCTATGAAAGTGCAAGATCATTCTCTGAAACTCTGGATAATAAAATGAATGTAAATGATGTACGTATAAATAGTCAGGTTTACAGGGCTTCCTTTGATTTTATTACTAATGGTTTATTCACAGACTTAAAGAACAAATATTTTTCAGGTTCAAAGCTTCAAGAAATTACTTATGAAGGAATTGACAAACTGCTTTTTCAAGAAACTAAAGAGGGCTACAATATACTAACTCGTAGTGGAAAAGCTGTGATTTATCTTGAATATGTTGGTGAAAGTGACCCTGAAACTATAATAAAACTTATCCCCGAAAAATTAGCTTTGTTAGAAAATAATTTGAAAGAGAGGTGATTAATATGAAAAAGTTTGTAAAGAAACTAAAACCTGATGATTTCTGGAGAATAGGTGAACATGAAAGCTGGTATTCTGATATGTCAAAGAAGGGTTTCCATCTTAATTCTATAGGTACTTGGTTTACTAAATTTGAAAAAGGTGAACCTTTAGATATAGAATATAGGATTGAAATTGCCACAGATAAAGGTGAAATTTCCATGGACCAACGTCAACTTTATAGGGAATCTGGCTGGGATTATGTAACTAAAAATAGTTGTTTTCATATATTTTCATCTCCTACAGAGCGAAATGCAACTGAAATTCATACTGATCCAGCAGAGCAAAGCTATGCCTTAGAAGCCCTTTATCGCAAACTTACTATGAGTAATATGGTATTATCAATAGTCATTATATCAATTTTTATTATACCAGTTTTGTGCTTGTTAAGAGATGCAACACCCTATCTAACTTTAATTAATAACATCTCTTTTTCTGGGCCTTTATTGGCTGTTTGCATAATATCCTATGCGTTAAAGTCAATCCAAAGTAATATATCTACTCATAAATTTAAACGATTCCTTAATGACGGTAAGCCTATAGACCATAAGGCAAATTGGAAAAACCATAGTATTTCCTCCCGAATATATTATATCTTGATAATCGCTATATATATATCACCACTTCTTTGTATAATACCAGAAATTTGTTCAACTAAGACATCTACTCTTCCAGATAAAACTAACACTTTGCCAATAATACTGCTAAGTGAAACAGAACCTGAAGATGCTTCTCTTAAATACTCTTCTGCTAATATTTCAGATGGTATTAATCATAACAAGCAATATACCTATACTTGGAACCCACTATGTCCTATAAAATATGATACCTATGAACGTGCAGAATCTACCTCCAAAGTATGGGCTAATACTAAACGTAAAACCTATGAACCAAGTATAACTAGTCAAGTTTACAAACCCTCCTTTGACTTTATTGCCATGGGCTTACTTACAGACTTAAAGAGAGAATACGGCTTTGGCACAAACTTTTCTGAGTTAACGCTGAACGGTGTTGACGAAATATTTTTGCAAGAAAGCAAAACTGGTTGCAGTATATTTGCTCGTAGTGGAAAAGCTGTTATTTACCTTGAATATGTTGGTGAATTACCTGCTGAGACTCTTATAAAATTGCTCCCTGAAAAACTAGCTATAATAGAAGAATAATTTAAAGGAGAGTTTGTTAATATGAAAAAACTTGTAACGAAACTAAACCCTTGTGATTTCTGGAGAATTGGCGAGACCGAAAGCTGGTTTACTGATATGGCTGCTAAAGGTCTTCACCTTCAAAGCGTAGGATATTACTCTGCAAAGTTTGAAAAGCATGGACCTAAGAAAATGAAATATAGAATTGAAGTTGCTATGAATAATGATGATATTTCAGGAGAACAGATATGTTTCTATAGAGAATATGGCTGGGAATATGTTACTTGCTATGATGGAAACAACACCCTCATTCCCAACAAATTTTATGTGTTCTCTTCACCTGAAGAGTTAAATGCTCATGAGATACACACTGACCCTGTGGAGCAATCCTATACACTTAAATATCTAAATAAACAATTGCTTTTCAATGCACTTCTAGCTTTATTATGGGTTGTTCTTTTCTTTGTACTAGTGTTTTTACCTTTTATCATAAGTAATTATCCTTACCTTTCACTTATGAATTTCACGAATTATTTAACCTTATTTGTTTCAATAGCTGAATTATATTTTCTTATTAAGTCAATTGTGGGTTTTTTATCTATTCTTAGTCTTAAAAAATCCCTTAAAGAAGGAATTCCTATTAATCATAATGCTAACTGGAAACCTTATAAGTTAATATCTCTATTAATCATTACTATCCATATATCACTTATAATAGTTTTAAGTTACCTTACTTCAAACTCTACAACCTTAGAATTATCCATAGATGAAGCTAATGAGATTTTGCCAATTATCAGATTAAGTGAAATTGAAGACTACACAATGAAGTATGACCTAGGCAGTTCTTGTAACTATTCTACCACAATGTTTTCACCCGTTACTTATAGAACCTATGAGAAATTCAGAATCTTTACTAATGATTCACTAAGTAATACTCTTAGTTCTGATTCACTCCTCAATACCAAAGTTTATAAAGTAAGATTTTCTTTCATGGCAGATAATCTACTTAATGACCTAGTAAAACAAGAAATTTCTAGCCTTACCGTTTCTGAAAAAGAGTATCTTTATTTAGAAGGTGCCACTAACTTTAAACCATTATCCGCAGAAGATATTATTGATACTTCTAATGATGATTTCGATATTTTAAAGGTTGCTAACCATGACTACGGCTATAAAATATTTGCTG
Source organism: Clostridium sp. (assembly GCF_036660475.1). Lineage (GTDB taxonomy): Bacteria > Bacillota > Clostridia > Clostridiales > Clostridiaceae > Clostridium_J. The sequence continues at coordinate 27,185 of NZ_JAVXAO010000004.1, read as the reverse complement.
CCAAAGGCAAATGTGTTGTCTTTATTAACTACTTCGGTGATGTTGATATTGAAAAAGTTTTGGATGTATTATCAGAAAAAATGTCTATGCTAGAAGATTAATTTAAAAGGTAGGTGCTAATGATGAGTAAATTTGTTTATAAGTTAAGCCCGAACAATTGTTGGCAAATTGGCAAATATGAAAGTTGGTTTTCTGATATGTCAAAGGAAGGGTTACACATTGTCAGTGTAGGTAAATTCTTTACTAAGTTTGAAAAGGATGAACCTAAAAACATGAAATATAGGATTGATATTTCCTATAAAGAAAATCATGTAGCTGAGGATAAAATTAAACTTTGCGAAGATAATGGATGGACTTATGTCAATAGCTATAATTCCTCTAGTGGAATTACTAGAAATCATAAATTTCAGATATTTTCCTCACCCGAGGACTTAAATGGATCTGAATTACCCTGTGATCCTATTGCTCAAATCCGCACTTTGAAAGATTTAAAAGGGGATTTAATTACATCTTCTTCATTTTTTGCTGTATTTCTAGTGGTATATATTTTACTTATGTGCTTATTATTATTCATTCTGGATAAACCACTGTATCTAACTCTAGTCAGTGCACAATTTCACATGTGTCTAATTCTTATTCTTGAATGTTTTTATGTAGGTGGTGTCCTAATCCAAAATACTTCTTCTATTAACCGACTTATAAAATCTATATCCGAGGGTGAACCAATTAACCATAAGATGCCTTGGAAGGATAATTCTTATATATTCCAACGACTTTCTATCTTTCTATTTTCTATTATGTTGCTCTATCTCTTTTCACAGCTATATACAGGTAGAAAACACAATATTACTAATGAATTAGTTGGCTTACCAGTAGTAACACTCTGTGAAATAGAAGACACTACAAATTTAATCAGAACTGGTACTACTTACTCTACAATAAAAGAGGCAAATAATTATACACTTACCACAAACATCTTTGCTAGCGAATATAATAGTAGCGAACACTCAACTAAAAATGGTTGTGATTTAACTCTTTCAACTAAGTTTTATAAATTAACCTTTCCTTCAATGGCAGATAACTTACTTTCAGATTTAGTTAAAGAATATAGTTACAGAGACTTTTTCACTGAGATGAATAATCCTAACTTTGACTATCTCCTTGTAAATGAAGAAAATAATAACTATTCCAATGAAGCACATCACACAATTTTTGTAGCTCGTGGCAACAAAGTAATGTATGTTCAATATTATGGTAAAGCTGATTTAGATAAAATCTTAGATGTAATATCTGAAAAAATGTCTAAAGGTGATAATTAAAACTTATTCCTGTAGAATACATGGGATTATTGTCTAACACTTCCTCTAACACTCCTCTTGTCACGTGTGTTAGAGAGTGTTAGAATATTATTAAACATTTAAGGAGGTTACCTCATGAAACTTACGGAAAGTCAATCACTAGAATTAAAGCGTGAATTTACTGCTGACTTAAAAAAAGAAATTATAGCCTTCGCTAATAGCTCCGGAGGAAGGATTTATATTGGTGTAGATGATAATGGCGATGTTGTTGGCATTGATAATATAGATAAAGTTTCTTTACAAATATCAAGTATGGTTCGTGATTCAATCAAACCAGATATAACCATGTTTATAAACTATGAATTTAAAAACATTGAAGATAAAAATATAATAGTAATTTTAATCGAACGTGGTACTGATAGACCTTATTATATCGGTGAAAAGGGATTAAAACCTTCTGGTGTCTATGTACGCCAAGGTTCATCATCAGTTCCAGCATCTGAAAATGCAATCAGACAAATGATTAAAGAGACTGATGGTGATAAATTTGAAAATCTTCGTTCTATGAATCAGGATTTAAGCTTTTGCTCTACTTTGAATGAATTTAAAAATAGAAGTATAGATCTAAGTGATACCCAAATGAAGACCTTAGGTATAATTAATGAAGATAATTTATATACAAATTTAGGTTTACTACTTTCAGATCAATGTTCCCATACTATTAAAGTAGCCGTATTTGACGGTATTGATAAAAGTAAGTTTAAAGATAGACGAGAATTTTCCGGTTCCTTACTTAAGCAATTAAATGATGTATATGAATATATAGATATATTTAATAAAATAAAGGCTGAATTTTTAGGACTTCAACGTATGGATACTAGAGACTATTCAAGTGAAACCCTTCGTGAAGCATTACTAAACTCAGTTGTTCACAGAGAATATTCTTTTAGTGGCAGTACTCTTATAAATATATATGTTGATAGAATTGAATTTATTTCAATTGGAGGTCTTGTAAAAGGCATCTCTATAAATGATATTTTGCTTGGTATATCCCAAGCTAGGAATGAAAAACTTGCTGCTATCTTCTACCGATTAAGGTTAATTGAAGCTTATGGAACAGGTATTTCTAAAATTATGAATGCTTACAAAGACTTCCTAAGAGAACCCGAATTAAAAGTGTCTGATAATGCCTTTGTTATTTCACTACCAAATTTCAACTTTAGTTCTGATTTAATTGGTAGTGAAAACTATGAAGAAAATATAATGGAGCACTTAACTTCTCATCAAAGCATTTCTAGAAAAGAACTCGAAAAACTTTTTAATCTTGGTCAAACAATGGCTGGTAGAATGCTGAAGTCTATGGTAGATAAAGACTTATTAAAATCTATTGGTTCAGGTAGCTCTATAAGATATGTGAAACTATAGTTGTGTTTTTTCAATAGATAAAATTATAATTTAGTGTCTATCTAACACTCCTCTTGTCATTGTGTTAGATAGTGTTAGATAGCAGAAAAACCCACAGCTTCATTTTAGCTGTGGGTCTTCTTATTCTTATTCTTATTCTTATTCTTATTCTTATTCTTATTCTTGTATATTATCTACATATGTTGCCACTTACAAACTACACCGCAGTTTCTACTTCATTGTCCATTTCAAGCATAGCCTTATCTAATTTTTTCATTTCACCCTTAAACATTAGGCTTGTTATTATAAATGATAGACCATCACTAACTGGTCCTGCCATCCACACGCCTGTAAGTCCAAGTATACCGCCTCCTGGAAGTGGTATTCTTGGTAAAATTATAATACATGGTATTAGTAATAATACCTGTCTTAATAAACTTAGGAACATAGATTTTTTAGCTTTACCTATACATGAGAAGTAATTACTTCTTATTACCTGTGGTCCTACAACCATAATCATGCAAAGATATACCCTCATTCCATGTTTTGTGATTTCTAACAACTGTGGATCTGAGTTAAATGCTTGTATCAAAATACCCGGTATTAACTCTATAACTAAGAATCCTACGAGAGCAATTATTGTAGCTGCAATCTGCGGATATCTAATTGCTTCTTTAACCCTATGAAATTTCTTTGCTCCATAGTTATATCCAACAATTGGTTGCATACCCTGATTAAGCCCAAATATCGGCATTAAGAATATCATTGCTATACTATTAACTATAGTCATTGCGCCTATTGCTAAGTCTCCACCATATATGCTCAATGAATTATTTGATATAACTTGAACTAAACTTGCCGCAATTTGCATACTAAATGGAGATATACCAATGGCAAATATGCTTAATATATATTCCTTTTTCAGTTTAAAGTTTTTGAATTTTACCTTTAAATTTGCATTTCCTCTTAAGAAGAAACTAACACCCCAAATTGCTGAACAAATTTGAGCAATTACTGTGGCAATGGCTCCACCTCTAACTCCCATTCCAAGGGTGAATATAAATATTGGATCTAATATTATATTTACTATAGCTCCTATAAGCATTGATGCCATTGCAATGTTAGGGCTTCCACTAGCTCTTATTGTATGAGTAAGTCCAAAGCTTAGCATGTTAAATATGGTACCAATAAATATGATTTGCATGTAATCTTCTGCATATCCAATAGTACTTTCACTCGCTCCAAATAAGCTTAATATATCTTTACCCCAAATTAAGCCTATAACTGTTATAGCCACACTTATGATTATTATTAGCGTAAATGCATTTCCCAAAATTTTCTCAGCTTCATCCTTCTTTTGCTGTCCCAGTTTTATAGATATAGTTGTTGCTGTACCTATTCCAATAAGCATACCAAATCCTAGTATAATTGTTGATATTGGCATAGCTACTCCAATACCTGTTATAGCTAACTTTCCTACTTCAGGTATATGCCCTATGAACATTCTATCTATAATATTATAAAAAGCATTAACTAGCATTCCTATAATTGCTGGTATTGAAAATTTAATCAATAATTTGGTTATTTTCTCTTCTCCTAATTGATTTTGTCTTGCCATGTTGTTTCCCCTTTCCAATTTAAATTATTTGGGCATCTTAAAATAAATGACAAGTCAAAGATGTGAATAATACTTTTAGTTAGACAAGTAAGCAGATTCTACAGATGGTAGACCATCTACGGGTCTGCTGACGCAGTATAACTCAAAATAGTCCTACATACTGACTTGTTTATTTTTTAAAGATGCCTTATTCATAATAATACAAGGTTAATATCATCAACCTTGCTCACTAAGTAATCCTTATATCCACACAGAGTCTACGTAAGAGGAATTCCCCACTCCAATTGAATATTAGAAGAATTTATCTATGGTCGTGTCAACTCTAACATCACCACAAAATATATGAGCGTTACAGGGATTAGACATTAGATAATCTCTTTTTTATTAACTTTACTTAATTATACACCTTATTTTACAACTCTTCAATTATATATTTCGACTCCCTAACAATTTAATATACGTTAGGCTATGTTTTATCCTTTTAAAATCTCTTAGGTCTCTTATCCCCGCTTTCACATCCTAAGTTCTATATTTTATATTCCTATAAAATATAGATGGCTATGTTTTATTAGACTGTTGAATTTGGACATCAATATTATCAAAGTTCACACCATTACCAGAACCTCTGGTAAATTAGAGTCTGAAGGTGTTATCCTAGATACTATGAAGTCATTATCAAGTCTGATTTAAAACATAGCCTTTAATTAAATTTATTCTTACCTAGTCTTCGATTACTTACTTACTTACTTACTTACTTCCACTAATGCCTTAAATATTGGAAGCATCTCTTTGCTACCTACTAGCATCATCTCTGGATGCCATTGTGTACCCACTACAAATCTCTTACCTTCCATTTCTACAGCTTCAACTCCATTATCTGCGGAATTAGCTACAACCCTTAACCCTTTTCCTATTGTCTTTATAGATTGATGATGATAACTATTAACAAGGACATTTTCACCAATCAATTTATAAAGCTTAGAATTCTTATCAATTTTTACGCTATGACAATAATCATATCTTTTTCCATCTTGTGCATGCTTTATTGCATCCTTATCTTGAGATGGTAAATCTTGATATAAGGTACCACCTAAAACTACATTTAAAAGTTGTAGCCCTCTGCATATACCTAATATAGGTTTATCCATATCTATTAATTTCTTCGTTAGCTTTATTTGATAGTTATCTAATTCATTATTAACAACACCTAATTTTATATGTGGTTCCTCATTATAAAAAATCGGATTTATGTCTACTCCACCTGATAGTATGAATCCATCACAAACTTCACTAAATCTATCAATATCTTCATCATCAACTGTTGGCGGAATTAGTAATGGTGTACCACCAGCTTCCTTTACTGCATTTACATAGTCAAAATTCACATATACTCTATCTACTCCTGCAAAATCCCCGCTGCTTATAGTAAATATACTTGTAAAAATCCCTATTGTTGGTTTCATATTTTTTCCCCCTCCATGAATAAATCACCCTATAATATATGTATCTATGTATATTTTAACATTAAATTATTACTAATTTCTAACTTTAAATTTTTAATTTTTAATTTTTAATTTTTAATTTTTAATTTTTAATCCCCCAAAGCATTATTGCCGCAAATCCATTTCTGGCTTTGCGGCAATAATATAAGTCTACTTTTAACACTTTTCATAGTGATTATTTTAGTTAAACAAATCTTCTAGTTCCTTCTCATTCATTGAGGATAGCGTTAAATCTGTATGTTCTTCTCCATCTAAGACTTGCTCTATAATTTCTTTTTTCTTTTCCTGAATATTATATATTTTTTCTTCTATAGTTCCCTTTGCTATAAGCTTAATTACTTCCACTGTATTCTTCTGTCCAATTCTATGTGCTCTATCTACAGCTTGCTCTTCAACAGCTGGATTCCACCATGGATCAAAGTGAATTACCATGTCTGCGGAGGTTAGATTTAATCCTGTTCCTCCTGCTTTTAAAGAAATTAGAAATACTGCTGGTTCTCCACTATTAAATTCATTTACTAAATTCATTCTATCTTTAGATGGAACTGATCCATCTAAATACATAGTGTTTATACCTTTTTTCTTTAATTTTTCTCTAATACTTCCAAGGATTGTTGTAAATTGAGAGAATAACAGCACCTTATGATTATTTTCTAGTGATTCCTCTAAAATATCATATAGAGCTATATATTTCCCACTGTCACCCTCATAGTTTTCTATAAATGAAGCTGGATCGCAACAAATTTGTCTCAACCTTGTAATTAAAGATAGAATTTTCATCCTACTCTTATTAAATCCATTCTCTTTAATTTCTTTTCTCATTTCCTCTTTATAAGAATCTACATAGGAGTAGTAAAGTTTTTTCTGCTCCTTCGTCATGTCCACGATTATTTTATGTTCAATCTTTGGTGGTAATTCAAGGGCTACATCTTTTTTAAACCGTCTTAATATAAATGGTCTTATAAGCTTTAAAAGCTCTTTAAGAGCATCCTGATTTTTATCCTTCACAATTGGTACCTCAAAGGTTTTATTAAACTTGCCATGAGTTTTTAAATATCCTGGCATTACAAAGTCAAATATAGACCATAACTCTGTCAGTGAGTTTTCTATAGGCGTTCCCGTCATTGCAAATTTAACCTTACATTTAAGTTCTTTTACAGATTGTGCATTTATTGAAGTTGGATTCTTAATGTATTGAGCTTCATCAATTATACAAATATCAAAGTTTTTCTTTTCATAGTATTCTATATCTCTTCTTATTAAAGCATAAGATGTTACTATTACATCATAGTCATCAACACTTTCCATGAGAGCTTCTCGCTCACCTTTAGTCCCACTTATTGCCACTACTTTTAAATCCTTAGAGAATTTTTCAAACTCCATAACCCAGTTATATACAAGTGACGTTGGACATATTATAAGAGCTTTGTCCTTAAGTCTACCTTCTTCCTTTTCTGAAGTTATATAGGTTATTGCTTGAAGGGTTTTTCCAAGTCCCATCTCATCCCCTAGTATTCCTCCAAACCCGCAAGCTGCTTGGGTTTTGAACCACTTATATCCAGTCTCTTGATAGGATCTTAGCACCTTTTCCATTTCCGTTGGAACTATATATTCATTACTATTTATATCTTTTATAGTATCTATAAGACTTTTAAAGCTTTTATTTCTTGACATAAACCCAAGATTTCCATTATTAATCTTGTCATCTATATATAAGGCTGCATACTTTGGTAAGACCACATCTCCATTTGCTAGTTTTGTAGTTGATATATCAAAGTTCTCGATTATTGATTGAATATCATTAATTGCACTTCCCTTTAGTGGGATTATTGAACCATTTTTAAGTTTATGATATTTTCTTCTTTGTTTGATGGAATTTAAAGTATCCTTTAGCTCATCCTTTGAAACTCCCTCTATATTAAAGTTGAACTCTAGAAGGTCCATATCATTTAATTTAATTCCTGATTTAAATATCTTTGCACTTAAAACCTTTATATCCTTAAAGCTATCTGAGTAATATACTTCCCCTAATTTCGTTAATTCCTCTACCCCATAGGTTAAGAATTCAACTAAATCATCCTCATCTTCTATATAGAAATTCTTATCACTTCCTTTAAATCCAAGGTTTGTTATACTTGATATAATCTCTCTTTCCCTAGGCAAATCTCTAATGATTATATTATTATCCTTATCACCTATTTGAATTTCTTTTTTATCTGTTGAATTTCCATCTAAAAGTGACTTAGTATTCTCAGTAGATTTACTTTCTGCAGATTCCTTCGACTTAAAATAATAGAAGCTTTCATCCCCATAATTAAATTTCACATCACAGATGGTTCTATTATTATCTTTATCTAGGTAGAATGCTGTTTCAAGGGTTTCTTCTTTTATAATTTCCTTAATTTTTTCATCCTTCATGACAATTGGTGTTAGATTTTTTAGCTTTGGCAATAAAAAATTCGCTACATCACTAATGCTTTGCTTTCTAAATGATATAGTGCTCTCTTGACCCTTTGAAAAAGCTTTGTATAAAGGATTAAAATCTTCTCTCTGTTTTTCAGATAAAAGGTATAACACATTATTTAGGTAATAAAGCCCTACTTCCTCACATACACCTTTTGGTGTATCTCCATTCATGTCTATACTAAGATTCTCTCCATTCATAAACATATAAAAACTCATTGGCATATTACCCTTTGAAATTGTCACATTTTTGACCACTTCTCCAGTATAATCTAGATTAATAGTTTTACCATTTTTTATATTGAAAAGCTTTTTTAACTGCCCTTCGGTAAGAAAAACTCTCTTCCCACTAAAAAATACAGACCTACTTGTATATGTTCTATTCATAACTTCTAGATTTAAATCATAGACTTCCTTTACGATTTCTAGGATTTCTTTATCCTCTTCCCTAAATTTATATCTATTATTTGTATACTGAAGCTCCTTACCAAAACTTATGGTTCCTCCACCTTTATAAATGCATTCTATAAATTCCCTAATATTCTTCACCACGTATAATCTACTAGTTCCAACCTTAATCTCCAAATGAAAACTCTTTGTCTTCTGCCCATAATGTTCTACTCCAACAATTAGCGCCAAATCCATGTTCAATAATTCTCTTTCAGAATTTTTCCCCTCATTCTCAAAGCTGCTTTTACAAGCTTCTAACAGTTCCTCTTCACTAGATTTAGGAACATTTATACCCCTGCCCTTTACCCCTTCTTTATTCAATTTTATAAGAACTGCTCCAAGATGTTTACACATATGATACTGCTGAAATCCTTGACAGGTACAATTGGGATATAATTTGTAATTTTTGTTGTTAATAAGCAAATCCACCTTGTAATTATTTACATCATATGCAGACTGAACTACACCTGTAACAGATAGTGTATTTATTGTGTCTTCATTTATCTTTATATTTGTAACCTTATTTCTAAGGTACATATCCATAGCTCTATTGTATATTACACTTCCACATACATCTCTAATTTCACCTAATGTCATATCAAAACCCATAATTTCATGTCTCCTAATACTATTTTGTGTCTTTCAAACATAGGATTCCTATATTTTTTCACCGACTTAGTGAACTGGAATCCATTTTAATTTTGCACTATCCTATATTATATACCTTTTTCCCACTTTATAGTTAACTTATTTCTTTAACACAACAAAAAAACTACTTAACGTAGCTTTTTTTTAATAACTATAATTTTTCAATCATATTTAATCTAATAATTTAACCATCTCTAATCTATGGTGATCATGCTTAATATTTGCTTCATAAATCCATGTCAAATCCGTTATTTACTACAGCCTTATATATCACGAAATATTAAGTATACTTCTTCTTCACCCTTTACAGCATCTGCATCTAATTCAACATAAATAGTCCACTCTGTCATATCCATAGTTCCAATTTCCGGAACCTTTCTTCCGATATAAACGTAAATTTTATTTCCATCTTTCACAACTTTCTCAACTTTATCTCTAATTGATCCACTAGTTTCACTAATAGTAATAGCAATCAAAGATTTTCTCTTGAAAAACTCTTCATCATGTTTTTTTACATCACTTTGAATACTACTTAACATAGATGTTGGCTCACTACGTAACTGTAATTCCGAAACCTTTAACCCATGTGATTCTAAGTCCTGTAAGGTTTTACAGATTGTTATAATGGGATATTTCTTTTCAATGCTATATTTTCCCGTTCTAACATAGCTTGCTTCAAATGAAAGTTCAGTACCTGATTCTGATGGATATTTTATTGGATGATTTGGTATTTCTTTTTTATTAGAAGTATCTCCCTTCTCTCCATTTATAGGATTCTCTTCTATAAGGCCACTTGATACATTAGCTACCTCTTCACTTACCCCTTTACTTCTACATCCTGAAAAACCAAATCCCATTATAGGTATTAACATAGCACAAGCTAATCTAACTCCACACTTTTTCATCATACCATCCTCCATCTAGGTGTATATAGGAATTAATATCCCTACACACTAATCTTCACTTTATATACGAGTCTCTATATAGAGAAGTATGTGCTTTTATCATAAAATTATAAGCTAAATTCTATTTTTAACCTTAGATTAATAACTTTTTTTACATAGTCTTTATTTCTTTGTTGTTACAAATATTGAAGTAATTATCGAATGACAATAGTATTACATTTTTCTCACTTTTCTTATTTTTTTCAATAGTTTTTTTTCATTTTTCTTTTAGTCCAAATTAATTTGTATGGAACATAGTTTAACGCCCCTAAACATCTACTTTATCACCACCATACTAAATTCATAGTTCCATTACCTTGATTTGTTAAACTTGTTTTGTCTGTATCTACGTATACAGATTTAATTTCACATTCAGTATAGAATTTAAAGGACAAAAGTATACTTTGATGGAAGGATGGTTTAAGATGATTAAATTAATCGGTATTGTAATTGTTATTATAGGTTTTTCACTAAAATTAGATACTATTGCTGTAGTATTAACTGCAGGAGTTTTAACAGGACTTGTTGCTAATCTAAGCATTAGTGAAATATTAACTACTCTAGGTACAACATTTGTAGCTCAAAGAGCTATTACATTATTCATATTAACTTTACCAGTAATAGGTATGTGTGAAAGATATGGACTTAAAGAAAGAGCCGCAACCCTTATAGGCAATGCTAAATCTCTTTCAGTTGGAAAACTTCTTAGTCTTTATGCAGTTATAAGACAACTTGCTGCTGCTCTTTCAATTAGAATGAGTGGACATCCTCAATTTGTTAGACCTTTAGTAAATCCTATGGCACAGGGTGCTGCTACAAGTAATTTTGGACAAATTGATAAAAAAGATGAAGACAAAATTAAAGCTTCTGCCGCTGCCATGGAAAACTTCGGAAATTTCTTTGGACAAAACTTATTTCTAGCTAGTTCTGGTGTACTTCTAATTGCTAGTACTCTACAAGAACAAGGATATATAGTAGAAGGAATTGATGTAGCTAAAGCTTCAATACCTGTGGCTATAATAATATTCTTAATGGTACTTGTACAAAACTATATGCTAGATAAATCTCTAATAAAAAAATATTCTAAGAAAGATAAGTAAAGGAGGATTCATTTATGGATATAAAAGCATTATCAAATTTTTTACTTGAAATATTTTATGCACTAGTTGGATTCCTAATGATTTCCCTTGCAGTTTATACTGCTTTAAATAAAGAGCATAAAGCAAGAATAGGAACAACTCTATTCTGGTCTATACTAGGTATTGTATTTGCAGCTGGTAAATATATAAGACCTGATCTTGTTGGTATTTTAATCATAATACTTGGATGTTTAACGGTTTCCAAGCAAGTTAAAATGTTGCCATCAAAACCTCTGGATTCAGAATTTGCTAAAACTCAGGCTGAAAAGCTTAAGAATAAAGTATTCTTACCACCTCTAGTAATTGCTATTGTAGCTTTAGGAGTTACTCAGTTCACTGAAATTAGTGGTACTGCTGCTATAGGTATTGCTGCTCTTGTGGCTATTGTATCAACATTAATTATAGTAAAAGCTCATCCTAAATTTATTGTAGAAGATGGCGCTAGAATGGTTGACTCAGTTGGACCTGTAAGTATACTACCTCAACTTCTTACTGCACTTGGAGCTCTATTCACGGCTGCTGGAGTTGGACCTGTTATCGCTGGTATGATATCAAGCTTTATACCAGATGGTAATATATTTATTGGAGTAACTGCATACTGTTTAGGTATGGCTGTATTTACAATGATAATGGGCAATGCATATGCTGCTTTCGCAGTTATAACTGCTGGTATAGGCGTACCTTTTGTATTTGTTCATGGAGCTAACCCTGCAATCGCTGGAGCCTTAGCTTTAACTGCTGGTTACTGTGGAACTTTAATGTCACCAATGGGAGCTAATTTTAACATAATGCCTGCTGCTCTTCTAGAAATAGATGATAAGAATGCAATTATTAAAAGACAATTCCCGATAGCTATGATATTACTAGTAATCCATATTGGACTTATGTACTTCCTAGCTTTCTAGACAATGTAAAATTTCATATACATTTTGAAATTAATATTTCGCATTTAAATTAGATATTGCACCTATATTTTATGTGTTAGATAAATTTCAAACTATACAACTTTAATAATAAATAATTATTAAAACTTAGTACTCTTATTTGCAGCTTCGATTGTTAATTTAACTTTTAGATATGTATGTAAGAGTACTTTTAAATACCTTATATTAAAATATTACAAAATAAAAGGAGGTGAACTTTAATGAAGGTATTCCGCCTTCATTAAAGAAATATATGAAAGTTCTAATAACTGGTTTTGACCCATTTGGTGGAGAAAAATTGAATCCTGCCTTAGAGGCAGTTAAATTACTTCCAGATACAATCGCTGGTGCAGATGTTATAAAAGTAGAAATCCCTACTGTATTTAACAAGTCTGTCGATGCATTAGAAAAGTTTATCGAAGAGCATAGACCTTCAGCAGTCATCTGTGTTGGACAAGCTGGTGGTAGATTTGCTGTTATGCCTGAAAGAGTGGCCATAAACGTAGATGATGCTAGAATTAAGGATAATGAAGGAAATCAACCTATTGACATAAAAATTAAAGAAGATGGTGAGAATGCATACTTTACTACTCTTCCTATAAAAGCTATGGTTAAAAATATGGTTGACAATGGACTTCCTGGCGCTGTTTCAAACACTGCTGGAACCTTCGTATGCAACCACATAATGTATGGACTTTTATACCTTGCAGATAAGAAGTACCCTGGTATGAAGGGTGGATTTATCCATGTTCCATATGTTCCAAATCAAATAATTGCAAAACCAAACACACCTTATATGAATCTTCAAGACATTTCAAAATCTCTTGAACTTTGTATTGAAGCAATTGTTGAAAATGATGTAGACATTAAAACTGTTGGCGGTACTATATGCTAACTTAAATTTTAAATTTGAAAAAATCACAGTCTAGACAAAATTTATAGTTCTAGTGCTGTGATTTTATATATATATGTTTTAATTAAATTTAAACATTTGACTTTTTAGAACTCCATTAAGGATTTTATACTAATTTTAAATTCTAGATTCTAAATTGCACATAATTAATTAAAATTTATATATTTTCTTGCTATGTAACACTCAATATAAAATCTCATAGTATAATATCATAGTAATATTTAGGTGATTTTATGCCTTATGGTTTAGATTCTAGTCAATTAGTTTTAGTTGCAACAATTATTTCAATTTATATTTCAAAAGATAAATCTTGTGACCAAATAGATTTAATAGGTAATATTTTTACACTTATAGGCGCAAATCTTTTAACCCTTTCTTCTAGTTGCGCTATTCAAGATACTGAAAACAAATCCAATGATACTGAAGATCGTTGTTGATATGAAAATATGTCCACTTGTAAAAACTAATAATACTTACTCATATGAATACTTATTCTATTACTAAAACGGTAGTATTAGAATAAGTATTTAGCTATTTTTACTATAAATATGTTATGCTTACAACTTAAAGATTTTTAATTATATACATTTAGAACTTATATTTTTAATTAAAATCTGTTTATTTTTAATCAGTTAGCGCACCATATACTATATATTATAAAAAACATAGTTGTAAAGGATGGTTTAATTTATGTACGAAGAATACTTTAACTATACTCCTCAAGAAAAAATGAGAACATTTTTCCTAAGGGAACTGGCTTCCCAAGGCTTGTTAAAACACTATAAAAAAAATGATCAAGTAGATTATTACTCTAATTCAAAACTTTCTATTGTAGTTAAGGGTAAATTGAAAATTTGTATCTATACTAAAAGTGGACTTGAGAAAATTTTATTTTTTCTACTTCCTGGAGAAATCTATGGAGAAGAAAGCTTATTTTATCCGCATATAGATATAACTCCTGTTCCTCTTGAGGATACAACAATTTCCTTCATTGATAACGATGTTCTTGAAGAATATATGGCTTCTAACTCTATGTGCTATAGCTATTTCTTTCAGAGCATTTTAAGGAAATATCAAATATCTTTATTTCAAATGGGCGACTTACTAAAACATTCACCTCAAACCCAAATTTGCTCAGCCCTTAGCAGAATGGCTATACAAAGTATTGAATCCACTGACTCTAACACTAAAAATATAGGTGAAATAATCATCCCACTAACCCATGAAGTCATAGCTAATCTTATTGGCTGCTCTAGAGTTACAGTTACTAGAGTTCTTAATGACCTTAGAAAATTAGGCATAATTGATACTTCACATAAAGAATTTAAAATTTTAGATTTAGAAAGACTTAAAAATCTTTCTGAATAAATTATATTCAAATACAATTTATTTCGCTGCTGCCTTTGAAAATATTTAATTTTACACTCATTATTTCCTACTTAAACTAAGTAAAATCATATATATCCATAAAACAATATATTTTATAATATGTTATAAAATTACACAATATGATATAATATTATATCGTCTATTTATTGCATTATTATAATGCACTTATAATATATTTTAGTAAAGGTAGGTTATACAATGAATAATAGTAATATTGCATTAGAAATATCAAGACTTATTAGTGATGCAAAGCCTTTTATATACAATACTCCTAATAAAGCTTATGCAATTTTAGAAAAGGCTTATAACTTATCGCTAAAAAACAATTTAAAATCTGAAGAAGGATATTGTCTTATTAATATTGCACTCACTCATAGATCTATTTCAAATATAACTGATTGGATAAGCTGCGCCCATAAGGCCCTTGATATTTTTCAAGATTTAGATGAAAAATCTGGTATTATTAGTTCTTTAAACCTTCTTGGTTCTGCATATTTTCATGTCAATTTATATGAAGATTCTCTATTCTACTATCTAAAATGCTTAGATTTATGTTCATTAGAAAACTTTAGCTATATATACATTTGTGTTCTTAACAACATTGGAGAAATATATAGAACTACATCCCAATATTCTAAAGCTCTAGAGTACTATAACCAAGGGCTAACAATTTCTGAAAGCTACTATTACCCTAATGCGGTATCAGCTATTTTACTTAATGTTGGACAAGTTTTATTAAATGCTTCTGATCATGCTAATGCATTGATTAAATTACAACTTAGTTATGACATATCAATCAGTTTAAATGATGTTGTTCTTATAGGTGAGGTAGAAACTATATTAGGAGATTACTACAGTAAGCTTAATAATTACACTAAAGCAATGTATTATTATACTAATGCTCTAAATCACTTGAAAAGTGTTGAAAACAAGTATTACTCTATAGATTTACTTATAGGTATGGGAAGTTTAAATTTAAATATTAATACTGAATGTGCCCTTAAATATTTTGATAAAGCTATTAATCTTGCTATCGATTTAAATATTAAACCCAAACTTAGTAAAGTATATCTTTTACTTTCAAATCATTTTGAAAAAATTTCTGACTACAAAAATTCCCTTTACTATCATAAAAAATACCATGAAATTCAAGTTAATATATCTTCCTCTATAATTGCAAATAAACTTGAAATTTTGAAAATACAATGTGAATCTACTGTAGACGTTGAAAAAATCGATCATATCAAGCACCTAAATAGACGTCTTGAACTAGAGATTTTATCTCAAAATAAAAAATTAGAATACATAGAAAAAGAAAATATAAATCTTAAATATAAAGCTTTAAAGGATTCTCTCACTAACATTCCAAATAGATATGCCATCAATTCCCATCTAAACAGTATTTGGGATTCATCAAGTAATAGCAACGATTATCTTGTATTTTTTATGATTGATATTGATAATTTTAAAATATATAATGATTTTTGGGGACATTTAAAAGGAGACTCTTGCCTTGAAACCGTTGCAAAATGTATTAATGATATACAAAATACTCATGATGATTTTTGCGGTAGATATGGTGGTGAGGAATTTGTTTACATAGCTAAAGGTTTAACTTATACCGAAGCAACTGATCTTGGTGAGCTAATCAGAGAAAGTATTTTTAATCTTAATATAAAATATAGCTCTGATCTAGATGGCCCCAATGTTACTATTAGTGTTGGTGGATCATATGGTACAGTTGAAGCTTTTGCATCTACCCGTAACATGATAGATATGGCTGATTATGAACTCTATAATTGTAAAAATTCTGGTAAAAATAAAGTTTCTGTGAAAAATATTTTAATTTAAGGATAGAGGATGTAATATTTTATTTACATCCTCTACTTCGTATGTTTAAGAAGTAATCGTCATCTCTTAAAAGTATTAGTATCTTTTCCACTTAAAATCTTATTCATAATGTAAAGTAAATTTGCCTAAGGGACTATCTCAACTTGAATATGTTATCAAGTCATTTTGAAAGCTGACTTAAACATAAATCAATATTCTTGAGACAGTCCCTTCTCCTATTTTCACAGATTCATCACAAATTCCCCATTAACTCATTATAATTATCCCTTAATATTAAAATATAATATATTAAGAGGATGGTGTTTATTTATGAAAAAAACTTTACTTGCCCTTACACTTGTTGCTTCTTTGGCTATCGGTACTTCAATGATTGCATCTGCAGCTGATGGTGCTACTTCAGTTCCACCAACTAATGAAACTTCCGTTTCCACAAATCTTTCAACTGAAGAGCTTAAAGCAAATATGAAAGCTGCAAAATTTGAGAAAATTGATAATTTAATTAAAGATGGACGTATAACTGCTGAAAAAGGTGAAGAACTTAAATCAACCATAGGTGAAAAAATTGATAACTGTGTTAACCCTGGTAGTGGCAATGGTGAAAAATCGGGTGATTGCAATGGTTTTAAAATCGGCAAAGGTAAATGCGTTACACCTGGTAGCGAAAACTGTGCTACTCCTGGCAATGGCAACGGTGAAGGGCTTGGAAAAGGTATGGGCCATAAAAGTAATAAGGGATGTAAATAATAATATCCTTGTAAAGCTATTTACTATGGTAAGTAGCTTTATATTTTTATATAATTAACATAAGGCTATGTTTTAAATCAGTATTAATAAGGACTTCATTATATTATATAATCTAACCCCTTTCAGACTCTTTCAAATGGTATTATGATGAGATAATTCCGGGACAACATTAAAGTCCAATTTTAACATTCTATTAAACCATATCCTAAAATAAAAATTTATCTCAGTGTTTGGAGTGAATATTATATATGAATAAACGTATTTTAATAGTTGAAGATGAAAAAAAGCTTAGTCAAGTTATGAAGCTATACCTAGAAAAAGAGGGTTATGACATAACTCTTGCCTTTGATGGTGAAGAAGGTGAAGATGCTTTATACCAAGATTTTGATCTCATTATACTAGATGTGATGATGCCCAAAAAAGATGGTTGGTCACTCCTTAGAAAAATAAAAAAAGAAACTAATACCCCTGTGATTCTAACTACTGCTAGAGGTGAAGAAGATGATAGAATTTTTGGCCTTGAACTTGGAGCAGAGGACTATATGGTTAAGCCAATTAGTATGAAGGAGCTAGTCCTTAGAGTTAAATTAAGAATAAAATCCCTTAACGACAATAAACCTCTTATTCTAGATAATATGATTATAGAAGAAAAGCGAAGAACTGTCATTGAGGATAATATAGAAATTCCTCTTACCCCTAAAGAGTTTGATTTAGTGTTTCACTTTTCAAATAACCCAAACATTGTATTTACTAGACTTCAACTTCTACAAAATGTTTGGGACATAAACTTTGAGGGTGATGGTCGTACTGTTGATACCCATGTGAAAAATTTAAGAGAAAAAATATCCTACTTCAACACCCACTTAAAAACTGTGTGGGGCGTAGGCTATAAATTGGAGTAGATTATGGATAAAATCACAAAAAAACTCATTTCCTACTTTGTTTTAGTTACTGCAATCGTAGTTATTATTTCATCAATTATAATAAGTTTTTTTCTTTCAAAAATCTATATTAACATTCAATATAACGAGCTTGAGATTGCTACCAATAAAATCTACGAGCTTATAAGTGATGGTAACTCTACTGTTAATTATCAAAACTATAATTTGGATAATATTAGTGCTGTCCTTGTTAAAGATGGTAATATTCAAAACATTTGTGGAAAAATGTATGGAATTTCAAAAAAAATCATTGATACGAATACCAATGACATATTTGAAAATCACGTTGGTGAAAAATTTATATCCTTCAAAAGCTCTACTGATATTGGGGACATAATTGCATTTAAAAGCTATGACGATACCTCACAGTATATTAAATACATTAATCTAATCCTATGTATAGTTTTTTTAGTTTCACTTATATTTTCAATACTAATAGGATTATTTCTTGGAAAGAGATTTACTACCCCTATACTTAAACTAAAAAAAGCTGCCCTTGAAATTTCTAATGAAAACTTCAATGTAGACTTAGATGTAAATACTAAGGATGAAATTCAAGACCTCTCGCAAAGTTTAAAAGCCATGAGTGAGGAACTTAATCATAAAAATACTCTTCAAAAGGAATTTATAGCTAATGTAAGTCATGATTTTAAAACTCCCCTTGCCATCATCAGGGGGTATAGTGAAGCTATTAAAGATGGCTTAGTAACTGAAAACGATGCAAAAGAATATAGTAATGATATTATTACTGAAGTTGATAGACTAAATGCTTTAGTTCTAGGTATCCTTGAAGTATCAAAATATCGTGAAGGTAAAAAAAATCTAAATCTACAATCAGTGCCTCTTGATGAATATTTAAATGATATATGGAACAGATTTACCCTAGGTCATAAGAATATCCACGAAAATTTTCACCTAATGATTGACGACTCCATTAATGCTGTGATTGTAACTTTTGATCCCGAGGAAATAAGTAGAGTTCTTTATAACTTCCTTACAAATTCAATATCTCACAGTACTCCTGATACCGATATAATCCTAAAAGCTATTTCAACGAATTCTAGTATTAAAATTTCAGTTATAGACTATGGTGAAGGCATATCCAAAGAACATCTAACTGATGTATGGACTAGGTATTATAAAGGCAAAGATAGTGGTGGAATGGGTCTTGGGCTACCTATTTGCTCAGAGATTTTAAAAGCACATGGCTTTAATTATAATGCTGAAAGTACAATTGGAAATGGTAGCGAATTTTATTTTGAAATTCCTACCAAATCCTAATTTTATTTTCTCTATACTATAGACTAGTTATATTATAGTTTTGTTTTTTGAATCTTAAAAAGTATTATATCTTTACGAAAAATTCTAAAACTACATGTGGAAATATAAAGGAATCTTTCTATCTAGTACTTTTAATTAAATCTTATTTCCAATGATCATATTCTATATTTTTAATATAGCTATCATATTCTCAATATATCTACCATATTCTCAACCTATATACTATTTTCAAATTACATAAATATATTATCGTTATATTGCTAATACTATTAGGTGTAATTTAGGGTCCCAAAATCTTTTAAAATACTTAGAATAATTCACAAAGAAAATTTATATTAATGGGACCTTACTCTACTTACTCTAAAGGAGGATATTTAATGAAAAGTAAAATAATATGTGGAATTTTAACTGCAATTATAGGTCTTAGTATGGTTTCTATTACTGCCTTTGCAAAAACCCCTGATAGCTTTAATGCACCTACTATGAATGAGGCTGAAACAATATGCAAAGATCCTAAATGTCATAAAGGTTATGCTAAACTTGTAAGTGCTATGATGAGTCTTGTAGAGAAGAAAGTTTTTTCTACAGCCGATATCGAAAAAGTACATACTTATTATAACAAATTGCAAACTTCAGACCCTGAATCAATTCCTACTACAGATATTGGATTGTTAGATGCATTGCTAAAAGCCAATGTAATTACTAAGGTTCAATATGACCAAGTAGCTGCTCTGTTAAAATAATTTTATAAAAAAAGCATCTCTACTTACATATGCTCACCATTGTAATAAAAAGTTTTTATTGTTAAAACTATCTACTACAAAAGGATTATATGGTTAAAAAGATGCTTTTTTATATTTAGGCTTGTAAAAACTCCACTTGGATATACGAATCACTTTATAACTTTTTTCCTAGTTTTAACTTCCCTATGAAGTCTCACAAAGAATTTAAATGTTGTAGATGATAACATTATCCCAAAAGCAATTGCTCCACCTATAATTATAGTCATAATTGAAGTTGATGATGCTAATTGATAATCTTGATCTACTATATTAATTATTGTATTATATGCCATTACTCCTGGTACTAATGGAAATATTCCTGGTATTGAAAATTGCATATTTGGAGTCTTAAGTCGTCTCGACATAACCTCACTATACATTCCAACAGCAAATGCCCCTAGAAAACTTGCCATAATTGGGCTTTCTCCATATCTAAATACAATAAGATATATTCCCCATCCAAGTGCTCCTGATATCCCCGCCCAAAATAACTTTTTTCTATCTATATTAAATAAAATTGCCGGGAATATACTTCCAAAGAATGCTAATATAATTTGTTTCATCATATATTTAAGCTCCTATTCCTAACGCTAACGCTGTCCCAATTCCTGCCCCAATAGCGGTTATAATTAACATTGCTTCCCCAAACTTAGCAATGCCTGAAGTAAAATCTCCATAAATAACATCCTTAATTCCATTTGTAAGTGCAACTCCAGGTAGCAGTACCATTATAGCACCTAAAATAATATTATCCTTACTCACAACATGTATAATTCTGTCAAATACTAAACTTACACTTCCTATTACGAATCCTGAAAAGAAAAATACAAAAAACTGAAAAAATCCTATATTCGATACCTTGTCCACCATATAGTAAATTATCATTCCTATAATCGCTGATATTATTGCATCATAAATTGTTCCATTAAAGAATAGTGAATATATAAATGATGTCATTCCTCCAGCAAATACTCTAAGTGGCAACTTAAACTCTGGCACTTCTCTTATTTCTGTTAACCTTTTTGTAGCCTGTTCATATGTAAGAATTTCATCTTGAAGATTCCTTGAAAATCCATTTACCATCTCAATAATGTATAAATCAACTCTCTTTGTTCTAATCTTTTTTAAAGACGTTACCCGTTCCTGTTCCTCACCTAGTATTGATATAAAAATCCCCTTTGCCGTGGTGATACACTCACATTTATAATTATATGCCCCACATATCCTTTCAATAGTTTCCTCTACTCTGTAAGATTCAGATCCACTACTTATAAGCAGCTCCCCTGCTGAAAGAGCTATCTCTAATACTTTTTTAGCTTCCATGGTGTCCCCCTTAATACCCGTTACCTATTTTAAAAGTTACTTATGTATATGTATTAATTTAATAATATCATCTTTTGGGAATTATATATATATATGAATGAATTTACAATTAGATTTTTCAATGTTAGTATTCATAACTATGAATTATCTTTATAAAACTCTCCCCCTATTAAATATATTAAAATTAAATTCACTTTATATGGATTTAAGATGAAAAAAGATGAGCGATTAATCACTCATCTTTCACATTATGAATTTTGATATTTAATATATAGTGTCTAACTAAATCGATACATCTTACATTTGAAAATCCGTAAGGATTTTATACTTAACTTTAAATTCTAAATTTAAAATCTTTAATTCATAATTCATAATTCATAATTCATACCTAGCCCACTTCTTGATTTTCAAACTGACTGTTATATAGTGAAGCATAGAATCCATTAGCTTTTAATAATTCTATATGGTTTCCTTGTTCTACAATATCTCCATCCTTCATTACAAGAATTAAATCAGCATCTCTTATTGTAGATAATCTATGAGCTATTACAAAGCTAGTTCTGCCCTTCATAAGGTTTTCCATAGCCTTTTGAATCAATACCTCTGTACGAGTATCAACTGAGCTAGTAGCCTCATCTAGAATTAGAATCTTCGGATCTGCAAGAATTGCACGCGCTATAGTCAATAATTGCTTTTGACCTGCTGATACGTTGTTAGCTTCCTCATTAAGAACCATGTTATATCCATCTGGAAGAGTTTTAACAAAATGATCTACATGGGCTGCCTTTGCTGCATTAATAACTTCTTCATCTGTAGCACCTAGTTTAGCATATCTTATATTTTCTTTAATTGAACCATTAAATAACCAGGTATCTTGAAGTACCATGCCAAAAATACTACGAAGATCTTCACGATTAAAGTCTTCTACATTATGACCATCAATTAAAATTTCTCCACTATTTATATCATAGAATCTCATTAAAAGCTTAACCATTGTTGTCTTCCCTGCTCCAGTTGGTCCAACTATGGCAACCTTTTGTCCTGGTTTAACATTTGCTGTAAAGTCATTTATAATGATTTTGTCTTCACTATACCCAAAGTGAACATTTTCAAAAGAAACTTCGCCTTGAATTTCTTCACCATCTTCACTTATTGCTGCTCTAACAGCTGGATCTTCTGATTGGATGAAATCTCTTTTTATATTTACAGGATTTTCAGCAAACTGTACTTCTTCTGCCTCTGCTAAGAATTCAAACACCCTCTCTGCAGCCGCTGCAGTTGATTGCATTAGATTTGCAACCTGAGCTGTTTGTGCAATTGGTTGAGAGAATGATCTTACATATTGGATAAATGATTGAATATCTCCAACCTGAATTTTCCCTTTAATAGCAAGCCAGCCTCCTAGTATTGATACCATAACATAACCTAAGTTTCCTATGAATGTCATAATCGGCATCATCATACCTGATAAAAATTGTGATCTCCAAGCAGAATCATATAGTTTATCATTTAAATTATTAAACTTCGCTATAGCATCAGCTTCTCCATTAAATGCCTTTACTATATTATGACCACCATAAATCTCCTCAACTTCACCGTTAACATTACCTAAATATTCTTGTTGAGACTTAAAATATTTTTGGGATTTTTTCACAACTATAGATATCATAAGTCCTGATATTGGCAATATTAATAATGCAGCCAAGGTCATGTATAAACTTATGGATATCATCATTATAAGTACCCCAATTAAGGTTGTAATTGCAGTAATAACTTGTGTCATACTTTGGTTTAAGTTTTGACTTACAGTATCTACATCATTAGTTACCCTAGATAATACTTCCCCATGAGTTTTGCTATCAAAGTACTTAAGTGGCATACGATTAATTTTTTCTGAAATTTCTTTTCTAAGATTATAAGAAACCTTTTGTGAAACCCCCGACATTATAAATCCTTGTACAACTGAGAATATAGCACTAATTCCATATAAAACTAAAAGGAATATCAAAATTTCACTGATATAAGTAAAATCTATACCTGCGCCTTCACCCGTAATTTTACTAACTAGTCCTTCAAATATATTTGTAGTTACTTTACCTAAAATCTTAGGTCCAACTATGGAGAATGCTGCACTTCCAATTGCAAATACAACTACAATTATTATTTTAAAGGTAAATGGTTTTAAATAATTACCGAGTTTCTTCATCGTCCCCTTAAAATTCTTAGCCTTTTCTCCACCACCCATCATAGAGTGTCCACCGCCCATAGGACCTCTTCCAGACCCTTTTTTCATTTTATCTTCTTTATTCATGAGCTAACTCCTCCTTTGAAAGTTGTGATAGAGCTATTTGTTTATATACCTCGCAATTTTTCATTAGCTCATTGTGAGTTCCACTGCCCGCAATCTTCCCCTCTTCAAGAACAATAATTTGTTCTGCATGTAAAATTGTACTTATTCTTTGAGCTACAATTATAACTGTACTATCTAATATTTCACGTTTTAAAGCCTTACGAAGTGTGGCATCTGTTTTAAAATCTAGAGCCGAGAAACTATCATCAAAAATATAAAGCTCAGGATCCTTAGCTATTGCTCTTGCAATAGAAAGTCTTTGTTTTTGTCCTCCTGATACATTTGTTCCCCCTTGTGATATAGATGTATTAAATCCTTCCACACTTGAAGATATAAATTCCTTAGCCTGCGCAATCTCTGACGCTCTTTCCATCTCTTCCGGTGAAAGATCAGTTTTTCCATACTTTAAGTTGGTCCCAATTGTTCCTGAGAATAATACTCCCTTTTGTGGCACATATCCTATTTTCCCTCTAAGATCATGTTGACTTACATCTTTTATATTTACTCCGTCAAATATGATTTCACCTTGAGTTACATCATAAAACCTTGGAATTAAATTAATTAACGTAGATTTTCCACTTCCTGTACTTCCAATAAATGCTGTTGTCTCTCCTGGCCTTGCAGTAAATGTAATATTGCTAAGCACATCTTCCTCTGCATTAGGATACCTAAACGCAACATTTTTAAACTGAAGTACACCTTTTTTGCTTTCCTTAAATTTCATAGGCTCCTTTGGATCTTTAACCATAAATTCTGTATTTAGAACTTCATCTATACGAGCTGCTGACACTGCTGCTCTAGGAAGCATTATAGATACCATTGAAATCATTAAGAATGACATTATAATTTGCATAGCATATTGTATGAATGCCATCATATCTCCAACTTGCATAGTTCCTGCATCAATGCTATGTGCTCCTCGCCATACTATTAATATGGTAATTCCATTCATTACCAACATCATAGTTGGCATCATTAATGACATAGTACGATTTACAAAAAGATTAGTTTTAGTTAAATCTTTATTAGCTTTATCAAACCTTTTTTCTTCATGTTTTTCTGTTCCAAAAGCACGAATTACCATCATTCCAGTAAGTATTTCACGTGTTACTAGATTCACTTTATCTACAAGTTTTTGAACCATTTTAAACTTTGGAATTACTATTGAAAATAATGAAATTACAATACTTAAAATAATTACAACGGCAAGTCCTATAATCCAGGCCATTGATGTCTCTGTATTTAGAACCTTTATAACTCCACCAATTCCTAGTATTGGTGCATAGAATACTACCCTAAGTAGCATTACCATTAGCATTTGAATTTGTTGTATATCATTTGTGCTACGAGTTATTAAAGATGCTGTTGAAAATTTATCAAGTTCTGTATTTGAAAATCCAATAACCTTTGTAAATACCTGATTTCTAAGGTTTCTTCCAAGGGATGCTGCAACCCTTGCTCCTAAATACCCTACCATAACGGTTGCTGCCATACTTACAAGGGCTATAAGCACCATAGTTCCACCTGCAGCTAGAATATATCTACCCTGCATTTTATCTGTATTTATACCAATTTCTTTATACTCTCCTCTTACATATGACACTGCAGCTTGATTTATCATAGTGTTCGGTAAGTTTTCGAAGCTTTCTTGAAATTTATCCGTAATAGTCTGTAGTTGCTCCTTTGTCATTTTTGCAAAAACTTCTAAAAGATTTGTGTCTTCAGTTATCCCCATATTAGGTGGAAACTGTGCCACCATTGCCTTTCTCATTGTTTTTGCTGATTCACTAGTTGCTTCAAAAGATTCTACTATTATCATTGGTCTACTAAATATATCATTTAGTTCTGATATAATTTCTTTATCCTTTTTCTTAGCCGTCAGCTTATAAATATTTTCAGTTTTAAGAGCTGGATATTTTTTCACATTTTTATCAAACTCTTCTCCACTAAGACTCTCCTCAGAAAGTAATGTATAATTACTTCTAATCTTAAGTTTATCTTCATCACTGATAAATAGTTCTAGATTTTCAAGCTGACTTTCTCTAATTACCTCTGGTGCTACAATTTCAACACCCCCCTGTTGAATACCTACATTTACTATTCTAGATGTGTAATCTGGTAACGAAAGATCACAGACCGCCTGAATAACTAAAAGTCCAATTATTATTATAATCGGCACTATTGACTTTTTTAAGTATTTGATTAACTTAAACATTTTCTCTCACTCCCTTTAATAAAAAAATTTGTAGTTCTAAAAATAACTCCAATAATAATTTTCATTATACAAATCCTAATTATAACTAATAATAGTATGTGCAATTTTTCATTATATTTGCAATTCTTCTCTTAATTAATTATAATAGCATTATAAGAATAATTTATGAATTTATATTAGTTTTATTAATATATTAATTATCATTATATAATGATTATAAATTTATAACCATTATAAGTCAAGGAATTTAAAATGTAAAATGTAAAATTAAAAATCAATATAAAATACTATCGAGTTTTAAATCAAATACTATAAAGAAATTCCAAAGTAGTTTCATCAACAATTTGTAATTTTCAATTCATAATTCATAATTCATAATTTATAATTTAAAATTTAAAATCAGGAGGTCAAAATGGATAATGGAAATCTAACTAAAATATCTGATGATTTATTTACCCTAATCATACAATTTCATAAAAAAATGATTAAACCTGAGGAGTTTATTAAAAGTTTACCCATCCCACCCTCTCATGTTAAAGTTATCTTTTATTTATCTCATGCAGGTTCATCGTCTGTTTCTCAAATAGCTAAAGATTTATCAATTTCGAAACCAAACATGACTCCTATAATTGATAAACTCATTGAAGAAGGCTATGTTATTAGATATGAAGATCCTAATGACAGAAGAGTACTTCGAGTAGAAGTTACATATAAAGCTCAAGAATTATTTGAACTAAAAAAACATTTAGCTAAGAGTTTGTTACAAGAGAAGATATCTACCCTATCACCGGAAGATTTAAAATCTTTAGGAACTGTAGTCAAAGAGTTTTCAAGTATAGTAGATAAGTTAAATTGAGAATTCAAAATTTAAAATTAATTATTCAACTTTTATAATTCATAATTCACAATTCATAACTTCCATTGCATAGCACATAAAAAGGTATGAAATAAAGTAAAATGGACCCCTTGTCAAGGACACAATAAAAAAAGGGGTTAAGCAACACTTA
>NZ_JAVXAO010000003.1:0-333239 GCF_036660475.1 Clostridium sp. | reverse complement strand
TGTGCAGCAGCAATAGCAGCCAGAAAAGCCGGTGCAGAAGTAGAGATTATAGAAAAAACTGATTTACTACTAGGGTTAGGAAACGTTGGTGGAATCATGAGAAATAATGGAAGATATACAGCGTCCGAGGAATTGATAGCACTTGGAGCTGGAGATTTGATAAAAATAACAGATGCTAACACTCTTCATAAAAATATAGATTTTCCAGGTCATAAACATGCTTGGCTTTACAATGTAAATAGAATAGAACCAGCGGTTAAACGATATGTAATAGATATGGGAATTAAACTTAGAATGGTGAGTAGAGTTGTAGATGTAGACATGGAAGGAATAAAAATTAAGGGTGTTTATCTTAGTAGTGGTGAACACATAGAAGGTGATACATTTATAGAAACAACAGGATCTACAGGGCCAATGGGAAATTGCTTGAGATATGGAAATGGATGTTCAATGTGTATATTAAGGTGCCCAGCATTTGGGCCAAGGATTAGTGTTAGTTATAGGGCTGGAATTGAAGATATAAAGGGCGAGAGGCAAGAAGATGTTTTTGGAGCATTTAGTGGTTCATGTAAGCTTGAAAAGGATACTTTATCTGAAAAGTTATTAAAGGAATTAAATGAAAATGGAGTTGCAGTATTAAAGGTTCCAATTGAAGATATAAATACAGATAAATTAAAACAAAAAGTTTGTCAACAATATGCACTTAAGGAGTTTGCTGAAAACATTATTTTGTTAGATACAGGACATGCAAAGCTTATGACGTCCTATTATCCTTTGGATAAACTTAGAAAAATAGAAGGGTTAGAAGATGCAAAGTTTGTGGATCCGTATGCAGGAGGAAAAGGTAATTCTATTAGATACCTATCAGTTGCACCAAGAAGTAATCAAATGAAGGTACTAGGACTTGATAATTTATTTTGTGCAGGTGAAAAAAGTGGACTATTTGTAGGTCATACAGAAGCGATGGTAACTGGGTCACTTGCTGGTCACAACGCTGTGAGAAATCAATTGGGAATGCCACTTTTAGTACTACCAAGAAATTTGGCTATTGGAGATATAATAGCTTATGCTAATGAAAAAGTTCAAACTACGGAAGGTAGAAGGAATAGATATACTTTTGCAGGGGCTGAATACTTTAAAAGGATGGAAGATACGGGGTTATACTTATTGGATTCAGAAGAAATTCATAAAAAGGTGAAAAAATTAGATTTAGATAACATTTTTGCACAAAAATTAGTTTAATAAAGTTAAAGTTAAATATAGGGAATATAAATTACTTGATGAATGTGGATATAGATAAATATTATGAAAAATATAAATACTTTGCACGTGAAAAAACTATTATTGTAAGTGGAAAGTATTAAGATGCATAAATAATATTATCACTATTTGTGATTGCAATTGGGTATAATTTAGCTTTTCAATTAATATATTTTAGTATAATTATTAATTAGGAGGCTTTAATATGGCTAAAGGCAAGGATACAAAAGGTGATAAATCTAAAGCTGGAAAAGATAAAAATAATTCAGGGAAAAAACCAAGCAAGAATGAAGTAAAAAAGAAAAAATGATTCAATTGCACCCTACTATGAAGTGTTAGATATATTTTGTAGTGGGGTGTTATTTTTTATTTAGCAAAGATATATAGCCGAATATGAATAGTATATTGTGATACAATATACTATATAAAAGGTAGGGGATATTATGGATATGTATGAAAGTATAGCTTATGAGGAACTTAATCAGTGGAAAAAGAGGATGATAAAGAAGCCTGGACTTGGGAATAATATTTCTAAGGCAGCACAGAATAAGATAAATGGGATTATACCAGAGAAATTTCATGGTTTGGTGACTGAAGTTATAAAAAATATGGTTAGTGTAGTTCTATTAGGGTCGGAGTATACCACTATCGAACCGTTAATGTATGGAACTTTATTAGAACGAGAAATGCTAGCAAAGGAAAAGGTTCATTTTTATAGAAAAGCGGGTACAGTAAGTGGGGCAGCCACTGGAGCAGGTGGATTTGTTTCTAGTCTTGCAGATTTTCCAATACTTATAAGTGTGAAAATAAAGCTGCTATTTGAAATGTCTAGTATATATGGGCATGATACCAAGGATTATACAGAAAGATTATATATATTATATATGTTTCAAATTGCATTTTGTAGTGATAAAAGGAGGATAGAGATATTCAATATAATAAGTAACTGGGATGAATATTTAAGGACCTTGCCTAAAAACCATGAGGATTTTGACTGGAGAACTTTTCAACAAGAGTATAGGGATTATATAGATTTAGCTAAGCTGTTGCAAATTTTACCTGTTATTGGAGCAGCAGTAGGTGCAGTAGCAAATTATAAATTAGTAGAAAAGTTAGGGGATACAGCCATGAATGGGTATAGACTTAGATATTTTATTAAAATGTAGAGTTAAGTTAAGAAACAATACGATGATAGGAGATAAAGGACAAATGATAAGAGAAATTATACATGTAGGAATAACTGTGAGTAATATAGAAAGGTCAATTGAGTTTTATAAAAATGTATTAGGACTTAAATTTTGTGGCCAAATGGTCATGGAGGGTGAAAGTACTGATAAGTTATTTGGAATTGATAACTGCAAAGTAAAGGTTGCATATCTAAATGGAAGTGATAAAGTAAATTGTCCTCCTGTTGAGCTAATAGAATTTGCAAATCACAATTTCAAGGAAAATAATAGTTGCTTGGACAGGATATCAATTTCAGAGATTTGTTTTAAGGTAAGTGATATTGAAGACACATACGAAAAATTAAAAAAACTAAATGTAGAATTCATATCAGAACCACAATATTTTGATTTGCGTAATCAAGGTTTTGGGGTAAGTAAGGCGGTATACTTTAAGGATATTGATGGAAATATTTTAGAACTAATACAAGCATTTTAATATATAGTTTAATACTTTCATTTGATAAAAACTGAAAAATTGAAATGTACAAATGTTAATTTAAAATATAGCTTAATTGGTGATGAAAAAATGCTGATATAGATAGTAGTTAAAACAAATGGATTTGATTTCCTGGGAAATTAATACAAGTGATGAATTTATCATTGTATATTATTTACTTTAATAAACTTAATTTACTATAAATTACTGAGCTTTAAAGATTTTAACATATAAATTTTACTTATGTATTGAAATTTAATTGGTTTTGGAATAAAGTATTACTTGCTGATAAATTTATATGTTCATTGAGGGATTTTCCGGAAAAAAATGGACATAAAATATGTATAGTAAAAATTAATTAAAGAAAAACTGATTTAATAATATTTAAGCAGTTTAACGGAGGGTAAATTATGGATATAAACTTAATCGGGGTACCTCTTTATTACGGATGTGATAGAGTTGGAGTTGAAAATGGTCCAAATGTTTTGAGAGAGCATGGTATGAAGACTTTGCTGGAGAATGAAAGAAATAAGGTATATGATTTAGGTAATCTATATGTAGATAATACCCTAGAAAAACAGCCATTTGAAGCTGGTGTTAATGCTAAATATATTAATGAAATTATAGATGTAACTGAAAATTTAGCTCATAAGGTGTATGGTGCTCTAAGTTCAGGTGGTTTTCCTATGGTTATAGGTGGAGATCATGCCTTAGCAACAGGAAGTATTGCCGGTGTAGCAAGATATTACCCAGAAGATTTAGGGGTTATTTGGATAGATGCACATGGGGATATAAATACTTTTGAAACAAGCCCCTCAGGAAATGTTCATGGTATGCCATTAGCTGCATCTATGGGAGTAGGAGATGATTCCTTAACAAGTTTATACTTTAATGGTATCAAGGTTAAAAAAGAAAATGTGTTTATTATAGGAGCAAGGGACTTAGATGAGGGTGAACTTGAGCTAATAGAAGACTTGAATCTAACAGTGTGGACAATGGATAAGGTAAAAGAATTAGGCATAGATAAGGTGTGTGAAGAGCTTAATAGAACCCTATCAGAAAGACAAATAAAAAATATACATTTAAGTTTTGATATAGATTCTATAGACCCTACATTTATAAAGGGCACCGGAACACCAGTACCAGATGGAATTAATCTTGAAGGTGCGGAAAAGCTACTTACTAGTATATTTGAAACTAGGTTAGTAAAATCTATGGATTTTGTAGAATTCAATCCAAGATTAGATGAAAGTGTAGATACACTACAAAATTGCCTTAGATTAATTAAAAAAATAGGTGAATTAGTATAAGGTATATTCTGAAAAAATAAGTTAGTTATTTTAGATATCTAATAAGAAGCTTACATAAAATCCTTGAAAAAGTAGAAACTACTTAATGAAAGGATGTGTTTAATATGACAAATAAACCAGGTGCATGTAATCCAGAACAAAAAGGTGAAAGAAGACAAAGGTTACATAAAAATCAAAACAATGAGGGCAATCCACAAAAGAAATCAAATGATGAATGCTTACAATCAAGTATAAAGAATAATAAACAACTATAAAAAATAAATACGTATATAAAAAGGAAGGGACCAATTTAGCGGAAATTGGTTACTTCCTTTTAAATTATTTAGAAATATCATTTTTATTTTTGATTAAGCAAATACCTTGTGTCATAGTACCCATGGGGCAGTAAACACACCATGAACGTGGCTTGTACAATACCATAGTTATAATTCCAAGTATAGTTGAAGTTACCATCAAACTAAAAAATCCAAAGGCAAATTGAGAAATCCATGGAGAGATTGAGGATAATTCTTGGAAATTCCAAGGAAGTTTAAAGGTCCAAAGTAGTGTTAATACTTGCTTTAAATTAGAAGTTCCTTTAAATACTAGGTATGTGTTAAAGGACATATTTAAAAACATGGTTAAAAAGAAAATCATAAATCCGTATCTGAAGTATTTAGTCTTCAAAAATTTTGGCATAGGTTTCTTTCTGGAGAGTTTAAGGTTATTACCTAATAGATTTAAAAGTTGACCTCTACCACAATATTTATTACAATAACTTTTATTGCCTTTTGACAAGGAAATTATTAGTGGAATAATAAAGCAAAGTAAGCCGAGCCAAGCAAAAAGTATATTAAAAAGGCCTAAGAGAAGATATAAGATGGTCATAATCCACATATACTCCCATGGTGATTTTTTCTTCTTCAATTTTCAATCCTCCTAATAGTTAAGTTTATAATTTGAGACTAAGCTAAATTAATGACAGAGGCAGGACAAGCACTTACACACTTACCACACCCAATGCATTTATCTAAATCAATTTTAGCGACAATACCCTTTTCAATAGTTATAGCCCCTAGTGGACAAATTTTATTGCAGGCGCCACAGGCTACACAATAATTTCCATCAACAAATGCTTTTTTTCTAAGAATTTTTTTGTCTATCATTTCATTCCTCCAAATTGTATTAGACACATGAAAATAAATAATAAGTCAAATATCCGATGATACTGATTAATTTATTTTTGAAGATGCCTTATTGATATATTCTAATTATATGCATATAATTAAAATAAGGACGTGACTAAGTCACATAAGGTGGGGCAGTATGGAGATATTTTGGGTTAAAATAATGACTGAATTTTATGGCAATACAAGAAGAGGGATAATAGTTTTTGAAATAGATTGTTTATAAAAATAGAAGTATAAGTTCATTGGAGGAAGGTTAATGGAGAATTTGGAGAAAAATATAAAGCAATTCAATAAGGCAATTAAAGAGGTATATGAGGCTTATCCCATGTTAAAAAGGGTAGACAATAATAATGGGGAAATACTAAGAAAAAATATTGTATTCAAAAATATTTTTGCAAACGAATATTTAAAAACTGCTGAAGGTAGCTGTGGTGGATTTATTCTTGTAATAAAAGGGAATATAAATATTCATAGAATAAATCAAGAGGGGAATGAGACTAATCTTTATAATATAGGAAGAGGAGATATATGTCATGAAGCATTAAGCTGTTTTCTTAATTGTCAATCCTTGAATATTGTAGGTAAAGCAATTCAAGATTCATTAGTGGCAATAATCCCACCAGAAATAGTTAAAGAATATTTTTTGAGGGATAAAAATTTTGTTGAGGAAATATATAAAGATTTGTATGTGAAATTTAAATTGGTTATCGAAAATAAAGAAGCAAGATCTCATGAATCAATAGAACATAGATTAATTAAACTATTAATAAGTAAAAAATCAAACATAATTTATGGAACCCAAAGTGAACTAGCCTTCCAGATAGATTCAGCTAGAGAGGTTGTTAGCAGGAAGCTTAAGGATATTGAAAGACGTGGATATATAAAGGTTATGAGAGGTAAAATTCAGATTGTAGGTGACTTGAAAGAATTGCTTAATTGAGAAGGGTAAAGAGATAATAAAAGCAAGTATTTTCTTTTAAAGTTTTTGGAAAGAGAGTTTTTGAAATGGCACGACTTCATAATCATTTTGAGCTTAGTGGTTGGCATGAAAGTAAGAAAATTGCTATATTTTCAATAGCTACAGTAATACGTTGCTTAATAGGATTGATGACTGTAACTTTGGAACAAGTGATAGTTTATTAGAAAAATTGAATTTAGAAAATGTTAATATTGAAAAAATAATAGAACCGGCACTATGTAAATTTTTCCACATGGTGGTCGGTTTTTACACGTATCTCGCAGTTTCCCACCCTATATGTAATACATTTAAAGAAGTGTATTACATATAGGTACTTTTTATGTATAATAATTAGTTATTATACAATTGATGAAATAACATAATCTTTGAATAATTTCGATACAGGTGACATATAAGCGTCTTTAAGCCAACCCATATGAATGATTCTATCTTTAATGTTTTCTTTTATTTTAATAACAGAAAGAGTATTTGTATTAATAATTGGGGTGTTTGGAACTATAGAAATACCAGCACCAGCAGCAACTAACACTTCAAGCATACTAGCTTCACTAGGCTGTATAGAAATTTTAGGAATGTAGCCTAAAAATTCAGCATAAGATAACATCTTATCTTTAGATGAATCACAAAATGCGACGAAGGATTCATCTTTTAAGTCCTTTAAAGAAATCTCAACTCTATTTGAAAGAGTATGATTTTTAGAAACAATTAAAACATATTCTTCTCTTTTTATAGGTATTGATTCAATTTCTAAATGTGAATCAATATTATCAACACAATCGTAAAATCCTAAATCTATCTTCCTATTCTTTAGATTACTTAATATTTCAGGTACAGATTGATGGCTAAATTGAAATTTACTATTAGGACACTTGTTTAAAAAATCACTAATTATAAAAGGCATAAAATAGGTCCCAATACTAGATGTAGATGAAATACATATACTAGATGTAATAGGATTAATTAAATCATTTAATTCTTGTTTGCCTTTTTCAATTTCATTTAAAGCTATATTAGTATGAGATAGAAATATTTTTCCGAAATTAGTAAGTTTAATATTACGACCATTCTTTTCGAATAATGGTACATTAAGTTCAGATTCCAAATTTGAAATTGCCTTACTTAAAGCGGGCTGAGTTACGGATAATAAATTTGAAGCAATTGTAAAGCTTTCTGTTTCTGCTATTATTTTAAGATATTCTAACTGTTGTAAATTCATTTATATTCTCCTATTAGAGTTATTTTTACAATGTATATTTAACGTTGTACTATACATTGTTACTATCAATTATATATAACTAAAAGTTATAAGTATATGAATAACAATGATTAGACATAGTTATTTATATAGTGATATAATCACAATATAAATGTTATCAATACATTTATTATATCTTATAATTATAAAATTTATTTATAGATATGTCAAAGTAACAAGTTTGGTAAATGAGATATTAGGTATGGATAAATAAATAGTTATGTGTAAAATGGGGGGTAACTCCAGAGGCAAAGTATAAGGAGGAAATAAATTATGATGATAGTAAATAAAGAAAAATGTATAGGGTGTAACTTATGTATTAAGGATTGTCCTGCAAGAGATATAGAACTTATAGATGGAAAAGCAAATATGAAAAATTTAGCTTGTTTCAAATGTGGACATTGTGTGGCTATTTGCCCTAAAAGTGCGGTATCAACAGATGAATATAATATGGATGAAGTGAAAAACTATAATAAAGAAGAGTTTACAGTAGATGCTGATAATTTAATGAACTTTATCAAATTTAGAAGAAGTGTAAGATACTTTAAAAAGAAAGATGTAGAAGTAGAAAAGATCTCTAAAATCATAGAAGCAGGAAGATTTACTCAAACATCAACAAATAGTCAAAATGTATCTTATGTAGTAGTTAAAGATGGTATAGAAGAACTAAAGGAAATGGCAATAGCAAGTTTAAATAATTTAGGAACTATAATGCTTGCAAACTTAACTCCAGAAACAATGATATATAAAAGGTATGCGCAAATGTGGCTTAGAATGTATGAAAGCTATAATGTAGATAAAACAGCAAGAGATGGAATGTTCTTTAATGCTCCAGCTATAATAGTTGTTGTATCAGATTCACAAGTGAATGCATCATTAGCATCTTCAAATATGGAGCTTATGACTAATGCATTAGGTCTAGGAACATTTTTTAGTGGATTCTTTGTAAAAGCAGCAGAAGGAAATAAAAAAATTATGGAGTATTTAGGATTGGATGAAAATAAAAAGATTGTTACATGTATGGTAATAGGGTATCCAGATATAAAATATTCAAGAACAGCTCCAAGAAAAGAATCAGAAATAACTTGGAAGTAAGATATTATTCTCTGTATGCGAAAGCTACTGATATTACAACTAAAATGGATTTAGCTTGTGAAAATAATATTTATGGCTATAAAGTTATATAGCAAGGGTGAAAGAATTAAATAATGGAATAGAAAATTCCCAAGGCAACATTCAAGAATAAGGAACCCGCAAGAATAGTGAATTAACATGGGCAAGAACTTGATGTAAATAAGAGAAATAGACACTATTGCATCTGATTTACAAGTAAAAGTAAAAAATATAGAGTTGTATCAAAAGTAGGTTTTGATACAACTCTTTTTAAAATGGATGTAAAAAATTCAAAGTTGCATAATTGGACTCACCATGATGTAGTTTTGAGTAAATTCCACTGACTAAATCAAAGATTTACAGTGTCACTTAAATA
The DNA here is from genome assembly GCF_036660475.1 of Clostridium sp. Classification (GTDB taxonomy): domain Bacteria; phylum Bacillota; class Clostridia; order Clostridiales; family Clostridiaceae; genus Clostridium_J. The sequence goes on along the minus strand of NZ_JAVXAO010000003.1, from coordinate 324,115 downwards.
TACAGTAGAAGGAAATACCATAGGCTATGAAGAAATAACTAATGGAAGTATTGTGGATTAACAGATTTGTTTTGATTTGCAGCTATAACAAATAGCATTTACAGCTAGTGAAGAAGGGTAGCAATTGGGGTAGATACTGAAGGTGTTAAATGGTTAGTTACAGATATTATCAAAAGGGTAGATTAGGGTTTAAAAGGGAGAGTTAATATGATTAGGTTTGAAATAATTACAAGGGATAGATTGGGGATAACTGTAGAAATTTTAGAGAGAATTTATAGGCGGGGAATAAATTTAATTTCTATGGAGGTATTTTTCCAAAAAGTATGTGTGAAACTGGAAACTATTGAATTAGAAACGAAAATTAGTTTGATGGACGAAATTTCAAGTATTAAAGATGTAATTTCCGTTAAAGAAATGGAATTACTATATTATGAGCAGAAAGAGAGAAAATTGCATGCAACTATAGATTTAACAAAAAATATTAATAATCCAAAGGAGAGTGTAAATGTAATTTCAAATATAGAAGGGGGAGCATTTGAAAATATTATTGGAAAAAGTGAAGCTATAAAAAAAGTTAAGGATATGACTTTAACTATTGCAAAAGGTAATTCCACAGTGCTTTTAAGAGGCGAAAGTGGTACTGGTAAGGAGATTTTTGCGAAGGCTATACATGAAGAAAGTCCTAGGAGAAAGCATAGTTTTATTGCAATTAATTGTGCGGCACTTCCAGAATCACTATTAGAAAGTGAATTATTTGGGTATGAGAAAGGAAGCTTTACAGGAGCAATGATAGGAGGACGAGAAGGTATTATTAAAGAGGCTAATGGGGGGACATTATTTCTAGATGAAATAGGAGAAATTCCTATGTTTATTCAAGCTAAACTTTTAAGAGTGCTGCAAGAAGGGAAAATTAGAAAGATTGGTAGTAATAAAGAAGAAAGTATAGATGTTAGATTTATAGCTGCAACTAATAAAAGTCTTGAGGATATGATTAGGGAAAAGACTTTTAGAGAAGATTTATATTATAGATTAAATGTAATTCCTATGTGTATTCCAACATTAAATGAAAGATTAGAGGATATTCCAATATTAGTACAGTATTTTATAAATAAACTAAATGTTAAGTTGAATAAAAGTATTAAGGAAGCTGATATTGAATTTATTTTCCAATTGATGAAGTATAATTGGCCTGGAAATGTTAGAGAATTGCAAAATGTTATAGAAAGAGCAATGAATTTATGTGAAGAGGAAACATTAACAATTAGTGACCTTTTTATAGATATTAGAAATAGCAATCATAGTAATACCGTTAAAAATATTTTGAAAGATGATGCAATTGAAAATTTACAGCTACCATTAAAGGATATAATGGAAAAATATGAAAAAGAAACTCTGGAAAAAGTCATTATGAACTATAAAAGTTATAGAAAAGCTGCAAATATACTTAGGGTTTCTCATACTACAATAATGAATAAAATTAGGAAATATAAGATAAATGGATAAGGATTACATTTACATATGTAAAATTATTTTTACATATGTAAAGAAAACTATACACTTAAAAGAATATATGTAAATATTTATTTACATTACTGGAAAAATCATATTTGAATTGTAGGTATAATACTAAAGTATAATGTCTAAATGTTGGCATAGATATTGCTCTATAAATCTGTAGAGGAATAAACTTTAGGGGGAATATAATAATGGGAAATAATTTAAAAACAATGGGTTTTGCAACTAGAGCTATTCATGGTGGACATGCAAAAGATCAATATGGATCACTAGCTACACCTATTCATCAAACAGCAACCTTTATATTTGACTCTGCAGAGCAAGGTGGAAGAAGATTTGCTCTTGAAGAGGGTGGATATATATATTCCAGACTTGGAAATCCAACTAATACTCAATTAGAAGAGAAATTAGCAATGCTAGAAGGCGCAGAAGCAGCAATATCTACTTCATCAGGTATTGGAGCCGTTGCATCTGCATTTTGGACAATATTAAAGGCTGGAGACCATGTAGTAGCAGCTAAAACTCTTTATGGATGTACCTATGCTTATTTAAATCACGGTATAAGTAGATATGGAGTAGAAGTAACCTTTGTAGATGCTACTAATCTTGAAGAAGTAAAACAGGCTATGAGAGAGAATACAAAAATAGTTTATTTAGAAACACCAGCAAATCCAAATCTTGAACTTGTAGATATAGAAGCTGTAAGCAAAATAGCTCACGAAAATAAGGAATGTATAGTAATGGTAGATAATACTTTCTGTACTCCATATATTCAAAGACCACTTGAGTTTGGAGCAGACGTAGTAATTCACTCAGGAACAAAGTTTTTAAATGGTCATGGAGATGTAATTTCTGGATTTGTAGTTGGAAATGCTGAATATATAAAGAATGTTAGATTATTTGGAGTAAAAGATATGACAGGGGCATGTTTAAGTCCCTTTGATGCATTTTTAATTATAAGAGGTATGAAGACTTTAGAGATAAGAATGGAAAAGCACTGTGCGAATGCTATGAAAGTTGCAAAATTCTTAGAAGCACATAGTTCAGTAAAACAAGTTTACTACCCAGGATTAGAAAGTTTTCCACAATATGAATTAGCGCAGAAGCAAATGTCTTTACCAGGGGCAGTAATTGCTTTTGAGGTAATTGGTGGAGTTGAAGAAGGTAAGAAGGTTCTAAATAGTACAGAACTTTGTAAGATAGCGGTTAGTCTTGGTGATGCCGAAACTTTAATTCAACATCCGGCATCAATGACCCATTCACCATATACTAAAGAGGAGAGAGAAGCGGCTGGTATAAGCGATGGATTGATAAGAATAGCTGTAGGTCTTGAAAATGTTGAGGATATAATAAGTGATTTAGAAAAGGCTTTAAATTCTATTTCTTAAATTAGGTAGTTAAGAATAAAACCATAAGATTATTTAAATAGATAATCTTATGGTTTTTGTTGAGTCAATATGAAAATGGTAATGTATAACCCGTAGAGAGTTAAAGTGGAACACTACAAATATATAGTATTTATTGTAATGATTATATATATATAATAAAATAGGTATGAATACATTATATATAAAGATAAAGTGAAGATATATTATATGAATTAAGAGTTAAAGGCATTTGTTACAAAAAATAAATTATATATTAAAAGGTGTAAGGGGGAAATTTATGATATTTAATCAATGGTATGCTATTCTTCCGTCAACGTCTGTTAAAAGCAATAAAATTTTAGCAGTAAAGAGACTCAATTTAAATCTTGCTCTGTTTAGGAATGAAAAAAATAAATTATCTTGTGTAGTCGATCAATGTTCACATAGGGGTGTAGCTCTTAGCTTAGGAAAGGTAAAGGGTGAGTGTATCCAATGTCCATTTCATGGATTAGAGTTTGATCCAATTGGCAGGTGTAAATTTATTCCGGCGAATGGAAAATCATCTACTGAGGATATAAGTAGATATAATGTTAAATCATATTTGGTGAAGGAAGAGAATGGAATTATTTATTTGTGGTATGGGGATGAGGAAAAAGCACCGAGTGACCTACCTTTCTTTCATGATTATTTAGATGAGTCTTATGTATATAGCGAAATAGAAGACCAGTGGGCATCTCATTATTCACGTTGCATAGAAAATCAATTAGATGTTGTCCACGTTCCATTTGTACACTATAATACTATCGGTAGAGGAAATAAAACTCTTGTTAATGGACCTAAAGTAGAGTATCAAAACAATATATTAAGAACTAGTGCAAACAATGAGTTAGACGAAGGACAAGTTCCTAAGATACCTGAAGAAAGTATTATTAAAGATGTAAATTTAAATTTTATTTTTCCTAACATGTGGATGAATTTAATTAACCCAAAAATAAAAGTGCTTATATACTTTGCACCAGTAGATGATGAAAATACAATACTTTATGTAAGATTTTATTGTAAGGTAAGCAAATTTAAATTTGCGAATAAAATAATTGCTTATTTCGGTAAGTTTGCAAATAGAGTTATTGAGAGGCAAGACAAAAGGTTAGTTATAACACAAAAGCCAAAAGCCTCATCTTTAATATCAAGTGAAAAGTTATTAGTGGGAGATGGTCCTATTATTAAGTATAGATTGATAAGAGATGAACTTAACAAGAGAAGTTAACAATAAAAATTAATAGTAGAACAATATCATGGTACAAGTCTATATTTCAATATTATTCAATAGGAACTAAATTTAAAATCTATTAAAAAAGAGTAGCTCTCAAATTAATGAGGACTACTCTTTGTTATGTGAATAAGTAATTCACTTATATATTATTTTGTATAGTTATCGAAGTAACCTTGGATGTAGATCATAGGTGTACCCTTATCTCCACTACCAGAAGTTAAATCAGATAGAGAACCTATAAGGTCAGTAAGTCTTCTTGGTGTTGTACCTTGAGATTCCATAGCACCTACAAGATTAGCATCTTTGTTCTTAATGTAGTTAGAGATAGCTTCTTTAAGTTCTGCACCTTTTAAGTCAGCAAAGTTATTGTCAGCTAAATATTTTAATTTAACTTCGCTTGGAGTACCTTCAAGACCAGAAGTGTAAGCAGGTGATACAACTGGATCAGCAAGTTCCCAAATTTTTCCTACTGGATCTTTGAATGCTCCATCTCCATAAATCATAACTTCAACAGTTTTTCCAGTTTTTTCTTTAATCATTGCTTGAATATTATCAACTACTGGTTGACAGTTACGAGGGAAAAGCTTAACAGTTTCCTCAGTTGATTTATTTGATCCTAAAAGACCATAAGCTTCGTTACATCCACTACCATCAATAGAAGCTGATAAAATGTTATCAAGGCTATATATTTTTTCTCCACCGTTTGCTTTTAATATCTTCTTAGTTCTGAATCTTGTATGGATATCACAAGTAAGAACGCTTTTTGTATGCTCAAGAATAGTTTTTGGATTGTTTGAGAATATAACTTCACATTCAACTCCATAGCTTTCAACTAGAGATTTGTAGTATTCAACATAATCAACACCAGTGAAAGTATGCTTCTCATACCCGAAATTGTCACGGAATTGTTTTTCAGTTAAAACGTCTGTCCAAGGGTTAATACCTTTTTCATCAAGCATATCTAGGTCTACTAGGTGGTTACCAACTTCATCAGATGGATAGCTAAGCATTAATACAATCTTTTTAGCTCCTTTTGCAATACCACGAAGGCATATGGCAAAACGGTTACGGCTTAAGATTGGAAATATTACTCCTACAGTATCATCACCAAATTTTTCACTTACATCTTTTGCAATATTATCAATAGATGCATAGTTTCCTTGTGCACGGGCAACTATAGACTCAGTTACAGTAACTATATCTTTATCATTAATTGAAAAACCTTCTACTTCTGCAGCTTTTAATACACTAGCTACAACGATTTCTTCAATATTATCACCTTTATTTATGATTGGCCCACGAAGACCTCTAACGACAGTTCCAACTACTCTTTCCATTGCAATCTCTCCTTATATTTAAAAATTTTATTCATTTCAAACTTATACTTGTAATATACACTATATTAGTGGTATAAGTAAAATAAATAGATTGAATAAGAGGTATAAGGAGGAGTTATATGATAAGTAGATTGGATTTATATAGAGTATTTTGTCAGGTTGGTAAACATCAAAGTTTTTCAAAGGCAGCAAAGGCGTTGTATATGACACAACCAGCAGTAAGCCAATCCATTATGCAATTAGAGCGAGAGTTGGATATACGTCTTTTCACAAGAACATCTAAGGGAGTTGTCCTTACAAATGAAGGGAAGCTTTTGTTTGAATATGCAAGTTCAGCTATAAATTTAATTAATGTTGGGGAAGAAAAGCTTTTAGAAACAAAAAATTTAATGACGGGAAATTTAAAAATAGGGGTAGGGGATACCATATCGAGATATTTTTTATTACCTTATTTAGAAAAATTCCATAATGAATATCCTAATATAAAATTTAAGATAATCAACGGTACAACACTAGAACTTTGTTCAATTGTAAAATCTGGAGAAGTAGATATTGCAATCTGTAATTTTCCCATTGAAGATTCAGCTTTAGAGCTAAGAGAATGTATAGATATTCACGATATTTTTGTCTGTGGAGAAAAGTATAAGTCCGTATGCTCTAATAAACTTTCTTTTAATGAAATAGCAAAATTACCATTGATACTCTTAGAACCTATATCTATATCAAGACAATATGTAGAAAAATATATATTGTCTAAAGGAGTTAAGATAACTCCAGAAATTGAGCTAGGATCCTATGATTTATTGTTAGAATTTACAAAAATAAATTTAGGAATAGCTTGTGTTATTAAAGAGTTTTCTCAGGAGTATTTACAACGGGGTGTACTTCATGAGGTAAAACTTATAGAGGAAATACCAAAAAGAAGTATTGGATTATGTTTTCTAAAAAGCGTACCCCTATCACCGGCATCAACAAAGTTTGTGGAGATATTAGAGGGGAATTATGAGTGATTTAATAGTTCGTTAATTATGACATTTTAAAAGAGGGTTGACCATAGAGTAACACCATAGTTTATAATCAGAAATAGACTGTTTACAGAGGATAAATTATTTGATGATTATATAAAGTATTTTCAAAAAATAAATAAGTTAGTCTCCACGAATATTTGACTTATTATTTATTTGCAGATGCCTAACATCAAAACGAAGGAGAAAATTTTTATGAAAGAAAAAATTAGAGAAGAAGATTATCAAGAATGTACGGGTGGAAGTAGGAAAAAAGAAAAAATAAACTTGGGAAAAGACAGTGTTGTAAAAATATTTTTCCATTATGCCATTCCCGCAATAATAGGAATGATTGCCATGACTTCAGCAGGAATTATAGATGGTATTTTTGTAGGCCAGGTTGTAGGAGCTAATGCTTTAGCGGCGATTAACATTTCTATGCCGCTATTTAATGTGATTTCTGGAATTGGAGTAATGATTGCCATGGGAGGAGCAACTTTGGCTAACATTAAAAGAGGTGAAGAAAATTTAAAGGAGAGTAATAACTTTTTTACTATTACTGTGTTTTTAATAGTAGCTATAGGGGCTATTACTACAATAGTAGCGGTTTTCTTTTCTGATGGAATTGCAAATTTACTTGGAGCTAAGAGTGATACTCATGAGTTAGTATCTAACTATGTTAGAATTATTTCTATATTTATAATTCCATTTTTAGGTGCATTTACATTAGATATGTTTTTAAGAAATGATGGGTTTCCAGTATTGCCTATAGTTTGTACAATATCAGGGTCTATTATAAATATTGTTTTAGATTATGTTTTAATAGCAAAGTTTGATATGGGAATTACAGGAGCCGCGCTAGCAACAGGAGTTGCTCAGGTTATACCAGTTATAGCAATGATGTTAGTCATTCTAATTAAATCCTCATGGAGGTTTGTAAAACCTAATTTTAAGTTTACAATCATTAGAGACATGCTTTTTAATGGGTCATCAGAGTTACTAAGTAATATATCAGTAGGTGTAAGTGGATTAATTTTTAATATTATAATTATGAGAGAAATAGGAACTATGGGAGTTGCAGCTTATAGTGTTGCAAACTATGCAGCCATGATTGCAATTGCAATTTTCTTTGGTATTGCTACAGCTATTAATCCAGGAGTAAGTTTTAATAGAGGTAGTAGAGACTTTAAAAGGGTTTTATTATTTAGGAAAATTGGGATTATAGCAAGTTTAGTATGTGGAGTAATACTTGCAGGTGGACTTTTAGTATTTGGAGACAGCATTGTTTATATGTTTGTAGGTGATAATCCTGAAGTGCGAGGAATTGCAGTGCACATAATAAAATTCTATGCAGTGGCTATGCTTATAATGGGAGTTAATGTTGTATCATCAATGTATTATACAGCTATAAATGAGCCATTAATATCAGCAATTATTGCAGCCTCAAGAAGTTTAGTATTCTTAATTGGAGGAGTTATATTCTTACCAATGATTATAGGTGAAAATGGAATATGGACATCGATAGTGTTTGCAGAGATAGCTACATTATTTATTACAATTTATTTCTTTAAGAAGAAGCCAATGAAAATAGAGTAGATATATTTTAGAAAATTGAAGGAAATATAGTACTTTTATAGAATATATTTATTTAGAGGTGATAAGTATGAAAATAGATTTGAATGAAAAAGAGATACTTTATGTGCTAGATAGTGTTCACGGAAAATATATAAGTACAAAGTTATATTTTAGGGAACATACAGATGAAATAGATGTGATTGGAATGACTACACCAGAAGAACTAAGAGAACTTTATAATAACTTGCTTGAACAGGTACACAATGAGGGTACATATAAGTTTTTAGAAAAAATTAAATAAGACTTTATCAGTTTGTAATATTGAAAGCCTAAGGAATATATTAAATATACCTTAGGCTTTTTTAGCGTGGTTAAGGGAATAAATTAAATGTAAATAAAGGTATTTTGCACAAAGCTAGTTTTGATGAATATAATGTAGGGAGAGATTAAAAAAGGGGACAAACATGAATATATCTGTAGAAAAAAATCAATATATTGTGCCAATAAGGTTTGTAGGTATAGAAGAATTAGGAATAGTAGACTTGAAGGATGAAGATTTTTATGCTAGAACAACAGAAACTTGCATTAAAACACAGGGAATGAGTTTAAGACGTTATTATGAAAATTGTATAGAAGATAAGATCGCCAATGATAAATTAGATGAGGGTGTTAAAGATGAATCAAAGGTTATTTCACTAGAGCACCTTTCTATGATAAAGCATAATATTAAGAAACAAATTGAATATAAATTTTTGAAGGTGAGAGATATTGCAAAGTGTATGACTCCAGGACAGATTTTAGAGATGCATATCAATCAATTCAAGGATATGTTTAAGGCTTATATAGATAATATTCCTTGTTTAACTTCAATAAAAGAAAAGTCTATTAATGGGATGACTTTTGATGAATTACTGGAGATTCATATTGGGAAATTCAAAAGAATCTATGATTTTCATTATAATGAATTTAAGTGTGAAGAAATGAATGGGGTAAAAATAAGGAAAGTAAGTGAAGCATCCCTTGAGGTGAAGATAAAACAAATGGCTATGGAAACAGAAGCTATATTTAAAAACATTGCGAAGTTGTTAGACGGTTTATCGTTAGATCAAAAGTTTCAGGTAGTTGAAGTTGTGTTAATTACAATAATGGAATGTCATATTGAAAACGTGGCTTGTTTTAAAAGAGCTACTAGCAAATCTATAAATGGTATGAGTATGCAAGAATTAATCAATATGCATAAGATTAAAATTGAAAATATATTTAATGATCATGTGGAACTTCTGAGTTGCGATAAGTGAAATTCTGAATTGGATAGGAGTTTATATTTATGAGTTAAAGTGATATCAAAACCATTCAAAAGAGTTTAGCAAAAATATTGTAATTGGATTTAAATATTACTCGTGTATTAAGAGTAATATTTAAATCCAATTTTTGTGAGATTATGTTTAAAATTTATTAAGAATACAGAAGTAACAGCTGTGATAATTAGAAGATATTCTTCAATTAAAAAAATTCGTAAGGATAGCTTAAGTGGTAGTGATCAATAGTAATAAATATTTAAAATTAAGAATATATTGTTAGTAATAATCTATGGGAGGTATTATGAGCAATAAACATAATAAAGAATTGAAGAGTTCCAGAAATTGCAATAGTTGTAAGTATAATAATTCCGAGGAAAGTAGAGAAAAACTTGCAATTAACCTTGTTAAAGAGGCGATTGACAATGTTCAGTTAGGAAAAAAGAGCAGAATAAATGCTATATGGTTAGAGGTATCGGGATGTTTTGGAGAGATAATTTCACTATTAAATGCACAGGAACCAGATGTTATACACTTACTTAGTGAGTTTGTTAATTTGAGATTTTTAGGAAGTATAAGTGGAGATGAAGGGGAAGAAGGATATGAAAGGATACTAGCAACTTTAGATACTGAATATGTTTTTCTAGTGTGTGGAGCGGTACCACTCAAAGATAATGGACTTTATACAACGGTTGCAACTTATAAAGGTAGAAAAATAACTGCAATGGAGGCTGTTGAAACTATAGCAAAAAATGCAAAGTATATCATTTCTGTTGGAACCTGTGCATGTTATGGAGGTCCTACTGCAGCAAAACCTAATTTGTCAGAGGCGGTTAGCATTCCAGAGTTTTTAAAAAAGAATAACGTTATTAGGATACCGGGATGTCCAACAAATCCAGTTTGGACTATGGGTGTTTTAGGATATATTACTTCTTATGGATTTCCTGAATTAAATGTTGAGGGAAGACCAAAATCATACTATGGGGAGTTAATACATGATAATTGTGCAAGAAGAGGATTTTTTGATGCAGGTATATTTGCAGAGAAGTTTGGGGAAGAAGAGTGTATGTTTGCATTAGGGTGTAGAGGACCAATAACTTATGCTTATTGTCCTATAAGCAGATGGAATGGTAGTGACAACTGGCCTATTGGAGATAACACAACTTGTATAGGATGTGCAGGACCAAAATTTCCAGATGGAACAGAACCTTTTGTAAAATATGGAGGTTTTTAATTATGGGAAAAATAATAATCGATCCTATAACTAGGGTAAGTGGACTTTTGAGTATAGAAGTGGAAGTTGCTAATAATAAGGTTGTAGTAGCTAAGAGCAGTGGAAGTCAGTTTAGAGGTTTTGAGAGTATGTTTAAAGGTAGGTCACCACTAGATATAATAAGGCTTGCTCCCAGGGTGTGTGGAATCTGCTCAACACATCACACCATGGCTGCAACGCTTGCATTAGAAGACGCAATGGCGGTTACATCTGATTATAATGGTAAGATAGTTAGGGACATTGCTAATGGTTTTGAGTTCATACAGAATTATCTAAGGCATATATACTTTTTTGTATTTCCTGACTATGTAAATATAATCCATTTAAATCCACTATACAAAATAGAAGGTGATAATGCAGCTGATTATAGATTGTCAATAGCAGATACAAAGAAAATAAATGAGGATTATTTAGGAGCAATAAAATATAGTAGAGAAGCTCATAGAGCTATAGCTGAAATTGCAGGTAAGGTACCTCATTGCCATGGAATATTTGTAGGAGGAACTACAACGAATATTGATGTGCCACAGATATCAACGATTAAATACAGTATAAATGTAATAAAGAGGTTTATTGAAGATAAGTTAATACCAGATGTGCATATTATAGCAAAAGCATATGATGATTATTTTAAAATGGGGAGTGGGAATAAAAATTTAATGTGCTATGGTTTATTCGATGATTATAATTCGCCAATTAATTCTTTCTCACCAGGGATTATGATAAATGGTGTAAGGGAAGATTTTCAGGTTAATAATATAACAGAGAATATTTCAAGAACTTGGACAGAAGGAAATTCTCAGATAATTATCCCGGGAGTTGATGTTGAGACTAAACCTAACCCATATAAAGAGGGAGCGTATAGTTGGGTTAATGCTGCTAGATATAAGGGATATGCTATGGAAGTGGGGGCTTTAGCTCGCATGACTTTAAATGGCTATTATAAGGGTGGAATATCTGCAATGGACAGAATACTATCTAAGTCATTAGAAGCAATGAAGATTTGCGAATCAATAGAAGGGTTAATCGATCTATTAAAAATAGGAAAAGCATATCAACAACAATGGGATATACCAAAAGTAGCAAAGGGGGTTGGGTTAATTGAAGCAGAAAGGGGTGCCCTTGGTCATTGGCTTTCTATAGAGAATAAAGTAGTAGCTAATTATACATTAATACCACCATCATCTTGGAATTTATCGCCTACAGATAATAAGAGCGTTAGAGGGCCCGTAGAGGAAGCGTTAATAGGAACTGAAATAGCTGACATTGCCCATCCCGTCGAGATAGGAAGAATAGTAAGGAGTTTTGATCCTTGCCTAAATTGTGCTGCACATATTACTAGCGATAGGCATGAGCCTATGACTATAAATATAGTATGATAAAGATTTTTGGTATAGGTAATATTCTTCTATGTGATGATGGTATAGGGGTAAAAGTGATTGAAGTTATAGGACGAGAGGTTGAAAACTATGGCGAAAATGTGAAGGTTATATTAGGGGAAACTGACTATTTATATTGTCTAGATCAGATTGAAGATGAGGATATAGTTATAATCGTTGATAGCACATTTTTAGGAAGAAAGGCAGGAGAGGTTTCTAGCTATACATTTCAGCAAAGTGATGACTTCATAAGTGATTGTAGAGATATGCACAGTGATAGTTTACTTAAAATTCTGAGAAAAGAATATAGACATATTCAGGGATATTTAATAGGAATAGAGGTAGAAAAAGTAGATTATTCCCTAGAACTATCTAAGACTTTAGATGATAAGTTTTTAAACATTACTATGGATGTGATTGAGGAAATTAAAACTATAGTTAAACTAACTAAGTATTAATGAGGGAGAAATTTATGTTTAATAAGGGATTGAAGATATTGGGAATTATAAGAACTGAAAATAAGATTTATGGTGAAAATTATGCATGAAATATCTATAATTAGCTCAGTAATTCAGATGGTTGAAGAGAATTCATTGAAAAATAATATAACTAAGGTTTCCAAGGTAATTTTGCAAATTGGGGAATTTTCTTGTATAGAAGATTCTTCTATGAAATTTGCATTTGAAGCTTTAAGTCAAGGGAGTATTTGTGAGAAAGCTGACTTAGAACTAGATAGAATCAGAGGTAGGGCATACTGTAGTAAATGTAGCAAGGAATTTAATGTAGGTTTTACAAGGAAAACATGCCCAGATTGTAATGAGACAAGTAGTGAGATAACTTCTGGATATGAGATATTGCTTTATAGGATAGAGGGAGAATAAAAAGTGAGTTGGAAATGAAGAAGCCATGGAATATAAAATTTAAGGATATGAAAGTAATTACGAAGTATGGAGAATGGTGGTATGAAAAATTTAATACTAGGTAAAAACATATTAGAGAATAATGATGAGATAGCAGGAAAGATAAGAGATGAAATGAAGGATATATTTACAATAAACCTACTTGGATCCCCTGGAGCAGGTAAGACTTCAGTACTTGAAGAGTTAATTGACAATATTAAAGATAAGTATAATATGGCAGTTATTGAAGGTGATTTATATACAAGCAAGGATGGGGAACGAATAGAAAAACATAATGTTAAAGTAGTTCAAGTTAATACAGGGGGAGGATGTCATTTAGAGGCTTCTATGGTAGAGAGAGCATTAAAGGATATAGATAAGGAAGGATTAGATTTTTTAGTTATAGAGAATGTTGGTAATTTAGTTTGTCCAGCATCCTATGATTTAGGTGAGGACATGAAAGTGGTAGTTATGAGTGTTACAGAAGGCAATGATAAACCACTTAAATACCCTTCAATGTTTCAACGTTCATCTGTAGTAATACTGAATAAAATAGATATGATACATTTAACGGATTTTAATAAAGAAGAGTTTTATAGAGATGTAAATTCCTTAAACAAGGATATTAAGGTTGTGGAGATTTCTTGTAGAGAAAATAAGGGATTAGGTGAATTAACAGGGTATTTTACCTCTAAAATAGAAGGGAAAAGAGCTAAATAGTATGGATATTAAAGAGATTGTGGTAAAGGGACTAGTTCAAGGTGTTGGATTTAGGCCCTTTATTTATAGAATAGCTTTGGAAAACAAATTAAAAGGGTGGGTTAAAAATACAGCTAGTGGTGTTGTTATACAGGCGCAAGGGGATATGAAGGATATAGAAAATTTCCATAAGAATATTATAGAAAAATCTCCTAGGTTAAGTTGTATTGAAGCAATTGAAATTAAAGAGTTAAAACTACTAAAGAAATTTAGTGAGTTTATTATAATGGAAAGTAGTGATGAAAACTGTGGAACTACATTAATTTCATCAGATATAGCTACTTGTAAAGAGTGTGAAGAGGAATTGCTGGATAAAAATAATAGAAGAAGGTATCGCTATCCATTTACCAATTGCACAAATTGTGGTCCTAGGTTTTCTATAATAAAAGCTGTTCCTTATGATAGAAAATATACAACAATGGAAACCTTTGAAATGTGTAGTGATTGTAGAGCAGAGTATGAAAATCCTTCAAATAGAAGATTTCATGCAGAACCTACTTGTTGTTTTAAATGCGGGCCTAAGGTAACTCTTTTGGATGAAAAGGGGAAAATTCTTGTTTGTGCTGATGAAATAGAACAGGTTAGAAAACTATTAAAGGAAGGCAAAATAATTGGAGTAAAGGGTCTAGGGGGATTTAATCTTATATGTGATGGGGAGAATTTTGGGGCTATAGAGGAGCTTAGGGTAAGAAAACATCGCAGCAAAAAGCCGTTAGCCTTAATGATGAGGGATGAGGACATAGTCTATAAGTACTGTTATGTAAATGAGAAAGAAAGGTCAATTTTAACAGGTAATAAAAAGCCTATATTACTTTTAAGGAAAAAAAATACTAGATTACCTCACAACATTTCTTTTAAAAGTAGCAGATTAGGAATTTTATTACCCTATACGCCTCTTCATTATTTACTTTTTGATAAAGAACTACAAGTTATAGTTTTTACAAGTGGCAATGGAAGTGAGATACCTATAATATATAAGGATTCCGATGCTATAGGTAACCTTGGTGGTATTGTAGATTATTTATTGATTCATGATAGAGAAATCAATATGCCTATAGATGATTCAGTAACAAGTGTAGTGTTAAATGAGGAGAGACTTATAAGAGGGGCTAGAGGATATGCGCCATTTTTAAGTAAAAATAAGCTATATTATGAAGAAAGTGTGCTAGCTTTAGGCTCCCAATTTAAAAATAGGTTTTCCATAAGTACGGGAGTAGACATTTTTACAAGTCCTCATATTGGAGATATGGAAAGTTTTGAATGCTATAACAGGTTTCTGCAGAATCTTGAACATATGAAGAAAATATATAAGATAGAACCAAGTATAGTTGCTTATGATATGCATCCCAACTATTGGTATGATAAATATTTGGAGGAATTCAGGGGAATAGCCATAGGAGTATACCATCATCATAGTCATATAGTAAGTTGTATGGCTGAAAATCAGGCTTGGGATAAAGTCATTGGAATGGCTTTTGATGGAGTAGGCTATGGTGAAGACGGGAATTTATGGGGTGGAGAATTTTTGATATGTGATAGTAAAGAATTTATAAGAGGTGCACACGTTAATTATTTTCCAATACCAAGTGGAGATGGAGCAGTGAAGTCACCATGGAAGATAGGAGTATCACTTTTATATAAAGCTTTAAATCTCGAATTAAAAGAAGAGTCAAGTATAAATAATAAAATGACCTTATTAAAATATTACGTAGGAAAGTACTTTAAGGATAAACCTACAAATATAATAGTTAACATGGTTGAAAAGAAAGTTAATTCTCCACTTTCATCTAGTATGGGGAGATTCTTTGATGGAATTGCTAGTCTTTTAGGATTTTTGGAGGATGTATCCTATGAAGGCGAAGCGGCTATATACCTACAAAATATATCAGAAAATTATATGGATTCCATAACAGATTTATCAGATTGTAAATATGAAGAACATTATTGCTATGATATAGAGCTTCAAGGTAATAGTTACATTATAAATACAAATAAAATAGTTATAGGGGTTTTAGAGGATTTAGAAAAATTCATTAGTGTTGGTGAAATAGCCTCCAAATTTCACAATACAATAGTTGAGTTTTCTAGCGAGATTTCTATGAAACTTAGAGAAATTTATAATATAAATACAGTGGCTTTAAGTGGAGGTGTATTTCAAAATGAAATACTACTAATTGGGATAAAGAATAAGCTTGAGGCAGGTGGCTTTAGGGTGTTAACCCATAGTCTTATACCATGCAATGATGGAGGGTTATCCATAGGTCAAATAATTATTGCAAGTGAATTATTAAAGGCAAATCAGCATTAATTAAGTTGTGTGTTAGCTGATTATTTATAGGGATTTAAGTCATCTTAAAAAAATAAGCCAGTATCCTTAACATCTTTGATTTGTTGTTCATTAAAATAATTTTTATAAGGAGTAAATATATGTGTGTAGCAATCCCCGGAAGGGTTATAGAAATACGTGGTAAGGATTCTTTAATAGAGTTTGGTAGGATAAAAAAACTTGTAAATACAGGCTTGATTGAAGACTTAAGGCTAGGAGATTATGTTTTAGTTCATGCTGGTTGTGCCATAGAAAAGGTTGATGAAGAAGAAGCTGTGGAGACTTTAAATATATTTAAAAGTTTCATAGAGGAGCTATAGTTATGATGTATAAAGAAATTATAGATTCACAACATATAGAACTATCCAAGAAGTTATTAAATAGTATAGAACTATCATGTAAAAGTAAGATAAACATAATGGAAGTTTGTGGAACTCACACAAGAAGTATTTATAATTGTGGAATAGACAAGCTACTACCTTCAAATATAAAAATATTATCGGGGCCTGGTTGTCCTGTATGCGTAACTCCGCAGAGCTATATAGATGATGCAATAAGTATAAGTAGAATGAAAGATGTAATAGTTACTACATTTGGAGATATGATTAAAATACCAGGTAGTAGAACTTCATTAGCGGAGGAGAGGGCTAGAGGAAATGATATTAGAATAGTATATTCGCCCTTAGATGTATTGAAAATAGCTAAGGATAATTATGACAAAGAAGTTGTATTTTTAGCTATAGGATTTGAAACTACAGCACCATTAATGGCACTTACAATAAAAGAAGCAAAGGAAAATGGTATAGATAATTTTTCAGTTTTACATTCATTAAAAACCATGCCAAATACAATGGCAGCATTAGTACTAGATGAATCTATTAATATAGACGGGTTTATATGTCCAGGCCATGTGGCAACGATAATTGGCAATGAAGTATTTGGTGAATTATCAAAGCAATATAAAATTCCTATGGCGGTATGTGGATTTAAGGGTGTAGATATATTAGCGGGAATACTTTCAATTGTAGATATGAAAGAAAAAAAGGAGTATGGGTGCAAAAATCTTTATAAAGGTTTTGTGAAGAATCAGGGAAATGATAAGGCGAAAAACATATTAGGGGAAGTGTTTACACCAGACCATAGTGTTTGGAGAGGTCTCGGGAGGCTGGTGAATACAGGATATACACTTAAGGATGAATATAGAAGTTTCGATGCTAAGGTAAAATTCAATATACAATCTAGGAGTGAAAGAGAAAACGGAGAATGTATATGTGGGGATATATTAAAGGGAATTAAATCACCAAAGGAATGTAACCTCTTTGGAAAAGCTTGTAGGCCAAGTAATCCAGTGGGTCCATGTATGGTATCGCAGGAAGGTACTTGTGGAATTGTATATAGTTTTGAGAGTTGAGAAGTATGTGCAAATTACAAATAATATTTGGAAGAATAAAGTTGGAAAGGATTAGATATATAAGATATTTATATTTGCATATTTTAACCATAACAAATATAATATTACCTAGGAACAATGATAGATAAGGGGTATGATTATGGCAGATAGCAAATTAGATACATATGATATATATGAGATACTGAAAGATAGAATAATACATCTTAAGTATGAGCCAGGGCAAGTTTTAAATGAGGTAGATGTAGCGGAGGAGTTTAAAACCAGTAGAACTCCGATTAGGCGTGTATTCCAGCAATTAGATAATGATAAGCTTTTAAATATAGTGCCGAGATTTGGAGCACAGGTTGCACCTATTGATTTTAGGCAGATGAAATCTATATTTGAACTGACAAGGGAGCTTGATCCTTTTGCAACTAGGCTTGCAGTAGAGCGTATAAGTGAAGAAAACCTTAAAGAACTTGAAGAGATAATAGCTAGATTAGAGAGTTATGATATAAGTAAAGATTACCAAAATGCTATAAATGATGATGAAAGATTTCACAATATTATATTTTCAAGCTGTGACAATCAATGGTTACAAGATGCATTAGTATCATTGCATTGTCATACGGAGAGATTATGGCATTATTGCGAACGATATTTTGATAATATGAATCTTTTCACTAATACTTTAGGAAAGGTATTGGAAGCAATAAAAGAAAAGGATACAAAAAAGGCAGAAAAGTATGCTAAAGAACACATAGATGAATTTGTATTGAAAATAAAAAAAGAACTGCTTTAAATTGTATTTTATAGAAATTCATTGTGGCATTAATTCTAATAAGTAGGGTTAAAAACCAAAATATAAAATTTAGAGTGTCACTTAGGAACCTAAGTTTAGATGATATTAGTCATTTAAACTTAGGTTTTTTTAATTTTCTGAAAAAATATCAAAAATTTACTGAAATACACTTGAAATACATATGAAATACGTATAGAATAATAAGTGTAGAAGATAGAAAAAATAACAGCGATTCAAAATTTAACAAAGATATCATGGTAGAGGAGGGGAACTTGTGGGATACCAAATTGTGACTAACAATCCAAAGGTTAAAGGCACTTATAGCGATGTGGTTTTTGTGGAAGGTAGTTTTGAAGATGTACTAGTTAAGTCCCGTGATTTTGTTCACTTAGGGCATAAGTTAATTAATCATCCACTAGGTGCAAGTTTACGAATGCTATTTTCACCGTATCGTTCCATAATAATTGGGGATATGAGAGAAAATACAGAAGACATACATCTAGAGATAATAGAAAATAGTATAGAGAACTATAGAAAGCATATGGCTGTGAGATTACCGGATATAAAAAATTCAGAAGATTATGAATTAATAGATAGTGAACTGTTGAAATCATCATTAGATGAACATGAAAGAAATTTGTTGTTAGAAAATGGCTAGATTTTAAAATAGCTCAGGTAATATTGAACTTAAGTATTAATAGTTATTTAAAATATAGCCGTAAAAATAATTAATAAAAAAATGGGGGTGGCTTTCTTTGAAACTTGAATTAAGAAGAATTCATATTGTGGACATAAAGTTAGGAGATAAAACTGCTGTAAATGGTGGTATTTTAACTGTGAATGAGAAGGAGTTAATTGACGAACTTAAAAAAGATGAGAATGTGAAAAGTGTAAAGGTTGACATGGCAAGACCAGGTGAGAGGGTAAGAATAATTCCAGTTAAAGACGTTATTGAGCCAAGGGTAAAAATTGAAGGCGATGGCAATGGATTTCCAGGGGTAACAACTAAGATGGCTCAACTTGGATATGGAAAAGTTAATGTGCTTCATGGTGCAGCTATAGTAACAGTTGGGGATATAGTTGGTTTCCAAGAAGGTGTAGTAGATATGTGGGGTGAAGGGGCAAAATGGACACCATTTTCAAAGACATTTAACATCGTTTTAGATATTAAACCAGTAGATGGACTAGCTCCACATGCTCATGAGAAAGTTGTTAGACTTGCAGGGCTTAGAGCAGCAGAATTTATTGGAGAAGCAGGCAGAAATATAGAACCAGATGAAATACTAACTTATGAAATGGGAAGTTATGCAGATGAAAATAAAAAATATCCAGACCTTCCAAAAGTAGCTTATGTAGAAATGCTTATTTCTCAAGGACTTCTTCATGATGGATATATATATGGCGTTAATAGTCAACTTATATTACCTACACTTCTACATGCAAATGAAGAGTTAGATGGTGCAGTAATTAGTGGAAACTGTGTTGCAGCTTGTGACAAGATAACTACTTATCAGCATCAGAACAATACGGCAATCCTTGATTTGTATGAGCAACATGGAAAAACAATAAACTTTTTAGGTGTAATACTTACTCCAGAATTAACAACACTTGAAGGTAAATTTAGAACTTGTGATTATACAGCTAAGCTATGTAAGACTCTTGGAGCAGATGGAGTAATCATATCAGAAGAAGGATACGGTAATCCTGACTCAGATCTTCTAATGATATGTAAGAGATTAGAAGTTTCAGGGATAAAGACTGTGCTAATTACTGACGAATGTTCAGGGCGTGATGGTATGTCTCAACCTTTAGCAGATACAACAAAAGAGGCAATAGCAGTAATATCTACAGGAAATGTAAGTCATGTAGTTATACTTCCACCAGCAGATAGAGTAATAGGAAATGATTCAGCAATTGCAACTCTTGCAGGCGGTTGGGAAGGTTCATTAGAAAATGATGGAACTTTGAGATGTGAGTTAAATGCAGTAATTGGAGCAACCTCAGAAATCGGATATCATAACTGTACAGTTAAATTATATTAGTAGTTTTGAAAGGAGGATCAATATGAAATTTAAAGTATTATATTATGTAAATCAATTCTTTGGTCAAATCGGCGGGGAAGAAAAGGCTGATATGGAGCCATTATTTAAGGCTGAAACTGTTGGACCAGCATTAGGATTTAATGGTCTACTTCAAGGACAGGGGGAAGTTATTGGAACATTAATTTGTGGAGATAACTATTTTAATGAAAATAAAGAAGAAGCTTTAGAATATATTATGAAAGTTATTTCAGAGCAAAAACCAGATATAGTTATTGCAGGACCAGCATTTAATGCAGGTAGATATGGAATGGCTTGTGCCGGAGTTGCAAACGCTGTAGTTGATAAACTAGGAATACCAGTAGTTACAGGAATGTATATAGAAAATCCAGGCTTAGATGTATGTAGAGGGAAATCAATAGTTGTTAGTGTGCCGGATTCAGCAGCTGGAATGCGTAAAGCTTTACCAGTAATGGCTAAACTTGCACTTAAATTAATGAAAAATGAAGAAATCGGGTCTCCAGAGGAAGAAGGATATATAGCTCAAGGGAAGAGACTTACTGTATTTGCAGATAAACGAGGATCAGAGAGAGCTGTAGATATGTTACTTGCAAGATTAAATGATAAGCCCTTTGAAACTGAGCTTCCTATGCCAGTATTCGATAAAGTTGATCCAGCAGCAGCTATAAAAGATTTAAGTAAGGCAACTATAGCTTTAGTAACTAGTGGTGGTATGGTTCCATTTGGTAATCCAGATAGAATTCAATCAGCAAGTGCTCAAAAATGGGGCAAGTATGATGTAAGTGGAAAAGATGGACTTACAGGTAGCTATTGTACTATCCATGGTGGATTTGACCCAGTATATGCAAATGAAATTGCGGATCGTATAGCACCTCTTGATATACTTAAAGAGTTTGAAAAAGATGGAGTTATAGGCAAAGTATTTGAAAATTTCTATACTACAACAGGTACGGGTACTTCAGTTGGTAATTCAATAACATTTGGTAAAGAGATAGGAAAAGAGTTAAAAGAAGCTGGCGTAGATGGCGTTATACTAACGTCAACGTGAGGAACTTGTACACGTTGCGGTGCAACAATGGTAAAAGAAATTGAAAGATATGGAATAGCAATAGTTCATATGTCTACAATAACAACTATTTCTGAATCAGTAGGTGCAAATAGAATTGTTCCAACTATTGCAATACCTTATCCAGTTGGCAATCCGAATATTCCTAAAAATGAGGAATATGTATTAAGAAAGAAAATGGTTGGTAGAGCGTTAACTGCCTTAAGTACAGAAATAATGGAAGTAACTCAGTTTTAATAAAAAGCTATAGGTAATATGGTGTTGATTATGAAATCATATTGGATAATATTAATATGAACTTCAACAACAACTTGAAATATAGCGTTGAAAATCCCATTAATAGAGTAACGAAGGGCTAGCTACAAATGATTTCAAATAATCATTATGAAGAAAGCCCTTTTCCTAAAACAATTAAATAACCTAACATATGATAAATATGAGGATAAAGTTGAGATCTATTAAATTATACTTTAGAAACATATGATTACATGAAAATAAGGCAATATGGAATTAGGTTTATATTAATAATGTTGGGAGATGTTAATATGTTAGCTAGGGAAAAAGAAGAAATAAGCTGGAAAAGAATTATTACTTATGCAGGTGCATTTATAGCATTTTTAATAGGTTCTGGTTTTGCAACAGGACAAGAGGTATTACAATACTTTAGTTCATACGGCTATTTAGGGGTATTAGGAGTTATAGTAGTATTTTTACTATTTCTTTATGTAGGTGTAGATTTTGTAACTGTAGGACAAAAGCATAAGTTTAAAAAAGGTAGTGAGATATATAAATATTATTGTGGAAACATAGTAGGAAGTTTTTATGATTACTTTTCTATTGCATTTATATATATGTCATACATCGTTATGATAGGAGGAGCCGGTGCAACGCTTCACCAGCAATATAGTTTACCAACATATGTTGGGGGAATAGCAATAGGTATACTTGCGACATGTACAGTAATATTTGGTCTAGGAAAAATAGTAGATGTAATAGGGAAAATAGGTCCTATTATAATTATATTAACAATTATTTTAGGTGTATCTGCTATAATAAAAAATCCACATGGACTTACAACAGTAAATGAGGTATTACCAAAACTTAATTTAATGAAGGCATCCACTAACTGGTTTTATGCGGCGGCTTCCTATGTAGGATTTTGCATGTTGTGGCTTGCCGCATTCATGACATCTATGGGAGCATCTAGTAAAACTAGAAAAGAATCAGTACTTGGAGTAACCTTTGGAGCGGTAGGATTCAGTGTAGCATTAGTAATTATAACATTAGGCATCCTTGCAAATATTGAGCAATTAGCAGGAACAATGGTTCCAACACTGGTATTAGCAGGAAATATAAGCCCAGTACTAGCTTTTATATTTTCATTCATAGTAATAGTTGGTATATACACAACAGCAGTTCCACTTTTATGGCAGGTAGTTGCTAGATTTTCAGAGGAGAAAACCAGTAAATTTAGAGTGCTAACAGTAGCGTTAGCTGCAATAGGTGTTTTTGTTGGATTATTAGTTCCATTTGATAAACTAGTAAATATAATTTATGTAATAAACGGCTATGTAGGTATTATTCTATTAGGATTTATGATTGTGAAAACTATAAGAAATAAGGGGTTTTGCAAATAGAAGTTTTAAATAAAATAATTCTTTATAAGGCAAGTATGAATTGTAAAGGGCAACAACTTGCTAATAATATCTAAAATTATTGTGGGAAATGGCATGCTTGAAGAAGTATGTCATTTTGTTTTCAAGAAATTCTTATTGTGACAAAAATAATATATTGATAATGGTAAGATTACCATTAAGCAGCATTGTAAATTGTTCTAAGGTGATAAAATTTTGCATATTTTGATAATGCACAGATTTGTAAAGAAAGATTGGTAAGAAAGGAGGATTTAGTGAGGGTTTGATACTTACAATACACTCTCTCACTAAAGAAAATTTATGGATATTATAACATTGGCCCACGGTAATGGTGGGGAGGAAAGTTATAAGTTAATTGAAAAAGTATTTTTTAATCATTTTTGGAATGATGAATTACTAGAACAAAATGATGCTACTATATTAAAAGAGATAAAGGGTAACATTGCAGTAACTACAGACAGTTTTGTTGTTGACCCTATATTCTTCAGTGGTGGAGATATAGGTAAGCTAAGTATATGTGGAACAGTAAATGATTTAGCTGTTAGTGGTGCAACTCCATTATATGTTACGGTAGGATTTATTATTGAAGAAGGGTTCGAGATAGAAAATCTAGAAAAAATAGCAAAATCTATGGGAAGTGAGGCGAAGAAGGCTGGGATAAAGATTGTAGTGGGTGATACTAAGGTTGTAGAACGAGGTCGGGGACATAAAGTATATATTAATACCACAGGGATAGGAGTAATAGGAGATGATAGTTATATACTAAATGGAAGAAATATGGTAGTAGGTGATAAAATAATATTAAGTGGCACTATTGGGGAGCACGGTATGTGTATTATCAATGAAAGAGAAGGCTTAGCAGTAGAATCAAATATTAAAAGTGATTGTGCATCTTTGAATAAATTAACTAGGGATATAATGAAATGTAGTAGTGAAATTAGAGTAATGAGAGATCCTACAAGGGGTGGACTAGCAAATACATTAAAAGAATTGGTGAATATAAGTGGAAATACCATGGAAATATGGGAAGAACAGATACCTATAAATGAAGAAGTACGTAGCTTTTGTGATATTCTCGGCTTTGATCCCCTCTATGTAGCCAATGAAGGTAAGTTAATTTGTATAGTCAGTGCAAAAGATGCGGATAAGGTTCTAGAGACTATGAAGTTAAATGAGTTTGGGAAAAATGCAATGGTCATTGGTGAAGTAATTGAGGGAGATAAAAAAAACCTATATCTTAGGACCTATTTAGGTTCAAGGAAAATTTTAAAGTTGCTTCAAGGCGAGTTGTTACCTAGGATATGTTAGAATTAAAAATTTAGAATTAAAAATTTAGAATTAAGAATTTAAAATTAAAAATTTAGAATTTAGAATTTAGGATTCAAGGTTGGAAATTCACAATTTAGAATTTAAAATTAAAGAGGGCTGTCTTAAAAACATTGATTTTAGGTTGAATCAATGTTTTTGAGGCAGCCTTAATAGTATCTACAAGGATTGTTTTTATGATATAGTTTAGTTCTTTTTTAATTTACCATTACAGATATAAGCATTAATATAGAAGAGTAATGCAATAAATAGTTGATACCAACAAATTGGCGAATCATTTTTATAATAATAACCGAAGGAAAGAATAAAGCACAAACTACCTATAAGCCATAAATTTTTCAGGAATTTTGGACTTATAATAAACACCTCTTTTAATATTATTAGAAAAGCTTAATAAATTTTTTTTGAATTCTATTAACAGAATATCCGTGATTTTCATAGAATTTATGGGCATTAATGCGATTACAACCTGATAATAATCTTATTCCTGAAAATCCCAGTTTCTTTACCCTATATTCTAAGCTCTCTATAAGTATATTCCCAATTCCTTTATTTCTATACCTTTCTTCAACTACAAAGCCTAAAAGATTTACAATGGAATCAAATCGAAGAGATTCGTAGGGGGTACCATGTATATATCCAATAACCTCATTATTATATTCAGCAACTAAAATGATATCCTTGGTGTTCTCAAGTATATGTTTAATTCTAGTAGCTACTTTTTCAAGTTTGTATTCATAGCCAAGTTCCTTATTTAATAAATATATGTGTTTAAAGTCCTCTACAGCAATTTCTCTAATCAGCACATCCTTCATTATAATAACCTCACTTTTGAAATTTAATTTAGCTAATAACATATATATTTTATCATAAACAAGAAATTAATAGGATAATATTGGGGGAAAACAGATAAAAAATTTAGAGTTTGGAAATAAAGTAAATTGAGTTAAAACCTTTAATCGAACTAATAGTTATATATGGTTTATATGTATTAATATGTTATAATGAGGTTATCGAATAAGTAAGAAGCATATTAAAAACTGGTAAATTTGATGTAAGAGATATGTACAGATATACAGATATACAGATATACTGATGGGCCAAAAGAGAGAGACAATAATGAAGCAAAAAAGAAGGAGTATAAAATATGGAAATAGAAAAAAGAAAATATTGGGTAGTTGACTATATTAGAATACCTTTTGATATTATGCCTATGACGGTAATATGTATAGTAATATTGAGAGTTTTTACTGCTGCAATTCCAAGCATTCAGGTATTGGTTACAGCGTCATTTATAGATACAGCCATTGATGTTTTTGAAAATGGCGGTATGAATAGGATTTATTATCCACTACTTTGGATTATGGTATTAATTGGATTTTCATGGTTATCATCTATGTTATTATCCTTCATGAAGTTAAAGCTTGATTTGCAGATTAGTGAAGTTATTCGTCCGGCAGTGATAAAAAAGCGTAGTCGTTTAGATTATAAACATGTTGAAAATAATGAGACTTGGGATCTGATTTCAAGAGTAGGTCAAGATACATCGGAACGTATAGTTAAGGGGTTTGAAAACCTGTTAAGCATTATAGATTATGGAGTTAGAATTGCAGGACTTATTTTTCTTATTGCGACTCAAGTGTGGTGGATTGCAATTGCAGTTGTATGCATCGGTATGCCACTGTTATTATTGGCATTTAAAAGTGGAAAAGCTGACTACGAGGCATTTGAAGAGGCAAATAAAGTTAGAAGAAAAGCAAATTACTTAAAGGAAGTTCTTTCTTCAAGAGAAAATGTAGAAGAACGTCACTTATTTGGTTATACAAATGCAATTGATAAAAGATGGTTTCACTGGTTTGAAATTGCACGCAAAATAGAAATGAAGGCAGATGTTAAGAACTCTTTAAAGATGAAAACAGCAAGTATTATTGTAGCATTTTTATCTATGATAATTGCTTTAATATTGATACGCCCAGTAAGCAGTGGAGATATTACTGTGGGAATGTATATGAGTTTAGTTACTGTGTCATTTAATTTGGTACAACAGATATCATGGCAATTGACAGTAGTAATGATGGAGTATACGAAGAATAAATTATACTTAAGGGATTTCACGGAATTTTCAAACCTTGAGGAAGTATTTGGTGTTGATGGATTACCAGATGTATTAGCACAAAAGATACCTTTTGAAAGTATAGAATTTAAAGATGTGTATTTTGCTTATCCAGGTACTGATAGAAAGATTTTAAATGGAATTTCTATGAATTTGAAAAATAATAGGCAGTATGCTTTTGTGGGAGAAAATGGAGCTGGTAAGACAACTATTACTAAGTTATTAACGGGATTATATGATAATTATAAAGGAGACATACTGATTAATGGTAGAAATATTAGAGAGTTTACTCAAGCACAGTTAAAAGCGTATTTTTCTGTAGTATATCAGGACTTTGCAAAATACTATGTAACACTTAAGGATAATGTACTTTTAGGTAAATGTGGAGAAGTTTTAAATGATGATAAGCAGAAGGAATTAGTAGAAAAGGCACTAGATAGTATGAAAATGATAGATGAGATAAATAAGCTACCTAAAGGGATTGGAACATCTTTAGGTAAAATAGAAGGTGATGGTATTGATTTATCAGGTGGTCAATGGCAGAGAGTTGCAATTGCAAGAACTATAGTAAGTGATGCACCAATATATATTCTCGATGAGCCAACGGCAGCTCTTGATCCAATAAATGAGAGTAAGGTTTATGAATTATTTGGACAAGTTAGCAAGGGTAAATCAACAATTCTTATTACTCACAGGCTAGGAGCTGCAAGGTTGGCAGATGAGGTGTTAGTAGTAGATAAGGGGAAAATTGCAGAGCGAGGTAGCCATGAGGAACTAATTTGTAAAAAAGGTATATATGCAGAAATGTTTGAGGCGCAAAGGAGCTGGTACAATGAGGAGTAAAGAAGAAAAGCCAATGTCTCTATGGACTATGATAGCAAGACTTTTTCCACAGATAGCATCTGTATCCCCTGGACTATTTATTTTAAATTATACATGTTCATTTATAGATAGCATCCTTCTAGTTGGAGCTGTTGTGTATATGCAGAAATTATTTGATTCTGTAGCAAATTTAGCAACCAATAAGGGAACATTGGAACAGGCTATTTTGGCGCTTTTGACACTCTTTGTAATAAAAGTGTTAAAAGAAGTGGAGTTTGGTATTTATAGTGTCATTGGAGAGACATATTATATGAAATCTACAGGAAAGCTTTCTCATAATATCAATCTAAAAATGGCAAAGTTAGATCCAATTTCATTTGAGAATCCAGAAATTTTGGATCATATTGATAAGTCATATTTGGGTACAAGGAATGCAGACGGATTTATAAATACAATTATGGATGTACTTACAGCATATATACCATATTATATATTTATGGGGGCTTATTTATTTTCATTAAAACCTATATTAGTAGTATCATTACTATTGATTTTTTTACCAGTGTTACTAAGTCAATTAGTGAGAGCCAAGGTATTTGCTGATTTAGAAGATAAGACGGCATCATTTAGAAGGAAGAGTGATTACTATGAAAGTTGTATAGTAGGAAGAGAGTATGTGAAGGAAACGCGGATTCTAGGTGGATGTTCATATTTTATGGGACTATTTAAAGATGCCCTGACACAGATGAATAGTTTGAAGTGGAAGGCCGATATGAAGATGAATCTTATAGAGTTTGCTATGAAGTTTATATCCCTTGTTGGATATTTAGGAATTCTTTGGATGTTGTTTAGTATCTTGATTAATAAGGAAATAACTGTAGGTGCTTTTGCTGCTGTATTTGCATCTATTGATAGTATGTTTGCAACCATGGAAGAAATGATATGTAATCGACTTGGATACTTTGCAGAAAGTTTTGGAAAAATACAAAACTATTTAAGATTCTTAGATCTTCCAGAAAGGGATTATAGCGATTATAAACATGAAAAAACAGTCCATGGAGATATCAGTTTAAAAGATGTTAGCTTTGCTTATCCTCTTGCAGATAAAAATGCAGTAGAAAATATTAATTTAGAAATCCATAAAGGTGAAACTATCGCTGTAGTGGGTGAAAATGGTTCAGGTAAATCCACATTGATTAGGCTAATTACAGGAATATATCTTCCAAAAACAGGTACAGTTTTTCATAACAAGAAAGCTACAAATGAATTTGCATCAAGGGATTTATTTCAAGGAGTATCAGCTGTATTTCAAAAATTTCAGAGGTATCAACTAAGTTTCGAAGATAATGTTACAATAAGTGAAATGGGAGATAAGTATAACACCGAGGAAAATTTAAAACATTCAGTTACACAAGCGGGAATAGACATGGATATCAATACGTTCAAAAATGGATATGACACTATGCTATCAAGAGAATTTGATGGTATAGATTTATCAGGTGGTCAATGGCAGAAAATTGCAATTGCTAGGGGGTTTTATAGACAGCATGAATTAATCATATTAGATGAACCTACAGCAGCGATTGATCCGATAGAAGAAACTAAAATATATGAAAGATTTGCAGAAATATCAAAGGAGAAAACAGCCGTAATAGTAACTCATAGGTTAGGTTCAGTTAAATTTGCACACCGTATTGTGGTTATGAAGGAAGGTAGAATTGTTGGGATAGGTAGCCATGATGAATTGATTTTAAGTTGTCCATTATATGCAGATATGTGGAAATCACAGTCTCAGTATTATACGGAACCTGAACTAATCCTATAGTATCAAGTGATTCTTATATTCAGATGGAGTTTGATTAAGAAGAATAACTCACTCCACATGAATTATAGATGTGTTTGAAGGTTTATTCAGATAGCTGGTAGGATGTATATAAACATAGATTTTTTTATATAACCCAATTATAAAAAAGAACAATTCCATTCATCATAGAAGTCATTAAGGAAACTCTCCATAATTTGATGCCTTTTTAAGGCTAGGGTTTTTCCAGTAGCTGTATTCATCAAATCCTTTAATTTAAGCAGTTTTTCATAGAAATGGTTTATTGTATGATTATATTCATCTTTAACTTCAGATAGAGAGCTAAAAGTTTTTGGGGATATAGATGGATCATAAATCACTCTATTTTTATTTCCTCCATAGGCAAAGGTTCTAGCTATTCCAATGGCTCCAATAGCATCCAATCTGTCAGCATCCTGAACAATTTTACCTTCTATGGTTTCTTGTGTTGAATTAACCACACCACCCTTAAAGGATAGTGTTTTAATTATGGTACAAACACTTTTTATAACTTCATCGTCCACATTTATACTATTCAAAAAGGTCTCTATGTTGCTAGTATTGGTGTTGTTATCCTTTGAAAACTTCCAATCGTCAATATCATGAAGAAGTGCAACGAGGGAGATTATAAATCTATCTCCGCCCTCTTTGTTAGATATGTATAGTGAAGTTTTATAAACTCTCTCAATATGAAAATAGTCATGTCCACTACCTTCACCAGAAAGTTTTGATTTAACAAATTCAATGGTATTATTAATTACTTCATTATTATTCATTTAATTACCTCCATAAAAATATTTTAACATATTATATCTATTTAAATAAGTAAATTAAACTTATAGAACGTATGATTATATTAGCTAATATTACAGATTTATTATATATAAACAATATTGTAATTTTATAATTAATGATATAATAGTACCAATAGATGTAAAAAATGCTAATTGGATAGGGGAAGTGTAAATGAAAAATAACAAATCTAGTAAGGCTAATAAAACAAGAAATACCGGGAATGGGAAAAAGGTTTTATTTGTAATTATATTTATCATTAGCTGCCTTGTAATAGGTGGAGTCATAGGGTTTTTATCGGATAAGTATCTAAATGGATTTATGGATACATATATTAAAAATGACAATATATTTGTAGAGTTAATCAACATATATGGTTTGATACTAATATTTGTTGTTGGATATTTTATTCACATTATAATACATGAAGCTGGTCACCTTATAGCTGGATTTATGACAGGCTATTCTTTTGTATCCTTTAGAATTGGATCTTTTACCTTAATTAAAGAGGATGGAAAGTTAAGGCAAAAGAAATTTAATATACCTGGAACAGCTGGACAGTGCCTTATGATGCCTCCAACTATGATAGATGGAAAGTATCCTTTTGTAATTTATAATTTCGGTGGAGTTATAATTAATTTAATAACATCCATTATAGGTATTTTAATAGTAATATTTGTTGAAGGGGTTCCATTTCCAATTAATGCAATCTTAGTTCTATTTGGAGCAGCAGGTATATTTGCAGCAGTGACTAATGGAATTCCATTAAAAGTTAGCGGAGTTGCAAATGATGGGTATAATGTAATATCAATGGCTAAAGATGAGGAAGCTAAAAATGCCTTTTATGTTCAATTAAGAGTTAATGGATTGCAAAGTTTTGGAGAAAGAATTAAGGACATGCCTCTTGAAATGTTTAAGCTTTCAGCGGGAGCAAATCTTACAAATCCACTTAATACGTCTATAAGGCTAATGGAATATAATTGGTATCTAGATAATATGGATTTTGAAGGTGCAAGGAAATCATTAGGTTCTTTTGAACATAATTTAGAAAAGTTAGTGCCATTATATAGGCTTGAAGTCAACTGTGAGAGAATGTTTTTGGAACTTATTGGGAACTGTGATAAAGATGTTATAGATAAGCTATATGATAAGACTTTAAAAAAGTATATGAAAGCTGCAAAGTTTATGATTGGAAAGAAGCGAGTAATTATGGCTTATGAAGCTTTTTATACAAAGGATATGACGAAAGCTTTAAAGTGTTATAAGGAAGGTGAGGAATTAGCGAAGAAGTATCCAGTTAAGGGTGAAGCTGATATGGAACTTATGATTATGAATTGGATTAAGGAAAAATAGTATGTTTTTAGATAATATAAAACATCAGTAGGATTAATTAAGAGATGTGTAAACTTATGTCCAATGGATGCGAAAATTAATTAAGACAGTTAAAAAATAAAAACTCCCTAAGATAAATAAGTAATCTTAGGGAGTTTTATGCTAGTATTTAGTTCTCTTTTGCTTTATAACTACCAAGGCTATTCCTAAGAAAGCAGCGGCAAAGGCAAGAAGTATAACCGTTTCAAATAGTAGAGGAGTTAAAGTTTCCTTATCGAAAACAGATAAAGCACCAATTTTATCGTTGATTTTTATAAACCAATATACTGGGTTTACCACTGCAATATTTTTTACAGTTTCACTTAGTAGATTTTGTGGAACAAAGGCACCGCCAAGGAAACAACCACCAAGAGCAACACAGTTTGAAATTGGGTTTATTGCAGTTTTTGATGCTATATTTCCAATGAGGAAGCTTAAGGATAGACATACCATAGTAAATACTAAAGAATTTAGTCCATAAAGTAATCCACTTGTAGTAAACATAGCCCCTTTGTACATGACGATAGAAAAAATAAAGAAAAAGAGCCAAGTTACAAAAGCTAAAGTTGTATTTCCAAGGAAGATTTCTAAACTAACTCTAGTTGGTTTTATGGGAGAACATAGATTTCTTCTTTTAATATCTGGAGAATTAAATATATTGGATGTGATTGAAATTCCAAGGATTAATATACTAATTAAAGCATAGGAAAGGTAATTAAAATAATAATTAATACTATTTTTAGAAATAGGTATTCCTTCATCACTTAAGGTTACCTTAGTATTAATAGATAAATCATTAAGAACAAGTTTACTAATTTCTTCCCAGTTAGTATCGCTCATAGTATCTACATATAAATTTGTAGTAGTTAAGTAGTTATTAACCATGTTTTTCACAAAAATAGTACTAGAGGAGTTAGGAATACTTTGAGTAATTAAATTGTAAGGAGTAGATGTTATAAAACTGTCACCAAAACCTTCAGGAATAGTTATAACAACTTCAGCCTTTCTAAAGAATAAGGCATCTTTAATACCTTCTTCACCAGTATTTATTTCTACAATTTTTGAATTTTCCCCAATATATTTTTCAAGGGTTTCTGAAAGGAAAGAAGTATCATTATTTATTACAGCTACAGCACATTTTGAAGTTTCAAAGGAAGGTTCTGTTGCAGCACCACCCATATTTGAGAACATTAAAGTTAAAATTGTAAAGATAACTATATAAATTACTAATGAGGAAAGAGCACTCTTTCGTACAATCTTAAAATATTGCTTAAATACTTGCATATTTTTGCCTCCTCAATACAAGATAGGTAATAACTCCAAATATAATTCCGAAGGATGTTAGTATACTTAAATTTAAAAAAAATCTATTAAAGGTATCATAATAGTATAGGGAGTAGAATCCATCTGTAATTAAATTTGCTGGATTTATATATGACATGATAGGAAATTTGTTTTGGATGATATATTTAATATCAATGGACATCATTCCTGAAAAAAAGCTTCCAATCATTATAATCAGAAGCAAAATTGCTTCCTTAGTGCTTGCCTTTTTATTTATAAGAGAGCTCACCATAGTACCAAGTGTTATCCCTGTAAAGCAACTAACAAATGAAAGTAGAATTACAAATCCAAGTGAATTTCCAAAATCAACGTTTAGTACCTGAGATATATATAATATAACTAATAATACATTAGTAAAGTGGAGTAATAGGCTGGCACTTATTGTAGCTAAGAATAACTTGATTTTATTTGAGGGTGCAACGTTGATTCTAGCGGCTCTTTGGGATTGATTTGCTTGTATATTTATAACATCAGTGCAACCTAGATTAGCACCTAGGAGAGAAGTCATTGCAAGTAGGGAATAAAAGCAAATTACAAGGGGATTAGTTGAATCCATTGAATTTTCATTATCAGTATAATCCTTGTTGATACTTAGATTCTCTATAACATCAGCAGTGAGATAGGTCGAATTTTTAGTCACCACATTTGTTATAGTAGAAATTTTTTGGCTAAAAGTATCTACAAAGGTCTTAATCATTGACTCATTCATACCAGACTTTGCAACATTTATATGGATTTTATCTTCAAAGGTGATGTACCCTGCAATTTCACCTCTTGAAAGTAAATTAGCTGCTTCAGATTCATCTGCATTTTTTATTGTGAATAGGTTACTTTCGGTAATAGCAGTATTAAATTCTTCTGTCATATTGCTAGTGTTTACAAGGGCAATATTTATTTTCTCAAAAGATTCTCCAGACATAATATTTGAGAAGGCTAAGTTGAAAAATGTGGCAAGAATTATTGGGAACATCAAACCCCAGAACAAACCTTCTTTATCCTTAAATTTACACTTTAGTTGATATTTAAAAACATGCCAATACATAATTGGTTCCTCCTTTACTAATCTCTAAGTTGCTTACCGGTAATCTCTAAAAATACATCATTTAAAGTAGGTAGCTCTGAATAGATTTTCCCATAGCTTATTTTTTCATCTTCAATATAGCTAATAACTTTGGCGAGATTACTATGTCCACTTTGGGTTCTCGCCGTTAGTATATTTTCATTGTATTCTAGGTCTGTAACATTAGGAAATGATTTAATACTTTCAAGTTGAGTATTATTTAAATTGTAGGCTTCAACAACTATTTTTTCGCCAATAGAAATCATAGATTTTAGTTCTTCTTTAGTGCCGCTGGCAATAACTTTACCATTGTCCATTATAGCAATTGAAGTGCAAAGTTGCTCAATTTCTTCCATGTAATGGGAGGTATAAATAATTGTAGATCCTTCTTGATTTAATTTTCGGATTCCTTCTAAAATATGGTTTCTACTTTGGGGATCCACAGCAACGGTTGGTTCATCAAGGATAATTAATTTGGGTTTATGAGCAATTCCACAGGCTATATTTAATCTTCTTAAAAGTCCACCACTTAATTTCTTAGGAGTAAACTTTTTGAAATCGGTAAGTCCCACGAATTCTATGGCTTCCTCTACAAGCAATTTCCTTTTATGCTTATTTGCAATATATAGACCACAGAAATAATCAACATTTTCATAGACTGTAAGATCATCAAAAACAGCTACATTTTGCATAACTATACCAATATCTTTTTTTACATTGTAGGTAGTAGGAGTCATTTCTTGCCCGAAAATTTCTATGGTACCTTTATCGTACTTCAGCAATGATAATATACAATTTATTGTGGTGGTTTTTCCGGAACCGTTAGGACCTAAGAGTCCAAATATTTCTCCTTGTTTAATATTTAAATTTAGATGATCTACAGCGATTAAATCACCATATCTTTTTACCAAGTTTTCTATTTTAACAACCATAATATTACCTCTTTCCTTATTTAGAATAAGTTTTTATATAAAAAACTCTTTTGAAACATAACTAATATTTAATTTATATTTAAAGTATAGATGGAAAGTCTCTTACATATAAGTGTAAGATGTCATAACTTTAATATGACATTTGTCAGGTTTGATTTTAGAATTATAATTTATAGAACTTAAAAAGTCTTCATATAAATTTTACTAACTGAGTTTGTTGAATAATTTATAGATTTAGAATATTTCATGTGATAGTATATAGCTATAATGTTAGATGAAAGGATATGCAAATGAATAATATTCTAAATAAAATTATTCTTCTCCTTGGGTCAATAACTATAATTTTAACAAATAACTCTATAAATAAGGCAATTCTTCCTATTCTAATAGTAGTAGCAGTAGCTAGTTTTCTAGAATATTTTAATAAAGATGAGCTAAATATAACTTCATATTTAATGTATTGTATTATTTGTGGGGTGTATCCTGAATTTTTAGTTATGATACCAGTTGTTTTTTATGATGTGATTTTTTCAAAATATAGGTATATGATTCCAATAGTTTTAATCTCTTATCTTATAAATATAGAGTCCTATTCAGTTGAAATAAGTATTACCATTGTTGCTTTGATTATTGTAGGAATTATATTGAAATATACATCCTTAAAATATGAGAAGTTACATAATGATTTTATAAAAAAGAGGGATGATTTAACGGAACTTTCATTAGTTTTAGAAGAGAAGCTTAAAGAACTAGGGGATAAACAGGATGCAGAGATTAATTTAGCTACCTTAAATGAAAGAAATCGTATTGCTCGTGAAATACACGATAATGTAGGGCATCTTTTAACAAGTTCTATTTTGCAAATTGGTGCAACAATAGCACTTACAAAAGAGGAATCTACGAAGAGTTTACTTGGAAATATTAAAAATACTTTAAATGAGGGGATGAATTCTATTAGAAGTAGTGTTCACAATCTTCATGAAGATTCAATTGATTTACATATGCAACTTTTAAATTTAACTAAAGCTTTTACATTTTGTGAAGTAAATCTAAACTATGAATTTTCTTCAAATCTTGATATAAAGGTTAAATATTCTATTATTGCAATTGTTAAAGAGGCACTATCAAATGTTATAAAACATTCAAATGCCACAAAACTATCAATTAATTTATATGAGCACCCCAAGCTATATCAAGTAATCATTATGGATAATGGAACAAAGAAAAATAAGAACATTGATAATGGTATGGGGCTTGAAAATATTAGAAAGCGTGTAGACGGATTCAAAGGCATTGTAAATATTGATAATATGAATGGTTTTAAAGTGTTTATATCTTTTATGAAAAGCGATAATTATTAATATTGATAGTTATTGATTATGAAAAGTAATAAAATACTAATATTATGAATGCACTTTATTTATATAAAATAACAAAATAATATTGAAAATAATATTGAGATTACAACACTAAGATGAAAATTTTTAGCCAAAGGAGGGTTAGATATATGAAAATAATTATAGTAGATGATGATAAGCTGATTGCAACGTCGCTAAAGACTATAATTGAAACTTCTAGCGATATTGAGGTTGTAGCACTTGGATATAGTGGAGAAGAGGCAATAAAACTTTATGATAAATATGAGCCAGACATACTACTTATGGATATTCGTATGAATGGAATCACAGGTCTTGAAGCGGCTCAGGAGATTTTTAAATCTCATAAAGATGGAAAAGTGGTATTTCTAACAACATTTGAAGATGATGAGTATATCATAACTACTTTAAAAATAGGAGCTAAAGGTTATATCTTAAAACAACATTTCGAAGGCATTGTCCAAGCTTTGAAAGCAGTAGATCTTGGACAAAGTGTTTTTGGTGAAGAAATTGTATCAAAACTACCCAATATACTAAGTGGTAATTCTAATAAAAAGGATCTATCAAAATATAATTTAGTAGATAAAGAAATTGAAATAATAACATTAGTTTCTAAAGGGTTTTCGAATAAAGAGATAGCTTCAAAGTTATTTTTAAGTGAGGGTACAATTAGAAATTATGTAAGTATTATTTTAGAGAAGTTAAGAATTAGAGATAGAACCCAATTAGCCATATTTTATTTTAATAATATGCAAGTGGATAGGTAGCATTAAATATATATTTTAAAACATAAATAAATCATTGAAAATATATAAAATATATGATTTAATATCATATATTACTAGATAGGTATTATGAATATATAGACAAGCAATCTGTAATATATAAATAAATTTAGGGGATTGGGAGGAAGAGGTATTATGGAAAAATATTTGCCAGAATTTAAAGGTCTGTTGAGGAGTCATATGATTGAATTGCCTAAAGTTATCAGAGATGCAAGTGGAATTATTATATTTGGGAAAAGGATTAAATCATTAGTATTTACAACGGATGTAGCAGTAATAAGAAATACTAATGCGGATGCAGTTATTGCGGTATATCCGTTCACTCCACAACCAATAATAACTGAGGCGTTAATATTAGCGTCTGATATTCCTGTATTTTGTGGAGTTGGTGGTTCTATTACTACTGGAAAAAGAGTTATTAACTTAGCTTTGGATGCTGAGTTTAAAGGTGCAATGGGAGTGGTAGTTAATGCATCTATCGCAAACAAAGTAATTAGGGGTATGAGAGAAACAATAGACTTGCCAATATTGGTTACAGTTGTATCCATACATGATGATATTGATGGAAGAATTGCATCAGGGGCTACCATATTAAATGTATCTGGTGGTAAGGAAACAGCAGAGATTGTAAGAATTATAAGAAGTAAGTATCCACAAGTTCCAATTATAGCAACAGGAGGCCCTACGGAAGAAAGTATACGCAAAACTATAGCTGCAGGGGCTAATGCTATAACATATACACCTCAAAGCACTAGTGATATATTAAATGAAATAATGATTGAGCATAGAAAAAGATATGAAATCGAATTAGATACTAAGGAATAAAATTAAGTAGATTTTAAATGTGCACACAAAAATAAGACCAGTCATTTCATGAGGGGTCTTATTTTTGTGTGTATTAACTTTATAAAATAGGAGTGTAAATAAATTAATATTATTTGATATTAATATTATGTTCATGAAATCCTTTAATATACACTGTATGTAAAATTATTAGAAGGAGGAAATCTAATGACTAATTGCCCAATTAACCTTATAACTTCCACTATGGGTTCCTTGAACCATAATCTTATATTTACCGTCAGCTGATATCTGGATAGTCTTTGTTATATCATCTAGAGATGATTCAATTTTAAAAATCTCTTCTTCTGCCTCAGAAATCAGTGCAATTTTCAAATCACCATATTCTGTATTAACATCTGTAGTTATTGTCAAATTGTCATCTTTTTTTAAATCTAGAACTTTGTATTTATAACCTTCAAAGTTAGAGTAAGACATCTCGATGGAGCTAGGAGTAGTAGTATCTTTAGAATTTAATATCTTATAATTTCCACCATTACTGCTACCATGGGTGGAGCACCCAGTAAAAATTAGAGGCAAGGTAAAAATAGCTATAAACAATAAAGTTTTTGGGTTCATAGTCACAAAATCATCTCCTGAATAGTTTTCTTATTTATTTCGGTCAAAATAGTTTCAATCATGAGTATATGCACATCATTGCAACATACGTCATAAATACACAAAGTATATTGTATCATATTTTATAAATAAAGAAAGAGTGAGTTTAAAGAATAAAATGCATATGGACAATAGGATGAACTTAGGGCGTAAATATGATAAACTAAGGTTGGTTTAAGTAAAATTATAAATAGTGTAAACAAGAATTAATGGAGCTAATAGGGAGGTATAAATATGATAAATCCTAGAAGAGAATGGATAACATTTGAGTCAATAGAGGATAAGATAGAAAAATTAAGACAATGGAAGTTAATATCTCCAAAAGCCGTTGAAGTGAAGCAATTATATTATAAAGGGGATTATGCAGATAAGTCTTTAGAATGTGATGTAGTTGGATTTGTTGATGATAATGAAATAATTCTATATATAAGCGGAGAACTACATAGTATACATCCAGACTATTTGGTAGATATGCAAAATAAGAGCTTTTCACGATATCTAGATCAGAGTGAAGAGGTTTTGAAGATAGAATTACCTAAGTTAGATAAAGGGTCTAAGAAAGAAGGAAAGAAAGACAATAAAAAAGTAACTAAGAAGGAAAATTTCATTATAGTTGATATTGAAACTCCACATAGTTTCATGGCTAAAGATGGAATAAGAGAAGTGGCTGCTGTAGTTGTAGAAGATTATAAAGTGGTAGATAGCATTCACTTGGCTATTGTTAATGATGAAGAAAAATATAAAAGCGGATATGGATCTGGTCTTGAAGCTATAGAAGAAAATAGTGAGTTGAAGAACCAATTTAAGAGGCTAATAGAAAAGTATCAATACCCAATAGTTGCACACAACGCTAGTTTTGATAAGAAGTTCTTAGCATATTGGGGTTGGGTAGATGATAGTATAAAGTTTTATTGTAGTATGAATACTATTAAATCAAAGGTAAAGCTAGATAGTTATAAGCTAGTAGAACTTTTAAAGCATTATAATATAAAGGGAGATCAGACTCATACAGCTATGCAAGATGTACTTGATTTGCTAGAGTTATTAAAGGTTGTAAAGCCAGAAAAATGGAGCGTTTTGACAGCTACAGCTAATAGCGGTGGTGGAAAAACAAGAAACTATGAGGTCGATAAGGACAAGCGTGCAGAAGAAAAATTAAGATTAGAGGCTGCAAAAGGTAACATTATAGAGAACATATTTGACAGTAAAAAATTAGTGTTTACAGGGGATATGTCAAAAAGTAGATGTGAAATGATGGAGATGGCTATACATTATGGAGCGGTTATAGCTAGTAGTGTAAGTAAAAAAACTGACTTGATTGTTATGGGGACAGAACCAGGTAAAAGTAAGATTGCTAAGGCTGAAGAGCTAGGAATAACAATGATTTCAGAAGAAGGATTTTTTGATATAATAAACAAGAAATAAATAATAAGTATAAAATTCAATCAAAATGCAAGATTATGGATTTAAAGCAATAAATCAAGGGAAAATCCTTAATGGATTTTAAAAGGATTAACTACATAAATTAAATTAGAATATATAGAGATATATAATTCAATATAAATTAAGGGAACTGTGCTAATACGGTTCCCTTAATTTATTAGAAAGGTAATCTTTATATTAGTTTATTTCAGTTAAATGTTTCCAGTACCTGGAGGGCATCATTCTATTTCTTAGCTTGGGGTTTTCACGTTCCTTAATATTAACTGATTTATAAAACTGTTTCCATAAATCTTGAAAATTATCATCACAGGAAGCAGATTCTAGTAATTTTCCTTCCTCTTTAGAAAGTGAGGATATAATGCTTTCACTTTTATTATAAACAATAGCAATTTCTCTTTTTATATCATGGATTATAAAGTTTTGGTCAGAGAATCTACTAGCAAAATGTGAAGATATTATGGGAAGAATGTTATGGTCAGGTTCTATACATGCATAGAAGGTAAGCGGTTCAATTTCTTTAAATCTCACAAGTCCTGTGAATCTATGCCCCTCTAGTGAAACTTTTCTACAGTATTTATCAACAAGAATAATTAAATCATTATTTTTAGCTTGATTTATACTATCTCCATGTTTGTAACAAAGTTTAATGTATTTGAAGATTATATCTTCACAGTTATATATGTCACTTAAATAAATATAGTAGATGTTTCTTAGGGTATTATAGCTTAGTTTATCTCTTATGCTAGAATATACCCTATCAAATTTGTCATCCTCAGATGATATTTCTATAGCATCTGTAATTAGGCTAGGAATATAATTGGATATCCGTGTGATTGTAGTATCATCTTTAGAACCGTAACAGTAAAATATGGTAGTTAAAAGTCCTTCAAAAGACCCATCATATAAATATTCTTTCATGGTTGCATTCTCCTAAGTTAAACTTACGATTTTATATTTTATTATTGAAATTATTCTCTGAATTTTTATTAGTTTTATTAAATCATTAACTATAATTCCCCGGTAAAGGAGGTTCCTTTATCATTAAGTAGTAATGTTTTATCTAAGGCGTTAGAGTCAGTATCAGTATCAGAGTTGCTAAGTAAAAGTCTGGTAGTAGATGAGGCAGATAAATAATCCAAGGAGCTATTAAGATTTAAGGCATCAAATAAGCTAAGTTGTTCATTGCCATCATCAATATAATTTAAATCAAGTTTAGGTTTTAGTACAGATCTTACCTTATCTTCATCTAAGTCTACAGAACCATAGTATTTGCCTTTACACACTATAAAATACTGGGCTCTCTTTAAAACCACTCCTAGCTTTTTCATATCAGTAAAATCTAAAAAGCTTATTCTTCTTGCACTCATAATTTTCTTTGCACCACGAATTCCAATACCAGGTATTCTAATCAAGGTTTCGTAGGGAGCTATATTAATCTCCACAGGAAATAGATGAATATTATTTAGAGCCCAATTTGTTTTGGGGTCAAAGTTAATATCGAAGTTAGGGGTTTTATCATTAAGCAATTCTTGTGCTTTAAAACCATAGACACGAAGGAGCCAATCACCTTGGTAAAGTCTATGTTCTCTAAGTGTTGGAGGTGTTTTAAGATTGGGAAGGTTTTTACCACTATTTACAGGTACATAAGCTGAGTAATAAACTCTTTTTAAAGAAAAGTTATCATAAAGGTTCTCGCTAAGGTTTAATATGTTAAGATCGCTTTCCTTAGTTGCACCAACAATTAATTGGGTACTTTGCCCACCAGGAACAAAGAGAGGAGCATTTTTAGAAACCTTACGCTCAGCTTGGCTAACTATAATATTATTTTTAATAGAGTTCATTGGAGAAAATATATCAGTTTTATTTTTTTCAGGGGCTAAAAGCTTAAGGGATTCATTAGAGGGTAACTCTAGATTTACACTCATTCTATCTACAAGATTACCGGCTTTTTGAATTAAAAAATCATCAGCTCCTGGAATTGCTTTAAGGTGAATATACCCATGGAAATTATGTGTATTTCGAAGGCTTTCCACTACAGCGGTTAGCATTTCCATGGTGTGATTTGGATTTTGTATTACAGCAGAGCTTAAAAACAACCCTTCTATATAATTACGTCTATAAAAGTTCATGGTTAAGCTTACAACTTCATCTACGGTAAAGGCAGCCCTTTCAACATCGTTTGATCTTCTGTTGATGCAATAAGCACAATCATATATACAATAATTTGTAAGTAAAATTTTAAGTAAAGATATGCATCTTCCATCTGGGGTGAAGGAATGGCAGATGCCACTAGAAGCACCCGAACCTAAAGAACCTTTAACAGCTTTGCGATTTGAACCAGAAGAGGAACAAGATACATCATATTTGGCAGCACCACTTAATATCCTTAATTTTTCACTTAATTCCATTTAATCACCTTCTAAATAATTTATGTATCAATCATATCAGAACAAATGTTCGTAGTCAATGGAGATTAAAATAAAATCTCTTACATATATAAATTTAAATTTAGGTAACCTATAATGAGTTATATAATATGCTTAGATATACTATTTGGTGGTTAACATAATTATTATTTGTATTTACCATAAGATATAGTATAATGAGATAACATGTAAAGTGTACTTATGAGGAGGATTTAAATGAAATATGATGAAGTTAAAATAAAAGAAGATATATTAAATTATCTGTATGAATGTAGAGAGTCATCGCCACAAAGTATGACAAAAATAAGAATTGCAGTTGATTTAAGAGATACAAGTAAAGGTGATGTGAGAACATTAAAATCATGTGTTGAAAACTTACTTAGAAAAGGTTTTATAAAGAAGCAAGTTGATAGAGGAAATTATAAAATTGAACAAAAAGGAATAGAACACATAGAAAAACAAAGAGAAATAGAACAACAAGCAGAATAGTAAGATAGGTATGAAGCACTAAGAATTTATTTCTTGGTGCTCTATTAAAAAAAGGGGGGTATTTACAATGACCATAAGGCATTTAGAAATTTTTATAGCAGTTGTTGATTGTGGAAAAATGAGACTTGCTGCAGAAAAGTTATTTATATCACAACCCTCTGTTAGCCAAGCAATTGCTGATATTGAAAGTTACTATGGAATTAAAGTCTTTGAGAGATTATCTAAAAAACTTTATATAACTGAGAGTGGCGAAAGGTTACTTAAATATGCTCGGCATATTGTAGACTTATACAAGGAAATGGAGATTGACGTTAAAAATTCAGGGGAGAATATATGTCTTCGTATTGGAAGCACTGTAACT
This sequence comes from Clostridium sp., assembly GCF_036660475.1. Lineage (GTDB taxonomy): Bacteria > Bacillota > Clostridia > Clostridiales > Clostridiaceae > Clostridium_J. Next base: position 281,199 of record NZ_JAVXAO010000003.1, on the reverse strand, counting down.
GTTGGAACTTGTATTTTATGTCCTATTATTGAAGAGTTTGAGAAAGTTAATGAAGGTGTTTCTACAAAGGTTACCATAAATAATACTACGGCTATCGAGGATATGCTATTAGAAAGTACTTTAGATTTGGCAATTATAGAGGGAGAAACATTTAGTCCGGATATGATAAAAATACCAATTTATCAAGATGAATTGGTATTAGTTTGTGGGAGTAGTCACCCATTTGCTAAATTAGAAAAAATCAATATTGAGGAAATGAAAGGTCAAGACGTCATTGCCCGTGAACAGGGGAGTCGTGACCGAAATATCTTTGAACAGCTTTTAAAGGAGAAGGAAATTTCAGTTAATATAAAGTGGAGTAGTACCAACACCGAGGCAATAAAGAATGCAGTTATAGCTGGGCAAGGTATGGCTATATTATCTAGTCTTATGATTGTAAATGAGCTTCGATGCGGTAAACTTAATATAATTCCTATTGAAGGTATTAATAATAGTCGAGATATTTGTCTTGTGTACCATAAAAACAAATTTATATCTGACTATATAAAAGAGTTTATTAAAGTTTGTAAGAATCTTAAATTGTAGTTTTAAAAAATGAGATATGCAAGTGTACCAATAAACCCAGAACCGAAAATTACCAAGATAGGGTTTGCTTTAAATTTACGAAGTGCAATGATTCCTGATATAAATAGTCCAAATTCAATGATTCTAAAGTTAGATAGTACTATTGTAGATTTTTCTGCTTGAAATAGTGCTAGTGTAAGTATTGATAAACCGGCAGAACTAATTAGGGCAACTACTGCTGGTCTTAAACTACCAAGAACTGTCTGGATACCTTTGAAATTTCTATACTTATAATAAAAGTGAGCTAAGGTAAGACATATAATAAAAGCCGGTAAAACACACCCAATAGTACAAATAATAGCACCAGGGAGACCAGCTAGACGGGTACCAACAAATGTAGCTGAGTTAATAGAAATAGGTCCAGGAGTCATTTCTGCAATAGTAATTAGATCTGCAAATTCACCCATAGACATTAAATGATGAACATCTACAATCTGGTTTTGAATTAGAGGAATAGCCGCATACCCACCGCCAACACTAAATAATCCTACTTTAATAAAACTTAAAAACAATCTGAAAATCATATCTATTTACCATCCTTTCTAATGTTGATAATGAGATTACAAACACCAATACCAGCACACATAAGAATAATAGTCATTGCGCTAATACCAAATACATAAGTCATTACAAAGGTAATAAACATCATGGCTATATGCAGTAGGTTACGGGTTTTTACTATATTTTTTGCCAAATTTAGAACAACATCAAAAATAACTGCAGCAACACCTGCGCGCATTACTTGTAGAGCGATTGCTACAATATTATTTTCCCTGAATTGTTCATAAAACATTGATATTATCGAAATAATGATTAGTGGTGGAAGGGCTGTACCAATAACTGCAACCAGAGAACCTAAAATTCCATTCATCCTATATCCTAATATTACAGATGCATTAATTGGGATTGGACCCGGTGATGATTGAGCAATAGCAGTAATATCAAGCATCTCACTCTCATCTAACCATTGTAATTCTTCTACAAATTTTTTCTTCATTAGTGATACGATTACGAATCCACCACCAAATGTAAATGCGCTAAGGGCAAAGGTTGATTTAAAAAGCTGCCATAATATTTTTGAATCTTTTTTTGCTGTATTTTCCATAGATTTAAATCTCCTATCTTTATTTTCCCAATTTGATATGGGATTATTATCTCTTCTTTTATTCTAAGGGGATAATATCCATTTGTAAAATATATATAAACTATCAATGTGATAGGTGATTACTTATATATATATTTAAATTATAAATTTGTATTTAGAACTTTGAGAAATTAAAGTGAAAACACTAAATAGATTTTTAAAGAGTCAAATGTATAAATTCAATTGGAATATATATAAAGGCTAAAAATTTTAACACAAAACTAATTTTATATATTATTATATATAAAGACTATTAAATTAAAATTAAACACATAAAATAGTCGAATATTAAAACTATGGAGGGTAATATGTCATTAAACACTAAAGATAAGAAAAAAGATTTAAAAGAAAGAGGTAATCCTATAGCATTAATACCTTTAGGGGTATTTTTGCTTGTATATTTAGTAAGTTCAATTATTACTAAGGACTTTTACGCCATGCCTGTTAGTGTGGCATTCTTAATAGCGGCAGTAGTAGCTTTAGCTATGAATACAAAAAAAACTTTTGAAGAAAAATTACATATTTTTTGTAAGGGATCAGGTAATACAAATATTATTTTAATGATACTTATATTTATATTAGCAGGATCTTTTGCACAGGTTGCTAAGGATATGGGAGCTGTGGATTCTACGGTTAATTTAGGATTATCAATACTGCCAGCTAATATTATGTTAGTAGGGATATTTGTTATTGGGTGCTTTATATCAATATCAATAGGAACTTCAGTAGGCACTATAGTAGCATTAACTCCGGTTGCTGTATCAATTTCAGAGAAACTTGGAACACCAATAGGATTAGTAGTTGCGGCAGTAGTTGGTGGTGCTATGTTTGGGGACAATCTATCAATGATTTCTGATACAACCATTGCAGCAGCTAAAACTCAAGGTTGCGAAATGAAGGATAAATTCAGATGCAATTTTAAGTTTGCATTGCTAGCTGCTGTAATTAGTGCTTTCATACTATTTATTTTAGGTGGTAGTGGGACTGTTACTTTAGAAACCGAATATTCTTATAGTTTGATAAAGATATTGCCTTATATTTTAGTTTTATTAGGAGCTATAGCTGGTGGAAATGTAATGGTAGTTTTAACTTTTGGTACTTTGATATCAGGAATAATTGGAGTTGTTACCGGAAGTTTCGATGTTTGGGGATTTATCTCATCTATATCTACAGGGATGCTAAATATGGGAGAGCTAATAGTAATAACTATTTTAGTAGCGGGTACTGTGGAAATTATAAAGGCTAATGGAGGTATAGATTTTATAATTAACCTAATTAAGTCAAAAATCAAAGGTGAAAGAGGTGCTAAGCTTGGTATAGCAGCTTTAGTGAGTATAGTAGATGTATGTACAGCCAATAACACAGTGGCTATAGTTATGGCAGGGCCAATAGCTAAGGAAGTTGGAGATGAATACAATATTGAACCCAAAAAATTAGCCAGTATACTAGATATGTTTTCATGTGTGGTTCAAGGTATAATTCCTTATGGTGCACAATTATTGATGGCAGCAGGAATAGCAGGAATAAGTTCATTTGAAATTATGCAATTTTTATTCTATCCTTATATTTTAGGGATTATTGCACTTATTGCAATAATTATGAAGAAATTATAGGTATATAACAATTGAATTAAGTAAGAGATTATTTAGGAAAAGCTTGGAGCAAAGTGAGGTAAAATACAGTAAGATAAAATAATAATGAAAAAAATCAGGTGTGGATTTATATTCATACCTTATTTTAAAGTGAAAGCTAAGTTTGTAGGTGTGTTATATCTTGTAAGAAAATAATAATATTTTTGCAGAATAGCGAAAATTCAAAATAAATATAGACAAACTGTTAATTGTGTACTATTATATATATAATTCAAACAAATGTTTAATTCAACTAAACATAATTTAATAAGTAATCGAAATATCGTATAGCGTTGATATTATGGATCAACAGTTTCTACCAAATCGCCGTAAATGATTTGACTACGATAACGAGGAATTATACTCATTTATTTTCCTATGCGATATCTAGTGATTACAAAGCAACGTAGGAGGAGACGCATATGAAATTCATTTCAAATTATTTTCAATTCACAGAAAACAAGACTGATTTTAAAACAGAAATAGCAGGTGGCATAACTACATTTTTAACAATGGCATACGTTTTATTTGTTATTCCAGATGTTTTATCACAAGTAGGAATGCCAAAGGGCAGTGTGTTTGTTGCTACAGCTTTAGCAGCAGCACTAGGAACTTTTATTATGGGTGCATTTGCTAAATTCCCAATGGTTTTAGCACCAGGAATGGGACTTAATGCTTTTTTTGCCTTTGGGGTTTGTATGGGAATGGATATACCTTGGGAAGTGGCTTTAGCAGGAGTTTTAGTATCAGGATTAATTTTTATAGCAATTTCAGTTACTGGGATAAGGGAGATGGTTATAAAGGCCATACCTAACAATTTAAAATTTGCAGTAACTGCTGGAATAGGTTTATTTATAGCTTTTATTGGGCTGAAAAATGCAGGAATTGTTGTTGCAGATGAAGCAACATTTGTTGCATTAGGCAATTTAACAGACAAAACAGTTTTACTTTCAATATTTGGACTAGCTATCATTGCTATATTAATGGTGAGAGGAGTAAAAATAGCAATATTTTTAGGGATAGTATTAACTGTAATATGTGGAATGATATTTGGAATAGTTGACTTACCGACAGCAGTAATTTCAATACCACCTTCAGTAGCACCAACTTTTGGAGTAGCGATTAAACATATAAAAGATGTATTTACTCCGCAAATGATTATGGTTGTATTTACTTTCTTATTTATGGATTTTTTTGATACTGCAGGAACTCTAGTAGCAGTAGGATCTAAAGTAGGGTTGTTGAAGGAAGATGGGTCAGTGAGGAATGGTTCAAAGGCACTGCTTGCAGATTCAGTGGCTACTTGTGTAGGAGCAATATTTGGAACAACAAATACAACATCATGCATGGAATCTTTATCAGGAATATCTGTTGGAGCTAAAACAGGATTTTCAAGTGTTATAGTATCAGGATTATTTTTAGTATCACTATTCTTTTCACCATTATTATCAGTAATAACTTCACAGGTAACTGCCCCAGCACTAGTAATAGTTGGATCATTACTATGTGGTTCTCTAGCTGAAATAGATTGGAACTCTGTAGAATATGCAATTCCTGGTTTTTTAATAATGATATTAATGCCTTTAACTTATAGTATAGGAGAAGGAATAGCCTTTGGATTTATAGCATATGTAATACTAATGGCATTCAAAGGTAAATGTAAAGAGGTACATCCGGTTATGTATGGATTGGGAGTATTATTTTTAGCTTACTTCATGATATAAAAGTATGAATTCTTAATAGTATGGTTAAAAGGATATATGATGGTGTTTAGAATTATATGAAATATATTTAATTTAATAGCAGTAAAAAAGTATGAGTTTTAATTCATACTTTTTTACTATCTAAAACATAGAAACTTCATTTATTCATATTTTTTAATTAAGTTTATACATTTCAATCTTTAAATTTTGTTAAAGATTTTATGCCTTGTTTCGACAATTCTAAATTATATATTTAAGAATAGGATTTGCATATTAGGTATTATTTAAAGGGGTTAATAATAAAATTATATTATAAAGTTTAATAATATAATTTTATTATTAGATTGTAAAAGGGAAGGGGGATAGATTTAGTGTGATTATATAATAAAAAATTTCACTAAAAATAAAATATGGATGAGAGAACTATAAAGGTTAATGGGCATGGTAAGGTGTCAGTACTGCCAGATACTATTGAAATAAACATGGTACTTACAACAGTAAAGCCTACTTATGAGGAGGCTATGAAAGAGGCAGGTATATCTTTAAATAAATTAAGGAATTGTTTAAGAGAAGTAGGATTCGATAAGGAAGATGTAAAGACTACTGATTTTAGAGTTAACACTAAGTATGAAAATGTAAAGGATATGGAGGATAACTATAAAAAAGTATTTATCGGATATGAAGTTACCAATAATATAAGGATTGAATTTGAACAAAATAGTATAGTGCTAGGAAAAGTTCTTGATGTACTATCTAAGTGTGAGGCAACACCAGAACTCGCTATCCAATACAAACTAAAGGATGACAATAAGGGTAAGGAACTTGTTTTAAAAAATGCAATTAATGATGCAAAGGTAAAGGCAAAAATTATGGCAGATACTGCAGGGGTAAGACTAGGCAAGGTAGTTAATATGGAATATACTGGTGAGGAGACACCAATCTATAAGAATAGAGCCTTATTTTTAATCGCAGATAGCCCTAATATTGACTTGCAACCAGAAACCTTAGAAACAGAGACAATTGTTAATGTAGTTTTTAGACTTGAAAGTTAAATAGAAAACTACAAATCATAGGGCAGTTGAGATAATTCAGTTATTATAAAAAAGCATGGAGTAAAGATACTAAACCAAAACTTATTAATCAAAGTAATAAATAAGTTTTACTATAGAGTTTGGTAAGTTAATTACTTTAATTTAATGAAATACCATCATTGACAAAAAAAACAAGCTATGATAGTATCAAGATATCAATAAGATAATTGAATATAGGGGAGCTTGCACAAGCAGGCTGAGAGGAAGCGAATTGTAGCTTTGACCCATAACCTGATTTGGATAATGCCAACGGAGGGAACTAACATTAAATTTTAATGGGATGCACCTAATTGGTGTGTCCCATATTTTTTTATTGAAACTCCAAATTTTATATTTGGCAAGTTGAACTTAGTTATTCGAATGAATTTGGGAAGGGGTTTCATAATTTATATTTTAGCAAATGTAAATTACTCATTTGAATACATATGAACAGGAGTTTCGGTTTAAAAACAAACTCAAAGGTTAGCATTCTTGATATTAAAATTTAAGAAAGATAGGTGGCAGAATGGAAGTTTTAATTTATTCAATGGTAATAATTTACTTAGGCATTTGTTTATTTATGCTAAAAGGTGTGAAACTTACTACTAAGGAGATGTGTATAATATCAATTGTATCTGCAATGGCGTTAATACTTAGATGCATAAGAATGCCATTGCCGACGGGATCATCAATAGAACTTTTGGGGATTTTACCAACAATGATGCTAGGATTGATTTATAGTCCACAACTTGGAATAATAAGTGGATTATTAACAGGAATACTTTCTACTGTATTAGTTCCAGGATATGCTCCAATTCATCCACTACAAATTTTTGTAGAGCATCTCCCAGCATTATCAGTATTAGGATTTGCGGGGATATTAGGATGTGATAAAAAATACAAAATTATAATAGCATCTTCAACTGCGGTAATATTTAATGTTTTATTTCATACATTTTCGGGGGTGTTGTTTTTTTCACAGTATGCACCAGCAGGAATTGGACCATGGGCTTACTCAATAACTTACAATTTTTCAAGTCAAGGGGTTGAGGGGATTATTGCTATAATTATTCTCACAATTTTACCGATAAAACATCTTAATAAAACTTTAGGAGGAAATAAAAATGTCACTTATGAAAACATCAGTAGATAATTCAATGGACATATGGGAAGCTTACATGAAGCATCCATTTATAAAGGAGTTACAAGGGGGTACTTTAGATATAGAGCGATTTAAGAATTATATAGTTCAGGATAGTATATATTTAAGGGAGTTTGCAAGAGTTTATGCATTAGGTATGTACAAGTCTAAAACGCTAAAAGAGATTCAAAATTTTTATAGTATATTAGACTTTGTAAATGCAGATGAAACAGACACAAGACTAAAATATTTAAAAGAGTGGAATATCACACAGGATGATATAGAAAATATAGAGCCAAAGCCAGAGAATAAAGCATATATAGATTTCATGCTACATAAGGCTGAAAACTATGGTATCCCTGAAATTTTAATGGCAACACTTCCATGTATGCTTAGTTATTGTTATATTGCAAAGGAAATTATTAAAAATACTCCTAATATAGAAGAAACAAATAAATATTGGGATTTCATAAAGGATTATGCATCAGATTCTTATTATGATAGTTGTATAACTTGGTCAAAATATACAGATAATTTATGTAAGGACTTTGATGAGGATAAAAAGGCTAAACTAAGTGAAATTTTTAGAGAAGCTAGTATTTGTGAAATGAAGTTTTGGGACATGTCTTACAATATATAAAATTTCACTAAGAATATACAATTTACAAGTTAAAATTAGGATATAACGCTTAATAGGGTTTTAAGGAATCAAATAAATATAAAGATAAATATATAAATATATAGATATATAAATTTAATTCAATTATAATAAATATGGTTAGAATAGTATTTATAGCTCTGATTTAACAGTATAAAAGACCTCTTCTTGTAATTTTCAAGAAGAGGTCTTTTAAATCAAAATTTACTTTGCCACATTAGCAGCTACGTTTAATACATCCCAAGTTCTCGAAAATGGTGGAGCATAGCAAAGGTCTAACATTCCAAGTTGTTCTGTAGTCATCTTCATAAATACGGCAGCAGCGAGAACATCAACTCTAAGTACGGCACCTTTTTTACCTATAATTTGACCACCTAAAATAACTTTAGTATTCGCATCATATATTAGCTTTACGTGGATATCCTCTTGACCAGGATAGTAGTTTGTTTGATTTTTATCACTTATAAATAATGTTTTGTAGTTAATATTATTTTTAATAGCCTCATTTTCGGATATGCCAGTTCGTGCTGCTTCTAAGTCCATAACTTTCACTGCGGCAGAACCTAAGGTACCTTGAAAGCTACTTCTATTGCCTACCAGGTTTTCACCTACTATTCTTCCAAGCTTATTTGCAGTTGTAGCAAGCGGGATGTATACCTGTTCTTCCCTTACAGAATGATATACTGAAGCACAGTCACCAGCCGAATAAATATCTTTAATACTAGTTTCACCAAATTCATTAATTATTAAAGCACCATTAGCAAGCATATTTATTCCGGTTTCCTTTAGAAATGCGGTATTTGGTCTTACGCCAGTAGCTATAACTACTAAATCACATTTGTAGGTTCCTTTATTTGTAATAACTTCTGAAATTCTATCTTCACCTTTAAACTCTTTAACCATTTCGCTAACACAAAGGTCTATACCGTGGTTAATAAGTTCTTTTTCCATGACATCAGTAATTTCCTTATCAAATGAATCTGGTAAAACTCTTGGATCAAGCTGAATTAGTTTTACATTCTTGCCTAACTTTTTCATAGCTTCTACAACCTCTAGTCCGATAAAACCAGCACCAATAATAACAACCTCTTTAATAGTTGCGTCTATAGCTGATTTCTTTAAAGTTATACCATCTTTAAAATCTTTTAAAGTAAAAACATTTTCTAATTGAACGTTTTTTATTGGAGGAATTATTGAACTTGCACCAGTGGCTATCATTAGCTTGTCATAGGTATCTTGAAATTCTCTGCCATTTTCTAAATCTTTAACTGTTAGAGTTTTATTATGGATATTAATACTTAAAACCTCATGATTTATATTTACAATTAATCCAGTTTCTCTAAATTTTTCAATTGGTCTAGCTATCATTTTCGAGGGTTTGTCAAAAAAATCTCCAACATAATATGGAAGGCCGCAAGCACCCCAAGAAATTACATCTGTTTTTTCATAAACCACTATTTCTGCATCTTTGTTTATTCTGTTAGCTTTTGCAGCTGCACTCATACCTGCTGCAACTCCGCCTATTATTATAATTTTCATAAATTTAATCTCCTTTTATTGGTTGATAATAAGTTTTTATAATTAATAGTAAAGGTTTAGCATTTTGGCTAACCTATTAATCGTACTGGTTAATTAAATGATTATTCTATTTAGGGACTGACCTTACTGTCATATATATTATATTTAACTCATTATATATACAATAAGACAAATTATCATGGAGCCACTAACATTAAGAGCAGTTACAGTAAATGAATAATGATTCTTTTGTATCCGTATTATATCATATAAGAAATGGAGCATAAATAAAATGTGTTATAATAAATACATTAATAAGTTAAATAAGAGGTGATTTATACAATGAAAGTATTAATTATAGATGGTCAAGGTGGAGGAATAGGTAAAAATATTATAGAGCAACTTAAGATTTCATTTCCGGGAATTAAACTTATTGCACTTGGGACAAATAGTATAGCAACGGCAGCAATGCTAAGAGTAGGGGCGGACTTTGGGGCAACAGGTGAAAATCCAGTTGTGTACAATTGCAAAGATGCAGATATTATTATTGGACCAATAGGAATTATTGTTGCTAATTCACTTATGGGAGAGGTTACGCCGTTGATGGCTCAAGCCGTTGGGGAGAGTAAAGCAAGAAAAATACTTCTTCCAATGAATAAGTGCAATACTTTTGTTATCGGGGTACAAGAGTTAACATTATCTGAATACATAGCACTTGTGGTAGAAGAAGTGGATAAGCTTATTTTAAATTAGTAGAATTGACATTACCAATAGACTTTTACATGTAACAATAAAATGCAAAAAAGCAAATAAAACATTTAATCATATAGCCGGAATTTGAACAAATATATATTTCATAAGGAGTAGATGTAAAATGAAAATTAGGATACTACATACAAATGATGTTCATAGTAGGTTTGAGAATTTTGCAAAGATAGTTAGTAAGATAAATGAACTTAGAGATGAAAACACTTTGGTTTTAGATGCTGGTGATTTTAATGACTTTATGAGAATTGAACTTCAAGGAACAAAGGGACAAGCAGGAGGGAGACTTTTAGAAAAGGGTGGATATGATGCAATTACTGTTGGAAATAATGAGGGATTTGCAGGTATAGAGCTTTTAGAAGAAATGATAAATTCAACTTCAGTACCGTTTCTTTCATGTAATTTATATAAGCATGGTAATGAAAATATTAAGGGAATTAAAAGAAGTATAATAATTGCTAGGGGTGGAGTTAGATTTTTAATATTTGGGATAACACCAGTTTATAATGAATTCTTTGAACTGAGCAATCTACATGCTTCAAATCAAAAAGAAGAGATAGAAAAAGAACTTGAAGCTAATAGAGGAAAATATGATATATCAATACTTTTAAGTCATGCTGGAATGAGAGAGGATAGAGATTTTAGTGAGACAATGGAAGGGTTAGATATAATAATAAATGGACATAGCCATATTCTTATGGAAGGTGCAGAAAAAATAAATAACACTATAATCCATCAATCAGGTTGCTATGGAACTCATTTAGGTGTACTTGACATTGAATTTGAAGGCTATGAAATAAAAAGCTTCATCGGTGAAAACATAGATATTGAAAATATGGGATTTGATGAAAATATCATAACTCAACTAAATATTGAAAAGGAGATAGCTATTAAAAATCTTAGTGTACCACTTTATGAAGTGGATAGGCATATATGGCATGATGTAGTAGAAGAGAACCCTATAACAAACTTACTTGCCGACGGGTTAAGAGATGTAATAGACTGCGATTTCAGTATAATAAATAGTGGAATAATAAATGGAGGAATAAAAAAAGGTCATGTTTCCATGAAAAAACTTTTAGAAATATGTCCATCTCCACTTAATCCAACATATATGGAGATTGAGGGAAAATATATAAAAGAAGCATTAAAAGAATCCCTTAAAGCTGAAGTATGTATGATGAGTGGAAGTGGATCAGGATTTAGAGGAAAGTACCTTGGAAGATTACATGTATCAGGAGCAATTATAGAGCATAATGGCAAAGACATAATAAGAGTAGTACTTGGAGATGGAGAGCTAGAGGATGAAAAGATATATAGGGTTTCCACCTCGGATTATTTGCAAAGGGGAACAGGATATTCATCCTTAGCTAACAATAAAAATGAAAGATATAATCCAGAGTATACGAGAGATACTTTGAAGGAATATTTATCTAAAAGGGAATTTGTTGAGATGTGCTTTGAGGATAGATGGATAAAAATATAACACAATATAAAATGGACCATATGTCAAGTACACAATAACAAAGGGGTTAAGCGGCACTTAAAAGATAATTACACGGTTTGACTAATATAGCAATATAAAACTCCACCTAATCTGTATTAGGTGGAGTAAGTTATGTTGTAAAACATAAAAAATAGTGTTACTTAAATTAGGGTTTCAAAATTGTTTAACTAAGATATCATTAAGTACTTATCAATATAAGGTTAAAGTATAATTTAAAGATAAAATATTTAATTAAAGTCTTACATTAGAGTTTAAAGGTAGTATAGCAATTAAAAAATTTATCTCTATTAATATTATCACCGAGGCCTTCATAACACTCGGCCAGTGCTTTGTATACATTCGGGTTAGTTGCATCTATTGAGAGTGCTTTATTTAATAGAAGGATTGAATCTTCATATTTTTTAAGTTGCATTAATTTTGAAACGCCTTTTAATATATTTTCAAGAGCTTTTGTATCTTCATTAACACTATTTAATCTATGAACTAGGGAATTAATTTTATCTATTGTAAAGGGCTTAAGTAAATACTCAACAGCACCTAATTTTGTACAATCAACAGCGTTTTTTACAGTTGGAAAAGCTGTCATAATTACTACAGTAGAAAATATACCATCTTCTCGAATTCTTTTTAAAACCTCAGTACCACTTAATGTTGGCATCTTAACATCTAAAAAGATTAAATCAAAGGTTTCACTAGACAATATTTCTATTGCATCCATTCCATTTGGCGCTTCCGTAACAAGGTATTCATTTAACTCTAAGGATGTCTTTAATAATTTTCGTATATTTTTAGTATCATCTACTACAAGTGCTTTTTTCATAGTACCCTCCTAATTATATGGAATAGTAATTGTAAAGGTTGCTCCTTCACCTAAATCGCTTTCACAGGATATTTCTCCATTATGAGCATTTATTATGTCTTTACATATCCAAAGTCCAAGACCAGAGTTGTTTTTTATATCTTTATTAGTTAATTGGGTATATTTATCAAAAATTCTTTCGGTATTGTCTTTTAAGATTCCAACACCGGTATCGGTTACTGTTATATTCAATTTATCATCCTTTATAAAGCCTCGTATAGAAATTAAATCTCCATATTTACAGTGTCTAATAGCATTTATTGTTAAATTGTTCATCACCCATACTAATTTTTCGCCATCACAAGATAGTGGGTTTACATTTGACTCCACATGATATTCAAGAATAATTCCGCTATAATCTGCAATACCCTTATTACTAGATACTGAAGTTTTTACTAAGTCTTCAATGGAATGGTATTCCTTCTTATAAATTTCATTTGATGATTCAATTTTGGATAGCAGAAGCATATTTGAAACAAGTAAATTGAGTCTCTCCCCATCTTCCTTAATAGCTGTTAATATTTTTCGTTGATCTTCACTTAAATTCCCAAGTTTACTGCTTTCCAAGAGGCCTGTACCAATCATAATTGAGGTTAATGGGGTCTTAAACTCATGTGAAATTGTTGCAAAGAAATCTTTGCTAATTTGTTCTACTTCTTTTAAATGAGTTACATCTTTTAGTAAAATTACATAACCAACCTGAGAAGTTTCTTCCTTAATTTCTTTAATAGATATATTGTAATAATGTACATCTCCATGTTCATTTTTCAAAGTAATTATATTTAAGAAATCACCTTGACAATTGTTTAAAGTTATATCATATATTATGGAAAAAAAACTTCTATCGTTAACTAAGTGAGTTAGATAACGACCTTCAAGTTTATCATCACTAATATCAAAAGTCTCAATGAAATTATGGTTAATCATTGTAACTTTATAATCATTGTCAATGACCACCATGGGTGAATCTATACTTTTCAATATTGAATTTGAATTATTTCTTTCCTTTAAGATTTTTCCTAGTGTACTTTTTTCGAAACTTTCAATTCGTTTTGCCATTAAGTTGAATTGGGTTGTTAGTTCACCAAGTTCATCTCCAGTAGTTACTTTAAGTTGTTTATATGTAGAGTTAGTTTTTATATCCTTTATAGCATCAATAATGTTATTTAAAGGATTTAATATTTTTTTGAGCAGATGTTTTGATAAAAAGAATGAAATCAAAGTTGAAACTATTATTAGTAGTATTGTTATATTGATTATTGAATTTGTTTTGTCTTCAACTCTAGTTTTGGAATTAATCATCATATTTTCGTTAAGTGTAGTTATTTTGTCCAAATTTACCAAGATTTCATCATAAGTAACCTTAACTTCATTAAAGAAAAAATTATATGCTGCATCTTTTTGGTTACTTTGAACAAGTTCTGTTAAGCTAAAAAACTTCTGATTATATTCAAGGTAGGAAGTGTAAACACTGTTTACATGCTCCATTTCACCATTTTCAGTTATATTACTTTTTTCAAAGTAATAATTATCTAGAAATAACCCACTATATTTAGAGTAAATTTCTATGGCATCATACTTATTATCGGATAAATAATTAAACATGGCATATTGTTGTTCAGATAATGCCACCTTCATTTTTTCAGTAGCTTGAATACTTTTATAATTATTAGTTATAAGCCCATTTATATCATTTGAAATTGAAATTAAGTTTCTAACAGAAATTAATCCAAGCAAAGTCATTGCAATAATTATAATTATATTAATAAGTGACAGTTTTCCATTTAAAGTTTTAATCATGGGGTTCCCTCCAATTCAATTGTTATAGTAAAGCTTAGCAATTCATAGTAAATATGAGATTTGACAAGCTGATTTTAAAATTTGAATTTCTGTAGCATGGATAATTTGAAATAGTACTTTTAAACACCTTTGATATTTATAGTAAATGGGACTAAACTTAGTCAGTAGTAAAATTTATTAAGAAGGTGGCAAAATGTATAACTTAATTATAGGATACAACAATTCAAGTATCAACTTAATTAATTCTCTTATTTCACAGGAAAAGGTTGTATTTTTAATTGACAATAAATCTCCAGAGGAGATTCAAATAAAAAACAACAATCTTTATTATTATCAAGTGGATATATATGATATGAAGCAAGTACTAGAAAAATCATCTAAATCAATGTTATTAAATGTATTTATAGTAACAAAGGATGATTATTTAAATCTAATGATAGAAGAAACTTTAAAATCTTTAGATAATGTACAAGTTGTGTATAATTCTAGAGCACTAGAAAAGTTATCTAATCATGGTAAGGAAAATTTCTACCTTGAAGATTTCTTTAAGTTAATGGGTAAGGGGGTAAACTGATTTGTTTGTTGTTGTTATTAGTGAAAATAAATTTATTAATGTATATAAAGAGTATTTAGAAAAATTGAATATAGATTTTTCCAATGTAATTTCACCAAAGGAGTTTTCACCATTGTATACAGATATATTCAATAACTATCTGCTTAAAAGGGCAGATGCAGTAGTAATTCTTACACCGGAGGATCAATTTAATTTTTATATGTCAAAGCTTTGTAAAACAATCTATAATACAAAAGAAGTTATTACATCTATTAATAATTCCAACAATAGGAATGTTTTCACCTCAATTGGAGTTTTAGATTTAATAGATTTTAATTGTTATGCTAAAGAAACACTATATGGATTTCTAGAAAAAGGAGTAATTTAAAATGCACATAATAATTATTGGTTGTGGAAAGATGGGGAGTAGACTTGCTAAAGATTTAGCAGAAACATCTCATGATATATGCGTAATTGATCGAAATAAAGGAAAGACAGACAAGCTAGGATCAGGATTTAATGGAACAGTATTAAATGGAGTTGAAATAGATATTGATTTATTAGAAGAGGCAGGAATTAAGGATGCGGATACGCTACTTGCAATGACTCAAAATGATAATATAAATATTGTTGCATGTGAGATAGCACAAAATATTTATAAGGTTCCTACTGTAATTGGACGAGTATACGATGAGGATAGATCACATATATATGATTCATTAGGAATAAAAACTATAAATCCCATAAACTTAGCCATTAGGGACTTAAAGGAGGACATAAAATGCGAGCAATTGTAATTGGTGGAGGTAAGGTTGGGTATTATTTAATAAAGAATCTTTTAGACATTGGATGTTCTATAACATTAATAGAAAAGGATTATGATATATGTGAAAAAATATCTAATGAACTAGATATAGATGTAATATGTGGTGATGGTTCAAATTTAGAAGATTTATCTGAAGCAATTGAAGGGCCTAATACGATTATTGCAGCAGTTACAGGTAAAGATGAGGAAAATTTGATTATTTGTCAAGTGGCTAAACTTAATTTTTCGATTAAAAGTGCTATTGCAAGAATTAATAATCCTAAGAATAGGCAATTATTTAACAAGCTTGGAATAAAATCTACTGTTTGTAGTACAGAAGTTATTTCAACATTGATTGAAAATGAACTTGTAGATGATGATTTTAAGATTGTGAAGACCTTAGATAGAGGAGAAATGGTAATAATTGAAGCGTATATTGGCAAAAATTCTTGTTGGAAAAATGTAGATATAAGCAGTTTAACTTTACCAAAGGATTGTATAATTGCTTCAATCTTAAGAGGTAATGAGGTTATATATCCTAGAGGGTATACTAAAATTTTAGAAGAGGATACTGTGGTTTTAATAACAAATATTAGTGAATCTCATACACTAAGGAAATTTATTTATGGAGATGTTAATGATGGTAAAATATTCGGATTATTTTAAAGGGATATTATTTGAAATACTAGTTACATGTGGCTATATAGCAGTAATTTTTCTTTTAAGCTTTTTAAGGTGATAAGGTGATAAAATGAGTGGAAAATATTTAAAGGACTTTAAAGTTATAAACTATTATGCTGGAATTATTACACTGGGAACAGTTACATTAATGATTATACCTATTATTGTAACTGTATTTTATAAGGAATGGAGTTCCTTAGTAGATTTTATTCTAGCTTTATTTATTGGGCTATCTATTGCATTTTCGCTTATTCTTTCAGGGAAAAGTGAAAAGGAAAATACTAAAATAGAGTGGAAACATGGGCTTATTATTGCATCATATTCTTGGTTACTTTTAATGCTTATATGTGCCCTTCCATTTATATTCAGTGGACATGCAAAATCCTATTTAGATGCATGTTTTGATGTAATGAGTGGGTTCACTACAACTGGGGTATTTCTTATGCAGGATTTAGATCATATGTCTTATGGAGTTAATATGTGGAGACATATATTAACCTTTGTAGGTGGACAGGGTATGGTTGTATTAGCATTATCAATACTAATTAAGAATTTTTCAGGTGGATATAAGATGTATGTAGGTGAAGGAAAGGATATTGGTCTTTTACCTAACATTAAAGGAACTACAAAGGCTATTTGGAAAATTAGCATGATATATTTAATAATTGGTACTGTTATGCTTACAATTAACGGCATACTGATAGGGTTAACTCCGTCCAATTCATTTATGCATGGATTATTTATATTTGCATCAAGTTGGAGTACAGGTGGATTTGCCCCAATGTCTCAAAATATATTGTACTATCATAGTTTTTCGTATGAAGTAGTTACAATGATATTCTTTACTATAGGTTCATTAAATTTTGGTCTTCATTTCGCAGTTATAAAGGGTAAGAAAAAGGAAATGTTTAAGAATATAGAGGCACAAAGTTTCTTTATAACATCCTTTGTTCTTACAGCATTATTAGTTATGTACTTGTCAAGGACAGGGGTATATGGAGATGCAGTTTCTTTATTTAGAAAGGGCGCATATCAGCTTCTATCTGCACATACAACTACTGGATTTGGTAACCTGTATGCTAGGCAACTTTTATTTGAGTGGGGAGATTTTGCAATTTTGATTATGACAATTGCAATGCTTATAGGAGGAAGTGCATGTTCAACAGCTGGTGGATTTAAAGGGTTAAGAATGGGAATTGTTTTTAAGGGTATAATTGCGGACATAAAAAGAACTCTTAGTTCCGATAAAAAACTTTTAACTACAAAGATTCACCATATAAAAGAGATAGTTTTAGATGATGCTTTAGTAAAATCATCAATGCTTATAATACTTTGCTATATTACTATGTTTGGTGTTGCTACACTCTTAGGAACATATTATGGATACTCACTTATAGAATCAGCCTTTGAAGCAGCTTCAGTGGCAGGAAATGTTGGATTATCTATTGGAGTAACAGCTATAACAATGCCAGATCCATTAAAGGTTTGTTATATAATTGTTATGTATTTAGGTAGATTAGAGTTTGTTTCTATATTTGCATTAATAGGATACTTTATAGGAGGAATTAAAAAGTTATGCGTAAGATACGAAAAATAATATTATTTACAATTATTATGGCAATTTTTTCGTCATTAACTGTGTTAGCTAGTGAAGTTATAACTCCTGTTACTGAACTTATTGATAATGGTCGTGAATATGACTCTAAAATTGTAAATGTTAAGGGTGAAGCCATAGGTGAACTTTTAGAGCGAGGTGAGAATTCCTTTGTAAATATAAATGATGGCACCTCTGCAATGGGAATATATTTGAAAACTACTGATGGAGAATCCATTGAATATTATGGTGATTATCATAATGTTGGAAATACTGTAAAAATCATAGGTATCTTTAATAGGGCATGTAAGGAACATGGTGGAGATATGGATATTCATAGTGAAGTAATACAGATAGTTTCAAAGGGGCATGAAAGAGAACATGAGATTGATAAATATAAGATTAATCTTATTGTTATATTAACACCTATTGTTGTATATGGGCTAACCAAGGTTTATAGAATACTTAAAAAATCATAAAAATTAGTAATAATATATTTCATAAAGATGTAATAAGTGTTTGTTTAATTTCAAATAAATGCTTATTACAGTATTTATTTGTATATTTGTATATTTAACAAACAATGTTACAAAATATATAAATATATTACAAAAAAAGTATTGATATTTACATTGATATATTTTAAACTTAAACAAGGTAATGAATAGTTACTACCACTAAATATATAGTGGGTTTTCTAATGTGGGGAAAATTAATTTTGGGGGAGGATAAAAATGGGGAATAAAAATAATACTTTAAAAACAGAAGGAGAACTTAAAAGAGAACTTGGGCTTGGAGCCGCTACTGCAATAGTTGTTGGAAACGTAATTGGGTCAGGAATCTTTATGTCTCCTGCAAGTTTTGCAAGGGTAACTAATCCAAAGGTTGCCATAATAGCATGGATTCTAACTTCGATTGGATCGTTGCTTATTGCTTTAAGCTTTGCAAACTTAGGAACAAAAATGCCTAAGACAGGGGGGCCAATCGTTTATACTAGAGCTGCTTTTGGTGATTTTGCAGGGTTTTTAATTGCATGGTCATTCTGGATTGGGGCTTGGGTAGGAAATGCAGCAATAATTACAGCATTTATGAGTTACTTCACATATTTTGTTCCAGCTGCAAACAGTCCGTTAGCTGCATTTTTAATATGTTCAGCAGTGGTTTGGATATTTACTTTTATTAATATAGTAGGAGTAAAATATGTAGGTAAAATTGGAGTTGTTTCAACAGTGATGAAGGTTGCTGTACTTGTAGTATTTATAGTAATTGCTGGATTAAACTTTGATCCAAGCTATATGAAAACAATTTCAAGTCCAGAGGTTAGTGGTATGGGTACATTGCCTGCAGCTATAGCTATAGCATTATGGGCATTCGTAGGGCTTGAAAGTGCTACATTAGCTGGTGGAGAAATAAAGAATCCAGAAAAGAATATTAGAAAAAGTACTATATATGGAATACTTATAGTTGCAGCAATATACATTGTAATGAGTGTTGCTTCAATGGGAGCTATGGATCAAAGTGCTCTTGCAGGTTCAGATGCGCCACTTGCTGAGATTATAAATAAAGTAACAGGCGGAACATGGGGAGGAACATTTATAGCAGCAGGTGCTATAATATCAACATTAGGAGCAACTTGCGGATGGTTTTTAACTACTGCTAGAAGTGCTGTTGGAGCAGCGGAAGATGGATTATTCCCTGCAGTATTTAAACGTATAAGTCCAAAGTACAATACTCCTGTAGTAGCTATTGTTATAAGTAGTATATGTGTTAATATACTATTAATAATGAACTATGTAGGCAGTCTTAGAGATGCATTTGACTTTATGATATTACTTGCAACATTATCTTTCTTACCAGCATACAGTTTCTCAGCAGCAGCTGAAATCGTATTGCTATTCAAGGGAACTAAGGATTTCAACTTTATAAATTTCTTAAAAAATTCATTCTTCTCAATCCTTGCTTTTGCATATTCAATCTATGCAATTTACGGTACAGGTGCTGAGGTAGTAATGTATGGATTCATATTAATGCTTGTTGGAATACCAATATATGTATATATGATGCTTCAGAAGAATAAAGGGGATAAAAGTGTAGATAAGTTAAGAAAAGATGCAGGTATAGAGTTATAATAAAATATAGTCTCTATAATATAGAATTAAAGATTAATAAGTAGAAATAAAGTAAATCCCATGGATAGCCAATTCCATGGGATTTTTGTTGATTTAGAAATATATATTAAGGATACATATTGAACAAGTAACGATAATAATTTAACAATTGATTATAATTAAGTACACATTGGTAATGTATATATTTAAAAATCATCGGCATTAATCTGTGACTCCACAAGTTTGCTTCCATGAATTATAACTGAAACACCATTTCCAGGGTGTGTAGATGAGCCAATATAATATAATCCTTTGATATTCTTTGATTTAATGTGAGGTCTGAAATATGTGGTTTCACTTAATTTGTGACTTAGGCCAAAGGCAGTCCCATTATAAGAATTATAATTTTCCATTAGGTCTTTTGGTGTTAAATAATCCTCATATACTATATTTTCTTCTAGGTCACTGAAGGTATCTATAGATTTAATTTGTTTAATTATTATATCTCTAAATTCTAAAATGGTTTCCTCACTCCAATTAATTTCTGTATATGATAGGTTTGGAACTCTCACAACTACATTTAGAATTTGCTTATATTCTCCGCTTATACTATCATCTTCAGCACTTGGACAGTATAAATATATGGAGGGGGATTTAGGTAGGTTTCCATTAAAGGGATCTTCTATACTTTCTTTGAAATCTTTACTTACATAAATATTATGAACTTTTAATCCTTCATATTTTTTCTTAAGTCCAAGGTAAATAATAAATACAGAACAGGAATAAGACTTATCATCTACATTTTTAGTGGTGTATAAACTTTCATCCATAGGGTTTTTAAAGAGACTTTTAATGGCATAAGGAAAGTCAGCATTACAAACGACTATGTCAGAAGTATAATTCACAGAATCTATAACCACTCCTTTTGCCGTATTATTGTCCACAATTATTTCAGTTACTTCTTTACCAACTTCAATGGTTCCACCAAGTTCATATATTAATTTTTCAAGGGCTATAATATAGTTATAAAGGCCTCCTTTTATATACCACAGTCCATAAATATGAGATATTGCAGGTATCAATGTATACAAATTAGAATTTTCAAAAGGATTAATACCTATATACATAGCTTGAAAGATTAAATATTCTCTTAGTTTTTCATTATTTATTTTACTTGAAATATATTTATCCACCGTAGAGATAGGATTTATTTCAAGGAGTTTATTTATGTTTTTTATAGCAAGAAAATCTTTTTTGCTCACCATGGGTTTATTTAAAAAGTATTCGTTGCTAAGAAAATATTTTTTGTAGGAGGTATAAAGAAAATCTAGATATTCTACTGATAATCCTTTATCCATAGATTCTAGAACATTTACCATCTTCCTTAAATCGCTATAAAACTCATAGGTGTTTCCATCAGGATAATACACTTTATATATGGGATCAAGATTTATCAAATCTATATAATCCCTGTAGTCTTTTCCAAGGGACTGAAAGATTTCTGTATATATATCAGGGGTCATAAGTATGGAGGCTGTTAAGTCAAATTTAGCACCTTTACTATTTTTAATATTAACTTTTCCCCCTAAAGTAGGTTCCTTTTCAAATACAGTTACAGAGTAACCCTTACCGAGCAATCTTAGAGCAGTACAAAGGCCTCCAATACCAGCTCCAACTATAATAGCTTTTTTCATAAATCACACGTCCTTTTATTAGTAAGTTTCATAAATTATGTTAGTAGCGTTGAATAAAATGACTAGTTAGTATTTTATTTTTAATAATGTAATGTTATTCATAACCACTATTGTTGCCATATAAATGTGAAAAAATCTAAATTACAAAATTTTTATAAAAAAATAAGAATATTTGGAGTAAAAATACAGTATATAGAATAGTTTTATTTAATGTAACAATATGGTATAATATATAAGCATTTCACCTAATTTATTTAGGAGGTATTATTTATTGATAGAAGTTAAAAACGTATCTAAAACTTTTAAGGTTTTTAAAAGAGAACCAGGATTTGGAGAAGCGGTAAAGTCATTATTTAATAGAAAGTATGAATTAGTACATGCCCTTAGTAATGTGTCATTTAACATTGCTGAAGGAGAAATGGTAGGCTATATTGGACCTAATGGGGCGGGTAAGAGCACTACTATAAAGATTATGAGTGGCATTTTAAATCCTGATAGTGGAGCTTGCATTATTAATGGAAGAACTCCATGGGAAGATAGGATAAATCATGTAAAGGATATAGGGGTAGTTTTTGGTCAAAGATCTCAGCTTTGGTGGGACGTGCCTGTAGTAGATTCCTTTGAACTTATAAAAGATATTTACAAAGTACCACAGAATCAATATAAGAAAAATATTAAAGACCTTGTAGACCTACTTAATATTGGAGATATAATTAAAACTCCAACACGTCAGCTAAGCTTAGGTCAAAGAATGAGATGTGAGATAGCAGCCTCATTAATCCATAACCCTAAAATTTTATTCCTCGATGAACCTACCATAGGACTAGATTCCATATCTAAAATTGCAGTAAGAGAATTTATAAAAGACATTAACAGAGAAAGAAAAACAACGGTTATTCTTACAACCCACGACACTCAAGACATAGAAGCGTTAACAAAAAGAATAATTCTAATTGGTAAAGGAAGAGTTCTTTTAGATGGTAAGTTAGATGATTTAAAAGAAAGATTCAATAAAGAAAGAACCATAAGTCTTGATTATTACGGAGAGTTAGATCAGGTATGTAGAGGTCTTACAATTGCTGAAAAATACAATGGAAGAGCAGTTATTGAAGTAGATACATCGATGATTTCTGTTTCAGAGGGGATTTCATATTTGTCATCAAAGGTAAATGTAAATGATATTCAAGTGAGCTCCACAACTGTAGAGGATGTAGTAATTGGACTTTATAAGGAGTTTAAAATATGAGGGCATACTGGAGTTTTTTTAAGATAAGACTTATAAATGGACTTCAATATAGAACAGCGGCCTATGCAGGTGTAGCAACACAACTGGCTTGGGGATTCATGTATATAATGTTGTATCATAGTTTTTATAGAAGTAATCCAGCGGCAATACCTATGGGAATTTCAGAACTTTCAACATATATATGGCTACAACAAAGTTTTTTAGCATTATTCATGACTTGGTTTCTAGATAATGAAATATTCGAATTGATTTCAAGTGGTAATGTGGCTTATGAGGTTTGTAGACCTTTAAATCTTTATAATATGTGGTTTGCAAAAAGTTGTGCTACTAGAATATCTAAAACCTTACTAAGGTGCTTTCCTATACTTATAATTGCATCATTTTTACCAGGGACATATAGATTTAGTGGTCCAGCTACAGCATATTCATTCATATTGTTTTTAATATCAATGGTTGTTGGAGCCATAGTAGTTATCTCATATTGTATGCTTATTTATATATTCACATTTTATACTATATCACCGATGGGAATTAGGCTGACAATGGTTATGATAGCAGATTTCTTTTCCGGTGGACTTATTCCATTACCATTACTTCCTGAATATTTAACTAAATATATTTATCTTACACCCTTTGCAGCAATGCAGAATACACCCTTTAGAATATACACTGGTGGCATTTCACCTAAGGAAGCAGTAATATCAATAATGCTTCAAGTATTTTGGGCGGTAGTATTAATTGCAATTGGTAGAGTTGCCATGAGTAAAGCAATAAAAAAAGTAACGGTGCAAGGGGGATAAATTATGAGGTTATATTTAAAGTATTTTTCAATTCACCTAAGGTCAGCTATGGAATATAAAACCTCTTTTTTCTTAACGGCTATAGGCCAGGGTATGACAACTATATTTTCATTTTTATCCATGTACTTTTTATTTGATAGATTTGGAAGTATTGAGGGCTATAGCTTTAATGAGGTTTTATTATGCTTTAGTACTATATTTATGTCCTTTGCCCTAGCAGAATGTTTTGGACGTGGATTTGATAGGTTTTCTGTAATAATATCAAATGGAGAGTTTGATAGAATAATGGTAAGACCACAAAATGAAATTATACAAGTTCTAGGAAGCAAAATTGAGTTTTCAAGAGTAGGAAGACTACTTCAAGCTATGGCTATCTTTATATATGGAATAAATACATGTGGAGTACAATGGACAATAGGGAAAATATTAACACTAACCCTTATGATAATAGGGGGAGTATGCTTATTTTTTGGATTATTCATGATATATGCTGCAATATGTTTCTTTACTATAGAGGGCCTAGAATTTATGAATATTTTCACAGATGGAGGTAGAGAAATAGCTCAGTATCCATTGAATATTTATAAGGATTGGGTTTTAAAGTTTTTTACTTTTATAGTTCCACTAGCCTTTGTAAATTATTATCCTTTCCTTTATTTAATAGATAGAGTAGAAACAAATAAGGTGTTATATATGATATCACCAATTTGTGCAATGTTTTTTCTTGTGCCAGCCTATATTTTATGGAGAATTGGAGTAAGGCACTATAAGTCTACAGGATCATAAAATAATTATAAGGCATTATAAATTTAGTTAAAAAGCTAGGTTTATAATGCTTTTTTATGTATATGAAAGTATAAAAATTTTCTATTGGAATTACAATGTTTTTATGTTTTTATGTTTTTATGTTCTTAGGGGGTTCAACGCTTAGGAGTAACAGGGTTTGAGGCCTCTAGAGAAAACACTGATTTCAGTGGTGTTTTTAACTGAGAATTGTAAAAAAATTATTTTATTATGTTTAAAATTAGATGTGGAAAAAAATTTGGACAATGAAATAAAACATAATTGTATTTTAAAATAGATAATATGAATTCCGTATCAACGTTGATTTAGAATACAAACAATAAACACTTTATTTCCATAATGAGTACATTAAAATGGTATAATATTATTAGTTAAAGTTATTATTTGGGGGTAGGGATAGTGTTAAAAGATATAAATAGTCAAATAAATAAGGTTAAAGAAAATTTGGCATCAAAACATGTTTTAGAAGGTAAGCTTAGCAAGATGAAGATTCAATTAGAAGCAGATGAAAAGGAATTGAAGGAATTGAAGTCAAATCTTAAAAAAGAACATAGAGATGTGGAAAAGTTAGAAAAACTTTCATTAGCTAACTTAATAGCCACAGTAATGAAAAATAAAGATGAGAAATTGGAAAAAGAAGAGCATGAATATTTAATGGCAAAAATTAAATATGATGACCAAAGTGCCAAGATAGCTTTGTTAGGGGAAAATATTATTAATATACAAGATAGATTGGACATTTTAAAAGATTGTGAAAGTGAGTATAGGGTTTTATTAAATAAAAAGTTAAGTATAATTAAAGCTCAGGGCAAGGCTGATGAAAGAATTAGATTAGCAGAATTAGAATGTGAAATAGACGAAATATTAAGAGCAGAAAAAGAAATAGAAGAAGCTGACGCTATCGGAAGAAACTTATTATGGGAAGTAAAGTCAGCAGAAAAATCATTAGAAGGTGCTAAGAGTTGGGGAATATGGGATATAGCTGGAGGAGATTTAATTTCATCTATGGCAAAACATGGTAAAATTAATGAGGCTGAGGAGCATTTTAGAAAGGTTTCCAACTTACTTAGAAGGTTTAATAAAGAACTTGGAGATGTTAGCATTGAAAGTATCTCCTTCTCATCAACCACAATGGCCTTTGATTTATTCTTCGATAATATCTTTACAGATTTTTCAGTACAAAACAAGATTAATGATGCCTTAAATAATATAGTAGCTTTAAGGCAAAGAGTAGAAGATATATTAAATAAATTAAGTAATGAAAGAGAAGACTTAAGGGTGAGTATATTAAATAAGAGAAGAGAATATGATACTTTTGTAGAACAACTGTAATACACAAAAAAAAGGAGAGTTCTAGCACTAATATATAGTGATGGGGACTCCTTTAGTTTTTTTCAACTCTAAAAGAAATTTTCAAAACATAATTCTCATAGCCTTTTACTGAAAGATCATCAAGTAACACATCTTCATAGAAATAACTTTTAACACTAAGGTTATTATCAGATAGAAATTTAAGAATCTTATCATAGGTATTTTCAATTGTGTAGTATCCACCTTCATGATAAGCAATTAAATACAATCCCTGTTCTTTTATAAAATTATAATTTTCATATTCATTATCATCTAATTGGGTATAAAAACATACATAGTTAGAATATGTTTTATTTATAATATTATCAAGGCTCAGCATTCCACCGGTAGTATAGGGACTATAAATATTATTTTCTTTACAATGTTTTATATGATGAGCTAAGGAAACAGCTATGTTTTTTTCTTTATCCATATTTTGGGCATTGGTCTTCACTAAATAGGTGGTAGGTAAAAACTTTAAAGATATTTCATTTACATTAATATTACAAGCACATTTGGTTATATGAATTTTACGTTCAATTAAGTGATTCATTTGGTTTAATTGATTGATTTTAGACTCAATAACAATTTTTTGTTTTTCAAGTAAAGAAATAAGTTCAGAAGGACTACGGTTATCTAAATAACTTTTAATAGAATTCAGAGGCATATCTAGTTCTTTCAAAATAGAAATAACATTGAAGGTTTCCAATTGAGGAAATGAATAATATCTATAACCATTATCTGTTTTAATTTCAGGAGAAAAAATGCCTATATCATCATAATGGAATAAAGTCTGTTTTTTTACGTTACAAAGTTTTGCAAATTCTCCAGTAGTAAAGTAGTTTTGAAAATTTTTATCCATTTTTAAAAATCCTTTCTTGACTATACGGTAACCAGATACCTTATTGTATATTATGGAGGTTAAAATAGTCAATATAAAAGAAAGTTGAAATGAACTTTGGAAGGGAAATTTACAGATGAAAGATAATATTTTAGGAACAGAAAAGATACCAAAGCTGTTTGTTATGTATTCAATACCGGCAATTATAGCAATGTTAATAGTGGGGACACAAAGCATTATAGATGGATTATTTGTAGGTAATTTTGTTGGAGAAAATGCTATGGCCAGTGTAAATATAGCACAGCCATTTACTCAGATAATCGTTGCAAGTGCAATGGTGATAGTGATTGGGTCATTAAGCTATATGGGGAGGAGTTTAGGCGAAAAGGATAAGGTCAAAACACAAAACATATATAGGACATCACTTATTTTATTGGTTATTGTAGCAAGTATTTTAACTATAGCAGGATTTTTCTTTAGTAAGGAAATTGCATTAGTTTTAGGTGCTAGTGAAATTTTAGTTAAAGATACATCAATATATATAAAAACAATGTCAATATTTTTAGTGCCAATGTTTTTAATGTATCAATTTGCATTTACAAATAGATTACTTGAAAAACCAGATTTGTATTTTAAGGGAATGATATTAAGTTTAATCACAAATATATTTTTAAATATAATTTTAGTTAAATATATGAACTTGGGTGTGCTTGGGACAGCCATAGCGACAGGTCTTGCAGAGCCAACGGCCTTATTTTATGTGATATGGCCACATCTTGATAGAAAAAACACCATAAATATTTTTGTTGGTAAATATGATAAGTCCACAATAATTCCAGTTATTGCAAATGGAGCATCAGAGGGGATGGCTTCAATTGCAGCAGCAATTACTGCATATGTATTCAATATGGCATTTATGAAGACTTCGGGTGAAATAGGTGTTGCAGCATTTACTATTGTAAGTTATGTTAATTTATTTGCTACATACATTATGTTTGGAATTTCAGATGGAATAGGAGCAGTTGTTAGCTATAGTTATGGAGCAAAAAATTTCAAAAGAGTTAAAGGGGTAATGAAGTTTTCTTATATAGTTGCATTATTAATTGGAGTAATTATTTTTATAGTGTTGTTATTTGGGGGTCAAAATTTAGTAAGCTTATTCGTAAGGGACAATGAAGCAATCATACAGCTGGCAACGGTAGGGGCAAAGATATTTGCTTTTGGTTATTTGATTAGTGGGTTTAATATATTAAGCTCGGGGTATTTTACATCAATAGGACTAGCTAAAGAATCGGTAATTATAGCTTTAAGTCGTGGATTGGTATTTATTCTAATAGGAATATTAATTTTACCAAGAGTATTTGAAATTAATGGAATATTGATGGTTGTGCCATTTGCAGAGTTTTTAACAGCAGGTGTTTGTTATTACTTGTTGAAAGTTAAAGGTGGTACTGCGATATAATAGTATATAGTTAATATAGCTTATTATATTGAAATTTCATAGATTAAAAAATGGTGAAATTTAAAGGATGTATATAATTTGAGTGAAAACAAATTATATACATCTTTTTACAATATAAGAATCAATTCATATTGCATAGTGAAGTAAATTCTATTTTGTTGAAGTAAAATAAGCAATTCCGCAAGCTCCAGGACCTGCATGGACACCAACTGTGCAACCTATGATACTAATTTTTGAGTTAGAAAGATCAAAAGCTTTTTCAATGAAAGGCTTGAAGGTTTCAAGTGAATTGGAAGTACCACTATATCCAAGGGTATAAGGCATTGACATATCAATGCCACCATTTTCTTCAATAAGGGAGACAATTTTACCATAGGCACTATTAGTACCACGTGCCTTTGCGGCCATAGTAACAGCGCCAGATTCTATTTGAATGATTGGTTTTATACCAAGTAGAGTTCCAGCAAGGGCAGCTGTTGAAGAAAGTCTTCCACCTTTCTTTAAATATTCAAGAGTACCTACTACTGCAAAAAGTTTTATTCTAGTTTTAGCTTTTTCTAAAGATGTTATCATATCCTCAAAGGAGGTTCCGGTATCTCTTAAAATTAAGGCATATTCAACTAAAAGTTTTAATGCTAAGGTTACAGTTTGACTATCCACTAAATAAATTTTGTCATATTCACACATAGTCTTTGCAATCATCGCACTTTGATATGTTCCGCTTAAACTACTTGATAGAGTTATTACAATAACTTCATCTCCAGCTTCTTTGGCGGAGTTAAAATGCTTAAGAAACTCATCGGGAGATGGTTGACTTGTAGTAGGAAGATTTTTGGTGACTTCAAGTTTTGAGTAAAAATCTTCGCTAGATAAAGTAACCCCATCCTTAAATTCCTCCTGGTCAAAACGCACACATAGTGGCACAACAGCAATGTTTTTATCATTAGCCAAATCTTGTGTTATATCTGATGTTGAATCTGTTATTATTCTAATGCTCATAATTTCCTCCAATATATTTAGTTATGTTTTTTTAGTGTTATAAAAAATCTGTGTAGTGTTCCAAGGGCAAGGGTTAATGCTGCAAGTTCTACTTCATTTAAAGTTTCAGAAACACTGGCAATTAAGTTTCTATGAAACTCTTTGTGATGGTCATAGGCATCCTTTGCTATTTTAGTTGAAACTACAAGAACCTTTCGTTTATCTTCCGTATCTTTTTCACGAGTAAGATATCCCTTTTGCTCCAAGGTCTTTACTGAGATAGTTAAGCTACTTGCAGTTATCATAAGTTTATTAGACAAGGATTTCATAGTGTTGGAGCAATTACTTTCTCCATCACATACTGCTTCAATAACATGCATCTCATTAACAGAAAGATTCTCAAAATGTCCCTTTGCTAAAGATTCTTCCTCAAGGCGAAGAATATCATTAAATATATTTATAAAAAAGTCATTTAATTGATCTTCATAAATTGTCATATATACATACCTCCATAATGCTTTGAAGTTCAAAGTAGTTTCATTATATAATATTCTTCTCAAAATGTAAATATGCTTTGAAGTTCAAAGTAAAATATTTTGCTAGCTAGATTTTTGATATGTAATTTTAGAATACCTCTATTCAATTTCAATTATTTAAATTTTAAGGCTATATTGGGTGGGGAGGTGATTCAGAAAAAAGGTAATTGATAGTACCACTTAATTATTAATCCTAATAGCAAATTCAAAATGTGGACTTTTTATTACATAAGAGTTAAAATATTTAAATACATACAGTTTAAAGGGGGCACATGATAAAGATGAAAAATCCAATAGCAATAATGACAATGAAGAATGGAAATAAAATAGTCATAGAGCTTATGCCAAAGGAAGCTCCAAATGCAGTAAATTGCTTTATAGATCTAGCACAAAAAGGGTTATTTGATAATAGAGAAATTAAGAGAATTGCTCCGAATTTTGTGCTACAGCCAACCTATGATTCCTTTGGAAGGGACCCAAAGTGTAATGTAGCACTTAATGGTGAATTTAGAGAGAATGGAATAAATAATAACTTAAAAATTGAAAAAGGCGTAGTAGCATTAGGTGGAGATGGAGAAAAAATGGCAGCGGGGAGTTGTTTCTTTATTACATTAAGTGATGAGGCTGGTAAAAAGTTAGATGGAAAATATACTGGATTCGGCAAAATCGTAGAAGGTTTTGAAGAAGTTCAGCGTATAGTATCAGTAGAAACAAAATCTGTGGATATAGGCGTAGAAGGTGTTGTAGTAAATGAACCTATAATACCTGAAATAATTGAAAGAATATCAATTGAAACCTTTGGAGAAAAATATGATGAGCCAATAATAATAGGTATAGCTGATTGAGAAGGAGAGTATATATGGAGAAAAATATGAATGGTGTTGGTGATGTTTTAAGAGTAATAAATGTACCACACATAACTAATTTTAGGGATTTGGGCGGTTGTCCATGTGGAGAAGGGAAGGTTGTAAAGCCTAAGCAGTTTTATCGTTGTGCAGGACTTTCTAACTTAGACGAAAGTGATTTTGCTATTTTAAAAGAGCAAAACTTGAAAATTATAGTGGATTTGCGTTCAAAGGCGGAAAAGGAGAAAGAACCTGATATTGTGCCACCTGAATGTGAATATTATCATTACTCAGGAATTGTTACCATGGACGATCCTAATAATCTAGCAAATCAATTTGGTGGAAATATGGACATGAAATCAGCCGTTATTGATATGTTGCAAAACAAAAGGGAAGTACCGAATCCTATGGAGTATTTAAAGGAATGCTATAAAACTATGGCAGAGCATAGTAACTCTTTTAAAGCTTTATTTGACCTAATAAAAATGTATCCAGAAAAGCCAATTGCTTTTCACTGCTCAGCGGGTAAAGATAGAACAGGTGTTGCAGCGGCCCTTATACTTTTAAGTTTAGGCGCAAGTGAGGAGACTGTTATGGAAGATTACCTTCTATCCAACGTGTATAGAAAGGCAGAAAATGATATTATGATTGAGATGTTGAAAAAGTATACCACTGAAGAGGTATTCTTAAATCTTATTCGTTCTATGCTAGAAGTTAATGCAGAATTATTAAATACGTATTTTGATAAGGTAAAGGAACTCTATGGAACCTGGGATAATTATTTTGAAAAGGCAATAGGTGTTTCAGCACAAGAAAGAAAAGAGTTGAAGGAAAGATATTTGGTGTAGGAATTCATGGAGGGAGGGGCTAGTGTGGGAATAGATACAAATATATATCCAATTAAAATGGGTAAGATAAAAAAAGGAGAGAAAAATTCTATTACAGATGTGGCTGGAGTAAAGATAGGTCATGTAACCCTTGATAATGGAGATGTAAAGACTGGGGTAACTGCAATTTTACCTCATGGTGGGAATATATTTAAAGAAAAAGTTGTTGCTGCAACTTATGTTATAAATGGTTTTGGAAAAAGTGTAGGACTAGTGCAGATTGATGAGTTAGGAACAATTGAAACTCCGATAGTCATGACTAATACATTAAGTGTTGGGACCTGTACTACAGCATTAGTAAAGCATATATTAAAAGAGAATGAAGATATAGGTACATCAACAGGTACAGTTAATTCAGTTGTATGTGAATGTAATGATGGATGGTTAAATGATATAAGAGGTTTACATGTGAAAGAAGAACATGTTTTTGAAGCTTTAGAAAAGGCTTCGGATATTTGTGAAGAAGGAGCAGTAGGTGCAGGAACAGGTATGAGGTGTTTTGGACTAAAAGGTGGAATAGGTACTTCTTCAAGAATTGTTGAATTAGATAGTAAAGAATATACTTTAGGTGTACTGGTATTATCTAATTTTGGAAGCTTAGAGGGGCTAATAGTTAATGGTACAAACCTAGGAGAAAAAAACTTTGATATAGAAAGTAGTGAAGATAAGGGATCTATTATAACTGTAATTGCCACAGATATACCATTAAATGAAAGACAGCTTAAAAGACTATGTAAGAGAGTTCCAGCAGGTCTTGCTCGAACAGGTTCCTATTATGGAAATGGAAGTGGAGATATTGTATTTGCATTTACGACGGCAAATAGGGTAAATCATTATAAGGAAAAAGATATTGTACATATGAAAATTATTCATGAGGATAGAATAGATAGTATATTTAAAGCAGTAGTGGAAGCCACGGAAGAAGCAGTAATAAGTTCAATGCTACACGGAAAAACAACTACAGGAATAAATGGTAGAACTGCTAAATCTTTGTGTGAATACATGGGGCTACTTGAATAAGTTTAGTTGCATAAAAAGCTATAGTTTAGAATAATGTTGATTATGAAATAATACTTAGATAACATAACATTGAAGCCCTAATTAGCAGTAATTTAAAACACAACTAAATGGGAAAAGTCAAAGCAAAATCTTTTCATGATATGCTATGACTTTTTACTTTTTTAAAATTAAGAGCAAAGTAAGGTTGATAATTCTTCAATATCTTTAACTATATAATCAGCACCACTAGCTGAATGCTCATCATAATCACCATATCCATAAAGAACACCAACAGATTCTATACCTGCTTTTTTTGCACCTACGATATCGTGCATTCTATCCCCAATCATTATGGCAGAGGAAAGGTCGGTTATTGAATTTTCATTTAAGACATGTAAAATAACATCAACTTTATTAGATCTTGTGCCATCTAAATTGCTTCCACCAACAAAATCAAAGTATTTTCTCAGGTTGAAATTTTCAAGTATTTTTTCAGCAAAAATTGTTGGCTTAGAGGTTGCAACAAGAAGAATTTTATTCTGATTTTTTAAACTAATAAGTAACTCTTCAAAATTTTCATAAACAAAATTTTCATATAGCCCTTTACTTTCAAAGCGTTCTCTATAATATAAAATTGCTTTTTCGGCATCCTCTTCAGTAAAATTGTAAAAATCCATAAAGGAATCCTTAAGTGGAGGACCTATAAATTTGCATAGGTTGTCCAAATTTTCAACTTCAATACCGAACTTGTTTAAAGCATAAGCAACTGAAGTGGTAATTCCAATCTTCGGGTCTATAATTGTTCCATCAAGGTCAAATAATATGTATTTTTTCATTATAAAATAATCTCCTTCTTATATATAGTAATATTTTATATAAATCCTATTAATTATAACATAAATTAAAATTATTAATGTAAACAGTATGCATTGTGATAAAAAAACTATATGAAAAGGAAACTAATAGTACTAGAGATTAAATTTTGAAAAAAGATTGAAAGGAGGAACTTATAATATAATTTCAAATACTTTATAAAATCAAGCATATAATGTATTCCATGCAAGACACTGTATTTAGCAAGCTTAAAAAGATAATATTATTATTTGCAAAATAATCCTAGTAGAACTAATATAAAAAAGAAACAAAAATTTTAACTATGTGGTATAAGAACTTACCAATCTTAATGTTCATGGAACAATGGAAATATAAGAGAATGGAGATAATTATGAAGAAAAGAAGAGTGATTATTTTAATAGCTTTCATTAGTGGGTTATTAATTATTTTTGGAGGTATATATATTAACAAACCTAAAAATAATTATAGTGAGGCTACCAATAATGAAATTGTAAACAAAGGAAGCAATAATGAAAGAAGTAATATGTTGAATTTTTTAAGCTCTATAGCAGGTGTAAAAGCGAATACTATAGAAGTAATAAATGACCCTATCGGATTCAAGGGGGAAATATTTGCGCCAACAGAATCCATAAAAAGTGGCATAGACTACTTTTTGAATCATACTAAAAATGATAAAATGGAAGATTTAAAAATTGATATAAATAAAGATCTTGTAAGTATTTATGTTAACTACAAAGTTACAGAAAATATAAAAACACCAATTGAATTAAATATAAGCCCAAGATTAAATGAAAACAAAGATCTAGAACTAAACATAAATCAAGTAAAACTTTTAGATTTGAAAATTGCAGATTGGATAGTTAATTTAACATTAAATAGTTTTATTGCAGATTGGTTTCCTAAAGACGGCGACTTGAAAATAGATTTTAATAAAGGGAATGTAGTAATATATAAGGAAAACTTTAAAGGTATAATTTTGAATGATATTTTAATGGAAGAGAATGGATTGAAAATTAATGCTATTATAGACATGAGCAGATAAACATATCTATAATACACACCATGGTAAAGTATGAGAAATATTTAACCTGATATAGCAGTGTAGTCAAGGCCTTATTTTTCAGTTTTTTAATATTCGAAAAAATTAATATGCTAAACTTAAAGAATTCTATTATAATAATTAGTGGTAAAGCTAAAATTATAAGAAGTTGAGGTTAATATATGAATAAAGTGATGGATATTTTAAAAGTTTCAAATTATGATGAGTTCAGGTGCATAGCTGATAAATGTATGTTTACATGTTGTGATGGATGGGATGTTAGTATAGATGCTAATACCTATAATAAATGGAAGCAAAAAAGTGATAAATCTGATTATATTTTAAGTAATGTAAAAATGAAAAAATGTGGAAGTGAAAGGTTGTATTTTATAAATAAGGAAACCAAGGAACCATGTCCTTTTCTGGATAAGGGTGGGTTATGCTACATAGTAAAAAGCCATGGTGAAGAGTATTTATCATCAACTTGTCATATGTTTCCTAGGATAGAAAATATCTTTGAAGATAAAAAGGAACTTTCATTATCATGTGCATGTCCTGAAGTGGTAGAACTTATAAGTAGAATAACTGGAAAAATAAATATGACTTCAGAAAATGAAACTAAGTTAAAAAATCATTTATTAGAGCTTAAAACCAGGGAAGTTTTAGTTAATATTATGCAACAGGAAAAAATTTCATTAGACCATAAACTGATTATTAGTTTTCAAATGCTACTAACTATTATGGAAAATGAGGAATTTGAAAAAGATACCTTAATGGAGGAACTGGATAATTATGAAAGTATAGAGTATATGCAAGGACTTATAGATATGTATGAAGAAGTAGAGTTAACATTAGAAGATTCAGCTATAGAAATTAATAATCTGTTTTTAGATATCATACAGGATTATAAGGAGGTTTCTATTTTAGAGACTCTACTAAAAGATATTTACGACTTTGCAGAAGATGTTGAAATTGAAATGCTTTCATCCAAATGGCAGGTTTACAAAAGTTTGTTTGAAGGGCATAATCAACTAGTTGAAAATTGCATTGTATCTAAGGTTTTAGGCAGTTGTGTAAGTAGCGATATGGAGGAGCTAACTATTGCTTTTCAAATGATTGCATTAGAATATTTATTGGTAAGACATGCTGTGTTTTTAAAATATGTTATGAATGAAAGTGAAGAAATAGAGAGTTCAGACATAAAAGATTACATTGTAGCTTTTTCAAGAATTATTGGCAACAATACAGAAGCGGTTATAGAATTTTTAAAAGATGGTTTCGGTGAGGAAATTCTTGAAATAGAATATTTGTGCTTTATAACATTGTTTTAATAAATAAGCTAAATCTAGCTAAATATAGCGAAATAATGAAAGTGGATTACATAAATAACAATTAATATGTGCTAACTTTGAAGAATGTTTATATAGATAATATATGTAATAATGAAAGGCTTTGAATATTAAATTATTCAGAGCCTTTTGCGATGATGTAATGTGCATCTATTTTAACCATTGAAATGTGGGTACATTCATTAGTATTAAGGTTAACTGAAGTAATTATAAATATAGAAATGGGAGATAATTTGTAGGAGACAAAAACAATCTTGGTTTTATTTTAAAGTTTTAGAAATTGAATTTAAAAATTGAATATAGTTAGAAAATTAAAAACATATTGAAATCGTAAATGTTTTATGATAACATTTACTTATTGGTAAACAAAACCTATGTTTATAAAATAAAATATTGGAGATTGGTAAACAAAACATGCATTTATAAAATATTGAGGAATTGCTTATTAAATTTATAATGCGGAATATGGACATAGTATTTTAATATTGATTATAGATAAAAAATAATGTTATTGAATTAGGAGGAGAAGTATGGAAGATAAAAAGGACAAACAAATGTCAGAATATATGGATAGTGGTAAAAATTTTAAAGATATATACATCGAAGAATTAGAAAGAGGATATGTAAAACAAGAAAACAATGGAGGATATAATTGTATTTTCTGTGGAGAACACTTTGAAGAGGGTTTGATTTATTCAAGCAGAGATAGAATGGTAACTGCGGAGAGGGCTGTTATAGAACATATTGAAGATGAACATGGGAGTTCTTTTCAAAGTTTAATTTCATTGGATAAACAAATAAGTGGACTATCAGATGTGCAGAAAAATATTCTTATCAGCATGTATAAGCGTAAAGATGTAAAGGATATTGGTGAGGACATGGGCATAAGTCCTGCTACTGTAAGAACACACAAATTTAACCTTCAAAAGATGAAACGTGAGGCAAAAATATTCCTTGCATTGATGGACATAGTTGAGAATGAAAATAATTCAAGTGAAAGTAAAAAAATTAACAATAATATTGATAGCATAGAATTATTAGAACCAGCAAAGGAAGATGTTTTTTCATTAAATTCTCTTCATCCATTTTTTACACAGTGTAGATATAAGTAATAAAGGGATGCAGTTTTAAAAGGAGAAAATTATGAGTATACGTGCAAGATTTAAAAAGATAAATAGAAATACGTGGAATATATCCATGTTTATTATTAGCTTTGTCGTAAGTAATCTAGTAAGTGGCATAATTTACGATACTTACATAAATTACCTTCAAGAGGTTTCGTTGCCGGTAGCAACTTCATTTTGGGCATTTTATGG
This sequence comes from Clostridium sp., assembly GCF_036660475.1. Lineage (GTDB taxonomy): Bacteria > Bacillota > Clostridia > Clostridiales > Clostridiaceae > Clostridium_J. Next base: position 244,037 of record NZ_JAVXAO010000003.1, on the reverse strand, counting down.
ATATGCAACATTTATTAGTGCCTTTGTTCTTATTTTTATACCAAAGATAGGTTACAAAAAAATGCTTCTATTTTCCTCTGTAGCATGTTCAGCAGCAATGATGTCTGTAACCACGTTGAATTCACCGACTATTTTCTATATTACAACTTTACTAGCTTTAGTTGGGATACAACTACATTATGTAATACTTTCACCGTACATAGCTGCATATACAAATTCTGACAATAAAATAAGTTGGTATACAAGAACATATTATATGGGTTATATAGGATATTTTTTAACTACATTTTTAGGGGGAGCAATTACTGTTAAGATGTTTTCACTAAGGTCAGGAGAGACCTATGCAAGTGCTAAGGTGTTAACTGAATATGTTGCAGATATGGCTCCAGCCATGAAAAATGCTTATCTACAGGGAAATAAAGATGTTCTTTTAATAACGGCGGTAATTTCTATATTGGCAATACTTCCAGTGCTTTTAATTAGAGAAAGTAAAAGTGATTATTGTTTTGTAGAAAATGAGAGTAAGAAGCCTATTATGGAGAAAACAAAGGATATATTTAAAGCTGTTCTTAGTAGAGATTCTATGATTTACATGGCATATTGGGCAATGATTTCCTTTGGAATGGGTTTGTTTATTTCATACTTTACAGTATTTTTAAATAGAAATCTTCATATAGACAGAGTTACTTCTTCACAGTTAGTATCTTTATCGTATTTGGCAATAGCGGTATTTATGCTATTTACTCCAATTGTAGTTAAAAAGTTTGGGCAAATTGTTACTCTTGGTGGTGTATCCCTGATTTCAATACCATTTATGTTACTTATTGCAAATGGAGATAAATTTGGTAGTTATACAGTTCCTGTAGTGGGAGTTGCATTATTTATTAGATCAGGACTAATGAATTTAAGTAGTCCAGTGGATAGTTCTTTATCCATGGAGCTTGTGAAGGCTGAACATCGTCCTGCATATGCATCTGCTCTAAATTTTGTAGCTGGTCTTGCAAGTATAGCTAGTGGACTATTTACAGGTAGAATATTGTTTTTGACACAAGAGGGTTATAGAACAGCTTATTACATTGCGGCAGTCATATATATTATCGCTTGTAGTTTATTGTTACTAGGACTATGGAAATATAATAGAACTACGGATAAGAAAGGGGATATAAAAGATGACTAAAGGTAACAAAATCTATGAAACTAAGTTAGTAGAGTTTAAAGAAATGGTAAGAAAAATAGAGTACTTAAAATATACATTGAATTCTTTAGTGTATTGGGACAAGATTACCAATATGCCTGAAAAGGGCATTGGATATAGAAGTGAAGTTATGTCTTATTTAGGTGGGGAATTATATAAGTTATTTTCTGATAAGAAACTTAGAACCTATGTGAATTATTTCGAAGGTAAAAAGGAAAATGAAAAATACGTTGATTCCATGATAAAGCGTATTAAAAGAAATTATAGTTATGTAAGTAGTATTCCGGCAAAAGAATATACCCAGTATATCACACTTATAGCTAAGGCAGAGGGTGAGTGGGAAAAGGCGAAGACTCAAAAAGATTTTAATATATTCGCTCCTCATCTTGAAAAAATTGTAGAAGCATTTAAATCTTTTGCAGAGTGCTGGGGATATGATGAAAATCCTTATGATGCCCTTATGGGATATTATGAAGACGGGGCCACTGTAGGACAAATAGATAGAATGGCTACGGAACTGAGAGATTTTGTAATTGACCTTCTAGGGAAAATAAAAACAGATGGGAAAAATATAGAGGATAGTTTATTTAATAAAGATATAAATATATCAAAAGCAACTCAAAAGGAATTATCTGAAAAATTGTTAGAGGAAATAGGATTTGATTTTTCAGCAGGGCGTTTTGATGAAGGTATCCATCCTACAACATTAGCAAACTCTCCAAATGATGTAAGAATTATTACCGCTTATAATGAAAAAGACATAAAAGTAGGGATATTCAATACATTGCATGAGGGTGGAAAAGGTCTTTATGAACAAGATATTGATAAGAACCTGATGGGAACAATGCTAGCGGAGGTTTCATCCTTTGGTGTAGAAGAGGCAGAAGCTAGGTTATATGAAAATATTATTGGTAGAAGCCATGGATTCTGGAAACATTTTTATGCACAACTTCAAGAAACCTGTCCAGAGATGAAAGCTATACCTATGGAAAAATTTTATAAGTCAATAAATAAAGTTCAACCATCACTTATTCGTAATGATGCAGATGAACTTACATATATACTACATATAATCATCCGCTATGAAGTAGAGAAGGATCTTATCAATAATAAGATTCAGGTGGCTGATTTACCGGCAATATGGAATAAGAAATATAAGGAATATCTAGGCGTTGAACCCAAGAGTGATGATGAGGGAGTACTTCAAGATATTCATTGGGCAGCAGGTTATTTCGGATTCTTTCCGAGTTACTTTATGGCTAATATCATTTCAGCACAGTTTATGGCGTCTATAGAAGATCAAGTAGGATCTATAGAGGAACTATTAGTCAATGGGAAATTAGATATAATTCATAAGTGGCTTTCAGAAAATGTTCATAGCCACGGTGCAATCTATTCACCAACTGAATTAATAGAAAAAGTGACAGGAGAACAGTTGGACTCAAAATATTACATTAACTACCTTCGAAACAAATATTTCGAAGTTTATGAGTTAAATAACTAAACTTAAATTAGGGGGAGATACTAAAGTGGAAAAATTATTTGCAAAACTTGGACTAGGCGATAAGATGTCTAAAAATTTTATTGTAATCTTACTTGTAGCAGCGGGAGGGGCAATTATTTATGGATTGCCATACTTTAGATATGATTACTATGATGCATATCTAGAGGCTTATAATTTAACAAACACACAGATGGGTGTATTTGGTAGTATTTTTGGAATTTTTGGTATGGTTTCATACTTGTTTGGTGGCTACTTGGCTGACCGTTTTTCAATTAGAAAACTTCTTACTATATCTCTTATAGGTACGGGATTAGGTGGTTTTTTACACTTACTTCCACTTAGCTTTGCAGCACTTGCTTGCTTATATGCTTTCTGGGGATTCACATCTTTATTTGCATTCTGGCCTGCTTGTGTTAAGGCAGTGCGTGTGTTATCTGATGCAGAGGACCAAGGTAAGGCTTTTGGTTGGTTTGAAGGTGGAAGAGGAGTTGCAGCGGCAGTTATGGCACCTCTTGCAGTTATTGTATTCCAGATTGGTGCTAAGAAGCTTGATGATGCAAATGGAATGAAATGTGTTATTATTTTCTATTCTATACTAACAATTGTAAGTGGTTTACTTGTATGGTGGAAGATGAATGATGAAAATATTGGTGAAAGTGAAAGAATGTCATTTAAAGAGATAGGCAAAGTTTTACGTTTACCTGCAATATGGATTATTGCAATTGTAACTTTCTGTAACTATGTATTTACATTATCATTATACTATTTCACACCATATGCAACAGGTGTTTTAGGAATGACAGTTACCCTTGGTGCAACTTTAGCAGCGGTAAAAAGATTCATTTCTCCTATTTCAAATGTAGGTGGAGGATATATTGCAGATAAAGTTGGAACTGGTAATTTACTTCTAGTATCATTCCTTGCAATGGCAGCAGGAACACTTGCGATTTTATTCTTGCCATTATCAACAAGTTCAATAATAGTATTTACAATTTTATTCTTAGTAATTTATTTCTTCTACAATGTTAATTATGCTTTAACTTGGGCTATGATGAGCGAAGGTGATATTCCAGAGCAATATTCAGGAACAGCGGCAGGTATAATATCAACAGTTGGATATCTTCCAGAAATATTCTGTTCACTACTTGCAGGTATTTTAATAGATGGATACCCAGGGGTAACTGGATTTAGATATTACTTTGGATTCTTAATTGTAATGTTATTAATCGGAGCAGGGGTTGTATTAGTTTGGAAAAGATATCTTAAAAATAAAAAACAAGCATAGGACAGCATAATCAAGGAGGAGTCAGAAAGCGCATGATAAAGGGAAAAGAAATATTAGAAAAAGAAATCAATAGTATTTTAATTGAAGACAACAAAACTCAACCTATATTCGATTATAAGGAATGTATTTTTGAAAAGGTGTTCGTTGAAACTCCGGTGGATACAGATGGTGATGGGAAACTTGATTTAATTGCGGTGTATATCCGTAGGCCGAAAGAAACTCTAGCTGGAATGAGAATTCCTGCCATTTATGTTGCAAATCCATATATGATGACATGTAATGAAGATTGGTATGTACCTCATAATGTGGATAAAGATCTAGAAGTTTTTAAACAGCAAAATATTTCAAGAGAAGATGTTACATATGATTTTGAAAGCAAGAAGGTTGTAAGGGAATCTAATATAAGAAAGACAGCGGGATATGCAAGTACATCTCCCACTGAGGAAATACCCCTTGATTGTGTTTCTGATTGGTACAGCTATTTTAATACTAGAGGTTATGCTTCAGTATTTTGTGGAGGTCTTGGAACTAAAGGATCTGAAGGGTTTACTATTACAGGCTCAGTAGAAGAGACGGAAGCTTTTAAGGCTGTAATAGATTGGCTTAATGGTAGATGTAGAGCATTTACAAATAGAGAAGATAATATTGAAATAAAGGCTGAGTGGTGTACAGGTAATGTTGCAATGTCAGGTAAGTCTTATTTAGGAACTATGTGTATTGCAGTTGCAGCTACAGGGGTTGATGGATTAAAAACGATTATTCCGGAGGCGGCAATATCAAATTGGTATGAATATTACCGTTATAATGGACTAAATTCTCCAGCTATAGATTGGCAAGGGGATGACCTTGATATTCTTGCAAAGTATTGCCTTAGCAGAAGTTTGGATGAAGATTATCCAAAGGTAAAGGAAGCCTATGAAGACGTTCTAAGTAATCTTGTAGAAAAAGAAGATCGTCAAAGTGGAAATTATAATAAGTTTTGGGATGAAAGAAATTATTTAAACCTAGCAGATAAAATTAAGGCATCCACTTTCATTATTCATGGATTAAATGATTGGAACGTTATGACTAATCAGTGTATACCTTTATGGAAGGCTCTTGAAAAGTTTGATGCACCAAGAAAAATGATGCTCCATCAAGGTGATCACATATATATTCATGATTTACAGAGTGGTAACTTCAATAGCATTATGCATATGTGGTTAGATTATTGGCTTTATGACATTGAAAATGGTGTTATGGAGGAAGTTCCAAATGTGTTAGTTCAAAGTAATGTTGACCAAGATAAATGGCTTAGCTCAACTAATTGGCCAGCTGAAAAAAATGAGTTAAAGAAATTTGACATAGAAGAAGTAGAAGAGATTGTTAGCTTTGTAGATGATTTGTCTGCTACTGTTTATGACAGAGAAAAGAAGAATTTAAATCAGTGGCTAGATGAGCTAGTAATGAGTGATTCTATAGAAAATGGTCATTTCATAAAATACATAGGTGAGGAGCTAGAGTCAGAAGCCAGAATAAGCGGTGAAATACAAGTATCATTTAGTGCTGCAATTGATAAAGAGACAGCAATACTAAGTGCCATGCTAGTAGATTATGGTGAAGATAATCGTATGCTAGTATCTCAAGAAGTTGCTGAAAAAGATGGCATAACTTGGGGTTTAAATACACCAAAATCTGATGTGAAAAAATTTGCCTTCGAAGAAACACCTTCAAAGTATAGAGTGATTTCTAGAGGTTGGATGAATGCACAAAATAGAAAGTGTGTTTGGAATAAAGAAGAAGTAGAGATAGGAACCTTCTATGATTATTCATTTAAAATGATTCCTATGGACTATACTGTGAAACCTGGACATAGACTTGGAGTTATCCTATATGGAACAGATACTCAAGCAACACAAAGACCTTTTATTAAAACAGAAGTTAGGGTTAAGAGTAAATCTATAGATGTGGAAATTCCATTTGTGGATTAATATTTAAGGTTATATTTCAAACTTATTGTAGAAGAAAGCACAGTAGTAGATTTTATCTATCGTGATATGCCCCTTTATAGTAAACAGTTAAAATAGTAAAACTGTTTCTATAAAGGGGTATTCTATTATAGAAAGAAAACCAAAATATCATATGAAGTTAATAGTATAATTGTGGGAGAAATAAAAAAATAAATCATTGGGCAAATTAATCATGTAGAATATTAGTAAGAAAGAAGGGAGGATTTAGTGAGAGAAAAAATAACTCTTGATAACTTATAATACACTATCTCACTAAAAAGAAAGAATGAAAGAAAAGAGTTTTAATTTAGAAAATAGTTATATGGGACTTCCTAATATATTTTATAGGGAGCAGAAACCAAGTCATGTTCCATCACCAGAATTAGTTGTCCTAAATTATTCATTGATAGAAGAATTAGGGTTAAATGTTAAGGAGTTAGAAAGCTCATATGGGGTAGAGATACTTTCGGGAAATAAGATTCCAGAAGGAGGAATACCTATTGCAAAAGCTTATGGAGGTCATCAATTTGGACATTTTACAATGCTGGGTGATGGTAGAGCGGTGCTCATTGGTGAGCAGATAACACCTAGAGGACATAGGGTAGATATAGAGCTTAAAGGATCAGGTAAAACACCATATTCACGAGGTGGTGATGGAAAAGCATCACTTGGATCAATGCTTAGGGAGTACATAATAAGTGAAGCTATGAATGGATTAGGAATTCCAAGTACTCGTAGTTTAGCGGTAGTTACAACTGGTGAAACTATATTTAGAGAGAAAATGTTGCAAGGAGCTGTGCTAACTCGTATTGCATCAAGTCATATTCGTGTTGGAACTTTTCAGTATGCTTCAAAATGGGGAGACATTGAAGATGTTAAAGCATTGGCTGATTATACTTTAGAAAGACATTTTAAGGATGGATTAAAAGCAGATAACAAATATCTTTACCTACTTAAAGAAGTAATAAAAAGCCAGGCAGAACTTATTTCAAAATGGCAGTTAGTTGGCTTTATCCATGGAGTTATGAATACTGATAATATGACAATTAGTGGAGAAACTATTGATTATGGACCTTGTGCATTTATGGACACCTATGACCCAGCCACGGTATTTAGCTCAATTGATACCAATGGACGCTATGCCTATGGTAACCAGCCTAATATTGGAGTATGGAATCTTGCAAGATTGGCTGAAACATTACTACCACTATTACATGAGGATCAAAAGGAAGCTATTAAACTAGCACAAGCTGCTATTTCGGAGTTTTCTAAGATTTATGAGGATAGTTGGTTTTTAGGAATGAGAGAAAAGCTTGGGTTATTTAATGAAGAGGCAGAAGATAAGTATTTAATTGAAGGACTCTTAAGTACTATGAAAAAATACGGAGCAGATTTTACAAATACCTTTAGAGCGCTAACCATCGGAAGAGAAGAAGATACGGAGATGGTTGGAAAAGAGGAGTTTGATAAGTGGCTTGAGTTATGGAAGCAAAGATTAAAAAGACAAGATAAATCGAAAGAAGATGTAAAAGTACTTATGAAAAATAACAATCCAGCAGTGATTCCACGTAACCACAGAGTCGAAGAAGCTTTAGATTATGCTACAAATAAAGGGGACTATAGTGTTATGGATAGACTAATGGAAGTACTTAAAAATCCTTATGAATATTCCAAGGCGCAAGAGGAATATGCTAAGTTACCGAAAGGAGATAAGGGTGGATATAGAACCTTTTGCGGAACTTAATTTATAGGAGAAAATCCACAACGTATCTATGGGAGACAGTATTAAGTGATTTGGAAATTATTGTTTAGTAATAATTATTATTATATAGTTAGACATAAACTTAAAAAAGTGATATAATCCAAAAGAATGTTAAAAGCAAAGGTAATATATGGAAGAGGTGCGATATGAAAGTATTATTAAAATCATTAAGTTTATCAATTTGTATGATAATAATGGTGGCATTCTTTGTAGGGTGTGGCAATAATTATTCTGGAGAAATAAGCTTTTTTAACTATGGAGAAAATATAGATAAAGAGACTATAAAAGAGTTTGAGAAGGAATATGGTATAAAAGTTAATATTGAAACTTTTGATGATATGGAGACCATGTACCAAAAGGTTAGTAGTGGTGGAGCAAAGTACGATGTTATTTTAGTATCAGATGCTTTAATGCCAAGAATGATTGAAAAAAATCTTGTTAAGGAACTAAACAAAGATAGTATACCTAATATATCTCAAATGGATGAACAGTATTTAAATCTAGAAATAGATCCAGGTAATAAGTATTCAGTCCCTTATATGTTTGGAACAGTAGGACTTGTTTACAATAAGGATGTAGTAACAGAAGAAGTAGATAGTTGGGATATACTATGGGATGAAAAGTATAAAGATAAAATATTTATGTTTGATACTTATAGAGATACACTTGGAGCAGCTTTAAAGAAGCTTGGATATTCTTTAAATACAACTAATCCAACAGAAATTGAAGAAGCCAAGGAATTACTATTAAATCAAAGAAAATTAGTAAATCCAATATATGGTGTAGATAATGGAACTACAATGATTCCAGCAGGGGAATCAGATATAAATATGATTTGGTCTGGAGAAGGGTTAAATCTTCAAGATGAATATCCGAATTTAGTTTATATAGTACCTAAGGAAGGTGCAAACTTCTGGATTGATAGCTTGAGTGTATCTTATAATGCTGAAAATGTTGAAGGAGCTGAAAAGTTCATAAACTTTGTAAGTGGTAAGGAAAGCGCATTAAGAATAGCTGATGAAATAGGATATACAACTCCAAACAGAGAAGCAAGATTAGAACAGCCAGAGGAAATTAGAAATAATCCTAATGCATACATGCCTAAAGAAATAATGGATAGATGTGAAATCTATGTTGATTTATCTAGTGATGTTAAAAGATTATACGATGATGCATGGATAAATATTAAATCCGAGAAGTAAAATAGTAATACAATAGAATAAAGTTCCATGTAAATCCCAATTGAAATTAAAAATTCAATTGGGATTTTTTAATTTTGTCACAAGTTATTGCTGAATAAGTAATTGTAATGAAAATATGAATAAATTACTTTAAATATTACTTAAATCAAGTAATAATCTGTATAAAATTGAATATTTATAAGATAACTTAGTAAATTTAACAAAGACTTTATTTGTAAAAATATAGATTTTATGTGTATGGTAGTTGCCTTTAAAGGTAGCTTCATAAATATATTTTTAGGGGGAGAAAACATGGAACTTATCAAATTATTAGGTATTCTTATCGTTATTGTGGGATTTGCATTGAAGATGGATTCTATTACAATCATCATCACTGCAGCAGTAGTGACAGCAGTCACAGGTGGGTTAGGCGTAGAGGGTCTTTTAACTACTTTTGGGAAGAGTTTTGTTGCTAATAGAAGTATGTGTATATTCATAATCGTTATGCTTGTTACAGGTACTTTAGAAAGGAATGGACTTAAGGAGTCGGCAGCCAAATTAATTGGTAAAGTTAAAAATGCTACGGCAGGTGTAGTAATCGGAACTTACGGTATTATGAGAGTTGTCTTTGCTGCTTTTAACGTTGGATTTGGTGGAGTTGCTGGATTTGTTCGTCCAATCATTATTCCTATGGCAACGGGTGCAGTAGAAGCTAATGGACAACAGCCAAGCGAAGAGCATGTAGAACAAATTAAGGGTATGGCAGCAGGGATGGAGAATATCACATGGTTCTTCGGACAAGTATTATTTGTAGGTGGTTCTGGTATGCTTTTAGTTCAATCAACATTAGCTCCGTTAGGATACAAAGTAGAACTCATTGATTTAGCAAGAGTTCAAATTCCTGTTGCAGTAACTGCAACTGTAGTAGCTATTATTTATTACTATATTGCTGACAGGAAGTTAATGAAATCATATCCAAAGAGCATTTCTAAATCATTATAATAGAGAGGAGAGAATAAGTATGGAATTTTTCATGAATCCTGAAATTACAATTGGTATAAAGTTGTTAGAAGTACTATATATAGTAATTGGGTTAATTTCAATGAACACAGGTATTATAAATTTAAGAGATAAAAAGAATCCTGCAAAAATTGGAACTGCAATCTTTTGGTGTTCGTTAGGTATAATCTTTATATTTGGTAGATGGTTACCACCTATGGTTAGTGGATTTCTTGTAATTTTAATGGCTGCTCCAGCGATTATTAAACGAGTTAAACCAGGTATAAGTAATATTCCAACAGCAGAAGAAACAAAGGCTAAAGCAGAGAAAATTGGTCTTAAGATTTTCATACCAGCTCTTTGTATAGGATGTTTTGCATTAGGATTTGCTTTGTTCACAAAATTAAGTGCTCTTCTTGGAGTAGGATTAGGAGTTATCGTGGCAGCAATAATTCTTAGAATATATTCTTCTGAAAATAAACCAAATGTATTTTTAAACGACTCAAGAAGATTATTAGATATGGTTGGACCTTTAAGTATGCTTCCAATGCTTCTTGCTTCTTTAGGCGCAATCTTCACGTCAGCAGGAGTGGGTGATGTTATTGCTCAAATCGTTGGAAAAGTTATTCCGGCTGGTAATGTTAATATTGGTATTATTGTATTTGCAATTGGAATGGCTATATTCACTATGATAATGGGTAATGCTTTTGCAGCTATAACAGTTATGACAGTTGGTATTGGTGCACCATTCGCATTACAGTATGGAGTAAATCCAGTAATTATAGGAAGTTTAGCTCTAACTTGTGGGTACTGTGGAACTTTAATGACTCCGATGGCAGCTAACTTTAATATTGTACCGGTAGCAATTCTTGAAATGAAGGATAACTATGGAGTAATTAAGAAACAGATTTTTGTAGGAGTGTTTATGTTAGCATTCCAAATCTGTTATATGATGCTTTTTAAGTAAAGAAAAATATTTTGTATTAAAGAATTATATTAATGAAGCAATATAAAGTGGAATTTATTTAAGACGGATACATCACTTTAAATAAATTGTGAAAAAGAAAGGATGTTTAATATGAAGGTTTTGATTACTGGCTTTGATCCTTTCGGAGGGTCAACTATAAACCCTGCATATGAAGCTGTGAAAATGTTGCCAGATAATATATGTGAAGCAGAAATTATTAAACTTGAAATTTCAACAGTATTTGGGGCAGGGGCTAAAAAAGTGGATGAAGCTATTGAAGATAATAATCCGGATATAGTTATATGTGTTGGGCAGGCAGGCGGTAGGGCAGGAATAACTCCAGAATTTATAGGAATTAATTTTAAGGATGCTAGAATTGCTGATAATAAAGGCAATCAGCCAGTTGATGAAGTAATTTATAAGGATGGAGAAAATGCTTATTTCACAAAACTTCCTGTAAAGGCTATTGTAAAAAAACTTAAAGAAAATAATATTCCAGCATCTGTATCATATACAGCTGGGACATATGTATGTAATGACGTAATGTATTCTTTACTATACTTAATAGATAAAAAGTATCCAACAATTCGAGGCGGCTTTATTCATGTACCATTTGATACTTCACAGGTATTAGAAATGCCACCGACAACTCCATCAATGCCAATTTCTATGATAAGCAAAGGATTGAAATTTGCAATAGAAGCAACAATAGAGAATTTAATGGATATTTCTGAAGTAGGTGGAGCAACACATTAGATTGTGGATAAACTGTTATGTTTATAAATACATTTATTTTTAATATGGAATCTATAGGTGAGCCATTATAAATTGTATATTAAGTCATCTTCAAAAAATAAATAAGTCAGCATGTTCAACTTGCTATTTATTTTCAGATGCCTAATATAAAATCCATGCATAATATTTGGTTCTTTATTAACACTATAACGAAGGAGAGTGTTAATATATGAAAATGAAAAAAATTAGCAAGATAGTATCATTCATTGTTGGACTAATATTAATGGTGAGCTTTTATTCGTCAACAATAGGTTATGCAGATACTGTAAGTACTACCAAGTACATTGGAACTACCTCAGATATTCATGGAAATATCTCAAATGTGAAGACCTGGCTATCTAATTTGGAAAATAGTACAACATCACTTGATAATATGATTTTCGGTGGTGACTACGTGGGTCCAAAAGATGCAAAGGCCTGCACTGATGCTGTAAGCAGCCAATATAAGGGAACTCCATCAATACTAACAAAGGGCAATCATGAATCTAGTAAGGGCGGAAAATATGATTCTGGATTAGTTGTCAACAATAGCGATTATGCTGTATATGTAATGGATTCATCAAGTAAAACATTTACAACTACGGACATGGATAATATTAAGTCATCTTTGGATTCCATAAATTCATCCACACCAGTTTTTATTGTTTCTCATTGCCCTATTCATTATTTTGGAAAAAGAACAACGGAAAATGCACCAGAACTAGTTACTCTACTTAATAATTATAGTAACGTAATATTCCTTTGGGGGCATAATCATACCGTACACGATACAAACTATGGTAAAGTTAAAATCTCAGGTGATACAATACAATGCTCAAAATCTTCTCCAGAAGTTCCTATTAAATTTACTTATGCAAATATGGGTGCCATGAATCAAGGGAATAACGGAGCCTATGGGATGCTTATAAATATGACAAAAGGAACTGATGGTACAACGGTTATCTTCGACTATAAAGACCTTTCAGGAAAAACTGTTTCAACTTATTCTGTGACCATAAGGTAGTAAGCTTTATTGAAGGAAGTTGCCAAGCAAATTCGCAAATTCTAGTCGAGATAAAAATATTAAGGAAGAAGTAATTGCAAGGATAAAGCACTCATGTCTATTGATATGTGTGCTTTCATTATTGTACAGAGATTAGAAGCTAATGTAACCTTATATATAAGATATGAGTTTCTATAAGTCTGGTAGCTTAATAGTACTAATTAACTAAAATTATTGAACTAACTAATGTTGTTTTAGGTGAATCAGATATTGTAGTTAGGGGTCCATAGCAAAGGAGAACTCAGAAAAACTTATGTTAAGCACTTTACAAAACCATGAATATAAGATATTACATAATAGAGACTAAAATGTATTGAGGTAGGTTTTACAAAGGAGTGGTAATATGAAAAAGTTTTTATCAGAATTTAAGGATTTTGCGTTAAAGGGAAATGTTTTTAATCTTGCGGTAGGTGTGGTTATTGGAGGTGCATTTAATAAAATAGTATCTTCGTTGGTAACAGATATAATTATGCCTATAATAGGTTTTTTTACTGGTGGAATAAATTTTGCAGAATTTAAGATTGAGTTGGTTGAACCTATTGGGGCAAAAGCAGCTGTAACTCTTAATATTGGACTTTTCTTTCAAAATGTAGTGGATTTTTTAATTATAGCATTATCAATTTTTATTACAGTTAAAATCATAAGTAAATTAGAACAAAGAATGAAGCTTCAGAAAAAGGAACAAGAAGAACAACAACAGCCTGCGAATACTGTTTTGTTAACGGAAATTAGAGATTTACTTAAGGAGAATGTAAAATAGGTAACAATTAAAGAGATATAAGATAATGATATAAAAGAATATAATAAAATAAATTTATATATAGATCCTCATTGAAATTAAAATTCAATGGGGATTTTTAAATTCTAGCTTTAGAAATAGATTTTGATGGATAGATGAATTTTAATTTATAGGGGTGTTTAAATTAATAAAAATAAATTGCTTTATTTAAAATAGTCAATTCAATAATATAACAAATTATTAATTAAAATACAAATAAGTAGAAAATAGTGTTAAAATGTATAATGAGAAATCAGTGATAATAATATATAACAATTTGATTTTAATTATAAACGGAGGGTTTAAAATGAAATTTACTATAGAGAAAAATACTTTTCTTGATGCACTAAGGACTACACAGCGAATATCTGGGGTTAGATTAGGTGTTAATCTGGCAAACAGTGTTTTGATAAAAGCAAAAGGAGAAGAAATTATTTTAACTGGTGGAGAAAAAAATCTATGTATTGAAACAACTGTTCAAGCCGATGTCCATGAAGAAGGTACCATGATAGTTGATTCTAAAATATTTGGAGAAATAATAAGAAAGTTTCCAGATGAAGTTATTAATGTGAATAAGATGAATAATCAATATATAGAGATAAGCTGCAAAAGAAATATAGCTAATATTCATTATAGCAATCAAGAGGATTTCCCAGAAGTTCCATATGTCCAAGGGAAAAACATGTTTTCAATATCTCAAAAGATGTTAAAAGAGATGATTAAAAACACATGTTTTGCGTCTGGCGAAGAATCCTTTAAAACAATATTTTCAGGAGTATTAGTTGATTTTAAAAAAGATAGTTTCAATATGGTAGCATTAGATGGTTTTAGGGCTGCATTCTTTTTTAATCCAATTGAAACTGATATGAATTTTAGTGCAAGAATACCTTCTAAGGCTTTAAATGAAATAGAAAAAACTTTAGATTGGACAGATGGACTAGCTGATATTACATTTACTGATAATCATATTTTGGTTAGATGTGGACAAACTAAAATTATATCAACTTTGATACATGGTAATTTACAAAATTATGAGGCATATATACCTAACGAGAATTCATTAACCATAATAATTAATAGACAATCTCTTCTTAATGGATTGGAATCCGCATCAATTATTGGAAAGGAAGGCAATGTAAGTACTGTTATACTAGATATACAGGAAAGTACTATGATAATAACGTCTAACTCTCTATTAGGCACAAGTAGAAGTGAAATTGATATAACATGTAATGGGTTCCCTATAGAAATTAAATTTAACTCAAGATATATTATAGAAGCTATTAATGCATTAGATGAGGATGAAATTGAGATGAGGTTCACTAATAACTATTCAGTGTGTTTTATAAAAAATAAAAATGATGAAAAACAAATTCACTTAATATCCCCGATTAGAATATAATTCAAGGGATAATATTACATGAAAATATGAGAAAATCGACTTAAGTTGAAGGTAAATTAAAGGGGAGGAGCATTATGAGTTATTTATTCAACAGCACGGGATATCCTATATATAATGAAGAAGTTATTAAAGGTAGTGGATGTTATGTATATGATAGTAGGGGTAACAAATATCTTGATTTGGAAGCCGGGGTATGGACTTTGCCATTGGGACATAATGATCCTGATGTTTCAGCAGCTATGCACCGTCAGATTGATGAGATTATCCATGTTGGATATAAATACAATCACCTAATTGGGGAAAAATGTGCCCAGAAATTACTAAAAATAGCAGATATAGATTATGGAAAGTGCGTATTTTTGACCTCTGGAAGTGAAGCTGTAGAGTATGGTGTCCAGTTAGCACGAGCTATTAGGAGAAATAAAAAATGCGTTTGCTTAACAGGACAATACTTGGCAGCATATGGACAATGTATGGAACAAAAGGAAAGTCAATGGGAAACTATCTCCTGGGATTATCATCACTCAAAAAGTGTTGAGGAGTATTACGAGGAAATATCAGATGAAATTGATTTTTCCAATATTGGAGTATTTGTGTTTGAAGCTGGAAATAGTTCAGGACTAGTGAAATTACCCCCGAGGAATTTAGTTACTGCAATTAGTCAGTTAGCAAAGGAAAATGATGTTGTAATAGTTGTAGATGAAGTAACCTGTGGTATTGGGAGAACAGGAAAATGGTTTGGGTACATGAATTATAATCTCAAGCCACAGATTATAGCCACAGGAAAAGGTATGGGAAACGGTTATCCTGTAAGTGCAGTAATAATTAAAGAAAGTATTATAGCGGAGGTAGAAAAAACTGATTTTCATTTTGCACAGTCTCATCAAAATGACCCAATGGGCTGTAGAGTTGCATATGAAGTTTTGAATAAAATAGAAAAGCTCGATTTATTGTGCAATGTAGTTAATATGGGGACATATTTCTTAGAAAGTTATAGAAAGTTACAACAAGAAATCCCTATAATTTCAGAAATAAGAGGTTGTGGACTCTTGATATGTATTGAATTATCTAAGGAGATTTCAATTGAGTTCATGAGGGAAATAGATAGAAGTCTGTTTCAACGGGGTTTTATAGCAGGGGTTAAAGTCAATGAAAGAGTAATAAGAACATATTGTCCTCTTACTATAACGATGGAAAAAATTGATAGTTTTATTGTGGCTTTAAAAGCTATTTTAGTAACCTTAAAGAAATAAATTGTGAAATTATGTTTAAGTGAAGAACATTTATTTTGTGGAGTTGAGGCTATTATTAGTGTTAATAATAAGGTGGAAGAAGAATTTTTAAATGAGTCAGAAGTATTACATGTTTATGAGGAAGTAATGAGATATTTTAGAAATGAAAAGGATTTAAGGGGATATGTAAAAGGCAAGGGATGGATAACTTACCACCTTTTTTTAGAGATTAGAAACTAGCACAAGACTTAATAAAGAAAATCATAGTAAAATAAACTTTAGCATAACTCCTCATTGAAATTAAAATTCAATGGGGAGTTTTTTATTTCAGTGTTACAGTGTGGAGACTTAGTTAGTAGGTAAGCGGATATTGAAAAGCTTATGGTAGAATTTTCACTTATGAGTAACAAATAGTAAAAATTATATAAGAGTAAAAATAGGAATAAGGCAGATAATAAATACAACAATTATTGAGGAGATAGGAGTATATTATGAATGATTTAATAGATGAAGCATATAAAATATCAGATAAATATGATGTTATTCTTAAGGGAAATATAAAAATAAGTGGAGACGTTAATTGCCTACTATTTGCACATTATTGTGATAGTAGATTATTTTACAAAAGGTTTTTCAAAGCATCTAGAGAAATTTTTATTGTTAACAAGAAAGCTAATAAAAACATTAAGGATGTAAAGAAAATAATTAAAAACCATGGATATAAAAAGATTTGGTCAAAAGGGGTATTCTCAGTTTATGGTGATTTGCGACCATTAGCAGTTGAAGCTAACTTTGGCACGTGGGGAGATAAGGGAATAATCGAAAACGAAAAATATGGTTCTAACTTTTTAATATCAGCTATATTTTACAAATAGGATGGAGTGAGGATATTTCTTTTAAGGAAGTTTAGTGAAGTTAGGGTGAATCCATAATAAGTAATCGGCATACTAAAATATTAGTTAGAAGATATAAAATACACACCAGAGAGTAGAGGTTAATTTACTAGTCTCCAGTGTGCATTTTAATATTGTTTTATTAATGATTATGCTATATTCTTAAGCGTGTTTTTTTATGGCGCTTTTTTTATTGCGTTTAGTAATATAGCTTGTAAGCATTGGAGTTAAGAATGCAGTTATAATAACTGATGGAGCTACTTGAGCAGTAGCTATAGGAGCAATTAATGCATAAGTAGGATCTACAGCGGCTAAAGCTGCTGGGTTTGCTACTGCGCTTGCAGCGGTACTAGATATAGCAGCACCGGCAATACCAGATCCACCAGTTATTTTATCAGCAACAATAGTTATAATTCCAACAACAACTACAGTAATAAGTCCTAGTAAAATACCTGATAAGCCACCTTTGAATAATTGCTGTATAGACATTCCGCAACCAAGTGCAAAACCAACAACAATTATACTTGGAGTTACACCAGCACTAAGGTTCTTCTTTAGCCATGGAGAACAACTACCAAGGATTAAGCCTAGAATAAGTGGTAATATTGAGCCGATTATTGGCCAAATTGAAATACTTGCTAGACCAGCATAGCTCAGTGCAATCATGGTAACTGTGGGACCTACACTTAATGATGTAATTGCAACAGCACCTTTGTCAGAGTCATCTCCGTATTCAGCAACAATACCTGAATATAGCGCATTATTAGCAACTGAAATACCACCGATAATTGCTAAAGATGATAGGCCTAAGAAGTTATCCTTAAAGAAGAAGGCTACACCTAGACCAAGGGCAATTGATACAGCAATCTTAGTGATTATAATTACAGAACCTTTTTTAATTGCCTTTGGGGTGCTCTTAATATCTATACTTGCTCCAAGGAAGAATAAAAATACTCCAACTAAGGCTCCAGTACCATGAACAACATTAGTAAAGAATCCACCAATTTCAAGAGCTTTAGGTATAACTGACTTTAAAATAACACCAATGATCATTGGAACTACAATAGTATCTCCAGGGAATCTTTTATAACTAAATTTATTTTTTTTCATATAAATAACCTACTTCCTGTTAATCTAAAACAATTCCACCATCACAGTCACCAATTTCGCCATTTACGAAACTTGCTGCATCTGAGGCAAAGAATAAAATCATTTGTGCAATTTCAACTGGTTCAGCAGCTCTTCCTAGTGGAATCATTGAAATTATTTTTGCATTCTTTTCTGCATCTTCAGCTACACTCTTTGTCATGCTAGTATTAGTAAATGATGGACATACAGCATTACAGCTAATTCCATATTTTCCACCTTCTTTAGCAATTGCTTTTGTTAAACCATTAACACCAGCTTTAGAAGAAGCATATGCAGCTGTTCCAAGTAAACCACCACCGATTTTCCCAGCTACAGATGAAACGTTAACGATTCTACCACCTTTTTTCTCTATGAAGTATGGGTAGATCGCTGAACATGTTGTAAATGTGCCTGTTAAATTAATTTTTAAAGTTCTTTCCCATTCTGCATCGCTTATTTCTTGGAATGGTGCTTTAGAAATTATTCCACCAACATTTATAAGTCCGTCAACACGTTGAAAATCCTTTAATATAGTAGCCATTACAGTTCTAATGTTTTCACTGTTTCCAAGGTCGATTCTATAAAATGAAGCGTTGCCTAATTCTATTTTTGTAGCATTACCAACTTCTTCGTTAATATCTAAAATGACAGCATGTCCACCGCCTAGGATAATTCCTTTAGCAGTTTCTTTTCCGATTCCTTGAGCACCTCCTGTAACAAGTATTGTTTTCCCAGTAAAATCAAACATTTTTAATTTCCCCTTCCAGCTTTTAATTTAATTTATGCTACATGAACATAACAAAAAACATCAAGTTATGCTATAAACAGATAGCTTTATAGTTTATTAATCAAGTAATAACTAGGTAAATACGCCTTTTCTTTAGTATGTTAAAATTGTAACATTGATTTTGAATTAATAAAATGTTAATATAGCATAGAAATAACATACCTAATTGTGCTATTAGCACAATGGTAATGAGGGTAACAATTGAGGAGGACATATGAGAGAAGAATTACGAGAAGCATTGATGCAATCAGTTCTTTGTGGAGAGGATTTCGATAAAATAACAGAAAAAGCATCCCAATATTTAAATAATCCTGTTGTTATAATCAATAATGCTTATAATATAATTGCGCATTCAAAATTGATTCAAGTTGAAGATATTACTTGGAATAATGCTGTAAAGAGGGGATATATAACCCTTGAATTTGCAGCTACTTTAAATAATTGGAATAATATTAAAGATGAAAATAGGAAATATGAATGTTTGACTGTAAATAAGATTAATAATTTGCGTAGACGATTTTATAAACTTATTATTAATTCACAGTTTATGGGATACATGAATGTAACAGAGGTTAACGGCACATTTGATGATATAGATGAAGATTGCTATTATTTTGCCAGTCAAATTTTTGCGAAGGAAATATTCATTCAGCAAAAAAATATTCCCCATAGCAAACACACTCGAAATGAAGATATATTAATGGAATTGACAATCAGTAATTATGTAAACAGATTACACTTTGTTGATCATGTTCAGCTTAGTGAGCTAAATATTAAATCACAGTATAGAGTAGTATGCTCAGATCTTATCAATTTTTTGTCTTACAATGCAGATGAAGATTATTTTAAACAGGAATTATTATCATTTTTCCCAAGTGGTACTATCATTATCATGGGGAAAATATTGATTATTTTGATTGATGTAAAGCATCATTCTTATACTGACTTTAACTGTGAAAAAAAATTAGATAAATATTTAAAGAGTAAAAAACTCACATTAGGAATAAGTGATTTATTTCATGATTTATTTGAATTTAAGCGTTACGAAACCCAGGCGATTAAAGCATATGAGAATAAAAGTAATCTGCTTAATGATTCTTTGAATTATGTATTTTATGAGGAGGTTAAATCCTATGATTTATTGCAACAAATTTCCAAAGATGATTTAATTTATTTTTGTAATCAGAAAGTATGGAAGCTATATGAATATGATAAAACATATGGCACAGATTACTTAAATACACTTCATGTTTATCTTAATGCAAATCATAGTATAAAAATCACTTCATCTTATTTGTATCTTCATCGTAATACCATTAATTATAGAATCCAAAAGATAAAAGAATTATTTGAAATTGATTTAGATGATTACACTATGCTAAACCAATTACTGATGTCTTGTCACATTGTGAAGGTGTGGAGCTCTAAATGTGGAATTGATTGAGCATAGCTTACATATTATATCGGAATCTTTGGGATTCGGAGAATTATGACAATGTTAATAAAAAAATACATTATAAGGTAGAGTGGTGACGAAAATGAATAAACTTATTAAGGGTGGTAAAGTATATTCTCCAGAATATTTGGGAGTAAAGGATATACTAATAGTTGGAGATAAAATAGTTAAGATTGCTGAAAATATTGATACATCTAATTCCATATTAGACATTGAAGTGATTGATGGAGAGGGGAAAATTGTAGTTCCAGGATTTATTGATCAGCATGTTCATATAATCGGTGGAGGTGGAGAAGCAGGTTTTCATAGCCGTACTCCTGAGGTTATGCTATCTAAGGTAATTGAAGCAGGTATTACAACTGTAGTTGGTTTATTAGGCACTGATGGCTGTACAAGACAAGTAGAATCATTAATTGCAAAGGCTAAAGGCCTTGAAACTGAAGGGATTTCTACATATATTCATACAGGTTCCTATGAAATTCCCAGTGTAACTTTAACGGGAAGTGTGAAGAGAGATATTATGTTCATAGATAAGGTTATTGGTGTTAAGATGGCACTTTCAGATCATCGTTCATCTCATATAACTGAACAAGAGCTTATAAGATTAGCCTCAGATGCAAGAGTGGCAGGAATGCTTAGCAATAAGGCAGGATTAGTAATTATGCATATAGGTGATGCTAAAGAAAGACTTGATATGGTAATGAAAATAGTAAAGGACACAGATATACCTGTAAAACATTTCTGTCCAACTCACGTCAATAGAAATAGAGCTTTATTTGAACAAGCCATGGAATTTGCAAAGATAGGTGGATCAATTGATCTAACAGCTGGCACTGCAGCCTCAGCGAATGACACAAGGGGAGTGAAGTCAAGTAAGGCAGTTGCAGAATGTATAAAAAATAATGTTCCTATTGAAAATATCACAATGAGTTCAGATGGTAATGGAAGTACTTCAGAATATGACGATAGGGGTAATATTATAAAATTAGGTGCTTCAAGCTTAAATACACTTCATTTAGAATTGAAGGATATGATAAAGGAAGAAGGCTTGAATATATCAACAGCCTTGAAGGTAATAACATCAAATGTTGCTAAAGTTTTAGGTATTTATCCTGTAAAAGGTTATATAGATGTTCATAGTGATGCAGATATTGTGTTAATGGATAAAGAATTAAATATCCATAGTGTAATTGCTAAAGGCAGAATGATGATGGAAAATGGCGAGATTATAGTTAAAGGGAGCTTTGAATAGGTCATGGGGAAAGAACGAAGAAAAAGGAGCTGGAAAGGGAAAGCTCTACTTAACTTACAAGTAAAAAAGTGCCAAGTGGCACTTTTTTTATTGGGTTTTATTCAATTATAGATGAAGCAAAATCTGCTATGATTTTCATTTTTTCAGGAATATCAAAGCTTTGAGGACATTGATTCATACAAGCTCCGCAACTAATACAATTATGAGCTCTTGCCATTTCCGGAAGACTTAGGTATTGCTTTTTAAATACTCCCTTATATTTGCTTATGGCGTAGTCATTATAGATTTTGAAAACTTCAGGAATATCAACACCTATAGGACAATCCATGCAATAACGACAACCAGTACAAGGAATAGTGTTATTTTTCTTATAGGCATCAAGGGCAGCATCAACTACTTTATAATCTTCTACAGTTAAAGGTTCAAAATTGGACATAGTTGCTACGTTATCTTGAATTTGCTCCATGTTTGACATACCACTTAACACAGTAAGAACATTTGGAAGGGTGGCAGCATAACGAATTGCCCATGAAGCTATACTCATATCTGGACGAGCAGCCTTGAAAATTTCATTGGATTTCTCGCAAGGATTTGCAAGGGCACCTCCACGAACTGGCTCCATGATTATGCAAGGAATTTCTCTTTCAGCAAGAATTTCATATTGCTCCTTTGATTTATATAATTCCCAATCAAGATAGTTAAGTTGGATTTGTGCAAAATCCCACGGATAAGCATCAGCAATCTCTTCAAGAACTGATGGAACATCGTGGAAGGAAAATCCTATGTAACGAATCTTTCCTTCGGCTTTTTTCTTGCAAAGAAATTCATAAATATTTAAGTCTTTGATGGTTTTAAATTTAGCTGCATCTATGGCATGACAAAGATAAAAATCAAAATAATCAGTTTGACAGTTAGCTAGTTGTTCATTAAAAATTCTCTCTAAATCCGCTTCTTCTTTGATTATCCATATAGGAAGCTTAGTAACTAAGTTAAAAGATCCACGAGGATATTTCTTGAGAGCCTGACCAACAAATTTTTCTGATTGTCCGCCATGATATGGATAAGCAGTATCAAAATAATTTATGCCATTGGAGTAGGCATAGTCTACAATTTCTTCAGCTTTTATGTAATCAATATCAGTGGTGCTGCCTTCTACCAGTGGTAATCTCATACAGCCAAGACCTAATAAAGATATTTCTAAATCTGTATCTTTAAAATTTCTTTTAAACATTAATTATTCCCCCTATTTGATAATTCACCTTAAAATGTATTTAATACCATAATACTACAATGAACATCTAGGGGCAATAATAATGAGAATTTTTAAAAATAAGAAGTTATGATGGAATAGACATAATAAGAAGGATGTAAAAATCAGAATATATTTTTTAGAGAGTAAGACTTAAATACTGACTTGTTATTTATTTTTTTAAAGATGCTTTATGTAAAATAATAAAAAATAAGAACATATGTTTGAGAAGTGATTTATTAGTTAATAATTATAAGGAAAGAGAGGATAACTTTCTATTTATTGAGGATTTAGAAATACATTATGTAGAATTAAATAAATTTAATTTCAAAGATGATATTGATAATCTTAATGATTTAGAGGAATGGGTTGTGTTTTTACGTGAGTGTAGTCCATCAGGAAATATTGACATCATTGAAAAACTATCAAAAAAGAAGGAGGAAATAGGTGAAGCTATGGCAATTATGAATAAGTTAAGTGCAGATGAAGCAGAATACCAACAATACTTAGCACGTGAAAAATATCTTATGGATGAGATGTCCAAGAAAAAGTATGCAGAGCATAAGATGAAGTTGATTGAAGAAAAGCTAAAAGTGGCAGAAGATCAAGTTAAAGAAGCAGAGCAACAAGCCAAGGCCATAGAACAACAAGTAAAGGAAGTATTAATTTGTCAGCTCAAGAGGAAATTTAACAATATTTCAGATGAGTATATTTCAAGAATTTTTAACGCACCTATAGAGATTACAAATAAAATATCTGAATATATTTTTGATTTAGAAAGTGTTGAGGAGTTAAATAGATACCTGTAATATAATAAATAATTTTAAAAGGATTCAAGGCGCCACTAACCTGTGAATCCTTTTTTCATAAAATAGAGATATTACAGAGTGATTAAATTAGAAGGAGTAAGTATCTCAATTAAGAGTTACTTACTCCTTCTTTCTATATTCATAATTCAAATTATATTAAAGATTGAAATGCGAATATATGTTTACGAAGGCGATAAAAAATGGGGACAACTAAGCCGTAAAAGGGAAGAATGTATTAGAGAGATAAAAGGATATTTAATTGGGAATGTATTGAAGGATTATAATGAGTTATAGCCTATCTTATATGATATTTTATCATGTATCTAATAAAGATAAAAAGTAGATATAGAAATAACTATGGAGATTGTAATTAAATTTCAATAACGCTCTTAAACAAAGCCTAACTTAAAAATATAAAATCAAAAATAAATATAGAGAGCCATATTATCAAGGGGAAACACTAGTTAAAAGCATATATAACCACAAAATGCTCTAGGAGGCTTAACATTAGTAATATCAATGGATTGAGTGACCAGGAAGTTAGGAAGTTAAGAAGCTAGGAAGTTAGGAATACAGGAGATATAAAGTATTTATAATAAATTAAAGAAAGATAAGTGTTGAAAAAATATAAGTATTAAAAAAGTTATAGTAAAATTATAATAAAATAAACCTTAGCAAAAATCCTCATTGAAATTAAAAATTCAATGGGGGTTTTTTATTTCATAATAAATTCTTAGGCGTAAGAACTTTCATTAAAAACATTACTAAAAATCACTGAATCTCAATGTTTTTATGTTTTTATGTTTTTATGTTCTTAGGGGGTTCAACGCTTAGATCCCACTGGGTTTGAGCCTCCTAGGGAAAATGTTGATTTTAGCGTAAATTTTAATTAAAAGTTTGAAGAAATTTATTAGAAATCTTAAAATAAATAGCAAGTTGAAGATGCTGACTTGTTGTTTGTTTTTAAAAGGTGCGTTAGGTTATGTTTTAAATTTGTGTTCATAAGAAGGTGAACTAGGATTTAAAATGTAGCCTTATTTTAAATTGCAAAATAAAATTGAAAATTTTTAAAATCAATGAGGAAATAGCTGTAAAAAAATTTCATAATCACATATATATTATTGTGAGGGTAATCATAATGAAGTGATTACTAAGAGTTATTTTAAATAAAGTGATAGAAGGAGAGATAATTATGAAATACACAATTATGGGGTTTAGACAAGAGAAGTTAGTTCAGTTAGGTCTTGATATTTTGGATGCCATTATCCTTAGATATTTTGTTGATTTCAAAGAAGCTAAGGGAATGAGGATTAAGATTGTAGATGGACAAGCATACTATTGGATTCGTTATGATGGAGTTTTGAAGGAGTTACCTATACTAAATATTAAGAAATGCACTGTTCAATCTAGATTTTTTAAATTAAGAGATGCAGGAGTTCTTACACATCAGGTTATAAGAGAAGGTGGGACCTATTCATATTTTGGCATAGGAGAGAAGTATACAGAGCTGATAACTAGTGGGGTAAATCTAGATGATGATAACGGTGGTAGGTTAAAAGAGTCTTGTAGTTACGATAATTTAGCTGAAGAGAAGAGTCAAAAGAGTGCGGATAAAGATTCCTATAGGGCAGGTTATAAGCTTAACAGTGTAGATGTAGATTCCTATAGTGTAGATGAGAACATTCAGTGTAGAGAGGAGAACCTACAGGGGTATCAGTGTGAGTCTACAACAAATAATCCCTCTACTAAAGATCCCTCTATTATAAATATTAATAACCCTGTTTTTCTAAAGAAAAAGGCTTTTGAGATAATTGAGTACTTGAATTTGCAGACTGGAAAGAAGTTTAGAAGTGATACTAAGGTAACTCTTAGGCTAATTAAGGCAAAGTTCCAAGAGGGTTTCACAATGGATGATTTTAGAAATGTTATAGACAATATGAAGATAAGATGGACAGGCACTAAATTTCAGGAATACTTA
This sequence comes from Clostridium sp., assembly GCF_036660475.1. GTDB lineage: Bacteria > Bacillota > Clostridia > Clostridiales > Clostridiaceae > Clostridium_J. Next base: position 218,355 of record NZ_JAVXAO010000003.1, on the reverse strand, counting down.
GCTCCAACAACACTTTTTGCTGGTAAGTTCGAAACCTATCTAAATCAAGGTAAGGAAGTACAGGGGAATGGATTTAAACGAGGAAATGTTGTCATGACGAGTGGGGTAGATAAAGCATCGTTAAAAGAAAAATTACGGAATATAGTTTTAAGGGAGGATATGTGAAATGGATATGATTATGCCACATAGCATGGAGGCAGAGCAAGTAGTTTTAGGGGTTCTAATTAACGATAAGAATAAAATTCATGAAATAGAGGACCTTCTGACCGTAGAAGATTTCTATTATAATAATCATAAATTAATTTATAGAGGAATTTTAAACCTTAGAATTAGAGATATTGAAATAGATATAATCACCCTCAGTGAGGAGCTAAAATCTGGAGGAGTCTTTGAGAAGTGTAATGGACTTACCTATTTAACAGAACTGTCTGGAGCTGCATCTTATTTAGATAACATAAGGAGTTATAGTGAAATCATAATAGATAAAGCTACTAGGAGACGTATCATAAAATCATGTATGAAGGCCATTGATGATAGTCATAAGGAATCCTTGATAGATCAGGTACTAGAAGGGCTAGAGGATAATATTCATAAATCATATAGCAGTGTAGATATGGGTGAGATGGAACCGATTATGGATGTGCTCCAGGAAACCATGAGCGAAATTGAAGCAAGATATGTTGGGAAGAAGGACATTCAAGGTATAACCACAGGCTATGGAGAACTAGATAAGGTAACTTCAGGGTTACAACGTGGAGACTTAGTTATTATAGCTGGAAGACCTTCCATGGGGAAAACTGCCCTTGCTTTAAACATTGCTCAGTATGCATCTAAGGAAGCAATGGTAGGAATATTCTCCTTAGAAATGCCAAAGCAACAACTTATAAATAGGATGCTAGCAGCTAAATGCTTAATTCCCCTTAATAATATTAAAAATGGAAATCTAACAGAAACTGATATTGAAAAACTTATGGTGGCATCTGCAGGGCTATCAAAGCGGAAAATCTATATAGATGATACCTCTACAACAATGGCAGCTATAAGAGGAAGAGCAAAATCATTAAAGCGTAAAGCAGGGTTAGATGTGATAATTATAGATTATCTTCAGCTAATAGAATCCACTGGAGGAAGCAGTAGCAGAGAACAAGAAGTTGCAAAGATATCAAGGGAATTAAAAAGGATGGCAAAATCTCTCGATATCACAATCGTAGCACTGGCACAGCTTTCAAGAGCAGCGGAAAGCAGAAAGGATTCAAGACCAATGCTATCAGATCTAAGGGAATCAGGCTCCATAGAGCAAGATGCAGACATGGTGATATTCCCATATAGGGAAGAATATTATGATAGGGAACTTAGGGAAGAAAACAAAGATAATGAAACTGAAATTATGGAAATTATCATAGGGAAAAATAGAAACGGTGAAACAAGAAGCGTAAACTTGGGATGGATAGGAAAGTATCAGAGAGTTGTTGGGATTGGGTAAGATATAAAATATCTAGGTAGAGATACAAAGTCAGTAGATTTAGGAAACTATAAAAATATTAGGCTTTGTTTAAGATAAATGTTGATAAGGTAGTAATAAAAATATAAGAGGACTTTTGCTCCTCTTATATCATAATGTATTAAGAAATTTGGTACATTATCACTCAATTAGAATAAGGAAAAAATCATTTAGATATATACATAAATTTCTTATATTCTTTTTCATTATAATTCCATTTTCCTGTAAAACCGGATATTGTTATAGCTAATATTGAATAGGTTTATAACAAGCTATTGTCTAGTAAGTGCTCAAGGTATTTTTATATAAATAGGATTAAATTGATTTATTGAAGAAGGTAATTCAATAATATTACAAAATATTAAATGTTATACATTTAATGAATAAATAGTGTTATAATACTTCATGAAGGCGTAGTTAGCTTTGAAAAATACTTATTTAGGTGAAAATAATTTTGATTTTACCTAAGAGTAGCTGAATAGTTACCAAAATTATATTAATATTTTATATAATGTGAAGAATTAAAGATTATAGATTGAATGGGGGAAATAAATATGGAAAATTTTATTATTAATGAAAGCACAAGAGAGGAAGTAGGTTTAGTCGAAAATGAGATAGATAAATATAATTCATCTAGAGTTCCTTTTACGCAAGAGCCATCGTTTTCTCCAATTAACAAAGTTATAAAAGAGTCAAATGGAGATATAGTAGCAGGAATAAATAGTGTATTATATTGTTGGAATTGCCTGTATATAGATGTTTTATGGGTTAAAGAGGAGTTTCGAAAAAAAGGTTATGGGTTGACACTCTTAAATGAAGTGGAAAAAGAGGCAAAACAAAGGGGATGTAAATTAATTCATTTAGTTACTTTTGATTTTCAAGCAAAAGATTTTTATCTTAAATATGGATATGAAGTTTTTGGGGTATTAGATGATTGCCCTTTAGGACATAAACAATATTCCATGAAAAAAAATATATAGTTTTCATTTCTTAAAATGTGAGTTAGGGAAATACATTTTAAGAATTCTCTTAAAATTTCTCATATTATTAACATTGGAACATAGCTTATCAAATTAGGGATTTTCAAATTTTACACCTTATGGGAACTTACGAAGGAGCTAAGTGAATGAGGTTGAATTATATGATGATGCTTATATGCCGTAAACAAACTAATGTTGTTTACGGCATTTTTGACTAAATTTGTATAACTATATCCGTAATGGTAAAAGAGTCTATAAATAGAGAAATACATTAGAAGGGTATACCATTCGTAAAATTACAGATTATTCTATGGTTGAAGATTTGGTATCACTAGATTTAATTCAAGACAGTGAGACTTTGAAAGAAGATTTTTGCCAGCGTAGAGCCATAAGCATGGGGCAGGCATCTTTGTCAGAAATTCCAGTGGATACATATATTTGTTATTATGATAAAATCCCAGTGGGAAGTTGCCAATTATTTTTATATAATGGTCTAGCTAAAATAGAAGATTTCACAGTGTCCCCAGAGTATCAGCGTCGTGGAATAGGTACTACCATCTTAAAATATGTGATAGACATAGCTCTTTTAAAGAAAGTAGAAGTGATATATCTCAGTGCAGATGAGGAAGATACAGCAAAAGAAATGTATAAAAAATTGGGATTTGAAAAAGTAAGCGAATTCTATGCGGTGGTATATAAACTATGTAAGTGTGTTTCGTTCATAAATCCTATATCAGTATAGACATGGGTGATATGGAACCTATTATAGATGTGCTCCAGGAAACCATGAGAGAAATTGAAGCAAGATATGTTGGAGACAAGGAAATTCAAGGCATAACCACAGACTATAGGGAGCTAGATAAGGTGACTTCAGGGTTACAGCGTGGGGATTTAGTTATTATAGCTGGAAGACCTTCCATGGGGAAAACTGCTCTTGCTTTAAATATTGCTCAGTATGCATTTAAGGAGGCAGTGGTTAGGGCAAAAACATTAGAGTGTAGAGCAGCGGAAAGTAGAAAGGATTCAAGACCAATGCTATCAGATCTAAGGGAATCAGGCTCCATAGAGCAAGATGCAGACATGGTGATATTCCCATATAGGGAAGAATATTATGATAGGGAACTTAGGGAAGAAAACAAAGATAATGAAACTGAAATTATGGAAATTATCCTAGGGAAAAATAGAAACGGTGAAACAAGAAGCATAAACTTGGGATGGATAGGGAAATATCAGAGAGTTGTTGGGATTGTGTAAGAAGGTTAATTATAACTACACTGATATTTGGAGACACTTTCACAAAGATAAAAGAGAATATACTTGGTTTAGTAATACGAATACTGGGTTTAGAATAGACCATGCTTTTGTTTAAGGAAAGTATATACATCTAATAAGGATTGCAATTATATTGATCAACTAAGATTAAAGAAAGTTTCAGACCATTCTATCATTATAATAGAACTTGATATTTAAAAGTAGAATATTTATAAATCCTCATTGAAATTAAAAAATCAATGGGGATTTTTGTTTTATGGTAAGTTGTTTATGAAAAATAATTGGCCTCATGGGAGTTGATGAAGGAGATAAGACTGAAGTTATTAACAAAAAAAGAGGTCAAATAATTAATAAAGATATTGAAATTTTGTAATAAAACTTTGCTGTCTTTTTTTGTTAGGCAGTGATTGAGATGAAGAAGCAATTTAAATCATAGATAAAATCAAAATAAATATTATAGGCAAAATTAGTATATAATGATAAAAATTGTAGTATAATGAAAGTGCATTATCCTAGAATAAGAGTAGATACTGAAATTATTATTTCTTAAAAGAAAACATGAAAATAACTTTTTCTTGTTTTTAGTGTTCTTATAATGTATATAGCACAAAGATGCCTTGTAATATTTAAATTTATGCACTTTATCAGTTTTTATAATTTTAACACGGAAGATGAGGATTTTAAAAATAAGGAGCAAATTAGCAGTATTAAAGGAAGAGATGGTAAAAATAATATTTAGAATATTATGGAGTTAAATAGTATAATTAGCATTGGTACTGCAATTTAGCGTGGGATGAACTTCCAAATTTTATACCTCTGGGAACTTACAAAAAGTGAAATGAATGAGTTTGCTCAATATAGGTTAGGAGAGAAATATGAGAGAAAGAACTGCAATTGATACAATTATAGGATACTTTTATCAATTTGACTATGCTATATATAAATTACTAAATTTAAATAATGAAGACGAGTTTATTACAGTTGAGGGTGTGGAAGATGTAGATATAAGTACAGCGACAGAAGAAACAGCTATACAATGTAAATATTATTCAAAAACAGAATATAACCATTCTGTAATCGCAAAGCCGATTAGACTAATGCTAAATCATTATAAGGAAGTGAAAGATGGAAATAAATCCAGTGTAAATTATTATTTATATGGATTTTATAGTTCTGGACAAGATAAACTTGGATTACCAATAAACAAAGATTCACTAAAGAAATATTTTTTAACATATACTAAAGATAAGGTAAGGCATATCTATCATGATGAGCTAGGTCTTAATGATCAAGATTTAGATGATTTTATTTCTAAACTTACTATAAATATTAATGCAATAAGCTATGAAGGTCAGGTAGAACAGATTATTGATTTATTAAAGGAAAAATTTGATTGTTCAGAGTTTACAGCAGAACATTTTTATTATAATAGTGCACTTAAAGTAATAAAAGATATTGCTACTAAATTAGATATTTCTGAAAGAGTGATAACAAAAAAAGAGTTTATAAAACTTATAAATAATAAACAGTTACTATTTAATGAATGGTTTTTAGCATATAGAGGCGAAAAGGAGTATTTTGCAACTATAAGAAAAGAATATTTCACATCATTAAATATATCTCCATTTGAGAGATTTTTTTTAATTGAAGTTGATGAGGCTAATTATAAAAGATCGGAACTGAAAAATTTGATATTTTTAATTTCAAAGAAGTGGACTAATATATCAAAAAGGCAGACGAGCCCATATTGCCCATATATATATATACACAATATAGATATAAATGAATTATTGGAAATTAAAAGAGAGTTATATAATGAGGGTTTTAAATTTATAGATGGTTTCGATTACAATGGAGCCTTATTCTCAATGAAATCAATAGTCCAAACAGCTAAATTCGAAAATGGTATTAGGATAAAAATATTGGATGAGTTAGAATATTTACATCTTACGTTAAATGAAGTAAGTAAGACTAGAGAGGTATTTCAATTTTATATGAAAAATCCATATGTGAATATAGAAAATAAAAGTATAAAAAGTGTTAAAATTCAAGTAAAGAATTTTAAATATGTAAAGGAGGTTATTTAGAATGTGTGAAATAGAAAAAATTAATGCAGAAGTTATATCTGTTTATCCAAATAGAATTAAAATATCAGTAGACAATTTAGAGGACTTTAAAATAGCTGATGAGTCATTGAAAGTAGGTTCTTATTTAAGAATAGCTGATAACGAAAATTCGATTCTTATAGGTATTATAGAAAATTTTTCTATAGAAGTTAATGACAGTGGAAAGAGAAAATATCTTATAGAAGCAAATCCATTGGGATTAATAAAAAATAACAAATTTATACGTGGTGGTGATTCTTTAGCTATTCCGCCTAAAAAAGTAGAGCCTGCTAGTGAAGAAGAAATTAGAAAGATTTATGAGAATTCATTAGATGAAAAAGAAAAATTTGTTTTTTCAACTTTATCAGCTAATAATAAAATAAAAGTTCCTGTAAATGGAAACAAGTTTTTTAATAAACACATAGCTATAGTAGGCTCAACGGGGTCAGGAAAATCACATTCATTAGCAACAATTATACAAAAGGCAACCAGTGAAAAAAATGGGGATTTTGCCTTGAATAATTCACATGTTATAATTTTTGACATACATTCAGAATATAAGGCTGCATTTCCGAATGCAAATTTTTTAGATACTACAAATAGTAGTCTTGTATTACCTTATTGGCTATTAAATAGCGAAGAGTTAGAAGAATTATTTTTAGATACAGATGCAAATGATCATAATCAAAGGAATGTTTTCAAAGAAGCGATAGTAAATAATCGTAAATTGAAATTTACCGGAAGTCAAACAGATAAAGAAAAAATTCACTTTGATTCACCACTATTCTTTGATTTGAAAGAAGTATTGCAATATATAGAAAATAGAAATAATGAAAAAAAAAGTAAGGATAATGATATTTCATGGGAAGATTCTGAAGGAAATACATTTATTTTTAATGAAGATAATATGAACAAGTTATTTAAGGAAAAATTAATTTGTAAAGGAACATCAGCAACGGGGAGTTTAAATGGTAAACTAATTAATTTTTTAAATAGACTAGAAAATAAAATTAGTGATAAAAGATTTGACTTTCTTTTGGGAGAAGCGTCTAAGAGGATATCATTTGAAGAAACATTAAAAAAATTATTGGGTTATGAAAATAATAAAGAAACAAATGTAACGATAATAGATCTTAGTGGGGTACCGTTTGAAGTGCTAAGTATAACAGTTTCGTTAATATCAAGAATAATATTTGAATATGGGTATTACTATAAAAAAATAAGATGTAGAAAAAGTGAAATAGAAAAAATAAATAATGATGCACCTATTTTACTTGTATATGAAGAAGCACATAAATATGTACCCAATAGTGAACTTGTTAGATTTAGAGCTTCTAAGAAGTCTATAGAAAGAATTGCAAAGGAAGGACGAAAATATGGAGTTACACTATTATTAGCAAGTCAAAGACCTTCTGAAATATCAGAAACTATTTTTTCGCAATGTAGTAACTTTCTTGCAATGAGACTTACAAACCCCAATGACCAAGGATATGTGAAAAAGTTATTACCTGATACAATGGGGGGATTAATAGATAAAATGCCTTCATTAAAAGCGGGAGAAGCTTTACTTATTGGAGAATCAGTTAGTATACCTTCAATAGTACAAATAGATCCATGTGCTAATCCTCCATCTTCAAACGATATCCCATATTGGGAGTTATGGAAAGATAAATGGAAGGATGTCGATATTACGGAAATAGAAAATGAATGGTATAAATAGTTGGTTATAATCTGTACTTGATATTGATATGGAGAAGATTTTTTTAATAAATTTAATTTTGAAATTAGTCTTTAATTATACATGAAATTGGAAAATATAATTATTTTAAAAATATATATATAATGGTATTACAAAGGTTAACATTGACTTGGAAGTAATTTTTATGTATAGGTTTTTTCATTTATTTAAAAGTTTGTTTGTAAATACCAATCTCATAAGCACAGTTTTAGGTGATTTGTTTGGCGGTATAGTTATTTTTGAAACAGAATGGCATACTAGAAAGTGTAACAATAAACAGAAAGAAAAGCATTATGATTCAATGCTTTATTACGATTTGAAAAGTATTGAATATTATGAGTTTATCGATATATGGTCTGTAGATATAAGGTGTTATGAAAATTGGCATCATTTGTTTGCTAATTGTTTCTTCTTAGAATTAGAGTACGTAGCAAACTCAAGTCCCAAGGGTCTTTCGACATTATCGTAGAGATGAAAATTATTCCAAGAATAAGGTTACATTGGAATAGCAGCTTAGTAAATGATGAATTTCCAAATTTTATACCCATGGCAGAGTTTACAAAAGAGTGAAGTAAATAAGTTTGCTCATAAAAAATATAAAAACTTAACTTTAAATTATACATATAATATAAACTTGAATATATGACCAAATAAATAAAAAATATGTAAAGGTATGCATCTTTAAGAATGTAAAAAGGTGGTAAAATGTTTAATTATACAAATTTAAATGATGTTGAATTTGAAGAGCTATGTAAAGATGTAATGGAAAAAAAGTTATCAACAACGTTGCGATTATTTGCCAAAGGCAGAGATGGTGGTATTGATTTAACTGACAATACATGTACTCATAACATTATTGTACAAGCAAAACATTATATTGGAAGTAAGTTTCCTAATTTACGCACTACACTAAAAAATGAAATTAAAAATGTTAACAAATGGAAACCTAATCAATACCATATATGCTGTGGCATGATGCTAACAGATGCGAATATTACAGAAATATATGATATGTTTTCTGATTTTATGGAGAACGATAAAAATATTATTACTTTAAGAGAAATAGATGATTTTTTACAAAAGTCAGAAAACTCAGACGTTGTAAGGAAACACTACAAATTATGGCTCTATGCATCAAATATTTTAGATGAGATTTTCAATCAAGATATATTTGTTGATTGTGAATCACTTCTTAGTGATATAGATGAAGATAGCAAATTTTTTGTTCAAACTAATATTTACGAACAATGTATCGAATATTTAGACAAGAATGGGTTACTTATGATAACAGGTGGACCAGGTGTAGGTAAAACAATTACGTCAAAAATGTTAGTTTTATATTATGCTACACAAGGATATAGAGTAAGATACACTACCAATGGTGATATTTCTGATATAAAAAAATCACTTTCAAGTGAAAAAGAATGCAAAGAAATAATACTATTGGATGACTGTTTAGGCCAACATTATTTTAATATGAAGCATACTCAAGAAAATGAATTACTTTCTTTAATAAAGTACGTAAAATTATCAAAAACTAAAAAGCTTATTTTAAATTCAAGAATTACTATTTTAAATGAAGCAAAAGAACGTTCTATAGATTTCAATATTTTTTTTCGCGAAAAGAAAATAAGAAGTTTTACAATAAATATGAACGAAATAACTCAGTTAGAGAAGGCAAAAATTTTTTATAATCATTTAATTTATAGATGTATTCCAAAAGAATACTACAACACTATAAAACAAAATAAGAATTATTTAAAAATCATTCAGCATAACAATTACACGCCAAGAATAATTGAGCATATAACATATGCTACTAACTATTCAAAAGTAACGCCTGCTGCATATTTTGATTATATACTTGAAAATTTATCAAATCCAAATGACATATGGAAAAATGAATTTGATAGGCGACTTCAAGATGTTGATAGAGCTTTTTTATCTACATTATACTCTTTAACTGATACTAATGTAGAATGCGGAGTATTAAAAAAGTGTTTTAATAGCCGATTATCACAAATGAAAAATGTTGATTATACAATAGACAATTATGAATCAATAGTATCACGATTAAATCAGTCTATTATAAATGTTATTGACAACAAAGGGAAAATGCATATTGGGGTGATAAATCCTTCTGTGAACGATTATTTGAAATTGATTTTTGCCAATAATAAGTTAGAAGTAAATGAAATTCGTAAATCAATATCTAATTATAAACAGTTAGAACGTTGCTATTCAAAAGATGAGTTGTCCAATATACATTTTGAACTTGTCGTTAGTGGTAAAATAAATGAGATTGACTTTACCACTGAAAAAGAAAAAATATATTTTGTTGCAGCACATATTTGTGAATATAATATAAAAGATATACGGTATGAACAGATAGTTTTTGATTATTTAAATAATGCCTATTGTTGCTGCTTTTCGAAAAATGATTGGCTATCTCATTTTGATATTATAGGACACTTGTTTGATGAAGATTTATATTCGTATTATTCAATCCGTAAATTTATTTTAAAACAAGATTATATTTACAATTTATTGATGAATTTAGATTTAGAAGAGTTAATTTATTCAGTAAATATATTAAGTAAGTGTTATGAAAAAAACAGTATAGAGGTTTCATGGTTAAAGCCATTGTGCAAAGAATTGATAAATGATGCGATACTGTGGTTTGTAGAAAATATAGATATTTCCGATTACTGCGATAGTTATGATATTAACGATTTAATTAATAAAAGTATGAAAACTTGGTACTATGAAGATCATGAAGAGATGGATTATGATAAGGATGAGGTAGTTCGGGTATTAAGGAAATTGGCAGAGGAAGACATTGAAAAAGAAATACAAGAAAAATTATCTAAATTAGATAAAAACATTTACAAATATGAAAATATGAGAATATATGACAGTGTCAATACGGATGGCATTGAAAGTGTTATTGATTCTTATCTTGAGCCTGGAGACTCAGATTACGAAGAACATGGCTATAGTAGTTCAGCTGGATTATGTATTTCTGAAATTGAAGCTATATTTGAACGATGAGTTACAGTGCTGTAAAAGTATTATACTGAATAATTGTTAGATTAAATGAAAAGTAGCTGTCCTCCAAGTCACTGCCAGCTTCATATGGTGTACAGTTATTTATGGACTTTGAAATTTGTTTTATTAGAATTATTTATATGCCAATTAGGCTAATAATGGCAGTTCTTCAAGAGCTGAAATAGTTTAATAAATAGCAAGCTCAAGTTCAAAGGCCTTTTGCCATTACCCCAGCAGGATGTGCATTAATTAAGCAATCTCAACCAGTTTAGTAAACTCAGGTTGGAGCAAAAACCCATATGGGAGGGAGTAATTGCCAGGGCAAGCACTTGCTAAAGGAAAGTATATACATTCAATAAAGAATTGTTATTATATTCATGAACCAAGATTAAAAATTAATGGGGATTTTTGTTTTATAGTAATTGGTTTATGGAGAATAAATGTATTCAGATATAAAGTTTATTTGCTAATATTTTGTGTATAGGAGTTCTAGATTATAAGTTTAATATCTGGAGCCATAGATATGTATATAAATACAAAGAAACAGAAACCTGACCCGTTGTTTTTTACGGATCAGGTTTAGTGTTAGAATATTGTTAAATAGAATAATATTATAAAATAAATAATAGATGGATGTATAAATTTCTTTATTTTATGCTAATCCTTCTTTAATTACTTCAGCATAAATCTCAAAAAGCTTATTCCAAGTTAGTATTCCAACTAATCCATCGGGAGTTAGTCCAAATAAATTTTGAAAGGAAATAACAGCTGACTTTGTTTTTGGACCAAAGATACCATCCACATCTACACTAGGTATCTTAGTGTATTTTTTTGAAATGGTTTTTAGCCAATTTTGAATAGTTTTAACATTATCACCACGGGATCCTTCTCTAATAATATATCCTGGCCACTTTGGTATTTGTCCAGATGCGGTTAGGATAAATGGTTCAACAGTTTTATACACGTCATAAAGCTTATTCCAAGTTATTTTACCTACTATTCCATCCGAAGTTAAACCAAAGAAGGCTTGGAATGCCTTAACAGCATTTTCTGTTTCTTTATCAAATACTCCAGTAATTTTTATAGGCGGAATAGCATCATAAAATACAGCAATACAAGCTAAGAAAAATTGAGCAAGCTTTACTCCATCACCAGTTGACCCAAGTTTTAAAATATAGGATGGTGGAGATGGTGGTATAGGTAAGACTTCTCCTTCAGATTGAAGCTCTCCAAGTTTTTTTACGCCCACATATATTTGAGAAATTTTATACCAGGTAGACTTTCCAACAATGCCATCAGGAGTTAAGTTAAATACACGTTGAAATACCTTAATAGCATCTTCGGTTATTTTATTAAACTTTCCATCCACAGGATTTATATTAGGGATAGCGGGGTAGTTTTTACCTACTCTATTTAATTGGTCCTGTATTATTTTAACATCATCAGAAGAACTTCCTAACTTTAGTGGAATTCCCGGATAAGACTCGGGTACGCCTTCAATTATTTTTGCACTTCTAGATTCAATATCATATCCATAGTATTTTTGAAGTATTTCAAATGTGGTTAGACCTGAATTTGCAGCAGTAACTGTACCCCATTGTGAAAGTCCATCACAGGTTACAGTTGTTCCGTTACAGTATTGTGCAAGAAGTGGCTCTAAAAAATCAGCCTTTGCTATATAATCATCAAAAATATCATCAACTATTTCGCTTATATTGTCAAAGATATTCCTTCCAACTACAAAAAAATGATCATATGCAGTTGAGTTTGTTATGTCAAAATTATAACCTCTGCTTCTATACCATTCAGTAAAAATTCTATTTAAAGTAAAGGAAATTTGGGCAATAATATTTGAATGAATAGCAGCTACAGGCCATGTTGGGTATATTTCGCTTGAAGCAACATTTTTGATGTAGTCTGTAAACAAGACTGTAACATTTTGAGCATTGGAGGTTGGTGAACCTAAATGTACTGTAATATTTTTAGGAATAACAGTCTCAGATAAAATCTTTGGGGTAATCTTATTAGGTTTTGGGAGAATTGAATTTTTAATAGGTTTAACGCTATATAATAAGCCATTTGGAGGAATTACAATATCTTCACTATCTGTAATAGTTCTAGTTTTAGGTATCATTGGAATTTGTTGAAGAGAAGTAAGTCCATCAAATATTGGGATGTTTTTGATTAGGATATTTTTAAATGAGTTACTAGCTATAATTGCATCATAGGTTCTGTAAGGTGGCATAGTTTCATTAGGGTCTTGAGAAAGTGCTTTTTCATAGGTATATAATTTTATCTCACTACTAGTGCCATTTTCATCTAAGGATAAGGGACCTTCTATTAAAGGGGTTGCAGTTTCGTTATCTATTATAATTATTTCTGCATCTCTAACGGGTAATGAACGATTACCAATAAAGAGTTGAAATTTTAATGTACCAATTGCCATAAATTTCTCCTTTTATATTCATCTTATATTATTATATAGATAAATTTAAAATTAGTGATATTAAGTTTTCTAATAAAGTCAAAAGGTGTTGCAATATAATTTGCAGCACCTTTTGCTTTGGCAAGTACTTTTATAAATCAGAGAAGATATCTCATACATTCCTGCAGATATTACAGAGCTGATAGCTGTGGATATCTCTCCATTCTATGCTTCACAGGGAATGGAGAGACCATTTATAGTATATCTTCTAAGGTGTATTTAGACAATTCATCAATAAAGATTTGCAATGAGTTAGAAATTATTCCTTTAAGCTTACAACCACTTGTCATTAGTGGACAAAGTTTGGGGTTATCCATACATTCAACTAAGCTTAAATTTTCTTCAGTTACTATTAATACTTTTCCAAGATTTATTTCATTTGGCTCTACACCTAGTTTTAATCCGCCATTTCTGCCTTTTGTTGATATTATATATTCTGTTTTAGCGAGCTTATGTATAACTTTCTTCATATGATGTTCTGATACTTCTAAGTGCTCAGCAAGTTTATCAACAGTAGCAAGGTCTTCTCTATTTCTAGCTAAATATATTAAGGCTCTAAAAGCATAATCTGTAAATTTAGATATTTGCATAACAATTCTCCTTTAATATTTTAATTTATTATATTGTAGCAAAAAATACAGAGATATTAAATGTATATTTTGTTTACACATTTTATGTTTTATGATAAATTAGTGCTATGAATTAAGGAGGATACAATGATGAATAAATATATATTTTTTATATTTGGTAATTTTACTTTAATGTTAGGAGTTATAGGTATAGTTTTACCTGTAGTTCCAACGACACCTTTGCTTATGGCATCCTGTTATTTTTATGGTAAGAGCTCTCCAAGATTTAATAGGTGGCTTGTTGAAACAAGCATATACCAAAAGTATGCTAGAGAATTTGTTGAGTCAAGAACATTACCATTAAAGCGTAAGGTGTTTCTTTTAGTGTTTGCATCAACAATGCTCCTAGTTCCTTTAGTAATACTAGAAAGTTGGTTAAAGCTAATTATTGTAGCTACATATATATACCTATACTACTATTTTATTTTCCAAATTAAGACCACATAATTTCTTTTGAAAAATAATGTGTATACTACTTGCACATTTAAAAATCCTGTGTTATATTAAATACAACAAGTGATAATAATTATTAAACAATAAAAGTTATAGAGTCACAAAAGAAAACTAAAGAATATAAATTATAAACTTGCAAAAGAAGAATAGAGATTACAAATTTGCAAAAGAAGGCTAAAGGAGAGATATTATATGTTAGATCAAAAAACAATTGAAATAGTTAAAAGCACAGTACCTGTATTAAAGGAGCATGGATTAGAAATAACAAAAACTTTCTATAAAAATATGTTCGAAAACAATCCGGAGGTTAAATCATTATTCAATATGGATAGACAAGCTTCAGGAGAGCAGCCCAAAGCATTAGCTATGACTGTGTTAGCAGCAGCTCAAAACATAGACAACCTAGGTGCTTTATTACCAGCAGTTAAGAGAATAGGTGAAAAACATTGTGATGTTCAAATTAAAGAAGAGCATTATCCCATAGTTGGAGCTAATCTTTTAGGAGCAATTAAAGAGGTTTTAGGAGATGCAGCAACAGAGGATATTATTGATGCATGGGGTAAAGCTTATGGCGAAATTGCTAAAGTGTTTATAGAGGTTGAAAAAGAAATTTATGCATCAAGAAAATAAATAATAGGTAAGTTTTGTCATGCTCACAAGGATTGTGAGCATGACATTTTTTATGAATTAAATATAGCACGCACCATTCCAACCCTAAAATTTGTATATCAATCTTAACAATGGTAAGATCTATTTATACAATCCAACATGTCAGGGGGGATTCAATTTTGAAACAAGGCGTAGAGTCGCAAGTTGTTAATTTTACGGTACAGCATAAATCAATTGAAATTGGTTCTAATATAGATGGTAAGATAGCGGATGATATTTTAGGCGCTTCTAAAACAGGGTTAATAAATCATGGTATAGATTCTAACCTAGCATTACGTCCGCAGTTACTTATAAATGATCATAATAAAGGAAATAAAGTTTTAAGTGATATTGTAAAGGAGTTATCTAAGTGTAATGAATTTATTATGTCTGTGGCTTTTATTACAACTGGTGGTATAACTCCACTTTTGGAGAATCTGAAATCCTTAGAGGAGAGAGGTATTAAAGGGAAGATATTAACTACTGATTACCTTAATTTTAGTGAACCAAAGGCACTTAAGAAGCTTTTGGAGTTTTCTAATATTGAGTTGAAGGTGTATTCTAAAGAGAACTTTCATACAAAGGGTTATATTTTTAGTCATGATGACCATTATAAGCTTATTGTTGGTAGTTCTAATCTAACCCAAACTGCTTTAACTAAGAATAAAGAGTGGAATGTGAAGGTATCTTCTTTAGAAGAAGGTTCTTTAACCATGAGTGTACTTCATGAGTTTAACACTATGTGGAAGGATGCTGATAGCTTAGACGTTAAGTGGATTGAGACCTATGAGAAGATATATAAGCAGCAAAGGGAGAATGCTAAGCAAAGTAGAGTTCCAAGAATTGCTCAATATAAATTAAAGCCAAATAAGATGCAGGTTTCTGCAATTGAGGCCTTGGATAATATAAGAGCAGAGGGTAAGGATAAAGCCTTGTTGATTTCAGCCACGGGTACGGGGAAGACCTATTTATCTGCCTTCGATTTAAGAAATTATAATCCCAATAGAGCTTTATTTATTGTTCATAGGGAGCAAATTGCAAAACAAGCTTTAGAAAGCTATAAGAATGTTTTTGGTGATACTAGAACTATGGGAATTGTTTCTGGTCATTCAAAGGATATGAATAAGGACTTTGTGTTTTCTACCATGCAGATGATGGTTAAGGACAATATATTACATAGCTTTGATAAAAAAGAGTTTGATTATATTATCATAGATGAAGTTCATAAAGCAGGGGCAAGTAGTTATCAGAAGATAGTTGATTATTTTCAGCCTAAGTTTTTACTAGGAATGACAGCTACACCTGAGAGAACAGATGACTTTGACATCTTTAAGATGTTTGACCATAATGTGGCATATGAAATTCGTCTGCAACAGGCATTAGAAGAAGATTTGCTATGTCCTTTTCATTACTTTGGAATTACAGATATATTAGTTCAAGGTAATGAGTTAAACAGTAATGAAGAATTTAAATATTTAGTGGCAGATGAAAGAGTTAATCATATAATTAGTAAAATTAAATTCTATGGTTATTCTGGAGATAGAGTACATGGATTAGTATTTTGTAGTGATAAAAAAGAAGCAAGGGAGCTATCTTCTAAATTCAATGAACGTGGATATAAAACCTTGGCTCTCACAGGAGAGAATACGCAACAGCAGAGAGAGGATGCAATTAATCGTTTAGAGCAGGATGAAGTAGAGGATTCCTTAGATTATATCTTCACAGTTGATATTTTTAATGAAGGTGTAGATATTCCAAAGGTAAATCAAATTGTAATGCTTAGACCAACGGAGTCTTCTATAATTTTTGTTCAGCAGCTAGGACGTGGACTTAGAAAATGTGAAGATAAAGAGTTTGTTGTTATCATTGATTTTATTGGTAATTATGAAAAGAACTTTTTAATTCCAATAGCACTTTCAGGGGACAATACCTATAATAAGGACAATATTAGAAAGTACATTATGGAAGGAACGAGAGTTATTCCAGGATGTTCTACTATTAACTTTGATGAGGTTTCTAAGAAACGTATTTTTGATTCTATTGATAGTGCTAACTTCAATGATGTTAGGCTTATTAAGGAGAGTTATAATAATTTAAAGCAAAAGCTAGGAAGAATACCAAGATTAAAAGACTTTGACTTACATGACTCTATTGATGTTATAAGAATTTTTGATAATAAGTCCTTAGGATCATATTATAAGTTTTTAACAAAATATGATAAGGAATACTCAGTAAAACTTAGTCCTATTCAAGAAGAGTTTGTTGAATTTATTTCGAAGAAGCTGGCATCAGGAAAGAGAATCCATGAATTGGAAATGATTAAATGTGCAATGCTCCATGAATATGATTTAATCACAAGGTTAAATACTATTTTAAAAGACCAGTATGAAATTATCCCTAAAGACATTACAGAAGTATCCGTTGTTAATGTACTTACAAATCAATTTCCAACGGGAAGCGGAAAAGATAAGTATAAAAACTGTGTTTTCCTTGAAAGTAATGGAACTGATTATAAAACATCACATGTATTTAAAAAGAACTTAGAAAATCCTACCTTTAAAGCTATAGTTGAGGAACTAGTTGAATTTGGCATAGAGAGAAACAAGAAGCTTTATGGTCACCGCTATATGGGGACAAGTTTTCAGTTATACCAAAAGTATACCTATGATGATGTATGTAGATTATTAGAATGGGAAAAGGGCGAAGTAGCTCTAAATATTGGTGGATATAAGTTTGATAAAAAGACAAAAACCTATCCAGTGTTTATTAACTATGAGAAATCAGAAGGCATTAGTGATTCAACTAATTACGAAGATAGGTTTGAATCCTCTTCACAACTAATTGCCATATCTAAATCAGGTAGAACAGAGACCTCAGATGATGTTCTGCAAGCCTATAACGCAGAGAAAGATGGGGTTGAAATGAGCTTGTTTGTTAGAAAGAATAAGGATGACAAAGCCTCAAAAGAGTTCTACTATCTAGGGAAAATTGGAGCAGTAGGCAAACCACATCCTATTATCATGAAAAATACTAATAAGAATGCAGTGGAGATTAAATATAATCTTTATACTCCAGTTCGAGAAGATATTTATGAATATATTACTTCTTAGATAGCTTAAGATTACACTTTATCTGACTAAATTAAAGGTTGCATTATTGAAATAATATGAAAATTGTGATAAATTTAAATTATCAAATAAATATCAATCAGGGGGTAAGTTAAATGAGAGATTATTTTGAAGGAAGATTTGAAGGGCAAAATATAATTGTCACCGGGGGAACATCTGGTATAGGGAAATCAGTTTGTATTAGAGCGGCAAAAGAAGGCGGAAATGTAGTTATAGTAGGTCGTAATGAAGAAAGAGGCCAAGCTATACTTAATGAAATAACTGAAAACGGTGGCTCAGCTATGTTCATTGCAGCTGATGTTAGCAAGGAAAGTGATGTTACTAAATTATTTAATACTGTAACTGATAAATTAGGAGAAATTCATGTTGTTATTAATAATGCTGGTATTGTAGGACATGGGGAAAGAATAGATGAATTAGCTACAGAAGAATGGTTAAATGTCATTAATACAAATTTAAATTCAGCTTTTTATTGTTGCAGAGAAGCAGCTAAGAATATGATAAATCATAAAAAAGGCGGTTCAATAGTAAATGTATCGTCAATAGCAGGAAGTACAGGTTTTTATAGATCAAGTGCCTATGTAGCGTCTAAACATGGTCTTAATGGTTTAACTAAGGCAGTAGCAAATGATTTAGCAATGTTTAATATACGTTGTAATTCAGTATCACCAGCAGGAACATCAACTCCATTAAATGATAGAAGTTCAATTGAAGTAAAAGCTAAGATTGGAGCAGCTATGGCAGCAGGTAAATCTTTAGAAGAAGCAAAGTCTGAAACTATGATAGGTGGAAAAACTGAAACATTACAAAAGCGTTCAGCCACATCAGAGGAACAAACAGCTACTATTCTGTACATAGCAAGTGATGAGGCAAATCATATAACAGGTTCTATAATTATGAGTGATGGTGGCTATACAGCATATTAAGGATTATGTGTGGTTGTCTTAGCTACACAACTCAACATGTTAGGGGACGATGTTTACAAACTAGCATGATTACAATAACTATATAATATAGATTAATAAAAAATAATATAGCTAAATAAAAAAATGATACTTCAGTTGGAGTATCATTTCTTTATGTAAAGATTTTTAAGGCTTTCTATAACTAAAATATCAGCTGGCAACCAATTAAGGTCGTCTAATTCATCTGAGGTAATCCACCTAGCATCATTATGCTCATTTAACTGTAATGTACCACCGGCTATTGTACTAATAAAACAGTGCATTGTAAGATGAAAATTAGGATAATCATATTCAACGGTAACTAAAAACTCATCAATATTAATATTCAGCTCTAATTCTTCCTTGATTTCACGGCAAAGGGCTTCATCATGAGTTTCACCAGGTTCAACCTTTCCACCAGGAAATTCCCACATATCTATGAATTCACCATATCCACGGCGGGTAGCTAATATTTTATCATTATCTTTTATAATTGCTGCAACTACTTCTATTGTTTTCATATGTACTCCTTGAAAGAAAGATTTTAATTGTTCTTTAATAAGAAGTATAACACGGTAAATTAAGGGGTTCAAGATGGTGAGGTTATTAAGACTTAATTAGGATAAACCCAAAAAAACAAGCCACAGTTATTGTGGCTTGTGATATTTGTTATCTCTTAACGAAATCTCCATACATAGGGGTAAACTTCCCGAATGCTCCTGCAACTTCCATGATTTCACCAGTTAAGTATGATGAGTCATCTGATGCAAAGAATAGTACTGCATTAGCAATGTCATCTGGCTTTCCAGGACGATTCATTGGAACTTGTTTTAAGAATGTGTCTAAGAATTCTTGGCTCATATTTTCTAAAGCTGCTTTTGTTGCAATGAATCCTGGTAATATTGCATTGCATCTTACGTTAAACTTAGCACTTTGAGCAGCTATGTTTTGAGTTAGTGAGTTTATTGCTGCCTTTGATGTACAGTAAGCTATACCTGATAAATCTGGTACTGCAGAACCGATTGTAGATATGTTAATTATGCTTCCGCCACCAGTTTTCATCATGCTCTTAATAGCACTTTGGCTTGTTAAGAATACGCTTTGTAGGTTGCTTACTACTGTTTCAAAGTAATCTTCGCCTTTAGTATCTAAAATTGTTTTATCAGTTTTAACATCATGACCACCATAGTTATTTACCAATATATCTATTTTGCCTTCATTTTTAATTACTTCTTCCACCATTGCAGTGTAGGTTTCAGCTTCTCTTGCATTAAAGTATACATATTTAGCAATTCCACCTTTTTCTGAAATACTCTTTATAACTTCATTAGCTAAATCTTCATTTCTTGCTCCAATATATACTATAGCTCCATTTTCAGCTAGCTTTTCTGCACTAGCAAGTCCGATACCTTTTGTTGCAGCAGTTACTAATGCTACTTTGTTTTTTAATTTCATATATATTCACCTCGTTAATTTATTTTAATCATATTATTTTTTGAAGACTCTAAGCCATATGAGTAAACATTTTACCTAATTCTTCTATAATTTCATCTCTGTCATGTTCAGATATTCTTCTTTGATGATTTTTTCTGTTTCTTTCTCCAACTAGGTAAGATAATTTAACACCTAATTGATCTAAGCCTTCTTTTGCAACATCTTCTGGATACATTGCAGCAGCTACAGTATCTTCATTAGCTGGTTTGTTTTTTAACCAAGTAGGTGTTATTGTAGAACCAGCTGTCATTAGTAGTATATCAACATTGGTATTTTTACACTCATAAGCAACACCCTCTGTTAATGCCATCATATATGACTTTTGAGCTGCATATTCTGCACAGAATGGTAGAGAAGTCCAACCTGATAATGATCCAATAGTTACAAAAGCTCCTCTATTTCTTTCTTTGAATAATCCAGTAAAATGATGTAGTAATTTTGAGAAGGTTCTTATATTAACTCTATACATCTGCTCATATTTTGAATAATCTACCTTGTTATATTGGCCCATAGTATGTAAGCAAGCTACATAGTTAATTAAGCCCATATCTAAGTCCTTAGTAGCTTCAATTAATTTTTCAGCTGCATCATATTCTGAAAGGTCTTGTGGTAAAACTCTGATCTCTTTACCAGTTTCAGCATTAATCTCTTGTGCAAGGACTTCTAAAGCTTCCTTTCTTCTTCCAACTAATATTACATCCATACCTCTTCTAGCAAGTTCAAAGGCATTAGCCTTTCCAATTCCCTCAGTAGCACCTAATACAATTCCCCATTGTCCATATTTTTCTCTAAAGTTCATAATTAATTCCTCCTATTTAATATATTTTTTGAATTTATATTTTTGGCTATGTTTTAATATATTGTTCAGATTGGACTTCAATATTATCTGAAGTCCTTATCAACATTAGTTAAAACATATCCAAACTTTAAATTTGTTCTTCAGCTTTTTTCTTATTTGCAAGATTTATAGCTACTAAGAAAGTTGTAAAAGTAACTATTAATAATCCTATAAATATCATCCAAGTTATTTTGTATGCTCCAGTAGTGTCATATATAAACCCTGATAAAGTAGGTCCAACTGCGCCCCCAAACTGGAAGAACATAATTACTACCCCAAGTATTGTTCCGTAATCTTTTTTACCGAATATTTCACTGGTTAAGTAGGATGGTCCCATAGCTGCAATTGCTATAAATGCTCCAAATATTATTGCAAAAGCTATTGCAAAAGCTACAGTTTTACCAAGTAATAAGCAAATTACTGATATAACCATAAATGTTCCTATTAAAGTCATTCCTTTTTTAAGACCAGCTTTTTCAAGTAACATTCCAATTAATATGTTACTAAGGATTCCCATAATTGAAACTAGAGATGTCACTGTTGATGCGAAGGCTGCACTATGGCCTACACTTTCCATATAGCTTGGAATATGCATTTGAACCCCTGCAAAAACTACTCCAAGTAGCACGATTGCTACAATAAATACCCAGAATACTGATGAAGATTTTGCTTCTTTAAATGTATAACCTGTAAGTTCTTCAGATTTTGATTTTGACTTATTATAAGTCGTTTGTGTTTCTTTACTACCATATGGAAGTTGTCCAATATCTGATGGCTTCCCTTTGATAACAAATAAAGAAATTGATACAGTTACAACAAACATAACTGCTCCTAAAATGAAGTAGCATTTTTCATAGCCTATTTTAGGCATTAAGTTTGAAATTATTAATATTGTACAAAATGCTCCTAAGTTACCACCTGAGAAGGCGATACCTGTAGCAAGTCCCTTTTTCTCTGAAGGAAACCAATTAGTAATAATATAAGATACTGGAATTTGTGTTATACCTGTAGCAAACACCCCAAGTATTGCAGATAGTATATAGAATTGCCACAATTTAGTAGCTAAACCAAAAGCCCCAAAGGATAATGAAACTACTGCTCCACATATGGCCATAATATATCTAACATCATGTTTCCTTATGACCTTTCCCATAATTGGCGACATTATTGCTGTAGCGATTGCAACAATAGTGAAAACTAATGAAAATTGAGTTGCTGTAAATCCTAAAGCTGCAGTTACAGGTTTAAGAAATATTGAATGTGATAAAAATATAATTGCAAAAGGCATCGCTAAGATCAAAAATGAACCAGCGGCGATCTTCCAACCATAAAATGAATTTTTCTTTTCCATGCTCTTTACCTCCGTTTAATTAATTAAGTAAGACTATGTTTTAATTGTAAGACTTGTATCAAGTCATTTCAAAGGTACCATTGTGGCAAAACTGTGGCAAAGTTAATGAAGGTCCTACTTTATGGTTATTTCATATGAAATATGATATATTTTAAAAAGATGCATAAGAAAAATAGGTGAGAGATACTGCAATAGTAAAGTTAAGAGGTGATTTTTTGGATAAACTTATTTATATAGCAGATGATGAGAAGAATATATGTAATTTAATAAAGTCTTTTTTAATAAAGGATGGTTTTAGGGTTAAAACCTTTTCTACTGGTAATTTATTATTAAATGAGTTTTATGCTGAGCCCTGTGATTTGGTCATATTAGACATAATGATGCCTGGAATGGATGGCCTGTCTATATGTTCAATTCTAAGAAATATAAGTTCTGTTCCTATAATAATAGTTTCGGCTAAGGATAGTGATTTGGATAAGGTTACTGGAATCAATTTAGGCTGTGATGATTATTTGACAAAGCCATTTTCTCCAATTGAACTTTTAGCAAGAATAAAATCTATATTTAGGAGAATAGAGCTAGACACTGAAATTCAGCCAAACCGTAATATTATATTCTTTGGAGATATTGTTATAAATAAAAATCAGTATAGTGCTAAGGTAAATGATATTGATATAAATTTTACGAAGAATGAGCTTTCCTTGATGATTTACCTCATTGAGAATAAAGATAGGGCTATAAGTAGAGATGAACTCCTTAGAAAAGTATGGGATTTTAGAACTAATGAAATAGATACTCGTGCTACAGATGATACTGTTAAGAGGCTTAGAAAAAAGCTAACTGATTATAATTCAAAGACCTGGATTAAAACAATAAGAGGCTTTGGGTTTAGAATATTTGAGGATAATAATAATGAGAAATAATATAAATGATTTAAAAACCCATCCAATTAAATATAAAATACTTAAGCCATTGTTAATCTATATATTAATTTTTTCACTTATTATATTGGGTATATTCAACCTAATTATAAAGTACATATTAGGAAACTACGAAAATATAGCAATATCAAGTAAGGAGCTATTTACAATGAATATTTTTATATTGCTTGTATTATTATGCTCCATTGTTTTTTTCACTTTCTTGGTGTTAAAGCTTTGTAATTCTGTGGCAAAATCTATTTTATTTCTTTCAAATGACGCAAAGAAATTAGCAGAGAGTACATATAAGACAGAGAAGATAAATAGTTTTGATTGTGAAGAAATACAACACTTGAATATTAGTATACATAAGCTAGCCAAAAGGCTTTTTGATTATCATACTTCTCAAAAGATAACAATGGCAAATGCTTCACATGAACTTAGAACTCCTTTGATGTCAATTCAAGGATATGCGGAAGGGATAAAGCACAATGTCTTTGAGGATATTAATGAACCAATAGAAATAATAATTGAGGAGAGTATACATTTAAGTGGTATTGTTAAAAGCATGTTGAAGCTATCAGAGCTAGATTCTCAAAATGCAAAAATAGACTTTCAAAGTATTAATGTGTATTCCACATTAAACAGGTTTGCAAATAAACTAAGAGGACTTGCATTTAAAACTAACAAAACTATATCAATATACGGTAATAAAGATATTCATATAGAAACAGATGAAAGATTACTATCCGAAGCTGTGATTAATGTTTTATCTAATGCACTTAGATATGCTAAGAAAAATATTACGATAAGATTTGAATTAATTCATGGTTATATCCTAATACATATTGAAGATGACGGGGATGGAATCTGTGAAGAGGACATTGAGCATTTATTTACTAGATTTTATAAAGGTGAAAAGGGTAATTTGGGACTTGGATTATCTATTGCACAATCATCTATACATTACCTTGGTGGGGAAATTTCAGCGTATAATT
The DNA here is from genome assembly GCF_036660475.1 of Clostridium sp. GTDB lineage: Bacteria > Bacillota > Clostridia > Clostridiales > Clostridiaceae > Clostridium_J. The sequence continues at coordinate 193,823 of NZ_JAVXAO010000003.1, read as the reverse complement.
TGAAGAAGGGTGCTTGCTTTGATATAAAGCTAAGCGTTTAGTTACATGCTGTGGTATAATGAAAACTACTATAATGACAGGAAGAAAGAGGAGCTTAAATGACGAAAGCAAATTTTAAAGATTATAAACTAAGTGAGGAAATACTAAAATCTCTTAGTATTTTAAATTATAAAAATCCAACAAAGGTACAGGAGCAAGTTATACCAGTTGCTTTAGAAAATAAAGATGTACTTGTTAAATCACAAACTGGAAGTGGTAAAACAGCAACTTTTGCAATTCCATTATGTGAATTAGTTGATTGGGAAGAAAATAAGCCACAAGCCTTAATACTTACACCAACTAGAGAGCTTGCGATTCAAGTTAAGGAAGATGTATTTAATATAGGTAGATTTAAAAGAATAAAAGTGCCAGCACTTTATGGAAAGTCTTCCTTTGGGCTTCAACGAAAAGAACTAAAGCAAAAGACACATATAGTAGTTGGAACTCCAGGTAGAACAATAGATCATATTAAAGAAGGTAATTTTGTTACAGATAATATAAAGTACCTTGTAATAGATGAAGCAGATGAAATGCTTAGTATGGGGTTTGTAGAGCAGATAGAAGAAATAATAAAAAGTCTGCCAAAAGACCGTGTAACAATGCTATTTTCGGCAACGCTACCAGCGGATATAGATGCTTTATCTAAAAAATACATGAAAGAACCTGTTAAGATAGAGATTGAATCAAAAACTTTAACAGTAGATAAAATAGTACAAGATTGTTACAACGTAGAAGAAACAGGGAAATTAAATCTGCTAAAGGATATAACAACAATAGAAAACCCAGATAGCTGTATAATTTTCTGCAACACACAAGTTAAAGTAGAAACACTTTATCGTGAACTTTCGAAGCTTAAATATCCATGTGATAAAATACATGGAGGCATGGAGCAGGATGATAGAATAAGAGTTATGACTAACTTTAAAAAAGGATATTTTAGATATCTAATAGCTACAGATGTGGCGGCTAGAGGTATAGATATAGATAGTATCTCTCATGTAATAAATTATGATGTACCTATTTTAAGAGAAAACTATGTTCATAGAATAGGAAGAACAGGACGTGCGGGTAAAGAGGGTAGAGCAATTACCTTTGTAATGAGCTCCGATGAGAGACGTATATCTGAGATTAATTCATATACAGGTAAGGATCTTACTTTCAAGAAAGTTCCAAGCAAGAAGCTGGTTACAGAGTTAAAGGATGATTTTGAAAAGAAATTAGCAGAAAAAGCTGAGGTTAAGGAAGAGAAGGGTGCATGTCTTAGTGAAGAGATACTAAAGCTACATATTAACGCTGGTAAAAAAACTAAGATGAGAGCTGTTGATATAGTAGGGACTCTTTGCAGTATAGATGGCATGACTGCCGATGATATCGGAGTTATAAGTGTCCTTGATGTATCGACCTTTGTAGAAGTATTAAACAATAAAGGTGAGATGGTTCTTAAGGAATTACAAACTAAGAATATAAAAGGAAGACCACGTAGAGTTACGAAGGTTGAGGAACAATAAAGTAAAATAGCGTGAAATGCTACCGTAAGCAATTTAATTTGTTTGCGGTATTTTTTTGTGCAGAATTGAATAATAAATCCTGAAATGTTAAAATCAGGTCATATGATGCGGTGTAAGTCATGGTAATTATTTGTCTTGTTGTAAATCATAGTAAAATTATTTAAAAACGATTGTAACAAAATTGGTATTTTGGTGACTAATTGATTGAAAGGGGGATTCAAATGATAAAAATTGAGGATTTATATGAAAAATATAAGGAAGATACCTTCTATTATCTCTTGAGTTTAACTCATAATTCTACACTTTCAGAAGATTTGTTGTCGGAAACATTTTTACATGCTATAAGATCATTGCCAAATTACAAGGGAAAATCAAGCATTAAAACTTGGATTTTTGGAATTGCACGAAATATGTGGTTACAAAATTTAAGGAAATCAAAGGACACAGTGCAATACGATGAACTTTTAGCTATATATTTAACCCATGACATTGAGGAGCATTTTATCCAAAAGCAGGCTATAGATAGGATTTATGAACTGCTAAAATCTAAAGATGATAGAATTCAAAGTGTGGTTAATATGCGAATAGATGGGTTTTCCTATTATGATATAGGATTAAAGCTATGTATATCTGAAAATTCAGCAAGAGTAATTGACTTTAGGACGAAAAAATGGATTAAAACAATTTTAGAAGCGGAGGGTTTGGTGTAATGAAAATAGAAGATATAAATATTTCTTGTGATGTGTGTCTTGACTTAATTCCTCTTGTTCTTGACAATGTGGCAAGTGATGATAGTACAACATTAGTAAATGAACATGTAAAAAGTTGTGAAAGTTGTAAAACAGAATTTAATAGTGAAAATCATGGAGAAAAATTTAAGACAGATGATGAAAAAATAATTAAAGCAATTAGGAAAAGTATTATTTATATTGGATGTGGTTTGCTTACTATAGGTATAATTGTAGGAATTATTGTTTCAAATAGTATGGGTATGTTTTACAATTTAATAATAATGCCAACCATAGGAGCATTAAGTTATTTGATATTTAATAAAAAATGGTATTTAGTATCTGGAGTAATATTTGTGGCTGCGTATATATGGCAATTTATATTATTTAGCCTTGATGGTGCATTTGCATCTGGATTTGCTCTTTGGGCGATTTATACACCAGTATTTTTAGCAGGAATATACTCAGCACTTTCAATATTAGGTGTAATCATTGCGGCGCTATTTAAATTTGCATTTAGAAAGGAGGTAACAAAATGAAGAAAAAAGCTTTAAAAATTATTGCAGGAATTACAGGTATAATATTAATTGGAGTAATTTTATTTCTTGCAAACTCTGTTATAGGGAATCCTATTTCATCAATGATTGCAGAGAAAGATATTAAAGAATATGTGGAAAAAGTGTATCCTAATTTACATTTAGAAATCGAAAATCCAAAATATAGTTTTAAAAGTAACAATTACAGTGCATATGCGACTTCAAAAACAAGTATTGATACACGATTTTATATCTATTGGGCTAATGGAAGTGTACAAAGGGATGATTATAAGAGTTATGTTTTAGGCCTGTTTAATACTCATATTCGTCTTGAAGAGTCAGCTACTAATGAAGTCAATCCATTACTTTCAAAAGTCGAAGGTGTACAAAAAGCAAGAGCAGAATTTAAAAATGAGAATTCTGATAAAAGCTATAATATTATTAAACTGGATATGCCGTTTGAGAAATCATCAAAAGTACCATTTACTATATCTATAAATGTAAATGGAGAGGATAGATCTTTTACTAATTTTTCAAGGATTTTTGAGTCCACTCATAAAATATTAAAGGATAATGGATATAATACTGTGTATTACAATATTTATAGTGAAGATGATAATGGGTATTGTTTAGCTACGATTAATAATGTAAGTGTAGAAGAAATTGAAAGTGGAAACCTTGAAACTCTATTACAGGAATCTTATGCAAATAAAGCCGCTGATGAGATTGCGGATAAAGACAAAGATAAAGAAAAAACACAAGTTGAAAAAAGAATCAGTATTTTCATTAAGTAAGAATTTATCTATTAATTAAATATGAAAGAAAATGTATAGTACATTGATAAAAATTTTGAAAACACCATGAGGTGTAAAAAATTCTAAAAAGAATCACTAGAGATGGTGGTTCTTTTTTATGATTAATAATTCAATATTTTTTATTAAAAAGCTCAAATATAAAAGAAAATATAGAAAGGTGTGTAGCAGTAGGGCAAAATTTTTTTAATAATGGGGACATAATAAAAGTAGTAGGATTTCAAGGAGTGAAAAAATATATAAGTAAAATTCAAAGGAAATATATGTTACAAATTGTTATTTTCATCATTGTACGATATAATTATCTCAACATATAAATATATTAAGTATATTAAATTAAATAGATAATTAGGATTAGCAGTAGGGTAAGGAATAATTTTGAGGAGGAAATATGAGTAAGAAAGATTTTTTTGATTTAGGTGATCAAATTAAGTATACCGTTGAAGATGCAATAAATTCTAGGGACTTTACCAGGCTAAAAAGAGAGATTAGTGATATAGCTGGAAGTACCTTAGATGGAGTTTGGAGAAATTTTAAGGGTGGTAGTAATCAATCACAGGAAAGAGATTATAATTATAATAGAGAAGAACAACAATGGGAAACACCAAGGAACCCAGTTAATAGAAGTGTGAATTACAGTAATGGGATGATTTCTAAAAAGCCAAAGGGACATGTTTCCGGCGTACTATTTATTGTGTTTGGGTCACTAGGAATGGGAGTTTCAGCCATTCTTTTACTTGTTTATGGGCTTATAGACTTTATTTTAGGCAAATATTCAATAGTAAATAGTATTAGTGTAGGAATTTTCCTTATGATTTTTGGTTCTAGCATTTTTACCATGGCAAGAGGTATCAACCTTAAAAAACGTGTAAATCGTTTTAAAAAGTATGTTAAAGGGCTACGTGGTAGAAGCTATTGCTTTATTAATGAATTAGCTACACATAGTAATCAGCCATCAAAATTTGTTGTTAAGGATTTAAAGAAAATGATTAAACTAGGAATGTTTCCACAGGCACATATAGATGATCAGGAAACTTGTCTTATGTTAAATTATGAAGTTTATGAACAATATTTAATGTCAAAGAAGGCTTTAGAACTTCGTAAACAAGAGGAATTAAAACGACAAGAGGAAGAAAAAGCAGCTGAGAATATAAAAGATCCAGCAATGAAAGAGTTAAGGAATGTAATTAATGAGGGTAAGAATTGTATTATGCAAATTAAAGTAGCAAATGATGCAATACCAGGGGAAGAAATTTCAAGGAAGTTATATAGATTAGAGGATATTACTAGTAAAATATTTAATTATGTAGAGAAGCATCCACAAAAACTTCCTGAGATTAATAAGTTTATGAAATATTATCTTCCAATTACATTAAAGCTTGTAAATGGCTATAAAGAGCTAGATGCTCAGCCTATTCAAGGGGAGAATATTATCACAGCAAAACAAGAAATACAGGATATATTAGATACCATAAATGTTGCCTTTGAAAATCTATTAGATAAGTTATTTCAAGATGTAGCCTTTGATATATCTTCTGATATTTCGGTGTTAGAAACAATGCTATCACAGGAAGGGTTAACAGAAAGTGATTTTAAAAAGCAAAGTAAATAGCAATGTAAATAGGAGGAGGAAAAATAATGAGTAATGAAGTAAAGGATAGTTCAAATATTGCACCGTCATTGACCTTTGAACCTTTTCAGGGAAGTGCACCTATTGTTGAAGAAAAGAAAAAAGAAGAGGTACCAGTAGTAGATGAGAGTTATTTAACTCAAGAAGAAAAAAATATGGTGAATGAATTTGCAAGTAAAATTGATATAAATAATTCTAATATGATTCTTCAATATGGAGTAGGAGCACAGAAGAAAATCGCGGATTTTTCTGAAACGGCTCTAGGCAATGTAAAGACTAAGGATTTAGGAGAAATAGGGGATATGCTTTCAAATGTAGTATCAGAATTGAAGAATTTTGATGCCACAGAAGAAAAATCAGGGTTCTTAGGATTTTTTAAGAAAAATGCTAATAAGCTCACCACTATGAAGACAAAATATAATAAAGTTGAAGGAAATATAAATAACATTTGTAGCGTTTTAGAAAGTCATCAAATACAACTTTTAAAAGATGTGGCCATGCTTGATAAGATGTATGAATTAAATAAGGTATATTTCAAAGAACTTTTAATGTATATTTTAGCTGGTAAGAAAAAGCTTAAACAATTAGAAGAGGTAGAACTTCCAATTTTATTAGAAAAAGCACAACTCAGTGGACTTCCAGAAGATGCACAGATGGCTAATGATTTTGCTTCTTTATGCAATAGATTTGACAAGAAAATCCATGATTTAGAATTGACACGAATGATTTCAATTCAGATGGCACCTCAGATACGTCTTGTTCAGAATAATGATACCTTGATGTCTGAGAAAATCCAATCTACAATTGTCAATACTATCCCACTATGGAAGAGTCAGATGGTATTAGCTCTTGGGGTTGCTCATTCTAGCCAAGCGGCTAAGGTTCAACATGAAGTAACGGATATGACAAATGAACTTCTTCGCAAGAATGCAGAAACCTTGAAAATGTCCACGATTGAGACTGCTAAGGAATCTGAAAGAGGAATTGTTGACATTGAAACATTGCGTATAACAAATGAATCTTTAATTTCAACGCTTGATGAAGTAATTCGTATACAAGTAGAGGGAAAACAAAAACGTAAGGAAGCTGAGGCAGAATTAAACCATATTGAAGAGGCTTTAAAAAATAAGCTTCTTAATATGAGAGGCTAGAACAGAATATAATAAAAGTTAAAAACCAGAGTGGAATTTTGTTAAATTCCACTCTGGTTTTATGTGTTTTAAAATTAAACTTTATTTACTATTTCAGCTTCTTTAATTATTGGAGCACCGGAGTTAAAAGAAAGGTTACTTAATAACTCTTTTTTTAGCTTTTCCACTTCTTCACTTGAAATAGAATTCGAATCATAATTTGTATTTGTTAATTTTTCACTTAGGAGTAGCATTATTAGAGATTCAAAGGCATTTGATGTTGAACCCTCACCACCTGAATTAACAATTGTCTTAGGAACAATATCAATTTTTCCTTCTTTAATTGCATTTGCAAAGGAAGACATTACATCAGTTATAACTTTGTATTGAGGACCTCCATAAGCATTAACTTGTTCTTTGGCAGCAATAGCCTTGGAAATACCAACTCTTGCTTCCTTATCCGCATCTGCTTCTGCAATTACTTTAACACGGAAGGCATCAGCTTCAGATTGTTGTTTTACTTTATATGCTTCAGCTTCTGCTAGCTTTTGAATCTTCTCAGCGTCTTGGCGGGCCTTTTGTAGTTCGGCCTTACCTTGGTTTTCTTGGATTCTGATATTGATATCAGATTCAGTTAATACTGTTTGCTGTTTAGCTATAGCTTCAGCAGCTCTAAGTTCTTTTTCTTTTTCAGCTGCCTTTTGTTGAGTGTCGTAAGTTTCTAGTTGCTCCTTAGCAACCTGTCTACTTCTTAATTGAGTTAAGATAGTCTCTATAGCATTGTCATTGTCAGAACCTCTAGGAGTTCCTATTAACACTTCTTCTAACTCTAAGTTATAATGATTAAATTTCTCCTTCATCTCCTGAGTACTTAGGTTTTGAATTTCTGTCCTAAAGTGGATAATATCTAGTAAAGTACGGGAGTTACCAATATTTTTAAAGTATGCGGATATCATTGGATCAAGGGTTTGTTCTACTAGCATTTTAATATCCCCAAAGCGTTGAATTACAAGTGGAGCTTTTTTATAATCAATATGGAATACTACAGAAAGTGGCAATAATGGTTCAAATGCATCCTTAGTAATGATTGCAACTTCTGAAAGATTATCATCTAAGCGATGATTGCCAGTTTGATTAGAAATCCATTTTAATATTACGTTAGTTGTTGGAACCTTTATAATAGAACCACTATAGGTATTGAAAGCATATTTTCCAGGCATTAAGCCTTCACTCCATACTCCTCGGCATCCCTTTTTAACAAGTTCACCATGTTTATAATCACTACCGGAGGAATCTTCACCCTTATCTCCAGTGTAACTTACAACAACTCCTAAGTATCCAATTGGAATTATTGTCTTTGGAAGTAGTTCTATTGAAGCGAATAAGCGGTTAATGTGATAACTACCATCGGAAAGTACTTGATATTGTCTTCCTCTAAATCCACCAGCGTTTAAAAATGCATCTATGTCTTGGAAGTTGTTATGATAGTTCACATCAGATGGATTGTCACCTACAGTTGGACAAATAATATTATCTGAAGGTAAAGAAGGGCCGTCATGAGTTGTCACAATCCCAACCTGGTCAGCGGAACCTTCTATAATAACTGGAACAAATCCATTACGTTCTGTAATGAGTTTTGCCATTCTACCTAAAGATTCTTGTTCGCCTTTATCTCCAGATTTAAGACTGTATATTCTATTTTCAGTAATAATCACAAATATAGCTAAGTTAAATGCATAAGTACCCTCTCTTATAATTCCTCTTTGAGGACCTTTTTGACCACCATTATTTAAAAATTCTCCAACATTTTGAAAGTTATTTGCTTCAGGTATTATTCTACCTAAGGTTTGAGCTGGTTCTAAGGACTTACCATCTCTAGCAAATACATAAGCAATTTTACCTTGAGGTACTGTTACTAATGGAACAATATGAGTCTTGTACATCAAAGGTGTCTTGAAATGAATACCACCTCTTAGAACATTAGGTTGATATCCAGCTTCTCCATGTAGTGCGATAATTTGTTCTTTTAGAGATCCTTTTGTAGACCACCATTTTTCAACTATAGCAATTTTATCATTTGGAATGATTCTGAAGCCTAAAAGCCATAGCAAAAACCATAACCCAAGTATCCCGCCTAAGACTTCAAGGACAATTTTAATTAGACCTGCCTGTAATAACATATTCTAACCTCCATTAATTTAATTGATGAACATAGAACAATTGGTTGAATGTATATTTGCGATTATCTTATATATATATTGTAGTAAAAATTGGTTAGAACTGAAATTCATTGGGTTTTTAATCTTTGTTTAAAATTTAACATTTAACAAAAATTAAAAAAATTAAAATAAATTAAAAAAAATTAAAAAAAATTAAAAAAATGCTTGCATTAATATATAGATGTGTTATACTAAGTAAGTAGTTCAGATGAACGTCTGATACAAAATAAAAAAAAGATAAAGATTTAATATAGATAAAGAACTTCTCCTAATTAGAGAGTAATTAATCAAATATAATCTTTAATTTTAAGGAGGAAAACAACATGACAGATAAAACAATATCATGCAGAGACTGCGGACAAGATTTCATATTTACAACTGGTGAGCAAGAATTCTACAAAGAAAAAGGATTCGATAACGAGCCTACAAGATGTATGGATTGCAGAAGAGCTAAGAAACAACAAAATAACAGAAGATAATTAATATTTTCATTAAAGAGCTGTTTTGAAAGGATTTTATATCATTTCAAAATAGCTTTTTCTTTAGTTAATAGTAGTTACTCTCATAATGTATAATTAAGAAATGATTAAACAATTATCATTATGAAATAGAACTTTTATAATATAAGAAATAGAATAAAAATCATTTGTATAGATAGTTCTACATTAAAAGTCATTTTTGTGAAAATCATGATATTTAGTGAGAAAACCTATATAATTTACAATAAAATAAACATTAGGCATTAAAGGATAATGACCAAAAAAGGAGAAAATATGATATTTGAAAATTTAGATATAATTAAACCAATACAAAAGGCTTTGAAGGATGAAGGGTATAAGACTCCTACACCGATACAAGAGAAAGCCATTCCATCAATACTTGAGGGAAAAGATTTACTAGGATGTGCACAAACAGGGACAGGTAAAACAGCTGCCTTTGCAGTGCCAGTACTACAAAATATATATAATGACAAGGATAATAATAAGGCTACAAAAGGAACTAGAAAGATAAGTGCCTTAGTTTTAGCACCAACTAGAGAGCTTGCAATACAAATTGGAGAAAGCTTCACATCATACTCTTGCTATATGAATATGAGAAATACAGTTATTTTCGGTGGAGTATCACAAGGATCACAGGCTAAGGCTTTACATGACGGAATTGATGTATTAGTTGCAACTCCAGGAAGATTACTTGATTTAATAAACCAAAAACTTGTGGATTTAAGTCATGTTAAATATTTTGTACTTGATGAGGCAGATCGTATGCTTGATATGGGTATGATTAATGATGTTAAAAAGATAATTGCAAGGATGCCAAGTGAGAGACAAAATATGTTATTCTCTGCTACAATGCCAAGAGAAATTTCAAATTTAGTTAACTCAATCCTTAGAAATCCTGTAAAAATAGAGGTTACACCAGTTTCATCTACTACAGAAACTATTACTCAAGGTGTATATTTTGTAGACAAGAAGAATAAGAAGGATTTACTTATTGAACTTCTAAAAGATGATACAATTACATCTGTATTGGTATTCTCAAGAACAAAGCATGGAGCTGATAAGATTACAGGAAATCTTGTAAATGCAGGGGTTGAAGCTAAGGCTATCCATGGTAATAAATCTCAAAATGCTAGACAACTAGCCCTTAAGAATTTTAAGGATGGAAAAATAAGAGTACTAGTAGCTACAGATATTGCTGCAAGGGGAATTGATGTAGATGAGTTATCATATGTAATCAATTATGACTTCCCAGATATACCTGAGACTTATGTTCATAGAATTGGACGTACTGGAAGAGCTGGATATAGTGGAACTGCATATTCATTCTGTGATATTGAAGAGAGAACTAATTTAAAAGATATAGAGAAGCTTATAGGAAAGAAAATACCTACTATGGAAGAAAATCCGTATCCTGCTGTAATCTTTACTATTCCTGAAAAAACTAAATCAAATACCGGAAGAGGTAGAAATTCGGGAAGAAGTAGCAATGGTAATACTCAAGGAGAAGGAAAATCTGGACTACCTAAGAAGATAAACCAAAATGGTACTGAAGTTAAGAAGAGTAACAAAAGTTGGGGTTATGGCAGTGGCAGTGGAAAAGGTAAAAGTCAAAGAAGTAGCCAAGGTAGACCCAAAAGCAAATAATAAGTGATTAGACATTTAAAAATAAATAGTATGTAATTTTAAGGGAACCACTTTTAATAAAAGTGGTTCCTTTAGTGCGTTTGGTTTATGAATACTTTATATATTATGTATTTTAATTAATCTATAACACATAATAAGTAAATATAGATAGTTAAGACATCTTCAAAAAATAAATAAGTCATTATCTTTGATTTGTTATTTATGTTTAGATACTTAAATAGAAATCTGAGTTCAAAAGGAAGGGATTTTATGGAAGAAAAAATGTGTGTTAAAGTAATAGCGCTAGGTGGATTAGGCGAAATTGGGAAAAATATTACAGCTTTTGAATATGGTGAAGAAATTATTGTTATAGATTGTGGAATTGCATTTCCAGATGAAGAGATGTATGGAGTGGATTTAATAATTCCTGATATAGCATATTTAATAGAAAATAAAGAAAAGGTAAAAGGTTTTTTTCTAACACATGGACATGAAGATCATATTGGTTCATTACCATATATTTTAAAGCAATTAAATGTACCTGTTTATGGCACTAGACTGACACTAGGGATATTAGAGAATAAACTTAGGGAACATTCTATATATAAAGAATGTACTCTAAACACGGTGGAAGCTGGAGAAGTAGTTGAATTAGAAAATATTAAGGTGGAATTTATAAGAAACACTCATAGTATAGCTGATTCATGTTCTATTGCAATCCACACTCCAGTGGGAGTTATATTACATACAGGAGATTTTAAGGTTGATTATACGCCTATTGATGGACTTACAATGGATTTAGAAAGGATTTCAACATTAGGTAGAGAGGGCATATTACTATTAATGGCTGATAGTACAAATGTGGAAAGACAGGGTCATAGTGTATCAGAAAAATCCATAGGTCAAACGTTAAATAAGATATTTTCAACAGCTAAGGGAAGAGTGATAGTTGCTACATTTGCATCTAATATACATAGGATGCAACAAATAGCTAATGCATCAATCTATTATAAAAGAAAGGTTGTTTTTAGCGGTAGAAGTATGGAAAATATATCCAAGGTGGCCATGGAGCTTGGATATCTACACATACCAGAGGGTACAATTATAAGTGTAGACGATATGGTGAATTATAAGAATGAAGAGATAACTATAATAACCACAGGGAGCCAGGGAGAACCTATGGCGGCATTAGCAAGAATAGCTTTTTCAACTCATAGAAAAATAAAGTTGGAACAAGAGGATTTAGTAATTATATCTGCTTCACCTATTCCAGGAAATGACAAGCTTATAGGTAAGGTTATTAATGAACTTTATAAAAGAGGTGCTGATGTTATTTATAAGGCACTAGAAGATGTTCATGTGTCTGGTCATGCATGCCAAGAGGAATTAAAGCTAATACATGCTTTAGTACACCCAAAATATTTTATGCCGATCCATGGAGAGTTTAGACATTTAAAACATCATAAGGATTTAGCAGTTGGACTAGGAATGAATGAAAAGAATATATTTATAATGGGTACTGGAGATGTTTTACAACTTTCAGATGAAGAAGCAAAGGTAAGTGGAAAGGTACGTACAGGTAGGGTATTTGTAGATGGTATTGGAGTTGGTGATGTCGGAAATATAGTGCTTAGGGATAGAAGATACCTAGCACAGGATGGTATGGTTACAGTAGTAATAGCAATTGATAAGGAAACATATAGTATAATAGCTGGACCGGATATTATAACAAGAGGGTTTGTCTATGCTAAGGATAAAGATGCTGAAGAAATGATTAATAAGTCAAAGGAGATAGCAAGAAGAGAAATTACTAATTCTCTTGAAAATAAGATTGTAGAGTGGTATGTACTAAAATTAAATGTGAAGAGATCTCTAGAGAAATTTTTGTATGAACAAACTAAAAGAAGACCTACCATAATACCAATAATTGTAGAGGTTTAGTTTATATTAAATTTAAGCATGCTTTTAAGGGTGTGCTTTTTTAACGTATAGGAAAGCATAAAAATTTTAATATATAAAAGTTAAAATAAATTACGGGAATTACAATGTTTTTATGTTTTTATGTTTTTATGTTCTTAGAGGGTTCAAAGCTTAGAGGTGACAGGGTTTGAGCCTCCTAGGGAAAGTGCGAATTTCAGCGCAATTATTAACTTAAAATTCTACTGAAATTATTTTATTAGGTTTTAAATAAGGTGTTGAGAATAACTTCAACAATGAAATGAAACATAACCATATTTTAAGATTTCTATAGTAGAACAAAATTTAAAAATCATTTTCAAAAAGTAAAGTAATGAAAAAGTAAGGTTACTTTGTTATAATAAGGAAGTGTTCTTTAATAAGGCATCTGAAAATAAATAAGAAGTCAAATAGTCGAACATATTGACCTATTTATTTTCAAAAGATGACTAATAAGACGGAGCAAAGAAAGAGTGAATAAAATGAATAGAAAAAATCAACATACAAAGTGGCGAGGACTCGACAATACTGCAAAAATATTCCCAGTTATAGCTAGTGAGAAGCTCAGCAATGTTTTCCGAGTATCGGCTACATTAAAACAAGAGATTATACCGGAGGTTTTACAAAAGGCATTACAGGATATACTACCTTGGTTTGATGGGTTTAATGTAAGGTTAAGAAGAGGATTTTTCTGGTACTATTTTGAAACAAATAAAAAGGTTCCAATAATAGAGAATGAAGCCACATATCCGTGTAAATATATAGATCCAAATAGTAATCAGCAATTTTTATTTCGTGTTTCTTACTACAAAAAGAGAATTAACTTAGAGGTTTTCCATGCAATTACAGATGGAATGGGAGCACTTAATTTTTTAAAGGAGCTTACCTATCATTATTTAAATCTAGTAAAATTAGAAAATCCAGGGGAAGAAGTATATAAAAGACCAAGTAGAGATTGTATTCTTAATGTGGAAGATAGCTATCTTAAGAATTATAAAAAAATGCCTAAAAAAACCTATGGTACAAAAAAGGCATATCAGTTAAAGGGCTCTGTAGTATATTTAGATGCAGTTAGTGTTATTCATGGATATATTGACATACCTATACTTAAAAAAGTTTGCAAGGAGAAGGGTGTAAGTATTACAAAATACCTAGTAGCGCTACTTATATGGTGTATTTATGAAGAGTACTTAAATAAGCAAGAAAACCCTAATCCAATTTCAATTAATCTACCTGTAAATTTAAGGTCATTCTTTGAATCTACAACTACGATGAACTTTTTTGCAGTAACTGCTATTGAATTTTTATCAGATGGAGAGGAACATACTTTTGATGAAATAATTTCCCTTGTAAGTACGCAAATGGATGATAGTATAACCAAGGAAAAGCTACAAGAGACTATTTCATACAATGTTTCTAATGAGAAAAAATTAATGATACGATTTGTTCCACTAGCATTCAAATATATTGCATTACAATTTATTTATAGCAAAATTAGCAAAGCAAATACCACAACCTTATCAAATTTAGGCAAGATTACTGTTCTTCCCGAGTTTGAAGCGGACATAGAGAATTTTCATTTTTTAATAGGTGTTTCTAAAAAGCAGAAAATGAAGTGTGGGGTATGTTCATATAAAGATAAGTTAATAGTCAATTTTACAACGGTTTTAGCAGATACATATTTACAAAGAGCTTTCTTTCGTGCTTTAGCAAAAGAAGGTATTCCTGTAGATATAGAAAGTAATGGTGTATTAAATGAAAAAATGTAAAAGATGCAATGTGAATATATTAGATGAAACTCATACTTGTCCTTTATGCATAGGACTATTAGAGGTGGATGAAGTTGAGGATAAAGTAGACAGTATGTATCCAGTGATATATTTCGATATAAATAAATTTAATACCATAAAAAAAATATTTGTATTTATTCTTATCCTCGTTGCAGCAGGGTTAGGATTTATAAATTATATTACCTATACAGGAGTTGTATGGTCAATAATTGCAGTAGTTGGTATTATTTATTTTGGAATTACAGTTACATATTCTATAATGAATAATGCAAATTTGGCTTCTAAAATTTTAGTGCAAACAATAGGTGCAGGTATCTTATTAGTTGTTATTGATAATGTGATTGGGTATAGAGGTTGGTCAGTAAATTATGCAATACCTGGAATTATAATGTTTGCAAATTTAGCTATTGTACTACTTATGATTGTAAATCCAATGAACTGGCAGAGCTATTTTATGTATCAGATTGCTATAACTATATTTAGCTTTATTCCATTAATTTTATTTTGGGTAGGATTAATTAGTCAGCCGCTTTTAGCTAGTCTAACAAGTGGAATTTCAATTATTATCCTAGTTGGAACCATAGTTTTTGGGGATAGAAGTGTAAAAAATGAACTGATTAGAAGGTTCTATACTTAGGAGAGAATATATGAAGAATAGAAAGACTAGTATTAGGGGGAATTTAGTCCGTGAATTTATTGGGAATGTAATAGAGACTTCTTTAGGTGAACCGATTCAGACGGGTAAATTTAGAAAACATCCAATAGAGCCATCATGGAAATGCCCTAGTGGATATTCCTATGAAAAGATAGAGATGGAAAATTTCGAAATGGAGTATTTAAAGCCGGAAGGTGCATCGAATGGAAAAATAGTTTTACAGCTTCATGGAGGCGGATATATTGGACCAATGAAAAATGTATATAGAAGGTTTGCTATAAATTACTCAGAAATCATGGAAGGTGGAGATGTACTAACCATAGATTATAGAGTAGCTCCAGAAAATCCATATCCAGCGGCTCTAAATGATGCTATAGTTGCATATAAATGGCTTGTAGAAAAGCAGAAATATAATTTAGAAAATTTAATAGTAGTAGGTGATTCAGCAGGAGGCGGATTAGCATTAGCATTATGTCTATATTTAAGAGATAATTTTATGTCACTGCCAGCAGGAGTAGTTCTTATGTCTCCTTGGACGGATTTAACTAATAGTGGTGCAAGTTACACAGACAATTTTGATATAGATCCACTATTTGGACGTTCTACAAATAATATGTTGTACAATTCAACATATATTGGAAATGAAGATCCTTATAATCCATATATCTCTCCGGTATATGGAGATTTTAATGGGTTTCCACCTATGTTAATGCAAGTGGGGACTCATGAGGTGTTATTAAGTGATACACTGACAGTTGCAGAAAGGGCCAATGCACAAAATGGAAACGTAAAACTATCAGTCTATGAAGGGATGTTCCATGTATTTCAGATGGTAGGGGACATGATTCCTGAAAGTAAGGATGCTTGGAATGAGGTAAGTAATTTTATTAGAAAAGATATATTTAAAAAATAAAATAAAAGGATATTTAGGTTGATGCGTTGAATATTATGTGTAATTGGGAAACTACTTTAACAAGACATATGAAATAAAATGCTAAGTAAAAGATTTAGGGCATATTTGCTGGAATACAAGAGATTTTAATGGTATAGTATTCGCTAAATAGATCATAAATTCAATAGTTATTTTGGGAATATGTTTGATATACACTGGGGGGAATGCGTAATGTCAATTAAAAAGAGTGGGAAAATAACTTGTCCTAAATGTTCAGCTAAGTTTGAAGTAAGCATATGGGATAGTGTTAATGTAGCAGTAGATAAGGGTGCAAAGGAAGATATACTTTCACAGAAGTTATTTAACCACTGCTGTCCTGAATGCGGAGAAATAACTCACCTATTAACAGATTGTATGTATCATGATATGGATAAAAAAATACTTATATATTTATTACCAAATTATGATGAAAATGAAGAAAAATTAATGAGCAGGTTAGAGGAGTTATCTAACAACTTTACTTCTAAATTTGGAGCAGATTATGTATTAAGGGTTGTAAAAACAGCTAATGACCTTAGAGAAAAAATCAAGATATTTGATGAAAATCTTCAAGATACTATTGTAGAAATGAGCAAAGTATTCTATGTTTCTGATATAGAGGAAAAAAAACCTGAATTTATCTTATCAAATATATACTTTGATAAGGATGAAAATTACGATGAAAATATTTTTGTATGTTTAGATATGGAAGGAAATGCACTGTCTTGTGAATTTAATATGGGATTGTATGAATCACTTAAAAAACGTTATGGTATTGAAGTGTCAATGAAAAGAAGTAATAGCTTTGAAGTAATTGATAAGAATTGGATTAATAAATTTCTAAATTAAAGTTTAAGACGTTTACTTCAATTGCATAAAACAACTATTCTTTGGTAATTATAATGATAAAGATTTATAGATTATTAAGCTTTAAAACTAAAACGTAATAATTTGTAACTAAGTAAATTATAACTAAGGAGGAATGTAATATGGGTAGTGTATTTGGATATGTAGGTCCAGAAGGGTTATCAGATGAAAATTTAGAAGATGAAATGGATTTTTATGAAGTTGGTAACCAAGAGTGCATAAGGTGTGCTAATAGAACTTCTGTGAATGAGAGAAAACTCTGTAATGAATGTTATGAATTATGGGGTTAATTATTTAAAATGCTAACATGTTAAAATAATAAGATAGGTCCATTAGGGGCCTATCTTATTTAATGTACTTTATTAAATATAATTTCTAACATTGATTATAGCTCCATTTTTAATATATACCCTAGGAATTCTATGCTTAAGCATACAAAGTATCTCATAGTTAATTGTACCTAAGGTTTCTGCTAAATCATCTGCATTTAATCTTAAATTTCCTACTTCACCTAAAATTATTACTTCATCCCCGGTCTTAACAACACCTACATCTGTAACATCAATCATGCATTGATCCATGCAAATTCTACCGACTACATTAGCAAACTTTCCATTTATAATTACTTTAGCGCCATTGCCAAGTAGCCTAGAATAGCCATCCCCATAACCAATTGGGAGAGTTGCTATAGTGGTTTTCTTTTCGGTTTTAAAGGTTTTACCATAGCTAATGTACATATCTTCATCTAATTCCTTTACATGGGCTATTTTCCCCTTTAATGTTAGAGCTGGTTTAAGTGAGATATTACCCTTATTAACTTCATTAGAAGGATAATATCCATACAGTAGAATTCCAGGTCTTACTGCATTTAAGTAAGTTTCAGGCATATCAATAATTGCTCCACTATTTGAAAAGTGCTTTAAAGAAATATCTATTCCAAGAGATTTTAAATCCTTAATAAGAGTTGTGAATTTTAGAAGTTGCTCATTAGAATAGGATTTATCTTCTTCATCTGAAGTAGCAAAGTGAGAGAAGATTCCAATGGGTTCTAAACCTTCTAAGGAACATATTTCACATACTTCTTTTATAGTATTTTTATTAGGAAGAAATCCTATTCTGCCCATACCAGTATCTATAGCAATATGAATTTTCACCTTTTTATTCAGCGTTAAGGCTAGTTCAGATAATTGTTTTGCATATTCTAAATCATAAACTGTTTGTTCTATATTATTATTTATTAAATTCTCACCTAGCTCTATAGGTGTATACCCAAGTACTAGTATAGGTGCATTAATATTATTTCTTCTAAGTTCAAGTGCTTCACTGATCATTGCTACACCAAGGATTGAAGCGCCATTTTCAAGAAGGGTTGGGACTACGTCTATAGCACCATGACCATAGCAATCAGCTTTTACAATTGCTATTAATTCTTTGTCTTTAATTAAATTTTTTATACTTTGTGTATTGTATGCTATTGCATCCAAATCTATTTCAGCCCATACAGGTCTCATTATCTTTTCCAATTTTATACCTCATAATTTCTTTCATTAGTTTAATTAAGTTTATACTTCGCTGAGCAATTTTATATTCTTACCGATTATTTTAATACCTTTTTCTATATCCTCATCACTTACTCTCCCAAAGCCAATTCTAAAAGTATCTATTTGTTTATTGTTTTCATAGAAAATATCACCAGCCATGAATAGTACATTATCTTCATAGCATAGGTCTAAAAGTTTTCTTGCATTTAGGTTATTCTTGAGTTTTATAAATATATGAAGCCCACCTTCGCCGGTTACAGATTCATAGGTAATATATTTCTCAACCATATCCATAACTAGGTTGTATTTATCTCTATAGTATTTTCTTACATTCTTTAAATATCGGTTAAAGGCACCACTTTTTAAATAGTAGTAGAATGCACTTTGGTCTAAGAATGAAGAGTGAATAGTTCTTCCTCTTTTTGCACTTTCTAAAACATCTATTAGTTTTTCGTCACCAAGAATCCAACCAATTCGAAGACCAGGGAATAATATCTTTGAAAGACTTCCTACGTATATAACCCCATTGCCTTTACCGCAAAGTGAAGCTATGGGATCGATAGGTGAGCTAGAGTAGAGTAATTCTTCATTAAAGCCATCTTCAATTATAGGTACAGAGTATTTTTTGAAGAGACTATATATTTCTCTTCTTCTCTGTGTTTTAGTTACTATACCTGTGGGATTATTGTAGGATGGAATTAAATAGCCAAACTTAGGATTGTAGCGTTCTAATGCATTATTAAGTTCAGTTAGGTTTAGACCTTCTTTATCCATGTTAATCTGTATAATACTAAGACCATGAGATTTCATAATCTTTAATGCAGTGTTATGGGTTGGCTTCTCGCATAGAATAACATCTCCGGGAGTTGTTAAACAGCTGATAATTATATCAAAGGCTTCAGTGAAACCATTAGTTATTAAAATATCTTTACCTACAGTATTTACGTTTTTTTCTTCCATATACTGAAAGAAGTAATCGATTAGTGGCTGATATCCTTTAGCGTATCCATAGTTTAGAAGATTGGAACCTTCATATGCCCATGCATCTAAAAGTGATCTTTTAAAATCATCAAGATTGAAGAGGCCGTTTTCAGGTGAAATAGACTTGAATGATATCATTCCTTCTTTATAGGCAGGTTCACTTTTTATAATATCCAGATTATGAAGTGTAGAGCCATAATCATTAACTTTTGACAGAAAGTCAACATTGTATTCTTGACACTGGGTTTCGTACTCCATTAAAATAAATGTGCCAATACCTGGCTTTGTAATTATTATTCCTTTACTTTCTAAATCCTCATAGGCAGAAATAACAGAATTTCTACTTATGCCTAGAAGTTTGCTAGATTCTCTTGTAGAAGGAAGTTTACTGTTCTTTTTTAATTCGCCTCTTTTTATTCCTAGAGTAATATGTCGCTCTATTTGTATATAAATTGGTTCTTCATTGTTTATAATAAGATTAGAAAATATCAATGTTAATCACCACCCATTTGCGTATGTGCTATAAGCTTAATATTATCATTAGTAATTACTATTTGTCATTATTTTAATGAGTACTCAATAATTTTATCAAGTAATTCTGAATAACTAATGTTTGCAGCCTGTGCACTTTTAGGAAATAGGGAGTTTTTAGTCATTCCTGGTAAGGTATTTAACTCAAGTACATAAGGTTTTCCGTTGTATACTATTATATCAACTCTTACATAAGCTTTACAATCAAAGATCCGATAGCACTCTTCACCTATTTGTCTTATTTCTCTATGGAGTTCTTTAGGGAGTGTTGCAACCTTTTCTTCAGTATTAATATCTGAATACTTACATTTATAATCAAAGAATTTTCCCTGATGAGAAATTGAAAGAATAGGTAATGCCTCTCCATTTAAAATAGGAACAGTATATTCATATCCATTTAAGTATTCTTCAATGAGTACTTCATCACTATATTTATAAGCTTCTTTAATAGCAGCATTTAACTCAGCTCTAGTATAAACTAAAGATATACCGATACTTGATCCGCCATTATTAGGTTTAACTATCATGGGGTATTTTATTTTCTCAATGTTATTTAAATCTATTGAGTCATTTATATATATACTGACACCACTAGCGATATTAATGTTTTCAGCTTTTAAAATTCTTTTAGTTTGCTTCTTATTCATGCATAGGGCACTAGTTAATGGATTACTTCCTGAATAGGGTATTTCAAGGCTTTCTAATATACTTTGAATTGAACCATCTTCTCCAAATTCGCCATGTAAAGCTAAGAAAGCAAAATCTAAACCTACAGTTTTATCTATAATTTCCTTTTTTGAATCTATAATTAATGGTATAACATTATATTTATTTTTGTCTAAGTTTTTGATTATTTCTGCACCAGATTGAAGTGATACATCTCTTTCAGAAGATGTTCCACCCATTAATACTCCAACTTTCATCTTTATCTCTCCTTTAAATACTTGGTGTGTATCATCACACAATACTTGATTTATCGAATGTCTAACCCGCTGGAAACCATATTTTTTTAGTGAGGTTAGATAAATTATATCTATAATATATTCTATTACAATATGAGCAGAATGAAAGTACCAGTAATGTAAGGAATTAAAGTGAGGGTGGTTTGTATTATTAGCGTTATGTATTATTTTAGATTTTTGAAGTATTAAGGCTTTAGCAAATTGAGGTTACAAATTGGTTTAGCGCAGGTAATATGAAGTCATTACCAACGATGCTTTAAAATATTACCTACAGGTTAAATGAACTAGAATAGCTATGGTATAACGAGTAAAAGTGCCTAGAATTAATCTAGGCACTTTTTTCTGTAAACTTAGATATTACCATTGTACAAACAGTGTTTCCAACTGAATTTAGTAGAGTAGCGGGTGCGTCTATTATGGTCGCAATTACTAGCATTATAGCTAAAGCTTCGGGTGGGAATCCAAATAGACTTAAGATTAGCATTTCACCTATGGCCCCTCCACCTGGTACAGCACCCACCACAGCTCCAATTAACAATCCACTACCTAATATAACGAGAAGAGACCCGATGCTGTCCATGTCTTTGCCAAAGAGTGAAAATAGAAACATTATCTTAAATATTCCACCGATAACAGAACCATCTTTATGGATGTTAACTCCTAAAGGCATAATTATTTTAGCTAGTGTATCAGAAACACCCATTCTTTTAGCTGCAGCGATATTAACTGGGATACAAGCAGCGCTTGAACAGGTTGATATAGCGGTTATTGATGGTGTAGTAGCATTATTCCAAAATAGCTTAACACCTTTTGATTTCCCAGATATATAGGCATATAGGGTGAAAAACAAAGTGAAGTATATTATTGAAACCCCTAGGTATAGTATAAAGACTTTGGCATATCCATTTAATATTTGGCCACCTAACTGTCCAACTACATTGGCAAAGTATGCAGCAATTCCAATAGGTGCATAGAACATAATTATATTAATAACCTTCATAGTTACTGCTGCACCGCTGTTTAAAAATGATAAAAATGGCTTTCCATCTTCTTTAGAGAGCATTGTAGCAAAGCCTATAAGAATAGAGAATATTATTAATGCAAGCAAATTACTTCTTGATAATAAATCTGAAAAGTTTCCAACTGAAATACTTGATACTATCTTACCTAATATGCTGATGTCTTTCCCAGCTTGTATTTCACTGCCAGTGGATAAGTCAGTAAATATAGATAAGTTTAATCCACTAGTTGGGTCAAATAGTTTAAAACTAACAACTCCTATTATTCCAGAAATTATAGCGGTTATTGCAAAAACTATTATAGATACAGTAAGGATTCTACTAAGTTTTTGTGAACTACCAAGATTTGCAATGGCAGAAGAGATATTAAAGAATACAAGGGGTATTAATATGGTAAATATTAAATTTAAGAATATATCGCCAAGGGGGGCGAGTATACTTGCTTTTTCACCCATAATAAGACCTATGCATCCACCTAGTATAGTTGCAAATAATAATATTAATGATGACTTATAGTTTTTTAAAAATTTCATTTTTAAATCCTCCTTAAGTGATTATATGATATAGATTAATTGAATTTAGTTCAAGATTTCCATAACAGTTTCTATGTCATCAAAATGTATTTTTCTTTTACCTATGATTTGATACTTTTCATGACCTTTTCCAGCTATAATTAATAGATCAGTATCCCTCAATAGTTCTAAGCCTCTTGCTATGGCAAACTTTCTGCCTTGAATTTTTTCATATGGAGTTTTTGTCTGTTTAATGCCTTCTTCAATATGATTAATGATTAGACTAGGATTTTCAGTTCTAGGATTATCAGAAGTTATTATGCAATAATCTGCAAAACAACCTGCTATTTTTCCCATTATTGCTCTTTTAGATGGATCTCTATCACCACCACAGCCAAAGATAAGGATTACTGTTCCTTCAGTTATGTCCCTAGACATTTTTAATAATTTCTCTAATGAATCAGGAGTATGAGCATAATCCACTATGACATTTTTATTCAACTTGTTTTTTACCATTTCAATTCTGCCTGGTACGGGGTTAATATTAGGTATTAATTTTATAATTTCTTCCATGTCTAGGCCCAAACCATAGCAGGTTGATATTGCTGCCAAAACATTATAAACTGTGAATTTACCAGGAATATTAACTGTAACATTATTATTTATATTTTTAAAATTAATTCTAAAAGTTACAGAATCATGGTTATACAGAAGTTGTGTAGCTTTTATATCAGCTTGTTTATCGATTCCATAGGTTAGAATTTTACAGGGGGCATCGTTTATTATTTCAGATGATACTTCGTCATCTATATTGATAATTCCCAGCTTACATTTATGAAATAACTTCATCTTTTCATGTTTATAGATTTCCATGGTTCCATGTTCATCAAGGTGATCTTGGGATAGGTTTGTAAATACACCAATGTTGAAATCACAAAAATCTACTCGATGCTTGGCGAGTGCAGAAGAAGTAACCTCCATAACTATGCTGTCAGCACCTTTATCTATAAATTCTTTAAATGCAGCTTGTAGTTCCAATGCTTCTGGAGTGGTAGGTGTTGTCTTTTTAATTTTTATTTTTTTGTCTTTAAGTTCATAACCTAAGGTACCAATTACACCTACTTTTTTTCCATAAGCCTCTAACATATCCTTAATATAATGAGCAATTGTAGTTTTGCCATTGGTACCTGTTATTCCAACTAATTCAATTTTATTAGAGATTTCCTTATAAAATAAATTTGATATACTTGCTATAGCTATTTTAGTATCTTCCACTTTTACAACTACGACATCCTTATATTTATGGGGAATGTTCTTCTCAATAACTACGACAGTAGCACCCCTTTCTATAGCCTCATCTATAAAATCATGACCGTCTACATTAGTTCCATTTATACATATAAATAGAGAGTTGGGTTTTACTAGTCTAGAATCATAAGAGATGCTTTCAACTTCTGTATTTACATATCCATTTAACAAAATATAATTAATGTGATTTAATAATTTATATAGTTTCATATCTATTCCTCCAATAATCACTGAAAATTTATAATCTTAGCTACAATTAATCTTTATATATCCATTATACGCAAATAATTTGCAATAAATAGTGTATTTATTGCTTGATATATTGTTAAAAGTGCTTTATTATAAATACATAATATGTAAAGTGATTTTGTGGTGTTATGGATATAATAACATCATTACTAAAATATATATGGTGAATTTAAATCTTAAGAATAAGATAAATAATTTAAATAGTGCGAATTTAAATTATGAAAGTAAGCATGATTTGATGGAGAAAGGAGAGGGTGTGAAATTGGATAATCTAAATAGTGAACTTGAGTATATAAATGAAGATAAATCTAGTAGTCAATTAGGATATCTTAATGAAGATTTTCAACTATTTCACATAAAGGATAAGAAAAATCAAGAGTTTGAGTTTCATTATCATGACTTTAATAAAATTATAATATTTTTGTCAGGAAAGGTAACATATTTAATTGAGGGAAAGGCTTACTACCTAAAGCCATGGGATATATTGCTGGTAAATAATCATGATGTTCATAGGCCTATTATTGATTCTTCAGAAGTTTATGAGAGGATAGTTATTTGGGCTAATTATGATTTCATAAGTAAACATAGTTATGATGGGTGTGACCTTTCAACTTGTTTTAAATTAGCTAATGAAAAAAGCTTCAATCTAGTTAGACTTGAAGCTAGGTTTCAAAATGCGTTAAAGTTAATAATAGGATCATTAGAGGAATCACTAGCTTCTACAGATTTTGGGAACAAGCTTTTAAGCAATTCCTATTTTGTACAGTTAATGGTGTATTTAAATAGAGTTCACCTTGGCAATATGTATATAACAGATAAAGATTCACTTAGATATGATAAACGAATTGAAGAAGTTTTAAACTATATAAATAGTAATCTAGGTAATGAACTTTCTATAGAGGTTCTGTCAGAAAAGTTCTATATCAGCAAGTATTACCTTATGCATAAATTTAAGAAGGAAACAGGCTACACACTGCATAACTATGTGGTTCAGAAAAGATTAATAATGGCAAGGGATCTTATAAAAGGTGGAGAGCAAGTTACTAAGGCAGCACTACAATGTGGTTTTAATGATTACTCTAGTTTTCTTCGCGTATTTAAAAAGACGTTTAATAAACCACCTAGGGAATTTATCATGAACGCTTAGTAAGAAATTTTATGAAAGTTATTAATCTAATCTAACACTGCGTTCACAGTTATCGTTATTAGAGCAGATTTTAATAAGTCCTACATCATTTAATGTAACATTTAGAGGTTTGAATTTATCTAGTGCAAAACTAAATACTTTTTTAAGATTATCATTACTTAAGTTTATTGCTAAGGTACAATGGGGAGACCAACGGTTTGGTAAATAGTATGGACTTGCAGTTTCATTAAAAGATTTAAACTGTTCATGATATTTGCCATGAAATTTTAGTAATTCTTCTGTAACTGTTGGTTTTATAAGGCAAATACCAGTGGTAGGAAAGGTTCCAAGTATATCAAAGCTAGTGTTAATAGGCTTAAAATTAGATTTGAAAGCTTTAAACTTCTCAATAAAAGCTTCCTCATTAATATTTTGGTACACTGCTAAGGTTATATGAGGGCTAATTTCTTCAATATTATTTAAACTTGAATCAATATTTGCATCACTTAAAGCTTTCCAAATACTTCTTATATATAAATCAACTTCTTCATTGAAAAAAAATTCTACTGCATACATAAAGATACCTCCTATAATTCTACTTAATAATTAAATTTATTTATTTATATGACATATAAGTTCACAAATTAAATTATATTTTTATTATACTTTATATAGTTATATAAAGAAACACTATAAATTGCTGTTTAATTAATTAGAGATTTAAACTGTAGACTAAGTGAAATCAATTAAATGAAAATATTGGACAAAATTTCAAAAAAATATTAGTGATTAATGGGTTTGAGTTGTATAATAATATTAATTTACAAAAATTATATAAGGGGGAATATAATATGGGAAATAATATTCTAGTGTTGGTTGGGAGTCCTAGGATTAAAGGCAACACGGATATATTAGCAGATGAATTTATTGAAGGGGCAATTGAGGGTGGAAATACAGTTACAAAGATTCATCTTGGGCAGAACAAGATAAATGGGTGTCTTGGCTGTGATAAGTGTAATAAGGATGGACAGTGCATTCAAAAGGATGATATGAATAAGGTTTATGACGCTTATAAAAAAGCAAATATAATTGTCTTTGCATCACCTTTATATTATTGGAATTTCACTTCCCAAATGAAAGCTGTCATTGATAGATTTTATGCTATGGGGAGTTCATTGGAAGGGAAGAAAATTAAGAAGTCATGTGTCTTACTTGTGACAGCTGCAGATAATGATGAGGATACATTTAAGCAAATAACTTCATACTATGAAGCTAATATGATAAAATTCATGAAATGGGAAGATAAAGGCAGACTTTTAGTTGGTGGAGTTAGTGACAAGGGTGATATTAAAAGTGCTAAAGGTCTTAAAGAAGCTAGAATTATTGGATTACAGATTTAATATCTATATGTAATTAGAATTTATTGAGTTTATTATAGGTTAGACTATATTTTATAACAAAATTAATAGGGCTTTATACTATTTAAGAATAGAGGATAAACTTTAAAATCTGAAAATGGTAGAATAGAAAATTCAAAATTTAGAAAATATAAAAAAATGTAAAAATGTAAAAATATTAAAACTTTAAAATGGACTGTCTCAAAATGAGGCAGTCCATTTTAATTTAAAAGGTTTATAAGAAATTTGGCTTATGTCTAGTCCTTGTAATACCTGAATTTTATTATGGTATATTCTAAACAAGTCAGTATCCACGGCTATTTTCAGCTATACGTCGTAAGTAGGATCATTGGGTGTGGATGTTATTTGAGGAACATGCTTCCGTACCTAACTCAAAATATCATTTGCATCTTTGACTTATTACTTATTTTCAGATGTCTAAGTCTGGGATAACGGTGGGTATGATCATAGATAAGTTTTTCTAAAATTCAGCTTGAGTGAGGATACCCCTTAAGAAAACTATATCTGAATGTAAGAATCACTTGATATAAAACTAGATTTGTATTTAGATGGTGTAATGCCATAATGACGTTTAAAGTGTTTATAAAATGCAGGTGTATCTTTAAAGCCAGAAGAATAGGCTATTTCCGTAATATTAATATTAGAACTTTCTAAGAGTTTACAGGCAACATGAAGTCGAAATTGAATTAGATATTGTTGGGGAGAGATATTGTGAAGTTGCATAAAGATTTTATAAAGATATGTACGATCTATACCTATATGCTTTGCAATATCAGCTATTTTTATATCATAGCTATAGTTATGCTGTATGAAGTCTACGGCTTTGTCTGAATAGCCTTTATCATAAGTCTTAAGATACTCTTTCTTAGATTGTTGCATTTTAGAAAATACCAGGTATAGTTGTCCCATAGCTTCATATTCATTGAAATGATGGCTTTCAAAAACTTCAATTAGTTTCAGCAGTTCCTGTTTCAGCATACCCTGACTATTATCAGTAAAAATAGGATTTTCCTTAGAAATATTACAATGAGTTAATATGTTTTTAGTTTCATACCCATCGAATCCAAACCAGCAGTAATCCCATGGGTCTTTTTCATCGGCAATGTAGTAGGTTGAATCTCCAGGACAAATTAAGAAGCCTTGTTTCTCTGTAAGGTCATGCCACTGTCCATGGGCATAAAATTTACCTTTTCCACTGAGTATATAGTGAAATAGGTAGTGGGGACGGATTGCTGGTCCAAAATCGTGACTAGGGCAGCAGTTTTCCCATCCACATTGATATAATGTTAGAGAACTACTTACATACAATGGGCTATCAACTAAATATTCAATGGTATTTATCATAAAAACAAGTCCTTTCATAAGAAAATAAATATATTTAAATTGTACCATAAATGGACAAGTATTCAACATAATGACAATGATTTGAAACAAGGTGAAATAGTATTTATAGAAAAAACAATTATAATAAAAATATAAGATGAAATGGGGAATGTTCAACTAAATCAATTAAAAAGGGGAGTTATTATGCTTAAAATTACGTTTATGGGTGCTGGAAGCACAATATTTGCAAGAAATGTATTGGGAGATTGTATGTGTACACCATCTCTATGTAACTGCGAAATTGCATTATATGATATTGATGCAAAACGTTTAGAAGAATCAGAGATTATATTGAAGGCAATTAACAATAATGTTAATGAAAATCGATCTATTATTAAAACATATTTAGGTGTTGAAAATCGTAAAGAAGCATTGAGAGGTGCAAAATTTGTTGTTAATGCTATCCAAGTAGGTCTTTATGATCCATGTACAATTATTGATTTTGAGATTCCTAAAAAATATGGTCTTCGTCAAACTATCGCGGATACGTTGGGAATAGGCGGCATTATGAGAGGGCTTAGAACAATTCCGGTTATGCGAGATTTTGCAAGAGATATGGAAGAAGTATGTCCAGATGCTTGGTTTTTAAATTACACAAATCCTATGGCAATGCTTACTGGATATATGCAAAGATATACTAAAATTAAAACTGTTGGGTTATGTCATAGTGTACAAGTATGTTCCAAGTATCTGCTAAAAGGATTGGATATGGAAGATAAGCTTGAAGGTAGGAAAGAACTAATTGCCGGTATTAACCATATGGGATGGTTGCTTGAAATCTACGATAAAGATGGTAACGACTTATATCCAGAAATTAGAAAAAAAGCAGCTGAAAAAAATGCAAATGAAAAACATGACGATATGGTTCGTTATGAATATATAAAACACTTAGGATATTACTGCACTGAATCTAGTGAACATAATGCGGAATACAATCCACTATTTATCAAAAGTAAATATCCAGAGCTTATAGATAAATTCAACATTCCACTAGATGAATATCCAAGGCGTTGCATAGAGCAAATCAAAGGATGGGAAGATGAGAAAAACAGCATTCTTAGGGATGGTAAAATAACTCATAAACGTTCTACAGAATATGCATCATATATCATGGAAGCAATAGTTACTAATGTTCCTTGTAAAATTGGTGGAAATGTAATGAATACAGGGTTGATTGATAATCTACCAGCAGATGCATGTGTTGAAGTACCGTGCTTAGTAGATTCAATGGGAGTTACTCCATGCCATGTTGGTAAGTTACCACCTCAACTAGCGGCAATGAACATGACTAATATCAATACACAGCTACTAACCATTCAAGCTGCGATTACTAAGAAAAGAGAGCATATATATCAGGCTGCTATGCTAGACCCACATACTGCTGCTGAACTTTCTATTGATGATATTGTAGCAATGTGTGATGAATTAATTGATGCTCATGGCGAATATATGGCAGAATATCAGCAGAAATAAGAATAGTTTATTAGTATTTCAAACTATAGAATTAAATTTAGAATTGTAATAGCAAGGGGCATAGAAAGAAATTCTTTCTATGCCCCTTGCTATTATTTAATTATACCATTTTGGGTTAAAAATTCTTTTGCCACATCTTGTGGACTTTCTCTTAATTCATCAACTTTATAATTTAATTCACTCATTATTTTATCATTTAAAATTGATCCTAGATTATCTAGAATAGGTAAGATTTCAGGATATTTTTCCATAGTATCACTATTAATAACTGGTATAGCATAGTATGGTGGGAAGAAGTGTTTATCATCCTCTAAAATAACTAAATCAAATTTTTCAATAAGTGCATCTGTGGCAAAGGCATCTACTACTTGACTTTCGTTGTTAACTAGAGCTGTGTACTTATGGCTACCATCAATTGCAATTGTATTTTTGAAATTAAAATTGTAAACGTCTGTAAGACCTACGAGACCATCGGCTCTATTTATAAATTCTAAGGATGGAGAGATAGTAAACTCATTAGCTACCTTTGAAAGATCACTTATGGTTTTCAAATTGTATTGTGAAGCTATATCTTTTGTTACAGCCAACGCATAAGTGTTATTGAATCCAAATTGAGATAATACATCTATATTGAATTGTTCCTTAAAGTCACTCTTAACAGTATTGTATACTTCTTCAATATCAGATATAGCAGGGTGTTTTAAAATATCGCCATAGGCTGTACCGCTATACTCAACATACATATCTATTTCATCAGATTTTAAAGCGGATAAACAAATTTGGGTTCCTCCAAGAGCAGGTTTACGCTCAACAGAGATATCTGTATTAGATTCAATTGCTTCAGACAGTAAATGACATAAAATTTCTTGTTCAGTAAAATCTTTACTACCGATAACAATGGTATCTTTATTTGTATTAGTATTACCAATTCCTGTTATAGCAAATATAATAACAAGTCCAATTGCGGTAATGCCAAGAGTGATTTTTTGTGTTTTTCTCTGAACTTTTTTTGACTTTAAATCTTTATTGTTTGATTGTAAACTAATTGGAGTTACTAAATTTTCCACTGTTCCAACAAGAAAATCTACAAATAGTGCAAGTAAACAAGCTGGGATGGCCCCTGCTAAAATTTGATAATTACTTACTGTTCTAATTCCAGAGAATACAAGGAATCCTAGTCCACCGCCACCAATAAATGCAGCCATAGTCATAAGGCCTACAGCTGTAACAGCAGATATTCTTACACCTGCCATAATAACAGGTAATGCAAGTGGGATTTGAATTTTGGTTAATATCTGAGATTTAGTTAACCCAATACCTCTTGCTGCTTCTAGCATTTGTGGATTAATATTTTGAATCCCAGTGTAAGTATTTTTTATAATAGGCAACAATGAGTAAAGCACTACCATGACAATAGCTGGCTTAGTTCCTATTCCTAAAAATGGAATTGCAAATCCTAACAGTGCCATACTTGGAATTGCTTGTACAATATTGGCTATCCCAAGTACTGGTTTATGAAGTTTTTTAATATAACTAATTAGTATTCCAAGAGGAACACCTATTAAAATAGATAAACCTACAGATAAGGTTGTAAGCTTTATATGCTCAAATAATAGAGTGAAAATTTGATCTTGATTTTGTATTAAATAATTTAAAAAATCCATATTATATAATCTCCTCCTCTGTATCTAAGAATTGTTGACTTAGTGTTGTAACTAAGCTACTTTTAGTTATAAGCCCACGTAAGATACGGTCTTGATCTATAATTGGAATATTAGATACTTCGTTGTTATCTACAATAGCAAGGACATCAACAATTGTATCATCAGGGAATGCATGTAAAAATTCAGTATTCATAATTTCTTCTACAGGAATACTTCTATCTGATTTTACTTGTATTTGTTTTGCTTTAACAATTCCTAAAAGATGATTAGACTTATCAGTAACCATTAAACTATCAACTTTAGAAGAACGCATTTTTTCTAAACATTTAAGAAGCGATAAGCTTGGTGAACATTTAATAGGATCTTCAATCATGATATCTTTTGCTTTTATAAATTCAGGTGAGGTCCAAATTCTATTTTTACCTACAAATTCACTTACAAAATCGTTGCAAGGATTTTTAAGAATATTTTCAGGTGTGTCATATTGGAGAATTTCACCTTCATTCATGATACATATTTTATCAGCAATTTTTATTGCTTCATCCATGTCATGAGTTACAAAAACAATAGTTTTCTTGAATTGCGAATGTAAATTTACAAGTTCATCTTGAAGTTGAATCCTTGTAATTGGATCAAGGGCACTAAATGGTTCATCCATTAAAATAATTTCGGGATTGGTTGCAAAGGCTCTAGCAACACCTATTCTTTGTTGTTGACCTCCACTTAGTTCTGTGGGGTATCTATCTAAGTATTCTTCAGGATTCATACCAACCATATCCATTAACTCATTTGTCTTATTCTCAATATCTATTACATTATTTTTTTCAATCCTTGGAATAATTTCAATGTTTTCTCGAATTGTCATATGAGGGAACAAACCTGTTTGTTGAATAACATAGCCCATTCCACGTCTTAACTGTATTACATCTGTATCTATAATATTTTTCCCATTTATTAAGATTTCACCTGATGTAGGTTTAATTAGTTGGTTAATCATTTTTAGTGTCGTTGTTTTTCCACATCCACTAGCACCGATAATAGCCACTAAATCACCTTTTTCAATTGTGAAAGAAATATTATTTAAAATAGTACGTGATTTGAATGATTTTGTTATATTTTTAAATTGTATCAAAAAAAAACCTCCTTTTAACTAAAGTAACAATCTAATCGTAACACAAGGTTGTTACTTATGTCAAAAATTTATGACTGATTTATTAAGAATGAGTGTGGATAATTAGCTTATTTTTCAAATAATATTATAAAAATAAAAGCAAAAACACGGTAAACAAATATCCAGTAGATATACTTGCTTACCGTGTTTATTGATTTTAAATTAGTGGACATTTATGGATATAAAAAGTTTAAAACTCTGTCATAGCAAAGTTCATATCCAACAAAATATAGAACATCATCATCTAATAAAATTGCGTGAGGACCTGGCGACATAATTAGACCTTCTTCGCGCTTGATTGCAACCACAGTTGCCGTAGTATTTTGCCAAAAATGTATCTCAGAAAGACTTCTTCCTATGTAGAGGCATGTATTATTTATGGATATTTCAAAGGGGACAAAGGGATTTGTATATTTTAATCTATCGGTTTTATCAATAAGTTCAACTAGTCTTTCTTTGAAATATAAGTTTTCCTTAGTTTGTCGTTCAATACTGTTTAGAAGTTGCAATTTCAGGTCATTAACTGTTTGCACGTCATTATATTGTTTAATGAATTTTATTGCATTTTCACAAGATTTAATAACAACGCCGCTACCCTTAGTTGTATCTACAATATCAAGATCAGATAAAATGCAAATTGCACGTCGAGATGTTTCAGATGATACTCCATATTGGCTTGCTAACATTGATCTAGCGTAGATTTTTTCACCTAATTTATAATGACCCGTTGCAATTTTTGATGCTATATCAGCAGCAATCTGCTGGTATCTTGGGCTTGTAATTTTACTTTTTTTGTCCATTTTAATCATTCCTTAACATTTATAAAGTCATATAATATTATAAGTAAACACAGTAAATTTTATAAATCACAACAGGGCAAGAAAGATTTATTGTGTCCATTTTATATTGATTTTAGTATATCATAGCAATTTTGATTGCACAATTAAAGCATATATAATTATTCCTTTTGAATTATATATGGAAAGGTATCTAAGGTAAAGAAATCAGTTATTATATATTGGAGTATAATTACTGAAAATTTTGATTAGCATATTTAAAAAGAATTGGAATTGATGTTATAATTGATTGTGAAAAAACAAATATTAACTTGTTCTTATATTAGGTAAAAATAAAACTTAAGATGGAGGGTTTAACATGTACAGTTTTAAAAATGACTATAGCGAGGGAGCACATCCAAGAATATTAAATGCTCTTATAGAATCAAATTTGGAGCAGACAGATGGATATGGTGATGATTGTTATACAGAAAATGCAATTAAATTTATAAAAGAAAAGATAAAACGAGAAGATGTAGATGTTCATTTGTTCGTAGGTGGAACTCAAACTAATCTTACTTCAATCTCAGCTTTTTTGAGACCACATGAAGCAGTTATTGCGCCTTGTAGTGGACATGTTTTAGTTCATGAGACTGGAGCAATTGAAGCTACAGGACATAAAGTTATTTCAGTTGAAGTAAAGGATGGTAAATTAACTGCAGAGCATATTAAAACCGTGGTAGATGGACATACAGATGAGCATATGGTAAAGCCTAAACTAGTTTATATATCTAATCCTACAGAGATAGGAACCATATATAAGAAAAGAGAACTTGAAGAAATAAATAAGGTTTGTAGAAAGAACAATTTATTTTTGTATGTAGATGGCGCAAGACTCGGGTCTGCACTATGCTCTAAGGAAAATGATATAAAGATTCATGAATTAGCTGAACTTGTGGATGCATTCTATATTGGAGGAACTAAAGGCGGAGCTTTAATGGGAGAGGCATTAGTAATTTGCAGAGATTCTCTTAAAGGAGAATTTAGATACCATATTAAGCAAAAGGGTGGATTATTTGCAAAGGGTAGAATCTTAGGGGTGCAGTTTATGGAGCTTTTTAAAGATGATTTATACTTTGAACTAGCACATCATGCAAATGATATGGCAGATATACTTAAGGAAGGTATTACTAAGGCAGGATATAAATTTATGATTGACTCACCAACTAATCAAATATTTCCTATATTACCAAATGATTTGATTAAAAAACTAGAAGAGAAGTATTTATTTTATGTTTGGGAAAAGATTAATTCAGATAACTCTGCTATTCGTCTTGTAACATCTTGGGCTACAAATAAAGATATGGTTCTAGAATTTATTGGTGATTTATAGGCGTAGATTTAACTATTTACATTAAAACTACATTAAGAAAATAAAAAATCAGTATAATTATAAGTAAATTATACTGAGAATATATATTATCACATTAAATCCATATTTTAATAAGTGTTGAAAAATATATAAGATAAATAGGGTAAAAAAATTAATATATTTTAGTTTTTTACCCTGTTTTGCATTAATAACACTAAATTTAGGTACTATTATGTTATTTGCATAAATTCTATAAATGCAAAACAACATAGTTGTTAGTAATATACAGCAATAAAGTCAGTTAGGAAATTAGCTAAATTGTTGTATTATTATAATATAGTAATAAGATTTAGTAGAGGTGTAAAATGAAAACAGAAAGTAAATTATTAAAGTTATCAGCATTAGGCGGATTGTTTTTTGCTCTTATAGGGATAGGCTGGGGACTATTTATAGATTCTGAAATGATAAGATTTGATGGGATATATTCATTGATAAGTTTATTCCTATCTATGATGTCAATATATATATGTGGTTTCATGGAGAAAAAAGATAAAATAAATTTTCCATTTGGAAAAGAAACATTAGGTCCAATAGTAGTGGCGTTTAAATCAATAGCACTTATAGTAATGTGTTTAATATCCTTATCAAACTCATTTCAAACTATACTTGTTGGAGGAAATCCTGTAGATACAGGTTTTGCAATAGTATATACTGTAATATCAATTATAGGATGCACAGGAGTTTATCTGTATATGAAAAAAACTGGTAAAAAGCTTAACTCAGATATACTTAAAGCAGAAAGCAGCCAATGGTTAATGGATACATTGATAAGTGTTGGAGTTTTTATAGGATTTATAATTGTATTAGCTATAGAGAATACTAGCATAAGTTATTTAAGCAAATATGTGGATCCGGTAATGGTTATAATAACTTCACTTATATTTTTGAAAGTTCCTATAACTACGCTAATTAAATCATTTAAGGAAATAATACTTGTTAAAGCTAATGACGAAATTAACGATGATATAAATAAAATTGTTAAAAGTATAGAGAGAGAATATAATTTTGAAGATTCAATAACAAGGGTAAGTAAGACAGGAACTTCTTTAAGAATTGAAATTGATTTTGTGTTTAATGATAAGACTAAAATGGAAAACCTAAAAGAAATGGATGCCGTAAGAGAGAAAATAGATAAGAGAACAAAGCATATTGAATATGATAAATGGTTAAATGTATCTTTTACTGGAAATCGTAAATGGGTAGTATGATAAAAAGATTAAAGTGAATGATTAAACAGAATAATATGAATTTTGTAAGAGACGTTATTTAATTAACGTCTTTTTTCTGTTAACAGAAATTTTTATATCAGATGCCTTAATTGCATATTTAGTTTAGCGAATATTAAAATTAAATTTCAGCAGTTGCCTAAAATATATAACTATTTTAGAAATCAAAATATATTTAGATGAATAATAATAATAAACTATTGGGTAAATTATATTCATAAATTTGATATAGGGGTGTTAGTATGAACTATAATTTTCCAACAGGGTTTAAAGCTCAACATCAAAACATACAACCAGGTATAGAAAGTGAAATGGAACCTAAGCCTATTTTCGAGATAGAAGAATATCACAAGGCTTCAGAAAGATTAAAAGGGAAAATAGCGGTGATAACTGGTGGAGATAGTGGGATTGGTAGGGCAGTATCTATTTTATATGCTAAAGAGGGAGCAAAAGTATGTATTATTTATCTTAATGAGCATGAGGATGCAAACTTTACTAGAGATTTGATTGAAAAAAATGGTGGAGAATGTTTGCTAATTTCTGGAGATATAGGTGATGAAAATTTTTGTGAGAAATCAGTGGAAACTATCATTCAAAAATATGGGGTGATAAATATATTTGTTTCCAATGCAGCAGAACAACATGAGTGTAAGACAATTACGGAGATAACTAAAGAACAATTAATTAAAACCTTCGATACAAATTTCTTTGGAGCGTTTTACTTAACTAAAGAAGTATTAGGACATATGAAGAGGGGAGATTCTATTATTTATACAACATCTATTACGGCATATGAAGGAAATGAAACATTAATAGATTACTCCTGTACGAAAGGAGCATTAACTACGCTTACTAGAGCTCTTGCTAAAAGCTTAGCACCACAGGGCATAAGAGTAAATGCGGTGGCACCTGGACCAATTTGGACGCCGCTAATTCCAGCTAGTTTTCAAGGCGAAAAGGTGGCTAGTTTTGGCGGTAACACTTTATATAAAAGGGCAGGTCAGCCAGTAGAAGTTGCAGAAAGTTATGTTTTTTTAGCTGGAAGTGGAGCTTCATTTATAACAGGAGAAACAATTCATGTAAATGGAGGTCAATTTATAACGAGTTAAAATTCCTATAATTTTCGATGGATAAAAATCACACGAATAAAGGATAATAATTTAGAAGTAGTTATATAAGATGAGAATTATGCAAATGTTCATCTTATATAACTGAAATTGATATTATTTATTATTTAAGGAGGTAACAAAATGGAAACAGTACACTATAATGTTTCAGGTCTTGTAAATTCAGAAAGTAGAACAAAATTGAATAATTCTTTAGAAAAAATTGAAGGTGTTCAAAAAGTTTGTGTTGATGTAGCAAGGGGAACGGTAGAGGTGAAATATAATCAGCCAGCAGATAACGAATCAATCAAGAATTGCATTTGTAATACTGGATATTCTGTAGAATAGTTTTGTATTAGGTTATAAAAGGAAGATTTCAGTTGTTATTGAAATCTTCTTTTTATATGAAGTTAAATCTATATATAGAGATATATTTGTAAATATAATTAGAAAATATTGCTATAGTAATATTTGTAATTTGAGAATATAATAGATAGTATAGCTAATAATTAGCATAACGAAATAATGGTTATATTATAAAGTCAAGGTGGAGGGATAGTTATGGTCAAGAAGAAAAACATAATATTAGAATTTTTTATAGAGCATAAGATTTCATATATTATGGGGGTAATATTTCTATTAGTAGCAGCTTATATTCAAACTCTTTTTCCAAAAATATTGGGAGAAACCATTGATATTTTAGAAGTAGCAAACTTTAATAGTGGAGATGTAAGAAGAAATATTGTATATATGTTACTAATTTCAGTAGGTACATTTGTAACAGCTTATATTTGGAGAAATCTAATTATAGGCAGTGGAAGGAAGCTTGAGTGTGTTATAAGAGAGAAGTTGTTTCATCACCTACAATTAATGTCACCTGAATTTTATAATAGAAGGAAAACCGGAAACCTTATAGCCTATGCTATCAATGATATTAATGCAGTTAGAATGGCATTTGGACCAGCGACGGCTATGAGTATTAATGGTGTTACAGTAAGTGTTGTTGCAATTTATTCTATGATTAATACTATTGATTGGAGACTTACAGTGATGTGCCTTGCACCTATACCAATAATAGTAATAGTTATACTTATGATAGGAAAACAGGTTCAGAAGAGATTTAAAAAGGTTCAAGAATATTTTGCTTCTATATCAGATAGAGTTCAAGAAAATATATATGGAATTAGAGTAATAAAAGCTTATGTTCAAGAAGATGAAGAGGTAAAGAATTTTGAAGAACTCAATGATGAAATGATGAAGGCTAACTTAGATATGGTTAGAATTTCATCTATACTAACACCTATAATTGAAATTTGTTTTAGTATAAGCTTTATATGTAATTTAATTATTGGCGGCAATATGGTTATAGATGGAACTATAACATTAGGAGATTTTATTGCATTTAACACATATTTAACGCTGATAATGGCTCCAGTTATTTCTATAGGACGTATTGTAAATGTTATTGAAAAAGGGATAGCATCATATAAACGGCTTAATGAAATATTTAAAGTAAAACCAGATGTAATTAATGGTGATGAAATGATTAACTCAGAAATTAAGGGTGAAATTAAAATTAAAGATTTAGATTTTTATTATCCAGGATCAAGTGAAAAAGCTTTAGATGGAATTAGTGTTACAATAGGTAAAGGGAAAACTTTGGGTATAATTGGAAAAACTGGGTCGGGTAAGACTACTCTAGCTAGCTTGATTTTAAGGCTTTACAATGTAAATCAAGGAGAAATAATAATTGATGGTGTTGATATTAATAGTTATAAATTAGAATCATTACGAGACGGATTTGGATATGTACCTCAAGACAATTTCTTGTTTTCAGCATCGGTAAAAGATAATATAACATTCTTTAATGAAGATTACTCAATAGAACAGGTAGAGGCTGTAACTAAAGAGAGTTGTATATATAATAGTATTACAGAACTTGATAAGGGATTTGATACAGTTTTGGGAGAGCGGGGAGTTAATCTTTCAGGCGGTCAAAAACAAAGAATTTCAATAGCTAGAGCTATCATTAAAAATCCAGGAGTACTTATTTTGGATGATTCACTATCAGCTGTAGACACTATTACAGAGGAGCAAATACTGAAGAATTTTAAAAACCTTAGAGTTGATAAATCTACTATTATAATTTCTCATAAAATATCTTCAATTAAGGATGCAGATCAGATTATTGTGTTAGATAATGGGAAAATAAAAGAAGAGGGAACTCATGAAAAATTGATTAAAAAAGGGGGTGTGTATTATGAAATCTACCAAGAACAATGTAAAGATAGAAAAAGTGGAATCTAAGCAATCAATTAATAAATCAAAGAGTTTATGGCGATTACTTAAATTAGCTGTCCCATATAGTAAAATGATTTTGGTGGCAATAGTTTGTGTGTTGCTAGTAAATGGAGCACAACTTTTAAAGCCATATATTTTAAAAGTTGTTATTGATGATTTTTTAGTAGGTAGGAATGTACAAAGTGGATTATACTCAATAACATCATTAGGGATATTATACTTTGTTGTTGTTGCGTTAGGTGGAGTATTTGCTATCGCTCAAGCTAATATAATTAATAAAGTTGGACAGGGTATTATGAGAGGAATAAGGTCCAGAGTATTTAAAATAATACAATATTTGCCCCTAGCTTACTTGGATAAGATGTCCTCAGGTAGACTAATAACAAGGGCGACTAATGACGTTGAAGCATTAAGTGAGATGTATACAAATGTATTAATAAGTCTTTTTAAAGATGTTTTTTTGCTAATTGGTATAGTCTATGCAATGGTAGCTTTAAATGTGAAACTAGCACTTATATCATTCTGTGTAGTTCCTTTGATGTTTTTAATAATTTTCATTTTAAAGAAGAAAATAAAAGATAATTTTAAAAATATGAAAAACTTAATTGGAAGAATAAATGGATTTATGGCAGAAAATATTTCAGGTATGAAGATTATACAAATATTTAATGGTGAAAACGTAAAAAATAAAGAGTTTAAAGAATTAAATGAAAAATACTTTAAAACTACATCTTTCCAAGTGTGGCTCAATAGTATTTTAAGACCATCTGCTGATGTTTTTCAAAGTTTAGCAGTGGCACTTTTAATATGGTATGCAATGGGTGCTATATCTAATAACACATTGGAAATAGGCGTGCTTTATGCATTTACAACCTATATTAAGCAGTTTTTTAATCCTATTGCAGATTTGGCTGATAACTATACTACGATACAATCGGCTTTGGTTTCTTCAGATAGAATTTTCGAATTAATAGATCAAGAAGAAATACTGGAAGATCTGGACTCTGGAATTCATTTAGATAATATACATGGACATATAGAATTTAAAAATGTTTGGTTTTCATATAATGATAAAGATTGGGTTCTGAAGGATGTAAGTTTTCAAGTAAATAAAGGTGAGACAGTTGCATTTGTAGGAGAAACAGGAGCTGGAAAAACAACTATTATAAGTTTAATTAGTGGGTTTTACAAGGTTCAAAAGGGGGAAATATTAATTGATGGAATAAACATTGATGATGTACGACTTAGAGATTTAAGGAAAAATATGGCGGTGGTTTTACAGGATGTATTCTTATTTTCAGGAAATATAGAAAATAATATTACTTTGAACGATAAAATAGATAGTGAAGTTGTAGAGGAAGCAGTCAAAGACTCATGTGCAGATGAGCTTGTAAACTCTATGCCACAGGGACTCAGCGAGCCAGTGATGGAAAGAGGAAGTACATTCTCAGCGGGTGAAAAGCAATTATTTTCTTTTGCTAGAGCTTTAGCTCATAGTCCAACAATTTTAGTGTTAGATGAAGCAACTTCAAATATAGATACCAAAACTGAGTTATTGATTCAGAAAGCTATAGAAAATGCATCAAAGGATAGAACTACTTTAGTTATAGCCCATAGACTTTCCACAATAAGAAATGCGGATAATATAATAGTTTTAAAACATGGTGAGATTGTGGAAACGGGAAATCATAGCAAACTTATGGATTTAGGTGGGTATTATAAAAATTTAGTAGTTGAAAGTAAATCTTTTAATGGGTATATAGAGTTGTAAGAGGTATAGTGAAATAAGTAGGAAACATCTATAGAATTAATCAATATTGTTTAATTTTATAGATGTTTATTATATTTAATTATGTTCTTCATAAATTAATGCAAAATTTACATGCATGAAGTATAATTTTAATATATTCATTAATATAAACATAAACCTAGGCTGTAAATATATAGCTAATATTTTGTGGTTGAAGATTTATATAGGGATAAGAATATATAATATATTAAATGGTGAATTATGGAGGGATGTTATTGTGAATAAACTTGGGTTTATAGGTGGATTTTTAATAGATGGGACAGGCGGTGAGCCTATAGAAAATTCATTGGTAATTATTGAAGGAAAGAGGATTGCTTATGCTGGAGGTATAAAGGAAATAGAAGGGGATTGTGAACTTATAGATATTCAAGGTAAAACAATTATGCCAGGACTTATTGATTCACATCTTCACTTTAGTGGGAATAGAACTGATAGTGATACAGAATGGGTTCTCGAACCAGTAATTCAGAAAACTATTGTATCAGTCGCACAAGCAAGGGAAGCATTAGAACATGGGTTAACTTCAGTGGGGGAGATTTCACGTTCAGGAATACATTTAAGGGATATGATAGAAGAGGGTGTTATACCAGGACCTCGTATAGTTACAACGGGATTAGGGTTTTGTAGAACGTCAGGACATGGAGATTCTCATAAGCTGCCTTTAAGTTATAATGAAGATTCCCACCCTTGGGCTGAAAGAGTAGATGGACCAT
The DNA here is from genome assembly GCF_036660475.1 of Clostridium sp. Taxonomy (GTDB): domain Bacteria; phylum Bacillota; class Clostridia; order Clostridiales; family Clostridiaceae; genus Clostridium_J. The sequence goes on along the minus strand of NZ_JAVXAO010000003.1, from coordinate 152,197 downwards.
GGGAGCTTCGCAAGGCTATTAGAAGGCGAGTTCGTGAAAATCCAGATGCTATTAAAATTTGGTCTACAGGTGGGGGGATATGGAGGCATGATGCAAAGGCTGCATCTCATTATTGCATGGAAGAAATTCAAGCGGTTGTTGATGAATGTAACATGGTGGGATTGCCTGTGTGGTCACATGCAGAGGGCTATGAAGGTGCACTTAATTCTTGCAAGGCAGGTGTATCTGCAATAATCCACGGTCAAGAACTAAATGAAGAGTGTCTTGAAATTATGAAAGAAAAAGATATAACCTTTTGCCCAACTCTACAGTTCTTTTATGAGTGGTTTACTGTGTATGAGCCACCTTATAGAAAAATTCATGATGAATTTGAGGGAAGTACAACTGCGGAGAGGGAATTGAATCGTATAACTAGTAATTTAAGAAATGCCAATGATAGAGGTATAAGGATTACGGTTGGTTCAGATTCATTTTGTAGTAGCCTAACACCTTATGGAAAGTATGCAATAACAGAGATGTATACTCTAAATAAGGCTGGACTTACCAATATGGAGGTAATACTAGCTGCAACTAAAAATGGTGCAGAAATGCTCAAAATAGATAATATAACGGGTACTCTTGAAACTGGCAAGTTTGCAGATATTATTGTATTAGAAGGAAATCCTTTGGAGGATATTCATAATGTAGATAGTGATAAGATGAATATTATAATGAAGGAAGGTACATTTATAAAGAATACTACAACCAAATAACTTAGAGAAAAAAATATATAATGAATTAATACTCAAGTTTATATTGATGACTATAATTGGTATAAATTAAAGCTGCGTATGTAAAGTGGTTAATTCGAGACATATGAACTATGCAGATTAAAAGGTTAGTTAATTAACTAACCTTTTAATCTGCATAAAAATTTCAATGGGTTTATATATAGGGAAGCGCATATTAGGTATTTAAAAAATTATTTATTATCGATACCTACAGCTTTTCTTAAATTATCTACAGATTTATTATCTTTATTCTTTTGCAACATCATATAAACATATATAGGAATTCCAAGGAGCATTAAAATGAATCCATACATAACACATTCTGAACCTGTACCATATATTGCGTAAATAGAATATCCAAAGGCAAGTAGGGAGAAAAATGAATATTTTAAGAATCTAAATATATTGAAATCTTTTCCACCTTTGAATAAAAGAACTATTTCTGCTGCTGAGCAGAATGAGTAAGCAGGTAAAAACGCTAAGGTTGCAAGTAATATCATAAAGTCGAAGGCACCTTGTAAACTACCTACATAGTTCATAATTAGAAGTAGATTAGTACATATTCCGCTTACAACTAATGCTACAACAGGTGTGTTATATTTAGGATTAATACGTTTCATTGCTTCTGGGAATAGTCCATCTTCTGCTGCGCCCATGGCACCTCTTGCAGTGGTAAGTAACCATCCAGAGGTAGCTCCAAGGGTAGAGATTAAAGCCCCAATGGCTATAAATGTTCCACCCCAGGTTCCGCCGGTTGCTGCATTAATTATGTCGGAAAGTGGTGCTTGAGAATTTGCTAAATCTACCTGATTCATAGCACCCATAGCAACTACGCTCATAAGAATATATATTACAGATACTATAATTATCCCATAGATGGTACTTTTCTTAATATTCTTTTCAGGATTTTTAATTTCTCCACCGGCTACAGTAGCACTTTCAAGACCTATGAATGACCAAAGGGCTATAGCTATGGCTGCGGGTAAAGTTGATAGGCCTGACACTTCCGGACTAGAAACAGTATTCAAATAAGTTGGATCAAAGTTTAGTGCGGCAATTACAATAAATACAACAAGAACTCCGATTTTTAAAACTGTTGAAACAATACTAATTTTACCAGCATGCTTTACTCCAAATATGTTAATAGCAGTAAGTGTCCATAGAACTGCAGAGGAGATTAAGAATGCAAGCAATGGGTTAGTGGAAATAGGGAAAAAGTATGTAAAATAACTCATAAATGCTGTAATTATAGCTGCATTTCCAACCCAAGAACCAATCCAAAAAGACCATGCTATTAGGAAACCGGCAAAATCGCCAAAGGCAGCCCTTGTATAAATTATAGGACCTCCAGTTTTGGGTATCTTCGAACCGAGATTAGCAAAACTTAGGGCTATCAGTAGAGAACCTATAGCAGTTATAATCCAAGCGATTATAGCGGTTTTAGGATTTGTAACCCTTGCAAAACTTGATGGTGCCATAAATATACCTGATCCTATTATATTTCCAATTACGATTGCAGTTGCAGCACCAAGACCAAGCTCACGTTTTAATTTTATCTCATCTTTTAAAAGATTGTTGTTATCACTCATTAATTTCCTCCTTGGTTTATGTCAATACTGTTAGATAGACTAGTATGTTAATTATATGTTATGTTAAAAGCTTAGTTCTTATATACTTATTTATAAGTATATAAGAACTTTATCAGGTTATATTTATACATCTAAACTATATACTTGAGTTTATAGTTTAGATGAATTTAAGTAACAAATCAATATAGAATTGAGAAGATATTATATTAAAAATATATAAACAAATGTGCAAATTAAGAAAACATAGTATGATAAACTAAGTTCTTAATTTGCACATTTAATATTAAGTCTAAATCTAAAAGTTTTATTTATTAGAAAGTGGAAGTTTGATTATTACTTTAAATAAATCACCATCGCAGTTTATCTTTAAAGTCCCACCATGGAGTTCAATTATTGTACTCGCAATAGCTAGACCAAGACCAGAGCCTTCAATGTTAGATCCTCTGGATTTATCTCCACGTACAAATCTTTCTAAAATTTCTTCTTCATTAAAATCTAAGTCATATTTAGAAATATTTTTAACTACTATTTCACAATATTCGCCAACGGAGGAAACCTGTAAATAAACCCTAGAGTTTTCAAGGGAGTATTTAATTGCATTACATATTAAATTGTCCATTACTCTAGACATTCTCGAACCATCTACTTCAATATTACAGGATTTATCTCCAATGACCTTAAATTTAAGATGATTAGCTTCACCAAGAAAGCTAAGTTCACCCAGACTTTGATGAATGAGTTCTACAATATCTAGTTCACTTTTGCTTAAATTAATCTGGCCAGAACTCATCTTTGATATTTCAAATAAATCTTCAACGAGATTTTTAAGTTTATTAGATTTATTATCTAAGATGGCTACATAGTCTTTAATCTCATCTTTACTTAAATTTTCATCCTTAAGAATATCTACATAGTTTATTATTGAGGTTAGTGGGGTTTTTAAATCATGAGATACATTAGTAATAAGCTCTGTTTTAAATCTCTCACTTTTAAGAGCATTTTCTACCTTGCTTTTATAGTTAACTTTTAATTTATCAATTTCAAAGGCTAAATCTGAAATGTTGCCTAAATTTGATAAGCTTAGGTCTATATCCATATCGCCACCTTCTAGTTTATGAACATATTTAATTAATTTTTTTCGTCCATTTATACTTTCCAAATAACGTACACAAACATTTGTAATTATAATTAGGAATGAAGCTATCACAATTATATTACTATTAAAATTTAAATATTGTGTTGTAGAAGAAAACATACTGTATAAAGGTAGATATATTACCCAAAATATTAATAAACTTATTAAGGTTAAATCATAAAATAGATTTTTAAAGATATATTTTATGTTTATAAATAGTATATTTACAGCTTTAATGGTCCTTATTAATAAAACATTTTTAAATTTATTAGTATAATGTTTTAAGGAAAAACTTTTTATTAAAAAAATATGTTTTGTAATAAGTAGTGTAAATATACTTATGAATGGGATTGACAAGTATAGCTTATGTCTTATATTTTTTGCGAAATAACTATACTGTGTTCCACGTATAAAATAGATTTCTTCTAAATTGTTCATAGCTGGAGTGTAAGCACCGTTATAATAACCATATGGGGATGTGTAGTGAGATAAGTCATTAGAGCTATATAAAAACACATCATCTTCGGTAGATAGTTTTAGTAAAGCTTCATCTGGTGGTAACTGATTAAAAGGATAGTCATTAAACCAATCTCTATTGGAAAACCATCGATTATTTACCTTATCAAGCAATAGAACTCCTACGTCTTCAGAAAGAGAGTTTACCAAACTACTTTGAAGTAATTCGGCGTTTTCGTCATTTTCACAGTGAATTATTTTAGAAAAACCATCGGTAAAGCTTAGAAGGCGTTCTCTAAATTCAATAGTATTATTTTGGAGCATTTCATTTTTAAATTTATTTTCATTGAATAAGGCAGTACTACGAACACTACGGTTATTAGTATAATTATCATAATCTGAAAAAGTTAGATATATAAAGCTAGGCAATACCGTTATAGATATTATGAAGATAATTAAAAATTCTATAATAATTAAAAATTCAGTAGAGTTTCTAAACCATTTGCTAAGTAAAGTTTTAAAAGTTGTCATCAATTTTGCACACCACCTTCATATTTTAATTATTAGGTGTTTCTAATTTGTACCCAATTCCCCACACTACCTTGATATATTCGGGATCTCTTGAGTTAATTTCAATTTTTTCTCTCATTCTCCGAATATGTACAGTTACTGTATTTTCGCTGTGATAGAAGGGGGTCTTCCATACTTTTTCGTAAATTTCCTTTATTGAAAATATCCTGCCAATATTTGATGCTAGAAGCAAAAGTATTCCATATTCAGTGGCTGTAAATTTTATTGGTTCGCCACGAAGAACTACAGATTTTAAAGTTGTATCAATAATTAAATCTTTAATTATAATTTTATCTTTAAGATTAACATTTTCAATATCGAGAGGTTTATCATAACGTCTAAGTTGTGACTTTACTCTTGCTATAAGCTCTAAATGATTAAATGGTTTGGTTATATAATCATCAGCACCATTATTTAATCCTATAATTTTGTCAATATTTTCAGATTTTGCTGATAAAATTATTATGGGTATATTTAAATTTTCTCTAATTTTCAAGCAAGTTTTAAGGCCGTCGAGACGAGGCATCATAATATCTAAAAGAATTAAATGAATTTTTTGTTCTTCTAGAATTTCTAAAGCTTCAATACCATCATAGGCTGTATACACGTTCAAGCTTTCACGTTTTAAATATATCTCTATAGCATTGCAGATTTCAATTTCATCATCAACAACTAATATGTTAAAATTAGACATGTAATTTAACACCACCTTTGTTATATTTAATTTAATATATTGATTAAATATCATTCAACTAATATATTACATCATATCTGCAAAAAATATATTAAAAATTTATTACTAATTATAATAAATTAATAGGAACAACTATAGATATACTAACTATCTTAAAAATTAAACATAATTTTTATAGTGAAATACATATAAAAAGGCATGAAATATAAGATTAAATCCTTATATTTCATACCTTTTATATTTAAGATGATTTATAGCCGTTGTAACATCCTCACCTTATTTAAGTTGAGGATAACAATGGATACGACCATAGCCTATTCTAATATTCAGCTGGAGTGAGGTATTCATCTTAAGTTAAACTCCGTTAAATATTAGAATCAATTTATAATAAAAGTTTAAATAGATTAATTATAAGTTAGAGTTTGCATTTTATTATTAACAATGCTAAAATGCCCAATTCCCATTTATAAATATAGGTGTTTGAGAATCATCAAATCCTATACCTATTATTGATAGGTCAGATGTTCCTAACATAAAGTCAACATGAGTTAGAGAGTCATTACCACCTGCAGCTAATATTTCTTCGCTAGTCATCTCAACTCCACCGTCTAAGCATAAATTATAAGCTTTACCTAAAGCAAAATGACAAGATGCATTTTCGTCATATAGAGTATTGAAGAATATAATTCCTGAATTTGATATAGGGGAATCAGATGGAACTAAGGCAACTTCACCTAAGTAATGGGAACCTTCATCAGTTTCAATTAAAGTTTTTAAGGATTCATACCCAGTTTCAGCTTCAAATTCTACAACTCTTCCATCTTTAAAAATTAGAGAGAAGTTGTTAATTAGATTACCACCATAGTTAAGGGGTTTTGAGCTAACTACTTTTCCATTTACACCAGTCTTTTTAGGCATAGAGAAAATTTCTTCTGTTGGCATATTTGCAATAAATTCTACTCCACTAGGCGTGTATTCTGCACCGCCTATCCATAGATGATTTTCAACTAATTCCAAAGTTAAATCTGTGCCTATTGAATTTTTATATTGAAGGGACTTAAAATTTTTATTGTTTAAGTATTTAATTTTTTCTACTAGATTGCTTTTGTGAAATTCCCAAGCTTTAACATGATCATCACTATCCACTCTTACTATTTTAAATATGTGCGACCATAGTTCATTTACAGCTTCAGCTTCACTTAATTTTGGGAACACTTTAGTTGCCCAGGACTTGGTTGGAAGTGCTATTATAGACCAAGCATTTTTATTGCTCATTAATCTTTCGCTAAAACTTCTTGTAGAAAGGCTAGCAGTTTTTTGAGCTACAGAGATTTTCTTTGGATCTACATCTTTTAACAATTCTGGATTAGATGCACTAATACTTAGAAAGCAAGCATTTTTTTCGGCATAGAAAAGCATAGAGTCTTTTAACCAATCTGGATAAGATTCAAATACTTCCATTGGGGAATTAAGGTATTTAAGCTTACCACATTCCTCATCATTCCAGTGAACAACAACTTCTTTAGCACCAATCTTATAGGCCTCTTCAACAATTAATCTTGTGAAATTATAGCATTCTACAGGTGATTTTATAACGAGAATTTGTTCAGGTTGAACATTTACACCTATGGATACACTTAAATTAGCATATTTTTTTAAAAGTTCATTATTAATTTCCATTTAATACCTACCTTCTTTTTAATAATATTCATGTAATTATAGCAATTTAAAGTAATAACTTAATTATATATTGTAGATGTTTATAATTCTATATAATTTATCAAATATTTTCTAAGGTGGTATAGTGGTATTTCATATGTGCAATATTTATGATATAACTAATTATGGAAGTTGTTCTCATATAAGTTAAAGTTATATGTAAGCTGTATGATAAGAATATGATAAATAGCTGTTGTGATATAAGTTGATTTAATATTAATAATTATAAGGAGGTGAGCTTTAGGCGATAACAATAAATATGTGTTAACGATCTAGAGTAAAAAATGTTTAAGCAACATATCGAAAGTTACAAGGAAAACATCATAAGTGATTTAATTGAATTAATGGATATTAGAACAATCGAAGGTGATAAAAAACCTAATATGCCATTTGGAGAAGATGTTTATAGGGGTCTAAAGTATGTAATGGATAAGGGTGATTCTTGGGGATTAAAGAACCAAATTTTTTGTGGATATTGTGGTCAAATAGATGCAGGTGATGGAGATTATATAGTAAGTATACTATGTCATGTGGATGTAACGGCTGAAGATAATAAATGTACAACTGATCCTTTTAGATGTGAAGTAAGGAATGATAATATTTATGGTAAAGGTGCGGTTAGTGGTAAAGGACAATTAATAGCATGTCTTTATGCTATGAAATTGCTAGAAGAAGAAAAGTTAATTCCACAAGGAAAGAAGATAAGATTGATTATTGGAACAGACAAGGAAACTGGTGGTAAAAGTATTGATTATTATAAAGAGTATGGAATTATATCAGATATAGGATTTACTCCTGATGGTGTATTTCCTGTAGTGTATGGTGAAAAAGGAATTATAGATATAGATCTTAATATGGTTTTTAAAAGCAAGGTTGATGCTCCAATTAATATCGTCCAGATTGTTGGTGGTGATGATTCGAAAATAGTGCCATCGAAATCAACGCTTATATTAAGTTGTACTGAAGGATTTAGAGAAAAAATTGAGATGGAATTAAAGGCATTTTCAGAAGATAACAATATTGAATATAATATATTCACGCAAAATAAATTGATGGCTATAGAGTTTATCGGTAAACAATCTCAGGGGCACACACCTGAAAAAGGAGTTAATGCTATTTCTTACAGTATAGAATTTCTTTTTATATTTCAAGATTTTATAGATAAAAAAGAGTTTATAAGTGAATATCATAGATTAATTTCAACGTCTTATTACGGTGAAAATATTGGTTGTAGTATTCAAGATGAAGATTCGGGTAAACTTACATTTAATGTAGGTTTAATTAATTTAAATAATGATGAAGTAAATATTAAAGTTAACATAACGTATCCAATTTCTTATATATATAGCGATGTTTTTCAACTTATCAAAAGTGGATTTAAGTATTCAGAATTAAAGGTGAAAAATATCAGTCATATTAGATCAATTTCATTTTCAAGAGATAGTTTTTTAGTGAAGAAGTTAATGAAGGCTTATAAATCTGTAACTGGCGACAAAATATCTAGGGAATATTGTATATCAGAAAAAACCTATGCAAGATCGTTGGGGAACACTGTATCTTTTGGGCCTAGATTTCCAGGGGATCAGGAATACTTTGAAGCGTGTGATGAACATATTAGTATTAATTCTCTTATGAAGATTACAGATATATATGCTACGGCAATGTATGAATTATTAAAATAGCAAAAGAATTTGCAGTAACTTATTAATATTTTAAATATAATTTAAAATAATTCGTATGTGAAAGGTGGAGATTTTATAAAAAAGAAATATGTATTATTAATTATAACTATTTTATGGATTGGTTTTATTTACTATATGTCAGGGCAATCGGCAGTAGAATCATCTGAGAAAAGTTCTAAAGTGGTTAATTTTATATCGATAAGATTTAATACTACAGATGTTCAAGAAGAAGCTTTAACAGTTATAGTTAGAAAAGGAGCTCATTTAACTGAATATTTTATTTTAAGCTATTTAATTACAGTGACGTATTTGGCTTATAAGGGTAGAGTAAATGATTTCTCGTTTATCCTATTAATGTGTATTTTAGTGGCTATAAGCGATGAATTTCTTCAAGGGTACATTAATGGAAGAAGTTCAGAGGTGAGAGATGTTATTATAGATTTTAGTGGGTCCCTAACCTTTATAATTTCATACTATATTTTCAATTATAAAAATAGGAAGATAAATGGGGTGTTAAAATCAAAGAGTTAAAATTATACAATTTAATTATGGTGCTAGGTAGTTTTTCATTAATTTATTATATAACATTAAAGATAGTTACATTCAATATGGCATTTGCAGAATTTTGGCTTTTTCTATCAATTGGAAGTTTAATAATGTATTGGATGATTAGATATAAGTTGATTCATACTAGCATTGGAAAACTATTAATTGCTATTATGATTTTAGGCTTGGTTATATTTATGGTTTTAGAGGTTATGATTATATATACTGGAAGAGTAAACGATAAAACTAAAACTAATTATGTGTTAGTTTTAGGTGCAGGAATAAATGGAGACAAGGTATCTAGATCTTTAAAATTAAGATTGGACAAAGCGATAGAATTTAATAAGGAGTTTACGAATATACCTATTATAGTTAGTGGTGGTATGGGGAATGGTGAAACTATAACTGAGGCATTGGCAATGAAAACATATTTAGTTGAAAATGGAGTTGATGATGACAATATAATAATGGAGGATAGATCCACTAATACATATGAAAATTTTAAGTTTTCTAAAGAGATTATGCAAAAAGGACTGGAATTAAAAATAGATGAAGAAAGCCCAGGTAATTTAGCTAAAGACATAAGTGTAACGTTAATAACAAATAATTTTCATATGTTTAGAGCTAAATATATTGGTGAAGGCGAGGGTTTGGAAATCCATTGTGTTAACGCACCTACGGGGAAAATAACGGCATTAAATTTTTATGTTAGAGAGAGTTTTGCAGTAATTAAGGAAATACTTTTTAGGTATATAAAATAATTGCTAAAAGGGGGATTAGGGAAATGTATATTGGAATAGACTTAGGCGGTACAAATATAGGAATAGGGATTGTAGATAGCAACAACGATTTAATTTATAAAGATGAAATTCCAACAAGAAAAGAGATAGGGTATACTGAAATAATTAGAAATATGATAGGATTAATTTATAAAAGTATAGATATTGCAAATATTAAAAAAAATGAAATTAAGGGCATTGGTATAGGGATTCCGGGTATAATAGATCCTAAAAGTGGAAAAATAATTGATTGTGTAAATCTTAAATGGAAAAATATTGATATTAAAGGTGAAATGGAGGATGCACTAAATATTCCAGTATTTGTTGGTAATGATGCTACAGTAGCAGGAGTAGCTGAATTAGCGGTTGGTGCAATGCAAGGAGTTACTTCAGGGATATTGCTAACATTAGGAACAGGGGTTGGGGCAGGAATAATTATTAATGGGAATGTATATGATGGAGCTAATGGTATTGGAGCTGAAGTTGGCCATATGGTAGTTGGAGAAAATTATCACGATTGCAATTGTGGGAGGAATGGATGTTTAGAGACATTTTGTTCATCTACAGCTATTATTAATTACTCGATAAAGCTACTTGAGGAAGGTGTAAATTCATCTATTTTAGAGCATGCCGGTGGTGATATAAGCAAAATTGATGGAAGGAGTATATTTGAAGCGGCAAAAAAAGGTGATGATTTAGCATGTAAAGTGGTTGATAGAATGGTAAAGTATTTATGCATTGGCATAGTTAATGTTATATCGGTTATAGATCCAGAGATTTTTGTAATTGGTGGAGGCCTTTCGGCAGCGGGAGATTTTTTGCTTTCGAAAATAAAAAAACAACTTATAGAAGAAAAATATTATAAGAGTGTTGAAATAGGACGAGTTGTGTTATCAAATATTGGAAATGATGGTGGGATTATAGGTGCAGCAAATTTGTGTAAGCATCAAAAATAATATAAATATTTACGGACAAGAAAATTGAAAAGGGTTATAATAACTCTGTTTTAAAAAAAGTTAAATCATATTATTTTATGATTTAACTTTTTTTATAGATGGAGTATTTTTATTGAGCAAAATCCGATTCACAACATTATTTAAAGGCATAAATGATTTTATTGTACTACAAACATTGAGTAATGTGGTTAGTAGTGATTAATTTTGAGTTTGTCAGTAAAGAAAAAAGTAATGTGGTGTTTTGTAATTATAATAAATAAGAAGTGTTCATGGAAAATCTATAAGTACAGCACAATTAATATGAATTTACATACAATATAGTTTATTTGTGAAAAAGATATTAAATTTACAATATTTCTTTATTTTTAACGTAAAATGTATTATGATAGTAATATAGACGAATGATTAATTGATTAAATATAATAATATTCGTATTTAGTTTAAGGGGGTCGTGTATGATGGGGAAAATATTCACCGTTTACGTTGAGAAAAAATCTAAATTTAATAAAGAAGCACGAGAATTATTAAGAGAATTTAAAAATTTATTGGGTACAGAAAATATTGAAAAAATAAGGATTATAAATAAATATGATATTGATGGAATTAGTTCTGATGAGCTTGAAAAAATTAAATACACTGTATTAAGTGAAAAAAATACAGATGATATATATGAAGAGAATATTGAACTTGATGGAAGTGACTATTTTTTAGTTGAATATCTTGAAGGGCAATATGATCAAAGAGCGGATTCGGCGGCCCAATGCATTGAACTTATTACAGAGAAAAAGGCACCTGTAGTTAAAACAGGAAGAGTAGTTGCTATATATGGAAATATTACAGAAGAGGATTTTAAAAAAATAAAGGCTTATTATATAAATTCAGTAGATTCAAAAGAATGTTCTTTAGAGAAGAAAACAGCTATTGTACAACCACAATTAGAATCTAAAGATGTAGAAGTAATTAATGGGTTTATTGATATGGGTAATGATGAATTACAAATGTTTTTGGAAAAAAAATCATTATCGCTTAATATTGAAGATATCATTTTAATAAGAGACTATTTTAAAAATAATGGTAAAAATCCTACAATAACTGAAATTAAAGTACTTGATACTTATTGGTCAGACCACTGCAGGCATACTACATTTCAGAGAGTATTAACTAAAGTTAATTTTGAAGATGGTGGATACATAGATTGTATAAAAAAAAGTTTTGTTATATACCAAGATTATAGAAAAGAAGTTTATAAAAATGAAGAAAGACCTATGACTTTAATGGATATGGCAGTAATAGGTATGAAGAAATTAAGAAATGATGGTAAGCTTTTAAAACTGGATGAATCTGAGGAAATAAATGCATGTAGCATAGTAATAGATGTGGAGGTAGATAAAAAATCTGAAAAATATCTTCTAATGTTTAAAAATGAAACTCACAATCATCCTACAGAAATTGAACCATTTGGAGGAGCATCAACCTGTCTTGGAGGAGCTATAAGGGATCCTTTATCAGGAAGAAGTTATGTGTTTGGAGCTATGAGGATTACTGGATCTGGAGACCCAAGAAGAGCTATGGATGAAACTTTATCAGGAAAACTTCCTCAAAGAAAAATTACTAAGGAAGCAGCAAGAGGATACAGTAGTTACGGAAATCAAATTGGTCTTGCTACTGGATATGTTAGAGAGATATATGATGAAGGGTATGTCGCAAAGAGAATGGAAGTAGGAGCAGTTCTTGGGGCAGCACCCATTGAGAATGTTATTAGAGAAACACCACTACCTGGAGATGTAGTTATTTTACTTGGTGGAAGAACTGGTAGAGACGGAATTGGTGGAGCATCTGGTTCCTCAAAGGAGCATACAGAAAAATCAATCGATAATTGTAGTTCTGAAGTTCAAAAGGGAAATGCACCAACAGAAAGAAAAATACAAAGGTTATTTAGAAAAAAACAAGTTACAACATTAATAAAAAGGTGCAATGATTTTGGGGCTGGAGGTGTTTCTGTAGCAATAGGAGAACTTGCAGATGGATTAGAGATAAATTTAGATGCGGTTAAGAAGAAGTATGAAGGATTAGATGGCACGGAAATAGCAATATCGGAATCACAAGAGAGAATGGCTGTGGTAGTTGAAGAGAAGAATGCAGATAAGTTTATAAGTTTATGTGAAGAAGAAAATCTAGAAGCTTCAGTTGTAGCGAGGGTGACAGAAGAAAAGTCTATGAAGATGAAATGGAGAGGAAAAGAGATAGTTAATCTCTCTAGAGCATTCTTAGATACAAATGGAGCAAAAACTTATGGAGAAGTATTTATAGAAGCACCAAAGGTAGAGGATAACTATTTTAATAATAGAATGGTATATACAACATTAAAAGATGGATTTGAATCAGTGCTTAAAGATTTAAATGTAAGTTCACAAAAAGGGCTTATGAATATTTTTGATTCAACTATTGGTGGGAATACAGTACTTATGCCTTATGGAGGAAAAACTCAAAGAACACAGACTGATGGTATGGTATTTAAAATTCCTGTTGAAAATGGAGAAACAACAACTACTGCGATTATGGCTCATGGATTTAATTCAAAACTTGCAACATGGAGTCCATTTCATGGCGCTATGTATGCAGTAATTGAGAGTGTTACAAAGTTAATAGCTTTAGGTGGAGATTTGAATGGAATTTATCTTTCATTTCAAGAATATTTTGAAAAGCTTGGTGAAGATCCTAAGAAGTGGGGTAAACCCTTTTCAGCATTGCTTGGTGGACTTTATGCTCAACATAACTTAGAAATTGCTGCAATTGGTGGGAAAGACAGTATGTCTGGTACATTTAAAGAATTAAAAGTACCACCAACATTAATAAGTTTTGCTGTAACAACAGGAAACACAGAAACTACGGTTAGTAATGAATTCAAGTATTCAGATAGTAAAGTTATATTGTTAAACACCCCAATGAATGACGAATTTGTACCTAGCTTTGAAGAGTTAAGATTAAACTATAAAACAATAAATGACTTAATAAAATCAGGACAAGTTTTATCTAGTGGAACAGTAAACTATGGTGGGGCAATAGAAACTCTTTCAAAAATGTGTTTTGGAAACAACATAGGATTAAGAATAGATAATGAAATGTCCATGGAAAAATTACAAAGTTTTAGTTATGGATGTGTAATTTTAGAAGTAGCTAAAGAGCTGAAAATTGATAGTGAAAATGTTATTAAAATAGGAACAACTATAGATGAAAAAGTAATAAGCAAGGGGGATGAGAAACTTTATCTAAGGGATTTAGCGAAAATTTATGAAAATCAAATTGAAGAAATTTTTAATAAAAATTATAAAGAGGATGAACTTAAGCATCTTGAAATGAAAAATCAAATATTAAGTAGTGAAATAAATAATAAAGATAATATAAAAATATCACCAATGATAAAAATTCCTAAACCTAAAGTGCTTATCCCAATATTTCCGGGAACTAACTGTGAATATGATTCAGAAAAAGTATTTGTAAATTCTGGAGCGGAAGTAGATACTATAATATTTAATAACTTATCACCAGAACATATAAAAGAATCAATTTTGATTATGGAGCAAAAAATTAAAGATTCACAGATAATAATGCTACCTGGAGGATTTTCAGCCGGAGATGAGCCAGATGGATCAGGTAAGTTTATAAATGCTATCTTTAGAAATGAAAAAATTAAATCTTCAGTTATGGAACTTTTAAATAATAGAGACGGGTTAATGTTAGGAATTTGCAATGGATTTCAAGCATTAATAAAACTAGGGCTTGTACCGTATGGTGAAATAAGGGATATAGATGAGGAGAGTCCTACACTAACCCACAATTTAATAGGAAGTCACCAAAGTATGATGGTAAATACTAAAATAGTTTCAAATAAGTCACCATGGCTCAGTGGATCAAATATTGGAGATGTTTATAAGGTGCCAATATCTCATGGGGAAGGAAGATTTGTTGCAAGTGAGAAGGTTATAAGAGCATTGTTTGAAAATGGTCAAATAGCCACACAGTATGTAGATGATAGTGGTAATCCAACTTATGACATAAACTTTAATCCAAATGGAGCTGTTTATGCGGTTGAAGGTATTACAAGTAAAGATGGAAGAATATTTGGGAAGATGGCCCATAGTGAAAGGATAGGTTCAGGAGTTATCAAAAATGTTCTAGGTCAACATGATATGAAGATATTTGAAAATGGAGTTAAATATTTTAAATAAAATTATTTATCAGGGGGATACACACCGTTAATATTAACAAGAAGGGTGTGTATATAAATAAACCTCTGGTAAAAGACTAGTAAATAATATAAAAATTGGAGGTATTTTAAATGAAAGTAGCAATTATATTTGGGAGTAAATCTGATACAGAGGTAATGAAGGGTGCAGCTAAATGTCTTAGGGAGTTTGAGGTTCCTTTTGAAGGATTTGTATTATCTGCACATAGAGTCCCTGAGAAATTAGTTGAAACATTAAAGAGATTAGAAGAAGAGGGATGTGAAGTAATTATAGCAGGGGCAGGACTTGCAGCTCACCTTCCTGGTGTTATAGCTTCAAAAACGACTATACCAGTAATAGGAGTGCCAATTAATGCTGCACTAAATGGATTAGATGCACTATACTCAATAGTACAAATGCCTAAAGGAATATCGGTAGCTACTGTAGGTATAAATAATAGTTATAATGGTGGAATGATGGCAGTACAAATGCTTTCAATAAAATATCCTGAGATTAAAAGTAAATTAAATAGATATAGGGAAGTTATGAAAGAGAGTTTTATAAAAGAAAATGAAGCGGGGGTAAAATTATAATGGATATGAAAAATTTTATTTATGAGGGAAAAGCAAAGAGAATATTTAGTACTGAAAAGGCTGATGAGGTTTTAGTATATTATAAGGATGATGCAACTGCTTTCAATGGTGAAAAAAAAGCATCTATATCATCGAAAGGAATACTTAATAACACAATTAGTTCTATAATATTTGAAATGTTAAATGAAAAAGGTGTAAAAACACACTTTGTTAAAAAGATAAGCGATAGAGAGCAGATATGTAAAAAAGTTCAAATAATTCCATTAGAAGTAATAGTAAGGAATGTTGCAGCTGGAAGTATGGCTAAAAGATATGGGGTTGAAGAGGGAAGAGAACTCAAAACAACTGTACTTGAAATTAGCTATAAAGAGGATGCATTAGGAGACCCACTAATGAATGATTATCATGCAGTTGCCCTTGGACTTGCAACTTTTGATGAATTAAATTATATATATGCGCAAGCTGCTGAAATTAATGATATACTTAAAGAATTTTTCTTAAAGCAAGATATTAAATTAATAGATTTTAAATTAGAATTTGGGAAAATCAATGGAGAAATAATTCTTGCAGATGAGGTCTCACCAGATACATGTAGATTATGGGATTTGAAAACAGGTGAAAAATTAGATAAAGATAGATTTAGAAGAGAGCTTGGTGATTTAGTAGAAGGATATACAAAGGTACTAGAAAGAATTAGATAGCAGTAAATATTGAAGGCTGTATATTTTAGGGGGAATAAAATAATGGATTTTAAATTTAAAGCTTCTTGTTATGATGGGTATGAATGTTATGATGATGATAAATTTCATGATGAATGTGGAGTTTATGGAATATACAGTAAAGGTGATAAATTAAATGTGGCAAAAAGATCATATTATGGTCTTTATGCCCTTCAACATAGAGGGCAAGAAAGTGCAGGAATCGCAACATTTGATGGTAAGGAAATGTATTGTGAGAAGGATATGGGTCTTGTATCTGAAATATTTAATAACAATTCATTAGATGCTCTTAAAGGATATAGTGCCATTGGACATGTTAGATATTCAACTGCCGGAGATAGTTCTATAAAAAATGCACAGCCGATTCTTGGAAAGTTTAAACTGGGTAACATTGCAATAGCCCATAATGGAAATTTAACAAATTCAGAGGTTATACGAGAAATTTTAGAAGAATCAGGCTGTATATTCCAAACATCTATAGACACAGAGGTAATACTAAACCTTATATCAAGAGGAGCGAAGAAGGGGATACTTCAGAGTGTAATTGATGCGATACAGGTTATAAAGGGATCTTTTGCAATGGTTATTCTAACAGAGAATGAATTGATTGCAATTAGAGATCCATATGGAATTAGACCTCTATGTATTGGTAAAGTAAATGATAGTTATGTTGTATCATCAGAAAGTTGTGCATTAAATGCAACAGGAGCTGAATTTGTAAGAGATGTAGAACCTGGTGAAGTTGTGGTTATTAATGATGATGGAATTAGATCTATAAAGTTTGGAGAAAAATCTAAGTTAGCTACGTGTTCTTTTGAATATATATATTTTGCAAGACCTGACAGTGTCATAGATGGAATTAGTGTTAATAATTCAAGATATAAGGCGGGGATGAAGCTTTATGAAGTGGCACCAGTAGATGCAGATATAGTGGTTGGGGTACCTGACTCAGGAATGTCTGCAGCAATGGGGTATGCAAAAGCTTCAGGGATACCTATAGATATGGCACTTATAAAGAATAAATATATTGGAAGGACATTTATTGCACCAACTCAAGAAGAGAGAGAAGCTTCGGTAAATGTTAAACTTAATGTTATAAGAGAAAATGTAATAGGTAAAAAGGTAGTTTTAATTGATGATTCAATAGTTCGTGGAACTACAAGTAAAAGGCTTGTGGCAATGCTCAAGGAAGCTGGGGCTGCTGAGGTACACTTTAGAGTATGTTCTCCTACAGTTCTTTATCCTTGTTATTATGGCATTGATACACCATATAGAAGTGAACTAATTGGTGATAAGATGACTGCGAGCGAAGTTGGAGTAGCGATAGGTGCAGATAGTTTGGTATATCTATCTAAGGATAATTTACTAGAATGTCTTGGAAAAGATCATGGATTCTGTTGTGGCTGTTTTGATGGAGAGTATCCAATTTCAGCACCAGTAAAACTATAATAAGGAGTGATATAATATGATTACATATAAAGATGCAGGAGTTAATATAGAAGAGGGTTATAAAGCGGTAAAACTTATGAAGGAGTATACTGCTAGAACCTTAACATCATCAGTTTTAAATGGTATAGGCAGTTTTGCAGGTATGGTAAGACTACCATCAGGATATGAGAAACCTGTACTTGTTTCAGGAACTGATGGAGTTGGAACAAAAATTGAAGTTGCAATTAAGCTTAATAAATTTGACACAGTAGGTATTGACTGTGTAGCTATGTGTGTAAATGATATTTTATGTCATGGTGCAAAACCGTTGTTTTTCTTGGATTATATAGCTTGTGGTAAATTAGATTCAACTATAGCTAGTGATATTGTTAAGGGTGTTAGTGAAGGTTGTATGCAAAGTTATGCATCTCTTATTGGAGGAGAAACTGCTGAAATGCCTGGAATGTATAACTTAGGAGATTATGATTTAGCTGGATTTGCTGTAGGAATTGTAGATGAAGATAAGATTATAGATGGAAGTAAAATTAAAGAGGGAGATGCACTTATAGGTATAGCATCTTCAGGAGTTCATAGTAATGGATATTCCCTTGTGAGGAAGATTGTAAAGGATTATGATGAGGTTTTAGAAGGACGAACTTTAGGTGAAATTCTCCTAGAACCAACTAAAATATATGTTAAACCAGTATTAGCACTTATGGAGAAATTCGAAATAAATGGTATGGCTCATATAACTGGAGGGGGATTCTATGAAAATATTCCAAGAATGTTTAAAGAAAATTTCACTGCAGAAATATATAAGAGTTCATTTCCGAGACCAGCTATATTCTCATATTTAATTGAGCAAGGGGTGGATGAATATCATATGTTTAACACATTTAATATGGGTATAGGTATGGTACTTGCAGTAGATAATTCTATTAAAGAAGATATAATAAGAGAACTTAAAGCCCTTGGAGAAGATGCCTATGAAATAGGAAAAGTACAAGTTGGGGGTGGAGGAGTTTGCTTAATATAGCAGTATTAGTTTCTGGTGGTGGAACTAATCTCCAGTCCATTATAGACAGTATTGAAAATGGATATTTAAAAGATGTAGCTATAAAGTATGTTATAAGTGATAAGGAAGGTGTCTACGCATTAGAGAGAGCGAAGGCACATAATATAGAAACTTTAGCATTTGATAAAAAGATTTATAAAAAAGATTTAAGTAATAAATTATATGATATCTTGAAGGGTAAAGTAGATTTGATAGTACTTGCTGGATACTTATCAATTGTGTCATCGCCTTTAATAGATGGATTTAAAGATAAAATAATAAACATTCATCCTGCTTTAATACCAAGTTTTTGTGGTAAAGGTATGTACGGTCTGAATGTTCATAAGGAAGCGATTAGGTATGGTGTGAAGGTTAGTGGATGCACTGTACATTTTGTAGATGAAAATATGGATACGGGAGCTATAATTCTTCAAAATACAGTTAAAGTTCATAGTAAAGATACACCAGAAGTATTACAGCAAAAAGTACTATTAGAAGAGCACAAGGCTCTTCCACTAGCTATAAAACTTATAAGTGACAATAAGGTTGTTATTGAAGATAGAAAAGTTACTATAAAGGAGTAGAATTTTATGATAAAAAGAGCTTTAATAAGTGTTTATGATAAATGTGGGATTGTAGAGTTTACCAAATTCCTAAAAGAACAAGGCGTAGATATAATATCTACTGGGGGAACTTATAATCTATTAAGACAAAACAACATAGAAGTTAGGGAAGTAGCAGAGGTTACCAATGCACCAGAGATGTTAGATGGAAGAGTGAAGACGCTTCACCCTATAGTTCATGGTGGTATACTTGCTATTAGAGATAATAAAGAACATATGAATACCTTGAAGGAAAGAAGTATAGAAACAATAGACTTAGTTTGTGTTAACCTATATCCATTCTTTGAAAAGGCAAGAGAAGGTTTAAGTTTTGAAGATACTGTAGAATTCATAGATATTGGTGGACCTACAATGCTTAGAAGTGCAGCTAAAAATTTTAAAGATGTTGTGGTTATAAGTGATTCAGATGATTATAAAATAGTTATGGAAGAGATCAAAGCTGTTGGAAATGTTTCGTTTGAAACTCGAAAATATCTTGCCATGAAGGTATTCAACCTTACAAATGCATATGATAGTGCTATCTGTGAATATTTGGTAGATAACATAGAAAAAGAAGAGAATACTTCAAATAAGTATTTATCTCTATCATTTAAAAAAATGGATGATTTAAGATATGGAGAAAATCCACATCAACAGGCTAAAGTGTATGTAAATACAAATAAAAAAGGAATGCTTAATAATATTGAAATATTGAATGGGAAAGCTCTTTCTTATAATAATATAAAAGATATGGATATAGCTTGGAAAGTTGTAAATGAGTTTAAAGAGATAACATGTTGTGCATTAAAGCATAATACTCCGTGTGGTGTTGCAGTTGGCAATTCAGCGGTAGATGCATATGTAAAAGCCTATGAATGTGATAATATTTCAATCTTCGGTGGTATTGTAGCATTGAACACTACAGTTACAGTAGAAGCAGCAGAAGAGATGAAAAAAACCTTCTTAGAAATTGTAATTGCTCCTGATTTTGATGAAGAAGCGTTAGAAGCACTTAAAACAAAGAAAAATTTAAGAGTAATAAAGTGTAGTGAAAAACCAAGTGATAAAGTAGAAGTAATGTCCGTAGATGGTGGTATATTAGTTCAAGATGTAGATAGAGAGCTTTATAACGAGTTAAAGGTAGTTACAGACCTAGAGCCTTCAAAAGAGCATATGGAAGACATGATATTTGGAATGAAGGTTTGTAAATATGTAAAATCTAATGCCATTGTAGTAGTAAAAAATAAAATGGCTAAAGGTATTGCCGGTGGACAGGTTAATAGAATTTGGGCTACAGCACAAGCTATAGATAGAGCTGGAGATGGAGTAATACTTGCATCTGATGGATTCTTCCCATTTAGAGATTCTGTAGACACTGCAAATGAATATAATATTAAGGGAATAATTCAGCCAGGTGGATCTATTAAGGATGAAGATAGTATTAAGGCTTGCAATGAATATGGAATACCTATGGTATTAACAGGCATGAGACATTTTAAACACTAATTTTAATAATAGAGGTGATTGTATGAAAATATTAGTTGTAGGAAATGGTGGAAGAGAGCATGCTATAGCGTGGAAGCTTAGTGAAAGTGAAAAAGTCTCTAAAATATATTGTGCACCAGGAAATGGTGGAACATTTATGGAGAAGAAATGTGAAAATGTAAATATAATAGACAATGATGAACTTTTAAAATTTGCATTAAATAATTCAATAGATTTAACAGTTGTGGGACCTGAAGTATATCTTTGTAATGGAATAGTAGATTTGTTCAAAAGTCACAATTTAAAAATATTCGGGCCAAGTAAAAAAGCTGCAAACTTAGAGGGCAGTAAGACTGTTGCAAAAGAGTTCATGAGGCGACATGGAGTTAAAACAGCGGCTTATTCAGCTTTTAATAGTTCAGAAGAGGCTTTAAAATATGTTGAAACTTCAGAGTATCCAATAGTAATAAAAGCTGATGGACTTGCAGCTGGTAAGGGTGTTATAATTGCAGTGAATAAAATAGAAGCTATATCTGCTATAAATGAATTCATGATAAAAGATACATTCTCGGGAGCTGGGAAAGAAATTATAATAGAGGAATTTTTGCAAGGAGTAGAAGCTTCTATACTAAGTATTACAGATGGTAATACAATTATTCCATTTATATCTTCGAAGGATCATAAAACTATATTTGAAGATAATAAAGGGCCTAATACCGGTGGAATGGGAACAGTAGCACCAAATCCTTATTGTAATGAAAAAGTATTAGAGGCATTTAAAAATGATATATTAGAACCTACACTTAAAGGGATTAAAGAAGAAAATTTAGATTATACAGGTATTATATTCTTTGGGTTAATGATAAATGAAAAAGGCGTATATCTTTTAGAATATAATGTTAGAATGGGAGATCCAGAAACTCAAGTTGTGTTGCCACTTATGGAAAGTTCTTTACTAGATTTAATAGAGGCTGCAATAGCTGGAAAACTAAAAGATAGTAAAGTTGTATTTAAAAATAGAACAGCTTGTTGTGTAATAGGAGCATCTGAAGGTTACCCTAGCAAATATAAAAAAGGTGAGGTAATAACAGGAATAGAAAGCTGTAGTGAAAAAATATTTGTTGCTGGAGCAGAAGAAGCTAATGGTAAAATTATAACAAGTGGTGGAAGAGTTCTTGGAGTTACATCAATTGGGGATAGCTTAGAAGAAGCAATGGGTAAAGCATATAGTGGAATAGCTCAGGTTGAATTTAATGGAATGTATTATAGAAAAGATATTGGAAAGTAAAATTATTTAAAAAATACTAAGCAGATATATGAAATCTGTCTCTTAGTATTTTTTTATTGGAAGTAAACCGACACAAAATATATAGTACTAGAAAATTTAATTATTTATTAATTTAGATTTACTGGTGGTTATGGTAAAATCTATATAAGATTAGTTAAGGTAGACTTACATGGGAGGATTTATGGATTATAATAAATTTAATATAGATGAGAAATATGATAGTTATAAGAATATAACAATAGAGAGTGCGGAAAAAATATTGTTGAAACTTGGAGATAGTGTGAATTGTGATAAAGGGTATGATTACTATATATTAAAAGGTAAAATGTTATTAAAAACTCACAAAATTAATGAAGCGATTATATCTTTAGAGAAGGCTGTTGGGTTTAAAAATACGGATGAGGTATACGATTTGTTATCGTTTGCTTATTACAATATTGAAGATTATGAAAAATCTTTGAAATATATAGAATTATCGTTTGGACTTAATGTAGATGAGTATATATATAACCACAAAGGAAAGATTTTAGAAAAGCTTGGTAGGTTAGAATTATGTTTTGAAACCTACTACAAGGGACTTAAATATGCACTAAATACTTATAGTAGTTATGGAGAAGTTGAAATTTTTGGTGAGAATGTTGCTAGAATTTCTGGAATATTAAAATCTACTTATAGTACAGAAATTAAAGAGTTTATAAATAGTGGAGATTATTATAATCTTTATAAAAGCTATATGAAATTATTTGAATTAATTTCCAAGGAAGAGGAAAATGATCATTATCACTTTAGTACAGAATATGTTGATATAAATTATTTAGAACTTTTAGATGCTGGGAAATATGTTTTAATAGATAATAACTGTTTTATACAGATGGTTAATATATACAAGAGTTTATATAAAATAGAGAATAATTGTGAATATGAAGACAAGGGTTACATTAACAAGATCTATATTGATAATAAAGTTCAAGAACTTGTAAATCAAGTTGTTGATAGAACATCTCTGAGCAATGATGTTGATGTTATATTAGAGGTTTTAGATGAGGTTATTAAACTTAAAAATAAAGATTATTATGGGTATTTATATCATAAAGGGTTTATATATATGAAACTTAATCGCTATGATGAAGGGATTAACATATTAAATAGAACAATAGAAAAAGATGATTGTGATTATGACATAAAAGTTAAAAGTTATGAATGTTTAATAAAGACATTGCATGATGTTGAAAATAAATATAAGGATAGTTACACTTACTATAAGGAAAAATTATCAGATTTTCTAAAGTATGAAACGGAATGCGTAATTAAGAATGAATTTTTAACGTTGGATGACCAATGTGGTCAACTACTTCATAATTGTAAACGTGCAATTAATTTATCTTTAGATGATGAATTTTGGTATGAGCAACTAGAGGGTTTATCTCTTGAAATTGGGCAAAAATATGAAAACATTTTAAAAAACCAGTCTATATATATGATTATTGAAAATTATAATAAGGCCATAAATATATATGACAGCCTTATTGCGGTTAAAAAAAATTGTGCCCACGGATATTACAGAAAGGGAAGAGCTATAGTACTTATACTTAGACTATTAAATAGTTCTAAAACATCATTGAAGGATATAAGTGGTGTTCATAGATTAGACTGTTTTGCATATTCTGAAGTTATATATAATTTAAATAAAGCTATTAGTCTAAAAAATGATAATGGTAAATATTTTAATTTGTTAGCAAGGACTCATTTTGAAATTGGTGAATATGATCAAGCTTTAAGCTATATGGAACATGCAATCGAATTAGCTCCAAATGATTTATATATGAATCTGAATATGGTATGTGTATATATTAGGAAATATCAATACACCGAGGCTGTGGATTATTTATTCAAAATGTCTTATAAAGACATGGACCGTGGAACAGTGAGGAAAACTTTTCTTTCAAGAAAAGAAATACTTAGTTTTTTAATGGGAATATTTAATTTATATCAAAGACAAGATAAAATACATTGTATTATAGCCTATTATTTTTACGGAATTGTAGAATTCCAATATAATAAAGCTATCACCTTTATAGATAATGCTATAGAAATGGCAGATGATGAGCGGTATTATTTACTAAGAGCTAAAATATACTTTAAAAATAATAAATATGAAGAGGCATTAAAAAGTGTAGAGGAAGCTATTGTAATTGATGATCATTATGATGAAGCTTTTGCGCTTAGAGAAAAATGTAATGAAATACTAGGATGTAATAACTGAAAATATGAAAAACTATTAATGTGCTGAAGTAGAATTCTAAATTTTGCTTCAGTACATTTTTATTTATAAGGGTTTTATGCAAAATAGATAAAAGGAAATAAATATTTTACAAACTGAGTATTTATTTTAATAATAAGGGCAAGATGCTATATGTAATATATTAACTTTGATTGAAAAATAAAGGGGTGAACTTATGGAAAAAGAAAAATTAAGAAATAAAAATAGAAAAGGATTTACATTAATGGAGCTTATAGTAGTGATGGGGATTATATCAGTATTAGCTTTTATAACAGCCCCTACGTTCCTAGCCAAGATTGAGGACGCAAAGGTTAGCGCTGATAAAGCTAATGCTAAGTCTATAGCTATGGCTGTGAAGACGGAGATATTAGAAGGCAAATCGGTAGGTACTACATTAACAATAGATCAAAGTAGTGATATAGTAAAAATTTATTTTGATGGAATTCCTCCGAAGCCACAATCAATATCAAGTGATACTTTTTCAGCATCTATAGCCGGTAACAGGGTTACCGTAAAAATTAATGATAAAGAGTTTTATCCCAATTACACAAAATAATAAACTGAAAATTCATAGATAGGGTTTCTGTTAATCATATATAATTTGATTTATAGATATTAAAAAGAGTTTTCAAATAATAATTTTAATATTATTTGAAAACTCTTTTCGAACTTTAAATTAAATCATCTTACTTCAGTAAGAAAGCATATTTCGGAAGACCATTTTCATATTGGATTTTTGGCTCACCCATTATTAGTGGCTGAGCGTATTCATAGGCTTCTTTAGTTACGTTATTTCCTTCTGCATTAATCCACTCTTTGGGGAAATATTTTATAGAGTTTGCAACCTTTGAAGTATGAACAACAAATGGTTCTGATTTGTAAGGATTATTGGAAACACGTTTAATACCAATCATGTTACCACTTTCTCCATTTACAGAGTATTTTAGAGCCGTAAATCCACAGTTGTAAGCCTCATCAATATCAGTCTGTGACGCGAAGTGCATAGCGCAACGTTGCATTGTAGAAAGCTCAAGACATCTTACTTTTTTACATAATCCATTACTAGTAAGGAGATTTTTGATATATCCACATACACCACCTAGCTGAGCATGGCCAAATTTATCAAAACCGGTATTACCAAGTTCTCCTAGGAATGTACCATCTTCAGTTCTAATTCCCTCAGAGACAGTGATAACAACTGAATTTTTCTCTTCTAGTTTTTTCGAGATATCCACTAGGAAATTATCAGTATTAAATGGAACTTCAGGTAAGTATATAAAGTCAACAACTGATTCACCATTTAAAGTTGCAATACATGAACTAGCAGCTAGCCAGCCTGTATCACGGCCCATAGTTTCGATTATGAAAACATTTTTAGTGTTATAAACGCTTGAGTCTAATTTGTTTTCTAAGGCTATGGTAGATATTAACTTAGCAGCACTACCAAATCCGGGAGTATGATCCATTATTGGAAGATCATTATCTATTGTTTTAGGAACTCCAAAGAATTTAACAGAAAGATTATGTTCATTAGCATAGTTACTTAGTTTATGAACGGTATCCATGGAATCATTTCCACCTATATAGAAGAAGGCTTCAATCTCATATTTCTTAAAAATGTCAAAAAGCTTAAGGTATTCTTCTTTATTGTCTTCATAGGATTTCAATTTGTATCTACATGAACCAAGACCAGATGAGGGCGTATATATTAACCTGTCTATAAAATCACTGTCCATTTGAGAAAGATTAACGATGTTTTCATTCAATATTCCTTCGATACCATTTATTCCGGCATATACATTATAATAATAATGAAATTCTTTATTTGCCTTAAATACTCCCATGGCACTTGCATTTATTACTGAAGTAGGACCTCCAGATTGAGCTACTATACAATTTTTCATATACTTAACACTCCTTATATATATCTTCTGTAGTAATTACCACACAATTTATCATGTTCTTTTCTATTATAATACAATTTATTATTCATAACAATTAATATAGATAAATACTAATGATATAAATAGGATAAATAATAGTTGATTCAATTTTAAAAACAAAAGATAAGTTTAATTAAAAAATCATAACTATTAAATGACTTTTTAATTCTTAAAATGGTATAATATTCATAGGTTTTGAAAATAAAGGAGGAAAAAATATGAAAATGTATCCAATTGAAATGAATAATAAATATGGTTATATAGATGAGAATGGTTCAGTAATTATACCTTTTAAATTTGATTTTGCGGATGAGTTTGAAAATAATATGGGGTTTGTGGAAGTAGAGGGGTTATGTGGATTTATTGATAAAGAAGGAGAGTATATTATAAAGCCTAATTATGATGACATTAATTATTTTAGCGAAGATAGAGCACTAGTAGAATTAAACCATAAGTACGGATATATAGATTCTCAGGGCATTGAGATTATTCCTATAAGATTTGAAGATGGCAAAGGGTTTACTGAAGGGTTAGCGGCAGTAAAGATTTTAGGAAAGTGGGGGTATATAAATAAAGAAGGGAAAATAGTGATTTCACCAAAGTATGAAGAAGTAAATGAGTTTGAAGAAAATGGTGTTGCAATAGTTATGCAAGATAATAAGTATGGATATATCAATAAGGAAGGTAAATGTATAAGTGGATTTATATATGAATATGCTAATAACTTCAGCGAGGGGTTAGCTGCGGTAGGGCTAAATGGCAACAATGTTTACGTAGATGAAAAATTTAAGGTAAGAATTAAAGGCGATTTCGATTTTACTACTGAGTTTTTAAATAATACTGCTGCAGTTTCTATTGAAGACCTATGGGGGTATATAAATGTCAAAGGTGACTTTATAATAACACCACAATTTAGTTGGGCAGATAGCTTTAATACAGATTATGCAGCAGTTTCAATAAATGATAAGTATGGGTTTATTGATAAGTTAGGTAATGTAGTAATACCTATAGAGTATGAAAATGTGTTTGATTATAATGAAGGATTATTTTCAATTGAAATAGATAATAAATGGGGGTTTTTAGATTTGCAGGGAGATATAGTGATAGAACCAAAATTTGATGAGGTAGAAAATTTTCAGTACGGAACATGTAAAGTTATATTAGGTGACAAAGAAGGATATATAAATAGACATGGTGAATTTATTATATAACATAGAATAGTTATTAAACTAAATTTAATATTAATAATTTGTACAACGATATAACAATAGTATTAAGTAAAGATTAGGGGGAACAATATGAGCATAATTGATTTGCATTGTGACACAATTTATCATATTTCGGACAATAAGGATTTGGAATTAAGCAAAAATAATTTAGCTATAGATTTAGAAAAATTAAAAGCGGGAGATTCATTAGCGCAGTTTTTTGCTTTGTTTATTGATTTGAATGAGCATAAAAATCCATTTAACAGAGCGATGGATATGTTAAACAAGTTTTATGAACAGATTGAGAAAAATAGCCATAGCATATACATTGCAAGAACTTATGAAGAATTAATGGGTAATAAAGAAGAAGAAAAAATTTCCGCGTTTTTAACTATTGAAGAAGGAGAAGCAATAGAAGGTTCAATAAAAAATCTTAGAAACTTCCACGAATTAGGGGTTAGACTTATGACATTAACTTGGAACTATGAGAATGCTATCGGTTACCCAAATTGTAAAAAGGAATTTATGAATAAAGGGCTAAAACCATTCGGGTTAGAAGTTATAAATGAAATGAATAACTTAGGTATGATAATTGATGTTTCTCATTTATCGGACGGGGGATTTTATGATGTAGCTAAATACAGTAAATATCCATTTGTAGCATCACATTCAAATAGTAGAGCAATATGCAATCATCCTAGGAATCTAACGGATGAAATGATAAAAGTTATTAGTAATAAGGGCGGAATTATGGGAATAAACTTTGAAAAGTCATTTTTGAACGAAGCAGGTAAGGTTAGTGATGTTGATAGTATGATAAAACATATAAAACATATTTACAATGTTGGAGGGATTGACAGTATAGCTATAGGTAGTGACTTTGATGGTATAAATAGAGAAAATCTTGAAATTAGCAATATGGGTGAAATTAACAAAATTATTATTGGACTAAAGAAGTTGGGATTAGTTGAAAGTCAAATAGATAAAGTTTTGTATAAGAATGCATTAAGGATTATAAAAGATGTTTTATAGTAAAACAAATTAATAAGTTTATTTTTAATTTATATATATAGAGATATTAAATGAATTTTCTGATAAAATCTAAGTATTAGTTGTATTATATATGAGAAGGGTGGATAACATGGAGTATGAAAAATTAGATAATAGTCTTTCGCATGGAGAAATTATACTGAAAAAAGTAGATATTGAAGGAAATGTTTGTGGAGAATTTGTAGAATTTACCATTAGTCATGTATATGAAAATACAGGGGAAGAAGACGTAAAGGGGATTTATACATTCCCTATACCTGATACTGCAGTAATATCAGGATTTGAGGTAAATATAGGTGGAAGGCTTATAAAAGGTAAAGTAGAAGATAAATGTGAAATAGAAAAAATTTATGCAAATATTATAGATGACGGTGAAAATAAACTTACACTTGAGGAATTAGATAAAGAGAATCTCAAAATGTCAATTGGGACAATTTTAAAAGGTGAAACAGTAATTATTAAAATTTCTTATATAGAAGAATTGGTGTATGAGATGTCAAGGCTAAAACTAGTTATACCTAAAGTTGTATTACCATTAAATCCAGGTGACTATGTAAATCATTATGATTATAATCTATCGTTAACTCTGCTAGTCGAAGCTTTTGAAAAAAGTAAGGTATATTGTAATACTCATAAAATAAAAGTGGAAGAAGGTAACAATAACCTATATAAAATAACCTTAGATAATAAGCAAAACCTGGATAATGATATGATTATTTATTTAGAAGAGGAAATATTAAATGAAACTAGTGGAATAATCTATGAAAATTATAGTGATGATAGTGGAATAGTATATCTTAGATTTTTACCAGATATAGAAGAAGATGTTGAAGAAAAAACTGGGAATTACATTTTCTTACTAGATATATCAGAATCAATGATTGGGGATAAGATAAATGAAGCAAAGACGGCACTTCACTTATGTCTTAGAAATTTAAATGAAGGTGACACTTTTAATATTGTTGCAATGGGAGATTCGTTAAAATATTTCTCAAGTGAAGGTGAAGTTAAGTTTGGTGAGGATAGTTTAAAAATAGCATCAAAATGGATTGATGATCTTAAATGTGAATATGATGCAGTAATATTTGATGGTATTAAGTACGCCTTTGAAAAAGAGGAGCGAGGTGAATCAAATACTATAATATTATTTACGGACGACATTGTGGATGATGAAAAAGAAATATTGGCTTACGTAGAAGGGGTTTGTAAGGAAAGTAGAATATTTCCATTTGGAATTGATACTTCAGTAAATACGTATTTTATTAATAAAATTGCAAGGCTTACTTATGGTAAATCTGCATTTATTAATAGATATAGTAGAATTGAAGACGTTGTTTTAAATCAATTTAATAGAATCAGAGGGTTGCAAATTACCGATATTAATCTTGATTGGGGCAATATACAGGTTGAAAAAACCTATCCAAGAACTATTGAATATATGTATGATATGGAGCCATTCTCAATATTTGCAAAGATACATGGTAACATTGAGGGTATTGTAACATTAAGTGGGATGGTTGGAAAACGTAGGATTCAAAGAAGAGTGGTTTTGACAAAACTCGACTTGGAAATTAATGCTAATTTAATTGAGAAAGTTTGGTATAAAAAAAGGATTGAATCATTAGAAAATAGAGTGGTCTATGAGCGTGGAGACGTTTATGATGCCATGAAAAATAAGATAGTTGAACTTTCGACGGATATTGGAATTGTTAGCGATGAAACTTCATTTATCCTAATTGAAGAGATATATGAACCAGTACTCGGCGTTGTAATGAGAAAATTCTTACCTGTTAACATAGCGTTTGAGAAAAGTGATGTTAAAACAGCCCCTGCAAAATTATATTATAGACAAAGTTTAGATGATTTAGAGATAAATAATTTAAATGTTGAAAATGTGAACAAAGGAGAATTTTTGCGAATTCTTGCTACTCAGCAGCTAGCCAGTGGTGCTTTTGCAAAATCTGTAGATGATAATCAGTTAGACAAGTTTAAATATACTGCCAAGAGTATATTAGCATTTACTATGCAAAGTGAAAATGTTGATATGTATAAGAATTTATTGATGAAAGCAGCTATGTACGTTTTGTTAAACTATAAAGATTTTATTGATGGTGAAGTTTTAAAATTATCATATTTTACTATTAAGGCGTTAATTCCTAAATTAACATTTAAAGATAATAAGAAAATTCAAATTGTTGATGGGTTAAAGGAGTTAGAGCTTAAATTAGAAGAAAAGAATATTGACGTCGCAACAATAGAAAATGAAATTTTTGATGACATTGAAAGAAATAAATTTAATAACCAATTAGATAGTCTTATATACAATGCAATAAGATAGTGTGGGTACCATAGAATTCAATTTGTGTGATTCTATGGTACTTATTAGTTGAAAATAATTAAATTACAAATAAATATAAATTATATTTATAGCAGGGGTGATTATAAGTATAGAACTTGTGTAATAAAATAAGGGGTAGGAATGTTTATGAATCGTTATGGAAATTCAGATGAAGAAATCATAAGATTAAGGTCAATTATTAAAAATTTATATTGTCATGGATGTAAAGTTATTAAAATGAATGATATTAATAATATAACTATCCATAATATATTGGTTTTACTTAAATTATATGATAACTATATATTTAAAGATAATTTAAGCAATTTAATTGACAGTAATATTAAGATTTCTTTGTCAAATAGGATGACATCGAGTGGTGGAAAGACAATTTTTAACAAAATATCTAATATACAAAGGTACGAAATACGTATAAGTATGAGAATTTTAGAAAAATTTATAAGTGATAATAAAAATAAGGTGATATGTGGTATAGAGGGTAAAGATGTTATAGATGCACTTATGCTTATATTAGAGCATGAAATATGTCACGTGTTAGAGTTTAGTATATATGGAAATTCAAATTGTAGAGGGGATATATTTAAGATTATTGCATATGATATTTTCAAGCATAAAAGTAGTTATCATGAAATATTAAAAGATTCTTCCAAAATAATTAGTGAAAATTATTTTAAAAAGGGGCAAATAGTTAATTTTATATATAAAAACAAGAAATATGAAGGTGTGATTAAAAATATTAACAAACGCGCTACTGTTATGGTTAAAAACGGTGAGGACATTTATGAAAGCAATTATACCAAATGGTATGTACCACTTAATCTACTTATTAATAAGTAGATTAAGTGGTACAGTATGGATATATTAACATAATAATGATTGTCATAATTGAAAGTATATACATATCAAAAAATTAATTTACTTGCTTAAAATAAAACTTACAAAAAACATGTAAAAAGGCATAAGAACTACTTTATAGTTCTTATGCCTTTTTATTATCTATAAATTCTTCTTTTTCTACTTTTAGAACGTTTATTTTTTATTTTAGATATAGTTGCAAATATAATAAACAGAACTAAAATTATTACAAATATAGCTAATAGGTAATATAGTATATTACTTTTAAGTATATCAAAATTTGAGACACTTGAATAAACATCATATTCTTTTGTATATCCTTTAATAGATACATTAGCTTTACCAATAGATTTATTAGTACTTAATGACCAAACTGATATATCATTTATAGTATAGTTTAATTCAGGAGTTAATTCTGAATTATATATTGATATATCTTCATGAATAGTTGCTGGTATTTTAATAACTTTTTTTGGACCTATTAATGGTAATATGTTATATTCCAGAGTGATCTCGGTGATAGGTGTTGATTTATCTTTAAATATTTCTCGTTCAGCACTAAATCCATAATTAGAAAGTGCTGTAGTATCTTCAAACACTTGAGTGTCCTTTGGAAAATCATATTCTGAATCTAATACAACAATGGCAAGAGAGTGTCCATCTCTTTGATATATAGAGGCTAAGCATCTCCCAGACTTATCAGTGTATCCTGTTTTACCACCAATGTTTCCATCTTTTCCAATTAACTTATTTCTATTTTCTATTATTGCTGAGGGCCCATTTGAAGACTTCACTTCAGATTTTTCTTTTGCAATAGTTTCTCTAATCCACTCATTATCATATATAGCATTTAAAAGTATAGTTAAATCATATGCTGTAGTATAGTGATCATCAGTGTTATCATCAAGTCCATTTGGATTTACAAAATTAGTGTTATTCATACCTAATTCTTTAGCTTTTACATTCATCATTTTCATGAAGTTTTCCTGATTACCACCAATGTTTTCAGCAACCATATAGGCAATATCATTTCCAGAATAAAGTAATAATATATCCATAGTATCTTTACCAGTAAATGTATCACCAGGGGTAACAGGATGTACATTAAGACCATAAGAATATTCAGCTTCTTTTAAAGCCTCTTTAGGATATGTTAACATATCTGTTCTTGATTTGTTTTCAGCCAATAAAAGTGCTGTCATTAACTTAGTTATACTAGCGGGTTGTTTCTTTTCATCTATATTTTTAGAGTAAATTATTTCATTTGTTTCTAAGTCCATAATAATAGCTGAAGTTCCAATGATGTCAGGAACAGAGTTGGCTAATACTGTACTTGAGAAAGTGGAAGTAATTACTAAAGTAAAAAATACAAATGATGCTAAAATTCTTTTTTTCACAAGTCATCTCTCCATTTGTTATATTTTTAATCTTTTTAAATTCTAATTAAGTATAACATTTAGTATATTTTTCAACAAGGAGAAATCGAGAATATGTTATATTTTTATGATATTATATATATAGATATTAGTAGGAGTGATAGTTATATGAAAAATATCAATATGAAAAATATTTCAACTATATTTAATGAGAGGGAAATAAGATCCATACAAAAAATTAAAGAAGCGGCAGTAATGATACTTTTAGAAGTAATTAATGATGAGATGTATATAGTTTTCCAAGTAAGATCAAAAAAGATGAATCATCAGCCTGGAGATGTTTGTTTACCTGGAGGAAAGGTAGAGAAAAACGAGACTTACATGGATACCGCATTGAGAGAAACAATGGAAGAGATGAATTTAAGTGAGAATGATATAGAAGTTATAGGGGCAATGGATTATTTTACATCTCCATATGGAATGAACATATATCCATTTGTATCGAAAATAAATGTAGAAACAATAGAATTTAATACAAGTGAGGTTGATCATATTTTTAAAGTTCCAATAAATTTTTTTATAGAAACAGAGCCGATGTTGTACAAAATGGAAATAGGGCCTATTAATCAAGAGAATTTTCCTTTTCATTTAATAAATAAAGGGAAAGATTATAAGTTTTCAAAAGGTATACTGGAAGAATATTTTTATAAATGGAATAATTATGTTATATGGGGATTTACAGCACATATAATAAAATCTTTTATAGATATCATAAAAGGTATAGAGTAAATCATATAATTATATAAAGATAAAATAGTAACGTTAAGTTGCATTGGGAGGTTATAATATGTGTGATAGTAGAAATCCTAAGGTATTATTAATACAAAATGCTATGACAATCCTCCAAGAAATAGGGATTCATAGTATATGTGTAAGTTCTAGGGAAGAGGTTAGAAATTTCATTATGTATCATATTAAAATTGGAACCGTGGTTAAAGTTGATAATTCTTTAGAACTTATGAATTTAAGCTTAGATAAGGCTATTATGGAAAAGGGTGGTACTGTTATACATAGTACTAATTGTAATGAACTAAATCTAAATGTTGAAAATCATAGGAAAACAGCAATAAATCTTTATTTATGTGGGGGCAATCAACTGCTTAAAGGCGACTGTTTAGATAGAACGGATTATTTTTGCGATAATTTATTTAAATATGGTTGTAAGAATAAAAAAATAATATTAATAATTCATGCTAAAAACTTGGAATATGTTGAAGAAAATAACATTTTGGATGAAATATTATTAATGATAAAAGCATTAGAAATGAAGGTTAGTTGCACTAATAGTGAATTCACAACATTGGAAGAAACTTTAAATAAAAGTTTTTTAAGACAAGAAAATGTTAAAAGTGACATAAGTGTAATTTTTCTAAAATGATATACTATCATTAGCAAAAATTAAATTTTATTTTAATGTGATTTTTAAGTAGTGTTGAGTGTTATTTAAAAACATATATAATTATCTTAATTTTCACAAAATAACCCGGTAATACATTAAAAATACTTTATTTTGATAAATTTATAATTTATAATTTATGGTATTAAGTAGTAATGTTTATGGGGGTGTTGCGTATGTCTAAGTGCGTGTTTTTGTCAACATATGATGAAAATATAGAATGTTCAAAGGATTGTGCTCTTTATAATTGGACTGAAAATGATAATAAGTGCCCATTTACAGAGCTTAAATCAAAAGGTAAGAGGAAACGTAATATTTATGAATACGATTTTTACAAGGATGAAAAAGAGGCTTCTTTATCCATGATTTATAGTGAAAATTATTTGTAAATTAAGTACTATTACAAAATAAACTTTAATTTGTGAATATAGCAAAATAATATCTTATATTGAAAATCCTCAGTCATTGTTATGACTGAGGATTTTCATGAGTTTTACATTTGCATCCAGAGCATTTCGAACAACTACTGCAATTTAAAGATTTAGATAAGTTGTTTAATGAGGTGGGTATAGATTTTAAATACAGTATGTTATCTTTTAATACAATAGTAATTTCTTTAAAGTTTTTTTCAAGGTTAATACTATGACAAATTTTTAATCCATTAATATTTTCAGTTATATCATTATTTATAGCATTATCTAGAATAATATCAATGTTTGGAGATTTGCAGCAATTTGATGAAGTGTTTTCACTTAGTGATACACAATCATATTCATTATGAAACATGAGTAAATTTTCTAAAAAAGAAAATGCATCATTTGAAATTTTTAGTTTAAGGTTATTAATCAATAATCATCATACCCTTCATAAATAAGATATTATTATTATTCTTCATACATTGAAGAGTATTCATGTAATAAAGATTCTTTTAGATTCCATAAATCCTTTGATAAATCAACATAATATTTATGAGGATTTTGCAATCTTCGTATTTCGGACCATAGCTTTGCTCGTTCCTTGACGCTAAATTCTTTTATATCCATTACAGATGGACTATCATATATACAAAGACCATTATCAAATATCTTAACCATAAGTTCTTCAATTCTGTAATTTGTAAGCTTTTTTTTCTTCCAAGTATAATTAGGATCAAACAGTTCTAATGGTTTAGTATAATCAAAACATTCCCCGTGTAATGCTATTAAATCGGCAATTGCCATATCAGTACTTTTATCATAAACTCTATAGAGTGATTTGAAACCAGGATTAGTTATTTTTTCAACGTTCTCACTGATTTTAATTTTAGCAACTATACTACTATCTTTTTCTATTGCCACTAATTTATAGACTCCACCAAAAACAGGTTCGCTTTTTGCTGTTATTAATCTTTCACCAACTCCAAAGCTATCGATTTTAGCACCATTATCTAAAACTGCCTTTATAATAAACTCATCAAGAGAGTTAGAGATAGTTATTTTAACGTCTTCATAGCCAGCTACATCTAACATTTTTCTAACTTCGTTGGAAAGGTATGCTATATCACCACTATCAATTCTAATTGCCTTAGGTCTTTTACCAAGTGGTTTTAGGATTTCATTGAAGACTTTAATTGCATTAGGAATACCAGATTTTAATACATTATAGGTATCAACTAAAAGTACTGTATTATCAGGGTAAGTTTTTGCCCAAGCTACAAAGGCTTCATATTCATTATCAAATAATTGAATCCATGAGTGAGCCATAGTACCTGTAACTGGTACATTAAATAGTTCATCAGCCATTGTACATGCGGTTGAATTACATCCACCTATAATTG
The DNA here is from genome assembly GCF_036660475.1 of Clostridium sp. Classification (GTDB taxonomy): domain Bacteria; phylum Bacillota; class Clostridia; order Clostridiales; family Clostridiaceae; genus Clostridium_J. The sequence continues at coordinate 115,562 of NZ_JAVXAO010000003.1, read as the reverse complement.
CAGCTCTGGCTCCGTATAATGCTCCATCATATCCTTGTGCTCTTCTAGAACCAAATTCCATAACAGGTCTACCACTTGCAGCCTCACATATTCTAGCGGCTTTTGTAGCAATTAATGTTTGATGATTAATTGTTAGAAGAATCATAGTTTCAATAAATTGTGCTTGCATTACTGGTCCGCGTACAGTAATTAACGGTTCACTAGGGAATACTGGCGTACCCTCAGGTATTGCCCATACATCACAACAAAACTTGAAATTCTCTAGATAATTAAGAAAATTATCACTGAATAGATTTTTTTCTTTTAAATAATCAATATCATCTTTAGTGAATTTAAGATTAGTTAAGTATTCAATCAATTGTTGAACCCCAGCCATTACACAATACCCACCACCATCAGGTATTTTTCTGAAAAACATGTCAAAATAAGCTATAGTATCTTCAACGTTATTGTTTAGATATCCATTAGCCATAGTAAGTTCATAAAAATCAACTAACATTGTAAGATTTCGTTGACTTTTTATATCAAATCTAGTTATTGTACTCATTTTAGTTCTCCTCACTTATATAAATCATAAAATTCTATAAATTATAGATAAGTTTTAACATTTATACCTTGTATATCGTAACACATCGATAGTTTGATTTCTATAGTATAAGTGCAAATATTATGGTAATATTAATAAATTAATAATGTGAAGAGGAAAGATTTGTATTATGAATGAAAATAAATTTGATGATTTAAGTGAAGAACAGATAAAGGCTATTACATGTACACACGAAAATATATTAGTAAGTGCAGGTCCTGGAAGTGGAAAAACAGTTGTAATTGTTAATAGAGTATATGATTTAATATATATGAAAAAAGTTTTGCCCAAAAATATTATTGTAATAACCTTTACAAAGGCGGCAGCAAATAATATGAAAAAGAGATTCATGAAAATGACTAATAATACAGTTAGTCCATTTTTCGGAACATTTCATGGCCTTTGCTATAAAATTTTAAAATCTTATTATGGGAGCATAAATATTATAGAAAGTTGGGAAAGTTATAAGGTTATTAAGAACTTTCTTACAACATATGTTGAAGAGGTAAGTGATGATCGAATAAAAGAGTATACAAACGCTTTGTCTATATATAAGTGTAAAGGTATTTACATAAAAGAAGGCAATATTTCTATAGATGAAGATATATTAAAAAATTGTTTTAATTTTTATGAAGCGTATAAGAAAGAAAGGGAGCTTCTGGATTTTGAGGATTTACAAGTAATGTGCAAGGAGCTGTTTTGTAAAAATTCACGTATACTAGATTATTATAAAAACCAGTTTAAACATATTTTGGTAGATGAATTCCAAGATAGTGATGATGTTCAAATAGAAATACTTAAACTTCTAAAAGGCGATAATAATTTATTCGTAGTTGGTGATGAAGATCAATGTATCTACAGTTTCAGAGGTGCTAATCCTTCGTATATGGTGAAGTTTTCGGAAAAATTTTCTGAGGGTAAAATATTATATTTATCAACTAACTATAGATCTAAAAAAAATATAGTGGATTTATCTATGAAATCAATAAAAAACAATTTGATTAGAAATCCTAAAACTATTATTGCTAATAAAAAAGATAACGGCATAATTAAATTTCAAGGTGTAAGAGATGAAACGCTTCAAGGAGCATTTATTAGTGATTATATTTTAAAGATAAAGGAAAGTTCATCGAAGGAATTTAGTGACTTTGCAGTGATTTATAGAACAAATATGGAAAGTAGAAGTATAATCGATAACTTCATAAGGAGGAATATACCATTTACATTATTGGATAAACAATATAACTTTTTTTCACACTTTATCTGTCAGGACATATTAGCGTATTTGAAGTTAAGTATATATCCTTTTAATTTTGAATATTTCACAAGAATAATAAATAAACCTTATAGATATATCAGTAAGAATAGTTTGGATATAGTAAAAAAAGATATAAGTTTAAATAATCCGTTTATTAAGTTGAAAAAAATAGAGAGCGTTCCTGTTTTTCAGCTTAGATTATTAGATAAATTGGAGTGCGACATAGGTAGCTTGAATAAAATGTCATTACAAACATCAGTAGATTTTATAATAGGAGATCTAATGTATCATAAATATTTAGTTGAGTATGGAAAGAAATACAGTTTATCTATAGAGGATTTGGAAAATGTACTAAATGAATTTAAAGATAGTGTAAAAGGATTCAAGACTATAGCTAGTTTCTTAGAGCATGTATCAAAGGTTGAGGAAGAAACTGAAAAAGCAATAAAACAGTCTAAGGAGAGAAAAGAAGGGGTTATATTAAGTACAATTCATGGGGTTAAGGGTATGGAATTTGATACAGTGTTTATTATTAATACTGTAGATGGGTTTATTCCTTATAATAATAATGATTTAGAAGAAGAGCGAAGATTATTTTATGTAGGTGCAACGAGAGCAATTAATAATTTAATATTTGTAGCTCCTGAATTTATAAGGGGAGAGAAAAGAAACAAATCACGATTTTTAACTGAATGTAATTTAGAATCTGAAATATTAGGTAGTACAGAATTCAAAGTAGGTATGAAAGTTTTACATAAATTTTACGGTGATGGAATTATAAAAAGCATGGATAAAACTAGTATAAGTATTTTATTTCAGGAAACAGAGCGGAAGTTTGATTTCACAGTACTTATTAATAATGGTCTTATATCATTAATTGTAGATGTATGATTATAAATTAGTTATCAAAGCACATAATTGAAGCTTCTGTATTGAAATGTAAAGAGTTCTGTTATATTATAATTGGTAGAGGTAACATTATAGTTTGGTATATAATAGACTTTATGTCTATTATTTTTTTATACAATTTAAAAAAGGCTATATTTAATTAGGAGGAATATAATGAATTTTATCTGTGAGGCTGAAGAAATAAGTAAAGAACTAATTCAGATTAGAAGAAATTTTCATGAGAATCCAGAATTAGATTTTGATTTATACAAAACTTCTGAAATTATAAAAAAGTTTTTGAAGGATGAGAAAATCGAGTTTTATAGTTGTGCTAAAACTGGTATAGTAGCTAATATTTATGGAGAAGCTGAAGATAAAAGAGATAATACTATTGCAATAAGATGTGACATGGATGCGCTACCTATAGAAGAGAAAACAGAACGAGAATACTCATCAAAAACAATTGGAAAAATGCATGGATGTGGTCACGATGCTCATATGACTATGGTTTTAGGTGCTGCTAAATTATTAAATAGACATAAAAAAGAAATTAAGGGAAATGTGAAGTTGATTTTTGAACCAGCTGAAGAAACATCAGGTGGGGCTAAAGTTATGTTAGAAGAAGGAGTATTAAATAACCCACATGTAGATGCAATAATAGGTTGTCATGTAGATGAAAGTTTAGATGTTGGAACGATAGGAATTAAGCGTGGAGTTGCATACGCAGCATCAAATCCATTTAAAATAACCATATTTGGAAAAGGGACTCATGGTGCTAGTCCTCACAAAGGAGTAGACCCAATAATAATTGCTTGCCAAGTTATTAATTCACTACAAAGCATAGTGAGTAGAGAAACTAGTCCTACATCTCCAGCAGTTATAACTATAGGAACAATTAAGGGTGGAACTGCATCAAACGTAATTCCAGACAAAGTTACAGTAACAGGAATAATAAGAACTATGAATCTAGCTGAGAGAGAGTATATAAAATCAAGATTAGTACAAATGGTTGAACTACAGGTTCAAAGTTTGAGGGGGAGATGTGAAATTTCAGTAGATGAAAGTTATCCATGTCTTTACAATGATGATAACATATTTGATGTTTTTCAAAAAGAAATGAACACTTTATTAGGTGATGATAAAGTGAAAATATTACATGAACCTACCATGGGAGTTGAAAGTTTCGCATATTTTGCTTTAGAAATACCGGCGATGTTTTATCAACTGGGGTGTGGAAATAGGCAAAAAGGAATAATTCATCCAATTCATAGTAGTTTATTTGACATTGATGAAAAATGTTTACAAGTAGGAGTTGCAGCCCACTGTACAATGGCTATAAATTATTTAAATAAAATACAATAAGAGATAAAATGGAGGAAAATATGAATATAGAAATAGGATCTAATGAAGCAGGGCAAAGGTGTGACAAGTTTCTCAGAAAATTATTAAAGGATGTTCCACTGAGTGCAATTTATAAAAGTTTTAGAAAAGGTGACATAAGAGTTAATGGAAAAAAAATCAAGGAACAATATGTTTTAGAACATGGTGATAACATAGAAATTAGATATATTAAGAGTAATGGGGAAAAGAAACCATTCAATCGTATAGAAAATAGTATGTTGAAAATAACTTATGAGGATGAAAATATACTAATGGTAGAAAAATGGCCAAATCTTTTAGTGCATAGTGATACTAAAAATGGAGAAAGTACTCTAACTGATTATGTTCTATCATATTTATATGATAAGGGCGATTATGAACCAGAAAAGGAAATAACATTTACACCTGCATCGTGCAATAGACTAGATAGAAATACATCAGGAATAGTTATGTTTGGAAAGAATTTTAAATATTTAAAGGTTCTTAATGAGGCTATAAGAGAGAGAAGTATTGAAAAGTACTATATGTCTTTAGTTCAAGGTAGGATTAAGGATGGCGTTTATACTGGGTATATACTAAAAAATGAAGATGCAAATATATCCAAAGTATATCAAAAAGAGGTACCTAACAGTAAAAAGATTGCAATGGAAGTTAAGAATATACAAAGCTGTGGTACATTTTCACTTATAGAAATAAATCTACTAACAGGAAGAAGTCATCAATTAAGAGCACATTTAGCAGAACTAGGCAATCCTATAATAGGTGATTTAAAGTATGGTGATAAAAAACTTAATAGCTTCTTTATTAATAGATATGGGTTAGATTATCAATTTTTATATGCATATAAGGTTATATTCAAATCTAATTCAGATGAACTTGAATATATGAAAAATAAAACTATTGCGGAGTCTTTACCACCGGCATTAAAGAAAATTAAAAATGATGTATTTAAGTTTTAAAATTTATTGGATTTAAATGGAGGGGTACTATGGGTGACAGAACTGAGTTAACTCAGAACTCTGTAGCTAAGGGGTTTATGGTGATGACAATAGCCATGATGTCAGTGAAAGTATTATCAGTGCTATACACCCCATTACTAAGATATATACTAGGGACAGAGGGGTATGGAATATATTATTCATCATATACTATTTTCACATATATATATACTATAGCTAATGCGGGTATTCCTGTAGCTATTGCAAAACTAGTATCAGAACTTGAGGCACAAGGGAATTATAAGGATTCTATAAAAACCTTTAAGGCTTCAAGGTTTATGTTAATTATAGTAGGCTTAATTTTATCTATATTTATGTTTGTATTTGCAACACCTTTAAGTAGTTTATTTAATAGTGTGGAATCAACATTATCTATGAAATGGTTAGCTCCTGGAATATTTTTAACATCATTAATGTGTGCCTATAAAGGATATTTTCAAGGCACTGGGAATATGACACCAACGGCAGTAGCCTTAGTAGGGGAGCAGACTCTTAATATTATATTTAGCCTAATATGTGCATATCTTCTAGTTGGATTAGGGAATCCATTTGGTGCAGCAGGAGGAACTATTGGAACCGTAGTAGGTGCACTCGGAGCATCGCTATATTTTATTTGGATATATAGTAGAAATAGACAAGGGATTATACATAAAAAAAATGATCCTGGGGTAACTAGGTTAAGTAATTCATCTATTGTAAAATCTATTTTAAAGTATGCGATACCTATAACAGTGGGATCAGCGCTTCAAAGTTCCGGTACACTTGTAGATCTGAAGACTGTAAAAGCAAGGCTTTTATATACTGGATTAAGTCAAAGTAATGTAGAGCTGCAATGGGGATATTTGTCTTTATACAATACTCTTATTTCAATACCTATGGCTATGATTGGAGCGTTAGCTATATCATTACTACCTGCTATCTCTAGAGTTAATGCATTGAGTGATAAGAAAAGCTTAAGGTTTAATATTAAATCTGCATATAGAGTTACATTTATGATAGCTATTCCATGTGCAATAGGACTTGGGGTATTATCAATGCCTATTGTAAAGATTTTAGGATATGATATAGAGGTATCGCCTCTTTTAATTTGGGGTTCTTGGGTATTAATATTATATGCAATAAGTTTGGTGCAAACTTCAATTTTACAAGGTATGGGAAAAGTAACATTAGTAACAGTATACTCAGTTATAGGCATAATAGCTAAGATTTTTGTTAATTATATACTTGTAGCTATCAACAATATAGGCATATTAGGTGCTATATTTGGGAATGCTGTGTGCTATTTGATAATGGTAATGTTATTTCAGTATAAGATAAATAAATCTTTAGGGATGAAAATTAAATTAATGCCAGTTGGGTTTAAACCAATGATCTCTGGTGTTTTTATGGGTATTATAACAGTTATATCATATAGAGGTATAACTGTAATTTTAGGATTTATATTAAGCGGATATATATTAAATTTTATCGCGACTCTAATAACAATAGCTATTGCAGCTTTTTCATATTCATTAATACTTGTGTCTATAGGCGGGGTTAATAAATCTGATTTAAGGGCTTTACCTAATAGATTAGTAAAATTTATTCCTGTTAAAATCTATAATAAGTTAAGATAGAAATAAGAACCACATATTTGTGGTTCTTATTTTTATGAGCTTTTCCTTACTAACGTAATTGATATGAAAAAGAGTGAAAAGGAAACGGCAATTATACTTATAGATTTTTCAATCATAAAGGTAATTGGTATAGTAGAATTTAATACTGTCGATATAATAAATATTAATGTAGAAACTAATGCAATTATTATAAATTCACCGAATTGAAAAGTAAGGGGTATTACTTTATTTATATAATATAGATTAATTAAAAGTCCAATTATAGAAGTTATGATTAAAGAGATTCCAAACCCATAAATGTTAATGCTTGGAATGCCAATTAAAATGAACAGTAACACCAACTCTATGAGGGCAGTAATAATAGATCCGACAAGGATAACTTTTTGTTTACCTATACCATTTAAAATACTATAGGTACAGAAATGACAATACATAAAAGGTGCAGAGATAGAAGCTAGTTTTATTAATTCACTTAAGTCATTTCTATTAAAGAAAAGTTTGCCTAACAAATCTGGACATGTAAAACATACTATTATTGTTGAAATTCCGAGCATAAAACATATTTTTATTACTTCATTTACTCTAGATTCTATATTTGTAAAATCATTTTGACTAATTTTTCTTGATATGTCAGGTATGATTACCGTTGATAGTGACATGACTATAACAAGAGGAAAATAAACGATTGCTAATGCCATGCCATTAAATTTACCGATTAATTCTAATGATCCTATATAACTAAATCCAGCGGCGACGAGCCTACGTGGAACTAATAGTGTAGCTATGCTTTGAAGTGCAGTAGTTAAAAATCCATTTATAGCTAGAGGTAATGCTACTATCAATATATTAAATAGTAATTGAGCACTATTTTCCGGGCGGGTACTATTTGTATAAGGTATTTTTTTCTTGCTTCGTTTATAAAATATGTATAGAAACAAAAAACTTATTATTTCTCCAACAGTAAATGAAAAATAGGTAGCTGCTACAGTATTTTCAATAGTTATAAGTGAAAAATAGTATATAATTGATACTAATAAAATCATTCTAACTGCTTTTTCCAATATATCTATAACTGACGGGGTAATAACTTCGGATATTCCATAGAAATACCCTTTATATACGCATGAGATTGCTATAAATATTATAGCTGGTGATCCTATCCATAAAGACTTAATAGCTCTAGGATCTTTGATTATATAGTTGCAAATTATTGGAGTTAATATAAACATTATGCCTGATATAAAAATTGACCAAAGTATAATAAAAACTAAGGACGCATTAACTGTTTTATCTAAATCCTCATATCTTTCTGTACCGATGCAAGCAGAGGTTTCCTTTGAAATTGCTGCTATTATTCCACCACATACAAGACAACAAAATAAATCGTATATTGGCATAATTAATCCGTAAAGACCAACACCTTCTGGTCCAAGTTGTCTTGATAGAATAATTGAAAACATAAATCTCAATACACCCATGGCGAGATTAGAGAGAGTTAGAACTAGAGTATCTCTATAAAAAGTATCTTTCTTCATTTTGATTACCTCCCGTTTATATAGTATACATATGAAGTAATATATAAAAATATTCTAGTCTATCTATTTTAATAAACTATAAAGCAAGACTTAATTTGAGTTATATAGATATAGTGTACGTATACTATATTTAAATGTACGATATTTGAGGATAAGAATGTTAGAGTATAATTTTAGTAGGCAAATATTGCAAAAAAAACAAAGGAGATACAAATGTATCTCCCCATTATCCAAAATATACCTTATAATATAATTGTCAAGAAAACATTAGGAGGTAATTATTTTGGATAATATAAGTTTATTAGAAAATGGAATAACTTTCAAGGATATTGAAGAAAAAATTTATAAAACTGTCTGCATGTGGCATGTGACACTATGAAAGAAGTGCTAGAGCGCTTAGACCGTAGGTTAATGGAAAATAGAGATACTAAGGAGTTAAGAAATAAAGGTATTAAACATACAAGTATTAAAGCTATTATGTGAAATGTGGAATTTGATAGAAGAATCTATGAATTTGTAATGGATGATGGAAGGAAAGCATACAAATTTTTGCTTGAAAGGTGCGGAGCATATGTCTAAGATACTTACTGAAAATACTAACAATAACATAGAATCTATTATAGATAATACGTATAGAAATATAGCCTCTGATCAATTATTAAAACAATTTGAAGAGATAATAGTTCTGCATCCTGAGGCTGTAGATAGACATTTGAAGAAAAGTAAGGTATATAAGACAAAACAAGGGAATATGCCTTACGATGGCTGCGCCACAACCGAAGGAAGAAATACTATAAGAAACCTAATAAGGAATAGAATATTTAGTAATTTAGGATTTTAATAATTGAAAAATTAGTTGCTAAACTACGGGTGAGCTGCGCCCTAAACGGGCAAAGCGTAGATTTAAAAAGCAATTTTGCACTGGTATATTTCAAGGAAAAAGGTTTGCCAACTTTTACTTGACTCAAATTAAGAATGGTATGTTAGATAATAATATTATAATAGAGTATAATATTAATGGATAAGATTAATATTAGGAATTAATAACAAGACAAGGGAAAAGAAGGTGTTTGCATGAAAAAAATAGAGAGAACGTATAGTAAAACAATGACGGCAATAATAAGAGTCGCAAATCCAATAAAGAAAAGGATTAAAAAAACAGATTGTATAGTACATAAATTTATAAATAAAGAGGCACTTAAGCTTTTAAAACAAGATGGATATTTTGATGAATATAAATATTTTTCAAAACATATTACTGATTTAAATAAAGGGGTGAAATGGGCTGATGCGGATTTGAAAAGTACAAATCATTTTTATCATCATGAAAAGGGGATGGGGTTATATGGATTTTCAAATGCAAAAGAAGAGTGTATTAAATATTATAAATCTGCTATTTTTTATGGTGCAAGTTTAGATATTGATAAAGCTATGTTTTTATTAGGTGCAGCATGTCATTTAGTTCAAGATTCTACAGTTCCAGCACATGCAATGAAAAATTTAAAAGGGCACAAACCGCTAGAAAATTTTATAATTGATAAAGTTTTAAATGGATATTCTATAAATACAAGTGAATATATTATAAGGTATAATAATATTGAAGATTATGTTATAAAAAACTCTAAATTTGCGGTTGCAACTGAAAGAAGATTTGAAGATATAAAGATTAAACAGCAACGATTTGACCAGATATCGGAAGTTATATTGCTTCAAGCATGTAGGACAACAGCAGGTCTATTAGTGGATTTTTATAAAATTATAAAATCTACTTACAATGAAGATAATTTATTTTAAGTTAAATTAATCACTTGCATATTTCTATTCAATAAATAATTCTCTACAGATATATTTAATGAAGGTATTTGAAAACTTTAGGAGAATAATTAATGAAACAGTTTATGAGAGGTGTATTATGGGAAATGTATTTTTAACTTTAGAGAAAGAGGTTTTCAGAGGAAATGTTTTGGATATAACTTATGGCAATGATGGTGTAATATATCATGCAAATAAATATTATGATAGCTATATTGAAGTTGATTATATTGAAAACAAATTGTTTGAAAAAGCCCAAGTAGAGGAATATTATGATAGTTGTATATTGTTTTTTTCTTTGAATAAGATTAAATCTAGTAAATTGAGAAAGGAACTTTTTAGCAATATTTATAACAAAATTAGAAAGAATGGATATGTGTATATATATGATATACAAAAAAAGAGATTTAACACCGCTAAGATAAATATAGAAATTTTATTACCAGATAAGAAATTAAAAAAAATAAAAATTAACTCATATAACATATTTAGTGATAGCACAACAGAAAAAATTATAAATGATTTAAATATGCATTTTGATATAATAGAAAGTATTTCATCAAATGGTGCTATTAAGATTATTGGTAGAAAGAAAGGTTGTTAAAAATAATGAAAGTAATTTTAGTTGCAGTAAATTCAAAATATATACACAGCAATTTAGCAGTTAGGTATTTAAAATCGTACACGGCAGACTTGGAGTATCAATGTGATACTATTGAATTTTCAATTAATGATAGGGAAGAACGTGTTGTGGAGGAAATACTCTATAAAAAACCTGATGTTATAGGGTTTTCATGTTATATCTGGAATATAGAATTTGTTAAAAAAGTAGCAACGCTTATAAAACTTATAGATTCACAAATTGAAATTATATATGGCGGTCCAGAGATTTCATTTAACCCAGTAGAGTTTCTAGAAAATAATATTGGGGAATTTATTATTGAAGGAGAAGGAGAAGAAACTTATAGAGAATTAATTAATTTTAAAATAAATAAAGAGATAAGTGGTAATGCTATTAAGTATAATCCTATAAAAGGATTGTACGCTAAGATTGAAGGGAATATTAACTATGGTGGTAAGCGACCACTAATGAATATGAATAATATAGCATTCCCTTATGATATAGATGATAATCTTGAAAATAAAATAGTATACTACGAAGGATCGAGGGGATGCCCATTTAACTGTAAATATTGCTTATCATCAACGACACATGGGGTAAGATTCTTAGAGTTAAATAGAGTCTTAACTGAACTACAATTCTTTATAGACAAAAAAGTTAAGTTAGTTAAGTTTGTTGATAGAACATTTAATTGCAATAAAATTTTTGCTAATACAATTTGGAATTATTTAATTGAAAATGGAAGTGAAACTTGTTTTCACTTTGAAGTATCAGCAGATTTATTTAGTAGTGAGTCATTTAATATATTAAGTAAAGCTCCATATGGAATGTTTCAATTTGAAGTAGGGGTTCAAACTACCAATAATGAGATATTAAACAATATAAATAGAACAATTAAGTTTTCAATAATTAAAGAAAAAGTGTTAGAACTAAATAAGTTAAGTAATATAAAACAGCATCTAGATCTTATTGCTGGTCTACCTGGTGAAAATTTTAATTCATTTAGAAAATCATTTAATGAAGTGTATGAAATAAGTCCCGAAGAGCTTCAACTAGGATTTTTAAAACTTTTGAAAGGTTCACAAATGCGAGAAGAAAGCGAAAAATGGGGAATGGTATATTCTCCATACCCACCATATGAAATATTAAAGACTAAAGATATCAGTTATGAGGAGTTAATAATTTTAAAGAAAATAGAACACATGGTAGATAAGTATCTTAATAGTGGAAAATTCTATAACATCCTCAATTTTTTTGTTAAGAGTGATAAGTTTAAAGATGTATTTGAATTTTATTATGAACTGTCAAAGTTTTTTGATGGGAAAGGGTATTTCAAAAGAAATATATCGGCAGTTGATTATTATTATATATTTGTTGAGTTCAATAAATTCATTCGAGGAGGGGATGAAGAGCTGTTGATGGATGTAATTAGGTATGAATATTTTTCATACAATAATACTAAATGGGTACCTGACTTTTTGAAAGTAGATACTATAAAGAGCGATGAAAGACGAATAAAACAAATTGTTATTGATAACAATTATATAGAAAATACAAATAAAATAAGTGTGTTTAAGGTTAATTATGACTTGAAGAAATTTATTGACAGCAATACAGTAGAAAAATCTAGTATGTATATAGCATTTATAGCAAATCCTATGAGAAGTAAAATATTCATTAAGAATGATCAAGTTGGTATTTTTTAAAAAGTCAAGTAAAGTATTTGTTATATTAAAAAGTATATTTTATTAATAATAATATATTTACGTAAATGATATTGAACAAATTATTTAATTTGATATAATAAGTGTTAATACTTCGGAGTAAGCATTATTTAATCCTATATTATATGATATGCAATACCTCTTAGTGAGTATGTTGCCAATTTAAGGTGTATACCTGTAAAGTAGTTGATTTATGATTGATTATTAATTTAATATTTAAAGGTGGTGATATTTTGGCACTAGAAGCAATTAATAAAATACAACAAGCTGAAGCGACTGCGCATAATATAATTGAAAAAGCGGTGGAAGATAGTAAAATTATTCTTAGTGATGCTCAAATTAAGGCGAATACAGAATATGAAAAAATTATCGATGAGGCTATGTTAAAAGCGAAAAAAATGAAGGATGATGCTCTTATTCAAGGTGAAGAAGATTCAAAACCAACTATTATTAAGGGTGAACAGGAGATGAATCAAATATTAAATACATCTCAACCGAAAGTTGATTTGGCTGTTAATTTAGTAATTGAGAGGATAGTGAAGTTCGATGGCAATAGTTAAAATGAATAAATTTATGCTCTTAACGCTTGAAGAGCGAAAGCACCTGCTACTTGAGCAATTACAATCTTTTGAAAATGTACAATTTATAAACCTAAATAAAAGCGATATTATAGAACTTAATGAATTGAGAAAAGATGATTCGACTAAAGAGATTGCTGAAATTCAAGAAGAAATATCAAAGGTTAAGTTTATTATTGATATTTTGACTGCTTTTAGTGATAAACCTAGTATGTTACGAAATTTAAAGGACGGCAAAAAAAATTATACTTATGATATATTAGAAAGTATTACTAAATCATCTAATTGGAATGAAGTTTATAATGAAATTAAGAAAAATAATGATAGCATAAATAAAAATAATAACGATATCATTAACTTGAAAAACAATATATTAGAATTAGAACCTTGGATTAATTTAGATATATCACCAGGAAGCTTAATAGGATTGAAGTCTACAAAAGTTATATTAGGTGAACTAGCTATTGGTGCTATAGATGAAATTAAGATTAAGCTTGAAGCGATAACTCCAAATTTTTATATTGAGAGTATAAGTGTTACCAGCAAGAATGAGTATGTAATTATACTGATTCAAACAGATAATTTGTCAGATACTGAACAGTTTCTAAAGCTGTATAATTTTTGTAAAGTTGACATTAATTGCAAAAGAACCCCGATTGAGACTATCAAAGAGTATAATAACTTAATAGCTTCTATAACATCAGAAAATAATTCTATTGTAGAAAATCTAAAATTACATATAGAACAAATTGAAGAGTACAAAGCTGTTTATGAATTTTATAGTTGTTTACTTTCAAGATTAAAGGCTACAGAGAATTTTTTAAGAAGCAAAAGTATTATTGCAATAGAAGGGTATTATCCATCGGAACTAAATGAAAAATTAGAAGAAGCTCTTAAGGATACATTAGGTGAAAATTATTATATTGAGATTGAAGATGCAGATGGTGAAGATGTTCCGGTAAAGCTTGAAAACAATACGGTATTTGAGTCTTTTGAAGCAATCACATCTATGTATAGTGTGCCTAAATATAAAGAAATAGATCCAACCCCTTTATTTGCACCATTTTATATTTTTTTCTTTGGAATGATGCTATCAGATGCAGGATATGGATTTATAATTTTTGTTGGTACATTAATTGCACTTACTAAATTTAATCTAGATGAAGATATGAGAAAATCAGTGAAAATGTTCTTTTTATTAAGTATATCAACAATGTTTTGGGGAGTTCTTTATGGAAGTTACTTTGGAGATTTTCTTGGTATAAAGCCACTTTGGATGAATCCAGCAGATAATGTAAGTTTACTTATGATTGTATCTGTAGTTATGGGGCTAATACAAATATATGTTGGACTTGGAATAAAGGCATATATGCAAATAAGGGATAAGGATGCTATAGGTGCTATTTTAGATGTAGGATTATGGTACTTAACTCTTACTGGAGCTATTATTTGGGCGTTAGGTGGATTTGGATATTCAGAATCATTAGGAATTACTTCAATGGGAATCAACATTGCAAAGTATGCAACGATTGTAGGTATGGTAGGAATTGTACTTACTCATGGACGTAAAGAGAAGTCAATTGGTGGAAAGCTAGGTCAAGGATTTTACTCTTTATATGGAATAACTTCCTATGTAGGAGATTTAGTATCATATACAAGACTTGCAGCGTTAGGACTTGCAACTGGATTCATAGGTTATGCTTTCAATATTATGGTAGATATGGTTTCTACATCTTGGGCAACTGTAATATTCGGCGTAATAATATTTGTTTTTGGACACATGTTTAATTTGTTTATTAATGCACTTGGCTCATATGTTCATACAAGTAGATTGCAATACCTTGAATATTTCGGTAAGTTTTATGAGGGTGGAGGGAGTGCTTTCCAACCTTTAAAATACAATTCTAAGTACTTTAAAATATTAAAATAGATAAAATTAGGAGGAATAATATTATGATGGAATTTTTAGAACTATACGGTGGAATAGTTATAGGAGCAATAGGGGTTGCCCTTGCAGCAGCTTTACCAGGAATAGGATCAGCAAGAGGGGTTGGAATGGTTGGTGAAGCAGCTACAGGACTTTTGGCAGAAGAACCAGATAAATTTGGTAAAGCTTTAATTCTTGAATTACTTCCAGGTACACAAGGTCTATATGGATTTGTTATAGCACTTTTAGTATCACTTCAATTAACTCCTGAGATGTCTTTAGCATCTGGCTTTTATTTATTTGCAGCATGTCTTCCTATTGCACTTGCTGGATGGAAATCAGCAATAGCACAAGCTAGAACAGCAGCAGCAGCGATACAAATACTGGCTAAGAGGCCTGAACATAATACAAAAGGTATTATTTTAACTGTAATGGTTGAAACTTATGCATTATTAGGTTTCGTAATGTCTCTATTATTAGTAATGAATAATAACTTTTAATTAAGGAAGTGAAAAGTATGTCTAATTTAGATAATCTTACTTCTAAAATTATAAATGATGCAGAAGTTAAGAAAATTGAAATTTTAAATGAAGCTAGTATTAAAGCAGATAAATTAATTGGTAATAAAATAGAAGAAGCTACGAAAAGAGCTTCTTCTATTTTAGAAAGAGCAACACTTGAAAGTAAATCGGCGAGAGATAGGGTTATATCTAAATCTGAACTTGAAGTAAGAAATAATAAATTAAAGGCTAAGCAACAAATTATTGGGAAAGTTTTTGAAATTTCAAAACAAAAGTTAAAAGATATGGATTCGGCAAAATTTACTCATTTTATGCATGCAGCTATAATATCATTAGATATTGACGGTGATGAAGAGATAATTATGAATGAATTAGATAGAGTTAAATTGCCAAAAGATTTTTTGGAAAGATTAAACATGGACCTTTTGAATTCTAAGAAGTTAGGGCTTGTATCATTTTCTAATAAAAATTATGTTATTGATGGTGGATTTATAATATCTAAAAATGGAATTGAAATTAATAATTCCTTTAATGAATTAGTAGATTCGCTTCGGTATGAGTTAGAATATGAGGTCGGTAAAATATTGTTTTCAGAAAAGTAAGGAGGTATTTAAATGGATAGAATGGACTTTACCCATGCTGTAGCTCGATTAAGGGTTATTGAAACGAGACTCCTTGACAAGAATAGAATAGAAAGACTGTTAGATAGTGAAACTCCAGAAGATGTTTTCAAAGTATTACAGGAAACAGTATATGGAATGTTAATAAACAATATAGATTCAGCTTATAATTACGAGAAAGTTCTCAAAGAAGAGCTTGTTAACGTTTATACTGATTTATATAAAATATCACCAACAAAAGAAGTTATAGATATCATGAGTTTACGGTATGATTACCATAATATAAAGGTGCTGATGAAAGCTAAAGCTATGGGAATAGATTTAAGTAATATTTTAATTCCAATTGGAACAATACCAGTATCAGATTTTAAGACTGCTATATTATCTGATGAACTGAAATTACTAGATAATAATTTCAGAGAGGCGATTATGAGCGTAAATGAAGAATTTAATGCTTACAGTGATCCTCAAAAGATAGATACTGTCCTAGATAAATTCATGTTTAAAGATATGTTGCAAAGAGCAAAACAACTTGGTGTTGATTTTATAACTGAGTATGTAAAGCAATCTATAGATATAACTAATATAAAAACTATGCTTAGAGTTAAAAGACAGAATAAAGATGGAAGATTTTTAGAAAGTGTATTGATATCTGGGGGAATCATTGAAAATAAGTTATTCATAGATGGACTTAATAATTCGTTAGAGTCATTTATCAGTAAAATAAGAAGAATTTCTTATTCAAAAGTGTTAAACTTTATCTTAGATGAATATACATCCACTGGGAATATTGCATCTTTAGATGTACTATATGATAATTATTTAATGGAATATATAAGAGGTGCTAAACGTGTGAATTTTGGACCTGAACCTATTATTGCCTATATAATTGCAAAAGAAACAGAAATAAAAATAATTCGAATTATAATGGTAGGTAAAATTAATAAGGTAAGCACTGAAGTTATTAGGGGAAGGTTGCGTGAACTGTATGCATAAAATAGGTGTAGTTGGAGATAGAGATTCCGTTTTAGCATTTAAAGCATTAGGGATCGACGTTTTTCCAACAATAGAAACTGAGGAAGCTAGAAAAATTGTTGATAAAATGGCTTTTGAAAATTATGCTGTAATATTTTTAACTGAGCAATTGGCACAGCACTTAGAAGACACTATTCAAAGGTATAACAAAAAAATTATACCAGCAATTATTTTAATACCTAGTAATCAAGGTACATTAAATATTGGTAAACAAAGAATTAGTGATAATGTAGAAAAGGCTGTAGGGGTAAATATCTTATAGAAGGGTAGGTAAGAAGCTTGAAGAATGGTATTATTGTTAAAGTTTCCGGTCCATTAGTTGTTGCTAAGGACATGGATGATGCAAATATATTTGACGTTGTAAAGGTCGGTGTAAAAGGCCTGATTGGTGAAATTATCGAGATGAGAGGAGATAAGGCTTCAATTCAGGTGTATGAAGAAACATCTGGTATTGGTCCAGGAGATCCAGTTGTTACAACAGGAGAGCCACTAAGTATTGAACTAGGACCTGGATTAATTGAATCAATGTTTGATGGAATCCAAAGACCACTTAATGCACTACAGAAGGCTGCAAATTCTCCATTTCTAAAAAAGGGAATTGCAGTTAAGTCTCTAGATAGAGTTAGAAAATGGGACTTTAATCCGATAGTAAAAGTTGGAGCGGCTGTAGAGGCTGGAGATATAATTGGAACAGTACAAGAAACACCTGTAGTATTACATAAGATAATGGTTCCATATGGAGTTAAAGGAATGATTAAAGATATCAAGGCTGGTAACTTTACAATTGAAGATATTATCTGTGATGTAGAAACTGAGAAAGGTATTAAATCTCTAACTATGATGCAGAAATGGCCAGCTAGAAAAGGTAGACCTTATACAAGCAAACTTAAGCCTATAGAACCAATGGTTACGGGACAAAGAGTTATTGATACATTTTTTCCAGTAGCAAAAGGTGGAGCTGCAGCAGTTCCAGGACCATTTGGAGCTGGAAAAACAGTAGTTCAACATCAAATAGCTAAATGGGGAGATACAGAGATTGTTGTTTATGTTGGGTGTGGTGAACGCGGTAACGAAATGACTGATGTTTTAAATGAATTTCCAGAATTAAAAGATCCAAAGACTGGCGAAAGTCTAATGAAGAGAACGGTACTTAT
Organism: Clostridium sp.; assembly: GCF_036660475.1. GTDB lineage: Bacteria > Bacillota > Clostridia > Clostridiales > Clostridiaceae > Clostridium_J. The sequence continues at coordinate 97,308 of NZ_JAVXAO010000003.1, read as the reverse complement.
AGCTAATACATCCAATATGCCAGTTGCTGCTCGTGAAGCTTGTATTTATACGGGGATAACAATAGCAGAGTATTTTAGAGATATGGGTTATTCAGTTTCAATTATGGCTGACTCTACTTCAAGATGGGCAGAAGCACTTAGAGAAATGTCGGGAAGACTTGAAGAAATGCCGGGTGATGAAGGTTATCCAGCTTATCTAGGATCAAGACTAGCTGATTACTATGAAAGAGCAGGTAAGGTTATATGTCTAGGTAAAGATGGAAGACAAGGTGCAGTTACTGCAATTGGAGCTGTATCACCACCAGGGGGAGATTTATCAGAACCAGTTACTCAGTCAACGCTAAGAATAGTTAAGGTTTTCTGGGGACTTGATGCACAACTTGCATATAAACGTCATTTCCCATCAATAAATTGGCTAAATTCATATTCTCTATATTTAGATAGTATTGGTGAGTGGATGGACGATGAAGTTGCACCAGATTGGTCTAGCTTAAGAATAGACGCGATGACATTGCTGCAAGAAGAAGCTGGACTTGATGAGATTGTTAGGTTAGTTGGTATAGATGCATTATCAGAAAGAGATAGGCTAAAGCTTGAGGTAGCAAAATCTTTACGTGAAGATTATTTGCAACAAAATGCTTTCCATGAAGTTGATACATACGCTTCACTTAACAAACAGCATAAGATGCTAAAATTAATTCTTTTATTTAAAAAAGAAGCAGAGCGTGCATTAAGTTCTGGTGTGTATTTAGATAAAATTTTAGGCTTAAAAGTTAGGGATAGAATTGCTAGAAGCAAATATATATCCGAAGACAATATGAACGCTATTAGTGAGATCGCTGATGAATTGCAAGTAGAGGTAAATAAGTTAATTAGCGAAGGAGGTGTTCTGAATGCTTAAGGAGTATAGAACTGTTACAGAGGTTGTGGGGCCTTTAATGGTTGTTGAAGGCGTTGAAGGCGTAAAATATGATGAATTAGTTGAAATTGAATTACAAACTGGTGAGAAAAGAAGAGGAAAGGTTTTAGAAGTTAATGGATCTAAGGCTATGGTACAACTCTTTGAAGGTTCTTCAGGTATTAATTTAAAAGGTACGAAGGCTAAATTTCTAGGAAGACCACTTGAACTTGGTGTATCTGAAGATATGCTTGGTAGAATTTTTGACGGTATGGGACATCCAAATGACAATGGCCCTAACATAATTGCAGAGAAAAGAGTGGATATAAATGGTGAGCCTATAAATCCAGTATCAAGGGATTATCCGTCTGAATTTATTCAAACAGGAATATCTGCAATTGATGGACTTAACACTTTAGTAAGAGGACAAAAATTACCTGTTTTTTCAGGATCAGGTCTTCCTCATGCTCAATTAGCAGCTCAAATAGCACGTCAATCTCAGGTATTAAATTCAGATTCTAAATTTGCAGTTGTGTTTGCTGCAATAGGTATAACTTTTGAGGAAGCACAATTTTTTGTAGATGAATTTAAAAAGACTGGTGCAATAGATAAATCGGTATTATTTATGAATTTAGCTTCAGATCCTGCGATAGAGAGAATTGCTACGCCAAGGATGGCGCTAACTACCGCTGAATATTTAGCTTATGAACGAGGTATGCATGTGCTTGTTATAATGACTGATATAACAAACTATGCAGAAGCATTAAGAGAAGTATCAGCAGCAAGAAAAGAAGTGCCAGGTAGACGTGGATATCCAGGATACTTATATACTGACTTATCAACATTATATGAGAGAGCAGGAAGATTAAAGGGTAGAGAAGGTTCTATAACTCAAATACCTATCCTTACAATGCCAGAGGATGATAAAACACATCCTATTCCTGACCTTACAGGATATATTACAGAAGGACAGATTATACTTTCAAGGGAACTATACCAAAAAGGAATAATGCCACCTATAGATGTATTACCTTCACTTTCAAGACTTAAGGATAAGGGGATAGGTAAAGGTAAAACAAGAGAAGATCATGCAGATACAATGAACCAATTATTTTCAGCATATGCTCAAGGTAAACAAGCAAAAGAACTATCAGCAATTTTAGGTGAGTCTGCACTTTCAGATGCAGATAAAAAATATGCTAAATTTGCAGAGGCTTTTGAAAGTCAATATGTGTCTCAGGGATTCAATACTAATAGGAGCATTGAAGAAACGCTATCACTTGGATGGAAGCTTCTAAAGATACTTCCTACAACTGAACTTAAGAGAATTAGGGATGAATATCTTGAAAAATATATGCCAAAGAGAGATGAGGAGTAGTATATGGCAAGATTAAATGTGAATCCTACTAGAATGGAGCTATCAAAACTAAAAAAAAGATTGGCAACAGCAACTAGGGGCCATAAACTTCTAAAGGATAAGCAGGATGAGCTAATGCGAAGATTTATAGAACTTATAAAGTACAATAATAAGCTGCGTTCAGAGGTTGAAGAGAGCTTACAAGGCACATTTAAAGATTTTCTTATGGCGTCTGCATCGATATCACCTGAATTTCTAGAAGAAGCTATTTCTTTTCCAAAGGAGAGTATATCACTAGAACTATCTGAGAAAAATATAATGAGTGTTAACGTTCCAGTGATGAAATTTGTAAGGAAACTTGAAGGAGATTCGGGGAGTATTTATCCTTATGGATTTTATAGTACATCATCTGAATTAGATAACTCAATTGAAAAACTATATCTAATTCTACCTAAACTTTTAGAACTTGCTGAAGTAGAGAAAACTTGCCAACTTATGGCGGATGAAATTGAAAAAACAAGACGAAGAGTTAATGCATTAGAGTATATGACAATTCCTCAACTTCAAGAGACTATTAAATATATTAAGATGAAACTTGATGAAAATGAAAGAGGAGCTTTAAGTCGACTTATGAAAGTAAAGGATATGATGGAAAAAGCACAAGAGATTCAAGAAGCGCAATAATAAGTAAAAAATGACTGCAGACGATATTACAATGTCAGCAGTCATTTTTTCATTTAAGATATTTCAAGAAAGTTTAATGTAAACAATAAATAATAAATGGATATCATAATAAAATTATTTAAATCTACTTATGATTATAATTCCTTACTTCTTGTTTAAACAATATAAAAATTTTATTATATTTACGCCCGCAAGTCCTACCAAAATGTATAGTGATCTAGCTAAAATATCTGAGAATCCAAATACGAAATGAATTAAATCAAAATTGAATAATCCAAAGATACCCCAATTAAGCGCTCCTATTATTATTAGTAGAAATGATATTTTGTCTATTAAACTTATTTTACACATATAAATCCCCCCTAGATAAATGAATTACTATAAAACAACATGTTTATATAGAATTGTAGTATAAATATATGAAATATTAGGTTAAAATAGAACAGTAATACCATAGAACAGTTTATAATAACACGAATTTTAAATAGACTTTTACTTATAAAGTATGTTATAATTCGGAATGATAATGGAAAAAAAATATTTTTGTACGGGAGGCTATTATGAGAAATACATATAATTCACCACTTAATACTAGATATGCATCAAAAGAGATGAGCTATTTATTCTCTGATGAAATGAAATTTAAAACTTGGAGAAAACTTTGGGTAGCTTTAGCAGAAGGCGAACAAGAATTAGGGTTAAATATTACAGATGATCAGTTAAAACAGTTGCGAGATAATATAGAAAATATAGATTATGATTTAGCTGCGAGACGAGAGAAAGAAGTTAGACATGATGTAATGAGTCATGTTTACACATATGGCGTTGCAGCTCCATTAGCTAAGGGGATAATACATTTAGGTGCTACGAGTTGTTATGTAGGAGATAATACAGATTTATTAGTAATGCGTGAGGCTATGCACTTAATAAGGAAAAAAATAATAAATGTATTAAATCAATTGGGTGAGTTCGCTATGAAGTATAAGGATTTACCTACATTAGGATTTACTCACTTACAACCGGCTCAACTTACTACAGTGGGAAAGAGAGCCACACTTTGGATGCAAGAATTACTAATGGATTTAGAAAATATAGATTTCGTTATAGCTAGTATGAAGTTTAGAGGAGTAAAAGGTACTACTGGAACTCAAGCTAGTTTTATGTCATTATTTAACAATGATGAGGAAAAAGTTAAGAAATTAGATAAAATAGTATGTGAAAAGATGGGATTTTCAAAAGCATATCCAGTTACAGGCCAAACTTATTCAAGAAAACTTGATTCTATAATATTGAACACACTGTCTGAAATAGCTCAAAGTGCTTATAAATTCAGCAACGATATGAGACTTCTTCAAAATATGAAAGAGATGGAGGAACCATTTGAAAAAAATCAAATTGGATCTTCTGCTATGGCATATAAGAGAAATCCTATGAGAAGTGAAAGAATTAGTGCTCTTGCTAGGTATATAATTGTAGATTCTCTGAATCCGGCAATTACGGCTGCAACACAATGGTTTGAAAGAACTTTAGATGATTCAGCAAATAAGCGTATATCCATTGCAGAAGCATTTTTAGCGTTGGATGGAGTACTAGACCTATACATTAATATAACGTCTAATATGGTCGTATATGAGAAAGTAATAGCATCTCATGTAAACAGTGAGCTGCCATTTATGGCAACGGAAAATATTATGATGGAAGCTGTTAAGCGTGGGGGCGATAGACAAGAACTTCATGAGAAGATAAGACTTCATTCATTAGAAGCGGCAAAACAGGTAAAAGAATTTGGAGAGAAGAATGACTTAATTGAAAGAATATTAGCTGATGAATCTTTTGGATTGTCGAAAGATGAAATTCTTTCAATAATAGACCCAAGTAAGTTTACTGGAAGAGCTAGTGGTCAGGTAGTTGATTTTATTGATGAGTATATAAATCCTATACTTGAGATGAATAAAGATAAACTAGGGGAAGCCGTAGAAATAAACGTATAAAAGCATGGATACTAAAAGCAGACGTGACGATTACGTCTGCTTTTAATTTTCATTAAAATAATTAAAGGATTTTAGTAAGTTTTGTAGAATATATAATGTCGTGAAATGTAAGTTTCGCGACATTGAACATTGATTTATAAAGGGGGAAGTAATTTTATGAATTTAAAATCAAATTACATGTACGATGATTCTCTTCCGAAAATCTTAAAAGATTATTTAAGTTATTTATCTTCTGTTCGTGGCGCATCTAGTAATACTATTGCCGCATACAGTTATGATTTAAGTTTGTTTTTTAAATACTTAAAGCTCCAGTGTAAGGAAGTTTCTCTTTCGTTTGAACTTTCTTTTGAAGATATTCCCATTGTGGATATTTCGGCTAAACATCTTAATGATTTACAATTAGTGGATTTTTATGCATATCTCTCCTACTTAGAAAATATGAGATGCAATGGTACCTATGCAAAAGCTAGAAAAGTAGCATCTTTAAAGTCATTTTTTCACTACTTATGTTCTAAAGCAAAAATAATAATTCAGGATCCAACCCTTGATTTAGAGAGTCCTAAAATCGGTAAGCGATCCCCTATCTATTTGACACTTGAGGAAAGTAAAGATCTATTATTAGCGGCTAATAATAGAGAAAAACACTCTTTCCGTGATTTATGTATCATTACCCTATTTCTTAACTGTGGTGTACGTCTTTCGGAACTTTGTAGCATAAATATTACTAATATTAAAGGTGATACTCTTACGGTTATAGGAAAAGGAAATAAAGAAAGAACAATTTATCTTAATAAAGCCTCTATAAAATCTATAAATAAGTACTTAGTTGTGAGAAATGAATTAATAGATAAAGTGTATTTTGATGATAGGGATGCTTTATTCATAAGTGGTAAGTATAGAAGGATAAATAAGAGGACTGTAGAGAGGGTTGTTAAAAAATATGTAGGGTTGGCAGGACTAGACAAGGATAAGTATACTCCACATAAGCTAAGGCATACGTCAGCAACGTTACTTCATAAACATGGTGGAGTTGATGTGAAGACTCTACAAGAAATCTTAGGACATGAAAATGTTAGTACTACACAAATTTACGTACATGTAGATGATGAAACGATAAGGAAGGCAGTTAACTCTAATCCCCTTGGCGATGAATAAACTATATGGATGGTTACATTAATTAAATGACTGCTGATATTATAAATAAGCAGCAGTCATTTCCTGTATTCACTAATATAAAATTATTTATTAGTGTGGCATATTCTTAAAATTAAATATAGTTAAAATAAGTATTTTTAAGAGTGTTTTTTGTAAACATAAAGTCCAGGAAATTTTTCTTCTAACTCATCTGTAGATGCAATATCTTCTAAAAGTTCACCCATACCTTCAACATCATCTAAATAAGTCCAGTTTTCTTCATTATCCATTACGTCAATATAAGGCATATCATCTATTATGTCAGCATCTTCTTGAAAATCATCCTCAAGATCATCCTCAAGATCATCTTCATCACTTAAATCAAAATCACTAAAATCTTCGATGCTAATTTCAATTTCATTATTTATGTCTTTATCAAAAACTTCATCTATTTTTACTTCTTTAACATCATATCCTTCTAATTCTAAACATTTACTACAATTGTTACAAATCTTCTCTTTATTATATTCGCAGAGATTACATTCTCCGCAATTAGTACATGGCTTTTGTGCTTCAAAAATACATTCTTTCATATTTATCACTACCTTTTTTATTACTCTTTAAGTTATTGAATTATTGTATCAAAATCAACTAGAAACTTCAATAAAATAATAAAATATAGTATTGACTATAATTTTATGTAGACAATATAGTATATATAAATTATTATATATTTATATATTTTTTACATAAAATTTTTTTTGGAGGTTTTAATATGGCAAGTTCGTATTCGTTTGATGTAGTATCAGAAATTGATATGCAGGAGGTTGATAATGCTATTAATCAGGCTATAAAAGAAATTAAACAACGGTATGATTTTAAAGGTACAAAAACAGAGATAACTCTAGTGAAAGATGAAATTAAGATTATATCTGACAGTGAATATAAGTTAAATAGTGTAATTGATGTACTTAAATCAAAGTTTGTTAAAAGAGGTGTACCAACTAAGGCTATTGATATAGGTAAGGTAGATAATGGCTCTTTAGGAACTGTTAAGGTTACGTGCAAGTTAATAAAAGGAATTGCTATCGATAAAGCTAAATCCATGGTTGCAGATATAAAATCAAGCAATACAAAAGTTCAAGCGCAAATTATGGATAATCAATTAAGAGTATCTGGTAAGGATAAGGATGATTTACAATTAACAATGCAACTCCTAAAATCTAAAGATTATGGTATTGCTATACAATTCTCGAATTATAGGTAATTTTGCGATAAAAAAGTATGAAATATCACTTTTATCTTAAAAAATTATAAATAAATTAAAAAATTACTATGAATTTGAGTAAAAATAAGTTATAATAAATATACATTAACTATTAATGTATAATTTAATTCTAATTGGATAATTTAATAATGTATGTTATATATAATAAATTAGATATATAAATTACTTTAATACTTAAGAAAATTTAATAATAAACTTTAGGAGGAAATATCATGAAATCAACAGGTATAGTAAGAAAAGTAGATGAACTAGGGAGAATTGTAATCCCAATAGAATTAAGAAGAACATTAGATATAGAAATAAAGGACGCTTTGGAGATATATGTAGATGGAGATCAAATAATATTAAAAAAATATGAACCAGCATGTTTGTTCTGTGGAAATGCTAGAAATGTTACTAATTACAAAGGTAAAAATATTTGTGAAGAGTGCTTAGACACAATAGCTAAAATTAAAGAATAATAAAAATCAGTAGATGCCTTAAGTTATTGTATGTGAATATGATAATTTAAGGTTTTTTTTATGACTAACATTAACATAATATTGTAATTAATTGACCATATGCAAAAAAAAGAATATAATAAGGTATATAATTGATAAATTGTGACATTTATATTTTAGTTAAGGAGTGATTTTTTGAAACTTCATAAAGATATACAAATAGAAAAAATAGAACAATTGCTAAGGAGAGTTTGTTTTTATATAAAGAAAAAAGGTAGAACTATACTTGAAGATTATGATATTACACCAGCTCAATTCGAAGCTTTGCAAATAATTATAAACCACAGCGAGGTAACTATTAGCGAGCTTAGCAATAAATTGTATCAGGCTCCAAGCACGATTACAGACTTGGTTGATAGGATGGAGAGTAAGGAACTTGTTAAGAGAATTAGAGATTCTAAAGATAGACGAATAGTAAGAATCAAGTCATTAGAAAAAGGAAATCAAATTCTAGAAGCGGTTTTGATTGAAAGATGTAAATTTTTGGATCATGCGCTAAAAGAAGTGCCGGAGGAAGATAAAAATAACTTTACACAATATTTAGATATTCTTCAAAAGGCCTATACTGAAGGTAAGTAGGTATATTGCTTACTGTAGTTAATTATTTAGAAGAATAACAAAAGCTTTAATACAAAATAAATTGTATTAAAGCTTTTGTTATTCTTTTTGAGTATATATAGTAGGAAATTTTGACAATAAAGTTTCCTTCTCTGATATCAAGGTGGTTACCCTATCTTCGAATTGAGATTTTAAGGCCCAGATTCTCTCTCTATACTCCTCATCTTTTTCAATTAACTTCTTTTGTTCAAATAGTTTAAATTCATGTTCTCTTAATGATAATTTTTTATTAAAATCATCAGACTGCTCTTTTAATTTTTTTTCATAGTATATAGCTATTTCTTCTAATTGCTTCCTCACTGAAGAATTATCAATACGTTCACTTTGTAATTGATTTGAGTAATTTTGGGATGCTTTAATGGATTCGGTTAGATCTTCTTTAATTTTTTCGTTTAATAACTTAAGGTCCTCTGACTCACTTTTGTATTTCATTAATTCTTCATTTTTATCCTTAAGCATTGTATTGAGATCTTTGTACTCATTTAATGTTTCTTTTGATTTAGTTACCAATCGTGTATATTCGGTTAATTTTTCCTCAAGATTCTTATTTTTTAACTTAATATCATTTAATTCTACTAATGTTTTATCATTACCATCCTTTAAGTTTTTCAAGGCTGTTTGTTCTTCGTTCAATGTATTTTTAAAGTTATTTGTTAGTTCTAGTGATTTGAGTTTGTTTTTATCTATAACATTTACATATATATCTAATATTCGCTTTGTTATAATTTGAAGCTCCTCTACATCATTTTTAATGTAGTCCACATCGCAAGATGCCTTATTCAGTTCGTAAGCCTTAATGATAACATCCATAAATTCTTTATTGTTTACTCCCTGTTCTTCTGCTAGTTTTAAAAACTTTTCTTTTAAACCCTCATTTATTCTTACACTTAAAATTGAATCCATTTTTAAAATCTCCTTATAATTTAAATATGTATATTACAATACTAAGTATACCACAGATAACCGCTGTATACAAATGGTTTATATAAGTATACAGAGTGTATACTTATATAAATAACAACAACCCAGTTCAAACTATTCAATATAACTAACATTATATTGAATGGTAAAATATATACTAATATTATTGCTATAATTTGATGTTTACAAATAGATTTTTATAAGCCGAAAAGAGTGAGCAACATAAAGGTGTATATAAACAGATATAGGTCCGATAGTTATGAAACTATCGGACCTATATTAATGGCTTTATTATTTTGTATATTTTGTTGGGGCGTTGTATTTAACTCCAAAAGTGTCCACTGTAATAGTTTTAATCTTAATATCAGTTAAAGGTTTATCACTTTTAGTTTCTGAAGCTGCAATTTTGTCCACTATATCAATACCTTCAATTACTTTTCCAAATCCAGCATAATCACCATCTAAATGTGGTGAATCTTCATGCATGATAAAAAATTGAGACCCACCTGAGTTTTTATCTTTAGCTCTAGCCATAGATATTACCCCTCTTTCGTGCAGGATACTATTCTCAAAATTGTTTTTCGAAAACTCGCCATAAATTGAATAGTCAGGTCCTCCACTTCCATTACCTGCGGGATCACCACCTTGTATCATAAATCCAGGTATTACTCTGTGAAATATTAATCCATCATAGAATTTATCATTTGCAAGAGTGATGAAGTTCCTTACAGTATTAGGAGCAATATCAGGGTACAATTCTATTTTAATAATACTGTCATCTTCTAGTTGGATTTTAACAACAGGATTTTGATCTGTTGGTTTTTTTTCAGTTTCCTTGGATAAATATAAGTTTTTATTATCCTCAGGTGTATTGGTAGGTTCTTTAGTTTGTGTTTTGCAGCCAACTAAAATCATTGACATAAACGATAGAATAAATAAACTTATAATTAACTTCTTTTTCATATTTTATCAATCCCCTTTTATATGTTTTACTTTGTAAGTGTACCATTTAGCGCTAAATAATTGAAGAATTATTTTATTATGTTCATACTAGTTTAATAAATATTAACATAAATAAAACATCTAAACCGGTATAGGCCTAGATGTTTTATATTATACAATTTCATTATGTTGTAAATAATATTTGAATTTTTCAGTCCATGACTCGTAAAGGTTTATATCTATAGAGTATAAATAATAGAAAAACTCACCTAAGCTATTTCTTTTATATATCCCTTTCATTAGATGTTGAGGATAAGGCATATATCTATCAAAATTATCTTTAGGATCAATTACCTTGATAGTGAAGTCGGATTGAACATAAAGATCCTTACAACGAATATCAAGTTTCGTATAATTCAACATTTTAAAATCTTCTATTAAATTCACTATGTTTTTAACTAATATTTTATTTAGAGGGTTATGATTTAAGTATTTATCCATACGCACACCATCAACAAATTCTCTTACAATAAAATAATCACCATAACTAAAAACATTAGGGAAAGATTTACATACACTAGAGGCTTTAAGTATTTCATATTCGGTCCTACAAACAATTTTGTCATTAAATAATTTTATAATTGTAGTTGGATTAATTTTATATACAACACCATTATTGCCTTTACCTAAAAATTCTGAAGACCTTATTATATCTTCTATTTCGTCACTGAAGTAAATTTGATTTGTAAAGTGTCTAGACATAATTCCTCCTAAATAAATAGAACTGTAATAAATTATATGCTAGATGAATTTACTATATTAGTTTTAATATTACTTTTTATTTTTGTTAGAACTAGAATTTTTTTTAAAATTACTTTTTAAGTTATTTTTATTATTAGAAGATGTAATGTTTTTCCTTGGAGTTTTAATAACCCCCATAACATCATCTAATCTCCCGTAGGATAAGGTTTTTTCGGTAATAGTAAAATTGAACTTGTTGCTGAAGTTTTTAATTTGAATAATCTCATCAGGTGAAACTATTGAAATTACAGTTCCTTTATTTTCACCACGAGCAGTTCTACCACTTCTATGAAGATATGTATTTATATCTTCCGGTAAGTCTATATTGAATATATGAGTAACTCCTGGAATATCAAGCCCTCTAGCTGATAAATCTGAAGATACTAAAAGGTTTATTTTCTCAGATTTAAAATCATTCATAGCCTTCTGTCTTTCATTTTTCATAAAGCTACCATGTATACCATCAACATTTAAACCGTGAAATTGAAGTTTAGATGTAAGGATTTGTATTTCATCTGTTTTATTTATAAATGCTATAGCCTTTCGAGGTTCTATACTTGCCATAAGCTTCCTAATAGTTAAAATTTTATCCCGTTTGTCACATACTATGTAGAGGTGTGTAATATTTGGGTTTATGGTTATATCTTCATTACATTTAACTATTTCGGGAGATTTCATAATCTCTTTACCAATTGTAATAGTTTCTTCTGTGAGAGTCGCAGAGGTCATTAGTAGTTGCCTATCTTTTAATGTTGTTTTAATAACATCTTTTACAACTTCATAATTGTTTCTATCAAGTAATTTATCACATTCATCTATTACTATAGTTTTTACAGCATGTGCAGAAATTTTCTTTAGCTTAATAAGTTCCAATATTCTTCCTGGTGAACCAATCACAAATTGAGGTTTATCTTTTAGTTTTTCAACTTGTCTTTTTATATTCACGTCACCCATAATAACGATTGATTTAATATTAAGACTAGATTTTTCAGCTAAATTACTTAATACGTCATTTACTTGTAATGCTAACTCGTGAGTTGGTACTAATACTATGAATTGATTTTCACGTTTATCATAGTTAATTTTTTCAATTAAAGGTAGCAGATAAGCTAGAGTTTTACCACTTCCAGTTTCACTTTGCATCATTATATCTAAGTTTTGGGTAATTTTTTCTATGGACATTTCTTGTATTCTAGTTGGCATAATTATATTTAATTGCTTTAATGAATTAATTATATTGCAATTGATTCCTAGTTCTTGAAAGTTTTTCATAATTTCATCTCCAATTTTAAATTATATAAAAATTAATAAGTAATTAAGTCAAATAGCAGAACAGAGGTTTGATATTTGACATTCTATATGGTATAATTATCTAGATTGAGAGGTGTTTTGATGATTGACATTAAAAGTAGTAAACAATCTGAGATTTATGAATTTATAAAGAATCAAGTTAATGCTAAAGGCTATCCACCTTCAGTTAGAGAAATATGTGAAGCTGTAAATCTAAGTTCAACATCTACGGTTCACGGCCACCTTACTAGGCTTGAAAAAAAGGGATTAATAAGACGTGACCCTACAAAACCGAGAGCTATTGAATTATTACAAGAACCACATAAGAGAAAAGAAATGATTGACATTCCTATTGTGGGGAAAGTTACAGCCGGTATACCAATTCTTGCAGAAGAAAGTATAGAAGATTATTTAACAATACCTCTAGACTTTATAAAAAGCACTAATGAATTATTCATACTCAAGGTACAAGGTGATAGTATGATTGAAGCTGGTATACATGATAAAGATCTAGCTATAATAGAGAAAACTTCAGTTGCTATAAATGGAGATATTATAGTAGCACTAATAGGAAATGAAGCTACTATAAAAAGGTTTTTCAAAGAAGATGGATACATTAGACTACAACCTGAAAATTCTACTATGGAACCAATCATTGTAGATGACTGTAAGGTATTAGGTAAACTATCAGGAATTTATAGAAAATATTAAGAAGCTAATTATAGCTTCTTAATTTTTTTTTATGATAATATTTTTGAAATTGCAATCAAAACTCCAGTTTTACCATGGTCAAAAGTTAATCCACCTTGAAGGTATGCAATGTATGGTTCTCTAATTGGTGCATCTGCAGATAACTCTATAGATGAGCCTTGAATAAAGGCCCCAGCAGCCATAATCACTTCATCCTCATACCCAGGCATAGCCCATGGTTCACATTCTACAAATGAGTCAATTGGAGATCCAGCTTGTATGCCCTTGCAAAAGTTGATTAGCTTATCTTTATCATTAAATTTTATAGCTTGTATAATATCACTTCTCTTAGTGTCATACTTAGGTAGAACATCGAATCCCAATAAATCCATTATCCTTGAACAAAAAATTGCTGTTTTAACAGCTTCTACAGCTACATGCGGTGCTAAAAATAACCCTTGATATAAGCTCCTCATTACCCCGAAAGTAGAACCACATTCCCCGCCTATTCCAGGAATAGTTAATCTATAGGCAGCTTGAGTCACAAATAGTTCTTTACCAGCAATATATCCGCCAGTTGGAGCGATTCCACCACCTATGTTTTTTATTAGTGATCCTGCAATTAAATCTGCACCTACATCGGTTGGTTCAATGGTATCAATAAATTCCCCATAACAATTATCTACAAAACATATAGCAGTACTAATTTCTTTAACTGCGTCTATTATAATTTGTATTTCTTCAACTAATAATGCATTTCTCCATCCATATCCTGTAGATCTTTGGATATGTACCATTTTAATAGTTTTATCTTCTCTCAACACCTGTTGCATTTTAGATATATCAACTTTTCCATCTTTAGTAAGTTCTAGTTGTTTGTAATTTACACCGTACTCTTTTAAAGAACCGATATTTGTATCTTTTGTTATGCCTATTATATTATGTAAAGTATCGTAAGGAGACCCACAAACACTAAGCATCGTATCTCCTGGACGAAGATTTCCAAATAAAGCACACCCAATTGCATGAGTTCCATTTACAAAGTGTGGTCGCACCAATGCAGCTTCGGTGTTGAAGATTCTTGCAAAAACTTTATCTAAAGTATCTCTTCCGATATCTCCATATCCATATCCACTTGAATTAGTAAAATGCATATCACTTACTCTTTCTGCTTGTAGTGCATTTAAAACTTTAAGTTGGTTATATTCACGAATATTATCCATTATTAGAAACTGTTCTTGTATGTCTTCTATTGCCTGCTCTGAAACTTTAAAAACATCTTCATTTATCTTAAAGTTATTTATTAAAAACTCTTTAGTTATATCTATCATAAAACTCTCTCCTTAAATACAAAATAACATAATAATACTATCATAGCTGTAGATATTAAGCAAATAGAACATACTATTCAACTGCTATGATAGTATAAAAATAAGATTATAATTCAAAGGAGATTAGCGTAATGAATGTTTTTCTTTAAAATCATTAACTATAAACTCGGCTATTTCATTGTCATCTATAAAATTATCTTTATTAATCCAAATAACTCTAGGATCTTTCCTAAACCATGTAAGTTGTCTTTTGGCATAGTTCCGGCTAAACTGCTTTATATTTTCAATCGCTTTATCTAATGAAATATCACCTTGTAAATATTCTAGTAATTCTTTATAACCTATGCCCTTCATTGATTGCATATCTTTAGTATATCCACCTTCTGATAACTTAATAACTTCATTTAGAAGTCCCTTTTCTATCATAATATCTACTCTTTTATTAATTCTTTCATATAACTTTGATCTATCCATATTTAAAACGTAGTAATTAACATTGTAAGGAATATTATATATATCATCATTTTTAGTAGCTTCAGATAGTGGAACTCCAGTTACTTTATACACTTCTAGAGCTCTAATAACCCTTTTAAGATCATTTGGATATAACTTATTATAACTAACTTCATCTATGGGCTTAAGCAGGTTATGCACGTATTCTACGCCTTTATCTAAAGCTACAGCTTCTAGTTCGCTACGATAAATTTCATCTTTACTGGTTTCAGCAAAGCTATAATTATAAATTAATGAATTAATATAAAGTCCAGTTCCGCCGACAACCATTGGGAGATGATTTCTTGACCATATTTCTTCAATGTTATTTTTAGCAATATTGCTATATTCTGCAACACTAAAATTTTCTGAAGGGTCTAAAAGGTCTAAAAGGTGATGTTCAATTCCTTTCATATCTTCTAAGCCTATCTTAGCTGAACCAATATCCATCTTTTTATATATCTGCATTGAATCTGCTGATATAATTTCTCCATTTAATTTTTTAGCAATATTTATAGATATATCCGTTTTACCAATGCCGGTAGGACCAGCTAGTATAAATAAGTCATTCATGTTGTAACCCCTTCTTCTAAATGTTAGATTCTTTTAAAACTTTTTTCGATTTCTTTTAATGAGTATTTAA
Source organism: Clostridium sp. (assembly GCF_036660475.1). GTDB lineage: Bacteria > Bacillota > Clostridia > Clostridiales > Clostridiaceae > Clostridium_J. Next base: position 81,728 of record NZ_JAVXAO010000003.1, on the reverse strand, counting down.
TTATTGTAGGTCTTCCATGTGGACAGGTAAAAGGTTCATCTATAAACCGTAACTCATCTAATAGAGATAAGATTTCTATATCAGACAGCTTATCGTTTGCCTTTACTGCAGCTTTGCAAGCAAGTGATGCAATTTTATTATACTTTACATCTACAGTAAGACCACTTCCCATAGTCCTTATGTTATCAATAATATCGTGGAATAGATTATTGATATGAGGTTTACCTAAAAATAATGGAACCTCTCTTACTAGAACATCGTTTTCACCAAAGTCTTCTACTATAAATCCAGCGGATTTAAAAATACATTCATTATCCTTATATATAGCATACTCTTCGAATGTGAGAGGTATAATTGCTGGTATAGCTAAGATTTGACTTGCAACTGTAAGATTCCCTATGTTTTTCCTGTATTTCTCAAATAAAATCTTTTCATGGGCAGCATGTTGATCAATTAGATAAATTTCATCTAAATATTCTCCAATAACATAACTGTTGAAGCACTGTCCAATAAGCTTTATCTTTGGAAACTTAGGCAAAATCTCTTGATTATACTCTGAATATATAGTTTTATTTGATATATAATTATTATCATTAAAACATTCTTTGTTATATATCTTACTATCCGCATTTGAAGAAAAATCTATTATGGAATCTTTAATATATAATGCAGGCTCATGGTTTTTTAAAGATTCATCATTATTCATATATCCTAATTGCGTAGATGAATAATGATGCTCTTTTACTTGTGAAGTCTCTAAAACTATAGGTTTAGCATCAATAGCTTCATTGATAACAAAATTTTTCTTTAAGCTTTCCTTTAAAGCATTATGTACACCATCAAATACAGTCTTAAATAATACTCGTTCTTCCAAAAATTTAATTTCTGCCTTTGATGGATGTACATTAGGGTCAATAAATTCAGGGAATATATCTATATATATAGTGAAAAATGGAAACTTATTGACCATTATAAAAGATTTAAATGCATTTTCAACTGCAGCAGTTATTAATGAACTTTTAATAAGTCTCTTGTTTACAAATATACTTTGTCTATTTCTACTTCCCCTGCTTATACTTTCTTTCCCTATATATCCGTGTACAGACAATATATCACTGTGATTCTCTATTGGTATAATATTATCATAAACTTCTTTTCCATATAGTATCCTAATTGTTTTATTAAGTTCACTTTCTCCGAAAGTTTTAAGTGTCTGTTTTCCATCATTAATTAATGTAATAGATGTATTATAACTCCCAAGGGCTAATTTTAAAACTAAATCATTAATAATAGATTTTTCTCTCTGCGGTGATTTCAAAAATTTTTGTCTTGCTGGTGTATTGAAAAAAAGATCATTAATTTCAATCTCTGTTCCTAGATTACATCCAATCTCATTTTCATAAATAACATTGCCACCTTCTATTGATATTTCTTTACCAATATCGTAATCTGATGTTCTAGACTTAAGTTTAACTTTTGATACTGAAGCTATACTTGCAAGTGCTTCCCCTCTGAACCCAAATGACTGTATCCCATATATGTCATCTATGCTAGAAATTTTACTAGTTCCATGAGGTAAAAAGGCTTTGGAAATATCATCAGGATGAATACCACTACCATCATCTATTATTCTAATTAGTTTATTACCACTTTCTTCGATTTCAATATTAATATTATTGCTATTGGCATCTAGGCTATTTTCAACTAATTCTTTAACCACAGAACTAGCCCTTTCAACAACCTCTCCAGCGGCTATTTGATTGGCAGTGTTTTCAGATAATAGATTAATTCTTCTCATAGTACACCTACCTTAATTATTATATTTTTTTTGCCTTGCCTATTATTTCATAAAGTTTGTTGAATCCATCCATAAGTGTTAAATTTAGAACATCTATAGATTTTATTTCTTCAACTAAGTTCTGTATTTCAATATCATCAAACCCTATTTGGGTTAAACTTACTTCTCGCTCTGCAGTTGGCATTGGCAACTCCATTACCTTAGTAGGATGTTCTATGGTAGATGAATTCGCTTCTAATGTATGAAGTATCTCTCTTGCTCTAGATATGACAGCTTTAGGCAATCCAGCTAATTTAGCAACTTCTATACCATAAGATTCATCTGCACCACCACGTATAATTTTACGTAAAAATATTATATTATTATCAACTTTTTTAGCAGAAATAGAATAGTTTTTTACACCTGGTATTTCACCCTCTAATTTAGTTAATTCATGATAATGTGTGGCAAATAGGGTTTTGCATTTAATATTTGAAATTTTGCATATATACTCAATTACTGACCAGGCGATGCTAAGTCCGTCGTAAGTACTGGTACCTCTACCAACTTCATCTAGAAGGACTAAACTTTTACTAGTAGCATTCTTTAAAATGTTAGACACTTCCCACATCTCAACCATGAATGTACTTTTACCACCAGCTAAATCATCAGAAGCTCCAATACGAGTGAATATTTTATCACAAATTGAAATGTTAGCTTCTTTAGCTGGTACAAATGATCCAATTTGAGCCATTAACGTAATTAAGGCTACTTGCCTCATATATGTTGACTTACCAGCCATATTAGGTCCTGTGATTAACATAAGTCTATTGTGATCTAAATCAAGATCTGTATCATTAGATATAAATGTATTTGATTTGGTAAGGGTTTCTACAACAGGATGTCGTCCATCAGCTATTGTGATTACACCATTGTTATTAATAGATGGTTTAACATAATTATTATTCTTTGCAACCGTGGCTAATGACCATATACAGTCAATTTCTGATATTAATTTAGCAGTTAATTTCATTCTATTAATATTAGATTCTAGTTTTTCTCTAATCTCTGTAAATATAGTATATTCTAACGCTATTAGCTTTTCTTCAGCACCTAGAATTTTATCTTCAACCTCTTTAAGTTCAGGGGTTATATATCTTTCAGCATTAGATAAGGTCTGTTTTCTAATATATCTTCCATCAGGAACTAGAGCTAAGTTTGACTTTGTAATTTCTATAAAATATCCAAAAACTTTATTATAAGATATTTTCAAAGATTTTATACCAGTAGAAACTCTTTCCTGACTTTCTAAGTTAGCAAGCCATCGTTTCCCATTGGTTTTACTTTCTCTTAATTCATCAACTATATTATTATATCCACTTTTAATTATATTACCTTCTTTTACCGAAATTGAAGGCTCATCCATTATAGCTTTTTCTAAGAATTCATGGATATCACTTAGTTCATCTATATTGTTATATATATGTACCATCAAAGGACTCTTAAGTTGCGAAATTATAGCTCTAACCCCTGGAATCTTAGACAAAGAATTTTTTAGTGCTACAAGTTCTCTAGCGTTTATTGCTGTAGAACTTATTTTGCCTACAAGTCTTTCAATATCATAAATACTTTTTAGTGCCTCTTTCAAATCTTCCAATACAATTAAATCATTTACAAATTCTGATATAGCACTTTGTCTGTTTATGATATCTTTTTCTATTATTAATGGCTCTTCAATCCATTTTCTAATACGTCTACCTCCCATGGAAGTATTTGTTTTATCAATTACAGATAATAAAGTTCCCTTTTTACCTTTATCTCGCAAATTTTCTACTAACTCTAGATTTTTTCTTGAATTAATATCAATAGTCATATACGTAGATATATTATATAGTTCTATATTGCTTATGTGGGCTAATGAATTTTTTTGGGTTTCTTTTATATATCTAACTAATCCATTACAAACTTTAATAGTTGTATCTGATAATCCAGTATTCTTAAAATTTAAAAATTGGTTCTCAAGATCTAAAGTATCTACATTAAAGTTGGAATTTGAAAAATGTGATATGTAAAATGTGCTTCTATTATTAAGTTCCTGTAAAAGTTCATCACTTAATTCTTCTGAAATTACTATTTCACGTGGATTAAATTTGCAAATTTCATCGATAATTAGGTTAGTATTATAATTACATTCTGTAGTATAAAATTCACCTGTAGAAATATCACAGAATGCCAATGATATAATATTATCTTCAACATATATACTTGCGGTATAACTATTTTGATTATCATCTAAGTAAGAGTCTTCAGTATATGTGCCTGGGGTATATACCTTAACTACATCACGTTTAACAATACCTTTCGCTGCAGAAACATCTTCAACTTGTTCACATATAGCTACCTTAAACCCCTTAGATATAAGCGACCCTATATAGTTTTTAGCTGCATGATATGGAATGCCGCACATTGGGGCTCTTTCATCAAGCCCACAGTCTCTACCTGTCAACGTAAGTTCTAGTTCCTTTGAAGCTGTTTTTGCATCATCAAAAAACATTTCATAAAAGTCACCCAGTCTGAAAAATAAAATACATTCTTTGTATCTATCTTTAATTTGAAAGTATTGTTGCATCATTGGAGTTAATGCCATTTTTATATCTCTCCTTTAAGTTAAGCTATAAGTTAAGTTATTTGAAAAAAAGCGACATTGTCGCTTTTATACCTCTTCTCCAATTAGAGAGAAGGAATTTGCCTTAGTAATTTTAACATTGACTAATTTCCCTATGTTTGATCTGCTTCCTGTAAAGTTAACAAGTTTACTAGTTCTAGTTCTGCCTGACAGTTTAGTATCATCATTTTTACTTTCACCCTCTACTAAAACTTCAACTATGCGGCCATCATAAATCTTATTCTTTTTAGCACAAATTTCATTTACAGCCTTAATTAATCGGTTAAACCTATCCTTTTTTATTTTTTCATCTATCTGGTCAAACATCATATCAGCTGGTGTTCCATTTCGTTTTGAATACAGATAAGTAAATGCAGAATCGTACTCTACTTCTTTAACTAGACTTAGTGTATCAAGGAAATCCTCTTCTGTTTCACCAGGAAAACCTATAATTATATCAGTGGTTAGAGTTACATTAGGAATTCTATCTTTAATTTTTTTAACCAATTCTACATATTGATCTCTATCATAATGTCTGTTCATCTTTTTTAATATTCTCGAAGATCCTGATTGTACAGGAAGGTGTATAGATTCACACAGTTTTTCACCGGCTGCAATTGCATCAATGACTTCATCACTTAAATCTTTTGGGTGTGATGTCATAAACCTTACCCTGTCTAATCCATCTATTGTATTTATTTTTCTTAGAAGCTCTGCGAAGTTAATATCCTCTTCTAATCCTTTGCCGTATGAATTTACATTTTGTCCAAGAAGGGTAATCTCTCTATATCCGTCTTTAACCATGGATTCAATTTCTTTAATAATTTCACTAGAATTTCTGCTTCGTTCACGACCTCTAACATGAGGTACAATGCAGTAAGTACAGAAGTTGTTGCATCCATACATTATAGTTACAAATCCTTTTATTGTACTGGCTCTATCGATAATTGCCCCTTCAATTATATCCGCTTCTTTATCCCATATCTCTACGATAGGTCTTTCCCCACCTAAAACACGACCTAGATATTCAGTAAATTTATATGCGTTATGAGTTCCAATGATAATATCTACAAAAGGAAATTTAGTAATAATCTTTTCAGCCATACCATCTTGTTGCATCATACACCCTGTTACAGCAATTACTTTTTTAGGATTATCTTTCTTCATTTTTTTTAAAGCACCAAGATTTCCATCAACTTTTTGCTCAGCATTTTCTCTAACACAACAAGTATTAAATATTATTATATCAGCCTCTTCTTTAGAAGTAGTTCTAGTATGTCCAAGTGGCTTTAATCCACCAGACAACTTCTCCGAATCCTCTTCATTCATTTGGCATCCCCATGTTTCTATATAGTATTTTAAATTTTTATTCATTGAGCAAATCTCCTTTATTAAAAGATAGGTAATATATTAATTAACAATTTAATATTATACCATATTAAATTAATTAAATAAATATGGTTGTAGCATTCCGTTAATTTAAACTCCTGTTATACTCTAATATTAACTTAATTATTTTAATGAGGCTACCTTTAAATAATTAAGTTATAAAATAGTTTTATATGCTGTAAAAAAGGGTTAATACCGTTTTCACGATATTAACCCTTTTTTACAACATATACTTTAATAAATTAACTACCACTTATCATCATAACTAATAGGCTTAGCTTTTTTATCTGACGTTTTAGCCTTACCTTGCAATTCAGGTACTGGATGGGTTTGATTTTTAGGGAAATGATTATGTTTATTACTCTCAGTACCATGAGATTCAGTTATACCTGGTCGTTTCATTCCTGCCTTTGCCATGATATTACCTCCTAGTTGATTCATCAGACTTAGTTTAATCAATAAAATATATTTTATACATTTAAAAAATAATATATAGGAATAAACACAATATAAAAATACAATGGTTTAGTTAATTTAATAACTAAACCATTGTATTAAAGTTTAACTATGGATATTAACCACAACTACTGCAACTTGAACAACCTCCACCATCAGGTGTGTTTTCAGGTTCTATAGAGAAACCACCTCTACCATTTTCTTCTCCACAAAGAATTGTAAGAGCGCCAAATTGGTCTGTAACTGATTTATCTACTAAGAAAGTTAAGTTTTCTACAACTTCTGTATTATCAGTATCTTTTTTGTCATCTAAAACTAGATTAAAAGTTGGGCCGCCTCATCCCATACCTGCAAAATGTATTCTTACTGTATCTGATGTAACTTCATTATCTTTCAGAAATTGTAAAAATTCAACAGTAGCTTTTTCACTTATTTTAACTATTGCCATATGATTTACCTCGTTTCTTATTATCAATTTATTGACTATACCTATACTATGTGAAAATAATAAGATATTTATCCCATAAATATTATATTAATAGCACAATATATTTATATAATATCATAGCAACTAATAGTGTCAATATATCAGCTTCTTATTTTTAATAAATTTTAATAATTTATGCGAGATTACTATTTACATTGAAATTTTCAATTGGAATAATATCATTTCCAAACATACGGTAATCATGATAATCATATGACATTTTCATAATAGTTTCATTTACATATTTTCCTCTGTTAATATACTCAAGAAAATCATAGCAAGTTAGCATATTAATTTGAAATTCTTCACATGTATAAGATAAATCCTTAAGAAATTCTGAAAAATTGTCAGAGTAGGATGATTTTAATAACTTAGAACTATCAAATATAAAATTAATTCCTAAAAATCCGTTTTTTATAGATTTCAGCTTTATGTTAGCCATTTTTGCGGGTAATGATAAAATTTCTACATTTTCTAATTTATTATTTGCAATTAAATCAGGAATATCGATTGACTTTACCATATCTTTTTCATCTTCATTTAGATTGCTTAGAAGCAAATTTGTAATACTATTATCTACATACAAATATACACAGGTATTAGATTGAACTTGTTGCTTAACATATTTATACAAATTCATTACTAAATGATCCTCACCATAGTAATAAAAGCATATATTTTTACCATATAAATTATCCATATAATCTCTCCTTGATTAAATTTAACATTTATTTACAAATGATATTATTCGATTTTTATGTAAAATTACCTTTAATTACCATATAATATTTTGCGTTAAAAATATACATTTTTTTACATAAAATTAGTGGACATCTAATTATTTCAAAACTTATCCAAGTTATATAACTTTTAATGTAGAAATATGCTATACTATGTGATATAAATAAAAATGTTAGCATCTATAAATTATAATCAACTACTGATATATTGATTATAATTTATAGATACTGTAAAATATTACTTATATATATATTGACACTAAGGAGGATTAGCAATGTGCGGATTTGTAACGTTTTTTAGTAACTCTACAATTTTAGAGGAAAGCAAGGAAGTTCTTCGTGACATGAGAAGAACTATTGAACATAGAGGGCCAACTCAAGATGGTGAGTATATGGATGAAAATGTTTATTTAGGATTTAAAAGGCTAAGTATTTTGGATTTGGAGAATGGCATTCAACCATATTCATTTAATAATGAATTAGAGATTGTATTTAATGGCGAAATTTATAATTATATTTATTTGCGAGATGAACTTATAAAAGAAGGATATAACTTTACTACTAATTCAGAAGTTGAAGTTATTGCTACACTTTATACTCATTTAGGTGATAAGTTTGTAGAAAAACTTAGAGGTATGTTTTCATTTATAATTTGGGATAAAAAGAAAAATACCATTTTAGGCGCAAGAGACCCTTTTGGTATTAAACCTTTTTACTATATAGAAAATGAGAGTGGTCTTTATGTTGCATCTGAGTTAAAAAGTTTTCATGCAAATCCCAATAGTTCATGTACTGAAATTGATAATGGAGCACTTCATGACTATCTTACATTTCAGTTTGTTCCTGAACCAAAAACTTTGCTCAAAGATGTTAAAGTTTTAAAACCAGGGCATACAATAAAAAAAGTATTAGGTGAGAAACATGAGATTAATTGCTATTATACAATAAAATTTAATCCAACACCTGGATCAAAAGATGAAAAAATGGAAGAAATCCGTAATGTAATGGAGGATTCTGTAAGACTTCATATGCAATCAGAGGTTCCAATAGCTTCGTTTTTATCAGGAGGAATAGACTCAACAGTAGTAACTGCTTTAGCTAAAAAACATATGCCAGATTTAAAGACATTTACTATAGGTTTTGATAGAAATGGATACAGTGAAATTGATTTAGCAAGAGAAACTGCTGATAAATTGGGGCTAGAGAATATTAACACTATGATTTCTCATGAGGAATTTGCCAATGAATTACCAAAAATTATATGGCATATGGATGAACCAGTAGCAGATCCTGCTGCAATTCCACTTTATTTTATTGCTAAAGAAGCGGCTAAACACGTTACTGTAATATTGTCTGGTGAAGGTGCAGATGAAGTGTTTGGTGGTTATACAATATATCATGAGCCAAATTCTTTAAAGATGTTTGATTATGTACCAGGATTCTTAAAGAAAGCTCTAAAATCAGGTGCATCTTTTGTTCCACAGGGTACAAAAGGTAAAAGTTTTATTGAAAGAGGTTGCACTCCAATGAGAGAAAGATATGTTGGAAATGCAAATATTTTCACAGATCTTGAAAAACCTAATGTGCTTAATAAGTTTGAATCAAAATATACTATTAAAAGTGCTATGAATGACATATATGATAGGGCATCTAATTATGATCCTATAACGCAAATGCAATTTGTAGATTTTAATACATGGCTTACTGGGGATATATTAGTTAAAGCGGATAGAATGACTATGGCACATTCTTTAGAACTTAGAGTACCATTCCTTGATAAGGAAGTATTTAGAGTTGCATCTAAACTTACGCCAGATGAAAAAATTAATGGCCATGTTACTAAGTACTTATTAAGAGAAGCATTTAAGTCAGAATTACCATTCTTAACTGCAATGGATAGGAAGAAACTTGGTTATCCAGTACCAATAAGACTTTGGCTTAAAGATGAATTATATGATTGGGCTATGAACATAATAAAAGATAGTAATGCAGATGAATATATAAATAAACAGGCTGCAATTAAAATGCTTGAAGACCATAGAACAGGACCATTTGATTTAAGTAGAAAAATTTGGACAATACTTATATTCTTAATATGGTATAAAATATATATAGAGAAAGAAGCTCCTTTCTTAACATAAAATATAAAGAGATAGAATTCCATAGGGAGTTCTATCTCTTTTACAATTACAATTGTATAAAAAACTTACATTTATACAATTGTAATATTATTATTTTCTAACCATTTTACTAAATAATTATACAAAAATTCATCTCTAAAAATATAAAAATCATCCAATTTATTATTATTAACTAATGATTTATTAAAAGTCAAAAATGAATTACTCCAATCTACGTCCGCTATAATTTTGGTTCTAATATCATCCGCAAGCGTTTCTAAGAATTGTTTCATAGAGGATATAAGTACGTTATCTTCTATAAGAGGAATATATAAATATTTGTCATCATAATTCATAACTATATCTTGAGCCTCATGTGCAAGTTCTATCTCCCAACTTTCAAGGCAACTAAACTTAGATTCATCCTCTAAAGCCTCAATAATGCCTTGAGGTATATATGACAGTTCACCATTATTAAGGTTGATATAGCATTCACCATCTCCCCTAGTTTCTGTTAAGCTTAATTCTAATAGTAATTCAAGATCAACTTGTAATTTTTTCATAACTTATTACCTACCTTTAATGTTTCTAGTACATACAATAAATATTAAATATTAAAAATTATTTTTAAGATCTATTGTATAATATATTTTCCATTATAAATATGAGTATATGTTATTTAACGATGTTTTACAATAGATTTTGTGCATCATAACAATTCAAAGATTATATAAAATATAATAAAATGCCTACTAAGTATGAACTTAATAGGCATTTCATTATTTATTCATTTTTAACACTTCTGATATGGCAGCTATACTACCCAAAGAAGATAAGCTCTCCATAGGAAGTATTAATTTATTAGCTGGATTCATTGAAAGCTCTTTTAATGCTTCAACTTGTTTAAGTGCTACAACTGTTGAATTTGTTCCGGAATCTATAATTGATTTATTAACTTTTTCTATCGCTAGAGCCTCTGCTGTTGAAATTATATCAATTGCTTTAGCTTTACCTTCTGCTTCTAAAAGTTGAGATTCTCTAAGGCCTTCAGCTCTCCTAATATTTGCTTCTTTTTCGGCTTCAGCATGAAGTATTTTAGATTGTTTTTGGCCTTCCGCAATAGATATTGCACTTTGTCGTTCCCCTTCAGCATTAAGTATAGCGGCTCTCTTGCTTCTCTCTGCTTTCATTTGTTTTTCCATTGCTTCTTGAATTTCAGTAGGTGGGACTATATTTTTAATCTCTACAGATAATAGTTTTATTCCATATGCATCTGTAACATTATCTACTATTTGTAGTAGTTTAGAGTTAATCATATCTCTGCCTGCTAAAGCCTCGTCTAAACTCATATCACCTAATATGTTTCTCATATTTGTTATTGTTGAATACATTATACCTTGAACATAATTTTCTATATTATAAACTGCATCTTTAGCATTTAAAACCTGATAAAATATAACATTATCAACTGAAATATTAACATTATCTTTAGTTATAACATTTTGTGGTGGAATATCAAGTATTTGTTGTTTGACAGAAACCTTTCTTCGTACAAAGTCAACGAAAGGAATTGTTAGGTGCCAACCTGGCTCTAATATCTTATAAAACTGTCCAAATCTTTCTAATACATAATTTGATCCCGTATTGACTACTTTAACCGATGAAATTAATATTATCAATATGACAAATAATATTACTAAAATACCAATAACTAATTGCATTTAAACATCTCCCCTTTTTATTATTAATTTATTGTTTTCAATTTTTAATACTTTGAATGTATCTCCAATCCCTATGTCATCTCCTACATTTCTAGCAGTCCAATAAACTTCTTTAACTTTAATTCTACACTCTTTATTACTACTTAGATTAACATCAGATGTAAATTCTCTATTTTCATAGTTGCCAACTAAAGGCTTTTCAATTGGTAAATTTACATTAACATATTTTTTAGAAAATCTTAATCCAAATATTATTGCCATAGTACCAATAATTAAAGCAATCCACACTTGAATAGTAAAGTTAACAAAGTACCCAGCTATGAAAGCAGGTATAAAACCTAAACCTAACCAAGAAAAAGTAAAGCTACTGGTTGTTACGTCAATCACAATTACAAAAATAAGTAATCCAAACCAAATCCAATTCAAATCCAATTAATACCACCTCCTATAAGTGTATAATTAATATATTAATTATACCACATATTAGTAAATCTTTTAATTTTTTATTAAAACAATTTAGTAGTATTTTTTAGCACATTTATACGTATATATATTATAGTCATACATTTTATATTTTGGAGGTATGAATACATGGAATATCATAATTATAAGATAAATTATATTTTAATAGGAATGTTATTAATAATACTCTCTGGAATAGTAAAAATGCTTTGAATTTAATAACTATGATTTCAATTTGTATAACTAAGAAGGTGAAATATAAAGGATTTCTATTTCTATACAAAAATAAATAAATGTCCTCCTAATATTTATTTAGGAGGACATTCGTTTATTTATAATAATCAGATAGCTCTAGTTTCATGTTTTAAAAATATTCTTTCATTTTCATTTAGATAAGGTGATAAAAGAATATAAACTTCTTTATGATATTGATTTAAAAAATTTCTTTCCTCTGCGGACAACATTTCGACAACTATTCCTTCTAAATCTATCGGACAGAATGTAGCAACTTCAAATTTCATAAATTGACCACCATATTCTGTTAGTTCATCTTTTACAACAAATAATAAATTTTCTATTCTTATACCATGTTTACCTTCTTTATATATTCCAGGTTCATTCGTCAAATTCATACCTGCTTCTAGTCTTATATTTGATGGAACTTGTGAGAATCCTTGTGGACCTTCATGAATATTTAAGAAAAATCCAACTCCATGACCAGTTCCACACTTGTAGTCTATGCCTTCATTCCAAAGAGGCATTCTTGCAACTATATCTAAATTAGAACCAGTTGCACCATATAAAAATTTCAACATTGTAAGATCTAAATTACCTTTTAATACTAAAGTGAAATCTTTTTTTTCTTCTGCGGATAATTTTCCTAGTACTATTGTTCTAGTTATATCTGTAGTGCCATCATAATACTGACCACCTGAATCTACAAGAAATAAGCCCTCTGGTTTTAATGTGTATTCGGTTTCAGGTGACGCACTATAATGCATCATAGCTGCATGATCTTTATATCCGGCTATTGTTGTAAAACTAGGTTCAACAAAATATTCTTGTTCTTGTCTAAGTTTAGTTAGTACCTCTGTAGCAGAAGTCTCAGTTATAGTTTCTTTGCCTATGTTTTCCTTTATATATTTTATGAACTTCACCATTGCAACACCATCTCTGATTGTACAATTTCTAAAGTTGGCTATTTCCACATCATTTTTTATTGCTTTTAAGTCTGTTGTTAAGTTTCTTTTCTCTACTTTATTCATAGTTTTATCGATAGAGTTTAATATTTTAACATTTGTTTTATTCGGGTCAAATATTATAGAACTATTTTTAAGTTCCTTCAATCTATCAAAAACTTTATTATAATCATTTACTTTTACTGAAACCTGTTCTAATGAAGAAATTATTTCTGGAGTGACCTTTATACTATCTATAAATAGTTCTGAATAATCCATTCCAATTAGCAGATATGAAATAGTTACTGGATTATTAGATACATCGCTACCTCTAATATTTAGAGTCCATGCAATATCATCTAGTGAACTTAAAATATAATAAGATGATCCGGTCTCTTTCATCTTTGTTCTTACTAAATCAATTTTTTCAATTGCTGATTTGCCTGCAAACTTAATATCATAAAGGAAAACCTTAGATTTAGGCATTTCAGGCCTGTCACTCCAAAGTGGTAAAATTAAATCTTTTTCCGAATTAATGTTAATACATTTAGTTTTAAAGGCTTCTTCCATTAATTTCAATGTATTTACTGGAAGGACAGCACCATCAAATCCAACTACATCCCCGTTGTTTAATTCTTCTTTTAAGAATTCAATGTAAGTTGGAACATTTATTTGACCCATTTTATATAATTCAATTCCCGTTCCTTCTATCTGTCTTTCTGCTTGAATGTAATAACGTCCATCTGTCCAAAGTATTGCCCTATCAAGGGTTACAACCACTGTACCAGCAGAACCAGTGAATCCAGAAATCCATGCTCTTGCTTTAAAATATTCAGATACATATTCACTTTGATGAGAGTCAAAACTTGGAATAATATAAGCGTTTATTCCATTTTCCTTCATGCTACTTCTAAGACCTTCAATTTTTTCTATAACATTCATTTTTATCCCCCTATTTATATTAAATTTATATACACCCTTATTATACCTACTTATTTTAAGTTCTTCAACAATTATATTTTACTAGTATGAATATATATATACTTAAATTCATTTTTGTAAAAATACACACTAGACTTTTGGTAAAATAACTTTTTAATGCTAATTATTAATATATAAATATAAAAACCATTCAAATAATTAAAATATATCTTTTACAGATGATTTCAATTATTTGAATGGCCATTTGATTATATGTCTATATAACTGTTATAAATTTATTACTCCTTAATCCATCTGCTTGCTTCTAATGCATAATAGGTAATTATCATTTTTGCACCAGCTCTTTTTATTGATGTTAACATTTCTAAGGCAGTTCTTTTTTCATCTATAAGCCCATTTTCTCCAGCATTCTTAATCAATGCATATTCACCACTAACACTATATGCTGCTATAGGCATGTTAAATGTCATGCTAGCCTCTTTGATTACATCTAAGTATAGCATTGCCGGTTTAACCATTACTATGTCTGCTCCCTCTTCAATATCAGCAGCAATCTCACGCATTGATTCCTTTCCATTAGCAGGATCCATTTGATAAGTACTTCTATCTCCAAATTGTGGTGCTGAGTTAGCAGCAGCTCTAAATGGACCATACAAAGCCGAGCTATATTTAGCACTATAACTCATAATTGAAATATGGCAATATCCATTTTCATCTAGTAAATCTCTTATTGCTTTAACTCTTCCATCCATCATATCTGATGGTGCAACCATATCTGCACCTGCAATTACATGAGATAATGCAATTTTAGCCATATATTTTATTGTCTCATCGTTTTCAACTCTTTGGTTTTTTATAATGCCGCAATGTCCATGAGATGTGTATTGGCACATACATACATCAGTAATAACAAATAAGTCTTTTGCTACTTCTTTAACCTTTTTTATAGCCCTTTGAACAATTCCATCATGATGAAACGCAGAGGTAGCAATCTCATCTTTTTCTTCAGGTAGTCCAAATAAAATAATTCCCTTAACCCCTGTATCCTGCACTTCTTTAATTACCTCGGGTAATCTATCTATTGACCAATGATAATTTCCCTTAAGGGATGATATTTCTTGTTTTATATTTTCACCCTCAACTACAAAAATAGGATATATAAAATCATTTGGATTTAAAACAGTTTCACGCACCATATCTCTTATAGCACTTGTTTCTCTTAGCCTTCTATATCTTTTAAACATTATAAACACAATCCTTTACTTTAGTCGTTACCATTTTAAAATAACATCCATATTAAAATGTAAAGTTTGTGACACACCTGCCTTTCTTTCTATACTTAAATTATTGTAATATAATTAACCAATAAGGTTTTTTATAATTCCATCTATTCCAGGCTTACTACATTCAGTATAAATAAGGCCTTTACTTGCAAGAACTTTTGATGTAATAGGTCCTATAGATGTAATTAACTTTTTCTTGATTTCATCTATTCCAACTAAAGCTATCATATTTTCAACCGTTGTAGGGCTGGTAAAGATTACAGTATCACAATTTTCAAATGAATTTACATTGTGATTTTCTCCAATTGTTGTATCATAAACTGCAACATCATCTACTTCAGCCCCAAGTTTTCTAAGTTCATCCACTAAGTAGAGTCTTCCTTTTTTAGATCTTGGAAGTAGTATTTTATCCTCATTAGAAACTAGTGGTTTAACTACTTTAAATAAACCTTCACCAGTAAATTCATCAGCTGTTAATATTGGTATTATACCTCTTTCTTCAAGAGCCTTAGTTGTAGCATCTCCTATGGATATGAAATCACCACTTATTTTTCTTATGTCAATTTTATTATGTTGTAAAGCATTAAACAGCATATTAACTCCATTAACACTTGTTAGTAATATATATTTATATTCATGAAGCTTATTTTCTACACTTATTATATTTTCAGGTGTAGCTTTTATATCTATTGAATTTATTTCCGTTACCGTTGCGCCAAGTTCTCTTAATTTATTATATATTTCTTCACTTTGAGCTTTACTTCTTGTGATACAAATATTTCGTCCAAATAGGGGTAATTTTTCGAACCAGTTTAATTGATTATTAAACTGTACAACTTGACCAACTACTATAATAGCAGGATTTGAAATGTTTCTTTCCTTTGCAATAACTGTTATATCCTTTAATGTTCCAACTGCTTTTTTTTGTTTAGCTGTAGTGCCATTCATAACTACAGCTACTGGAGTAGTTTCATTTAAACCAGAGCTAATAAGTCCTTCAGTTATTGCACCTAATTGCTCATAACTCATCATAAAGATAAGTGTTCCAGTTAATTTTGCTATTGTATCAAAATCTAAATTTAAACCAGCAGCACTTTTTCCTGTGAATACATGAAAACTTTGAGCTATTTTTCTATGGGTTACTGGAATTCCTCCATAATTTAAAGCTGAAATAGGAGATGTTATACCTGGAACAACCTCAAATTCTATATTTTCTTTTAGAAGTTCTAAGGCTTCTTCACCACCACGACCAAATATATATGGATCTCCACCTTTTATTCTTCCAACTGTGTGGCCCTCTTTTGCAAGATTAACTAAGGTTTCATTAATTTCTTCTTGGGTTTTATAATGACACCCTGGTTCTTTACCACAATAAAATAGCTTTGCATCCTTATTAACATACTTTAGTATTTCTTCTCCGGATAATCTATCATATAAAATTGCAGTACAATTCTTTAAAACATTTATTGCTCTTAACGTTATTAAGTCTGGGGCACCTGGACCCCCTCCAATTAGATAAACTCTTCCCATATTCTCCTCCTAATAAAACATCTACTTATTTAATATATTTTGAGATAATTTTTTTCCTAAATTCATGTAATCTTCTTTATTCCCAACCACAGTATCTTTAACTAAAACACCATTAACGTCATAGATACCAGTAATACTCATAATGTCATTATCAATTGTAGCATAAGCTCCTATTGTAGAATGACAATCTCCTTTTAATTCGGTCATAAAGCTTCTCTCAGCTTCTACACATATTCTAACTTCGTAATTATCTAATGATCTTAGCATATCTTCATATTCACAGTTTTTATATATCTCTATGCCTAAAGCACCTTGTGCAATTGCAGGTACAATTTCATTCGTATTAAAGTAATTAGTTATAATTTCTTCCATTCCCAATCTTTTAAGTCCTGCTGCGGCCAATATTATTCCATCCAAGTTTTCATCTTGAATTTTTTTAATTCTAGTTTGGACATTTCCTCTTACTGGTACGATATTAAGATCAGGTCTTAAAAGAAGTAATTGTTCACTTCTTCTTTTACTACTAGTTCCAATTTTAGCGCCCATAGGTAAATTTGAAAATGATACTCCATTCATAGATACAAAGGCATCACGAACATCTTCTCTTATTGGCATTGCTGCAATACTAAACCCTTCTGGAAGCTCGTATGGAACATCTTTCATGCTATGAACTCCACAATCAGCTTTATGTTCTAGCATAAGTTTCTCAAGTTCCTTTATAAATACACCCTTTCCACCTATTTTATCTAACGTAACATCTAATCTTTGATCACCTATAGTATCGGTAAGAACTTTTTCACACTTTACATTATGAAGGGTCGCTATAAGATTCATTGTATAATCAGTTTGTACTTGGGCAAGCTTGCTTTTTCTTGTGGCTAATTTTAAACTCAAATTTATTCCTCCATTCATTTATAAACTCTTTTAATTATCTATTTTATTTTAAAAATATCAGGATAAAATAATTCTAATATTACACCTGAAACACCCTGATTAAAGAAAAACAAAAAATCATTTGAATTTATAAAATCTAAAATTTCACTTTTTTTATCTGTATTAATTATATTTTTTCTAATTCGTGTCGTAAACTCCACATAACTATCAAAAGCTTCATAGTACTCTTTACCTTTATTACATAGAAATACAGATGATTTTGGGTTTTTTCCATTTATTCTTATGCCAATGCCTATATTTTTAGTTTCTCTTGTAGCACAAAGTATTGCTCTTGATTCTTCAGGCAACGTTGTATCAATAAAAATCTTTTTCTTTTCATTACAGAGGAATCTAATTTGTTCATTGAATACCTCATCATTTGTGCAAAGTATAACTAAATGATAATTATCTAATAATTCTTCAGTAAATTTGTCATAACTCAAAGTTAAATTTGGATTATGATAAGATAACTCTTGAATTTTTGTGATAAATTTCTTCGATATGCAATGTACTATAAATTCTCTTTTAAGGAGTGTTGTAGCTTTTATTAATGCAGCATTGCCACCACCTAAAATTAAGACCATTGTATTACTACCGTTTAATGAAATGAATATAGAATTATTAAAGTTATCCATATACCATCCTATCCTATCTTGTTAATTATTTGATTTAATTATAGTACTTATATCTTTCAATGCGGTAATTAAAACTTGATTTTTTATCCTGTCTTTTATTGCTATACGTATAAAATTATTATCAAGCCCAGTATAGTTACTACAATTTCGTATTAATATCTCCTTTGACATAAGTAATTCTGATAATTTGTCACTATTTATGCATTTTAACTTGCATAGGTAATAGTTACCGTGGCTTAAGAAGATAGTATCTATAAAATCTATATTCTTAAGGGCTTCATACAAAAATTCTCGCTCTGATTTTAGCCATTTGATTGATGCGCTAATAAAAGCAATATCAAACATTGCATATTTAACGGCAATTTCAGCAAAACAATTTACAGACCATGGATTTTGATTTTTATTCACAAATGCTAGTAAAGAAGAGTTTTTAGTTACTGCATACCCAAACCTTACTCCAGCCATTGAAAAAAATTTAGTAATTGCACGGACAATTACCAAACAGCTATAATCAGTCACATACTTTATCATACTTTGATTATTATTAAGAACGAATTCAATAAATGCCTCATCTATAATTATTAATTTATTATTACATTCACAGTAATCCAATATCTTATTAAATGCTTTATGATCTATAATACACCCATTAGGATTATTAGGATTTCCAAGAATTAATCCGTCGCTAACCTGTATTTTTTCATAAATATCATCATAATTGTATTCCATAAATTCATTCAAATGCGAGAAGTTAATTTTCAAATTATATTTATTGGAGAAATCTTCGTATTCAACAAAAGAAGGAACTACAATTGTTATTGAGTTTATTGAATTGATTGCTAAATCTAAAACTTCAGCAGCACCATTTCCAACTATAATATTATTAGTTGAAAGATTATTTATATATGTGCTATTTAAATTTAATGAATCTAACGTAAAATATTCCTCGCTTTTTTCTAAATACTTTATGATATTATTTTTTAATGTTCTATATTTTATATCAGGATACAGTGGTAAAATTTCTAATGCTTCTGATATATTTAATTTAAAATCTTCCGATATAGGGGTTGGATTTACATTTGAACTGAAATCTAAAATGGTTTTTCCAACTAAAGTCCCATGACTATATATGTCTCCGCCGTGCTTCAAAATAATTTTATGCCACCTTTCAGTATTATTATAGAAGAAAGTTCTTCTCATATTATTGTCCTTGAGTAATCTTAGAAGGTTTAAATCATAGATTTAGCTTCTTCTTTAAAACACTAGAAACAATAAACTCAACAATACTAATAATATTTCACTACTATACATAAGTACAATAGATTGTTTAATGTGCTTATTTTCTAATGTGACTATCATATCACCTATTGTAGGTTTACTTACAGTTTCACCAAAATATGAATTAGTCCCACCTAGTTGTATATATAATGCGCCCGCTGTAGCACCTTCTGGATAAGCGCAATTGGGACTCTTATGATTTTTTCTATCTCTAATCATAATTTTAAATGTTTGTACAATATTTCCACCAACTGTCCAAGATGTAACACACATTAATAAACCAGTTATCCTTGCTGGTATAAAATTAAATATATCATCAATGTTTGCAGGGAAAAAACCTATATTTTTATATTTTTCATTTAAATATCCTACCATTGAATCCATTGTATTAATTCCTTTATACATCATCGCTAAAGGTGCGCCACCAACTATCGCATAAAGAATAGGTGCAATAATTCCATCAGATGTATTTTCTGCAATTGTTTCAACATCTGCACGAATTATTTCATCTTTAGTTAGTGAGTTAGTATCTCTGCCCACAATATACGAAAGTTTAACTCTACTATCGATTATGTCATCTTTAAGAAGTGAATTATATACTTCTATACCAGCTCCATGTAAACTCTTTGCAGCTAGTGTTGTCCATATGATTAAAGTATTAACTGTAAGAAATACTACCTTATTTATAATTGCAAAATTCAATAAGATATATGGAATCATATAAGTGGTTATACACACTACAAACACCATAAATAATGATGCCCATTTTAAATTGTTATTATTTTCAAACATTACACGGAGTCGTCTATCCATACTGCCTATAAGTTTTCCTATATATATAATTGGATGTGGTAACCACCGAGGATCACCCAATATAAAGTCGAGAATTACAGCTAAAAGTACACATAATATATTTGCTTTTATATTGAAATTAATCATAATAATATCTCCACTACTTACTTAATCCCATCATCGCATAAATCTTTTTCATATCAAGAGATGAGCGTACTAAATCCGCAAGTTTGTCTAATTCTTTATCTCTCATATGTTCATAGGTTTCAGACTCTTTTTCTTGAATGCCTTTGGATTTTCTAATATCATTTACTATATGCTGTCTAAACTCAACTCCATCAAATATTCCATGAATATAAGTACCTATAACATTTCCTTGATTATTTACTATGCCATCTAAATGACAAGCTTTCTCATTGTTGCTACAAGTGATTGTTATTAAATCTTTACCTTCATTTAATAATTCAGTTTTTCCCATATGAATTTCATATCCATAAATATTTAATGGTTGCTCATTACCTATAATACCTTTTTCAATAATTCCATGAACTCTAGTTGTAACCTTCTTTTTCTCAAAAACCGTTTTAATTGGAAGTAAATTTAAGCCTTCCATAGATTTAAACGTAGTTTCTACTTCATATGGATCCTCTAGTCTGCTACCTAAAATTTGATATCCGCCACAGATACCTATTATTTTACCAGTAGTCCCATATTCTTTAATAACATCAAATAACCCGGAATTTCTTAAGAATTCTAAGTCTCCTAAAGTATTTTTTGTTCCTGGTATTATTAATAAATCAGGGTTTTTAAATTCATTTATAGTTTCTACATACCTTACAGAAACATCTGGCTCTATTGCTAATGCATCTAAATCAGTAAAGTTTGATATATGTGGTAATTTTATAACTGCAACATCTATCTTATCAGTTACATTCTTATTTAAATCAACTGCTCCATCTTCATCTTCTAATTCTAATTTGAAATATGGGACTACACCTAAACAATCCTTATTTGTTAATTCTTCTAAACTATCTAATCCGGGTTTGAGTAAAGAAATATCACCTCTGAACTTATTTATGATAGTTCCTTTAACTCTTTTCTTTTCATCGTCACTTAGAAGCATTATAGTTCCTAGAAGCGAAGCAAAAACTCCACCTTTATCAATATCACCTACAAGTAATACAGGTGCATCTATAAGCTCTGCCATCCCCATGTTAACAATATCATTGGCTCTTAAATTTATTTCAGCCGGACTTCCTGCACCCTCTAAAACAATTATATCAAATCGTTTTTCTATCTCTTCAAAAGAAGATTTCAACTGTTCTTTAAACTGAACCTTCAAATTATGATACTCTCGTGCATTTGAATATCCATATACTTCTCCATTTAAAATGATTTGGCAGTTTTTATCTGTAGTGGGTTTTAAGAGTATTGGGTTCATAAATACCTCTGGTTCTAGCCCAGCTGCATAAGCTTGCAACACTTGGGCCCTACCCATTTCTTTTCCATCAAGTGTAATGTATGAATTTAAGGACATATTCTGAGATTTATATGGACATACTGAGTATCCATCTTGTTTGAAAATTCTGCAAAGCGCTGTTACTAGAATACTTTTACCAACTGAGGATGCTGTGCCTTGAACCATAATTTTAGCCATTTAATTATACCTTCTTTCCTAATTATTAAAACAAAAAAATAAAAAACAAGGATATAAAGCCTCCTTGTTTAAATTAACAAAATTCCATTTTAGTAAAACAACATCATAAATATATGACTATATTTAACAAAAGTTTGCATTAACCCCTTTTGTTTATAAACCATAACATATTAACTTACTCACTAAAATAGCTCATTCCCTCCGAAAGCTTCTATTTAGGCAGGTCTCCTGGCTTATGCGTCATTCTACCCTCACCTTCCCCTAAAAAGAGTGGTCACGAGGTTCGTCATCATTTACAGTAGCGGGGGCTGCTATGGATTTTAACCATATTCCCTTTTCACTTTTAAAAAAGCACCTAAAATACTATTTAATTTTCATCCTAATTATAAGAGTTTCAGATGAATAAGTCAACATAATACTAATTATTCAGATGATATTAGTGATTTTCAACATGTGTAATTTACGCTTCAATTACTTAATTGTCTGATATAATATACTACACTAAATATATAGTTAGTATAAGTATATTATATGATATATAATGTGATATATAAATCTTAATGCACATGGAGGTGTAAATTTGGAATTACATATATTCTTAAAAGGAAAAAAAGAACCTGAAATTTATAAAGGTGACAGAATTGATGTGCTAGATTTCGATATGAAAAATATTAAGTACAAACAAATTAGATACTTTAGAAATGGAATTAGTAAAAGCAACTTAATAGAGAGTAGTATAATTAACAAAATAGTAGAAATTCAATAGGAAAGTGCGTATTATTTAATACGCACTTTCCTATTGAATATAGCAATAATAAGTAAGGTTTAAAAATCATATTATGGAAATTTCTTTAACAATTTCTCCATCTATGTTTTTTATAATGAAACTTTCATTTTCTAAAACTCCATAAGTGTGAGGATTTCCATCTTTAGGATATGAGATAGACCCTGGATTAATTATTTTAATACCATGTTTAAATTTTGACATAGGAATATGAGTATGTCCATGTACTACTATATCGCCAGCACATAAATTAGGCATATTATCTTCGTTAAAAATATGTCCATGAGTTAGGAATAGTTTTTTATTATCTTTCAATACAATTGCGTAATCACCCATACAATGAAAATCTAGAAGCATCTGGTCTACCTCTGAATCGCAATTCCCTCTAACTGCGATTATCTTGTCACTATAAATATTCAATAGATTTGCTACCTCTTGTGGATTATATTCTTCTGGTAATGGATTTCTTGGGCCATGATAAAGAATATCTCCTAAGATTATAAGGTTTACACCTTTTTCTCGATCAAAAATATCCATTGCTTTTTTAGCGTATTTTAATGAACCATGAATATCAGAAATAAATATTGATTTCATATGACACCTCCTTATACAATTCTATATTTACCTTACTTCTATGCCATTGTCAAATATATAAACATTTCATTGACTGTATTTTCCTATAGTTCTATAATTTATATATACTGCTAAGGAGGCGATATTTTGATTATAAAAGTATGTGTAGGTAGTGCTTGTTACGTAAAAGGATCTCATAGTGTAATAAATGAGATAAAGAGATTAATTGAATTAAACAATTTAGATAGTGAAATAGAATTAAAAGCTGCATTTTGCCTTGGACATTGTACTAGCTCAGTTTCTATACTTGTTGATGATGTTCTCCATTCTGTTAATGAAACAAATGTAAATGATTTCTTTGAGGAAGTTATTCTAAGGAGGGTGAGATAATGCAAGTAATGAACTTTTCTTCAGCCAATTGTAAAAATTGCTATAAATGTGTACGTACTTGTACAGTAAAAGCTATTGAGGTATTAAATGATCAAGCTAAAATACAAGAAGATAGATGCATTTCATGTGGTCATTGTTTAGTCGTCTGCCCACAGAATGCACGACATGTACTCTCTGATATTGAACAGGTAAAATTGGCACTAAAGCAAAATAGGCCGGTTGTAGCTCAATTAGCACCAGCATTTAGAGGTATATTTACAGAACCACCTAAAATAATTACAGCTCTAAGAAAGCTTGGGTTTTCGTATATTGAAGAGGTTTCAATTGGCGCAGAACTAGTGACACAAAAATATGAAGCTATAATTGAATCTAGTACAAATGGTGAATTTCTTACTAGTTGTTGCCCCTCAGTAGTAATGCTTGTAGAAAAATATTACCCTGAACTTAATTCATTAGTATTACCTGTATCATCTCCAATGGTAGCACACGGTAAGAGTATTAGAAGCAGATATATAGATCCATACATTGTGTTTATAGGTCCATGTATATCAAAAAAAGTAGAAGCTTTATCTAAATCTAATATTGGGGTTATTGACGCAGTACTTACCTTTGATGAAATTAACGAGCTTTTAAAAGAAGAAAAAATAGATTATACACTTTTAGAAGATGGACATGTAGATTTTGGTGGAACGACTAGAGGTGACCGGTATCCAGTTGTTGGTGGAATTTTAAATGCATTAAGGCCAACGATAGAAAAGAAAAATATAGATTTAATACGAGTACACGGCCTAGAAAATTGTAAAACTGTATTAAATGAAATTAAAAATAATAATCTTAAAAATGTATGTGTAGAGTTAAGTGCATGTAATGAAAGTTGCCTTGGCGGACCTGGAACTATACAGAAAAATGAATCTGTATATGCAAAATTAAAAAGAATTAGAAGCTATTTAAATAAACAAAATGAAGAAAATAAGCTACCAAATTTAAATAGTTCAAATTTAGATTTAATTAGAACATATAACAATAAAAAATTGGTTATGCCTATGCCTAATGAAGATGAAGTTAAAAAAATCCTTAGGCAAATGGGTAAATATACTAAAACAGAAGAACTTAATTGTGGCGCCTGTGGATATAATACTTGTGTTGAAAAATGTATTGCTGTATATAATGGAATGTCCCAAGTTGAAATGTGTGTTCCATATATGAGATCATTAGCTGAGAGTATGAATAGTGAAATATTTAAAAATTCTCCTAATGCAATCTTATTTATTGACCATAAGTTATTAATTAAAGATATTAACCCAGCAGGAAGAAAAATGTTTTTAGGTAACCATGAGAAGAATGTAATAGGTGCGCCTATTACAGATATTATACCTGATTCAGATTTTCAAAAGGTTCTTAATACAAAAGAAGATGTATTAAAAAATAAAGTTTTTTATGATGCATTAAATTTTCATGGTTATAAAAGTATAATTCATATAAAAAATCATTCATCAATGCTTGTAACGTTTACAGATATAACCGATGAGGAGAATAGGAAATTAGAGTTAGCTGAACTTAAACACAAAGCGATAGATGTTACACAATCTATAATTAATAAACAGATGATGGTAGCACAAGAAATCGCCAGTCTTTTGGGTGAGACTACTGCAGAAACTAAAGTAGCAATCTTAGGCTTAAAAAATGTATTGGAAAAGGAAATTTAGTATGAGGGAATATTATTTAGATATAGCACATATGAGTATGAATAAACGTGGAGAGGAGCTTTGCGGTGATCATGTAGAAATTGCTAAGACCGATGATGGAATGATTCTTGTAATGTCAGATGGACTTGGTAGTGGCGTTAAGGCTAATATACTTGGCACGCTGACATCAAAAATTGCTGTAACAATGCTTAAGGGCGGAGCTACAATAGAAGAAACTATTGATACAATTATAAATACTCTTCCAGAATGTCAAGTTAGAAAATTAGCTTACTCAACTTTTACAATTGTAAAAATCAAAAATGACGGTGAAATCTATATGGTTGAATATGATAATCCGCCAGTTTTCTTTTTTAGAAGTAATCGGCCTTGTAGTATTAACAGAACTGAACGTATTGTAAATAGTAAAATTATTTATGAAAGCAGATTTTATATGAATGAGGGTGATGCTTTAGTTGTAATAAGTGATGGTGTTGTTCACGCTGGTGTTGGTGGACTTTTAAATTTAGGTTGGGAATGGCCACAGATTGATAAATATATTACGAATGTCTTAAAAAGAGAATCAGTAGCTAAAGGTATATGTACACAAATTTTAAATGCATGTAAGGATTTATATGACAATAAACCTGGTGATGATACTACAGTTGTTGTATTAAAAATAAGAAAAGAGCAAGAAATATCTATTTTTACCGGCCCACCAAGAAATATAGAAGATGATAATATTCTTATAAATCTTCTTAAGTCTGCAAAAGGTAAAAAGATAATATGTGGTGGGACAACAGCTAATATAATTTCTAAGGCACTTAATGCTCCGATTGAGGTAGATTTGAAAAATTATACATCTGAAGTTCCGCCGATGGGTTATATGAAAGGCATTGATTTGGTTACGGAGGGTATTTTAACCTTAAATAAGGTAAAAGAAATGTTAAAAGCCCATATAAAAGCATCGGAAGACAGCACTACCTTACAAATTAATAAAAGTCTAGATGGAGCATCTAAACTTTCATCTATGCTAATAAATGAAGGCACATCTATTAATTTATATGTTGGACAAGCAATAAATCCGGCTCATCAAAACCCTTCATTTCCAAAAGATTTTAACTTGAAAATTAGAATTGTTGAAGAAATAAAAGAGCTTCTAGAAATTATGGGTAAAAAGGTTCGTATTACATTTTTATAATTAAAAAGATATTCCATAAAATTTAAATATTATGGAATATCTTTTTAGTCGCTAAGTAGTTTTAAGCTGATATTTAATATATTTATTGTGAGCAATATACATAAATAAACCAGTTAAGATGCAAAAAAATAAAATTACACCTCCACAAAGTGCAAAAAATTCTTCTGGCAATATATTTATAATAGGGTCAGTTTGAGGGTCAAAAATCCATTTATTATTATTGAAAAAGATTTTGTGAAAGACCGTGAAGAAGTAATTAAAATTTAAACTAACCATAATACCTCCCACAACAGGTGTCATTATTAAACCAAGTCCAGTATATTTTAAACACATAAAGTCCCTATATTTATTGATATAAACTATCAATAAAATAATTAAAGTTGAAATTAAAATAAGTATAACTTTTTTACATAAATTGAATAGTTCTTTAACTTCTTGAAAATGAATGGCACCATCCTCTGAAAATGGTAGAGATGGAAGTTCAAACATCGCTTCATCATTCAAAATATAGTCAACTATGTAAGAATAATTGTCTAATATCTTTTCCTTTGGTAAATTTGCATTGCTATCAATATCAAAAATATTAACACTAAAGTTATATATTGGCTTAAACTTTGTTACTGATATTGTAGCAATCAATATAATTAATATAATTCCTATAATGGTAATGGTACTGCACAATATTGTTTTTCTCATAATCCCCTCCTGTGTATATATATGTATTATGTCAGAAAATAGCATATATATCAACAAATTTATATTATTATGTTTTTCCATTGTCAAAAAAAAAATCCTATAGTATAATTTCTTTTGTGTATATACAATAATAACACCCCATTTTTAATGGGTTTTAAATTTAATTTAATAAAATTTATTAAATTCGTAAATTGCGAGGTAGAAATGATTCATTTAATAGGAATAAAAAAAGAACTTGATTTAGTGCGTAGAGGTCAGTTATCAATATCTCCAGAATCTATAAATGGAATATTGATAAAAATGAGGCAAGTACTATGCACTGAAGTTGTTATAATTAATACTTGTAATAGAACTGAAATATATTTAAAATCGCACTTAAAGAAAGATGATTTGATTTTAAAGATATTTAATATTTTAAAATGGAACTTAGCATTTAAAGAACATATATTTTATTCGAATGAAAATAAGGCAATTAATCATTTGTTTGAGGTGAGTTGTGGATTTCATTCTAAGATTTTAGGTGAAGATCAAATATTAGGTCAAGTAAAAGACTCATATTTAAGAAGTAAAAACCTAAAGGTGATAAAAGGTAACTTTGATAAACTATTCTCTATGGCAATTAGTTGTGGTAAAGAATTTAAAACACAAAGTAAATTATATAAAATGCCAGTATCGTATTCTTCTATTGCTGCTAAAAAAGCATTAGAAAACAATTGCAAAAATATCTTAATATTGGGTTTTGGTAAAATGGCAGAATTAACGTTTAATTATTTAATTGGTAAAATTGATTTTATAACTTCAATTACTATAGTCGTAAGAAATACATCTAAAGCCAATGAACATCCGGCTATATTAAAAAATGCTCATTACGTTAATTTAGGCAAGCTTATTATTAAACCGTTAAGTGATTTACGTGCAAGTTATGCTAATATGGATGCTATAATTTGTTGTACCTCATCCCCTACCCCATTAGTTATGAAAAATGATCTTCAAACAGAGAAAGTTATGATTTTTGATCTTTCATTGCCCATTAATGTAGAAGCTAGTTGTGTTGAATTGAAAAATGTAGATCTGTACAATGTAGATACACTTCAAAATGTTGATAATGAAAATAAAATATTAAGAAAAGAAATAATGAATTCCAATAAATATATAATTTCAAAATATTATGATGAATACATTAAATATTTAAAGCTAAAATCATTAAGTCCAATTATTGAAAATATTAAATGTGATGGGAATCTAGTAGTTCAAAATAATCTTAAAACATTTAGAAATAAGAAATATACAAAAGATAATGATAAGTTAGTTGCTACACTGTTAAAAAGCAGTTCAAATACATACATAAATCGAGCAATAGAAGTATTGAAGGAAGAAACATTAAACGGTGATAATGAGAAAGCATATGACCTAATTCAACGTATTTTTTTAAAATAAGATCAACAAGGAGGATATTTGCATGAACAATCAAACTATTTTTAATGAGAGTAAAAAATATATACCTGGTGGGGTAAATAGTCCAGTTAGAGCACTTATGGCTATGGGAATTACACCACCTATTATAAAATCTGGGAAGGGTTCTAAGATATATGACGAAGAAGGAAAAGAGTATGTAGATTTTGTAGGTGCATGGGGTCCAATGATACTTGGACATGCGCATCCAAATGTTGTTAAAGCGATAAAGGACACTAGTGAAAATGCTATAGCATTTGGTGCTCCCACTAAGTTAGAATTAGATTTAGCTAAACTTATATGCGAAACTTCATCAATTGACATGATTAGAATGGTTAACTCTGGGACAGAAGCAACTATGAGCGCAGTTAAACTTGCAAGAGGTTACACTAATAGAAATAAAATTGTTAAGTTTGCTGGGTGCTATCATGGTCATTATGATGGATTTTTAGTTAGTGCAGGGTCAGGTGTTATGACTTGTGGCATTCCTGGAAGTGCAGGTATTCCAAAGGAACATGTAGAGCATACAATTGTTGCTAAATATAATGACATTGAAAATATTAAAGAGATTTTTGAATCTTATAAAAATGAAATTGCATGTGTTATCATTGAACCTGTAGCTGGTAATATGGGTGTTGTGAAACCATCAGTAGAATTCATGGAGGAATTAGATAGAATTTGTAAGAAAAGTGGAACTCTCCTTATATTCGACGAAGTAATGTGTGGATTTAGAATTGGATATAAGGGCGCTAGAGAATTGTTTAAGAACGTAACACCTGATTTAATAACCTATGGCAAGATTATAGGAGGAGGTCTTCCATGTGGTGCATATGGTGGAAGACGTGATATTATGGAGATGTTAGCTCCTCTTGGCCCAGTATATCAAGCGGGAACCATGTCTGGAAACCCACTTGTTATGGCAGCAGGTATTGCAACTGTATCAACCTTAAATGAAAACAAAGAAATATATAAACACATTGAACAAATTGGTAAAATTCTAGAAGAAGGTATGTTGAAAATTGCAAGAAATAAAAATATTCCTTTGAAAATTAATAGAGTTGGTGGAATGATGACAGCATTCTTTACTGATAAACTTAGTGTTAATAATTATGAAGATGCATCCATGTGTAATACAGATATGTTTAAAAAATACTTTATTCACATGCTTGATAAAGGAATAAATTTACCGCCGTCTCAATTTGAAGCAATGTTTTTATCAAACTGTCATTGCAGTGATGATATTGATAAGTTTTTAATAGCATTTGAATCTTTCAATGTTTAAATAATGTTTAGAAAATAGATCATCTAAACAATCGCTAATTAAAACTTTATAATAAATACGACACATTAATTGTTAATTAAATGAAATTATTGATTAGAATATGAAAAAATACAAAGGGCCGTTGAATTTTAGACGGCTCCTTTTGTATTTTTAATTGTATAACCTAAAAATAATTAATTTAAAAATTTTCAGAATAGTCTTGATTTTGCATGAACTACTATATATAATATCATTATACTTTAATTAACTCAAATGTATTTTAAAGGTAGGAGTGTGTATTAATGAAAGAAAAAAAAGAGACTGTTAATGTAATTACACCGAAAATATGGCAATCACTTATCCCTATTCTTGTTCTTATAATTTCTTTATCCGTTGGAATTATATTTTTTGATGCTAGCCCTCATATTCCATTAATAATTGCAGCTATGGTAGCGGCTATCATGGCATTATCTATTGGTTACAAATGGGAAGATATCGAAAAAGGATTTATTGACACTATTCAGATGTCAATGCAAGCAATAATAATACTTATGATTATAGGTATCTTAATTGGAGCTTGGATATTAAGTGGTACTGTTCCAACTATGATTTATTATGGACTAAAAATTTTATCGCCTGGAATATTTTTGGTTGCTACATGTATAATTTGTTCAATAGTTTCTGTTGCAACAGGTAGTTCTTGGACAACCGCTGGTACGGTTGGTATAGCACTTATGGGAGTTGGTATAGGGTTAGGAATTTCAAAACCTATGATAGCGGGTGCTATTATATGTGGAGCTTATTTTGGTGATAAGATGTCTCCCCTCTCAGATACAACTAACCTAGCACCAGCAATGGCAGGTTCTACATTATTTGACCATATTAAACATATGTTCTATACAACTACCCCTAGTATGGTAATTTCGCTTGTAATATTTGGGATTTTAGGTCTTAAATATGCTGGACAAGAATTGGATGTATCCCAAGTTAATATTATTCTTGAAGGACTAAAAGCTTCATGTACAATTAATCCATTATTGCTATTACCTCCTGTAATCGTAATTGTTCTTGTTGTTAAAAAGATGCCTGCTATCCCTGGGTTAATACTTGGTGTAGTGGCTGGAGTTATTTTGGCAATTCTAATTCAGGGATCTAACTACGGTGATATAGTTAATGTTTTAAATACAGGATATACTAGTGAAACTGGAGTAGAAGTAGTTGATAATCTTTTAAGTCGTGGTGGACTTCAAAGTATGATGGGTACTGTAGCATTAATTATATGTGCTATGATATTTGGTGGGATAATGGAGAAAGCTGGTTTCTTAAATGTGTTAGCTCAGAAATTACTTAAATTTGCAGTCAGTACTGGATCTTTAGTATTAGTTACAATCATATCTTGTGTTGTTGTTAACATCTTAGCAGGAGATCAGTACTTATCAATTGTTATACCAGGTAGAATGTATAAGGATGAATACGCTAAACGTGGGCTAGCTCCTAAAAATTTATCAAGATGTTTAGAAGATGCTGGAACTTTAACTTCATGTTTTGTTCCTTGGAATACATGTGGGGCATTTATGGCAACAACACTGGGTGTTTCTCCATTCCTATATCTTCCATACTGTTTTCTAAATTATATAAACCCTGTAATTTCAATAATTTATGGATATACAGGGTTTACAATGGAAAAACTTGAAGAATGTGAAATAGAAACACTTAAAGCATAAAATATTTAAAACAACCTTTAATTTAAAATTAAAGGTTGTTTTTGATTGTGTATAGTATAAATGTAGACTATCTCTTTCTACCTAATTTTTTGCCAATAATAAAACCAACTAAAATCCCGCTTCCTAAAGCTAGCATGGTTTTAACTTTTTCAAATCTTAATTCAGAATCAGAAACAGGTTTAATATTATTAATTATAACTGTATCTTGACCTTCAGCTTCTGTATTGGGATAAATAAATGCACCAACTAGACATAAATGGTTAAATCTTTCTTCAGAAAAATTATTAGACAAATCCTTAAGTGTTTTAAGAAAATACTCTTTAGTCCACAGATTATCTTCTTCCAACTTAATATTGTCATGAATTTCAAACAATCCATCTACGTTTTCTTTAGCATAATTCAAAGCGTTTATTAATTTTTCTGAATTTTCAGGTTCAACTCTAATATATTCAATTAATGCTTTTCTTACATCGTCTATGCTATTTGATTTAACAGATTCTTCAATTAAGTTTAGACTTATTTCCATACGTAAATCTCCTTTTTATATTAATTATCAACCTAAAATTGACGATTACAAATCATATGAACACTTAAATGCTATAATTGTATTCTATAGTATATAAAATATTATATATTTTTTTATATTAAAATTCAACCTTACTATTTAAATAATTAATGAATTCTGATTTCAAATTTTAAAAATGGTAATCAATGTTGAATATTAAAGAATACTATAATGTATATAACAAAATAATTATTACAGTTAGATGTTTTTAAATTGTTAAAAAGTTTATTCAGACTTACGGTGATAATTATGTTATAATTAACCTGTAACATTATATTATACTTATTAAATTAAGAGTTAAATGGAGGATGATAAAATATGAATGTTGCCTTTTTTCTTACTCCTAAAAGTGAAGTTATTTTCGAAAAAATTAATTCTACCATGAGAAGAGCTATGGAAAGAATGGAATACCATAGATATACATCTATACCATTAGTAGATGATAAAGGGAGATATATAGGAACCCTTACTGAAGGAGATATCCTCTGGAAACTAAAAAACTCATCAGAATTAAGTCTTAAAGATACTGAGAATGTTCTAATTAAAGAAATTCCAAGACATGTTAAAAATAAACCTGTATCAATTAATTCAGATATGGAAAGTTTGATACTTGCTGCAAAATCACAAAATTTTGTGCCCGTTGTAGATGATTCAAATATTTTTATTGGAATTATTAAAAGAGGAGATATAATTTCATATTGCTATAAGCGGATTTTCGAAGAAGATGATTGCAATCAATTTAGTGATTTTAAAAATATATCTAAAATAAGTTGATAAATCCATAATAAAAGCATTAAAAACTTTTTTAGTATTACTACTTAATACAGTAGTATGTTAGAAAAGTTTTTTTATTATGAAAACAATAATTCAATTTTAATGGATGAATGGTGAACTATTATAATATAATTAAAAATATGTTATAATATACTATAAGAATTGAATTTATATCTTAGGGGGTACTATGGAAAAAAATTTTAAAAAGAACAGTTTATACGCAGATATAGCATTATTGATAGTAGCTATATTATGGGGGGCAGGATTTATAGCAGTTAAGGACTCATTAGACTTTATAACACCATTTTATCAAATGGCGATGAGGTTTACATTGTCTACTATTATAATGTATATCATCTTTCATAAACGTGTTAATAAAGTGACAAGAGTGCAACTTAAAAATGGATTTATAATAGGAATATTTCTTTTCTTAGGATTTGCACTTCAAACAGTTGGTATCAAATATACTTCGGCAGGTAAAAGTGCATTTTTAACTGCTGTCTATGTAGTTCTTGTTCCATTCTTACAATGGATGTTATCAAAGAAAAAGCCAGATAATTACTCGTTAATAGGTGCAGTAATTTGTATTATAGGTATTTCAATGTTAACTTTACAAGATGGTGTATCTATAGGTTATGGAGATACACTTACATTGCTATGTGCATTTGGATTTGCAGGTCAAATACTAACTATTAGTAAATTCGTTAAAGATGATGATCCTATTATTTTAACTGTTGTTCAAATGGGGACTGCGGCATTACTTTCTATTTCAACTGCAATTTTCTTTGAGCCGTTCCCTACTTCAATGAACTTACAAGGAATAGGTTCTATTATTTATTTAGCTATATTTAGTACAACAATTGCATTTTTAATTCAAAATGTAGCGCAAAAATATACAAGTTCTACGCATACGGCTATAATACTTTCATTAGAATCTTTATTCGGAGCTTTATTTTCTGTATTATTATTAAATGAAATATTTACATTTTCCATGTTAGTAGGATGTGTTTTTATATTGGTAGCTATTATTATAACCGAAACTAAACTAAGTTTTTTAAGAAAGAGTAGTACTAAAGAAAAAAAGAATATTTCATTGTAATATTCACCACCTTTTTTCTATATAAATAGTTAATGTTATTTATATAGAAAAGGTGGTTTTATTATTAATAGGCGTATAAGAAATAAAAATGCTAAAATAGACACTCATAAATCAAATCTAACTAAGTTCTTTTTTGAAAAGCTGTATATTCTTCCCATTATAGTTTTAGTATCTATATTATATATGTTGTATAATAGTTCTGAAATCTCAAACAATAAATTGTTATCATATATGCAATCTATTCCTAAAGATTTTCTTCCTAATAATGCTATAGAAGAAAATCACGTAATAAATTATAAAGGTGTCATTACAAATATTAATTTAATATTTGAATTTGACAAGAGTTGCAAGGAAAGCAAAACATCTAAACTTATATATACTTACTATAACGAAAATAATGAACCTACTATAAAAACCATCCTATATACACATGGAAAATTTTTTGTAAATGTTGACAATACTAGAACATCTAATGGCAATAATGTAATTAAAAGCTATCAATTCGATGATTATGAAATTGTTGATGACAAAGAAAAATTAACTATATTTTTTCAGAATAGTACAGATAAGATAGATTTTTTAATTTACAATAAAAAAACAGGAGAAGGCAATTAATGCTTTCTCCTGTTTTATTTTTTAGTCTTCTAGTTTCATTGCACGCATAGCATTCAAAACTGCTAGTAAAGTAACTCCAACATCTGCAAATACTGCCATCCACATATTGGCAATACCTATCGCTGCAAGTGCTAATACTACTATCTTTATTAGCAATGAAAATACTATATTTTGAACAACAATTTTTTGGGTTTTTCTAGCAATCTTTATTGCTGTAGAAATCTTAGCAGGGTTATCTGTCATTATAACGACATCAGAAGCTTCTATTGCTGCATCAGAACCTATACCACCCATAGCTATTCCGACATCAGCCCTAGCTAATACAGGTGCATCATTTATTCCATCCCCTACAAATAAAATTGTACCTTTTTTAGAAAGTGTTTTATATAGTTTTTCTATCTCTGCAACTTTTTCATGAGGCATTAATTCAGAATTAATTTGATCAATTGAAATTACTTTGGCTACATAATTTGCAATTGTTTTATTATCCCCAGTCAACATAACTGTTTTCTTTATTCCAATTTCTTTTAAATCAAAAATAGCCTTTGGAGCAGATTCTTTTATTTTATCTGAAATAACTAACGTTCCTACAAAATTATTATTTACAGCTAAATATACAATAGTTCCAACGTCATTCGATTTAATGTAATTTATTTCGAGCTCTTCCATCAACCTGTAGTTACCTGCATAAATATATCTATCTCCAAAATATATCTTAACACCTTTTCCAGCAATTTCATCATAACTTTTAATTCTAGTTTTATCAATTACGGCCTTAGCGTTTAATCGTTTATATGATTCAACTATAGACTTTGCAATTGGATGATTTGAATATATTTCAGCATATGCTGCATATTCTATTAATATATCTTCAGTGATAAATCCATGTGGTAAAATCTTTGTAACTTCAAAACTTCCCTCTGTTAATGTTCCTGTCTTATCAAAAACTACTATTTCAGCATTACTTAAGGCTTCTAAATAATTACCACCTTTAACTAAAATACCACTCCTAGACGCACCTCCAATTCCTCCAAAGAAACTTAATGGAATAGAAATTACGAGTGCACATGGACAAGACACAACTAAAAATGATAATGCTCTGTATACCCAAGTTGAGAATTCACCACCAACAAATATAGGTGGTAAAATCGCTAACATAATAGCTAAAATCACTACAATTGGTGTATACCATCTAGCAAACTTTGAAATGAATTTTTCAGCTGGTGCCTTTTTATTAGATGCATTTTCAACAAGTTCAAGTATTTTGGAAACTGTAGATTCACCAAATTCCTTAGTAACTTTAATTTCTATTAGAGATGTTTTATTTATTGAACCAGCTAAAACTTCATCTCTCTCTTTAATAATCCTTGGAACTGATTCACCTGTTAATGCAGACGTATCTATTTGTGATGAACCTAGCACTACTACACCATCTAGAGGTATTTTCTCACCAGGCTTAATTAATATTATATCATCGACATTGATGCTCTCTGGTGACACTACATTTATATCACCATTTTTAAGTTTAAGATTAGCATAATCAGGCCTAATATCCATAAGATCTGCTATTGACTTCTTAGATTTATTAACAGCAAGATCTTGAAAAAACTCCCCTACTTGATAGAATAACATTACACCTACAGCCTCAGGATATTCACCTATAGCAAATGCGCCGATTGTAGCTATACTCATTAAAAAATTTTCATCAAATAGTTGACCACGAATTATATTTTTACCAGCGATTAATAAAATATCTCCACCAATAATTAAATATGATAGTATAAATAAACTTAAGCTTATTATTCCACTAGTTAAAGCAGCCGAAAAACCTACTATTAATCCTATGCTAAGTTTAATAATTTTTTTCTTAGAGTAAGCTGTTGCATGACTATGATTATGATTATTACCTTGATCATGGTTTTCCAAACTTCTTATTTGATCATGATTTGATTCTAAAGTTGAATTTTGAACATGATTGGTATTACTTTTTGGTCTGGACTTACTGTTACTATTTATTTTAATATTGCCCTGAATTGGATTAATTCTTTTACCAATATGATTTTTATCAATTTCTTTTACCTTAACACCATGTTCTATTCTTGACGCTATTTTATCTACATCTTTAAATACTAGCTCTTTATCAATATCTGCTTTAAGCTCTAAAATTGCTTTAGATGTTATTGAATTAACTACCGCACTTTCAATATAAGGTAGTCCATTTAGTTCACGTTCAATTTTAAGTGCACAATTTGCACAAGTTAGTCCTTGTATTTGATAAATACGTTTTGTTTCTCCCATACCTTATCTCCCCCTTGATTTTAATTACTCACTCATTTATATGATTTAACCCTTTATAGAAAATATCTTTAACATGGTCATCATCTAATGAGTAATATATAACCTTACCATCTCTTCGAGATTTAACAATTCTGGACATCTTTAATACTCTCAGTTGGTGTGATATAGCTGATTGAGTCATATTCGTTAATGCTGCGATATCGCAAACACATGCTTCGGTATTCATTAGAATATTAAGAATTTTAACTCTAGTTGGATCACCTATTGATTTGAAAAAATTTGCTAAATCACTCACAGTGTTATCATCTAATGATTTACCATGCAATTTATCAATAACTTCACTGTGAATGTAATTACAATTGCATAATTCTAGTTGTTCCATATACATAACCTCCTCATATGAATATATGCTCATATATCTATAATATGATCTTAATACTTATTTGTCAATAAAATTTATATTTTTTTATTTTGCAATTTATATTACATCATATTTAGTAACTTGAAAATTTATTTATATAATTGAGTAATAAATAAATGCCGCTATCCTAAATATTAGAATAACAGCATTATATTAACACATTAAAAATATTTATCAATTATTTTTTCGGCAAGTCGTTTGTTCAATGCTGCCGAATTTAAAAGTGCTAGTATAGTAGATAGTAATTTTTGATAATTAATATCATTATTTTCACCGTCTATATCTTCATACAGAGAAGATACAGAATGTAGAGTATTTTCTAATAATATTTTTTCTTCTTCCCATTGCTTATTTTTAAGGATAAGGTATTTTTCATACAATTCAGAAATATTTAAAATATCATCGTCTTTACACACACCTTCCACCATAGGATTAAAAATTTTTTTAATATCTCCTATTGACAATGTTTGTTTTAAATCGTAAGTCATAATCATTAAAATTATATGTTCTTTAGTATATTTTTTATTTTTAGTCGGAAATAATAGTTTATCTTTAGAATAATTGTTTATCATAGTCTTTGTTAATATCTTATCACTTTCATTTCTTTTAGAGTTTGATAGATTATTTTCAAATAGCTGAATAACTTGATCCATGTACAAATCAAGATCTGGTATCTTATTTAATTCTATTTCTTCATTAAGATTTAAGTTCAAAAATAATTCAACTAATTCATTATCGTCAAATTTCATAATTATTTTACACCTCTCGCCCATAATCTACGTATTAAAATTATATAATAATATTATGATACCATTATTTGCTATGTATAAACAAGGCATTCCAAATATAGAATAATTAAATCCACTTAAAATCATTATAAGATTAAAATCTAAATATAATATTTATTTAAAATTGATTATATAGAAATTAACATAAAATTAATAAAATAAGTATATATTTTATTAATTTTAGTAGTATACTATATATATGACATCACATAGTATTAAAAACTAGGTGTGCAATTACATTTAGGA
Source organism: Clostridium sp. (assembly GCF_036660475.1). Lineage (GTDB taxonomy): Bacteria > Bacillota > Clostridia > Clostridiales > Clostridiaceae > Clostridium_J. The sequence goes on along the minus strand of NZ_JAVXAO010000003.1, from coordinate 43,114 downwards.
GGTATTTATATGAATACTAATTTTCGTGAACCATTCAGTGGATTTTCACACATATTTGGAGCGGCTATTTCTTTCTTAGGGATATGTTTCCTAATAATTAAACAGATATCTGCTAATAACTATGATTTTTATACTCTAATTTCAACTATTATATTTGGATTAAGTTTAATTCTACTCTACACTGCAAGTAGTGTTTATCACCTTACCATTGCTAAAGATTCCGTTATTAAATTTTTGAGAAAATTAGATCATGCAATGATATTCGTGCTCATTGCAGGAACCTATACTCCAATCTGTTTAGTTCTTTTAAGTAACCCACTTAAATATTATATGCTATTTACTATATGGGGTATGGCATTAGCTGGAATAATATTCAAGATGATTTGGATTAATTGTCCGTCTTGGTTATCTTCATCTATATATATACTCATGGGATGGATGGCTATATTTATCTTTGGACCATTGTCATCAGTAGTCTCAGCTAGTGGCCTGTTTATTCTAATTCTTGGTGGGGTTTTATATACAATTGGCGGCGTGATTTATTGTTTAGAGAAAAAAGGTGTTCACAGAAGTTTTGGAGCTCATGAAATTTTTCATATATTTGTGATTTTAGGAAGTATGGCTCATTACTATTTTATTTATAAGTATGTTTTAAATCTATAATGTATTAAAATATAATATTATAGATACTTGTTAGGTTAATGATATATAAATGACAAAATACTACTAAATTAATTTAGTAGTATTTTGTCATTTATAGTGTTTTAATATAATTTAACACATACATATTAAAATTACTCATTAAGATCTGCCTCTTTAGAAAATTTTGAATCTACTGGTGGTGAAATAATATAATTAATAAATATTGAAATTATAATCCCTACTATAGTATCAAAAGTTCGTTGAAATGCATAAAATACAATATTTTCACTGCTCATTGTAATCATTATTACACAAAAAACAACACATGCGATTGATATAGAATCTTGCCAATTTAATAAATTTAATAAAGTTATCAATATAACTATACCAGTAAAAATTAAAAATACATTACCAGGGTGAATTAATACAGCTATTACACCCAAGCATCCACCAATTATAGTTCCAAGTACTCTTGAAATTCCAGCATGTATCCCCTTTTTAACAGTTGTTTCCATAGAAATCAATGCAGAAGTAGCAACGAAAAAAGGTGATTGTAGTTTAAATATATCCGATATTACTACACTTACTGCAACTGCTAGAGCAGTTTTGATATTTCTCATTCCTACATATTTTTTTAAGTTTGTTATGATGTTTAAGTTCTTCAAAATCCAATCTCCTCGTGTATTATAGTGTTACTCATACTACTAAAAGTAATAATTCAAATAGATTATTACTTTTATATTATATAAGATTATAATAATATTTCCACTATTAATCAAAAAAAACTGGAAGTTTACTTAATGTTTTATATGAAATTAATCCTTTAGTTGTTAATTTAACTTCTGGTATTACTGGTAAGCTCATAAATGATAATGTTATAAATGCATCTACATTTACCTTCAATCCATGTTTATCCATAAAAACATTTAACTCTTTCAATCTACTATATACATAATCTACTGATGCGTTAGTAAGTATGCCTCCAACTTCTAGAGGTAAGGTATTTATTACATCCCCATTACTAACAATCGCAATTCCACCGCCAATATCAATTAGAGTATTTACTGCTTTAGCCATATCATTATCATTATCACCAATTACAATAATATTATGAGAATCATGTGCTATACTTTGCGCAACCGAGCAATTTTTAAGTCCCATTCCCGATAAAAATGCTAGTGAATAATTTCCAGTTCGTTTATGGCGCTCAAATACTGCTATTTTCAAAACATCTTCATATGAAGACATATCTAGTTTATTATCAATAATTATGCTCGGCCTTATACTTAATTTTGTTTCGAGTGAATTGGGTATTATTTCAATCACATTCATATTGCTTCCAGTAGGTGTAATCTGAAAGTGTTTTTCAGTTAATTTATCCATATTTACTGTGTTTCTTGCTACAAACTCATTTGAGGTATCACGAGATTTATTAACAATATGTCCACTTTTAATAACTATATCAATATCAACATCATCTAAATTATTTAGAATCACTAAATCAGCAATATATCCTGGAGCAATAGCACCTTTTTTGCTTAATCCATAACATTTACACACATTATAAGTCCCCATAATATAGGCCTTTATAGGGTTAAGTCCACATTCAATACTAAGCTTTATTGCATTATTAATTGTCCCCTCTTCAATTATATCCTCTATATGTCTATCGTCTGTACAAAACGAAAAGTTTCTATAATTATTATCATCAACTGCGCCAATTAAGTTTATGAGATTTTTTGCTGCAGAACCTTCTCTTATTAACACATGCATTCCTAATCTTACTTTTTCTAAAGCCTCTTCCTTGGTAATGCATTCATGATCCGTCTTAATTCCGGATAAAATATATTGATTAAGTTGACCTAACGAAATATGAGGCGCATGTCCATCTATATTGCTGTCTTTAAAGGCATCTAACTTTTCCATCATACTTGGATTCATCGTTGTCACTGCATTAACATCCATAACCTCTCCTAAACCAATAACTTTAGGAGAGGTTATAAATTCATATAAATCTCTTGCATTTAATACTCCACCATTTTCCTCAAATTTTACAGCGGGGACACAGGATGGCATCATAAAATGTATATCTATAGGTGCTAATTCTGAGTTATCCATCATAAGTTTAATTCCGTCTACTCCGAGAACATTAGCAATTTCATGTGGATCAGCTATAACTGTAGTAACTCCATGATTAATTACAAGATTACCATAGGTATTAGGTGTAACCATTGATGATTCTATATGAATATGTGCATCAATAAACCCTGGCGATATAAATTTAGAGCTACAATCAATTTCTTCTATTCCACTGTACGTACCCACACCTATTATTATATCTTCAACAATACCTATATCAGCTTGTTGAATTTCCGACGTGAATACATTTATAAATTGAGCATTTTTTAGGACTAAATCACATTTTTCATTATTTATAGAAGCATCTCTACCTCTGGACAATATTGACATAATACCACCTCTTGTTTTATTATACTAAAAATGATCTTGAATAATTTGCATATATAAATTCTACTTTAATGATTATTGTGATATAAATTACTTGCACGATAGGATTATATGATATTTAAATATAAAGCTATCTCATAGAAAAATACAAATTTATATTCTTCTATGAGATAGCTTAAATTATTCAGATTTAATATATTTATTCCATTGTGTATATATATGAAATAAACTAACAACATCTTGCATGTTATATAAGAGGATTTTATCCTTCTTTTCAGTTGGCATTCTAGAAAAATACATATCATCTTTCATTATTTTCCCAAATGTTTTGGCTAGTGTCGAGCCACTTATGATCTCACTTTCGCGAATAATGCTACATTCGCTTTCAAGAGCTTTTAATCCTATTGATTTTTTCTTTACTTGTTCATATTTCTTTTGTAAATCTATGCTTTTAAAATAATCTTCCCAATTATAATTGAATTCATATTTATTAAATAAATAGTCTAAAACTATAAAGTCATTATTTCCTGAAAATGTAACTATATATTCTTTTCCAAACTCTTCATTCATTTTGATGAAATACTCCTTTGATAAAAGTAGCACTTTTTCTAATTCATGTTTATTTTCCATCATATATTGAGTAATCATAAGTTTATCATTTTCTTCATCATAATATCCGGCTCCAAAAACTCCTATGCATATAGGCTTTTTGTATACATAATGCTCCAAATCAAAAAAAACAGACTTTTTAAAAAAATCATTTTCACCATTTATGCTTAGACTATCATTAAACTCAGACTTATCGATATCTAAAGCAATTTCTTTAATTATCACCTTACCACTCATTTCTTTAACATGTATTATATATTAATTGTACATAATTAAATATGTAAAATATTTAATTAAAAGTAAACCATAAAAACATATATTAGTATTATATCATATCATGACATAAATTATCTATATGTAAATCTCCTTATAAAATATAAATTTATACATTGACAATAATTATCATTTAGAATATACTATTAATATATAATTGATAATTGTTTTCAAGAAGGAGTGATATTCATGAACGTTTTTAATTTAAAACCAGGTCATAAAGGTTTAATTAAAGAACTAGCATGTGACGATAAATTAACAAAAAGATTATTGGCATTAGGGTTTGTAGAAGGAACTGAAATATTAGTAAAAAAAGTTGCACCATTTGGTGATCCAATTATAATAAATTTAAGAGGTACTGATTTAGCAATCAGAAAAAAAGATGCTGAATTAATATTTATTAAGGAGGCTATCTAGTATGAAAACTATAGCTCTTATAGGTAACCCAAACGTTGGTAAGACTACTTTGTTTAATTCTCTTACAGGGTCTAACCAATATGTAGGTAATTGGTCAGGTGTAACAGTTGAAAAAAAAGAAGGTTACCTTACAAAGGATATAAAAATTATTGATTTACCTGGAATATACGCTATGGATACATTCTCAAATGAAGAAAAAGTGTCTAAGGATTTTCTATACACTGATGAAGTTGACTTGATAATAAATATTATTGATGGTTCAAATCTAGAAAGAAATTTATATCTTACGTCTCAATTAACTCAATTTAACAAGCCTATTTTATTGGTTGTTAATATGATAGATGTAGCTAAAAGTCAAGGGATTCACATTAATTATGGTGAACTTTCTGAAAAATTAGGAGTTACAATTTTACCTGTATCAGCTTCTAAAGGTGACGGAGTAAGAGAATTAAAAGAATTATTGCAGACTGACATCGTTAATAATGTTAACTATGAAATTAATAAAAAGCATAATTTTTCTATGCTTAATGAAAAGGAAACCTATTCATATATCGATAGCATTCTGAATAGTTGTGTAAATGGTAAAAAATCTATTACTGATAACGTAACAGAAAAAATCGACTCAATTGTTCTTAATAAATTCTTGGCTTATCCTATTTTTTTAGGAATTATGTTTTTAATATTTAAGTTTACTTTCGATTGGATAGGAGGGCCTCTTCAAGAAATAGCAGATACATTAATAAATGTAAATTTCGTTTCTCTTTTAGAAATTCCTTTAGCAAACACTGCACCATGGTTTCACTCTTTAATAATCGATGGAATTGTTGGAGGTGTTGGATCTGTAATAGTATTTTTACCTATAATATTAACATTATTTATTGGAATTAGTTTTCTGGAAGATAGTGGATACATGGCGAGAACTGCATTTATTATGGACAAGCTAATGAGGAAATTGGGTCTTTCTGGAAAAGCGTTCATTCCACTTTTAATGGGTTTTGGATGTTCTGTACCTGGTATAATGTCAGCAAGGACTTTAGAAAGTGAAAAAGATAGGAAATTAACAGCGTTGATAATACCATTTATGTCTTGTAATGCAAGGTTACCTGTTTATGCATTATTTACAAGTGCTCTGTTTGCATCAAGTGAGTCATTGGTTATATTTGGACTTTACATCTTAGGTATATTAATTGCATTTTTGATGGCATATATATTTAAGAACACTATATTCAAAAAAGATGAAGAACCATTTATTATCGAATTACCCGAGTACAAGCTCCCTGAATTTAAAGGTTTGATGATTCATACATGGGAAAAAGGTAAAGGGTTTTTGAAAAAAGCTGGAACTTTAATATTTTCAATATCTGTATTAGTATGGTTTTTGTCAAACTTCAGTATAAATGGTATGGTGGATATTAATGAAAGTTTCTTAGCTACAATTGGTAACTTTATCTCTCCAATATTTAGACCATTAGGATTTGGGACATGGGAAAATTCAGTTGCACTGTTAACTGGGCTTATGGCTAAGGAAGTTGTTATAGGTACTATGGGTGTACTATATTCTGGAGATTTAGTAGCGAATATTGCAGCCTCATTTACTACCGCAAGTGGAATTTCATTCTTAGTATTTACCCTATTATACACACCTTGTGTGTCAGTTATTGCTACTTTGAAAAAGGAATTTAGTACTAAATTAGCTACATTTTCCGTAATCTATCAATTTGCAGTAGCATGGATATTTTCCTTTTTAATATATCAAATAATGAATATTATTATTTAAATGAGGTGAAATTATGATAGAGATTATAATAACTCTACTAATTGTTGGATTTGCTGGTTTCATATTATATAAAAAAATAGGAACCAAAACTGGTGGATGTGATTGTGGAAGTTGTACATCAAAATGTCCAAACTTCGTAACAAAAGTAGATAATAAAATTGATGATAAATAAAATAATTTATAAATAATTAAATCCCAGTGAAGATTTCGCTTCACTGGGATTTTTACTGTACTATTTTAGTAATTTACATTTCATCTACAGTTTCAAGACCAATAAGGTTTAATCCGTTGTGTAATACTTGAAGAGTAGCTTTTACTAAAGATAATCTTGTCTGTTTTGTTATTTCATCTTCTGAATTTGATATATTTATAGCATTATAGAACTTATTAAATGCTTTAGCCACATCAATAGTATATCTAGTAATAATACAAGGTTGTAATTTATCTAAAGCCTGTTTTATAGCATTATTAAATCCTGATAATTCTTTTGCAAGTTCAAATTCTTCACTTGAAATAAGCTTACTATAATCAACTTCTGATGTTGCCTCTCCTAGTTTTCTTAGGATACTTTTTCCTCTAGCATAGGTATACTGAACATAAGGACCAGTTTCTCCTTCGAAACTTAGCATTTCGTTCCAATCAAAAACTATATCTCTTTCTCTTGAATTTTTAAAGAAAGTGAATACAATGGCACATATTCCAACCTTTTTAGCTACATCTCTCTTATTTTCAAGATTAGGATTCTTCACATTTATTATTTCTTCTGTCTTAAGAACTGTTTCATTTAATAAATCTTCAAGGAACATTATATTACCTTTTCCGGTAGAAAACTTTTTGTCTGGGAATCTAACAAGACCAAAAGGTGTATGTATACAATCATCAGCCCAATCATAACCCATCTTTTTAACTGTTGTGAATACTTGCTTAAAATGTAGAGATTGATCCTTTGCCACTACATATATATTCTTGTGAAAATCATAAGTTTCTTTTCTATAGAACATAACAGCTAAATCACATGCAGCATGAATAGTTGCTCCATCAGCTTTTCTAATTATACATGGCGGCATATTTTCTTTCTCAAGCATAACAACTTTAGCTCCGTTACTTTTAACTAATAATCCCTTAGAATCTATTTCTTCTATAACTGAACCAATCTTGTCTGTATAAAAGCTTTCTCCATCAAAAGAATCAAAGTTAATATTTAATAAATTAAATAATCTATCAAATTCCTTTAAACTTAAGTTTTTAAACTTAGTCCAAAGTTTAACCTCAGCTTCATTACCATCTTCAAGAAGTTTAAAGTATTTTCTTCCTTCATCATCAAGGGTAGGATTCTTTTCTGCCTCATCATGGAATTTAACATATACTCTTAACATCTCTTTTATAGGTTCTTCTTCTAATGCTTTTTCATCACCCCAGTTATTATATGCATATATAAGCTTTCCAAACTGTGTTCCCCAGTCACCTAAATGATTAATACCAATAGCATTATATCCCTGTGAATTGAATATTTTGTGTAGTGAGTTTCCAAGCATTGTTGTAACAAGGTGTCCAACGTGGAATGGCTTTGCAATGTTAACTGAGCAATACTCTATAATAACATTTTTATCTACACCTTCATTTGTTGTTCCATACTGCTCTTTTTCACTAAGTATTCTTTCTATAATATCCTTTATAAAATCACTTTTAGCTACGAAAAAGTTTACATATGGCCCCAATACCTCTATTTTTTCAAATCCATCAATGTTACCCATCTGTAATTTTAAATCTTGAGCAATGATATTTGCTGCTTTCTTCATAGCGTTAGCTAATTGAAAACAAGGAAAAGCGAAATCTCCCATATCAGCTTTTGGTGGGTTCTCAATAACTTTTATAATGGTTTCCGTATCTATATCTATATATGTGCATAAGTTTTCAGCTATTATATTTTTATAATCCATGATAAATCCTCTCTTTCTTTTAGATGCTACATTATCTAATATAAAAATCCGTATAAAAACCCGTCTCTTTCTTTACGAAAGAGACGGGTATATATCCGTGGTACCATTCTAATAAAAGTCCACTCAAACATTTAACGCAATAGCGACTGGTCCCTACTAACCTAAATTTTCGGGGAGCTTCTCAAAGGTTCTCTTCATAATTTATTTAAATAAATATCCTTTAAGTTGTGTACTCAATTATTTTAATTCAAGATACTCATCATAGGTCATAGTTTTATCAATTACTTCACCAGTAGGAAGTATTTCAATTATTCTATTTGCAATAGTATTAATAAACTGATGGTCATGAGATGTAAATAGCATTGTTCCAGCAAAGTTCATTAACCCGTTATTTACTGCTGTTATTGATTCTAGGTCTAAATGGTTTGTAGGTTCATCTAGTATTAATACATTAGCTCCACTAAGCATCATTTTAGATAACATACAACGAACTTTTTCTCCTCCAGAAAGTATAGATGACTGCTTTAACGCTTCTTCTCCGGAAAATAACATTCTACCAAGGAATCCTCTTATAAAGCTTTCAGCCTTTTCTTCAGAGAATTGTCTTAACCAATCTACAAGATTTAAGTCACATTCATTAAAGTATTCTGAGTTATCTGACGGGAAATATGATTGAGAAGTAGTTACACCCCATTTGAATGTTCCACTATCTGGCTCCATCTCACCCATTAAGATTTTGAATAAAACTGTTTTTGAAACTCCATCCCCTAAAAATGCAATCTTATCATTTTTATAAACCATAAAGCTTACATTATCAAGGACCTTTACTCCATCAATAGTCTTACATAGATTTTCAACAACTAATAAGTCATTTCCAGCTTCTCTATCTGCTTTAAATCCAACAAAAGGATATCTTCTTGAAGAAGGTTTGATATCGTCTAGTGTTAATTTATCTAATTGTTTTTTTCTACTAGTAGCTTGCTTAGCTTTTGAAGCATTTGAACTAAAACGAGCTATAAAGTTTTGAAGATCTTTAATTTTTTCTTCTTTTTTCTTATTTTGATCTTTAGACATTTGTAATGCTAACTGACTTGATTCATACCAGAAATCATAGTTACCAACATACATTTGTATTTTACTAAAGTCTATATCTGCCATATGGGTACAAACTTTATTTAAGAAGTGTCTATCATGTGATACAACAATAACAGTTCCTTCAAAGTCCATCAAGAAATTTTCAAGCCAAGCTATAGATTTAATATCTAAATGGTTTGTAGGCTCATCCAGTAATAAGATATCAGGATGTCCGAAAAGTGCCTGTGCAAGTAGAACCTTAACTTTTTCAGAACCATTAAGATCCTTCATTAATTTAAAGTGTAAATCTTCACTAATTCCAAGTCCTTGTAATAATGTTGCAGCCTCACTCTCAGCTTCCCATCCATTAAGGTCTGCAAACTCTCCCTCAAGTTCTGAAGCTTTCATGCCGTCTTCATCACTAAAATCTTCTTTAGCATAAAGAGCATCTTTTTCATTCATAATTTCAACTAATCTTCTATGTCCCATAATTACAGTTTTTAAAACTTCTTCTTCGTCAAATTCGAAGTGATCTTGCTTTAACATAGTCATTCTTTGACCAGTTGTTATAGAAACATCTCCTGTATTAGGTTCTAAATCTCCTGATAGTATTTTTAAAAATGTAGATTTACCTGCTCCATTGGCACCTATTAAACCATAACAATTCCCCTCAGTAAACTTAATATTTACATTTTCAAAAAGTTTACGTGCTCCGTATCTTAAACTAACGCCTGTAGTACTAATCATAATGTTACCTCCAATTATCCATTAAAAAAGTCTTACCTAACATGGTAAAACTTTTTGATTTTTTATTAAAACATATGTTTATAATTATATCATAGATTTACTGTTTATACTATGATTGTTTTCACTTTTTACTTCAAATTCTTCAAATCTATACTTTTGTCCTGTTGGATTTAACTTATTATCTAACACTTCTTCAATAAACATATTATAAGGTCTTACAAATAATCCACACTCTCCATATAATGCTCTATAAAGCACCATTTTTTCTCTTGTCTCCGAATTGATTACAAAACCTTCCAATAAATATAAATCACCTTTAAAATGCCTAAAAATTTTCCCTTTGGAATCGTCAATATTTCGCATATAATATATACCTCTCACTTATAGAATAATAAATTTAATATTTTGCTTTATCCAAATTTCATTTGATATAAATAAATTACTATCTACAATTATTAAACTTACTTCACTTCTTTCCCAAATGGTGCAAATGCTAGCCTTGCCATTTTGAGTGATTGAGCTGCAAATGGTATCCCTATTACTGTAATTGAGAGTAATAGAGCACTAACTAAGTTTGTTATTACTAGTGGTAATCCACCAAATATTAACCATAAGACATTTAACAAAAATCCCATACTGCTATCATTTGTAGTTATAATGTCTTTTCCAAATGGTGCAAACTGAAGTCTTGCAAACTTAAAACATTGAAGACCGATTGGTATTCCAACTATAGTTATACACCATAAAACACCTGTTAACCACCACTGGAGTCCAGCAATAAGTCCTCCAAACAAAAACCAGATAATGTTTCCTAAACAACTCATTATAATCTCCTTTAATATTAAATACTACTTATTATAATATACAATTTAATATAATTTGCAAGTATACAACTCTATTTTAAACTTATAAGTTTATTTAATTCTTCGTAAGTATTTTCTTAATAAATTTATTTTAACTGTTTATATCATTTTAAAAACAAAAAATCCACCTTAATGCGGTGGAAATTGAATATATAAACCAAATTTAACTTTAATCTCATTCTAATTCTTTATCTACTTTTTCTAAATAATCTGTTTCACTTACAATGTTTTCCTCGAAATTTTTTACAGCATTTTTTGTATAGTTACCTAGCGCTTTTACATTTATTCCACTTAAATTATTACCAGTAGAATTTTGCAGATTATTACTAATTATTTTATTGTTTTTACTCATTAATATCGCCTCCATAAATTATTGTTGGTAATTATAATTAATTTATTCATAGAAATTTGGTGTAGTGATATATATTCTTATTAAAATCATATATATCACTAAAATTATATAAAAATAATTTAAATAAATATTACATTTGTGCATATTTTAAAACTTTATTGTAGATGCTTGTATATTTATGTTGACATTCTTGATTTTTTTTTATAGAATCAAAGGGACATATCTACTTTTAAATTGGTCCAGAGAGGCCACGAAGGGAGAGCTAACAATGGCTATAAGTATAATTATTTTAAAGAGAAACCCATAGGATAGTGAGTAAAACAACAATTTGTTTGTTTTATTTATTATCCTTTTTGTTATGAATTTATAATTTTGAATGGAGGGTTTTTCTTGAATACAAAGAATATTAAGGCAAAACTTATATTAGAAAATGGAATTGAATTTGAAGGCAATGCTTTTGGGTACATTGAGGATACTGTTGGTGAAGTAGTTTTTAATACTTCAATGACAGGATACCAAGAAACACTTACAGACCCATCTTATTATGGTCAAATAGTAACTATGACTTACCCCCTAGTTGGTAATTATGGTATTAATCTAGAAGATTTAGAATCTTTATCACCAAAGGTTAAGGGATTTATAGTAAGAGAAAAATCGAACAATCCTTCTAATTTTAGATGTGAGATGGAACTTGATGGCTATCTACTAGAAAATAAGATTATGGGACTTGAGGGGATTGATACAAGAGCACTTACAAAGGTACTAAGAAATCATGGTTCAATGAAGGGATTTATAACTATTAAAGATTTATCTTTAGATGATGTTAAAGATCGATTAGAAAAGTTTCATAATGATGATGCAGTGTATAAAGTATCTACAAAAGAAGTTTATAAAATTAAAGGAACTGGTCCAAATGTTGCAGTTATGGATTTTGGTGTTAAATCAAATATACTAAGGAATTTTAAAGAAAGAAACTGTAATTTAACAGTGTTCCCTGCTACATCAAGAGCGGAAGAAATACTTGATACTAATCCTGATTTAATCTTTCTATCAAATGGTCCTGGAGATCCTATGACTTTAGGTAATGTAATTAAAGAAGTAAAAAAACTAGTTGATAAAAAACCAGTATGTGGCATTTGTCTTGGACATCAGCTTTTAGCATGGGTATTTGGTGGTAAAACAGCTAAGCTTAAATTTGGTCATAGAGGTTCAAATCATCCAGTAAAAGATATAATAGGTGATAAGGTATATATAACTAGTCAAAATCATGGATATTACGTAAGTGAGTTACCAGCTGATATGGAAATTACTCATGTTAGTGTTAATGATGGCACACTTGAAGGTATGAGACATAAAACACTACCTATAGCAAGTGTTCAGTATCACCCTGAAGCATCACCTGGACCTAAAGAAAATGCAGTTATATTTGATAATTTTTTAGAACTAATAAAATAAAAATACATTAAGAAAGACAGAGAGCTTTCATGTAGGAGGAATAATTAATGAGTAAAAGAAATGACATAAAAAAGGTATTAATCATAGGGTCTGGTCCGATTGTAATAGGACAATCTGCTGAATTTGACTATTCAGGAACACAAGCTTGTAGAGCACTTATGGAAGAAGGAATAGAAACTATACTAATAAATTCTAATCCAGCAACTATAATGACAGATAAAGAAGTAGCAGATAAAATATACATAGAACCGCTAACCACAGAATTTATTGAGAAGATAATAATAAAGGAGAAACCTGATAGTATTTTATCTGGAATGGGTGGCCAAACAGGTCTAAACCTAACAATTGAACTTGAGGAAAAAGGGATTCTTGAAAAGTATGGTGTTAATATTATTGGAACAACTGTAGAATCTATAAAAAAAGGTGAAGATAGAGACTTGTTTAAATCATTGATGGAAAGAATCAATGAACCTGTTATTGAATCAGAGATAATTAATGATATAGAATCTGGAATTAAGTTTGCAAATAAAATTGGTTACCCTGTTATTGTGAGACCAGCCTATACACTAGGTGGAACTGGTGGCGGTATTGCAGATGATGAAGAATCACTTATTGAAACATTAGATAGCGGTCTTTCACTTAGCCCAGTAAATCAAGTACTTCTAGAAAAGAGTATTAAAGGTTGGAAGGAAGTAGAATACGAGGTAATGCGTGATTCTAAAGGAAACTGCATTACAGTTTGTAATATGGAAAACATAGATCCAGTTGGTGTTCATACTGGAGATTCTATAGTTGTAGCCCCTTCTCAAACATTGTCAGATAAAGAGTATCAAATGCTTAGAACTTCGGCTCTAAAGATTATAGATGAAGTAGGCATCATAGGTGGATGTAACGTTCAGTTTGCATTAAACCCTCATAGCTTTGATTATGCTGTAATTGAAATAAATCCTAGAGTTTCTCGTTCCTCTGCATTAGCTTCAAAGGCGACAGGATATCCTATAGCAAAAGTTGCGGCTAAAATTGCTCTTGGATATACTTTAGATGAAATAGTAAATTCAGTTACTGGTAAGACTATGGCATCATTTGAACCAGCTCTTGACTATGTTGTAGTTAAAATTCCAAAATGGCCTTTTGACAAATTTAAAAATGCCACTAAAGCTCTTGGAACTAAAATGATGGCAACCGGAGAAGTCATGGCTATAGGTTCTAACTTTGAAGCTGCTTTTCTTAAAGGAATTAGATCTCTTGAAATTGGTAAATATGTGCTTGATCATAAACCATCTCAAGAAAAAACCTTATCAGAGCTTAAAAGCAGTGTAATGGTACCCGATGACGAGAGAATATTTGACCTAGCTGAAATGCTTAGAAGAAAATATATTGTTGAAAAGTTATCAGAAATCACAGGAATAGATACCTTCTTTATAAATAAGTTTAAATGGATAGTAGAACAAGAAGAATTCTTAAAAACCGCTAAGGTAGAGGATCTTCATAGAGACTACCTAAAGTTATTAAAAAAGAAAGGATTCTCAGACAAAGGTATTGCAGACTTAATGAATATAAGCCCTGTAGAATTATATACGCTTAGAAAACTTTATAATATTATGCCAACCTATAAGATGGTAGATACTTGTGCTGGTGAGTTTGATGCTGTATCTGCATATTACTACTCAACCTATGAACAATTTGACGAAGTAGTAGTATCAGATAAGCGAAAAGTAATGGTTGTCGGTTCAGGACCTATAAGAATTGGACAAGGAATAGAATTTGATTATTGTTCTGTTCATGCAGTTAGAGCTCTTAAGAAAAAAGGAATAGAAACAATAATTGTAAATAATAATCCTGAAACTGTATCTACTGATTTTGATATATCTGATAAACTATATTTTGAACCATTGACTGAAGAAGACGTTTTAAACATTATAGATAAAGAAAAGCCAGAAGGTGTAATACTACAATTTGGTGGTCAAACTGCAATAAAATTATCTAAGCTTCTAAGAGAAAATGGTATTAAAATTTTAGGTACTGATGCAGATGGTATTGATAGAGCTGAAGATAGAGAAAGATTTGAGGCAATGCTTGAGGAACTTGATATCAATAGGCCTAAAGGTATGGCTGTATGGAATGTGGAAGATGGTATAGTTGGAGCTGAAAAACTTGGATATCCTGTTCTTGTAAGGCCTTCTTATGTGCTCGGTGGTCAAGGTATGGAAATTACCTACAGAGAAAAAGAACTTAAGAGATATTTAGAAAATGCATTTAAAAGAGATAGTAAAAATCCTGTTTTAATAGATAGATACTTGGTTGGTAAAGAAATAGAAGTAGATGCAATTTGCGATGGCACAGAAATATTAGTTCCAGGCATAATGGAACACCTTGAGAGAGCTGGCGTTCACTCAGGAGATTCTATAAGTATATACCCTTCTCAAAATGTATCAGAAAAGTCTAAGCGTACTATCTTTGAATATACAAGAAGAATCGCTTTAGAGCTTAAAGTTATTGGTATGATAAATATTCAATTCATTGAATTTGAGGGAGAAATATATATTATCGAAGTAAATCCTAGAGCTTCTCGTACTGTTCCTTATATAACAAAAGTTACTAATGTTCCAATAGTGTCACTGGCTACTCGTGCTATGCTTGGAGAATCATTAAAAGATATGGGTTATGAAGAAGGTATTTGCCCAGAACCTAATTTTGTAACTGTAAAAGTACCTATATTTTCAACTGAAAAACTCCCAAAGGTTGAAGTAAGTCTTGGGCCCGAAATGAGATCTACAGGAGAAGTACTTGGAATCGGACATACTTTTGATGAAGCTATGATGAAAGGCTTTATCGCAGCTAAAAGGCAGATTCTAAAGTCAGGAGATAAACTATTAGTTACAATCAACAGTAGTGATAAAGATGAATTCTTAATCTTAGCCAAAGAAATGAACTCCTTTGGTTGTAAAATGATTGCTACTGAAGGAACTGCAAAAATGCTAAAATCTGCAGGCATAGAAACTGAAATAGTTAATAAAATTGGTGAAGATAAGCCTAACATAGTTGATGCGATTAGAAGTAAATCTATTAATTTGATAGTAAACACACCAACTAAAGGAAATGATTCCCAACGTGATGGTTTCAAATTAAGAAGAACAGCCGTTGAAGCTGGAGTATCTACCATGACATCACTAGATACACTAAGAGCAATGGTTACAGTTATGAAACGAGGACTTAAAGTTAAAGATTTGGATGTATTTAACCTTGGAAAATAGTCTGTTCAAAATTTAATCAAATAATTAAGGACAATGTATACATTGTCCTTAATTATTTTTAATCATATTAACTATATTTATCAATAATCTTTTTAGCAAATTTTATAACCTCAATTGGGTTTCGTCCAACACCAACTTCTCCTGCAAGCATAACTGCATCAACTTTATTCTTAAGGAAATTATATATATCGTCAGCTTCAGGAATTTTAGGCTTAAAGGAATTTCTCATAGAATCTAGCACATAAGTTGCAATTATAAGTTCTTTTTTACTTGATTTCATTTTCTCAATAATCTTGTCTTGGACAAAAGGAATTTCTACTATATCAAGTTCTGAAAGCAAGTCTCCCCTTCCTAGCATTATTCCATCAACTTCATTTACAATCTGATCAAAGCTATCAATTCCTTCTTTGCACTCTATTTTAGCCCAAAGTTTCGGTATATTAATATCAGTCTTATCCTTTTTAATTTCTCCTATATATGCCTTTAAATCTAGTATATCAGCTGCTCTAGTAACATATGAAAGGCATATTACATCTACTTTATTCTGAATACCAAATTCAATATCTGATTTATCCTTAACAGTTAAACCCATACCGGTTCTATCCATACCTGGAGCATTTAATCCTTTCTCGCCCCTAACCATTCCACCTATTACAACTTCTGCTTTTATTGCATCTTTATCCTTAAGTTTTCCAATAACCTTAAATTCCATAGTTCCATCTTTCATTAAGATCTTATTAGCATTAGTAAGCCACGAAAACTCACCTTGAAATGAAATAGGAATAAGTATATGTTTATCACTATGTCTAAGATTCGACTTGTAAAAATCCTCACTACAGAAGTATACTGATTCACCAAAATTTACTCTTAATTGTCCATTAAATAGTGAAGATACTCTAAGCTTGTTACCCTGTAAATCTTGTATAATTGTAATACTAGGATATTTATCTTTTATATATTGGATTTGATCTTTAGCCTTCTCATACTCAATATGAGAAAAATTTAATCTCGCAGAATCCATTCCTGCATCTATGAATTTATCTAAATCACTTAACGACTTAACATTTGGACCGATTGAACATACTACTTTCATTTCATCACCTAAACTATTTATTTGCATTAAATGCATATATGCTATTTTACTCATAGAATAACATTTATATATTCTATGGAACATATTATAAATCTATCATCTTTTATAACAACAAACAATAGTGTTGTATAATAATATTTATTATGCAACAAATATTTAATTGCTATCTATATATGATACACTCAAAACTAAATCTATATAATAACATAGCAAAAATTAAAAACTACTATAAATAGATTTATCTATTTACAGTAGTTTTTAATTTAAATAATGCCGAGTGCTTCTTCAGGTGTAATAGATTTACGTCCCTGTTTTAATGCTGTTTCCTCTAAAGTTAAATTTCCATTATAAAAACAAAGACCTTTTCTTAAGTGTGGATTCTCTATAAGAGCACTTTCTACACCTTTGTTAGCTATTTCTAATGCATATGGTACTGTTGCCAAACAAATTGAACAGGTGGCGGTTCTAGCGTAAGCAGAAGGTATATTATCTACACAATAGTGTAGTATGCCCTCTTCAAAATACACTGGCTCATTATGGGTTGTTGCATGACAAGTTTCTACAGCCCCACCAATATCACAGGCCACATCAATTATAATTGTATCAGACCTCATAGTTTTAAGCATATCTCTAGTAATAATATGATCTGTCCTCCATTTAGGCCAAGATACACAATTCATAAGCACATCGGTATTTTTAATTATCTCGCTTATTGTTGAAGGATTTGAATGTAAAAATTCTACATTTAATGGTAGCTTTCCTTTAGCACTTTCTAATTTCCCATAATCTATATCCAATATAGTTACTCTATTTCCGAATCCAGCTGCAAGTTCAGCGGCGCCAACACCGGCTGACCCAGCACCTAATATAGTTATATGGGGTGTTTTAATACCACTAACTCTTGCCAACATTTTACCACTACCGTGGTTTATTTTTTGGCTATAGTTACATGCAGCGATAAACCCACCCTTCCCACCAATTTCACTCATTGGTCTTAATAATGGGAATTTACCATTTTTATCTTGAACATCTTCGCATGCTATACCAATAATTTTTTTATTAATACAAGCGTCAGTTTCATCTCTGTACGCATTTGAATGGAAATATGTCATAATTATCAAACCTTCTCTTAAGTATTCAAACTCTGATGGAAGTAATTCTTTTACCTTGAAAACCATATCAGAACCATTATAAACTGTAGTTTTGTCAGTAATTATTGCCCCATGCTCTACATATTCATCATCATTAAAGCCACTTCCAACTCCAGCACTTTCCTCTATAAGTACTACGTGTCCATTACTTACAAATTCAGCAACTGCTGATGGAGAAATAGCTACAGTATATTCATTAACCTTAATTTCTTTTGGAACACCTATAATCATATAATACCTCCTAGATAAATAGTTTATAAACTAATTGAAAAGTATAGTTATATTTCTTAACAAGTATTATTTTAAAAGCTTAAAGTATAATTACTTTAAGCTTTAGTTTAAGAATTCATATACTATCTTACGTTAAAGATGTAATATCATTATAGTTAGTATTAGTTTGCGATTTGTTCCTTATTTCATTATAAAAATTGAAAAGGGTTGTATTAGTATAAGGGATAAGCCATAGAAAACCAATCCCAAATGTTAATATGCATAATAATGCCCAGCCGATAAAGCTAAGTTGTAATACAAATAACCCCCATACGTTACCTCTCATCATTTTGAAACTATATTTAATACTTTTCCATAGACCATTATTATTATCTTCACATATAATTATTAAAGCAGGGAAAAGATATAATTCTAAAATTATAAGTGCAATTGCAAATATAAGTATAAATAGTAACATTATTAGATAAAAAGATGCAGGAGGTGAATACGCTGTAATTCCAAAACCACTCATCATGATATAATTAAAATACTTAAGCATTGTAATAACTAAAAGTATAGAGTAAATCACTATTAGAGGAAGCATTATTAATGTCATTAAAAGTTGGATACCAATTCCTTTTATCCATGTTTTTGTATTGATAAAAAGGTCTGAAAATTTAACCTTTGATCCTTTGGATATTTTTAGATAGAATGAATTTATCATGACATTAATAGTTAACAATATAAAAGTGCTTAACACAAACCATAAAATATCCAAACCCAAATTTTCAACATTGCCAAAATTGACAATTTTTAGTGTAGATTGAAGTATAATTTGAAGTACCATAATGAATAAGGTTATAAGTACCGGTACCGTCCACTGGCCATTTAATTGATCTTTAGATAATTTCTTTAGGGCTTTCCGATTAATCATTTTCTTCCTCCTTTAATTTAAAATTAGTAGCATATTGTATTTAATTCCATCTCAAATTAATTATCTGTATACTACTATAAATATTATATTCAAGTGTATTATATTCTTAAAATTATGATAATGTTCCATTCTTTGAAATGAATTTTTTATGTTCTAAACTCCCATTGTTATTTAATAATGAAATTTCAGCCATAATCCCTAATGCAATATCTTCAGGAGTTTCTCCACCTAAATTTAATCCAATTGGTGAATAAATCTTATCTAAAATTATCTTACTGTAACCTTCAGCTATAAGTTTCTGCATAAGATTATTAACCTTTGTTTTACTTCCAATCATTCCTATATAATTAGCTGGTGTATCTAAAATTGTTTTTAATGCAATTTCATCATGAATATGACCTCTGGTAATAATTACTATACTGCACTGATTATTTATTGGATAAACTGAAAGATTTTCTCTAATATCACCTAAAATAAGTTCATTTGCAACTTTAAATCTACCATAATTACAATACTCTTCCCTATCTTCAAATATAACAACATCATATCCTACTATATTAGCAATATACTGAAGTGGCAGTGCAATATGCCCTCCTCCAACTATTAAAAGCTTACGTTTAGGTAATAAAATTTTTATATATATTTCTATCTCACCTCCACAAGTCATATTAAGATCGGTATTTGTTTCATTCAGGTTAAAGGTAAATCTTCGACTAGTTCTTAATTTAATACATTTAACACTTTCTTTTTTTATTTCATTTTCAAGGGCTCCCCCACCAATAGTACCTAAAATAGTTCCATCACGTAAAACTCCCATCATAGTACCCTCACCTCTAGGAGATGAACCACAGGCTTTTGTAATTATAGATAGTGCAACTTCTTTACCATTCTTTACATTGTCATTAATTTCTTCCAATAAAGTATAATCCATATTATAAATACCTCCTACTTACAAAATGGACATACTGGATAATTACAAACATTGCATCTAAGGCATAGTCCACCATGTGACATTTCACTTATTTCTCTCCGTGAAATTTTATCATTTGCCATTAGTCGTGGAAGTAGCACATCAAATATAGTTATATTAAAAAACATCCCACAAGCCGGAATTCCGATAATAGGTATAGTATTTGAATACGCTAACATAAACATAGCGCCTGGTATAACTGGCGCACCATAAGTTATAACCTGTGAAGAAGCTTTTTCAATAGCGATTGGTGTAACATCATCTGCATCTACAGACATACCTCCACTACATATTATCAAATCAAATCCACTTTTTTTAAACTCTTCTATCGCATGAACTATTTTGTCTAAATCATCTGGAACAAAGATTACATCATTAACGCTAGCACCATAACTGATAACTTTACTTTTAATTAATGGTGCAAATTTATCTGTTATAATACCTTCATAAACTTCAGTTCCAGTTATTATAATACCTACATTTTTGTGCACAAAAGGTTTTATTTTAATAATACCTATTTCATTCTCAAGTAATTCTTTTACTTCGTTTATATATTTTTTTTCTATAACTAAGGGTGTAACTTTTGTAGCTGCAACTATATCACCACTTTTTACTACCGTATTATTATGCAGTGTACTGACAACGATATCCTTTATGCTATTGATATCATACAGCATTTCTAAATTTACTTTTAACAGACCACTCGTTGTTGCCAGCAGATTAATTTTACCCTCTTTAGGACCTTCAAAAAAAATATTATTTCCTTTAATAGCTTGTACGATTTCATTAACAGCATCATCTTCATGTAAATTTTCTTCATCCAGTTCTAAAACATATACATGATTTTTACCCATAGATTTCATCTCTTCTATATCTTTAAGTTCAATGATATGACCCTTTTTAAATCTTGCACCCTTAAACTCATTTGCTACTATCTTAGTTAAATCATGAGCAACTACCATCCCAATTGAATCTTCTACTTTTACACTTTTCATTAAATTTCCTCCTAACAAACAAGTAGTATTAAATTAAAGATTATTATAACATAATTTGTAAAAAAATACCACACATTACAAGTTATTGTAATGTGTGGTATTGAAATCAATATACTATATCAAATATATGCTTATTTTGTACAGTATAACTTTCATACTGTAGTGAAACATCTTGAAAATTTTTCTAAATAGGTTATAATACAATTATAGTACATAGGGTAAATAAATGTAACTATTTTTATTTAACAAAATTATGGGGGTGTATGTATGAACATATGTTATGCAAACAGAACATCAAAACTAAAAGCATCTGAAATAAGAGAGCTTCTAAAACTAACTGAAAAACCAGAAATTATATCTTTTGCCGGTGGATTACCAGCACCTGAACTTTTCCCATTAGAAAAATTAAATGAAGTAATGACAGATGTTATACTTAATAAGGGCCAACTTGCTTTACAATATGCGTCTACCGATGGATATGTTCCACTTAGAGAAATCATTGTAAAAGAGAGAGTTGCGCCAACAGGAGTAAAATGTGATATATCAAATATAATGTTAACCAATGGATCACAACAAGGTTTAGAATTTTCTGCAAAGCTTTTCATAAATGAGGGTGATACTATTGTTTGTGAAAGTCCAAGTTATTTAGGTGCCATAAATGCCTTTATACCATACGGTCCTAAGTTTCTAGAAATACCAATGGATGAAAATGGAATGATTGTTGATGAATTAGAAAAAGTTTTAGCTACCGAAAATAACATTAAAATGATTTATACAATTCCTGATTTCCAAAATCCAAGTGGGATAACTATGAGCTTAGAAAGAAGACAACGTATAGCTGAATTAAGTGCTAAATATGAAATTCCTGTTATTGAGGATAGCCCATATGGTGAATTAAGATTTGAAGGTGAAAAACTACCGTCAATTAAATCCTTTGATAAATCTGGGTATGTAATTAATCTTGGTACATTTTCAAAAACTTTTTGTCCTGGCTTAAGACTTGGATGGATATTAGCAGAAAGAGAAATTATTGAGAAATATATATTGATTAAACAAGGTGCCGATCTTCAATGTAATACATTAGCTCAAGTGGCTGCAGCAGAATTTATGAAAACTTATAGTCTAGATGAGCATATAGATAGTATAATTAAAATATATAAAGTAAGACGCGATTTAATGCTAAGCACTATGAAGGAATACTTCCCAAAAGAAATTAAATATACTTATCCAGTTGGAGGGTTATTTACTTGGGTTGAACTAAGAGAGGATTTGGATTCAGCTGTTATCATGGAGGATGCACTGAAAGAAAATGTTGCTTATGTGCCTGGAAGCTCATTCTTTGCTAATGGTGGAAGGAAAAATTTCTTTAGATTAAACTATTCTAATATGCCAGATGATAGAATTGTAGAAGGGATTAAGCGATTAGCAAAAGTCCTTCATAAATATTATAACAACTAGAATTATATTTATTTAATCGTTACTCTTTTTTTAATATATTATTTAATGAATTAAATTTAACTCAAATTAGGAGGATTTACAATGAAATTTTCAAAAAGAATACTAGCAATGGGTTACTCTCCAATCCGTAAGCTTGCACCTTATGGATCAGAAGCTATGAATAGAGGAATAAGTATCTATCCTCTCAATATCGGACAACCTGATATTGAAACTCCTAAGGAATTCTTAGAAGGTATAACTAACTACACCGAAGATGTTCTTAAGTATGCACAATCTCAAGGTATAGATGATGTTATAAAAAGTTTTATTAAATACTATAAAGAATGGAATATAGATTTTAGTATGGACGAAATTCTTGTTACGAATGGTGGATCTGAAGCTATTTCATTAACATTAACAGCAGTGTGTGACGCAGGTGATGAAGTTATAATTCCTGAACCATTTTACACAAATTATTCGGGATTTGCTCAAGGTGCTGGTGTCAATGTTATTCCATTTATAACTAGAGCAGTAGACGGATTCCATCTACCTGACAAAGAAGTAATAATCTCTAAAATTACGCCTAAAACAAAAGCAATCATGATTTCAAATCCTGGTAATCCAACAGGTGTTGTGTATACAGAAGCAGAAATCAGAATGTTAGCTGATATATGTAAAGAATACAATATATTCTTTATTGCAGATGAAGTCTATAGAGAATTTGTTTATGATGACTTAAAATATACGTCAGCTCTTTATATGGAAGATATTAAGGATAGAGTAATACTTATTGATAGTATATCTAAGCGCTATAGTGCTTGTGGTGCGAGAATTGGACTCGTTGCATCTAAAAATAAAGAGTTAATTAGCCAAATTATGAAAATGTGTCAAGTTAGATTATGTGTTCCGACACTAGAACAATTAGGTGCAGCAAATTTGATAAATACTCCAAAGGAATACTTTGTTAAAGTAAAAAAAGAATACGAAAACAGAAGAAATATTATGTTTGATAAACTTTCAAAAATACCAGGTGTAATTTGTAAAAAACCTACTGGCGCATTTTATATAGTAGTAAAATTACCAATAAAAAGCGGAGAAGATTTTGCCAAGTGGATGTTAACTGATTATAGCTATAATAATAAAACTGTTATGGTTGCTCCTGCAGAAGGCTTTTATGCAACTGATGGACTTGGACTTGATGAAATTAGATTATCCTACTGTTTAAACAGTACTGCATTGTCAGATGCAATGGATATTTTAGAACGAGGTTTGATTGAATATATGAAAAATGAAAAATAAATAAAAATAAAAGAAATTAGGGATTTTGCCTTAATTTCTTTTATTTTTATTGAAATATAAATCTTATCTATTATATACAATTTTTCACAATAGATACTTTTCATTTTTCTTATATTCATAGCATACTTTTACTCTTTTAAACCCTTCAGACTCATATAATTTTACTGCATCTCTGTTACATGAATCACATTTAAGGTATACTTCACTAACACCTAAATCTGATGCTATATTTAACATATATTTAAGCAGAAATTTTCCATATCCATTATTTCTATATTGTGGAATTATACCAAAATTAGCCATGAATATCATTTCATTCTTTCTTATAAGTTGAGCATATCCTATAGGTATACAATCTAAATTAATAAAAATACACCCACTAGGTATATAATATTTCTCATATCTTTCACATATTATATCTTCTTCTCGAATTGCTTGCCTACTTATGGAGTTAAATACTACATTTTGAATAGAGCATCTTGTAACTTCATCGCTACCGTCTTCAAATACATGAAATGAAATATGGCTATTTTCAAAAGTATACTTATCCTCATATATACTAGTTATATTTTTTTTCATTTCAAGTATAGTTTTTTCAATCGTAAAGCCTAAATCTAACAATAAGTTTTTATCAAGATTATTATCACTTATTCTTATGGACGAAGCATTGCTAAAAAGATTGAACAATGCTTTATAGTACTCCATGCTAGTATATTCAGAAATAATTTTTAAACAATGAATCTTATAACATTGATGTTGTAATTTTACAAACCATATAAAACCAATATATTTATCATATAATTTAATATACTTAATGTTTTTAATGAATAATAATTTTTTGAAAATATTTTTGTTGTTAACAATTTCAACAATATCTTCTTTATAGTCGTCATTTAAATTGAATATGTTTAATAAATTTAAATTTGAATTATTTATTGACTCTAATTTATACATAAATCCATCTACCTCTACTCTTGAATCTATATATATAGTATAGTGAAAATTTTAATATTATAACCTATTTTACATAATTTAATATATTAAAGCCTATAAATTAAAAATTAAAAAAGTATACTCTACAAATTTACATTTATAGAGTATACTTTGCTAATTTTATTCTGAATCAACGTCTTTAATACTAAGACCTATTTTTTTATTGTCAGCATCAACTTGAGTTATAACAGCCTTAACCGTTTCACCTATCGTTAACACATTTTCTATTTTTTCTACTCTTTCTTTAGTGATTTGAGATATGTGAACAAGCCCATCAATACCAGCTTCTAATTCTACAAATGCTCCAAATGGTGCAAATCTAACAACTTTAGCTTCAACAACTGATCCTATAGGATATTTATCTGCTATATTATTCCATGGGTCTTCACTTAACATCTTAATGCTTAGTCCAAGTTTATTATTCTCTTTGTCTGAATCTATAACGACTACTTTAACAACTTCTCCAACTTTAAAAAGTTTAGATGGATTATTAACTTTATTCCAAGACATTTCCGAACTATGAAGTAACCCGTCAATTCCACCAACTTCAATGAATACTCCAAATGCTGCTATTCTTTTAACAACACCCTCAACTATATTACCTTTTTCTAATGAAGCCCATGTAGTCTCTCTTTTAGATTCACTATCCTTAGCTAGTATTTCTCTTCTTGATCCAACAATTTTCACTCTATTTCTTTCTCTTGCAAATTCTATGATTTTAACATCTACAGTTTGACCTATATATTTAGCTAAATCACTTACTCTGCTTAATTCAATATGAGATGCAGGTATAAATACTCTTTCACCCTTAAATAGTGCTACAAGTCCACCTTTTACCTCTTGACTAACTTCAACCTTAATTATATCTCCATTATCAAATGCAACTTTAAGTTCTTGTTGTTGCTCGCCTCTTAGTATTTCAACTCTAGATAATACAACTAACCCGTCAGTATTTTTTCTGTTAACTACCTTTGCTCTAATAATATCGCCAACTTTAATTTGATTATTTAAAGGAGTTTCCTTATCTCTTGAATACTCTTCAACAGTAAGTATTGCTTCTGTTTTAGCACCTATTGTTAAATATGCTTCTTTTTCATTAACTTTAAATACTTCACCTTCTAATATTCCACCTGCTGCTATATTGTTGCTATCGTTAGAATATTTATCATAAAGATCCATATCCTCTTTGCTTATATCGAATTGTTTTTTCATTTTGTTAATAGCCTCCTCAATTATATACTCTGGAGTTGAGGCTCCAGCAGTAATTCCTATTTTATTTATATTTTCTTTACCTATCAAACTTAAAAGTTTTGAATCTACTTTTTCAACATGATAGGTGTTTTTACAGTTTGATTTGCAAATTTCATAAAGTTTTGTAGTGTTTGAACTATTATATCCACCTAAAACTAACATCAAATCAACGTCTATTGAAATTTTATTAGCTGATTCTTGCCGTTCTTCTGTTGCACTACAAATAGTATTAAACGCAACAATTTCTTTAGCAATAGGAATAATCTTACTTAGAACCAATTCCCAATTACTTTGTTTTTCTGTAGTCTGCGAAACGACACACACTTTACGATAAAATGACGTTATATTATCTCCATTTTTAGATATTATTGCCGAATTGCTGCACCAACCATTTATACCTATAACTTCTGGATGGCTCTCATCTCCTACAATAATAATACTATATCCTTTGTCATAATACTCCTCAACCTTTTGTTGTATATTTCTAACATAAGGACAAGTTCCATTTTCTATTATAACACTATTTTCACTTAAATGTTCAAGTACATTTTTTCCTACCCCATGGGAACGTATTACAACAACTTCATCTTTCTGAATTTTATACGCTTCTTCCATATCTATTGCGTATATTTCCTTTTCTTCTAATTTCTTAACTACATCACTATTATGTATCAATGGTCCTAATGTATATATAGGTTTTTTATATTTTTCTCTTAGCCTTATAGCCTCATCGACTGCCCTTCTAACCCCAAAACAAAACCCGGCCTTATCAGCAAGAATTATCTCAGTCATAACATCACCTCTGTCTCACTATTAACTATACAATATTTTTTTTCAAAAACCTACTATTATTTAACTTAAGGAGTAAACTTTTAAAAATATTATTATATTTTATCAATATATTTAGAAATTTCTTCCACAACTTCAAGAATACTCATTAATGAAGAATCTATTTCTATGGCATCTTCAGCTTTTTTTAATGGATCTATTTCTCTATGAGAATCTATATAATCTCTTCTTTTTATATCTTCTAATATGTTATTATAATCAACTTTTATATTATTAGCTATAAGTTCATTGTACCTACGATTGGCTCTTTCTTCCGCTTTTGCGTTTAAAAATATCTTCAATGTTGCATTTTTTAATACAACTGTTCCAATATCTCTACCATCCATAATTACGTTATAATCCTTAGATATTTCTTGTTGAAGGTGAACTAATTTTTGTCTTACTTCAAGCATCGATGCATATTTAGAAACATTATTTGTAACCTCAATATTAGTTAATTCCTTAGTTATATCTACTCCATTAACTATTAGATTTTCATCATCAAAGTGCATATTCAGAGTGTCGATAAGATCGCATAATTTTAATATTTCATTTTCTTTTATTCCATTTTTCATTGCAAATAAAGTAACAGCTCTATACATTGAACCTGTATTTATATACATTAAATTATATTTTTCACCTAACAACTTTGCAATAGTACTTTTCCCAGCTCCTGCAGGACCATCAATTGCTATTGATGTTTGCATAGTATCACCCCTTATTCATTATATGTTATAGCTTACTACCTGCTATAAATCCAGTAGACATAGCTATTTGAATGTTATATCCACCTGTAAATGCATCTACATCTATAATTTCACCTGCAAAACTAAGGTTTTTAATAATCTTTGACTTCATTGTTGAAGGATCTATTTCTTTAGTATCTACTCCACCTGAAGTAACAATAGCTTCAGAAACTGGTCGTAGCCCCTTTACATTTAAAGTAAAGTGAGAAATAGCATTAATAAAGTTCTTTCGTTGTTCTTTCGTTATTGTATTTACCTTTTGCTCTTCTGAAATTCCACTTAGTTTAACCATAGTAGGTATTAACTTTTGTGGAAATAAATCATCTAATGAATTTTTAAACTCTTTATTATTATACTTCAAAAAATCCTTTTGTATTCTAAGATCTAAAGCTTTGTCACTAAGTGCAGGTTTAAGATTAATTTCCACCGTATATTTATTTCTCGGCATTATTACACTACTTGCACTAAGTACTAAAGGACCTGATATACCAAAGTAAGTAAATAACATTTCGCCTTGTTCTCTAAATACTATCTTATTATCGCTATTTCTAACAGTAAGCTGTATGTTTCTTAGCGACAATCCTTGTATATCCTTTACCCATGGTTCTACAATTTCTAAAGGTACTAAAGAAGGTTTAATTTCTATAATTTTATGTCCTAAATCCTTACTGATTCTAAAGCCATCCCCATTAGATCCCGTTTGTGGATAAGATGCTCCTCCAGTAGCTAATATAACATGGTCACAACTTATTGATTTTCCATCTTCAAGAATTACACTAGTTATTTCCTTATCTTGCAATTTTATTTTTTTAACATTTGAATCTAAATATACTTTTATTTTTTTTTCTTTTAACTCATTCTCAAAGACTTTAATAATATCTGATGATTTATCGGAAGTTGGAAAAACTCTGTCCCCTCTTTCAACCTTAAGTGCTACTCCACGTTGATTAAAAAATTTAAATGTATCTTCATTTGTAAAACTATATAGAGAACTATACAAAAAATACGGATTAGTAGGTATATAATCAAAAAATTCACTAATATCTTTTCCATTCGTAATATTACATCGACCTTTACCACTAATGAATAATTTTTTGCCAAGCTTATTATTCTTTTCTACTAATACGACCTGGTTATTTTCGCTAGCTGCTATTGCAGCCATCATTCCACCGGGTCCTCCACCTATAACTACTACCTTTGCCAAAAAATCACCACCTATGTCTTACTTTGCATTATAAAAACATTCTCTATACTATAATTTAATATAAATCCTACTATTATTCAATGTATTTATTTAATTAAACCCATTTTTTTGTTTATTACATAGAAAAGGAGAGAATTTTTAAATTCTCTCCTTTAATATTAAAGTTAAATAAATTTAATATTAAAAATTTCCTTGAGCATACATTGCTTCAGCAACCTTAATGAATCCAGCAATATTTGCACCAGCAACTAAGTTGTAACCATGTCCACATTTTTCTGCTGCTTCCATAGCATTTTTATGAATTGTAACCATAATGTTATGAAGTTTTTCGTCTACCTCTTCTGCACTCCAAGCTAGTCTCATACTATTTTGTGACATTTCAAGTGCAGATGTAGCAACTCCACCAGCGTTAGCCGCCTTAGCTGGCCCAACAATTAATCCTTTTTCTAAGAAGTATTCTACAGCTTCATTTGTACAAGGCATATTAGCAGCCTCACATACAAATTTAACTCCATTTTCAACAATTTGTCTTGCATGCTCAATATGAATATCATTTTGAGTTGCACAAGGCATGATTATATCAACTTTAGTTCCCCATGGTTTTTGTCCAGCGAAGAATTCACAGCCAAATTTATCTGCATAATCTTGAACTTTATCTCTTCCTGAATTTCTCATTTCAACTAAGAAGTCTATTTTCTCTTTTGTAGTTACTCCATCTTTATCATATATATAACCATCTGGTCCTGATAGAGTAACAACTTTTCCACCTAAGTCAGCAACTTTTATACATGCACCCCAAGCAACGTTTCCAAATCCAGAAACTGCAACTGTTTTACCTGTAAAGTCAGTACCTTCATGTTTAAGCATTTCTTCACAGAAGTAAGTAACGCCAAAGCCGGTTGCTTCTGGTCTTATTAAACTTCCACCATAACTTAAACCTTTTCCAGTTAGAACTCCATTTTCAAAAGCTCCTCTAATTCTTCTATATTGACCATATAGGTATCCAATCTCTCTTCCGCCAACACCAATATCACCAGCAGGAACATCTACATCAGGTCCGATATGTCTTTGTAATTCTGTCATAAAGGCTTGGCAGAATCTCATAATTTCAGCATCTGATTTTCCTCTTGGATCAAAGTCAGATCCACCTTTTCCTCCACCAATTGGAAGTCCAGTTAATGCATTTTTAAGTATTTGTTCAAATCCTAGGAACTTGATAATTCCAAGATAAACTGATGGGTGGAATCTTAAACCACCTTTATAAGGCCCTATAGCACCGTTAAACTGTACTCTATATCCTCTATTTACATGAGTCTTACCATTGTCATCTTGCCAAGATACTCTAAACATTATTTGTCTTTCTGGCTCACAGAATCTTTCCAATATGTTTGCATTTACATACTCTGGGTGGTTTTCAAGTACCGGCCCAATAGTGTTTAAAACCTCTTCTACTGCTTGTATAAATTCTGGCTCTGCACTGTTCCTTTTTTTAACGTTTTCTAATACTTGTTCAATATAAGCTTTAGTATCCATAGTAATAATACCTCCTAAAATTTAAACAATATTGATATTTATATTAATCCACTTGAAGCAACCTCTTTTGAAACCTCAAGTAAATCTTTATAATAATATATATTCGATGCAAACGTTTTTTTTCCTTCTTTTTAAAAACAATTTAACTGATTTATTGCATTTTTTTAAAACGATTACATGTCTTTATTTACATAATAAAATATTTTTATCCATAAATCAACATATATTTTAAATTTTCATACATTTTAAAATTTATTTACATCTTTATTACTTTTATATGAGTATATTTGGTATTCTTGCCATATGTGTTCAAGATCAGTAAATGTTTTTGATATCTTTTCTTTTTCTTTTAATCCAACAGCTATAATTAATGCATTAATGACACTTAATGGAGCAACAAGTGAATCTACAAATGAAGCCATATTGCTTTCTGCAACTAGTACATAGTCAGCTTTTGTTGCTAAAGGTGATAATACACTATCTGTAATAGCGATTACGTCTGCACCACATGATTTAGCATAATTAATAGCTTCAACAGTTCTCATAGCATAACGTGGAAATCCTATTCCAATAACGCAATCTCCATCGCCTAAAGTAAGCATCTGTTCGAAAATATCACTCATTCCATAAGAAACTATTTTTACATTATCCAATATTAAATTCAAATAGAATCCTAAGAAATCAGCAAGCGCAGCTGAACTTCTCAATCCAACAATGTATATTTTTTTAGAATTTAAGATGCTATTTACTGTACTTTCAAATGCTTCATAATTTATTTTTTCCATTGTGGCTCTAATATTTTCTATATCTGATTTTAAAACTCCTTTTAATGCATTATTAGGAATAATAAAATCATTTGAAAGCTCAATTCTTTGTGCTGTAGTAAGTTTATTTTTAATTAATTCTTGAAGCGCTTTCTGAAGTTCAGGGTACCCTTCATATCCAAGTTGATTGGCAAATCTAACAACCGTAGATTCACTAACTCCAACGCTTATACCAAGCTTTGCCGCTGTCATAAATGCAGCTTTATCATAATGCTTTAATATGTATTCAGCAATAAGTTTCTGACCTTTACTTAATCTTGAAAATTTAGTCTGTATTAATCTCATTAAATCTACATTATTATTTTCCATATATAACTCCTTTTAAAAGATTTCATTATTTATAATTCATTTTTCAGTAAAATGAATTATATGCTTCATATTAACATATGATGACTTATCCATCAATATAAAATTTATATTAATTCTAATGATAAAAAAGCCACCTTAATTAAAAGGCAACTTTTCATTAATTTTTTTCTAATCATATTAAAGCAATTATGTATTAATATTGTAAAATCATTACTTTTTTTCAATAACTAATAGATATGGCGCATTTTCACTTCTATTAATAACTTTATGTAACATAACGCCAAATTTATTCTTTGGCAAACAACCTACATATTTGATAAGTTCTTCACTTTCATATTGACCAGCATTATGACCTGTGTATACTGCTATTAATACAAATCCACCACTTTTTAAAATCTTAAGAGTATCTTCAACACTTTTTAATGTTGATTCAGCATGAGTTGTAATTGATTTATCTCCGCCTGGTAAAAACCCTAAATTATAAATTGCTACATCTACTTCTTCTTTTATATAATTAGCTATATTCTCATGTGAATCCATAATAAGAATAACATTTTCTTTGTTTTTTTTCTTGTATTTTTCAATTGCAGTTGACTGAATATCAAAAGCGTACACCTTTTTAAATTTTCCACTTAGAAAATCACAGTCGCTTCCATTACCTAAAGTTTGATCTATAGCTATACATCTATCTATAACAAAATTTTCAATAATATAATGGGCAACATCTGTTATATCACCTAAATACCTAAACATTGTCATGTCCTACTACTTTTAATGATTTAATTTCATCGACACTTAGATATCTCCATTCGCCTTCTTTTAATTCATTGCCTAATGAAAGGTTACCTATAGATACACGGTTTAACATAAGTACATTATGACCTACCGCCTCACACATCCTCCTTACTTGTCTATTTTTACCTTCATGTATTGTAATTTCAATTTCACAACTATTTTTATATGAATTAAGTAGAGTGCATTTTCCAGGTGCTGTAACATAATCACCTATGTCTATTCCCTTTTGGAATTTAAATTTAACTTCCTCGTCTATTATTCCCTCAACTAAAGCTATATAAGTTTTACTAATAGAAACTCTTGGATGAATTATGTTATTATATACATCCCCGTCATTTGTAAGAAGTATTAACCCAGATGTATCGTAGTCAAGTCTGCCAATAGGATATATTCTTTCATTCACATTTACGAGGTCTAATATTGTTTTTCTCCCTCTATCATCTTTAACCGCTGAAATATATCCTGTAGGTTTATTAAGCGCTATGTACACTTTTTTTTCTTCGGGTAATATTAACTTCCCATCTACCTCCACTTTACTAATAGATGGATAGACCTTAGATCCCAATTCAACTATTACTACATCATCAACTTTAACTCTTTTAGATAAAATTATTTCTTCACATTTGCGCCTAGATGCAACTCCGCATCTAGCCATATACTTTTGTAATCTTTCTTCCATTATAAACTTCCCTTCATATCCTATTAAATTGAATTATAGATATTATTCTTGTAAAAATCAATAAATGAAGAAAATATTTATTATAAATAAAACACCAGCCTTGATATTTTTATTCAATGCTGGTGTTTTATCAAAATTTTATTAACTTTAAATTGATTATTTTAATTGGTTTTGTTTTGAATTTGGTGGCTGTTCCATATATCCAGTCTTTGATTTTTTACTTTCATTTGACTTATCTACCATAGAAGTAAGTTCACTAGTCATTTTAGATTCTTTTTTAGGTTTGTTTTGTTTATTTTTAGCCATTTATCTCACCTCCCGTTTAATATTATTTTCAAATTATTTAAAAATATACAAACCACTTGTATTTTCAATTTCTAATATTGTTAAATCTCTATCAACACAAGGCTAATTTTTCTTAAGGCCTTTATTGAGAAAATATTCAATAAATGGTATATTGAAAGTATAGATAATTTGAATTTAATATATTAAATTCAAATTATCTAATAATATATTGTTTAAGGAGGAATGCATTTTGTATAATCCAATTTTTTTCATGCCTACAAAAATAATTTGCGAAAAAAATGCAGTGACGAATCATGGTAGTATTATGACCCAATTGGGAAATACTGCATTAATTGTAACTGGTAAGAATTCATCTAAATTAAATGGATCTCTAAATCATGTATTAAACTGTTTAACCATAAATAATATAAAAAGTTACATTTTCGATGATGTTGAAGAAAATCCATCTACTGAAACTATTAATAAGATTAAATCATTTGGTTTAAATAGGAATATAGATTTCATCATTGGAATAGGTGGTGGTTCACCAATAGACGCATCTAAAGCAGCTGGGGTTATGCTTTCAAACCCCAATATTCTAATTGATGAATTGTTTTCGAATGGATTTCTTACATCTTTACCTATCGTTGCTATTCCAACTACTGCAGGAACAGGAACTGAAACAACACAATATTCTATTCTTACTGATCATAGCATTAAAAATAAAAGAGGTATACTTCCGAAAATTTTTCCTGCAATTTCATTTTTGGATGCCTCATATTTAATGAATACACCTAAAAATGTAACAATAAATACAGCAATAGATTCATTATCACATTTAATTGAAGGATATTTATCTGCTGCATCGAATCATTTTAGCAACACATTTGCTGAGAGTGGTATGAGTATATTTAAAGAGTGTATTCCTTATATCGGCGAAGATAATTTAACCTTCGACATACGTGAAAAATTACTTATTGCATCTTCAATTGCAGGTATGGTAATTTCTCAAAGCGGAACATCAATTCCTCACGGTATGGGATACCCATTAACTTATTATCATAATATACCACATGGAAAAGCTAATGGTATATTGCTAAAAGAATACCTTTCAATATATAACATTCATAATAAAACAAAGGTTAATACAATACTTTCATTATTAAATATTAAAGATCTAAATGCATTTGGCGAATTTATAGAAAATTTACTGAGCACTGATATAAAAATCTCTTTAAGTGAATTAGAAGATTATGCTAAGTATATGAGTTCCAATGAAGCTAAGTTGAAAAACCATCCATACAAATTGTCATATGAAGATATATTGAAAATTTATACTAACAGCATAAAATAACAAAAGAACTAATTAAGAAGTATCATAAAATCTTAATTAGTTCTTTTGTTATTTCTTATTACATTATTTTTTGCTATAAATTTTATCAATTACACTATTATAAATAGAAATATTATAATTTATTGCTTCTAAATAATCAGGTTTTATTCTATTGTAATGATCTATGCCTTCATCGGTAATTTTATAAAGACGTTTATTTTTTCTATCAAAGTCTTCCCACTTAGCAGTAAGGTATAAATTTTCTTCTAAATCTCTAAGTAATGGATATATTAATCCATTTGATACTTTTGTGAAATTATTATTTATATAATTTGCAATTTCTAATCCATATTCTTCTTTTTTTTCATAGATTAAATAATGAAATATATATAATTTTACGAGTTTTGTAGTGTTGATTCTATTGTCTAAGGTTGCTATTCTTTTTCTATTTTCACCTTTCATATTTTTTCTCCTTTTGGTGTTTTATTATATTATACTTTGTTTTTTCAATTATGACAATTATTATTATGCATAAATATATTAATATCACAAACCCTCTTACGTAAATGATACCTTTGTAATGTACTTAAAATATTAACACTTAATATAATTGATGATTCTTTAATAAAATTATTCTAAATACTTATAGAACAATTTAAGACATTAAACTAACCTATAAGTTATTATACTAATAGTGCTTTACTTGATATATAATATACTTATATTTATTTTATATATTTGTAACACATAAAAATCAATGTATTTTTAAATTTCATAGATTTTTTATGTGTTCTATAAGAGAGAGGGTTTTTATGAATATAATCGCAGAGTTTCATTGCCATACTACCGCATCTGATGGAATGTTTACCCCTTCACAAGTGGTTCAAATAGCTAAAAATAAGAATGTACAGCTACTTGCTATAACCGATCATGACACTACCGATGGCATTGAAGAGGCTTTGTTAAAAGCCAGTGAACTTGATCTAAATGTGGTTCCTGGTATTGAGTTAAGTTGTAACCATAATGGTGAAAGCATTCATATACTTGGATATTTCAAGGATGATAGCTATAAAAATAAAGAATTATTACTTTTCCTTGATAATCTAAAAGCAAATCGACGCAATCGAGCAATCGCCATTGTTAATAATTTGAACAAATTTTTTAATATAAATATTGATGTTGAAAATATATTAAAATTAAGCAATGGTGTTGTAGCAAGGCCACATATAGCTCAAGCCATAATTGAAGCTGGCTATAATTATGATTTCCAATATATATTTAATAAATTTATAGGAAATGATAGTCCTGCTTACGTACCAAATAAGCACATATCCATTGAGGAAGGAATTAATCTTTTAAAAAAATACAATTGTATAGTTGTTCTTGCACATCCAAAACTTATACGTAAAACTCCAATAAAGGATATTCTGAAATATGATTTTCATGGCATTGAAGCTATATATTATCAAAATTTCAAACGAGAAACTGATGAATTTATAACTCTTGCAAGAATCAAAAATATGATAATAACTTGCGGATCGGATTTTCATGGAATATATATTGAAGATACTAATCATGGAAATATTGGAGATATGCAGCTTTCTGAAACCGCCTTCAATAAATTCATTAATTTGTATAAATTATAATCTAATACGCAATACTAAAGTAAAACTAATTTGGAGGCGATAAAATGGTTTTACTTGAGTGTTCTGTTCAAAATTGCGTAAATAACAATCGTAATCATTGTTGTTTAAATGAAATTACTGTAAGTGGTGCTACTACTTATCAGAGTGAAAATACAAACTGTGAAAATTTCATTAATAAATCTAAAGCCCTTACAAACTCAATTAGTGAAGGTAATCCATATACAAATATAAATTGCAGAGCCAAACACTGTATTTATAATAAGGATTTTAAATGTAATGCTGATTCAATTATTGTTTCTGGCTACACATCTGAAACATCAGAAGATACTCAATGTTCTAATTTTTCGTATAAATCAACCTAATAAAAAGGTGAAATAGTATACTATTTCACCTTTTTATACATTTTTCTTCCCATATTTTCATAAATAATTCATCCACTTCTTATTTATTTACATATCTTTTACCTTGATTTTATTTGAATACATGAATTTACAGATATATAACCTATATATGTGATTTATATATGATTAATTTTCCATTGCATTTTATACATATGTTTTGTATAATTATACACGACGTTACAGAATGCTGAAAGGATGTGTATTTTAATGAAAAATAGAGATGTAATAATAACATCTAAAAACAATAAAAATTTAGTAACAATATTAAAATTTATACTACTGTCTACTTTAGGGGTATTTTTATTTATGGTTCCTATTAGTAGAAATGGTGAAATTATTATTCCAGTTGCCACATTATCAAGTTCATTACAATCAATGCTTGGAGATTCACTTTTTTATATTGTAACTGTAATTATTATCATTACGGCGATAATTACAACTATAACAAAATTTTTAAAACCTAAATTTATATTAGAAAATATTTTTTTGAACACACTATTTAATGTGAATAATATATGGTTTATTATAAGAATTTTAGGTGGAGTATTTATTATATGTACAATGTTTAAAATTGGACCTGAAGCTATTTGGTCAGAAAATACAGGTGGAATGGTATTGTCTGAACTACTTCCTATATTATTTTCTGTATTTTTATTTGCAGGTTTATTCCTTCCATTGCTTTTAAGTTTTGGTCTTTTAGAATTTGTAGGTTCTTTATTAGTAAAAGTTATGCGCCCAGTATTTAATCTTCCTGGAGCATCTGCAATAGACTGTATAGCTTCATGGCTTGGTGATGGAACTATAGGTGTACTTTTAACTAGTAAACAATATCAGGATGGTTATTATACTGAAAGAGAAGCCTGCGTTATTGGGACAACCTTTTCTCTCGTATCTATTACCTTTAGTTTAGTAATAGTTGATACAGTAGGTCTTAGTCATATGTTTCTTCCTTTTTATTTATCAGTTACATTTGCAGGCGTAATTGCGGCAATAATAGTACCTAAAATACCGCCACTTTCAATGAAGAAAGATGTTTATCATAATAACGTTAATAATAACAAAAATGATTCGCTCCCTCAGGGATATACACCATTTAGATATGGTCTAGAAAATGCCCTTGAGAAAGCAAATAATTCATCCATCAAAAAAGATGTTTTTGAAAAAGGTGCCTTGAATGTTTTAGATATGTGGTTTGGAGTAATTCCTGTAGTTATGGCTGTAGGTACATTAGCATTAATTATTGCTGAACATACGCCAGTTTTTCAAATTTTAGGTCTACCTTTTATCCCGATTTTAAATATTCTTAGAATACCAGAAGCAGCTGCAGCATCAAGTACATTAGTAGCCGGTTTTGCCGATATGCTTCTTCCTTCAATAATGTCAGGTGGAATCCAAAGTGAAATGACAAGGTTTATAATTGCTGCTACTTCAATTACTCAGTTGATCTATCTTTCCGAGGTTGGCGCACTACTTCTTGGATCAAAAATACCAATAAAATTCAAAGAGTTATTTATAATATTTATAGAAAGAACATTAATAACTTTACCCATAATTTCAATAATCGCACACTTTTTATTTTAATCATTAATAAGAAACCTATTTTCATAAATACTGCTCATTTAAAATTGTTTATAAAAAAAAAGCGTAGAATTGATTTAATTCACGCTTTTTCCTTTTTTAAAACTAATATATTCATTTTATTTAAAATTATTCAATAGACTTCACTATTTTGATTCCATTTGATTTCATCTTGTATAGGCTTATTAAATTCATCAACTCCGCGTCATGGTTCCCTAAATCAAAAGTTTCAACTAAATTAATTGGAACTATAATGTTTTTCCATTGATTATTTTCATTAAAATATGTTATAAGGGAAATCACAAAAGCTTCCACACAAATATCCGTACATACTCCAGTTACAATAAAATTTTCCAAGTGAGAATTTTCCTTAATCCATTTTTGAAATTCTTTAGCATAGAATCCATTCGTACTATTTTTCATTACAATGGTTCCATTAGTTGCATATTCTTTCAACTCATTAATCAATTCTGATTCAATAGTTCCTTCAATACAGTGTGTTGGATAGGATTTAAATTCCGTTGAGTTTTCCTTGTGGCAATCTATGAAAAATACCTTTTTATATTCCTTAGTTTTCTCATTTAGTTCTACTAACGGATTTATTATTTTCTCAACTCTTGGTGATGCTAATGGTCCTACATCATAAAATCCTCTTACCATATCAATTACTATTATTCCAGTTTTATTACTTGGTAATTCTGATATACTAACTGACTTTA
Organism: Clostridium sp.; assembly: GCF_036660475.1. Classification (GTDB taxonomy): domain Bacteria; phylum Bacillota; class Clostridia; order Clostridiales; family Clostridiaceae; genus Clostridium_J. Next base: position 4,032 of record NZ_JAVXAO010000003.1, on the reverse strand, counting down.
AATTACTCAATTCATTTTTTATTCCATTTAATGCATCTAACATTTTCTCACCCCTGTCTAAAGTTACTATTCCATTAACACTTTTTAAAAAGCTTAATTTTCAATAATACTTTTTTAAAAAAGAATCACTATACTATTTCTTTTTTTTAAGCTTCATAGCAGTTTTTGTAACCTTATAGCCTATTCCTATTGCACCAACAACAATACCTAACACTAATACTGAGGATAATTTTTCATTATGTTTATCTAGTTGTTTCAATTCTAAGTTTTTAAATTTATTCTTAATATTATCCATCTAATCCACCCCCTATTTTTTATTTTATTATATCATTTTTTACAACAAATTAATTCAAATTTTTATATTTTATTCTTTTTTTCACTATAAAATTTCTTGGTATAATATATATAGCATCGCCGCAGACCAGCTAAAGTTTTTACAATGTAGACCTTCTCCATTTTCCGGATTATAGTTTTCTCTTATAGGCAAATCACCTAAAATACCTTCTCCATTTTCAAAAAGTTTTTTAGCTAGCATAATACTTTCTTTTTTATAACCATATTTACTAAGACCATCTATTGCAAAATATGCTTGATCTAACCACACTGGTCCTCTCCAGTACTTGGTTGGTGCATACTTGGTATTATCCCTGCTTACTGTAGGTAATGGAAAATATGTATTAAACATATCCTTGTTTAATATATTCTCTATTACTTCTCTACCTTGATCTTTTGAGGCAACTTCTGCCCAAAGGGGTATAAATCCCTCACACCCCTTTCCTCTACAAGTTAAAATTTCACCGTAATCATATGAGCTTTTAATAATATCATCATTTTCATTGTCCACTAATAAAGTGTTTTTATCAATTATTGTTTCATCTATACTTTCTTTCACTTTAATATCATAAAAATATCCACTATTATTATCATACATATTTTCTTGTATGTACTTTGATATCTTATTAGCTTCCTTTGTAAATCTTATATTATCTTCCTTTTTATCTATTATCTCTGCTATCTTTGCTAATAATATCTTTTCATAGTATAGATAACTATTCAAATCAACAGACTCTTGGTTTATAGAATATGAAATCGTATCTCCGTCATCGTTTTTATTAAGTAAAATCTTAACACCATCATTCTCTTTATATCCTTCAACATCAAATCTAGGCGCATTATCCATTCCACTTTCCCAAGCTGCAGCCTCTATAATATTCTTTTCTATGAGTTTGATATTTCCTTTTTCATTAACCCTTTGATGATCATCATGTACCATTGCTCCGTATTCACAAATTCCATTCTTATTGAAGTCTCTATTTTTATACCACCAATTATGATAACCTATTAGATTATCATAGATTTCTACTAAGAACTTTTTATCATGTGTAACTTCATACAATTTCCAAACTGCCCAAGTTCCAAGTGGTGGTTTTGAATTTCTTTCATTCCAATTTTCGCCCTGTTCGCCTCTATACTTATCTTTATTATAAAACACTGTATCAATAAGAGAACCTTCATCATTTGGCCTTACAACATCTCCTGATTTGATTTGATAATGAAATATAGCTCTAATATTATCTTTTGCCAATTCTTCATTAAAATATGCAAGGGCTACAGCTTGTTTAAAACTATCCCATGGCCAAAGTCCATTAAATCCTTTATAACTTATAGATGGTGTTACCCCTCCATATTTTATTGCTCCAGCATCACTTCGCCAATTTGTAATTAAAGTTATTACACCCTTTACGATAGCTTTTTTATATGAAAATGGTAGATGACTTTTGTCACTTAAAAAGGTTTTATCTATGTATCCTTGCCATATATCTAAATTTTTCTTAAAATACTTGTCACCATCATGTATAATTTTAAGAGATTCTTTGTTTTCATAATCATATTCATCTTTTGTAAATACATAGCTTTGAGTTGAAAACAATATATGTTCCTCTTCTTTTTCTATTGTAATAGGATTAATTAATTTACTGTCGTATTCATTATTACAAATTTTAGTAGTTACATTGCTAGGATAATTTATAAAAAAACTAGCATCACCACTTGATAGAAATGTACTATTATTTCGTATATTAGAAAATATTATTTTTACACCTAAATCATTAGATTCGAATCTCTGTTTAAGATTATTTCCTTTTGAATCTTCATTATAAATCCTACCACTCCACATTACCTTTAGCATTATTTTTCTATCAGATGTGTTTTTTATAGTAGTTTTTATAAGGGCAGTCCTTTTATTTACAAATATCAACTCTAAAACTAAAGTAATATCATTCATGTTATACTTTTGATATACCCTACCTGGATAATATTTAAAACTCTTATCACTACAGATACTCAAATCATAAATCTCTCCAGTATCACTATTTTTAATAATTATTTTGCTAATGCAATCACTAAGATTTGCACCATATTCTTCTGCAATAATTAATGGGCCAGCAAATCCCCCATATAACTCAGTTCTATCAATATTTAAATTATAATATCCATGCCAAGCTCCCATATCACTAAATGCATTACTCTTATTATTACCAGTTGAATCATATAGTTTTATTTCTGCATCTGATGATATATCTAGTAAATCAACAAAGTCATCTATAATATATCTTTCCAACTTATCTCCCCCATATAAATGTAATTTTCACTATTTTTAAAATATTTTTATTATACTAAATTATATCACATTTATACTTTCATAATATATATGCTACTTATATATATTTTCTCTATATTTAGTCTATCTTCTTCTATTTAAATTAATAAGTGTTCACCACCTAATAATTTTATTCTTTATTAAATACCTTTAATATACTATAATTATTAGTATAATTACTATAATGGAGGAATTATTTATGTTTAGAACAATTATATGGTTTAGTCACTTCGCCATAAGTCTTGGTGTTAAAGCTATAAATATTTTTAAGGTTAAATCACTAGATAAAAAAGGTAAAATTCAAGAAAAAGAGGCCTATATTCATGAAGTAACTTCAAAGTGGGCACTTAGTCAATTAAAATATAGCGGTGCCAGAGTTAATGTATATGGTCAAGAAAATGTTCCAAAAGATGTTCCAGTAGTTTTCATTAGTAATCACCAAGGTAATTTTGATATACCTTTACTTATGGGCTACATAGATAAACCTAAAGGTTTTATCGCTAAAATAGAAACCTTAAAAATACCAATGGTTAGAACTTGGATGAAATATATTCATTGTGTTTTTATGGATAGAAGCAATCTACGAAAATCTGCTGGTGCCATTATTGAAGGAGTAAAAATAATTAAAAGTGGAAACTCTCTAGTTATATTTCCAGAGGGTACAAGAAGCAAAGGTGGTCCACTTGGTGAATTCAAATCAGGTAGCTTTAAATTGGCAACAAAATCTAAGGCGCCTATTATACCTATAACAATTAACGGCTCATATAAGCTCATGGAGGCAAATGGTAATAGAATAAAGGCTGCTGATGTTGAATTATTTATACATCCACCTATATACACTAAAACTCTTACAAAGGAAGAAGAAGAAAACCTTCCAAGTTCAGTTAAGGAAATTATAAAGAGCAAACTTCCTAATAAGTAAGCTAATTTACTTTATATTAGTTATAAAGTATTTAATTTCAAATGTTTTATACTTAAACTTGAAATTTACTCCAAACTAAAGTATTATCATAAAGGTATGTTATTTTACTTGGAGGTGTGAATGAATGAAATATGTTACTTCAGGCGTTTGTTCAAAGGAAATTAACTTTGACATAGTTGATAATAGGATTAAGAATGTAACCTTTGTAAGGGGTTGTGCTGGAAATCTTTTAGGAATAGCTAGCCTTGTAGAAGGTATGAGTATAAATGAAGCTATATCTAGACTCAAAGGAATTACTTGCGGTTCTAAGCCAACATCATGTCCAGATCAATTGGCAAAGGCATTAGAAAAATATAACACTGAAAATTAAAAAAAATGCTATCTTTAGATTACTATATAAAATGGTACCTATAGACCGGACACATATAAAAAAAGTGTCTAGTTTATAGGT